>JAVRCJ020000013.1:0-208607 GCA_034530875.2 Nostoc sp. DedSLP01
CTTTACGGTGGAGATGGCAACGATACTCTCTACGGCGAAGACGACGGCACACAGAGCCAAACATACGACGGTAGCCAGGATAACGATACCCTAAATGGCGGTGCTGGCAATGACTATCTCTCTGGTGGTGTTGGCAATGACACCCTCGATGGCGGCGCTGGCATTGATACTGCCGACTTTAGTTTCTCGAATGATGGGATTAGTGGCAATTTGTCAACTGGACAAGTTACTCACTTAAGCTTTACAGATAAGTTAATTTCGATTGAAAATCTCATCGGCTCTAGTGGCAATGACACCCTATTAGGAGATAGTGCTGACAATGTTTTAAATGGTGGCGATGGTAATGACTTACTGTCTGGTGGAAGCGGTCATGATACCCTTATAGGTGGAAACGGTAATGATACCCTTGATGGTGAGGCTGGCATTGATACTGCCAACTTTAGTTTTTTGACTGATGGGATTTACTGCGATTTGTCAACTGGACAAGCTACTTTCTCAACCTTTACAAACAAGTTAATTTCGATTGAAAATCTCGTCGGCTCTAGTGGCAATGACACGCTATTAAGCGATTCTTCTAATTACTTTGGTGTATTCGGTGGCGCTGGTAACGATTTCATTGTCGGTGGAGTTAGCGATAACTCTTTCTATGGCGATATTGGTAACGATACACTTTACGGTGGAGATGGCAACGATGTACTTGCCGGCAAAAACTGGTTCAACAACCCGTTAATATATGGTAACCAAGACAATGACATCCTAGATGGTGGTGCTGGCAATGACCGACTCTTCGGCGATGTTGGCAATGACACTCTTTATGGCAACACTGGTAACGATTCCTTAAGTGGTGGAGATGGCAACGACTATCTCAATGGTTATAAGGATAGTGACACTCTCGATGGCAACAATGGCGACGACCTTCTTTTCGGTCAGCAAGGTAACGACATTCTTTACGGTGGAGATGGTAACGATTCTCTCTACGGTGAAGACGACGGCACACAGAGCCAAATCTATGACGGTAGCCAAGACAATGACACCTTATATGGTGGAAATGGCAACGATGTTCTTGTGGGAGGACTTGGTAGCGATGTTCTTGTGGGAGGGCTTGGTGCAGATAAGTTCATCTTTAACAGAGCAAATGAAGGAAGCGACCGTATTAAAGACTTTAATCGGCTGGAAGGGGACAAAATTTTGATTACTGCTTCAAATTTTGGAACAGGAGTTACTTTACAACAGTTCAATTTCAACTACAGCACCAATACCTTATTCTTCAACAATCAACAGATTGCGATTTTAGATAACGTCACTAACAGTAACTTTTCTGTTAGCCAAGATGTTACCTTAATATGACCTTTTCACCTCATGACTTACATACTCCTGATTCTGTACTCAAAACTCTTTTATAAATAGCAGATACTGAAGACAGGTAATGTAAGTTTGCTAGGTTTTGAAGAATTCTTCTCCAAACCTCTCCCCACTGCGGGAGAGGTTTTATAATCCTATTATTTAGAGTAAATTATTCATTTTCTGCGCCTTTTACCAATTCCAAATTATTAGCTATGCGCCTCTACCGATGTACTTCATTGCTGTATTAACAATAATTTAGAGTATATAGGAATCTGGTTTGATTTGTGAATTTACTTGCGTAGACAGGGAGTAGCGAGTAGGGAGTGGGGAGTAGGAAAGAAGCCTTGTTTGGGTGTACTGATTTTTTTCATAATTCAAATATGAGTTCTATATCTAACAATACTATTTGATTACTCGATCGCTGGTAGAGAGAGCAAACAGAAAATAATAGAGTAAAAGTGTACCTAACTTCATGACAATCAAGCATGAGTTCTATTGATTGATATCACGAGCAAAATTTGGAATTGAATTGATGATTGTACTCTCGCCACAGTGAGATAACAAAGCTCATGTAAAGAATAGTTACTAGATAACCTTATTACATACTCGATAGTGATAACTTTTTGAACTTGACATATAAATCAGATTTGATTTCTGAAAAAACGACCTACTCTTAAAGCTTATGTCTCCAAAAATTGCTATTCCTATTTTAAGTATCATGTTTGCAATGCTCGTGCCTAATGTGGTAGCTGCTGAGACTGTGATGCAAAAAGTAGCCAGAACAGGAGTATTAACAGCTGGTACTAGTAAAGATGCGCTACCTTTTGCATATATGGATAGCAAAGGAAAGTTAAATGGCTATTCGGTAGACATGCTAACTCTGATTAAAGAGCAATTAGAAAAAAAACTACGAAAAAAAATTAAACTGCAATTAGTTGGTCTTAGTCCATCTGAGCGCATTCCTAGAATAGTCGATGGAAAAGTTGATATTGTGTGTGATGCTAGTAGTTTTACTTGGGAACGAGATAAAAAAGTAGACTTTTCTGTAAGCTACGGCGTGACTGGAACCCAATTACTAGTTAAGACAGAAAGCAATCTAGGTTCTCCGGAATCGCTGATTGAAAAGAGAATTGGCGTGTTGCCAGGAACCACAAACGAGCAGGCGATCGCTCGCGTCCAACCCAAAGCTAAACTAGTATATTTTAAAACTAGGACGGAAGGATACACAGCTTTGCAAAAAGGTATTATTGATGCTTTCTCATCGGATAGCATTCTTTTAGAGGGATGGCTGCAAAAGCAAGAAAATCAAGATACTTTTGCGATCGTACCCGATCGCCCCTATTCACAAGAAGGTATCGCTTGCATGGTGCCAGAAAATAACTCGCAATTCTTGGATACAGTCAACTATTCTCTGGTTAAATTCATGCAAGGATTCGTCAATGGTAATGAGCGATATGTCGCTATTTTTGACCGTTGGTTTGGCTCTCAAGGCGCTGTAGTGCTAAATCGTGATTTACGTGATTTGGTAGTGGAAACTATGCGATTGGTTATAGAATTTCGTGAGGAAATTCCCAAAACAGATCTGTAATATCGCCTCCAGTCAAAGACTTATGATTAACGGTTAATCACTGAGTCTGAAAAATATTTTGCACCATTTTTTTATCTGTACTTGCTGCTGCTTTATCTAACTCTGCAATTTCACCAGCATCTAATTGCCAACCCAAAGCACCAATATTTTCCCTTGCTTGTTCCACAGTCTTTGCACCAGGGATGGGAATGGTGCCTTTACAGATACACCAGTTAATTGCTACCTGTGACATAGTTTTGTTTCTAGACTGTGCGATTTCTTGCAAACATTCTAAGAGCGATCGCACCCCTGGTAAAATCTGTCTAAACAGCAGACCCCGGATACCTTTGGGAAAAGCACCTCCAACAGAGTATTTCCCTGTCAATAATCCCAAAGCCAAAGGGCTGTAAGCAATCAATTTGATTCCCAACTCATCACAAACATCTTTGAGTTCGAGTTGCGTCACCGGATATGTAGACAACAAAGAATATTGAACTTGCAAAGTACTGATGGGAACGCCTCGCTGGGCAAACTTTTTGTGTACTTGCTTGAGCCGTTTCGGCCCGTAATTGGATAGTCCCACTCCCTTAACTAAGCCTTGCTCGTAGACATCAGCCAGACCATCCAATAACCCCCGTTCTTGCCAAGGAGCATAATTTGCTGTAGACCAATGCATCTGTACTAAATCGACATTTTTTCCCAGACGTTGAGCAGATGACTTGCAAGCCTTTACCATCGATTGGCGCGTCCATCTCCACGGGTAAGCAGCAAGCTTAGTCGCAATACAAATATTTTCTTGATTAGAACCTACATATTCTCGATTGAATCGTCCCAATAGTAGTTCGCTTCGACCATTGAATCTCCCAGTTCCGTAAGAATCGCCCGTATCAAATAAAGTTACACCGTTGCTGACACAAAGGTTAAAGACCGCTTGCAACTGGTCATCCATGCTTTCGTCATATCCCCAAAGCAATTGGTTACCCCAGGCCCAAGTCCCGCAGCCCATGTTTGGGAAAAACAGTTTTTGGAGAGTCTGCATCTTTGCTCTGTTGTAGATTGCCTTGTTTATTTGATTCGTAGCAGATAGTCGCCGCTAGTGTAGCGGCTGTTAAAAAAGCGATCGCTCCAACTGACAGCAGATTTAAATAAGCGCCAACCACACTATCTATAATCTTAAAGCTGCCGCAGAGCGTATTTAACTTGAGAATTCAATAATTCTGATTCCTGAATTTTGAATTCTGCCCTCTAATCAATTGCGGAAATTTCTACGCTGCTTATGCTTGGCGATCGCTTTGCGTTTGCGTTTTTCTAGGGGCGTTTCAAAGTGGCGATGCTTTCTGATATCTGGAAAAATTCCTGCCTTAGACACTTCTCGCTTAAATCTACGTAAAGCTGATTCTATCCCTTCATTTTCGCCTACGATTATTTGGGTCATAGTATATTCCTACTAACTTTGTTTGATGAATATGCGTAGTGGTAAACACCTTGTTTAACGGGAGCGCAAAAAAAAGCAGACCTCTTGTCTGCCCTCAAGACCTGAGAGTTCAATTATTAGGTTTATACCTTAGTAGCGTCGAGAGTATCCACCACCACCACCACTACTGTTCCCTCGTCTTCCACCAGAAGAACCTCCATCTGTCTTGGGTCTAGCTTTATTAACTTTTAAGCTTCTACCCATCCACTCAGCGCTATCAAGGGCTTCAATTGCTGCCGCTTCTTGGGCGTCTGATTCCATTTTTACAAAACCAAAACCTCTGACACGACCTGTTTCTCGGTCGATAGGCAATTGAACTTCTTGTACAGTTCCGTATTCTGAAAAGACCTGTCTGAGGTCATCTTCTTTGACCTCATAAGATAGATTACCAACATAAATTGACATAAAATTTCTCCAGAAGCAGGGGAGTGTAGAGATTTATATCCGGAGAGGCCTGTAATACTACTATATATAAATACAAATTCCACAGCCGAATTTAATCTTCCTTTGACACTTTAACATAAATTCAACCGTGAATATTCTTAAGAGCGACTGGGGAAGAGTATGAGGGGCACAAAGGTAAAGAGGCAGGCGGCAGGCGGCAGAAGGCAGAAGGCAGGAGCTAGGGGGCAGAAGGCAAAACTCTTAATTTAGACTTTGGGTTTTCAAATGCCTCTTACTGATGCGTATAATGAAGATTACTGATACGCATAATGAAAATATAGTAAAAAACAGTAAAAATACTGTATGTTTCTTGTGTAACAGAGTTTAGTCTAAAGCAAATAAATTTGGAGCTAGCAAATAAGACAAATAGTAAGTAAAACTACCAAAATTAATTGCAGCCCAAATTAAAGACTGAGCATTTATTTCAAGAGGTGTTCCTAATGATTCGCGAAACAAACGATCGCTCCATGCAAGAGCAAGAAAGCAATAGCTCACAATTAAGTGAGGATGTCTCTGCTAGAACCTCATTCCATCCTCCAAATATTAAGTCAGCTATTGATTGGGAAAAACCAGATTTTGACGAGCTTGACTTGTGCATGGAAATCACCACATACATTCTCAACGGGCAATAATTTAAATACCCAGTTTAATTACTAGACCTTTTGTAAAACTATTTTTACAAGAGGGGGAAGGGGAAAAGGTTAAAGGGAAAAGCCTTTTTCTTACGCCTTTCCCCTTTTCCCCACTTCTGCAAGAAGTCTGGTGAATTAAAATCTCTACCTGCTTTTTGTTTTTATGTTCCTAAAAATTCTTGGTACTGCCGCAGGTGGCGGTTTTCCTCAGTGGAATTGTAACTGTCCCAATTGCCAAGCAGTCCGCACAAGTCGCGCAGGTGTCAATTGGCTCAACCAGTCATCAATTGCGGTGAGGAAAAACAATGAGCCTTGGTTTTTAGTCAATGCCTCTCCAGATATACGCCCGCAGTTAGAGAGATTGCGGGAAGGGCAACCGTCTACAATTCGGTCAAGCCCGATCGCTGGTGTTTTATTAACTGATGCAGAGATTGACCATACCACTGGCTTGGTTATCCTAAGAGAATCTACGGAAAAACTGCGCGTCTACGGTACTGAAACAGTACATAAGGCTCTGACAGACGGTTATCCCCTGCTGTCCACGTTAGCAAGCTATTGTGGCGTGGAATGGTCTGTACTCGAACCTCACGTACCTATAAACCTGGGGTTAAATGGAGCAGATGGTTTGGAAGTGGAGGTATTTCCACTAGCAGCCAAACCACCAAAATATATGCGCCATAAGACAAATTTAGATGGAATTTGGGTTATAGGTTTAACATTTCGCGATCGCACAACTGGCAAAGTTGCAACTTATGCTCCAGGTTTAGCGGAAATTGACGAAAAAATCCTAGAGCGATTCGAGTCTAGTGACTGCATATTAGTAGATGGCACTTGCTGGCAAAATGATGAGTTATTGGCTTTAGGAGTATCAAAGCTGCAAGCCCGCGATATGGGACACTTACCCCTAAACGTTAGTTTAAAAAGCCTTGCTAATTTGAGCCGTCCTCGGAAAATTCTCGTTCACATCAACAACACAAACCCAATCCTGTTACCTGATTCAGAGGAACGCAAAATTGTAGAAGCCGCAGGAGTAGAAGTTGGTTACGATGGGCTGACCATCGAATTGTAATTTTGAGGTGGAATAAAAAGCGTGTTGGAATTAGTTAAAGAACCTCTCCCTTGGACTCAGACAGAACTAGAGGCAGTATTGCGATCGCAACATCGCCGCTATCATCATCTGCATCCATTTCATGCGAGGATGAACAGCGGTGATTTAACGCCAACAGAAGTCCGACGCTGGGTAGCAAATAGATTTTATTATCAAAAAAGTATTCCCCTAAAAGATGCTGCCATCATCTCAAACTGCCCCGATTTAGAAGTGCGGCGAGAATGGATTCAACGCATCATCGACCATGACGGTCAAGGCGACGACGAAGGTGGTATTGAAGCATGGTTAAAACTCGGTAAAGCAGTAGGATTGTCTCGTCAAGAACTCTTAGAAGACCAGCACGTACTGCCAGGAGTTCAATATGCAGTAGATGCCTACGTTAACTTTTGTCGCACTCGACCCTGGATTGAAGCGGTAGCTGCATCGCTAACCGAACTTTTTGGCCCTGATGCAATTCGAGTCCGCCTAGCTGCATTAGAAGAACATTATCCCTGGATAGATCCTGCTGGATTTGACTACTTCCGGGCGCGTCTTTACCAAGCCCCCAGAGATGCCCAATACGCCCTCAAGCTAGTCCTCAAACACTGCCGCACTCGCGAATCTCAGGAGAAAGCAGTACAAGCTTTAGTATTCAAGTGTAATTTATTGTGGAGTCAATTAGAAGCGATCGAACGTGGCGATACTAGACCGCAAGAAGTATAGGAGGAAATGAGGAGATGGGGAGAAAGAATAAGCAATACCCAATATCCAGCACATTAATTGCGAATTACGAATTACGAATTACGAATTAAATGAGTATTATAGACAATCATGCCCGACCGCGCTTAGTTCGTGGCGTGCGTTTGCGCTGGGATGATGTGAGAAAGCAACATTGGCTCCTGGTTCCTGAAGGGGCGCTGCAATTAAACTCCACAGCAGCAGCAATTCTAGCACTTTGTAATGGCGAGCGAACTCTCAACGCGATCGCAACAGAATTAGAGAAACAGTACCAAGGCGAAAACCTGCTAGAGGACGTGCGCCATCTGCTGTCTCGAATTAGCCAACGAGGACTATTAATTGTAGAAGGGAACAGCTAGCAGGCAGGAGATAAAAATGTTAATCCAGATGTAGAGACGTTGCATTCCAGCGTCTCTACAGAAATGTTGATATAGCGCCAATCGTTTTCGTACATAAAATCAGCAATCCTTAATTACGAATTACGAATTACGAATTAATATGACAATTTATAGACCCTTAAGCTTAATAGCAGAATTAACCT
Source organism: Nostoc sp. DedSLP01 (assembly GCA_034530875.2). Taxonomy (GTDB): domain Bacteria; phylum Cyanobacteriota; class Cyanobacteriia; order Cyanobacteriales; family Nostocaceae; genus Nostoc. Next base: position 7,828 of record JAVRCJ020000013.1, read on the forward strand.
ATCGCTGCCCACTGCGTTGTCCCTACTGCTCCAATCCGCTTAATTGTGGCGATAGCCAGTATCGCCAAGAACTTTCTACAGAGGATTGGTTGCGAGTAATTCAGGAAGCCACAAACTTGGGTGTGTTACAGCTTGGCTTAACCGGCGGCGAACCACTGCTACGAAAAGACCTAGAATTAATTGTGGCAGCCGCCGCCAAAGCGGAACTATATACTACTTTGATTACTGCTGCTACCTTATTAACTCCAGAACGAGCTACACAGCTGCGTGATGCCGGACTCGATCACGTACAAATTAGCATCCAAGATAGTCGTGCTGCTGAGTCGGACTATATTGCTGGAACTCCTTGTTTTGAGCAAAAACTAGAAGCAGCAAGATTAGTAAAAGCTTTGGGTTTTCCGCTGACACTGAATTTTGTCCTGCATCGGCAAAACCTAGACAGAATTGAGGAGATTTTAGAGCTGTGTGAGGTTTTAAAAGCAGACCGAGTTGAATTAGCGAACACTCAATATTATGGCTGGGCATATCGCAACCGTAATGTTTTACTACCTACCCGCGAACAGCTAAAACGAGCAGAGGTCGCAGTGGCAGAGGCAAGAAAGCGCAACATCTGCCCAATGGGGATTTTATACGTGCTGCCTGACTATTATGAAGATTACCCTAAACCATGTATGGGTGGGTGGGGTCATCGAGCTTTAGTTGTCGCTCCCAATGGCGATGTTTTACCTTGCCAAGCCGCTAGTTCGATTCCAGAATTAGAATTTGCTAACGTCCGCAATCATTCACTAGATTGGATTTGGTTTGAATCATCTGCTTTTAATCGCTTCCGAGGAACAGAATGGATGCCTGAGCCTTGCCAAAGTTGCGATCGCCGCGAGATCGATTTCGGTGGTTGCCGTTGCCAAGCGTTACTTCTGACAAACAGTGCCGCTGCCACCGATCCTGTGTGTCATCTCTCACCACACCATCACCTGATTACCACAGCCACAAAGCAAGCAAATCAAGAAAACTTCGATTCCCGCCCACCTTTGGTTTATCGCTCGATGCAAATGCATTGAAGGAGGCAGGAGGCATTAACTTTAGATATGCAAACTAGATGTTGAACAGCCTATCTCTTTTTTCTAAAAACTGTAGTGGCGTAAAAACCAATATATATTCTAGTTTACCGAACTTAAAGATTCCAGTAAACCGTAATATTTTTTCTGCTTAATTTAGTGCGGTAATCATCATTTTATTAGGTGAGGAATACCGAATTTATCGGAATTTTCACAAAGATAATATGAATGTGTAAGCACAAAGCGAAGTGCAAAAACGATTAAACAATAACTAATTAAACAGAGTCAGAATTATGGCACTAGTTCGTTGGAATCCCTGGAGAGAAATTGACACTCTACAACGTCAAATCAACGGTTTATTTGAAGATACCAGAGTACCATCTACATTGTTTGACAGAGGCTTTATTAAAGTTCCTGCTGCTGAACTACAAGAAACTGATGATGCTCTGCACTTGAAGCTGGAACTGCCAGGAATCGACGCTAAAGACCTAGATATTCAAGTCACCCAAGATGCTGTTCGTATTAGTGGCGAGCGCAAGTCTGAAACTAAAACCGAAAACAATGGCACTACCAAGAGCGAATTTTACTACGGTAAATTCCAACGTGTAATTCCTCTATCTGCTCGGATTCAAAATACCAATGTCACAGCAGATTATAAAGACGGTATCTTGAATTTAACACTGCCTAAGTCCGAGCAAGAAAAGAACAAAGTTGTCAAAGTTAATCTCGAACAACCTACTGCCTAATTGGTTGTAATGCGACTAGTTTACCTCCAATAATTCATTAGACTTGTTGCAGAAATTGGGAAAAGGTTAAAGGCAAAGAAAAAATCCTTTCTGTTGAATATGTATCCCTTTCCCTCAAGAGTCCAAAAATTGTTTTGCAAGAGTCTATTGAGATAGCTAAAAGCCCAGTTCTGAGATGGCTGGGCTTTTTTTGTGGCAATTGTCTGTGAGAGAGCAATGTTTACGACGAACTGTGCATAATAGTATCTCTACCCAAATTTATTGATGACTCGATACATCTAAATGAGCGAAGGAATTATGGGGATTATTCAAGAGGCTTGAATCGATAGCAGAATAGCACACTTATTAACCGCTAACCGTTGATATTATTGGTTTTGGGTGTTGGGTGTCGAAAATGCAAATTAAAAAAATTTTTCACTTAATAGTTAATGACAACTAAACCAATAACTTTACAACTATATTTGTAAGACAAAATCCCATTAATATAGCAATATTGAACGAATGCTGAGGTTATCTTCTTATATAACCTGATTTTAGTTATTTTTCTTTTGTTTGCTAATGCTTATTGCTTAATAAATCATCTTTAAAAAATCTACTTAAACACTTTATAGAAATAAAATTTTCTTAAGAACTACATAATTGTGTGGCAGATTTATGATAGTTATTAGCGACCTAAATTTAATGCTTTTTTTTTTAGATAACCTGGCAAAGATTGGTTATGTATATGCCATAATGTCACGAGCTAGGCGTATATAAAGAAAGTTATTGTTATACTTCAACACCTAAGTGCGGAAGGTATCAGTATTGACTAAATAAAAATATAGTACTACTAGCTCAAACCGATCCATGAAAGACCGGATAAAGACCCATGCTATACCTAGCAATCCAAAGATTTGGGTCTAGATTTTGCTTATAGCAAAGTTGATTGAGTTATAGATTAGGAGGAAATTCGATGCAATTGTTAGATTTGGCTAACCCTGAGGTTAAATTAACCTCTAAAACTGATAGTAACTTTATAGACTTAACAGCGGCTTACCCTCGACCATTGTTAAAGCGATCGCATTGGCAATCTTTAAATGGGCTGTGGAAATTCTCATTTGATGATGAGGGCAAATGTGTCGAACCCAGCGATCTAAGCCAATGGTCTCATCATATAGAAGTTCCCTTTGCGCCCGAATCTACCAAAAGTGGGATTGGTGATGAAGGTTTCCATCCCAACTGCTGGTACGAGCGCGAATTTGAAACACCATCAGGGGACGGCAGATTAATCTTACATTTTGGTGCTGTGGACTATCGCGCTCGTGTGTGGGTAAACGATAAATACATAGGCGAGCATGAAGGCGGACACACCTCTTTCAGTTTCGATATTACTCGTGCCTTAAATCACAGCGGTACAACAAAGGTAACAGTGTGGGCGCACGACGATCCGCACGACCTCGCCAAACCTCGCGGTAAACAGGATTGGCAGTTGAAACCGCATAGTATTTGGTATCCTCGGACAACTGGTATTTGGCAGACAGTTTGGCTCGAGCGTGTAGCCGAAACTTATATTGGTAATCTTCGTTGGATTCCCGATTGCGAACGCTGGGAAATTGGCTTTGAAGCTGGGCTGGCTGGAAATTTACCGACTGCGGGCGTACAAATTAAAGTAAAACTTAGCACTGGCGATCGCGTCTTAGCCAGCGATACCTATGAAGTATTCAACGGGGAAATTACCCGCCGCATAGTTCTGGGCGACCCGGGGATTGACGACTGTCGTAATGAATTACTCTGGAGTCCAGAAAAGCCAACCCTAATAGATGCCCTAATTCAGCTATGGGATAAAGATATTCTTTTAGATGAAGTGCAATCTTATACAGCGATGCGGACTGTTAGCATTCAGCGCGATCGCTTTATGCTCAACGGTCGTCCCTATTATCTGCGGCTAGTTCTCGACCAAGGTTACTGGCCTGATACGTTAATGACTCCACCTAGCGACGACGCATTACGGCGTGATGTCGAACTTGCTAAAGCTATGGGTTTTAACGGTGTACGCAAACACCAAAAAATTGAAGACTCCCGCTTTTTATATTGGGCAGACGTTTTAGGGTTGTTAGTATGGGAGGAGATGCCCAGTGCTTACCGTTTCACGCCCAAAGCCGTGGAACGCATGACCCGTGAGTGGACGGAAATCATTAAACGAGATGTCAGCCATCCATGTATTGTGGCGTGGGTGCCATTTAATGAATCCTGGGGAGTGCCAAATTTGGTTGAGACAGCCGCCCATCGTAACTACGTATTGGCAATGTATCACCTAACTAAGACTCTCGATCCGACTCGCCCAGTAATTGGTAACGATGGTTGGGAAAGTACGGATACCGACATCCTCGCTATTCACGACTACGATCGCAAGCCCGAGCGATTAGCCCATCGCTACAGACCAGATATTCAGATATCGGATTTATTTGAGCGTAGCCGTCCCGGAGGACGCATCCTCACCTTGGATAACTATCCCCATCAAGGACAGCCAGTGATGTTAACCGAGTTTGGTGGTATCGCTTATGCTCCTCTCGACCAACCTAATGCCGATGGAGCTTGGGGATATGAAAACTGCTCGAATATCTCGGAATTAGAAATGAAATACGCTGCTTTGCTCAAAACAGTTAATGATATTGAGCTATTTAGCGGCTTTTGTTACACGCAATTGACAGATACTTTCCAAGAAGCCAATGGATTATTGTACGGCGATCGCACGCCGAAATTTCCCATTGAGGCAATCCGCGCTGCAACCCTCTCAGGACAAGGATTATGTACTCCCACAAGCTGTTAAAGCCCGACGGACGCCAACTCAAATTATACAGTCGCTACCCAATTTCTAATCAGTTAGAAGCCCCCAGCCCTAGCAACGAGCCAGTGCAAGCTAATCCCCACCTGCGCTGGCACCCCTTGCGGGGGGAATGGGTAGCTTATGCCAGTCATCGTCAAGGGCGGACATTCATGCCACCCCCAGAATACAACCCCCTTGCACCTACTACTAACCCTGAGTTCCCAACGGAACTACCCCAAGGTAAGTACGACGTGGCAGTGTTCGACAACCGCTTTCCCTCAATGGTTTCTACAGCCAACAATCCACCTCATACTATCGTGGAAACGTTGCCGGCTAATGGAGCCTGTGAGGTAGTGGTTTTTACCCAAGATGCCCGCGCTTCTCTGAGTTCCCTACAGTTGGATCATCTAGATTTGCTGTTGCAAGTATGGGGCGATCGCACCCGCGAACTCGGATTAAATCCGCAAATTCAATACGTGCTGCCCTTTGAAAATAAAGGTGTAGAAGTGGGTGTAACATTGCACCATCCCCACGGGCAAATTTACGCCTATCCTTTTGTACCACCCGTTCCAGCACGGATGCTGGCAATGCAGCAAGAGTATTATCAAGAACATCGGCGGGGTTTACTGCAAGACTTGATTCAGAAGGAAATTGCAGACGATCGACGGATTATTTATCAAGATGAGTATGCGATCGCCTTTGTCCCAGTATGCGCCCGTTATCCTTATGAAGTCTGGCTTGCAACAAAAGAGCCAGTTGGCACCTTTACCGATTTGACTCCACAACAACGTTGGGGACTTGCCAAAGCCTTAAAAACTGTCACTCTTAAGTATGACGGCTTGTGGAATCGCCCATTTCCTTACTTGATGGCTTGGTTTGGCGCGCCAACCGACGGTTTACCCCATCCAGAAGCGCATTTACACGCCCAGTTTTATCCCCCATATCGCACAAGCGAAAGGCTGAAGTATCTCGCGGGAACCGAACTCGCAGCCGGGATGTTTGCCAATGATGCTTTACCAGAGGAAAAAGCCAAGGAACTACAAGCTGTGAAGGTGAATATTGAAGAGCCAGTTTCGGCGCGATAAGCTGTTATATAGCTGTAGCCAGATAAGTTAGGACATATTCAAAGCTGACTTGTAAGTGGGGAGTAGGGAGTGGGGAGTAGGGAGTAGGGAGTGGGGAGTAGGGAGTGGGGAAAGACCACTTTCATACTTGGTGGTGAAACTTGTTTCATCGTGACTGCCTGCCTCCTGCCTCCTGCCATACCAAACAAAAATCCCCATAAAACCTGACGGTATAGAGGGGGATGATGGCTAAGGTCAGAAGATTTTTATAGGTTTCAACTGCAAGGGAGTTCTTATTTACCCAAATTTACCAGCGGTTGAAGCTATCAGGAATGCTGCATAAGTCAGGACGTAGCCGACTGTGAAGTGAGCTAGACCTACTAACCAGCCTTGGACAATGGACAAAGCAACGGGCTTATCTTTCCACTTAACTAAGTTAGCCAGCGGAGTGCGTTCGTGTGCCCAGACTAGAGTTTCAATTAACTCTTGCCAGTAGCCACGCCAGCTAATGAGGAACATGAAACCAGTTGCCCAAACTAAGTGTCCGAAGAGGAACATCCAAGCCCAGACAGATAAATTACTTGTACCGTAGGGGTTGTAACCGTTAATTAACTGAGCAGAGTTAGCCCAGAGGTAATCGCGGAACCAACCCATGAGGTATGTAGAGTTCTCATTGAATTGAGCGACGTTACCTTGCCAAACGCCTAGATGCTTCCAGTGCCAGTAAAAAGTTACCCAGCCCAGGAGATTCAACATCCAGAACATAGCAAGATAGAAAGATTGTTCCCAAGAGGAAGTTTGGCAAGTACCGCCTCGACCAGGGCCATCACAGGGGAAGGTGAAGCCGAAGTCTTTTTTATCAGGCATCAATTTGGTACCGCGTGCATCCAAGGCACCCTTGACACAAATCAATGTGGTGGTGTGCAGACCTAGAGCGATCGCATGGTGAACCAGGAAATCACCAGGGCCAATTGTCAAGAACAAGGAATTAGTACCGGCGTTAATCGCATCTACCCAGTTTGGTAACCAGACGTTACCGTAATTGGGCCAAGCTGTAGAGGCAATGCTATCTGGGTTAGATAATAAAGCATCCATACCATACAGCAGTTTGCCGTGAGCAGATTGGATGAATTGAGCAAATACTGGCTCAATCAAAATTTGCTTTTCGGGAGTACCAAAGGCAACGACAACATCATTGTGGACGTATAGCCCAAGGGTATGAAAGCCCAAGAATAGCGACACCCAACTCAGGTGAGAAATAATCGCTTCTTTGTGCTTGAGTACGCGGTCAAGGACGTTGCCTTTGTTTTGCTCTGGGTCGTAGTCTCGTACCCAGAAAATACCCGCGTGGGCAAACGCACCAATCATCAAGAACCCAGCTATGTACTGGTGATGAGTGTACAGTGCCGCCTGTGTTGTGTAGTCCTTAGCGATGAAGGCGTAAGGAGGCAGCGAGTACATGTGCTGTGCGACTAACGAGGTAACAGTTCCCAACGCTGCCAAGTGTATGGATAACTGGAAGTGCAAGGAGTTGTTATAGGTGTCGTAAAGTCCTTGGTGCGGTAAGTTGAACTGACCTTCAGTAGGAACGCCAAAGAAATTTCTGGAGTTGAGCATTTCTTTGATGCTGTGACCAATCCCGAAGTTAGTCCGATACATGTGACCGGCAACAATAAAGATGACTGCGATCGCTAAATGGTGATGAGCTATATCGGTCAACCACAACGATTCAGTTTGGGGATGAAAACCACCCAAGAAAGTCAAAATTGCCGTTCCTGAACCTTGGGATGTGCCAAACAGATGCCCTGGAGTATCAGGATTCTGGGCATATACACCCCAATCGCCTCTCCAGAAAGGTGCTAAACCTGCTGGGTGCGGCAAAGTTGTGAGAAAATTATTCCAACCAACATGCACCCCACGAGATTCGGGGATAGCAACGTGAACTAGGTGTCCTGTCCAAGCTAGAGAGCTAACACCAAATAAACCTGCTAAGTGGTGATTCAAACGAGGTTCAGCACTCTTGAACCAAGCCAAACTAGGGCGGTACTTGGGTTGCAAGTGCAGCCAACCAGCAAACAAGAACAATGCTGCTAACAATAGGAGGAAGACCGAACCCTGATAGAGGTCATTGTTCGTCCGCATCCCAATGGTGTACCACCAGTGGTAGACACCAGAGTAAGCAATGTTAACAGGATTGCTAGCGCCACCTTGGGTAAAAGCTTCTACTGCTGGTTTACCAAAGTGGGGGTCCCAGATAGCGTGAGCGATTGGACGAATATGCAGCGGATCTTTAATCCACTGTTCAAAGTTACCTTGCCACGCTACGTGGAACAACAAACTAGAAGCCCACAGAAAAATGATTGCTACGTGACCGAAATGAGTAGCGAAAATCTTTTGGTAAAGATTTTCTTCGGTCATGCCATCATGGCTTTCAAAATCATTTCCCGTAGCGATCGCGTACCAGATCCGACGCGTAGTCGGGTCTTGTGCGAGATCCTGGTTAAATTTTGGATACTTTGTGGCCATGTATTTTAGTCACATCCTCTTATACGCTAATCCAAGTTACTAGCTTTAATAAGCCAGCAACTTTTTGCAATTGAATCAGCACTCTTTCAGCTTTAAATTCGAGTTCAATCTAATAGCAAAAGCTGATGAGTATTTAGAGAAAAACACGGTTACAGCAGAATTCAAAACAAGGCAGTTAGTTGGGCGGGTTTCCTAATTTTTATACCTTTTGAAAACCCGCAGGGTAGTAACTGCCGTTCAGAATTGGTGAATTCAAAAGTAAAACAGGCTTTATACCTGGCTACCTGAAAAATTGTTGTGTACTTCGCTTTCCTTAGAATCTGCTGTCATTCTTGCACTTACATTTTTGACGGTATGATGCAATTCATTTCTATTACAGTAATAAACTAATTAATTAGTACTACTTCCATCTAACTAACGGAGGATATTTCTGTTAAATGAACTTGTAGCATTAACAACACTGCCAAAAACGCAAAAGCTATCACATTTTTTAGGGAAATAAGCTTAAAATTTTGTAAATATGTATGGTAAAAATGATTTTATAGCAAAACATAACAAAAAATTAAGCTCAAGTTGATCTAGAGATTAAGAGACTGTGAGCTTAAGAATATATACTCATTGTTGGACTAAATTAAACAAATTGTTCAGGGATTAATAATTCCGTAGTAAATAGCGATAACAATTAATAAACTAGCCAATATAATCCCGGTAAAAGCATAGCGAACTAGTGGGTTAGGTAAATCCCGATTGGTGATTACATTATCTTTTTGCACCTGAGTTACAGGCTCAGATTCAGTAGTTTCTTGAGGATTGATATTCTCAGACATATTGTCTGCGACGGAAATATTATTCTTTGCTCTTGTGTTTTGATTCTCTTGGGATTTCATGGGCTTTTTTCATATCTTTGTAGTTGGTGCGCTTTCATAGTTTCAAAGATTGGCTCCTGACTCATCTTTCTTGAGAGTTAGCTTGGCTGAAGTGCAGTTCCCCTATAGGCTTAATCGATATGAAGTGGAACTGTAATTACAAACACAGTAAAGAAAAATTTATAATCAATTATTTAGATGTAAAGTGTGTTAAAGCATAGGCTAATGTACCGTCAACTAAAGGTGCGGTACTTGGCTGCAACGCACTCTATATGTGAAAAACTAGATTTTTTCTAATTTCCTCTGTAGTTAATATTTTTGAAGGCATAAAAAGTATATGAGTAAAAATACTCGTAGAGCTTTGTTATATTGCAAGCTATTTAGCATAAATGCTATTTTTTTTCAAAAATCAAAATATATGCAAAAATAATTTTAATAATTTGCACGAGGTGTAGATTATCTTAAAATAGCTGTAATCTAACTATTCCTCTTCTAAAATGTTAGACTACTATTAATATACCAAAAAAAATAATAAGATGAAAATTCGAGGAATAAAACGAGGTACAAATATAGAGATACTAGAGCAACTAAATAATATTCCAGATGGAACAGAAATAATTATAGACTTAGAATTTATTGATAAGCAAATACCCGAAGTAAAAGTAAATTTGACGGAAGAAGAAAAATTATCTAAATTAAATAAATTATTCGGAGTCTGGAAAAACCAACCAGATTTAACAGAAATATTTGCAGAGATTGACCAACAACGCCATACCTACCAAGGTAGAAACATAGACTCAATTTCAAATCAGGATAACGGCTAATGTATCTGTTAGACACTAACATTTGAATTGCACTTCTCAAAGAAAACCGCCAAACAGTAAAAAAATTTAATCGCTATTTTAGCCAATGCTATCTATCAACAATTATAGTTGCAGAACTTTATAAAGGCGTTTATTATTCTCAACAGGTGTTGAATAACCTGGAAAATTTACAGCAGTTTACTGAACTATTACCTATAGAACCATTTGACCTAGCAGCAGCTATTGAATTTGGAAAAATTCAAAGCGAACTAAAAAAATTGGTAAACCAACTGGAGAATTAGATGCGTTAATTGCTGCTGTTGTTCGTTCTCGGAATGATATTCTCGTAACTAATAATATCAAAAATTTTAGCAATATTCCTAACTTACAATTAGAGAACTGGTTAGAAAATTAAATATATATTAATACAATTGATACACTGCCATACCAGGATTGTTGAATAATCCAGCGGTAATTGCGATCGCTAGTATTCCATTTTGAATACCTACCTCAGACAGACGCAGACAGATACATATAAATTTCATAATTATCTGTATCCATCTGTGGTTACTAATTTTCTATGAACGAGGAAGTCTCCAAAAAGCTGGATTTAATTAGGCAAACCTTGCGTGAAAATGAGGTGCAAGGTTTGCGTTTGCGCGGTACAGACTGGTTTGCCTGGGTGACGGCTGGTGCTTCTAACACGGTGTTGCTGACTGCTGAAACTGGGGTGGCAGAAGTATTAGTAACTACTGAAGGTGCTTGGGTATTGACGGATGAAATTGAAGCCCAGCGTCTTATAGATGAAGAATTACCTACTAATTTTCAGGTGTACGTCAACCCTTGGGCTGATGGTGCTGCTGCGCGTGAGTCTTTCGTTCGCGATGTAACTGGTGGTGGGAAAGTAATTAGCGATCGCCCCATTTCCAATTTAGAAAACCCTTTACCTCCAACTCTACAAACTCATAAACGGGTAATGATGCCAAGCGAGCTAGAACGATATCGCCAAGTCGGACAAAAAGCGAGTCAGGCAATGACAGAGGTACTCAAAGCCGCCAAGCCAACTTGGACAGAATATCAATTAGCGGGTGCAGGTGCAGAAGCATTATGGGGAAAAGGGTTGCATCCAGCACTGACACTGGTAGCAGGTGAAAGGCGTTTACCACTATACCGCCACGCTACAGCTACCGCAGAACAGATTGGACAGCAAGCGATGCTGGTGTTCTGCGCTAGAGGTTACGGTTTGTATGCAAATCTGACTCGATTTGTTTGTTTTAGCCAGCTTTCAGGCGAACAAGCCGAATTGCATCGTCATGTGCGGGAAGTTGAAGCAGTAGTTTTGAATTTGTCCCAACCCGGAACTAGTCTTGACAAAGCTTATTACGCGCTAGGTCAGGCTTACGAACAGCACGGATTTCCGAATGCCATCCGCGAACATCATCAGGGAGGAACCACTGGGTATTTAGCGCGAGAAGTCGTAGCAACTCCAAGTACTAATGACACTTTGGCAGAAGGTATTGCTGTTGCTTGGAATCCCAGTTTACGAGGGGCAAAGGTTGAAGATACTTTTGTAATTCTCAACGATGGAAAGTTGGAAAATCTGACTTTTGATGCAGATTTTCCTAGTGTTGAAGTAGAAGGAAGGTTACGCCCCGTACCTTTATATAATTAAAAACTATGGATTTTCAACAAATATTCGGTCAACCATCTGAAACTCTAGCCAGTGCGCCGGGAAGAGTAAATTTACTCGGCGAACATACAGATTACAACGATGGGTTCGTTCTGCCGACTGCGATTCCGCAATCAACTACGGTAGAAGTAGGTTTTAATAGCGATCGCCAGCATCACTTTTACTCGGAAAATCTCAACGAACACGTAACTATTTTAGATAGCAATCATACACCGTCTGGATTTGCCAGTTATATTTTTGGCTGTCTTGAGGTATTACAAAAGGCAGGGTATAAAATACCTTCGCTTTCTATGTACGTCAAATCCTCGGTGCCTATGGGTTCGGGTTTGTCTAGCAGTGCAGCCTTAGAAGTAGCAACGCTACGGGCAGTACGGCAACTTTTAGACCTTCCCATTGATGATGTTGAAATTGCCCAATTAGCCCAGCAAGCAGAAATTCACTATGCTGGCGTGCAGTGCGGCATCATGGATCAGATGGCTTCTAGCTTGGCTGATACTGAGCATATTTTGTTTTTAGATACTCGTACTTTAGAACGCCGCGTGCTGCCTTTGCCTGAGAATGCAGAGATTTTAGTGATTGATAGCGGCGTGCCTCGTACACTTGCAAGTAGCGGCTATAACCAGAGGCGTGCTGAGTGTGAAGAAGCGGCGCGATCGCTAGGAGTTAAAGCCCTACGAGATATTACTGACCCTCAAGTAACAGAAAAACTCATCGAACCACTGCGACGGCGTGCGCGTCATGTGATTACAGAAGATAACCGCGTTTTAGAAGTATTGCAGGGGGTATCATCTGAACGCTTTGGTGAATTAATGAATGCATCCCACGCCAGTTTGAGAGACGATTATGAAGTCTCCGTACCTCCACTAGATACTCTAGTCGAACTATTGCAAAAAACTCCGGGAGTGTTTGGTGCAAGATTGACTGGTGCTGGTTTTGGCGGTGCTTGTGTAGCTTTGGTTGCAGCCGGTGAAGCGACAAGAATTGCAACCCATGTCCTCGAACAATATAACCAAGCAGGTTACAACGGACGAATTTTGGTTCCTTCTTTGGAGTTAAGCGATGCAGCCTAAAGTAGTTTATGGAAACGCAGCCGTTGAAGGTGTAAATCGTTGGGGATGGTTCATCGGTCACTTTATTACCCCTGAAGACGATCCGCGTTCCACAGAAATACTAGAAGTAAAATGGGCTGTTCTTAAAGCAGGTGAAAGCAGAACTGATTGGGCAGTAAATAACCAAGCTGCTACACTTTCAATTCTCATTAATGGAGAATTTCGCCTGCAATTTGAAGATAGAGAAATTATATTAACTCGTGAAGGTGATTACGTTCTTTGGTGTGCCGGCGTACCCCATTGGTGGGTTGCTGAGTCTGACTGCACAATTTTGACTGTTAGATGGCCTTCAAAGCCAGGTGATAGTGTTGCATTGCCTGGAGTGTCAAAGAGTTAGTTTCTGAAGTTAGCAGGCAATAAATAACAGGTTAGAAGGTCTGTTTTTGTCTGGGTTTTGTGCTGAGTTTATTTAATCAATTATGGTTGAACTATCATAAATAATTTTAATTAATTGTTACAGAGAATTAGTTTTAGCCACTCATTTGGAGAATAGTACGTTACCATCGACAAGCAATAAAAAAATCTCCTAGAGGTCTGATATGAATACGCCTCTAGTTATAAATTGAAGAGGATAAGAAAGATGGTTCAAAGTATAGGCGGTATAGCGCAATATTCGGCTGCCGACCTAGACCGATTAGCTCAACAGCTGAATCAAGACGGAATTTGTATTATTCGCGGTCTTTTTGAGCAAAAATTAATTGACGAGTGGTTAGAAGCTTTTGAAAAGTTATTTAGAGAGCGTCAAAATCAACCAGGTGGTTTGGCTCCGCGCGAACTTTCCCGCTACTATCTGACATTACCTTGGGTTTCTCCATTCGCTAATGAATTGGTTTTTGCCAACCCAACGATCATGGGTCTTTTAGAGCGCGTTTTCTATCAAGAATACGTAATGGTTCAGTTGGGAGTTGATGTTCCGTTCCAGGGTTCGGATTATCAGGAAACCCATCGCGATTTTCGTCCGTTGTTTAGCGACCAGATAGTAACGCCACTCTACGCTTTAGCTGTTAACTTCCCTCTGGTGGAAGTAACCGCAGATAACGGCCCGTTCCAGATGGCACGCGGTACCCATGTTTTACCGCGTGAAGAGGGATTAAAGAAGGTTGCTAGCGGTGAAATTCCAATGGAATCATTTTATATGCAACCTGGTGACGTGGCGGTGCGATCGCCTTTAGCACTGCATCGGGGTTCCCCAAATCGCACAAACCAGCCAAGACCGATGGTAGTGATGGGCTATGCGATGCATTGGTTGCACACGCCAAAAGTAGAATTGGCTCTCCAACAAGATTACTATCAAAGCCTACCAGTACACATACAGCAAATGCTGCGGTGTCAAGTAGTCGAACAGTTGCCTAAGGAAAAAGTTGAAACTTACGTCAATTTCAAGTATTAGGAGTTAGGATTATAAGATTTCACTAAATAACTGATACAAATACGTGGGTAGGGGCGTACAGCTAGCTGTACACCCCTACAGCGGATTTATCTGTTATATGGATTATTAAAATTAACGTTAATTCGACGGTTTATATAGTGTCCGTCTAATTAGCCAAATAAAAAACCTCTCCCTGGTTTTACTACATAAAACCGTCCCTCTCCGAATCGGAGAGGGACAGACTTGAACACTAGTTCAAGACAGGGAGAGGTTGGTCGAATTCACGTTAAAATTAGATTTTTTCCAAAATTATTGTTAATTATTGTTGGAAAATTTGTATTTTGGACAATATGCGATCGCAATACGAACCACAAGTTTTATCTGCTGTAATTAAACATTCAATGGCGAAAGGAGATTTCTTATGTGAAATGTCCAATAGTTATCTGATAACTAGTACTTCTCTGAAGCCAGATATTTCCTGGGAATTCCTGCGGATTCCAGAAATATTCATTCATGGGATGAGAATTATAGGTTTTCCGAATCTCCAAAAAGAGACTTACGATAATTGGATTTCAATTAACACTCAACCTTCCTCATTGACTCCATTGATTACAAACGCTCATGTAACTCTGATTTCTGAGCAAGAGTCTAACAAAATTTTAAATGACTATAATCATAGGTGGTCTATTATATATACTTTGACTCGCCCAGGATTACCTTTAGATTTTTCCCAGGCATTAATTCAAATAACTGCACATTGTCCAGCAGGGCCGCCCCAGTATGGGAATTTGCTTTATTTGGAAAGGACTGGCAAACAATGGGCAGTTAAGTCATCTTATGGGTTGTACAATCAATAAAAAACTCTATTTTTTATTCACATTTGGTATCAAAACTCCATGTTTGGGGCTAAATAATAAAGCTAATAAAAATAATCCCGAAACTACCAAAACAATTGCCGGGCCAGAAGGCAAATTATAAAAATAGCTGAGATACATCCCACTAATACTAGAAATTACGCCAATTACTGCACCTAAAATCATTACTTGGTTGAGACGTTTAACTAGTAAATAAGCTGTGGCTCCTGGTGTAATCAAAAGTGAAAGTACTAAAATTACGCCTACAGCTTTCATGCTGGCGACAATAGTCAAAGCAATCAATAACATTAATCCAAAGTTAAGCCGATTGACTGGCAAACCTGCGGCTTGAGCGCCTAATGGATCGAATGTGTAAAATAAAAGTTCTTTGTATATTAAAACAACTACTGTTAAAACAATAGCGGCAATAATAGCTGTGTCGCGTACCTCATCAATAGTAACGCCGAGAATATTACCAAACAAAAAGTGATTCAGGTCGATTTTGTTATCTTTTTGGATAACAGTAATTAAGGTGATACCAAGGGCAAAAAACGCTGAAAAAACTATGCCCATTGCCGCATCTTCTTTAATTGGCGATCGCACTCTAATCCAAGCGATCGCCATTGTACTCACAACTCCGGCAATAAATGCCCCGATATATATATTTGCACCCAACATAAAAGCGATCGCTAACCCTGGCAAAACCGAATGACTAATTGCATCCCCCAGTAATGCCAATCGCTGCACCATCAAGTAACTACCAACCACCGCACACAACAAACCAACTAAAATCGCAATCACAAGCGATCGCTGCATAAAGCCGTACTGCAACGGCTCAATTAACGTTTCAAACATATTTAGTTATTAGTCATTAGTCATTAGTCATTAGTCCTTGGGCATTGGTCATTGGTCAGTGATTTTTCTCTTCCCAGTCCCCAATCCCCATCTATGCCGCATCAGAAAAGTACATTACTTTGCCACCATAAGCAAGGCTGAGATTTTCTTCTGTGAGTACTTGTTGGCGGGAACCTGTGGCTACTAATTCACGATTTAGTAATATTAAATCATCAAAATGAGCGATTGATTCTCCTAAATCGTGGTTGACTACTAACACGATTTTGTTGTCAGCGGCGAGTTCGTGAAAAACTTCAAAAATCACTGATTGGGTTTTTTGATCGATACCCACTAAAGGTTCGTCAAAACAGAAAATTTCTGCTTGCTGAGTTAAAGCACGCGCTAAAAATACGCGCTGTTGCTGTCCTCCTGATAATTGTCCGATGGGGCGATCGCAATATTCAATCATTCCCACTCTTTCGAGGGCATTTTTGGCTACTTGGCGACTAACTGCTGAAAAACTACGCAACCATCCTGTTTTCTTCACCCGTCCCATCATTACTACATCCCAAACTGTGGCGGGGTAAGTCCAGTCAATTTGGCTTCGCTGTGGTACGTAAGCAACTTTATCTAGTTGTTGCATTAAGGGTTTACCCTGGTATATTGCTGTGCCGCTAGTTACCGGAACCAAGCCCAATATTGCTTTCATCAGCGTACTTTTGCCTGCACCGTTGGGGCCGAAAATACCCGTTAGTCTTCCCGGTTTGACAATACAGTTAATATCCCTTAAGGCTTCTTGCGTGCGGTAGTGTACGCCTACATGGGCGATGTTAATTGTTGCTGTGGTAGCCATATCTGAAGCCTTAATACTTTTTGTCGGTAATTCTCCTGTATTTGATGGAGATAAGAGAAATTTAGGTGTAAAAAAGACACTTTTCATACTTGCTTTCAAATATTCATTTCTTGAGCTTACTATAAAAATGAGAGAAATATGAAAAAATCTATAAATAGATGTAATATCCCAGATAAATGAAACTAATACCACAGAAAGAAGGCAGTAACCCTAGCGGTAAGGTAACTAGCGACACGAACAAGAAAAAAATTCTTTTGCGGCTTTGTTTGGGAATGCTTGTGCCTTTGGCTTTATTTAGTTGTACCGAGAAAGACCCCTATCGCAAAACTGCCAAGGGAGAGAGTGAGGCGCGAGTGGTTGCAACTAGCACCATCCTTGCTGATTTGGCGCAAGAGGTTGGAGGAGATAAAATTCAAGTACGCGGAATCCTCAAACCGGGTACCGATCCGCATGTTTACGAACCAGTACCAGCAGACACAAGGCTTTTGGAAGAAGCCGACTTAATTTTGTATAACGGCTATAACCTAGAACCGGGATTGATTAAGTTAATGAATGCTTCTGGTGGTAAGGCGTCCAAGTTAGCGGTGGGGGAAGTTGTAAAATCTTTGCAGCTAGACAAAGGCAAAGGTGAAATCGTACCAGATCCTCATGTTTGGGGTAGTGCAGAAAATGCGATCGCCATGACTAATGCCATTCGAGATGCTTTGATTGAATTATCACCTCAAGATAAAGAACAATTAACAAAAAATGCATTGCAACTAACTCAAGAATTAAAACAGTTGCATAGCTGGGTTGATCGACAGATTCAAACTATCCCAGCAGATAAGCGCAGACTGATTACAACTCACGATGCATTTCAATATTATGGGCGTGCTTATGGAATTGCGATCGCAGGTACTTTAATTGGCATTAGTACTGAAGAACAGCCAAGCGCTCAAACAGTCCAGAGATTAGTAGAGTCAGTTAAAAAAATAGGCGTTCCCGCAATTTTTGCTGAAACTACAATTAACCCGGCTTTAATTAAAACTGTTGCTCAAGAAGCAGGTGTGAAATTAGCACCACATCAACTTTATTCTGATTCAATTGGTGCCAAAGGAAGTGATGGAGATTCCTACATTAAGATGATGGAAGCGAATACCCGTAGTATCGTAGAAGCATTAGGCGGGAAATATACACCATTTAATCCTAAGAAGTAAGTTACTTATTTCTCAAGTCAGAGGTTTATAAACAACCTCTGAATTAATATCTAACTTAAGGCATGTAATTTTTAAATATTTTGTCAAACTCTTTCCAGAGAAAGAACTCTTTATGGCTTTGATTTCCTAGAGTGTTATTAGTAAACGCACATTTATTAATAGAAAGCCATGACTGATAATAAACAAGAAAATCAAATTAATCAACCAGTGAGCGAAGATTGGCATTCTCGTGAAGAACCAACTGCCAAGGAAAGAAATTTAACTGTAAACCCAGGAGATAAAATCTCTGATGAGCCTCAATCAATTGAAGAAAAGGCTCAACAAGTAGCTGTAGACCACGTACCAGACATTACAGGCGACGAAATCACAGTCCCCACTTACTTTGTTGTTGATGAACCCGACGGCGAAAAGAAAGCACTGCACCACGTTAAAGATGCTGAAGAGATTTCTGACGTAATTCGCCAAGCACGGGTTGACGAAGATGGAAATCGAGTTTGGTGGTAATTATTGATTGAAGAAACAAGAGGATTGGGAGTGGTGAGTTAGGAGTTAGAAGTTAAGAATGATTCTCCTTGTCCCTTCCTCCTCTTGTTTCTCCATTTTGCTGTTATTGTATCTTCTTGGGTTAACTTACACTTTTAATAAGATAATTATAGTTTGGAAATTTTTCCAGAATCAAAGGTAATGGTAAATATTATAAATACCGAAGAATTAACATCTTGGACTACGCCAGAACTTAAAAAGCATATTTTAGAACTTGTTAAAGACCGGAATACACAACCTTTAAAAGCTAAAGTAGATTTTTATAAAAACGAATTAGCACCATATTTTACAGAATTGAGCCAACGGAACCCTTTTCCTAAAGTTGCAGAACAAGTGGCGATCGCTATTGGAGTTTGGGTGCCAATTTGGTCTACTATTCCTTTTCAAGATATTTTACCAGGTAGGATTCAGGAGCAGTCTTACCAAATTTTTCATAATGATGGTTACTATGCAAATATTGCTCGTTATGCACTAGGACATCAGTCTGGTTTTTGGCGAAAATTTGCATCAAAACTACCAGCTTATGACTTAATGGTATTACAACAATATTCGGTTGACAACGAGCAGTGGAATATCAAAAATGTTGGCATATTCCAAGCATGGGCAAATCGAGAAATTACATTAACAATTGACGATGCAGACAAGTGGTTTACGAAGACTGTTGAATCTAAATTGAGAAAAGCATCGTCAAAGAGAGATTTACAGCAAGAATTACAATTAGAAAATCTGGACAGGAATACTGCCAAAAAATTTGAAAAAGCCTATCTAGCTACTTCTTTTTTAGAACATTTATATATAGATAATGATTTTCGTTTAATTAAGAGTCAACGAGAAGCTACACAGCGACCGAGTTATACAATTGCTGTTCGCAAAGGTTGAATTAATAAAGTTTTTAATTTTATGTCTTCAAGACAACAAGCAGTTACTTCCACTGACAGCTACAACTATCTATTATTCTTGCCTGAAGCCAACAGTTTATCACAGCCGCTTTTGCCAACCATCTTATTTTTACACGGTGCAGGCGAGCGAAGTTTTGATTTACATCAGGTCAAAAATCATGGCGTTGCTAAAATTGTCGAGGAACAGCCTGATTTTCCGTTTATTGTGATTTCTCCTCAATGTCCGCCTAATGAATATTGGTCAGTAGGACGATTGAGTATGCTTTTGGATGAAGCGATCGCATCTTATCCTGTCGATACAAACCGACTTTACCTGACTGGCTTAAGCATGGGTGGTTATGGAACTTGGCACTTAGCAGCAGCACAACCCCAAAGATTTGCAGCGATCGCGCCTGTGTGCGGTGGTGGTAAACCAACCCAAGCATTTAAGCTAAAAAATCTTCCTGTATGGGCATTTCATGGAGCAAAGGATGATATCGTTCCTTTGAGAGAATCGGAAATCATGGTTTCTGCACTGCAAGCCTACGGTGGAAATGTGAAATTTACAGTTTACCCACAAGCCAGACACGATTCCTGGACGCAGACATATAATAATCCAGAACTTTATCAGTGGTTTTTGCAGCATCGTTTGTAGAGACGTAGCACTGCTACGTCTCTACATTTGTTTTAGACCAATTCTGTATGAAAATGCACGCGATCTATACCCCCCTGTAGTCCCCCCTTGCCAAGGGGGGACGGCGTAGCCGGGGGGTAAATATATGCAGCTTCACAAAGAGACGGCATTAGAAATAAAAAATTAACTCTACCTCTAAATTTATCGGTATTTGCCTAAGGGCAATAGCCAACGCTTCATCATATTTTCATCAAAAATATTTTTTCGCTGTCAAAAATTAAAATTTATAAGAAGTCCTGACTTATACCTTTGACTTTAAAGTATATAACTCCAATAATCTTATTACGTAAAAATTCGTAATTATATAGAAATCTGAATTTAATTTTCCTAAGTATACTGAGAGCTAATATTTGTAAACGTTAGCTCTGAGTCATTTTTGTTTGGGAAAAATGAACTTGATTTCTATATAGACTGGTGTTAACAGGGTTGTATTATGTTATTTTCCAATTCAAAATCGAGCTTAAAACCTAGCCCAAAACATAAAAATTTTAGTTTTGGTAAAGTTCAAATTAGCATAATACCACTTGCTGGATATTTAATTACTCTGCCAATTTTAACGTTGATAATTTTATATTTTTTGTTACCAATATTGCCGGAATTCATTAGTAATTTTTTTACTGTGACAAGAACCTCATATCACCCGACATCGATTCCTTGGATAGTAGATGCATCTGAATGCGAACATACTGGTAGAAACTGGCGCGATCGCAAGTGTTGGGATGATAAACACAATCCCTTGTTCTAAGCTAATTTTCTGTTGGAGTGCTTGAGTAAGGAAAAGGGTTTTTCTTAGCCTTCCCATTTTCCTAATTTATGCAAGCAAGAAGTCTAGCACTCCCGGATATCATATTGGAATTTCAATTAAAAATTCTGTACCTTCACCGAGAATAGAGTGGCAACTCAACTTTCCATGATGAGTTTCTTCAATAATTTGACGAGCGATCGCTAACCCCAGCCCTGTCCCTTTACCTACAGCTTTAGTAGTAAATAAATGGTTAAATATTTTCTCTTTAACTGATTCAGGCATCCCCTTACCATTATCAGCAATGGTAATTTTCACAAAATTATTTGCCACTGAAGTTGTAATGTTAATTCGGTTGGGATTAACTTTAATTTCATCAAAATTACGTCCGTTGTTGGATTCGTCTAAAGCGTCGATGGCATTAGCTAAAATATTCATGAATACCTGGTTTAGTTGACCGGGAAAACATTCGACTTGTGGTAAATTACCATATTTAGCTATAACTTCAATTTCTGGACGTTGTTCGTTGGCTTTGAGGCGATGTTTCAAAATTAAAATTGTACTGTCAATTCCTTGATGAATATTAAATGGTACTTTGTAATCTAAATCTGCACGAGAGAAAGTACGAAGACTGGTACTAATATTTCTTAATCTCTCGCACGCCATTGTCATAGAATCAAGTATTTTTGGTAAGTCTTCTAAGCTATATTCTAAGTCTATTTCTTCAGCATGTTCGAGAATTTCTTCGCTCTTGTTGGGTAAACTTTCTTGATAAAGTTTCAAGTGTTCGACAATATCGGCAATAGTGGGTTTAGCTTGTTTAATACTGGCAGCAATAAAACCCAAAGGATTATTCATTTCGTGAGCTACACCAGCAACTAAGTTACCCAAAGCAGACATTTTTTCACTTTGAATCATTTGTAATTGTGCTTGTTGCAAATTTTGTAAAGCAGTTTCTAGCTCTTGTGCTTTTTGTTGAAGTTCGGCTTCAGCAAGTTTGCGTAAGCGAAGCTCGTTGTAGACATCGGTCATATCATCTGCCAGGGAAGCAACTCCAATTATTTGGCCATCCGCAGTCACAAGCGGAGTATTGTACCAAGCACAAATAATAGTTTTGCCATCCTTTGTCACATTTTCATTGATGTTGTAATTACCACCCTTCTGGGATATTATATCGGCGCTAACTTCCTCTAATTGTATTTGAATCGTTTGAGGAACGATGAACGTGAAGTGATGACCCAAAGCTTCCTGTTTGGTGTAGCCAAACATTTGTTCTGCTGCTGGGTTCCAGTCAGTAACCTGAAAATTGTTATCCCACTCTATGACTGCTAATGGAGTTTGCTGAACCAATAACTGGAGCCGTTGCTGGGATGCTCGCAATTGTTCCTCAACTTGTTTGGCTTCGCTTATATCCAACAACAATCCATCCCAAACTACAGTTCCATCTGCTTTTTGTTCGATTCGAGCTTGGGCGTGAATCCATTTAATAATCCCAGATAGTGTAATAATTCGCCCCGACCACTCAAAAGGAGTTAGAGTTTGCATTGACTTCGTAACAGACTGCTGGTAACTTGCGGCATCATCTGGATGCATTCTTTCCAAGAGTAACTGCACATTAGCGATCGCTTCTTCGGGTGTGATTTCGTATAGTTCATAACATTCTCTACTCATATAAGTTAGAGACATTGCACCATTAGCAAATATCTGGTACTGATAAACCACCCCAGGAACATTATCTACAAGTTTCTCAAAGCGAGAGTTACTCGCACTCAATCCATCAAGCGATCGCTCTAGCTGTTGGGCATATTTTTGCGATCGCTCGTACAGTCGAGCATTTTCTAAAGAAATGGCGGCTTGAGCGCAGAGTAAATTCAACAGTTCGGCGCGATCGCTTGTGAATGCTCCCGTCACTAAATTGTTTTCTAAATACAACACCCCCAGCAACTTGCCTTGATGTAAAATCGGGCTGCACAAGATACTCTTGGGTTGATGTTGCTCAATGTAAGGGTCACAATTTAATTGCGGATATACATTAGCATCAATAATTACTACTGGCTGTAAGCTACGTTTGACAGTATTAACTAAGCCAACTGGTACATCCATAGATTCTTCTACAGGCTCTAATTCGAGCAACTTGCTAGAAAAATCAACTTTGGTATTTCCATTGTTCTGTAAGCTTAACTTTGCTAATGCCCGAACCAGTAATTTATCTGACTCCATAAGCATTAACACGCACTTATCAGCTCCCGCATTTTCGATGACGATCGCAAGCAATGATGAGAGCAGTTTTTCAAATTCGATTTCGCCTGAGATAGTTTGAGAAGCTTTGAGAATTGTAGCTAAATCTAGAGCTACAGACACACTACTGCTAGATGTGGCCGAACTGGTAGAGGTGAGAGTTCCTTCAGGGAAGATAGTTTCGTTTGTGGAAAGGGGAGAATGTGTTTGCTCTAAAATGACGCCGAGGAGTTGGGGATAGCGTCTTTCCAAGTCAGCAACTTTCGCTCTCGCACCCCAGCGAGCATAGCTGTAGTAAGCTGCGGTCATATATTCTTCGGCTAGGCGCTGCTTGCCCCAGTCGAGGTAAAATTTAGCAGCTAGTTCGTTGGCTATGGCTGCTTCTTGAATATAACCGTGTTCTTTAGCAAGAGCGATGGCGCGATCGTAATAGTCCATTGCCTCACTTTTATTACCCACAATCCGATATTGTTCTGCTGCAACTAAATCAAATTTATGTTGAAAATTCATTGGTGCGTAGTTTGCCCATAGCTGCATTTTTCCTTGGTTGTTAGCTACTCGATTTAAGAGATGTTCTTGTTGCGATCGCGATAGCGATGGATAGATAGCTAGGTGTGCCAAAGAATCATACAAATGGAATACTGGAACTGAAAATATTCCTTGTACTCCATCTAAATACTGTTCGGCTTGTAGGGCATTTTCCTGTGCTTGTTTATATTCTCCAAACAGGTAACAAAGAATTAATTTATTCAGATATAAGTCGTTAAGACCAGTGCGATCGCTAGCATTTTTCATCAGTGGTAAAGATATTTCTTCGTTATATACTTCACCCCGTAAACTGCATAAACTTTCTGAAGGATTTAATAAGTTCAATACTGTCTGTTGAGAAATTTGCAGCCAACCTAGAGTGTTTTCTTGCTTGAGTCTAGCTAAAGCATCGCTGACAGAAGCCATTTCTCCTACCAGTATTGATAATTCTTGTCCCATAAGATAAGAATACTTGTATTTCAACATAGCAGAAAGACCACCATGTTCAAAATTTCCACTGTCTAATCCTGTTTCATAGCCATCCCAAAGAATTGACAATGTTTCTCTGACGTGAACCTTACAATGAATTAATAGCGCTCCTACTAAATGGAATACATAAGATTTGATTTCTGAAGCGTTGAATTGTTCAGCTAACTTAATAGCTAACTGCCCAAATTCATAACCAGACTCACTCTCTTGAAATACTAAATTTAATAACATTCCATAAAAAGCATAACCAGGAGTAGAGAAGGGCGAATTGCCATATTTGAGTGACAAATTCATCAATTCACACGTTACTAAAGGTACAAGTGCAGGTGCAGCTTGATAGGTAGGAGTAAACATACTTGCTAACATCCTAGTAGCTGCTAACTTCTCGACATCCGTCATTAAGGGTAGATTAATTAAATCTTCTATTTTCTTGCTTTGAAGATTACTTACAGTTTGAGTAAGTGCTTGCTGAATATCTGAAGGATCTGGCGATTTAGGTAAACTCACCCCTACTGATTCCAAGGCTTCTAATCCAATTTGCACTGCTTCTAACTTTTTGCCTTGCGCCATATAACCTTGGACTTTGACAGCATAGGCTTTCATTTTATCAATGGGAGTTTTTGCCTGTTGCAAAACAATATCTACCCATTTGTTCATTTGCTCAAAATTGCCGCTAAGATATGCGGTTTCTGCTGCTAATTCGTATAGTGCCAAATTAAGATTATAATGTGTTTGCCACTGGGAAAATTTCAGCAGGGCGATACCTGTTGTGGAATACTCCAATGCAGCAGTATATGCTGTTGCAGTTCTAGCTTTTTGCCCAGCATTTAAATTAAGTTGAGCCAGTTCTATTTGCTTTTCTAATTCAACAATTAAGGGTTTGCCAATATTGAATTGATTGACAATTTCAAACAGCTTTTCATTCTGTTCTTTGATTGGGGTATTGTTTAGTAGTAGTTGCCCAATTTTGAGGTGAGTTGCCTGTTTTTGCTCGTCAGTAATTAGAGAATAAGCTGCTTGCTGTACTCGGTCATGGATAAATTTGTATGTAACAGTCATTTGCTTTTGGTCATTGCCCATTTGTTCGTTCTTTTCTAATGACAAATGACTAATGACTAATGACTCTTGTTGATAAAACTTATAAATATCGCCAATTGGTAAAATCAACCCTTCTTGTAATGCTTTCCACAAATTAGCAGCATTTTCAATTTGAGATTTTTCTGAAACAATAGCCAAAGTTTCTAAATCAAACTGATTGCCAATACAAGCAGCTAACTGCAACGCCTGTTGAGTTGGTAACGGCAGTTTTTGTAATTGCAATGCCATAAAGGTAACAACGTCATCTGTAACCGCTTGAGTCTTTACTTGTGTAATATCATACTTCCAACAGCCTAGCTCGATATCAAACTGAATGATATTTTCTTGGTGCAATGCTTTGATAAATTGAGTCGTAAAAAACGGGTTACCTTGGGTTTTTTGATAAATCAATACAGAAAAAGCCGAAGTCAAACTTTCGGTACATTTGAGCGTATCAGCAATTAACTGATTGACTGTAGCTTGACTTAATGGTGCTAAATTAATTCTATTAATTATTGCTTGTGATTTGGCAATTTCATTTAAAGTCAACATTAATGGATCTCCAGGGCTGACTTCGTTATCGCGATACGCACCAATTAATAAAAGATGGCTGGCATCAGCCATTAAAAGCTGTATTAATTTCAGCGATGCCGAATCTGCCCATTGCAAATCATCTAAAAAGATTACTAAGGGATGTTCTGCGGTAGTAAAAATTTTAGTAAAT
Source organism: Nostoc sp. DedSLP01 (assembly GCA_034530875.2). Taxonomy (GTDB): domain Bacteria; phylum Cyanobacteriota; class Cyanobacteriia; order Cyanobacteriales; family Nostocaceae; genus Nostoc. The sequence continues at coordinate 33,512 of JAVRCJ020000013.1, forward strand.
TTTTGAAATAATAAATTAAATCTATTTTGTACTGCTGTTCCTGATAATTCTGGTGCTGGTGGTTGTTGGCCGATAATTATTTGTAGTTCGGGTATGACTTCAATAATTACCTGGCCATGTTCTCCAAGTGCTGACAATATTTTGTTTTTCCATTCCTCAATTTGTGTATCGCTGTCTGTTAATAATTGCTTCATTAAATTGCGGAATGCTTGCACAAATCCGCTAAATGGTATATTTCGTTGAAATTGGTCAAATTTGCCTTTGATAAAATAGCCTCGTTGTCGAACAATTGGTTTATGAACTTCGTTGACGACTGCTGTTTTACCAATTCCAGAAAACCCTGCAACCAGCATCATTTCGGTTGCACCAAGGCTAACTCTCTCAAATGCTTGCAAGAGGGTTTGAACCTCCATGTCTCTACCATAGAGTTTATCGGGGATGATGAAGCTATTGCACGCATCCCTACTTGCAATTTCAAAACTCTCAATCCTACCAGTTTCTTTAAGTTGATATAAACAATTCTCTAAATCAAACTTCAGCCCCCAAACGCTTTGATATCTATCTTCAGCATTCTTCGCCATCAACTTGTTAATAATCTCACATAATACTCTTGGTACTTCTTTCCTCTTGCCTTCTAGCTTTGGCGGCATTTTTCCAATATGACAATGCAACAATTCCATTGCATCATCCGATGTAAATGGTAATTCTCCTGTAAGTAATTCATAGAAAGTCACACCCAAAGAATAAAAATCAGTCCGGTAATCAATCCCGCGGTTCATTCTGCCTGTTTGTTCTGGAGAAATATAAGCCAGCGTTCCTTCTAAGACATTGGGATTGACGAGAATTTGAGTTTCCCTTGGTAATAGCGATGCAATACTAAAGTCAATTAATTTAACTTGTTTGGTATCGGGATTAATTAATATATTGCTGGGTTTAATATCTTTATGAATAATGCGATCGCGGTAGAGTATATCTAAGATATTGCACAAAGCGATCGCAATTTGTAAAAATTCATCCAAAGGCACAACATTGTTATTGTTAGCGAAATAATCCTTAAGAGAAATTCCGCCAAAGTCCTCCATTACTAACGCATAACCATTTTGGTATGGTTCGAGGCTATAGGTTTGGATGATTTCGGGATAGTTGAAATTTTTAGCAATGGTATATTGATTGCGAAATTGCACTAGTTCGCTAAAGCTGGGATAAGGATTCTTCAGTATCTTAATGACCGCTGGTAATGAATCAATCTCCCTAACAGCTCGATAAACTAGGGTTCTCAAACCATCATAAAGTTTTTCACCCAGGTGATATCCAGGAATGTTAATCATAAATGCTAAATTTAAACACTAGATTTAGTATTCCCACATAGACAAAATCTTGCGCGATGAGTTTCTTGTGTCGTGTGGAATGTTACTCTATTGAAGAATTCAGAAGTCAGAATTCAGGAGTCAGAATGCAATTCTAAGGGGATTTAGACCGGCCACCTAGAAGCACCACGTTTCTTGAAATTTGGCGGGGTCTTAAACCCATTTATCGAAACAATCGGGTCTAAAACCGTACTTCGTCCAAAGTTTTTGGAACGGGGTACAAATCCTCGTTCCAAAAACGGCCTCCTGCCTCCTGCCCTCTGCCTCCTGCCTTCGTTAATAACTTTAGAGATATTAGGATAGATATAGCCTTTTACTCTCTTGCTTCGCTAAAAGGGCGAGATTCGGTTGAGCATGAATGCTGAGTATGAAAATATATCAAAAAACCATGCTCAAACGTTAAAAGTAGGGTAATTGAGCATTAAAAGAGCATTTTTCAGAGAGTAAAGGCTAAAAGTATCGATAATATGTCGAGCTCGCGTAATCTGCAAGAAACTCACTTAAACCGTGCCCGCGCCAGTCTCAGACAAGCGCTGTCTTGGTATGGATATCTTCGTAAATCAGGTCAGCTTTCATCGAACCCAGAATTGGCAGGTTTGCTGAAACCAGAATTAGAAACTCTTAACTCCACACTCAACAAACTCGACTCTAATATTATTAGAATTGCCGCCTTTGGTTTGGTAAGTCGCGGTAAGTCAGCAGTTTTAAATGCTTTGCTGGGAGACAAAATTCTCCAAACTGGCCCCTTGAATGGTGTCACTCAATGGCCTCGTTCGGTACGCTGGCAACCAAGTAATAAGGTATTAGTAGAGTTAATTGATACCCCAGGCTTAGATGAAATTGAGGGTGAGTCACGCGCAGATATGGCAAAAGAAATCGTGCGGCAAGCCGATTTGATTTTGTTTGTTGTGTCTGGTGACATTATGCGCACTGAGTATCAAGCATTGCTAGAGTTAAGGCGATCGCAAAAACCTTTGATTTTGGTGTTCAACAAAATAGACCTCTATCCAGATACCGACAAGGCCGCGATTTACGAAAATCTGCAACAACTCGGTAAAGGAAATCCGCAAGCAAAACCCCTATTACCTGATGAAATTGTCATGGTGGCGGCGGAACCAGCACCAATGGAAGTGCGAGTTGAATGGCCTGATGGTCGCATCACTTATGAATTGGAGACACCACCACCACAAGTTGACGAACTCAAGCAGACAATTTTAAACATTCTCAATCGCGAAGGCCGATCGCTTTTAGCTTTAAATGCACTCGTCCAAGCCCGAGATGCAGAAGCCGCCATCGCCCAAAAAACCATCGACTTACGCGAACAAGAAGCCGAAGACATAATTTGGCAATTTACCAAATACAAAGCTTTGGCGGTAGCCTTAAATCCCATCGCCTTCTTAGATATCCTGGGCGGTACTGTTGCCGATTTAGCTTTAATTCGCGCTTTAGCACGCTTGTATGGGTTGCCAATGACTAGTTATGAAGCAGGGAAAATTCTCAAAACAATTTTATTGAGTTCTGGTGGCTTACTTTTGGGAGAATTAGGTAGTAGCTTGCTGTTGGGTTTGGGCAAAAGTACAGCTGCGATCGCGAGCAGTGATAATCCAACTAATATTACTACCTTTGCTGGTAGTGCGATCGCCCAAGCTGGTATCGCCGGTTATGGTGCATACTCCGTTGGCAAAGCTGCTCAAGTCTATCTCGAAAAAGGCTGCACCTGGGGACAGTTGGGTGCTAGCAGCGTTATAGAAGAAATTCTTTCTCAAGTTGACCAAAACACAATTCTGTATCGTTTGCAACAAGAATTAGGGATAAAGTATTGAGAATAACTAATAATTGTTTCTCCTTTGTTACCCTTTATAAGCATTTATCAAGTTCTATCAAACTCCTCTGACAATCGCTCGCAATTTGCGATCGCTATGCAAGATTGAGAACATAGCAATCTTTGCCATAGCTTTTTCAAGCAAAGATTGCCAGGTGGTAATCCCCACTCAAGTTGGCTAAAAAGATGACGGTGTTTACACCACTTTTTTTAGCAAGCATATCTAAACTGTAAATGTGAGCTTTCTAAGGTAATTAGAATCTCTGCCGTTGATTTATATCTCTGGAAACATAAGGTAAAAGCGAAATGACAACAACCTTAAACGTAAATCAAGCTGCTGTAGCTACAAATCTTGAGCAAGCAATTGTAGCAGCCATTAGTGAAGCTCGTGAAGCCTGTGAGTTAAATGGCAGCAATTCTGCTAATTGTGCCGTAGCTTGGGATATCGTGGAAGAATTGCAAGCTGAAAAATCTCATCAACATCAAGCAAAACAAAACAAAACCTCTTTGGATAACTACTGCGATCGCCATCCTGATGCCGTAGAGTGTCTAATATACGACGTTTAGGAAGAGAGAATTCAGGAGTCAGAATTCAGGAGTCAGAATTCAGAATTCAGTATGAATAGCTGATAAATATATAGGTTTAATTTCAATACGCTTAGGTTAAGCCTAAAACAATTCATGTAGAGACGCGGTGAATTGCGTCTAAAATGAGTTTAAGTCACCACTAAATCTTGACTGCTAAACGCTGTGCGAAAGATTTAGTGGTTTTTAATTTGTTCAGGATTCAGAATTCAGAATTCTGAATTCTTAAATTCCGACTCAACTTTTCCGCAAATCAACTATTGCTGATTGCACGAGTTTTTTAATCGCCTCTAAATCAAGCGGTGTTGCTTCGCTTTCCATCCCCAACCATAAAAGAAATTCGATATTCCCAGCCGGGCCAGTAATTGGCGACCAAGTTAAGCCTTTGTATTTCCATCCTAATTCTTGAGCCGCTTGCAAAACTTGAAAAATAGCGTCTGCTTGGTCGTTAGGATCGCGTACAACTCCTTTTTTTCCCACACGAGATTTTCCGACTTCAAACTGTGGCTTGACTAACAATACAGCTTCCCGGTCAGCTTGAGTTAGCTCCCACAAAGCAGGCAAAATTTTAGTTAAGGAAATAAACGAGACATCCACCACCGCAAAATCAGGAATCGGGTCATTTTCCCCGTACAAATCATTTGGTCGTAGCTGTCTTAAATTAGTGCGTTCGCGCAAAATTACCCGCGAATCATTTCTTAAAACCCAGTCAACTTGTCCGTAACCAACATCAATACCGTAAACTAATTTCGCACCAGCTTGTAACAAACAATCAGTAAAGCCACCCGTAGAAATTCCCCCATCTAAACAAACGCGTCCAGCTACAGGAATAGCGAACGCTTTCAAAGCTTTGAAAAGTTTTTCACCACCTCTAGAAACAAAAGGCGATCGCTCTTTAATATTGATTTGAGCCGTAATATCAACTTCCGTACCAGGTTTATCAACTACCTGCTGATTAACACTAACTTCCCCCGCCTGAATTAATCTCTGTGCCAACGCGCGAGAAGAACATAAATTTAAATCTACTAATAATATATCAAGCCGCTGTTTAGCCAATTAATTAAAATCTCCTGATAATATTAAACCTAAAGCACGATTAATAATTTCTTCTCGGTTAACCAGCTTCTCTAATTCTTGCACTTCATAACGTCCTTCTTCTACTTCTAGGGAAGCCTCATCAATGGCATTTAAATAAGCTTCTGCTAAGATTTCTAACAATTCTTCACGCGTCAGATAATAGCCGCCAGCTTTGCGCCGCTTATTTTCACGCTGAATTTCCCGAACCGAATTCCGAATTGAGACTTCCCAAGAGCGAGTTGTGCGATTTTCAGCTTGTTGTTTAATCAGATGCAACAACACAATTACTGCATAGCTACGAATCGTCTTGATTATGTCATTTCGGCTTATCTCTGTTAATTCTTCCACTATCAGCAATGCTCCTTGAACATCGCCCTTAACAAGTAAGTCTTTCAAACTTAATAATTCTTCCATAATCAGCGCTTCAAAGCTCGGCAATTTCTATTGTGCCCGATCGTATTTTTGTATTATAAATGTTTCTAGTAGTATGTTAATTACCTAAATTCTGTTAAATACTCTACCGTCTAAGGGCTGAATTTTCCAAACAAAAGTTTATATTTTAACCTAAAAGTTATATTTTTTTGTCAAAATCAACACCTTTTTGTTTTTTGTCTCTAAGATGAAACCTAATACGCTGAATTGGAAAGTTCTTTACAAAATTTAGTAAAGCAGCAGAAGTCAAATTACTGCATTCCAACCTGAGATTTCAAACAGGAGATAGGCTATCATGACAACGCAAAATGCTGCCCGACTTTTTGAAGCCGTCAAACGAGATCAAGCATTACAAGAGAAGCTCAAAGCAACAGCTAATCCAGAAGCATTCGTCAAAATTGCTCGCGAGCGTGGCTATGATTTCACCCTTGAAGAACTAGACAGAGAAATCGACAAATTGTCAGAAGAAGATCTAGCCGCCATTGTCAATCCAGGCTGGGGGACTAGACGCCACCTTAATCCTAGATAATTCCTATTTAAGGAAACTTAAAATATAGGAACTTCTAAATAAAAATGATGGCATAGTTGTTGAAAGTCAATAGCTATGCCGTTGTTTTTGTTTGCTTAGAGTCGTAAGTATAGCCCTTCATACATATTGTATTCTCTGCGTGCCTACCCTGCGGGAAGGCGTACTCCTACGGAGAAGCAAGCTACGCGTAGCGTCTCGTAGATAAGCGCCTATGCGCTTATCTCTGTGTTACTTTGCGTTTAAATTTCAACCCTCAATTCCCCACGATTTTACACAAAGCTGTACTAGAAAACATTTAATAATCCTCTCTAATACCTCCTCAAAGACAAATTTTAATAATAGGGTTTAGTAGTTAAATCTAAATTCGACTCAACTACTAAACCCCAAATTCAGTTATGTGCCAGAAGAAATTATACTCAGCCTATAATTTCTCAAACTGGTTTACGAGCAATAAAATACTTACTGGCAAAATGAACTTGGGTCTCAATATTTACAAAACCTGCATTTTCTAAACGCTCTACCAAGTTGTCGCTAATATAATTCCTGTAGTAAGGTTCGTGATACATTGCAGGAAAAGCATCCATTAGAGGCTTCATCTCCAATGAATCGCTCAGCTGAACTGAGTCGCAAATAATAAATACTCCTCCTGGTTTTACCACCCGAAAAGATTGCTCGATAACTGTTTGACGCACCGCTGCTGGTAACTCATGAAACAGAAACACAGAAGTTACAGCATGAAAATAATTATCTAAGTAAGGTAGCTCCTCCGCTGGTGCTTGTAACAATTGTGGCAATTCTCCTGGAATTTGTGACAGGAGTTCATTTGCTTTAGATAAATAAGTTGGTGAAAGATCTACACCATATAAGGATGCTTTAGGTAAAGCAGCTCGAATCAATTTTAAAGTCCGTCCAGTTCCACAAGCTACATCCAAAACCTTAATTTGTCGTGGTAAAACAAATTCAAAAGCCTTCAGTCCTTCCTTGAGGGGTGCAAGAATACGCCGGCGCATCAAATCAGCTGCACCACTAAAAAGAATTTCCACCTGTAAGTCATATAAATTAGCGGAAAGTTCTGTTAAATAGCCGCCACTTTGATGGTGGAAATTCTGCACGTAGTAATTTGGATAACCACTAGTCTCTATTTCCGGGGAAAAATCTTGATATTTTCCCTGTTTAACTCGTTCCCAGATTTGAGGTAAATCTAGCAACACTAGCGGATAATAGCGAAAAAATTCGTCCCAAGGGTTTTCAAACAGTAAGCTTTTGGGATAAACGCCTTTTTCGGCATCTTCCCAATCAATTTCTATCAGATCATTCAATCGTTCTTGAAATTTGAGTAAAACCTCGTTGGGTAAAGGTTGAACATTTGGAACGAGGGTAGGATATAGTAAGCTCTTTAACTGTAAAGCTACTGCTTTATGAGCTGCACTAAAAAAATGTTTACTCTGTTGAAAGGTTTGATAGGTCAGCTTAGTTAGAGTATCAGGCATAAAAAACAGTTGAAAAAAGCTTAACTGGTCAATATCGAATATCCATGTAAGGTTTTCTACTCCCATAAGCCAGATGTAAAGGATTGTTGTTTATCAAAACCTTCATCGACCATAGGGTTAATTGATGCATAGCCTTGACATTTCTTACTCGATACATAAGTACTAATGTAGCAAAACTTTACAAAGCTATTTCAAATATCAACTTATTAGTAGAATTCATAAAAAAGCGATCGCTCCTTAAAATGCAAAGTGCGATCGCTATTTAAAATTCTTCCGGGTGGGCAAGATGTTCGCCCAAAAAACCTAAATATCTATCTCGCTCAACTCACGTGTGATGTGATCGAATGGTTCATCGACAAAAGCAGCATTAGTTACACCTGCTGCTGCTACTTGTTCCTTAGCTAAATCCTTGAGTATTTGCACGCCGCGAACCGTCGGCCCGATAGGTACACTTAAAGAATTGTAAGTTTCCCGCAGTCCTTGTAGCACTCGTTCATCTAACACATTTGTATTACCAGCAACTAGTGCATAAGTAGCGTAGCGCAAGTAATAGTCTAAATCCCGCAAACAAGCAGCATAACGACGAGTTGTATAGGCATTTCCGCCGGGACGAATCAATTCTGGCAGCTCTTCAAATAACCTTAAACCGGCTTGCTTGACAAGTGAAGCGGCATTAGAGTTGATTGCTGCGGCTGCTTGTACTCGTGCTGTACCACTATCAAAGTAAGACTTTAGACTATCCAGAGCATTCCGGTCAAAATACCGACCGGCTACGTCATAATTCTTAATTAAACTTGTTACCGCATCGCGCATTCCTTTTTCTCCCAATCGTTACTATCTATGGTTTGATATTTATTTGGTTGCACTTACGCACCAGTAAATTTTTGTGCTATTAAAAATAGATTCGGCACAAAAACAAACTATCCACTACATAAGGATTCTATGCCAAAGTTGACCCCTATGTGATGAAGTTTCCAGTTTTGTACAGATGATGGCGAAAAGGTTAATATAACCTGTAATCCAGATATCTGTAGCACAAACTACAAAATACCCTAATGTCTAGTATTTAAGATATTTCAGGTGTGTCACGGCTTGATTGAGATCGGCAGGGCTAGGATGCTTTGGAAGATTCTGGTTTACTTTAGGAAATTGGTAGAGAAGGAGTAACAATGACAACCCCACAAGAAGTCTTGAAAAAAATTCAAGATGAAAAAATTCAGCTGATCGATCTCAAATTCATCGATACAGTGGGGACTTGGCAACACCTCACAGTGTTCCACAACCAAATAGATGAGAGTTCATTCACTGATGGCGTACCTTTTGACGGTTCCAGCATCCGGGGTTGGAAAGCGATCAATGAATCGGACATGACGATGGTACTCGATCCCAACACTGCTTGGATCGATCCATTCATGCAAGTTCCGACGCTCAGTATAACTTGTAGTATTAAGGAACCCCGCACAGGGGAGTGGTACAACCGTTGCCCGCGCGTTATTGCCCAAAAAGCAGTAGATTACCTGGTTTCCAGCGGAATTGGCGATACAGCCTTCTTTGGCCCTGAAGCTGAGTTCTTTATCTTTGACACTGCACGGTTTGCCCAAACTGCCAACGAAGGTTACTACTTCTTAGACTCCCAAGAAGGTAGTTGGAATTCCGGTAAAGACGAAAAACCCAATTTGGCTTACAAACCACGCTTTAAAGAAGGTTACTTCCCGGTTTCGCCAACGGATTCTTTCCAAGATATCCGTACAGAAATGCTACTGACAATGGAAAAATTAGGTGTACCCATTGAAAAGCATCACCACGAAGTTGCCACTGGCGGTCAGTGCGAACTCGGTTTCCGCTTTGGGAAATTGATCGAAGCTGCTGACTGGTTGATGATTTATAAATATGTCATCAAAAATGTTGCCAATAAGTATGGCAAAACTGTCACCTTTATGCCCAAACCGCTATTTGGCGATAACGGTTCTGGGATGCACACTCACCAGTCTATTTGGAAAGATGGCAAACCTCTGTTTGCAGGTGATAAGTATGCTGATTTGAGTGAAATGGCGTTGCACTACATTGGCGGTCTTCTCAAACACGCACCAGCGCTGTTGGCAATTACCAACCCTAGTACCAACTCTTACAAACGCCTAGTACCTGGTTATGAAGCACCAGTTAACTTGGCTTACTCCCAAGGTAACCGTTCCGCTTCTATCCGTATTCCTCTGTCAGGCACTAACCCCAAAGCCAAGCGCTTAGAATTCCGTTGTCCAGATGCTACTTCTAACCCCTACTTGGCATTTGCTGCGATGCTTTGTGCTGGTATCGATGGCATCAAAAATAAAATAGATCCTGGTTCTCCTCTAGATAGGAATATCTATGAACTCTCTCCAGAAGAACTGGCGAAGGTTCCTTCAACTCCAGGTTCTCTAGAATTAGCGTTGGAAGCATTAGAACACGATCATGCTTTCTTGACAGAATCAGGCGTTTTCACGGAAGACTTTATCGAAAATTGGATTGACTACAAGCTAGCTAATGAAGTCAAGCAATTACAACTGCGTCCTCATCCCTACGAGTTTTACCTTTATTACGATGCTTAATTAAGTGCCGTATCTAATTGAAGGTCTAAATTTTGCCACCCTCTGGGGTGGCTTTTTTACGAAACGATTAAGTATTGGGCATAAGGCATAGGGCATGGGGCATTGGGCAAGGAGAAAGACTTACTCTAACTTCTCCCCTGCCTCCTCTGCTCCCTCTGCTTCCCCTGCCCATTTTCTTATTGAATCCAACTCGTTACTAACTCATCGTGGCATTGCTGCGTCCATAAATCATTCGAGTTGTCGCATCTATCTTGCCTTGAATCGGATTCCAATAGTGAGACACTTCTTCAGGAAGACCTAGTTCTTGTGCAGCACGCATCAGCATTGATTGTTGGCGATTCTTGACTTGTTGATGTTCGCGCACCATTAACGCACGAGATTTTTCTGCGATAGACATAACCATAGTCCTCCAGGGTTTTGTAGTGAATATATAATTTTGGGTTCGTTGTTATTTAACTATAACAAAAAATTCTGTAACATAAGCTACTTTTTTCAAGCTAATTTTGGATTTTTTACTGCTAATACAATTACATTTTTACTGTAAAGCTCTACTGGTAAGGGTTTTGAGCTTTTGATTTGTCTATCTTATTGTTGAGGAGCAATAACATTATTGACAAAAGTTAATATTTGGACTCAGTTACTTGAGTTGTTGGCATAATCTGCAATAAGTAACATTTATTGATTTTTCACTCATAATTCGGGCATTTTGTAAAGTGGCCAAACTCCTACTTCTCTATGGGGACGGCCTGAGGGAGGGATGAAGTAAATTAAGATAAGTAAAGAAAACTTTTGAATTATAATGACAGCTTTAAGCCTACAAGAAATTTCTACTCAGTTAGAAAGTCCAAATTTGCGCGATCGCATGGTAGCCCTTGCTCATCTGCGTCACGTTTGTGCTGAGGATGCAGTACCTTTGATTAAAAAAGTACTAGACGACGAATCTTTGCAGTTGCGATCGATGGCAATATTTGCCCTTGGAGTCAAATCTACGCCAGAATCTTATCCAATTTTGGTGAGAATTCTCGAAAACGATCCAGATTATGGTATGCGTGCTGATGCCGCTGGTGCTTTAGGATATTTGGGCGATGTCAGAGCTTTTGAAGCACTCTCACGGGCATTTTATGAAGATACTGATTGGTTAGTACGCTTTAGTGCAGCCGTATCTCTAGGTAACCTTAAAGATCCGCGTGCCCGTCAACTTCTGCTACAAGCCCTCGATAGCAAAGAAAAAGTACTGCAAGAGGCTGCAATCTCTGCACTTGGAGAAATTAAAGCCATTGAGTCTGTCGATAGTATCCTGCGATTTGCCCAATCAGATGATTGGTTTATTAGGCAACGTCTCGCAGAAGCCTTGGGCAATCTTCCCACTCCCAAGAGCGTCTCAGCTTTGAAGTACCTAGAAAAAGACAACCATTTCAACGTTGCTGAGGCAGCAAGAATTAGCCTCAAGAAGCTTGAGGAAATAAATAATCAAGCTTAATATTAAAGCCTCGTAGTACCTTTTAATAATAATTAAGTGGGAATTTTTGCATTTTGATGCAGGGTAATTTCATTCATGAATATTGAAGAGTTTTTTGAGTTAAGTGCTGGTAAATGGTTTTCACATCGTACTATTCATCATTTAGGTTTGAATCAATCCGAACATGGCAAGTCAGATATCATCATTGAGATGCTGACAGCAGATAGTCCAGAAGTCAGCAAATTGTGCCAACAGTACGAAATTAATCCTAGTTCCGCCTCTTGTGGTCTCAAACTCACGTGGAACGGTACAACAGAACGGGAGCAAGTAAAACATAGCGGTTCGACTATCTTAGTTTCAATACCTGATGTCGATAATCCATCCCAAGGCAAGTTACTCAGGCAAATAGTTGATACTGAGAAAACTCCAGTTCCCGGACGCTATCACATAGATAGCGATGGTGCTTTGACTCTAACTATAGAAGATGAAACCATGAAGTCTGAGGAGCGTTTATGGTTCGCTAGTCCCAATTTGCGAATGCGGGTGAATGTTTTAAAGCGTTCTGGTGAATTTAGTATTACTTCCTTTACTTCTGAAATTCGTATGGGTGGGTTTCCACCTGCGGCCAAGGCTTCAGAGGCTGCTAGTTCAGTATCGAATTAGTTTACAGGCTAAATATTCCCCCTTTTTCTTGGGGGAATTTTATTTGGTCATTAGTCATTAGTTATTAGTCATTAGTAACTGTCTTTGGTAAATCTAAGAGATTTTTGATAAAAATAAAATTATTGTTGGGTGTTTTAGATGCATATTTCGAGATTATTCTTCAATAAAAATATGAAAAGATGAGCGCCTAACGCATCTCTATACAAAACGGTGCGTTAGGCTAAAGCCTAACGCACCCTACTGAAGATTTAGTTTATAAAACGACAAATTTTAAATTTGCAAAAAGTTAGCGATCGCCTGCGGTAATGGCAGAATAATAATAACCAACAAAGCCATTGATAATAATCCCCAAATGTCACGTTTATTATCTAATTCGGTGACATCATTAAGGGCAGGTTCATCAATCAATGGCATAAATAATAAGATGATTGCCCACAACAAAAATTCTTCTCGAACTAAAGCAAGTAATAATAATAGCACGCGAGCAATTTGACCAATTACAATTGCGGTTCGTTGTCCAAACATTGCATGGACAATATGACCTCCATCTAGTTGTCCTACAGGCATTAAATTTAAAGCAGTCACAACTAATCCTAAAAAGCCTGCTACTGCCAGAGGATGCAAGTCGATAGCAGATTTTGCTGTTAACTGACTTCCCAAAGCTAGCTTAGAGAGCAAAGCTAATAAAATAGAATATTTAGGGTTGAGAGCATCAGGATCTAAAAGTCGGGTTTTCTCACCCAAGGGAACTATATCAGAATGAGCTAATCCCCAAATTAGTAATGGTAAAGTGACGACAAAGCCAGCGATTGGCCCAGCAATACTAATATCAAATAAAGCTTTGCGATTAGGAATCGGACTGCGCATTTGAATAAATGCACCAAACGTTCCCAAGAAGAAAGGTACAGGAATAAAATAAGGCAAAGTCGAGCGAATTTTATAGAATCTAGCTGTTAAATAATGCCCAAGTTCGTGAGTACCTAAAATTGTCATTATTCCCAAAGAATAAGGCAAACCCTTAAGCAGAACATCTGGGTTAAATAGAGTTTTCAGCAAAGCTGCAATTTCCCATATTCGTGGGAGAGAAACACCAGCAATTTCTATTCCTACCAAAGTAGTAGTTATAAAAGTAGCGAGTAGTAGTAAAATTGCAAATCCCGGTCGAGTTAACTGTTGTTGGTCGCCTTGTGGTGTATTTGCCTGCTTAGCTGCTTGAGTGTTGGGAACTAGTACAAAGAAAGGTTTACCATTGAAGCCCTCTTGAAAAATTAACAAAAAGCGATCGCCAAATTGTGCTTCAATATTAGCTTTAATCTGCTGGTAAGCATTGCTAGCTTTGGTTCGTAACTGACCGCGACAAATCACCGCTTGCGGTCGATACTCAATATTTTGAACGTAGTATACAGACCAAGGAAAACAATTTCGCAGTTGAGTTTCTTCTCTGGGTTCGATGGGACGCACTATGGTTTCTGCGGTAGGCTGGATAACTGGCTGTGATTCTGGGGCTGGGGCTTGGGCTTCATCTGTCTGTGTATCTCTCGGTACTCGACGCCCCAATTGAAACAACATCCAGTATAACGGTATGCAGATAAACAAAGACCACGCAAACAATGCCGATGGCGGAGGTTGTTTTGGCCCATACATCAGCGTCCATCCAATCAACAGCAACGCTGGTGTCATTAAAACCAACCATAACAACCATACTGGCGTCCGGGTGATCTGAGCAACGCTGCGCTGCACCATTATATAAGTAGCTAGCCCCAGTAGGAGGAGAAACAAAAACCAAAATTCCATATTATCTTCAGTAATTTTGACAAAACATCCCACCAGTAGCTTTAGCACCATCGCCCTAACTACAAGGTAGACCTCAAACCCCAATTTTTGAACCAACGGTTAACAGTGCTAGTTAACGCTTAAGTTTCAATCATTGAAAATTTTTACACTGTAACCAGACGATCCACAACTCCTCAGTTTCGGTTCTTTATAATTATGTCCCCTTTACCTCAACAGCCAACTTCTACAAACAAGCCACCACGCGCTGTGTTCCTTAACGAAATTCCTAGCGGAGATTCCCTGCAAGCGGAGTTCGCACAAAAGAGCATTTTTGCTTTTCCACCCAATCGGGACACATTAGGGGGAACCTCTTATTTTATTGTAAGAAATGAAAGTAACATCCTCATAGACTGCCCTGCCCTAGACCAAACGAATCAAGATTTTATAGCAGCGCATGGAGGCGTTGATTGGTTATTTCTCACCCATCGAGGCGCTATTGGCAAGACTGCGGAAATTCAGCAAATTTTTGCTTGCAAAGTCCTCATCCAAGAACAAGAAGCTTATTTATTACCAGGCTTAACCGTAACTAGTTTTAGCCAAGAATTTACTTTGGATGGACAAATACAAACGATTTGGACGCCAGGCCATTCTCCCGGCTCATCCTGCCTCTACTACAGTGAACTTGGAGGCATTTTATTTTCTGGTCGCCATTTACTCCCTAACCAACAAGGTCAACCAGTACCATTACGGACAGCCAAAACTTTCCACTGGCCGCGACAAATTAACAGCCTTCGGTTGTTATTAGAACGTTTTACACCGGAAACTCTTCAGTACATTTGTCCCGGAGCCAATACAGGTTTCTTGAGAGGAAAGCGTATCATAGATCGAGCTTACCAAAACCTTGCCTCTCTGGATTTACAAGCTTTGCTAGAAATACAGCCCTTACTTTAGAGGCTCAAATTCCTCAATTTTAAATTGAAAGAGTGCTGCTTGAAGAGAATAGGCGCACTAGCAGCGAGCGACCACTTACAAATAATGAAGCAAACACTAGACTTATTGTAGAAATGGGGAAAAGGGTAAAGGGTAAAGAGAAAATCCCTCCTTTTCTCTTTACCCCTCTTGCAAAAATAGTTTTGCAAGAGGTCTACTTTTTTCTTCACTCCCTACTTCCTGTATTTCTTAAATGTTGAGAATTAAATAATTACATCAAACTAAAACGGATGAGTAATCAACTTGAGTTAGCACAAGAACAAATAGATCCAAAACCAGATATGCTGGGGTATCTCTCAATGCCTGTGGCTGTTTTTCTATTATCTCTAGCGGCAATTTTTATTAAATTGAGTGAAAAAGAAATCGGTTCTAATGCTACGATTTTTAATCGGTTTTGGATTGGTGCTGTTGCTTTCGGGTTGTGGAATGGCATTCAGGCTAGCCGATACAAACTATCGGCATTTCCCATTGATAACGAAGCTTATACAATTCGTGATATTATTCTTTTTGTGCTTTTAGCTATTATTAATATCGGCTCATTACTCTCCTGGGCTTGGTCTATTACTCAGACTAGTATTGCTAATGCAAACTTACTCCATAACCTCAACCCAGTGTTCGCCACCTTGGGAGGATGGCTATTTTTAGGTCATCGTTTTAGCAAGAGGTTTGTCATCAGCTTAGTATTAGCTTTAGGAGGAACAATTGTTATCGGAATTAAAGATTGGCAAGTGTCTGCTGATAGTTTTATCGGTGACAGCATAGCTTTAGTTTCTGCCGTATTCTATGCTGGGAGCTTTGTGGTTAGAGAACAACTGAGAACCAAGTTTAAGACAACAAATATACTCCTATGGTCTTGCACGCTTGGCAGTTTGTTTACTCTTCCAATTGTTCTGATTGCTGAAGATAGAGTATTTCCTTATTCACTATCAGGCTGGCTGGCAGTAATCTGTCTAGCGATTCTGTGCCAAGTCATCGGACAAGGACTCGTAACCTATAATCTGAAAAAATTTCCTGCCGGATTTGTTTCTTTGTTCCTGCTACTTGAACCGATAGTTGCTGCCATACTTGCGTGGGCAATTTTTTCGGAACAGTTAAGTTTAATTAATTGGTTAGCTTTTTTTGTAATTTGTGCTGGGATTTATTTAGCTAAATCTGAAAATCCTTTTGTATTGACTCAAACTCATTTGTTAGAGAGCAAAGCAGAGAAGCCAAATTTAATATAAAAATAATATTTGATTAAGTAAAAAAAATATTTGATTCTGAAAATAAATTTTTATTTGTGCTGCTAGACTCTTAATTCATGACTCACTAAACTCTAGGGTGAAGTACGGATCGTCTAGGCAATACCCCATGTTAGACCGAACACAATTACCCAGTAAAACATCACAGGAGGCACAAGAAGCGAAGACTATAGACAACTCCAATATTGCAACTCATATTATTTCGTCTCGACTGCTGAAGGCAATTCAAGCCCAGACACCAAGCGAGTTTCTCGCCAAGACAAGTTATATGAGTCGCAAACACGAACCTGGGAGCATTGATTTTACAGAAGGCGATGCTCACGAGTTGCCCCCAGCAGGCTTTGTAGAAGCCCTTCAGCGCTGGAGCGTTCCGCAAAATGAAAATTGGTTCGGTTATAAAGATAACCTGCCGCAAGCACAAGTCACGGTGTCAGAAGGCTTAAAAAAACAGCGTGGCATCTCGATCGCACCTGAAGATATTTTCATGACCAATGGTAGCCTGATTGGTCTAGCTATTTGTCTTCAGATGCTAACTGAACCAGGAGATGAGGTGATAATCATTACTCCACCTTGGTTAAACTACAGGCGGATGATTCATGTTGCTGGTGCAGTTCCGGTTGGCGTTCCTGTAAATTCAACTACCTTCGATTTGGATTTAGATGCGATCGCCACTGCTATTACTGAGCGTACCAGAGCGATTATTATCAATTCACCCCACAACCCCACAGGCAAGATTTTTTCAGAAACAACCCTACAGCAATTAGCAAATCTGCTCGCTAATGCCTCTCATCGCTACGACAAACCCATCTACCTGATTTCCGATGAAACCTTCAGCCGCATTGTATTCGATGGGCGGACTTGTCCGAGTCCCACGCAATTCTACCCGTTTTCCTTCCTCATCTATGGTTACAGTAAGGTCTGGATGGCTCCCGGTCAACGCATCGGTTATGTTGCCTTACCACCCACAATGCCCGATCGCGAGTCAATACGCCGCATAATTCGTACATTACAAGGTAGTCCCTTTGGCTGGTGTTTCCCCAGTGCGCTGATGCAATATGCCCTCACTGACTTGGATGAACTTACTATCGATATTAATTATCTGCAAAGCAAGCGCGATTCGATGGTGAAGGCACTCCGGGAAATGGGTTACAAGTTGCAAATTCCTGAAGGGACATTCTTCTTGTTAGTAGAATCACCCTGGCCAGACGATTGTGGTTTTGCCGAGTTGTTAGCAAGCCATGATGTTTTTGTGTTCCCTGGGACACCCCAGGAAATACCAGGTTATTTCCGAATTTCTTTGACTGCCAACGAAGATATGATTTCCCGTGCCTTGCCGAAATTTAAAGCGGCTATAGAATACGCTGCCAAGAAAAAGGAGTCAGAATTCAGAATTCACAATTCAGGATATTCTGAGTTTTAATTAAAAATGATTTTTAGCCTACAACTTGGCTTTGTTTGAAAGTAATATTCAGAATCTACTCATACAGAATCATTCTGAATTCTGACTCCTGAGTTCTGAATTTTTATTTAGAAAATACTAGGATATTTTTGATGGTTACTTATAATAATATTCTGGAAGCAGTTGGTAGAACTCCCCTGATGAAACTTAATAATATTAGCCAAGAAATTCAATCAACAATTTATTGCAAAGTAGAATATCTCAATCCTGGTGGTAGCACAAAAGATAGAATAGCTCTTGCCATGATTGAAGCGGCAGAGAAAACAGGTCAACTGCAACCTGGTGGAACAATAATTGAAGCGACAGCAGGAAATACTGGAGTTGGTCTGGCGCTAATCGCTGCGGTTAAAAAATATCGATGCATATTTGTAATGCCAGATAAGATGAGCCAGGATAAAATTAACTTACTTAAAGCTTATGGAGCAGAAGTAGTAATTACTCCTACATCTGTTCCTCCTGACTCTCCAGAAAGTTTCAACGGAGTAGCAGAAAGACTTGCTAAAGAAATAGTCGGAGCTTATCGACCCGATCAATTTGCTAATCCGAATAATCCGTTAGCCCATTACTTAACGACTGGGCCAGAGATTTGGTCAGATACTAATGGTAAAGTTGATATTTTTGTGGCTGCAATGGGAACAGGCGGCACAATTTCGGGTGTTGGCAAATATCTCAAAGAACAAAATCCAAATATAGTAATTGTTGGTGCAGATCCAGAAGGTTCAATTTTCTCTGGTGACACACCCAAACTGTATAAAGTCGAGGGAATTGGTGAAGACTTTATTCCGAAAAATTTTAACCGCCAAGTCATAGATGAAATGGTCAGAGTTAGCGATAAAGAGTCTTTTAATATGGCTCGTCATCTGGCACGAGAAGAAGGCTTACTAGTCGGAGGTTCTTGCGGCACAGCATTAGCAGGAGCTTTAAAATACGCAGCTAGATTATCAGAACCTAAGCAAATCGTCGTTCTGTTACCAGATACTGGCAGAAACTATATCAATAAAATCTATTCTGATGCCTGGATGCAGGAAAATGATTTTTGGGAAGAAAAAACCAGAAAAATCACAAAAGTTGAAGATTTACTTGTGAATAAAAAAGATTTTCCTTCACTTATTTGTGTGAATCCGCAGGACACATTGAGTCAAGTTATCGAAGTTATGCAAAAATTGAATATTTCCCAAGTTCCAGTTATTGAAAATAATCATGTTATTGGTAGCTTAAATGAAGCCGCGTTAATGAAACTATTACATGAAGGTATCAATTTTTCTAATCAAAAAGTTGCGGCTGTGATGGGTAAACCTTTACCAATGGTAGATGAAAAAGTAGATATTTCTGAAGCTTATCGAATTCTTTTGTCTGGCACTAGCGGGCTAATAATTAAGTGCAATGATATTCCTATAGGATTAGTTAATCGAACTGATTTAATTAAATATTGGGTAAACGAAACCGAGGGCTAATTAAGGTAATTGGAGAGTAATAATTTTGAATGATTTGGTGTTTTTAGCTGCTCATCAATTGACAAAAGCAATCCGCGATCGCCAAGTCTCTTCACAAGAAGTAATAGAAGCTTATCTGAGTCACATTGCTCAACACAACCCAAGATTAAATGCCATTGTGACACTGGATGCCGAAAATGCGATCGCCCAATCGAAAGCAGCAGATAAAGCATTAGCTCAAGGGGAAAATTGGGGAGTCTTACATGGAGTACCCGTAACTATTAAAGACACCTTAGAAACCAAAGGATTACGCACAACCAGCAGTTATCCACCCCTAGCCAATTATGTCCCACAGCAAGATGCTACCGTCGTCGCTCGACTACGCGCCGCAGGAGCAATTATTTTGGGCAAGACGAATACACCACAACTAGCTGATAACTTCCAAACAAATAGTCCTCTGTTTGGTAGAACAAATAATCCCTGGAATCTTGAGTGTACCCCAGGCGGTAGCACTGGGGGTGGAGCGAGTGCGATCGCTGCTGGTTTATCTCCTCTGGAACTTGGTAGCGATATTGGTGGGTCAATCCGCGTTCCAGCTCACTTTTGTGGCATTTTCGGCTTTAAACCAACCGAGCATCGAGTACCAACATCTGGACATATTCCAGAGTTGCCAGGAACACCTAAAACTATCCACCACCTACAAACAATAGGGCCTCTTGCTCGCTCTGTAGAAGACTTGCGATTGTGTCTGTCACTGATTCAAGATTCAGATCCTGCCCAACCAGAATTAATAGGGATATCTACACAAGCGAACCCAGCAAGCACGCTACAATCTTACCGCTACAGTTGGACAGAAGGGTTTGGCGATATTCCAGCAACAACAGAAACCAAAGCTGCTCTTAAGAAATTAGCATCATCCTTGGCAGATCTAGGATGTTCTATAGAGCAACACAACGAACCGCCAAATTTTGATAGCAAAGCAATACGGGATATTTACCTCACTATTTATAATTTTGAATTGGGTTTATCAGAGCCAGAGCTAACGCAGACTCAACAGCAACAACAATATGCCAACGCCCTCATTGAGCGCGATATTCTCATTGCTAATATTGAAGGTTTCTTATCTAATTCGGATGCTTGGCTGTGTCCAGTGGTGCCAGTGCCTGCCTTCACCCACCGTCAAACAGAAGAACCAATTGAGGTGGATGGTCAAAAGTTTCCTTATTGGACAACAATAGGTGCTTACATGACAATTTTCAACTTAACTGGTAACCCTGCCGTAGTGCTGCCCTTTACGCAGTCACAAGAGGGACTACCCATCGGCATCCAAATTGTAGGACGGCGTAGAAGCGATATGAAACTGCTAGAGATTGCCGAAAAATTAACTCAAGCCACTGGTTTTTTTCAACGCCCACCCGGTTATTAGAAATTTCAATAGGGTGTGGGGTGTAGGGGAAGATTTTTTACCAAGAAAGGGGAAAAGGGGAAGGGGTAAAGGGATGAATTTTTTAACGCATGTATCTTTTCCCTTTCCCCTTTAACCGAACCGTATTGCGCACACACCCCTCAAAATTGTGGATGCGTCAAGCTTTTCCCGCCACAACCGATTTTTGTTCCAAAAGTTCAATTGCTGCTTGATATTGCAGATCCTCAGTTGTACCAATCTGTTCGCGGCTAATTGGTTCTTGGGAAATAACTTTATCTGGCTTAATACCGAGTTTATTAATATCCCGATGTTGAGGAGTTTCATACTTAGCAATTGTGACTGCCAAGCCCGAACCATCTGACAATTCAAACAAAGATTGAATTAAGCCCTTGCCAAAAGTGGTTTCGCCTACCAATATTGCACGTTCGTTATCTTGGAGTGCGCCAGCGAGAATCTCACTGGCACTAGCAGTTCCTTGATTCACCAAAATCACGAGAGGATCGTTTGTTAGTGCTTGCCCAGCAGCTTCAAAACTACCTTGAATGCCTTGTCGGTTGACAGTGTAGACAATAGTGCCGGAGTCTAACCACAAACGAGCGATTTCGATTCCGGCTTGCAATAAACCCCCGGGATTATTTCGCAAATCTAGAATGTAGGCAGCAGCGCCTTTTTTTTCTAGACTAGAAATAGCGTGTGCCAATTCTGTGGAAGCATTGGCATTAAATTGAGTGAGGCGAAGGTAGCCAATGGGCGTACCTTGCGTGGAAACACGCAAATCTGAAATCACAGGGTTAAGAGCAATGCGATCGCGTGTCAGTCTAATTTCTGTTTCTGGTTCTCCGTCTCGTTCGATGAGCAGAGTCACAAGGCTGCCACTAGGGCCCCGCATTTTCGCCGCAGCTTCATCAAGAGTCAGATTTTCAGTGGAAACACCTTCAATTTTGAGAATGCGATCGCGTGGTTTAATCCCCGCCCTATCTGCTGGCGAACCTGCGATGGGAGCCACTACTTCCAGCTTACCAGTTTCAGCATTGAGAGCAATTTGCAATCCCACTCCCGTCAGTTCCCCAGAAGTGTTTACCTGTAAGCTGCGGTACTGTTCTGGGTCTAAAAAGCGGGTAAAAGGGTCATCAAGGCTCTTGAGCATATTTTGAATAGCTGCATAAGCCGCATTGGAATCGCTAAGCGGCTTTTGGAGAACTTCTTGCCGCACTGACGCCCAGTTTTGATGATTAAACGTGTCATCCAGATAAGTACGATTGACAATTCGCCAAACTTCTGAAACTAGCTTTTGTTGTGTCGTCAAAGCCATTGCAGGCTGGGTAAGTATACCTAACGCCAAGCAAAACGCCATTACCAGTGAAAATCCAACTCGAAAAAACTGTTTGTTCATGAACCCCATTATCAATTCCACCTCAACCCAAATTGCCTAGAAATGCCCAGTTGTCCTGTTGTTGATGAAATCTATCTCTCGATTATGTTACTTTTTTTATAGAAGTGGTGCATTGTTCTCATGAAGTTGTTTAATCAACCGAGCGAGTTCATCCCACTCAGCAAACGATAAAATCTACTTTGTGTCCACCATTTTCTGTGTTGGCGCATAAAGGGATCGCAATACATTCCATCTTTACAGAGTGTAAAGTTTCTTAAAACTCTTAGCACGCTGAAAGCTGACAAGCAAACGAAAAAGTGCCCTTTACTAAAATCCCAAAATTGCTAATTGGGAGAGAAGTCTAAGCGGCGGCATCTAGAAAGTCCGCAAAGGGTTATGCTGCTACTCTAGCCTGTGGCATACCTTGGAACAACGCCTAAAGCCGAACTCACAAGACGCCCAAGCTTAAAACCCTTAAACTTTCGTCGCCGATTTAGAACTTCGGAATTTATCAAACGCAACCGATTCTTAGGAACTTGAGATTGTATGGCCAACGTTTACGACTGGTTTGAGGAACGCCTGGAAATCCAAGCGATCGCTGAAGATGTTACTAGCAAGTACGTCCCTCCCCACGTCAACATCTTTTACTGCCTGGGTGGAATTACCTTAACTTGCTTTCTCATCCAGTTTGCTACTGGATTTGCCATGACGTTCTACTACAAGCCAACAGTCGCTGAAGCTTTCTCCTCAGTAGAGTACATCATGAATGAAGTTAACTTCGGTTGGCTCATTCGCTCCATCCATCGCTGGTCTGCCAGCATGATGGTATTGATGATGATTTTGCACGTCTTCCGAGTTTATCTGACTGGTGGTTTCAAAAAGCCCCGGGAATTGACCTGGGTAAGTGGTGTCATCCTGGCTGTAATCACCGTTTCCTTTGGAGTTACCGGCTATTCTCTGCCTTGGGACCAAGTGGGATACTGGGCTGTGAAAATCGTTAGCGGTGTACCAGAAGCAATTCCCGTAGTTGGCGTTCTGATCTCCGACTTACTGCGTGGTGGTTCTAGCGTTGGTCAAGCAACACTGACTCGTTACTACAGCGCACACACCTTTGTTTTGCCTTGGTTAATTGCAGTTTTCATGCTG
This sequence comes from Nostoc sp. DedSLP01, assembly GCA_034530875.2. Lineage (GTDB taxonomy): Bacteria > Cyanobacteriota > Cyanobacteriia > Cyanobacteriales > Nostocaceae > Nostoc. The sequence goes on from JAVRCJ020000013.1 coordinate 56,361, forward strand.
TTCCACTTCTTGATGATCCGCAAACAAGGTATTTCCGGGCCTTTGTAATCTCAAAGATTAGCAAAAGGCAACATTTGTCAGTTTGCAGATGAATTTGTTTGTTTTAAACTTATGGAACACAAGAAAATAATTCCATATAAGTTACAAAAACAAACACTTGCATCCCAGCCAAAAGCTTTAGACGCCCTCTAAAAGGCTGATTGTAGTATAGACATAACGCTGCTTGCCAGATGCTAGGGTCGCCTAGTAGCTGATGGCTTTGACAAATGCTTTAATCCAACTTAAGCAAGAGAGCACATTTAAAAATGGCAACACAGAAAAAACCCGATCTGAGCGATCCCAAACTCAGAGCCAAACTGGCTAAAGGTATGGGTCACAATTACTATGGTGAACCAGCTTGGCCTAATGACTTACTTTACGTGTTTCCCATCGTAATTATGGGTTCCTTCGCTGCGATCGTAGCTTTAGCCGTGCTAGATCCCGCGATGACAGGCGAACCAGCAAATCCTTTCGCAACACCATTGGAAATTTTGCCAGAGTGGTACTTGTATCCAGTGTTCCAAATTTTGCGATCGCTTCCTAACAAACTTTTGGGAGTGTTAGCAATGGCTTCCGTACCCTTGGGACTAATCCTCGTTCCTTTTATTGAGAACGTTAATAAGTTCCAAAACCCCTTCCGCCGTCCAGTTGCAACCACAGTATTCCTCTTTGGTACCCTTGTTACCATTTGGCTGGGTATTGGTGCTGCATTGCCATTGGATAAATCTTTGACCTTGGGACTATTCTAAATTAGTCGCCAGAAAGTGTTTTGACGCCTGTGAGTTTTAAAAGCATTTGCAAATGTGCTTTTAAAAAAATTAACAGGCGTCAATTTTAATAATCCAGCTTGGATCTTGGATTTGAAATTTTGGATCGACAAGGCTCAAAATTGCGCATCCACCAGTCAATCAATTTTGGATTTGAGATTGAAACAGACGACTCTGGATAGCGCTTTGATAGCGCAGCGTAAAGCATTCTCTAAGAGAGGCTTTGCCAACGGCATGGCTTCTCTACGAGATGCTGCGCGTAGCTTGCTTCCCCGTAGGGGTACGCGTAGAGCAAATTATCGAGCGTCATATTTTTAATTTAGATAGAACGGATTTGTTTCGCCCACTAGGGGGAACCACTGCGGTGGATGAATTAAGAGGTATGAAGCAATTACCATAGAAGCGTGTAGCTTGCTTCGATCGAAGAGTAGCGAAATAATTTATAATCTAAAATCTCAAATCTCAAATTGCTACGGTCAACAAATACAAACATTTTTCACTTACTTAACGTAAGTTGCTAATTACAACCCTCGAATGCCAAAATTGTTCATGTTTTGTATTTTGTTACGCAGAATATGTCAATTTAGATTTCTAGATGTCAGAAAAATTTTGCAAAAAGTGCAAAATTTAATGGCTAGCAACTTGGGTTTACTTTTATTCAAGTCACAGTTAATGCTTACCATAGTGCAGCAAGACCATCTTACGGTTAAGAGCGAACTCACACTCTTCAACCAGGTGCTAGAATGGTTTGAGCAATTTTTTCTGCAACATTTGTCTCAACTTGGCTGGTCAAGAACTCAACTCGAAAGCCTCAATTTAGCATTAGTAGAGGGTTTTACCAACGCTGTTCGTCACGCTCACCGTGCATTACCACCAGAAACAACTATTGACATTGATGTTTATCTGTGGTCTGACCGACTAGAAATCAGAATTTGGGATTATGGAAAACCTTTCAATCCTGATGGGATTCCAGAGCCAAAGCCAGACGCTCCACAAGAAGGGGGGTATGGATGGGCTATCATCAGGCGTTCGGCTGACCGTGTTGTTTACGAACGTAGTGCAGATGGTAGAAATTGTCTGCTCATCGTCAAATATTCTACAGAAGCACAAAAGTGAAGGGACACAACAGTGGGTCAACCTTCTAAGACAGATTTTGGCTAATGTTGAGCCATCCAATGCCAAATATGAACTTTGAGTAGGAGAAATGTCTGCTCTAAATATAAAGTTATTTGATTGATAAAAGTATACTGTTTTTCCCAGATATGTAAATCAGAGTAATATGTTTTTTCAGTGAAATTGCTTAACTATATATAATTTTTTAGTGAAAACTCAAAAAGTCTTCTTGTATAAAAAGAATTAGTGAATACAGTAAAGATAGCATTCGAGTTATAGAAGCTCCTTTGTTAACATTTGTCAGCAGTGTTGAGAGTCTAATGTTTGTTCTCCAACAAGTGCGATTTAGTGCCTAAAGAGATAGAGGACATACGGGACTATGACTAAGACAGCCCTAATTACAGGAATCACCGGTCAAGATGGCTACTATCTCAGCCATTTGCTACTCAACCGGGGTTACCGAGTTGTAGGGTTGATACCCCCACACCGACAACCTAATTTAACAAAATTGGGAACGCTGGCAAATCAGGTAGAAATATTTACCGTGGACTTGAGGGATAGTACTGCACTGTTAACTGCTGTTGAACAACTGCGTCCCCAAGAGATTTATAATTTAGCAGCTCCAAGTTTTGTACCTGATTCCTGGAACGACCCTTTGGGAACTTTAGATTTGATAACTGGTACAGCTACCAGGCTCTTAGAAGCTGTACGACACGTTGGTTTGTCTACTAGATTTTATCAAGCCAGCAGTTCAGAGATGTTTGGCGATGTATTCTCTTCGCCTCAAGATGAGGAAACTCCTTTTCGCCCGAAAAATCCTTATGCTGCCGCTAAGATGCACGCCCACTGGACAATGGTGCATCACAGACAGCGTTATGGACTATTCGCCTGTAGCGGAATTTTATACAATCATGAATCTCCTCTACGCGCACCTCAGTTTGTCACGCGCAAAGTTTCTTTAGCAGTTGCATCGATTAAATTGGGTTTAACTCACACCTTAGAAATGGGTAACCTAGATGCCAAGCGCGATTGGGGTTTTGCGGGAGATTATGTAGAAGCTATGTGGCGGATGTTGCAAGTTGATGAACCAGAAGAATACGTGATTGGTACGGGTAAGCTACACAGTGTAAGAGATTTAGTCTCCACAGCCTTCGAGTGTGTGGGATTGAATTGGACGAATCATGTAATTATAAATACTAATTTATTACGGCAAGACGAGCATTTTCAATTAGTTGCCAATCCCAGTAAAGCTAAAAGAAACCTGGGTTGGGAACCGCAAGTTAGCTTCGAGGAACTTTTAGAAAAAATGGTAAAAACAGATTTAGAGCAGTTACAAAGCGGTGCAATCGCCCCCTTGCCACTAGTGTAAATAACCAACATGCTCAAAACTACAGCAACAGAAAACCTCAAATTAGGTAATAAAGTTAACAATAAAACTAGCCATATCTTTGTATTCTTGGAAATTTTTGCCCAGGAAGGGGGCATTCAATCATATATAAAAGATATTTTTCGAGCTTATGGAAAATTGAATCAAGGCTACAAAGCAGAAGTGTTTTTACTGCGAGATAGCCCTAACTGCTTGAATTCTTTTGAAGGCGAAAATTTAAAATTTCATTACTTTAAAGATCGCTCTCCCCAGATAGGGAGGGTTAAAATGGCAGCAGCCTTACTTAAGTGTTTATTGCAAAACCGCCCGCAACAAGTTTTCTGCGGTCACATTAACTTAGCAATATTAATCCAAACTCTTTGCCAGCCATTGGGGATTCCCTACACGGTGCTAACTTACGGCAAAGAAGTCTGGGAACCGCTAAAAAATCAAGAACGTCGCGCCCTAGCATCAGCAGCCGCAATTTGGACAATTAGTCGCTACAGCCGCGATCGCGCTTGTCTTGCCAATGGTCTAGATCCCAAAATGATACAGATGATGCCTTGTGCCATTGATGGGGATAAATTCACGCCTGGCGCTAAACAGCCACAATTAGTCGAAAAGTATGGCTTAGCTGGTGCTAAGGTGTTAATGACAGTGGCAAGGCTGTGGTCGGGGGATATTTACAAAGGTGTAGATGTCACGATTCGGGCATTACCACAAATCGCACAAGCTTTTCCAGAAGTAAAATATTTAGTAATTGGTCGCGGTGACGACCAACCGCGATTAGCCCAGCTTGCCAAAGATTTGGGTGTAAGCGATCGCGTCGTCTTTGCTGGTTTCGTTGCCACAGAAGAATTAATGGAACATTATCGCCTTGCTGATGCCTATATTATGCCTTCTCAAGAAGGCTTCGGCATCGTTTACCTAGAGGCAATGGCTTGTCAAGTACCTGTATTATCTGGTGATGACGATGGCTCTGCTGACCCCTTGCAAGATGGTAAGCTAGGATGGCGAGTACCACATCGCAACCCTGATGCTGTAGCAGCAGCTTGTATAGAAATGTTGCAAGGTAACGACCAGCGGTGTAACGGACAGTGGTTGCGAGAACAAGCGATCGCTTTGTTTGGCTTAGATGCCTTCCAGTCAAAGTTGCAACACCTGCTTCTATCCTCAGCTGTCAGCCCTCATCAAAAATGACCAAAATCGCTATCCTAGAGTGAGAGCAGGACGACATTTAAAAAATGAGCCTTAAGTCATTTCAGTTGAATCTTTTAAATCTCCGCCCTTGGCTCACTGTGTTAGCGGTTTTTTGGTTGCTAGCATCTTTGGGCTTGGGTTGGTTAGTTAATTCGTTGCTAATTCTTTTTGGGTTGCTATTGATAGCACCCCTTGTCGCTTTCTTTGGTTTTCGTTGGTGGCTGCAACGCAACTTAGTTGCTGACCAGTGTCCCGTCTGTGGATATGAATTTACAGGTTTAAATAACAGCCAGGTGCAATGTCCTAACTGTGGTGAGTCGTTGTTAGTACAAAATAGTCATTTTCAACGCTTCGCACCAGCAGGTACTATCGATGTCAAAGCAATTGAAGTACCAACCAAATCATTGGAAGATTAGTCATTAGTCATTGGTCATTGGTCATGACTAACTGACAAATGACAAATGGCTAAAAGACTATTTCTTTTGTTGGGAGATTGAGAGAACGTAGTTATATTGTTGCCCAGAAAGTTCGCCTACAGACAGCGAGTATTTTCCTGCTTGCCAGTAACCAGAAAGTTCTGGCTTGTCTCCAGAGTAATTATCTGGTTGGACGCAAAACTTTCCTCCAGGCCCGTCAATTAGCAGGGTTGGCTTTCCTTGGCTTTCTACTGTTAATCGTAAGTAAGGCAGTGATTCTGTAACCTCGATAATTTGATTGGGTGCAGTGCTAATATTGCCACAGTTGCTTTTGACAGAACCACCAGATTGTCCGTTCAAAACTAGTGGATCTGGCTGGAAATTCCGATTAATTTTAATCTGTGGTGTATTTGCTAAATTGGCTTCATTCAGAACCAAAGCGATCGCCAAAGCTGTCGGAACAATTGTCAATAGACTAAACGTCTTCATTTTGATTAATGCTCCAGATTTTTCTAGAGCAGTATAGTTGTATATACTCTGACTCAATATGACGACAGCTATTTGTACTTTGTTCCAAAAGCTGCCGTATACTTTAATACCATTACAAGATGATTATTTGAGAAATTTGAGATCGGTTTGAGCTTGCAATACATGTTTGATAACTTGATTTAAGGAATCACTGTTAATATGGTGAATTTAATAGTTCATCTTTGATAATCTTTTTACTGGGTATAATTTTTACATTTAATTCAGTCTTAATACTAGTTAAAAATGTAAGTTGGAAGATAACAACAAAAAAACATAATTTTTCGCTGCCAAGAAAGGTCTTGCACGCACATACATTAGCTAAAATCACTAACACAACCACCAAAAAATTGGATTGGTATGTTGTTGAACACGTGTCCTAGCTGAGGTATAAAAAATTCATGAATCCTCAAAGAGAAGAAGACTTGCAGCGTCGCCTAGACAAGCTAGAGGCAGAGATTAATTCTGTACCGGAAGTGGTTCCGCAATCGCCACAACAAAAACAGACATCCGAATTTACTTTTGCTAACTTAAACTTGCAACTTGAGCGATTTCGGATCTGGTTTGGCAGTTTATCAGGGACAAAGAAGCTAGTAGTTGGCGGTGGAGTAGCCTTATTAGGTTTGGCGATCGTGCAAGCAGTGTTTAAACTTGTTGCATCTGCGATCGCTCTGGCACTTTTAGGAGTGTTAGTGTATCTTGGATACAAATTTTTTGTGTCTAGTAGCTTTCAACGTAAGCAATAGTCTATTTGAATTGTGCCAATTAAAGGCGTAGAAATAATGTCAAAGGGAATTATACGATGACGACACCAATTGTGAGGAGAAGTAATCAATCTGGTCATTCAAAAGAACCAGAAAGAGCCAATTCGCTGCTGCTAGCAAGCAGACGCTTTGCTGCTTGGGCAGCAGAAATCACACTGGTGGTTACCAGTGGATTGATTCCTTTTGGCATTGGTGTCTATGCCAATTCTAGAAGCGATCTCAATCGAGTGCCGCTTAATCATGTACTGGTGACAACAGAAAGAGCGATCGCCAGGCCATTGGCTTTGCCTGTTAGCTACGGCATTCGTAACGTAGCATGGCCGACTAATTTTTTGTGGGCGATCGCGCTGATAGCGCCTGTAACTCTTTCATGGTGGCAATTGTACTTACTGGGTAAGACTGGTAGCACAATTCCCAAACGTTGGTTAGGAGTGCGGGTTGTCAACGAACAAGGAACCTCCCCTGGTTTGGGAGCAGTTGTCATTAGAGAAGGAGTTGGTCGTTGGGGCGTACCCATTTCCATTGCTTATTTGCTGTGGCGCTACAGCTTTGCTTTTCCTAATTTAGGATTATTCACATTTCTGGCTGTGTTAATGGTGCTGGGTGAAGGGATAGCTTTACCGTTCCGTCAAGGGGGACGTCGCGCCTTTCACGATAAACTTGCAGGGACTTACAGTATAGATGCTACTCGCCCCTTACCATCTTCACTGTTTCCTAACAAACAAGTCCAGGCTGCTAACGATAGCGATGTCACAGAGGAATCGCAGCAGCCAAATGCAGAATTAGCAGCAGCGCCAGCAACTAAGACACCTCGTCTATGGCGGCGGATACAGCAAAACCCGAATCTGGCTTTGTTTGGAGTAGGGCTGACAAGCATGACTGCTGTGTTGGCAACTTTAATAGGTACTCAAGTTTATATCCAAATTCAACAATCTCAGCGAACAACTAAGCAAATTAACGGCCAACAGTTTCTCGAAATTGTCAAACAATTGAGTCCTGATTCTGGCGCTACCAATGAGCAGCGGCAAAGCGCAATTTTAGCGTTGGGCGGTCTCAAAGACCAACAGTCGATTCAATTTCTTGCGGATCTCTTGGTGAAAGAAACCAACCCCAGCCTTTTGGATACGATTCAACAAGCTTTGACAAGTGTTGGGCCCGCAGCAATCCCCGAATTAAAAAATAAGAATCAGTTTCTGGTAAGCGAACTAGAATCATTAAGTAGTAGTGCAACCCCAGAACGCGAAGTACGACAAGGGCGGCTACAAAAAAACCAGCAAACAATCAATAAAATTCTTTCTGTTTTCACTGGAAAAGTTGAAGGTGTTGACCTGAGTCGCATCCAATTAGGTCAAAACGGTACTCCAGGCAGTTCTTTATTCACTTTGTCGCTAGATGGTATCGATTTGTCAGGAGTGAAATTAAAATCTGCAAATCTCAACCAAGCTAGTTTTAAAGGCGCACGCTTTCGGGGTATGGGTGAGGATGGACGCTGGGATACATTCGACGATGTGATGGCTGATTTAAGCCAAGCTCAGTTGCAGCAAGCCAATCTCACTGATGCCAACCTCAGCCGAGTTATGATGAACCGTACTGATTTGAGCCGCGCTACCCTCAACAGAGCTAATTTATCTAGCGCCCGTTTGTATGAGGCTAAGCTCAACAGCACCCAATTAGTGGGCGCCGATTTGCGAAACGCAGTCTTGGAACAAGCCAGTTTAACTGGAGCCGATTTAGGTGACGCTAAGTTGACTGAAGCCAATCTCTACGCTGCACGTTTAGGTCGCGTCAGTGCTATTGGAACGCAATTATCCTTTGCCAATTTAACTAACACCGATTGGGAAGGGGCAGATTTATCAGGAGCGTATTTAGATCGGACTAATCTTAGCAATGCAAATCTGAGTGCAACTCGTCTGACTGGTGCTGTTTTGCGTTCTGCTCAGATGGAAAACGTTAACTTGGAAAATGCCGACCTCAGTCTTGCAGATTTACGAGGGGCGAATGTAGCAGGAGCAAACTTTAAAGGCACAATTCTCGCTCCAAGCAAACAAGATCCAGCGGATCAATTTGTTCAAACTCCAGATCTCGGCTCAGTATCGGCCGTAGTTCAAGGCGTTGATTTTTCTCAAGCCAAAAATTTAGACTCCAAACAACTAGCGTATATTTGTACACAAGGAGGCATTCATCCCCGTTGCCCGTAGAATGGGATGAGGGAGACAAGGAAGGGGACAGGGAGAATAATTCCTAACTCAACACTCAGCGAAGCGATCGGCACTCACTACTCATCACTCCCAATGCCCCATACCCTATGCCCTATGACAAATACAAAAAAATGGTGTGAGGAATTGGGTCATGAAATATGTTCCATATTTTGTTTCAGTTTTGGGTGCTGGCTTAATCTCAAGTCTGGCTCAACCAGCCCAAGCTCAAGTAGCGTATGGCAGTTATATTGGTATCGGCCCTAGCGTTGGTATTACCGATGGCGTGCAAATTGGCGGGGTGATAGCTGGGCGCTACAAGCTTTTGGAAGCGCCAATTTCTCTACGCGCTCAAGTGTTAATTGGTAATGGTACGGCAATCGTACCAACCGTTTCTTATGATGTACCTCTCAATTGGCAAGCTGATGCATATTTAGGTGCTGGGTTGGTGTTTGCTGGTGATGATTCTCCTGTAGGCGACAAAATTAGTTTTGCTTTACAGCCCGGAATTGATTACATGATTCCAAACAGCAATACTGTGCTTTTTGGCAACGCGATCATCGCTTTTGATGCTTATCGTGATAGCGGTGGTACGGCTGTTTCTGTGCAAGGTGGTGTTGGTTTGAGATTTTAATCCGACTATGAAGTTAAAGCGATCGCTATCTTTTGGACTTTCATCAAAAAGTCAGCAAGAGCGATCGCTTTCTCTAAAGAAGCGTTAAACTTCATTGCAAATTAAGAAGTGAGGCTAAACAACATGATAATTTTTGATGATGTCTAGAGACAGCACAGGATTAACACAGGAGAACACAGTGGCAATGGAATCAAATTTCTTAACGGATGCAGGCGCAGATGAGATGAATCAAGATTTCAGTGAATACGTGGCTAACCTGCAACTTCACATGACTCTACAAGCTCGGAATCTTGTTCCACCTCTGAAGCAAACACTGGCAGACAGTCGCCAGCAACTACTCCTTCAAACCCAAGCCAACTTTGAAAAGCTAGTTTCTCGACAAGGGTTATAAATATATACGTACTTTAATCAAAATTCAAATAAAATATAGGCAGATGTTGGTGGGTCAATGCTAATCGTATTCTCACAATATCTGCTTTTACTGCTTTTTTAAGTATTAAGTTACTAAAATCACTCTTTTGGCTCAATAGTCAGGAGCAGAAAGTAGTTAAGATAATTGCATCAGTTCCCACAAAGAGCAGTTAGTTAAGGCTAAATGGCGGCTGGAATTAAAATGACTTCATTACTTCCTCGAAATCTCAGCGTTATTATCCGACCAGTCCAATATCGGGATCTGGATGGGGTTGAGCGCATAACTCAAGAGTCATTCGCAGCCCTTACTCCCAAGGGAGCAAATTTTGCCATCAGCCAGATGCAATTGTTGCGTCGTTGGTATGGATTACTCAAATTTTTGAGTTGGTTTCCTAACCCGCTACAGTATCGCCTCTGTGCTTATGTAGCAGAGCAAGGGCGTATGCTTTTAGGGATGATTCAAGTGTCACCTTTTAACCGCACGCGCAGTACTTGGCGGATCGACCGAGTACTCCTAGACCGTGGCGTGGATAAACAAGGCATTGGTTCGCAGCTTTTGCGTCATTGCTTTGAATCGATTTTAGAAGCTCGCACTTGGCTGTTGGAAGTTAATATCAACGATATAGAAGGGCTGGCCTTGTATCGACAAAATGGATTCCAGCGTCTGGCAGAAATGACATACTGGGAAATCGAGCCGGAATCGCTAGTGGAATTGGCACAAGCAGAGCCAGATTTACCCAACCTCTTGCCAGTGAGCAATGCTGATGCCCAATTGTTATATCAATTAGATACGGCATCGATGCCACCTTTGGTGCGTCAAGTTTTTGACCGCAATACCCGCGACTTTAAAACCAGCCTGTTCGGTGCTTTAACTGATGCTGTCAAGCAATGGGTAACTAAAACAGAAGTAGTCAGTGGTTACGTATTTGAACCGCAACGTAAAGCTGCGATCGGCTATTTTCAGGTGCAACTCGATCGCAAGGGCGAAGTTCCTCACGTAGCAACGCTAACGGTTCATCCTGCTTACACTTGGCTATATCCAGAATTACTCTCTCAACTGGCTCGCATTGCTCAAGATTTTCCTCAGCAAGGCTTACAACTAGCTTCTTCAGATTATCAGGCAGAGCGAGAAGAATATTTGGAGCGAATCGGGGCAAAACGTATAGAACATACGCTAATTATGTCTCGCTCTGTGTGGCACAAGTTACGGGAGTCTAAATTCGTCTCCTTAGAAGGAATTCAGTGGACTGATATGCTACAAGGTCTACAACCAGCTCGTAAACCCATACCAGGCGGTATGTCGTGGGTACAACCAGGGCAAGCACCATCGACAGATAGAGCGCAGCCAAGCAAATCAGAACCGATTAATTTTTCTGGAAAAAACAATAACATGGAAGCATCGCCGATTCCAGAATCAGCAGATGCACAGCAGGAGAATTAGTGTGGTATCCGAACAAGCAAAACCGTTTATTTCAGCTTTGGGGTTAGATTTCGGTCGCAAGCGGATTGGTGTGGCAGGGTGCGATCGCACGGGTTTGATTGCTACGGGTATCACCACAATTGAGCGTACATCTTTCGAGCAGGATGTCGAGCAAATCCGAGAAATAGTCAACGAACGCCAGGTGCAAGTCCTGGTTTTCGGTTTACCTTATTCAATGGATGGTTCGCTAGGATTTCAGGCGCATCAAGTCCAAAAGTTTGCCAAAAGACTTGCTAAAGCCCTGAATTTACCTGTGGAATATGTAGACGAACGATTAACTTCATTTCAAGCAGAACAACTGCTGATAGCTGAGAATCGCTCCCCGTCACGCCATAAAGGTTTGATCGACCGTAAGGCAGCGTCTTTGATTTTGCAACAATGGCTCGATACTAAGCGTGCTTCGCGCAGTTCAGTGGTAGCTATTGAGTATTGATACGTTTTAACATGATATTCTGAAAACGATTAGCCAGTATTTGTATCTACGTGTAAAGCTATTTGATAGTTGAACGATTTACAAAGTCGCTGGTATTTATTAAAGTTATAAATTTGGCCATGTTTTCCTCTCCATTTCCTGAAGAAAATGATAACGCTCACGCAGGTTCCATTACATTAACCGATGAAAAAGGGCGATCGCTCGATTGTTATATAGAGCATCGCTTAGAGGTAGATGGGCAAGAATATGTTTTACTTCTTCCTGTAGACTCACCTGTAGAAATTTTTTCTTGGCAAGGTGAAGGCGAGGAAGAAGAAGCAGTTCTTGTAGAAGATGACGCCGTTATCGAACAAATTTTTGCCACTGCTCAAGCTGTACTATCCGAACAAAACTTAACGCTGAAAAATACAGCTTACGCTTTGACAGTTGCAGGCGATTTACCGCCAGTTGAAGAATCAGAACTGTTTACTTTAGAAATTGAAGACGACGAAGCAGATTTAGAGCCAGAGCAATTACAACTATTGGCTAGCTTCTATGATGAACATCAGGAGTATGCAATATATACACCCCTGGATCCACTTTTGTTTTTTGCACGCATAACGAAAACAGGCGAACCTGAATTACTTTCTCCAGAAGAGTTTCGTAAAGTACAACCTCTGTTAGAGGAACATCTTTTTAATGAAGTAGAGTAAGATAAAAAATTCAAAATTAAAAAGTAACATTTTGAATTTTTTAATTGGAATTACCGAAATCTATTCCTATGCTCCATTAAATCTGGGAGCAACGAAACATTATACCTACCTGAAAAAAGGGAGTAGGATATATTCGTTATTTGGGGAATTTTATGATTGACTGCCCTGAAAATAGTATATTGGGCATTGGGCAATCCAAAATCTAAAATCTAAAATCCGCAATTGCTATGAGGTGCTGAAAATGGCTTATAGCGACTTTACATTAAGTAAATTTAAAAAGTCATTCAGCATCCCGATTGATGAAGAAACTGATTTGTGTGCCAATGTAGAACCTTTACAGCCAAGCGATAAACTTACAAGTACTTTAGAAGAAACTACAGAACTGGCTTTAGCAATCAATACTGAAAAAGCTCGTTCAGAAATGATTATTACACCAATATTATTGGAGGTAAGACGGAGAGCTAAGGAACCAATTAGTTTATTTTCGGGGATAGATTTTAATGTAGATGCCCAAAAAGGTCTGAATGGTTACTGTGACTTTATTATCAGTCGTTCTAAAGAGCAACTAACAATTAATGTACCTGTGGTGATTATTATTGAAGCAAAAAATGAAAATATTAAAAGTGGATTAGGTCAATGTGCGGCGGCAATGTTGGCAGCACAATTGTTTAATCAACAGGAAGGAAATGAAGTTAATAAAATTTTCGGGGCGGTAACAACGGGGGATATTTGGAAGTTTTTGAAGTTAGAATCAAACGAGATATTTATTGATTTGAATAATTATTACATTAAAGAGATAGATAAGATTTTAGGGATTTTATCTCAAAGTGTTCGTGGAGATATTCCAGGATGGAGTTCGACTAAGTAAACTGTATTGGGTTATGCTCGTTTCTCTGGAGCTATTTATATTTGCCTGTTGACTATGACCTGGAACAATCTTTTACAGCCTGACTTAATTTTAGAAGGTTCAGTATTAAATCTGACACCAGATATTATCCAACAATACGGTCTCAAGGGGCTGGTGTTGGATGTAGATGAAACTTTGGTACCCTTTAGAGTGGGGGTGGCTTCCCCAGAACTACAAAGCTGGGTAGAGGAAATCCGCGCTTGTACTGCATTGTGGTTGGTGAGCAATAATTTGAGCGAAGCGCGAATTGGTGGAATTGCCCGATCGCTGAATTTACCTTACTATTTGGGTGCAGCTAAGCCTTCGCGACGCAAAATTAGAGCCGCACTGCAAGCAATGAATTTACCAGTGCATCAAGTCGGAATGGTAGGCGATCGCTTGTTTACCGATGTTTTAGCAGGTAATCGCTTGGGAATGTTTACCATTTTGGTTGAACCAATTATTCATCCAGACGTCGCCTTGCGTTCTCATCCTGTCCGTAATTTTGAAGTTTGGGTGTCTGAAATACTAGGTGCCTCTATTACCCCGAAGAAAACGAAAATTCACAAAACTTGAGAAATCATCAGGAAAGTAAATCTAAAGAAATGGTTAAAGAATCTTACTGGAATCCAAAAATCGGGGATCATAAGTATTAATAACATGGAGTCAGCTAAAAAAGACTCTAGCGCATACTAAATAAATATAAACTCGTAAAGCGTCAGCCCTCACTTATAGAGGAACTGGCGCTTTAAAATTCAATGACTGCTTATTTTCAACTTTTTAGATGTCACTAACGATTGTTGTCAAAATCGGTACTTCTAGCCTTACCAAACCAGAAACGGGACAATTAGCACTTTCTACCATCGCTACCTTAGCGGAGACGCTCTGTCATTTAAGACGTCAGGGACATCGAGTGATTTTGGTTTCCTCTGGCGCTGTGGGGGTGGGTTGTGCGCGGTTGGGGTTAACCGAACGTCCCAAAGCGATCGCTCTTAAACAAGCTGTAGCTGCGGTTGGGCAAGGTAGGTTAATCCGTGTATATGATGATTTATTTAATACTTTACAACAGCCGATCGCTCAAGTATTATTGACTCGCAGTGATTTGGTACAGCGTAGTCGCTATCTCAATGCCTACAATACTTTTCAAGAACTGCTGGGATTGGGAGTGATTCCCATAGTCAATGAAAATGATACCGTTGCAGTAGAGGAACTAAAATTTGGCGACAATGACACCCTTTCAGCCTTGGTTGCAAGTTTAGTAGAAGCCGATTGGTTATTTTTACTCACCGATGTCGATCGCCTTTATTCAGCCGATCCGCGTTCCGTACCAGATGCGCGACCCATCGCTTTAGTTAGTAGTATTAAAGAATTAACCCAATTACAAATACAAACAGGTTCTCAAGGTTCTCAATGGGGTACCGGGGGTATGGTAACAAAAATTTCCGCTGCGAGAATTGCGATCGCAGCTGGAGTGCGGACTGTAATTACCCAAGGAAGATTTCCCCAAAATATAGAGAAAATTTTACAAGGTGACTCGATCGGCACGCATTTTGAACCGCAGCCGGAACCAACTTCTGCGCGTAAACGTTGGATAGCTTACGGACTTGTACCTGCGGGAAAATTGTATTTAGATGCAGGTGCGATCGCGGCAATTTCTTTGGCAGGAAAATCGTTATTAGCAGCTGGAATTAAAGCAGTTGATGGAGAGTTTGATACGCAAGATGCAGTGCAATTATGTGATAGTAACGGTAACGAAATTGCCAGAGGACTTGTGAATTATAACAGCGATGAACTGCAAAAAATTCGCGGGCATCATTCACGTGAAATTGCCACAATTTTAGGCTACGCTGGGGCGGAAACTGTGATTCATCGGGATAATTTGGTTTTGACTTAGGATAGAAATCAGCTAGTACTAATACCGTTTCACTTTAAAATTGATACATTTAGGCAAGCTGTTGAAGCAGGGGAGGCAGGGGGAGCAAAAAGAATGATTTGTATCAATAATTTCGTGAAATAGTATAACTGAGAGAAAAAATCTGATGACTCAAACCTTAGCAAATTCGGTGAACTTACCAGAAGAACAACGCTTCTTCCGGGGTGGATGAAGTTGGGAAAAATTCCAAGCGATTCAAGCTAGCTTTGAAAATGTCAGTTTTAAAGCAAATATCAAATTAACATAGAAGCGATCGCCACTGCTCCCCACAACGGTGCATCATCACCCAACGCCGCTGGTATAACTTCAAAATCAACTTCCGGTAAAGCCGTCTCCCGCGCCACCTGTCGCACCACCCGCCAAAAATCCTCACCCGCTTTCGTTACACCGCCACCCAACACAAAGCGCTGCGGATTCATTAAATTTGCCACATTCCCGATACCCACACCCAGCGCCCAAGCAGCTTTGTACAAAACTTCTTTAGCCACATCATCCCCAGCCACCGCCGCCTCACTTATCAACTGCCCTGTAAGTAAGGTTAAATCATTCCCCACTAAATCCCTCAAAATCTCTCCACTTCTGTGCGGTTGATTTTCTAAAATTTCCCTAGCATTTTGTGCCATATAAGGCCCTGAAGCCAAACGTTCCACACATCCCCGCTTCCCACACAAACAAACTGGCCCAGCAGGATCTACAACTATATGTCCAATTTCGCCAGCCATTCCACCTACACCCCGCCAAGGCTGGCCGTTGAGTATCCAACCACCACCGACGCCTGTACTGACAGTTATATAAAACAAACTATCGTAACCCTGTCCCGCACCAAAGCGATGTTCTCCTAATGCAGCAACATTAGCATCGTTGTCTACACCAACACTGACACCAAATTCTTTTTCCAATAAGTCTTTGAGGGGAATATTTTCCCAGCCAGCGACATGATGAGATAGTCGCACTGTCCCCGTGGAAGCATCTACAGGACCGCCAAAGCTAACACCGATCGCACTCGGTTTTGTATCTTGTAGTAAAGAGTAAATTAGCGATCGCATAATTTCCAAGTCAGTATTAGCATCTGCATTTGCTGGCGACAGGCGGCGTTCGTAACGCAACCACTTTCTCGAACCGATATTGACTAATGCTGCTGCTAGTTTAGTTCCGCCAAAATCCAGAGCTAAAATTAATGTCATAGTTTTTTCTACTTCTTTTGAATTATCACTATATATGGTTTCTTTCTCAAGAAAGATGCCTGCAAGCAAAATAAATTTAACACTAAAGTAAATTAGGTTATTTATTAAATCATGACTACTGAGAAACCAAATTCATTTATCGATTTCTCTCACGCCAATGAACCTCCTGCCTCTATTGAGAGAGATAAACAAAAAGAGGCGGTTCCTGTTGAACCAGAAGAAGTTACTGGACAGAGCGAGCAAAATCCTACTCCTGATGATTTGAGTCGTCAAGAAGATCCAAAAATGGGGGATAGTCAAATAATTAGTGCCAATATTTCAGCTGGATAAATAATAGTCTTACTAATTTACTCAGATTTTTTTAAGTCAAGTACTTCATCAATAAACTGTTGCAATCGTTCGTAATGCGAACCTTTCCAATAAACGCGATCGCAAGTTGGGCAGCGTTGGAATTTATCAATCTGCGATCGCACATTTTCTGGTATTTGTTCGATAATCAATTCCTTCTCTACAGATTCTAATAATCCATTGCAGCGCAAACACCTTTTAAAGGGGGAAACTAATTTAAATAAATCGAAGCGTTGCAGTATTTCTAAAATTTGTTTGTCAGGGTTAGTATTTCTCACATAATATCCATGCGTTACTAAACTACGCATCAACAAACCCCGATCGCGAGTTAAGAGAATTCGCGCTTGATTGGCAGATATCTTTGCTAATTCCTCATCTTCGTAATCATTACGATATAAGGTATCAAAGCCTAAAAGTCGTAGAGATGTTGCTAGTTTACCTAAATGAATATCTAAAACAAAGCGAATAATATTGAGGGGTTTCGGTGAGACAGAAAGACTTGGTGTAATATCACTCCTACTAGAAATTGGATAAACATTGATAATATCCTCGTCCATAACAATGTAAGAAAAATCTACATATTTATCGTTAACTTTGATAAAATCAATTTCTGTATGAGGAACGCCCAATGACTCGATTGTGTCCTTAATTGAGGCTCTTTCTTCAAAAGAATGAGAAATTCTTACTTGCTTTTGATGCCGTGGTAAAAAATGATTCAATTCTGCGTGAAAATATAAGTATGCGATCGCCATAGTCACAAGTCTTGCAATTAGTCAGACAATGCAATGATTCGAGATTGCCCCCACGGATAAATCCGCTTGCTCTGCATCATCAAGAAATCATACCAAATCCGCTTTTCAAATCCCCGAAAAAGTCTATTTTATAATCAGAAGGCAAAAACTGCCTCAAATAAGTGGTTGAACAACCAGGCTAAAAATAGAAAGGGCGCGTCAAATATTGCGTTGGCAAAGCCTACTATTCGCACCGCGTCTCGTAAATAAAGTATCGCCCTGATTAGTGTTTATACAATGGTGCTATCACCTCTATTGTGTTGAGGTATCAAGTTTAGCAAGTTTAGCTAATATTCTTAAGCCTTCTTCTGGGTTACCAGTCGCAGACATGGTAGCATATACGCTGTCATGAAGTCCTAATCAAAAGGCTTAAAAGCGATCGCTTTTGGTGATGCGGTTGATGTGGGCGATCGCACTCTTGTTCTCTCTCCTTCTAACGGTACAATTTCTCTGGGTTTTTCTCTAGAAGTGAACAGCAGGCAACTAATATGGGGTACTTCGCCAACGCGCTTGAGTAATTGACCATATCTTTCGTAACCAGCTCGACATTGCCCTGCTTGACCACTAGCGAGAATTGTCTCAACATTATCTAAAATCAGCAGACATCGGTTTGATTGCAAACATTCCATCAGCTTTGCTAGTTTGCCATCAAAGCTTTCGGGTATCGCTATCTCCTTTTGCAACCCGGACAGCAAAGATTGCAGGATGTTTGTTACTTGCTCTTCTACTGGTGGTGCATTTTGCAGGCTGCGCCACACCGCTACCTCAAATTCGCTTTGAATTTGCAGCCCCAGCTTCACCGCTAAAGTGCTTTTACCAATACCGCCAATTCCCAGCAGTCCAATTAAACGACACCGCTCTTCTAATATCCATTGTTGTAGCTGCAATAATTCTTCATTACGACCAAAAAACACAGATATATCTGGTGCTTCTGCCCAATCATACTGTGGGTTTGCTTGTCGAGTTTCTAGTTCCTCTAAGGTCGAGGTTGGCCTGGTATAATCGCTTTGAAATAACTCCAGCCCAAAGGCAGCGAAGGCAAACTGCAACGAACTTTTATCTACAGGTTCTAAGCGTGCCAAAATTCTAGATATAGTGTGTAGAGCTAAACGAGTGCGTAGGCGTAGCCCGTCGCCAGACATCGCTTAGTTCTTCTAATGAAAAACTATCTCCACCATTCTCATCAAATTCTACTTGAGTTTTGACAGCTTGAAATTTCTCCCAGCCTTTTAGGGTAAGAATTACACCCCGCCTGCGTCTGCTTGATTGTTTCATCAACGTTACCTAAAACAAAGTAGATACGTCTCCATCAAGAAAATTCTCAAAGGACAATAGAAGAAGATAGTTCTGGAAAAGCAATTCCAGCTTGACTAATTAAATAAAATATGTTGTTCAGAACACATTTTATTCAAGCTAAGTTTTTTAGTTAACGCGATCGCCATCTCCAAAAAATACCAATACATCTCAATAACTGGCTTTCAATAAGCAATATTCCTCTGTAGAAAAATTAGCCAGTATTTACGCTAAATCAGGTTATTATGCAGCCCCCATTGATAATAAAGCAAAACTAAGTATCTGTAAACGTCAGATGATTTGGTATTTTAATTACTCAATTTTTCCATTCAATACAATACGACTATCCAATTTTTGTCCTTATTCTTCAAGGTAGCTGGCGTAGGCGTACCCCTTGTAGACATCGCTTTTACGAATAAATCCCCGATCCAAGAATCATTAGGATTAGTTACGGTTTGTAAGGATACACAGCAATCTACCCTAAATGAGTTGATATAATTGAGAAAGATTCTCTATTAGTAAAAAGGAGTAACCCTTAATTTAGTAACACCTGCCTATGATGAATTGCTTATTGACATTGATTTAACCAACCTCCGGAAGACCAAGAACTGTAAATAAAATATATAGATTATCAACTACTTGCATTTGTTATTGACTTCAGTTACAGTCAAGGCAGATGCCTTACATCTAATCCTGATATGATTTTCAGGAAGTTAGATATAGGTAACAGGGTAAATAATAGATTTGTTAATACTGATATTTAGCGATCTGTTACTCACCCATCACATAGAGTAGGTATCGCCATAAGCCGGTTGACTGCATCAAATCTAGTTATTTTTATTTTTCTCAAAATATTGAGAATTATTGGCAATATGTATACCTAGATAGATACATTAGAATATTTGATTTTGCTAAAAAAAATAAATTTACAAAAGCCAAGTTTCAGTAAGGGAAAATTTATGAAATACCAAATAATAATAAAACTAAATACAAAATTAATGTTGGCGTTACGGAAAAATGTATCTTGACACTGTTTGTCTTTATTGTGGAGAATTGATTAATTAGCAAAACATTAATCAACAATGATGTTATAAAATGGCTACCTAGTTTTAACTGGGAAAATCCATACTGTTCTTTTATATTTCCTTGATTCAAGGATATTGTAGCGAAGAACACAACTGTAGCAAACAACACATTCTGTCCATCAAATAAACTAATGAGAATAGTTAAATGAGTACCTTTTTTTGTTCCGATCGTTCGCGGCAAATAGGAGAAGAAATTATTGGTAGCGCCACCAATTACAAAACTTATGTTTTAGTTGAATGCCCTCCTCCTTGGACATCAGAAGCTTTTAATTCTAAATGGGTGCCTGAGAATTTAAAAATATTAATAGAGGAAGTTAAGCGTGCTAAACTACCGATTAGATTCCTCTTAATTGCTAACGATCTATCGCACAAAGTCAACCAAACTACACTTTTGATTTATGAAAGAAAAGATGGGTTTAGTAATGGTTATCATAAACAGGAATTTATACTACCTAGTATTGAGCAAGTAGCAGCAGTCGTACAAAAATGGTTATGGGGTATTGGCTCTAATTCTGAAGTTGAAAGTAGTGCTACTAGAGATATTTTAGTGTGTACCCACGGTAGCCATGATAAGTGCTGTGCCAGATATGGAAATCCCTTTTATTTTCATGCTACAGCGACTATTTCTGATTTAGGCTTAGACAATGTGCGGATTTGGAAATCATCGCACGTTGGCGGACATAGGTTTGCACCAACAGTTATAGACTTGCCAGAAGGAAGATACTACGGTAATCTCGATATAGATTCATTTACATCTATTTTGACTCATACTGGCGATATTCAATGCTTAGATAAAGTCTATCGAGGTTGGGGAATTTTGCCTGCTGCGCTTCAAACTTTGGAAAAAGAACTAATTCTCAGTGAAGGATGGGATTGGTTTAATTACAAAGTTGCAGGCAAAATTTTAGAACAAAGTTTAGACAATAATACGATTCTAGGCGAACTAAGTTTTGAAAAAGCTTCTGGTTCTCTCTACACTTACCAAGCGAAACTTGTGAAAGATATAACCAAGGCTCAAAAAATTAAGAGTTCATGCAATGCTGCACAAGAGTCAGTAATTACTAAATATGCTGTAGTTAACGCTTGGCTGACTTCTAGTAAGGTAATGAGTTTTAGTGCGTAAATAGGAGTCAGGAGTGAGAAGTCAGAATTCACAATGCAATTAGTGAGGGATTTAGACCCGCGCTTATTTTACAAAGTATGAATTGTTAATGTAGAGATGTAAAATTTTACGTCTCTACAAGAGTTTTAGTTGCAACTCACTCTGAATTCTGATTCCTGAGTTCTGAATTCTTGTTAAGCCATATTCAAGACTTTTCGTAATAGCGCTTGGTCTTCTATTTTGGCTTTTAAACGACCATTTTCGATATCTCGAATCCAGCTTTGGCTTTTACCTGCAAGCTTGGCTAATTCTCTTTGGGAGAGGTTTAAATTTTTTCGCGCTTCCAAAATTTGTTCGCCTAGCAAATCGCCTGTGGCTGTAGGCTTTCTTTTATTCTTAACGCCTCGCCGCTGCTTTTTCTGGGATTCTGAGATTTGTTGTTCCCATTCTGGTGGTAGTTCAAAAGCTAAAATCCGCGCATTCATTAGCAGATTCCACTTCCCACGAGGGCCTGTGTCTGTGAGGCGAGTTTCGGCACCGCCGTCATTTGTCCAAAATTCTAATGCTTCGTCTGGATCTTCGGGAATATCCATTAACTTGGCCCACAAAGGTTGAATTTCTGGTGGGTAGGTAATTGGGTCGAAGATTGGTTTCATTCCGTAATGATTGAGAATTTCCAAATCGCTTTCAAAAGTTCGTAGCAAGCGTTTGCGTTCTTCGCGTTGTCTGGATGCAACGCCGACTTTTTCTTCACCGTAAGCAATACGCAGCAAAGTGGGAACAGTGATGCGTTGTTCTTTGCCCATTTTGGTTTTGAACAGCAACCACAACATGAGTCGGACTGCTCCTTCATGTTGCTGCCAAATACTCATGACTGTGGTTAGCAGGGTTTTAGGGAGACTGCCATATTGATAGAAGGCGGTTCGCTCTTTACATGCTTGTTTGTTTAAGAAATATTGCGCCCAAATACCAGCTTTGACTTTAAAAGTTAGCCCAATCAGATATTTGCATCCGAGAGCGTCTTCTTGAAAGTGGTGCTGAATGTCCACTAAGTGCCATAAACGGGTTTGTGTGACAGAGAATCCGTTAACTCGGCCTTGTTGAGGCCATTCTATAGAGATAATCAGCGAACAAGCTTGCTGGACAAGATTTTTCATTAAAGCTAGCTTGGCAGCTTTGTTTAAATCTTTGCGTTTCTCCATCCCCAAATATTTTTCGATTTGGCGTTCGTCGATCGCAAATTCTTGTTCCCAAGGTTTATCTAAGGCTGTGGCATAAGCCGCAAAAATTAGATGTATGCAAGCAGCTCTAATATCCAGTCCCTCAATTGCGGCTAAATCTCTAGCCTTGTCGTTCACCTGAAATGGATCTTGGATGTGAAAAGCGATCGCTCCTTTTCCTTGATTTACTTGTCTGCCATAACACAAGTAACCTTCTTCATCGCTTTCCCAATTTAAAGATGTGCGCTGCGCTAGTACATTGCAAGCTTCCCAAATGGCGATCGCTGAAGCAAATGGATTATTCTTTCCGTTAGAAAACAAGTCTAAGCTAGTAGCATTTCTCGGCTCAACTTTGCATCTCCCTTTTTTCGCCTGCCAAGGAATCGGAGAATTAGTTGGACAGGCAATTACGCATTGTGGTTTTGGATAATAACCCTCACAATTGTTACAAAGATAAGGATCGATCCAATATTCATCGTCCTCTAGTTTGATTGCACCCGTAGGACATTGGGGGCGGCAGTTGTCACATCCAACGCAACTGTTGTTAGGAATCGTGTAAGGCATAATGGCTCTGTTCCCACTCTAATCGTTGAGATGTCTGGCTCAGGTCTCCCCTGGATGAGTCCTGTTTATTCATCACTCGCTACCAATTATCTTTATGGCGAGAATAATCTTTTCTCACCACACGAAATTCCCCACATCCGTATTTGACTTTGCATCCAATTGAAAGCTGTGTAAGGCTTTCAAGCCGAGCCTAAGATTACTTCTTTATTAACTATACATTTCATAAATAAAATAATTAAGTTGTTCGTAATGAGCTTAGAAAAAAACTTAACATTTATGTAAATATGTACTTAACGAACATTTTATTTTTAACCGCAAAACCTTAACCAAAGTCTTTTTAGTCAGCATTTAAATCTAGGAGAATTACTTTTGAACTTATTTATTAATAATTTTAATATTTAACCCTTCATAATATTCTGCTATAAACTTTACAGTTCCTTCATGATAAGCTCCCTTTCTTGTAGGTAAACACAAGAAAACAATAATCTGTACTTTGACAACATTTATCTCAATGTTTTAATGAAAGGCTAAATACAAAATTGTTGCTTTAGAAAATACATATCGCAGATATATAAATGTAACTAACAAACATTTGATTTAGTATATTGCGATACTGTTTTTCTCTCTTTTTTGACCTCACTCTCAAAATATTTGAAAAAGAATCTCATCATTTTCAGAGAAAGATTTATATCTTCTGAAAAGAATAGTTGTTAACGATAAAGGTTTAACAAAGATTTTATTCATGAAATTTACATCATAATTATTGGCAATCAATTTCATCTATAAAATTTAAACTCAAAATAATGTAATTTTTAAACTAAAAGTCATCAAAATTTGACGACTAAAAAACATTATTGATTCCTCAAAAAAAGAAAATATTAGGATAAGATAATGATTAAAGTAGGAACAGATTTCAAGGCAAAATTGCCGAGGATTAATTCATGGCACAACTAACAGGTTTGACATTTGGTGGTAAGGCTTGGACACCTAAATTTGCTCAAGAAATTGACAAAGACAAATGTATCGGCTGTGGCAGATGTATTAAAGTATGCGGATACAATGTACTAGGTTTGAAAGCACTCAACGAAGAAGGTGAATTTGTAGAAGATGAAGATGATGAAGAAATTGAACGTAAAGTAATGGCAGTTAGTAATCCAGAAAACTGTATTGGTTGTGAAGCTTGTTCGCGGATTTGTCCCAAGAATTGCTACACCCATGTTGCATTAAACAACTAACATTTTTGGAGTTACTTAATATTGTTGTTCGTCCAAGGAGGCACTGTTTGTATAAAGGGTAAATGCCCTAAGCAAGGTAACTAGAGGGGAATTGCCGCTGCGCGCAAGTCAAAAGGCAAAAGGCAAAAGGCTTTTATTTTATGCTTTATTTGCGTAGTGTTGTATTTAATATTTACTGGAACTAGTAAAAAGTTCGCAGTAGACAAATGCGTAAATCGTAATATGTTAATTATTGACAAATTTAAACTTGCTGTTAGTATAGCCCGAATGATTTTAAAACAAACAGTGTCCTCTGGAACAACTATCTTTTCAGGAAGCCTTGAGCTTCCTTTGTCATAGAAGTTGAAATATAATTGAAAATTTTTTGGGGGAAAGATATGAAAAAAATCTGGAAGTTTCCCCCATTTTTTATAGCTGCACGTTAGAAAGTTAATAAGTGAAAACAAAAAACACTGCCCTGTGAAAGGGAATGGGGAGATGAGGGAGTGAGGGAGACGCGGGGACGCGGAGAATAATGAACGCTCAATGCCCAATGCCCAATGCCCAATATCCAGAAAATCACACGTTAAAAGACGCTTTACAGAGCAGGTATGTATGCAACAAGTTCCTGTTTCACTATGGACTCTGGTTGCTGGGATAGTAGTCACAGCAATTAGTATTTGGGTTGGTCACAACCACACTCTACTGCCGGTACAAGCATCGGAACAAGCGCCTTTGGTAGACGGTTTTTTCAATGTGATGTTTACCATTGCGATCGCTCTCTTCTTAGTGGTGGAAGGAACAATTATCATTTTTTTAGTGAAGTATCGTCGGCGTCCGGGAGATGACACCGATGGCTTACCAGTAGAAGGCAACTTGCCTTTAGAAGTTTTTTGGACAGCAATTCCCACAATTATTGTCTTGTGTTTAGGCATCTACAGCGTAGATGTTTTTAACCGTATGGGAGGCTTTGAAGCTGCTGGTCATCCACATTCAGTAGCTCATGTTCATCATACGAGTGGGAGTGCCATTGCAGCTACCCTAAATGACACCCCCGAAGCAACAACAGCTTCACAAATCGGTTTTGGTGCCTCTCCTACTAGCGAAGGCAAACCAGCTGACTTAGTTGTTGATGTCAAAGGCATACAGTACGCTTGGATATTTAACTATCCTGAAAGTGGCATTACTTCAGGAGAATTGCACATTCCTGTCGGTGCTGACGTGCAACTCAACCTCTCAGCAAGTGATGTAATTCACTCATTTTGGGTGCCAAACTTCCGGCTGAAGCAAGACGCACTACCCGGTATCCCTACTCAATTAAGATTTGTCGCTACCAAACCAGGCACATATCCCGTAGTTTGTGCTGAATTGTGCGGTGGTTACCACGGCTCGATGCGGACACAGGTAATTGTCCACACATCAGAAGAATATCAAAGCTGGTTGACAGAAAACCAAGTTGCTCAAAAGGAAAACTCACAAATTGTTGCAGTTAATTCTGCTGAGTTATCAACCTCAGAGTTTCTAGCACCTCACGTCCACGATATGGGGATTAGTGCTGCAACTCTAGAGTCAGTGGTTATGGCAGGCAATAGGCAATAGGCAACAGTCAAGAGTCAAAACTTTGGACATTTGACCGTGAACTCTGCATAGCAGGAAAAAATATGACACAGGTAGAATTTCCACCGAACACTCCACCAGAAAAAAAGAAACCGGAAACTCTGGCGATCGCCCACACTTCTCATCAACAGGCGTGGAGATGGCAAGATTATTTCACATTTAATATCGATCACAAGGTTATTGGTATCCAATATCTTGTTACGGCGTTTGTGTTCTATCTCATTGGCGGACTGATGGCGATGGCCATCCGTGTCGAATTAGCAACACCTGATGCAGATTTACTCGACCCCAATCTGTATAACGCTTTTATGACTAATCACGGGACGATTATGATCTTCCTGTGGATCGTTCCCAGTGCCATTGGGGGTTTTGGTAACTTCTTAGTACCCTTGATGGTTGGTGCTAGGGATATGGCTTTCCCCAAGCTGAACGCGATCGCCTTTTGGTTAAACCCACCAGCAGGTGCCCTGATATTAGGTAGTTTCCTGTTTGGTGGTTCGCAATCAGGTTGGACAGCTTACCCACCTTTGAGCTTGGTGACAGCACCCATCGCCCAAACAATGTGGATACTGGCGATCGTTTTGGTAGGAACTTCTTCAATTTTGGGTTCGCTGAACTTTGTCATCACCATTTTGATGATGAAGGTTCCCAGCATGAAATGGGATCAGCTGCCCCTGTTTTGCTGGGCAATCTTGGCAACCTCCGTTCTGGCGCTAGTTTCCACACCTGTATTAGCAGCAGGTTTAATTCTGCTATTGTTTGACCTCAACTTTGGCACTTCCTTCTTTAAACCAGATGCAGGCGGTAACGTTGTAATTTACCAACACTTATTCTGGTTTTATTCCCACCCGGCAGTATATTTAATGATTCTGCCTATCTTCGGCATTATGTCCGAGGTGATTCCAGTCCACGCACGTAAGCCAATTTTTGGTTATAAAGCGATCGCTTATTCCAGTTTGGCAATCTGCGTCGTCGGTTTGTTCGTCTGGGTACACCACATGTTTACCAGCGGTACGCCCGGATGGATGCGGATGTTCTTCACCATTTCCACTCTAATAGTTGCCGTTCCCACTGGCGTTAAGATTTTCGGCTGGGTTGCTACCCTTTGGGGTGGTAAAATTCGCTTCACCAGCGCCATGCTTTTCGCCATTGGCTTGTTATCCATGTTCGTCATGGGCGGCTTAAGCGGCGTGACAATGGGAACAGCCCCCTTTGATGTTCACGTCCACGACACCTATTATGTAGTTGCACACTTCCACTACGTTCTATTTGGTGGTTCCGTGTTTGGCATTTATGCCGGTATTTATCACTGGTTCCCCAAAATGACCGGACGGATGTTGAATGAAACCTGGGGACGCATTCACTTTTTCCTCACCTTAATCGGCACAAATTTAACTTTCCTACCCATGCACGAATTGGGTTTACAAGGAATGCCGCGTAGAGTTGCTATGTATGACCCCCAATTCATCGACCTGAATCAAATTTGTACCTTTGGTTCATTTGTTTTAGGAATATCAGTAATTCCCTTCACCATCAACATTATTCAAAGTTGGATTAAGGGACAGCCAGCAGGTGATAATCCTTGGAATGGTTTGACTTTGGAATGGACAACTAGTTCGCCACCTGCGATTGAAAACTGGGAAGTGTTGCCGGTTGTCACTCACGGGCCTTATGACTACGGTCACGATCGCAGCACTGAAGTACAGCCAGCAGCGACACCGGAAGCTAGTGCTTAGTAAAGTTTTCGTGGCGAATTGAGAGTTGAAATTTAAACGCAAAGAAGCGCAGAGGTACGCAGAGAATTTGCTACTGGGCGGGCTAATTGAAAATCATCTTAGATATTAGCCCAGTCCCCATTACCCAGTCCCCAATCACCTTTTTGCCAACAAATCTATGACTATAGCGACAACAGAACATGAAAGTGCAGGACATCACGAAGAACATCCAGATTTAAGAGTTTGGGGACTGTTGACATTCCTCGTCTCTGAATCGCTGATGTTCGGCGGATTTTTTGCCACGTATTTGTTTTTCCGCAGCAGTACGGCAGTTTGGCCGCCGGAAGGAACAGAAGTAGAGTTATTTGTGCCGACGATTAACACCATTATTCTGGTGTCGAGTAGTTTCGTCATTCACTTCGGCGATACGGCGATTAAAAAGAATAATGTCAAGGGAATGCAACTGTGGTACACAATTACTGCCATCATGGGAGCAATTTTCTTGATTGGTCAGGCTTATGAGTACGCAACTTTAGGCTACGGTCTGACTACCAATGTTTTCGCTAACTGCTTTTATTTGATGACAGGCTTCCACGGTTTGCACGTGTTTGTGGGACTGTTATTAATTTTAGCTGTGTTGTGGCGATCGCGTATTCCCGGTTTATATACTGCCAAAAATCACACCTTCATCGAAATGGCAGAAATTTACTGGCACTTCGTAGACATTATTTGGATTGTTCTCTTTACTTTAGTGTACATTCTTACACTGTTTTAAAAGTGAGTAGGGAGTAGGGAGTGGGGAATTAGGAATTATTCTCCTTGCCCTTTTATCCGCTTGTCTCCCTACTCCCCATTCCCCATTCCCCACTCCCTATTCAGGAGTTAATTATGCAACTCAATACGAATAAATTCTCATGGTTCCAGGTTCCTGATGATATCAAAAATTTATTAATTTTAGCTGCAAAAAATTGGGAAAATACATCAGAATCGGAAAAATATATTCAACAAGCACTAGCTAAAACTGGTGAAAATACAGACGTTTTGGTTGCAGCATATAGATTTTTTTACTACAAAAATAATTATTGCCTTGCACTACAAACAACAACTAAATTATTAGATAAAATTAAAGAAATAGAAAAATTCCCTGACGACTGGGAGCAACTTAAGCCGATATTAGTCAATCGCAAAGAAGACCCACAAATTCGATTGTACTTGAATGCTTATGCTGCTTCTGGATTGGTTCTAGCAAAGTTAGGAGCAATAGACCAAGCAAAAGAAATCAGCGCCAGAGTCAAAGAAATAGACGAAAAGCATGATTTCGGAGCCGGTATTTTGCTGGATATTTTGACACGTCCAGCAGAAGAAGACGATTAATTAATTTGTGGGGAGTGGGGAATAGGGAATAGGGAGTGGGGGATGAGGGAGACAATAACTCTTAACTCCTAACTCTAAACTTCTAACTCCCCACTCCCCACTCACCACTCCCCTCTTTCAATCAAGGTGAAATTTCATGAACAATTGGTTATCTACTTCATCTTTGTCTTATTCCCTTTTAGGAAGTGGGAGTAATAATAATCCTATCATTCCTCCTATCTACATACCTGCTACACCACCTATAGGTAGTCTTCCTAATGTTTCTCCGATTATTATCATCCAATCTTCTCAAACAAGATTTTAACAGTTATGAAAGGTAGGGATTGGCTATTAACGGGAAACGGTCAGTATCAAGCGTGTAAATCTGTGAGAGCATGGGATTTATTGAGAGATAATTACCGCGTTTATCGGTTTTTAACTGAGGTGGAAGATGTTCTCAATAATGTGGAAGATGAATCGAGTTGTTTGCCAGAAATTCGGATGCTCGTTAGACGCTTGATCGTCAATTCCTACTGGGTGCGGAGTCAGTATTTAGAACCTTCTCCCAAAACGGGAACTTCTGTTTTACTCCTATATGATGAATTGGGTTTTCCATTAACGGTGCAAACAGTAACATTTGCACCAGGAACCAAATCAACTATTCATAATCATGGAACGTGGGGAGTAGTAGCGGTGTTAAAAGGTCAGGAAAAAAATACTTTTTGGCAACGCACTCAGAGTTCAGAATCTCAAGACAAAATTGAATACACGGGAGAACTAACTTTATTTCCAGGAGATATTATTAGCTTTACTCCCGATGCAATTCACTGTGTAGAAGCACTGGGCGATGAACCTACTGTGACTTTTAACATTTACGGTGAAACCGACCCTAAAGAAAGATTTGAGTTTGACTTTCTTACCCAGAAAGCGAAGAAATTTTAAAGAGAATTCAGAATTCAGGATTCAGAATTCTTTGTAGAGACGCGATGAATCGCGTCTTCTTCCCCCAAATTACGGATTACGAATTGTTATGGAGGTAGTTGTATGGCAAGAGTAATTTTTTATAGTAAACCAGGCTGTAAAGGTGGTACTAAGCAAAAAGTTTTGCTCACAGCTGCCGGTCATGAAGTAATAGCATACGATTTGCTAACAGAACCTTGGACGGTTGAAAGGTTGCGTTCATTTTTTGGCGATCGCCCCGTAGCCGACTGGTTTAATCGTTCTTCCCCAAGGGTAAAATCTGGTGAGATAGTTCCAGAAAAAATTGATGCCGAAACTGCTTTGATAATGATGTTGAGAGATCCGCTGTTGATTCGCCGTCCTTTATTACAAGTAGGCGATCGCCGTGAGGTAGGATTTGATGTGGAAAAGATTGATGCTTGGATTGGCTTAAACCCTGTGGATGAATCCTTCCGAGAAATGAGCGAAAATCTTATGAATCAAGATTTGCAAGGCTGCGCCCACAATGGCAAGCACGGTCATCACGACCATCATCACGAACAAGGTGGCTGCAAGCATCATGGAGAAGAACACCAAAAACAAGGCAGTTGTAGCCATTAGTGGTGATAATTTTTAAGGTTATCTAAAAACAACCTTCTGACATTTGATTGCATCGACCTGCAATGTGATTGCATCAGTCTGCAATGTGATTGCATCGGTCTGCAATGCGATTGCATCGGTCTGCAATGCGATTGCATCGGCTTGCAACAGTTAGCGGGACTTGCAGATTTCGACTTTTCTTGTGGGGTGGGCGTCTCGCCATTGGTGTCAACTTAACGTAAAACCCTTGTAAAGATGTGATATCAAGTCCGGCTAATCACTTATAATTAAAATTTCTCCGCGTCCCCGTGTCTCCGCGTCCCCGTGTCAATCTAAATGATAAGTCTTTCAGCGGACATGATATGACATTCAGCTATCTCACTTACCATCAAGATCCGCATTACCCCACCCCGGTTTTGTCTAAAGCCAAAACCGCCCCTCCCCTTGGCAAGGGGAGGGGTTGGGGGTGGGGTAAAACGATTGTGGGGTAAAAGTTTGAGCTTAAGTTGACACCAATGACAGGATGTCCACCCCACAATATTGGATAATTTATTTGTTGGTAATCCCTAACACGTTGTTTCTTTAGAGCATTTTTCAACTACGAGTTAAGGGCATAGCAATGCTATGCCCTTACTGTGTATTTTTTTAACGAACTTCAGCAGTTTCTAAGGACAAATCTTGAAACATCGGGGTGCTGAGGTAGCGTTCGCCGAAGGAAGGTTGAATCATCACGATTAACTTACCGGCGTTTTCTTTGCGTTTACCGACTTGAATGGCGGCGCACAAAGCGGCACCGGAGGAGATTCCAGATAATAAGCCTTCTTCTTTTGCTAAGCGTCGTCCATAAGCGATCGCTTGATCGTCGCTGACTCTAATTACTTCGTCAACTAATTCTAAGCGCAGAACATCTGGAATAAATCCAGCGCCAATGCCTTGAATTCTATGGGGCCCGGCTTCACCGCCTGAAAGGACTGGGCTGTTGCTGGGTTCAACTGCGATCGCTTGAAAAGTCGGCTTGCGGCTTTTAATTACCTCTGCAATACCAGTAATCGTACCACCAGTACCTACTCCCGCAATTACAATATCCACTTCTCCATCTGTATCAGCCCAAATTTCTTCAGCGGTAGTTTCGCGGTGAATTTTGGGATTGGCAGGGTTGCGGAATTGTTGCAGCATATAAGCATCGGGAGTATTAGCGACAATTTCTTCGGCTTTACGAATTGCTCCCCGCATCCCCTCAGTACCCGGTGTCAACTCTAAGGATGCACCATAAGCTCTGAGCATAGCTCGTCGTTCGCTGCTCATAGTTTCCGGCATCGTCAAAATTAACTTGTAACCCCGGGCTGCTGCTACCATTGCTAAGGCAATTCCTGTATTACCTGAGGTAGGTTCTACTAAAACGGTTTTTCCTGGATGAATTAAACCGTCTGCTTCTGCGGCGAGTACCATATTTAAGCCAATACGGTCTTTTACCGAAGCTGCTGGGTTCATTCCTTCGAGTTTGACGACTATTCTTGCAAGTACTCCCTCAGCTTGAGGAATTTTGTTCAACTCAACTAAAGGAGTTCGTCCAATCAGTTCTGTTACATCCTTAGCAATTCGCATTATTTAACCCCTAAAATTCTAAATCTTAGTGCAGAGTATGTACTTATAACAATAAGCTTTTGTGTATTTGTTTTTGTAGTTAAGTGCAAATGATTGTACATGATTATGTATTTTAGCTAAAGCACAAAATATATAAGTTTCCGAAGAACTTTTCCCAAATGTTGTCTTAGAAGAACCGAGATGTTAGCCGCTATCCTTCAATTTGTTATGAAAATATGAATTAATCAGCAAAAATTTAATTGCCTTTTCTATTTATTCAGTCTATCCTTCTCAACAGATATTGATATTTAGTTTTGAGTACAAATTTTGTCACCCAAAAATCCACAAAAAACAGCCTTCAATCCTTACATACATTGCTTTAAGGTTGAGTACTCCACAGACCAGAACCCCACCTCAAAAATACTAGAACCCCATCTGAAAAACACTAGCACCCATACCCCAATGAATTTTTAAAATGCTTATCAGGCAATAATTACAGGCTTTGAGTACTATTTTAATGAATTTAATAATCTTAACGGGACTGGGGTAAACTGTTTTGTGTAGAGGTGGCTGATATAAATCGTATAGGATTTACGCAGAGATTCCCCTCTACCCCCCAACATTCCTAAGCGAAAGCTTAACGAACTAGGGGGGACTTCTTAATCTCTCTTTTGCGATTAGGATGAAACTACACTCGAGGATATGAAGGCGTTATTCCTAAGTAAAGATTCCTATTTTTTGTGAAAAGTTTGGTATTTTATTAATGGTTAATAGTCAGAAGTAATTAGATAAATAACTGACAATTAATGATTTTAAAATTACCTTCTACACATATTTTAGCATCAGAATTGTTTCAAAAGTAAAAATCTAGCAGATCACAGGTAAACGAGATACAAGTTTTAAGAACAAAGCCATAATCTCAAGAGACTTTTAACTCTGTTTTCTGTTCCCTGTTCCCTGCTTGATAAAGATATTTTCTTACTGGGTGCATACTACCTGGCAAGGGAGAGCAAGATGAAAGCCAAATTTTTAAATGTTCTTACAGTTTGTGTAGTTACCTTAGCGGTGCTTTCTCCAGAGCTAGTAGTATTTGGCATCATTTGGGAGCGACATATTGAGTTCCTAAAATCACAGAATTTAGCTTGTGAAGTTAGCAAAGCTGGTGTGGCGATCGCTGCGACTCCCCAGACAGAAAATATACCATTACCTCAGACTAAAATACAAACCTCTGAGCAAAATCTGGTTAAAAAAATGCTAATTTTTACTGAGCAATATAAACTTGGCACAATCCTACAATGGTTCTTCTTGTTAACCCCGATTTGTGTAGGGTTAGGTATTATCTTTTACGACAGGTATCTTGTTTATCGCGCTGCTGTTTTAAAAGAACAAGTTGAAATGTTGGAAAGGCTGTGGCAGCAAAGTATTGAACAGTAAACCGGGCATTATAAAACTTATTTAGAGATTTTAAACTCTCTGGATACGCTTCAAATTTGTTCCTTCAAATCCAGAAAATAACCATGACAGAACAACGCCAAAACTTGTATTTTAACCTGATTGATGAACTATTAAAATGCCCTAACGGTCAGGAACCAGAAGTTTTAGAATCTCATCCAGAATTAATTGATTCTGGTTTAGTAGAAACAATGTTACAAGTAGCAACTATGTTCGCCCATGAAGGCAACCAAGACGGTGCAAAATTTTTATTTTTTGTTGCCCGCGAACTAGCGAAACAACTGGGTTTATATCCTGAAGTTCCCAACTCTGAAGTTGCTAATAAGGAGTAAAAATGCTATTGACTTCAACTGATGCCGGACAAATAGCTTTAGAGCTACTCATGGCAGATTGGAACATTTCAGAAGAAAATAGAGAGTGGTTTACAATCTTTAACTCTCGGTTAACTGGTGAGAGTTGGTACATTGTAGAACTAGGCGTAGAAGGATTTCCCGATCGCTGGTTTATTCAAGTGTATGACAATGGAGTTTGCGATCCAAACTATACATTTATTTCACCGATCGGCGGCTCTGAAGGCTTTACAGACTTAGTAAATCTGCCGGATATTGTCGCTGAGGTTTTAGTTTGCGAACGCAATGCTCGGTAATAACAATTAAAAATTAAAAATAAGAATTCAGAATTCAGAATTCAGAATTAAAAAGAGGTGTACCAAATCAGGTATACCTCTTTTTGTGTAATATGCAGCAAAATTTAAAATTCACCAGCCAGAAAATGTAGGATGCCTTATGGCGTAGGCATAAGACATCATCAACTATTTAAAGTACTAAATATTTCTAAATTCTGACTTCTGACTTCTCATTTAATCTTTTATTTCAGTTAAATAAAGTAAATTGTCATATTTAATTGACAAGATTATGTTATATTAAATTAGAGCGATCGACGCTACAGAAATATTAGTTGAAATGATTGCTGAAGACATCTTAGCTAAAGAATTCACAAGAGTCGTCAACCACTACTATCCCAAAGCTGGAGAATTACTAGACGGGTGTTATGTGAAAGTGATTACCTGTTTTTGGGGACGACCGGCAAGACGCTTGCAATATATAGGAATCTATTGCTCTGCTGAAATGATTCCTTACGTACAAGCTCACAAAGAAATACTGCGAGAAGTGGCAGACAACATGGGTCTAGTGCAAGTAGTTTGCATAAATGCCAAGCGATTATTACGCGACCCAATGTCGAAACTTAAAGAAAATAATCCACGCCTATGGTTGGAGTTGCAGTGGGTTGCTACTTAGTAGTTTGTCAAGCCAGTTTGTCAAGCTAAAATTGGCGGTTTCAGGGTGACAGAAAGAGTTTTAAATCGAAAAAAGTTGTCTTGACACACTACTAAATAGCCAGCACACACGGTGGGTAAAAAGTATCAACGCAAGTAATGAAAACTGGAATTTTCTGCAATTACGAAAATCATCACCAAGATGCTCGTCGCGCCATTTTTGAGCAAGTAACGCTGATAAAACAGGCAGAAAGCTTAAGTTTTCAAGAAGCCTGGGTAAGCGAACATCATTTTAGTGAATCCAATCTTAGCCCATCCATGTTAGTGTTAATGGCACACTTGGCGGGATTGACTTCAACTATCAAATTAGGCACAGCGGCCGTGTTATTGCCATTTCATAACCCAATTCGGGTAGCAGAAGACATCGCCACTTTGGATAATTTGTGCAATGGACGATTATTATTTGGAGTTGCTAAAGGAGGGCCTTTCCCTCAACAAAACAAGCATTTTGCAACACCAATGAGCGAATCGCGTGGCAAAATGTTAGAGGCAATGGCATTGATTGAGAAGCTTTTATATGAAACTAACGTATCATTTAATGGGCAATATTATCAATGCGATCGCCTGACAATTTACCCCAAACCATTGCAACAAAAAATTCCCGTCTATGTTGCCACTGGTGGTGATGATGGTATCGAGTTTGCCGCCAAACATTCTTTCAGTTTGATGGGTGGCCCGCCGTTCTCCTTACAAAGATTGAAGAGTACCATTGCCAAATATCAAGCGTTGAATGCTAGTGGTGCAGAAAAGTTTGTGCTGGCACGCTTCTTTTACGTTGGCAAAACTAACGATGAGGCTGTGAGTGAAGCGTTACCTTTCATTCGCAAATTCAGCCAAAAAATGAAAGCTAATTCGGCCGAAGTAATGCAAAGTGCGAATCCCGGTCATAATCAATTCGATCGCACAAATATTTGTTTCGATGAAGACTATTTAATTGAGAACTCAATTATCGGTGATGTGGAGACTTGTCGAGACAAAATCAAAAAATTTCAGGACGAATTAAACTTAGGTACGTTAGCACTCAAACCCTCATCTTTAGACGTGCAAAAAAACCTGGAGAGTTTGACGCGCTACAACCAAGAGGTGCGAAATTATGTCTTCTAAATTACACCTGCTACCTCCCGATGATTTACCTCCAACTGAGGTAACAAGAGAGGATGGAATGTTGCAGATGGAATTAGAACAGTCCATAGGCAGATGCTTTTTTTTAGCCTGCGATCGCATTACGCGAGTACTGTTATCTAATTGTCAGTGGTATCTGACAACAAATGCCAACATTCTCACATTAATTATTGATTGCCCCGACTTAGTATCTTACTGGCATATTGTCAGCAATATTCCCCAGTTAGGTAATCGCTTAGAGAGATTTTCTACTAACGCCAAAATACGCGTTTATCCACCATTTGGCAAAGGAATGCCCTTTGAAATTGGCGTCAATGAAATCTCTGCTTATCGAGATTGGCTTTAGGTCGATAAACGTCATATTGTCTCACACCCTGTACTCTTAGAGTGCAGGGTTTTGTCATTTAAGAAGAATTAAAATTTTGTATATATCTACTAGTTATATTCAAGTTAAATATTAAATTTTTTCTTCAAAATTTCTCTCAGCACGTTATTAGCTCTCTCTATAAAGTCTTCTTCCGCTTCGGTTTCATGCGGTTCACCAATTTCTTTACTTAAAGATGATATGACCTCTTTTGAGGTTGCATATTCAGAAACTTCCTGACTAAATTTTTCCTTTTTTATTTGTGTATCATCTAGCCCAAATAATGTAGTTGCAACAGATGCAATACTTATTTGAGTTGCAGCAGCAATGGAAGCTTGTATTGTAGATACATTAATGCCTTTAAAGTCATTCTGATTTTTTGTATCTGCTTGCCAAAAATTTTCAAAATTAAGATTTTCTAAATTCTTTTGAATTTTAGAGTCTTTTGAATGATTTTCCATACTCTTTCAATGACATTAACTAAATATTTTTGTTCTTGCGCCAATACCTATAGTAATTCCGAAATACTTCTGTAAATTCTTTAACTATTAACTCAATAATTTCTTTTTTGATACTATCAGGTACTTTTTCCCATAATGAAAATAACCATTGAAAAAAACTGAAAATAAGATGGAGCATAATAAAAGATAATTTAAGTAAGTTTTTTTTAGAACTTAGACCCCATTGCAAAATTTAGCAATAATCAGAATAAATATATAAACACAATATACATAATGACTATCGTATTTTTACTTAAATACAATAAGCTATAATTCGAGAAGCTTTACAAGTTATACGCGCCGACGAACAACTAAATCAATTAGAAACAGTTTTGGCGTTTTTTGCCACGTTTGTAATAGAGAGTGCCCTAGTCCAGGAAATCATGAGGTGGGATATGACTGTGTTGCGTGAGTCGCCTTGGTATCAAGAAATTTTACGTGAAGGAGAAGCGCGAGGAGAAGCGCGTGGACGACGAGAGGAACTATATTCAGGTATTCAATTAGCACTGGAAATTAAATTTGGAACTCCTGGCTTAAATTTGATGCCAATGATTTACCAAATTACAGATTTACAGCGATTAAAAGAGATTCAGCAGGCTATCAAAACGGTGAATAAAGTTGAAGAATTACAGCGAATTTGTGAGTAAATTGTTAGCGAGAAAGGGGTGGCGATCGCTATTTTTACAATTTCACCCAAATAGCGTATCATTATATTCACGCCGTAATTACTGCTGACATATTTGTTATCTTTTCAGTTAGCCATTTATACCAACTATCTAAGTCTAAACCAGTAGTTGCAGAAACCTCAAAAATCTGAATTTTGGGATTAACCTGCTTCGCGTATTCCATGCACTTTTGCACATCAAATTGCACGTAAGGTAGCAAATCAATTTTAGTCAAAATCATGATGTCGCTAGCGCGGAACATGTGGGGGTATTTTATCGGCTTATCTTCACCTTCCGTGACAGACAAAATTACTACTTTAGAAAATTCTCCTAAATCAAATAAAGCTGGACAAACCAAATTTCCCACATTTTCAATCATCACAACTGAATTCAACGGTGGGTTTAGTTGTTGTAAACCCCTGTCTATCATCGATGCGTCTAAATGACAGCCTGTTCCGGTATTAATTTGGATGACTTTACAACCTGTTTCTTGAATTTTTTTAGCATCATTAGTAGTTTCTTGGTCGCCTTCAATGACGCTAATAGATAGTTGATGTTTTAAATCATTGATGGTGCGAGTTAAAAGAGTTGTTTTCCCCGCACCAGGAGAACTCATTAAATTTAAAGCGAGAATATTGCGACCTTTAAACCATCCGCGATTTTGGGCTGCGATTAAATTATTTTTTGCTAATATATCTTGTTCTAATGATATAGTTGTGCCATGTATTTTGGCGTGAACTTGAGATGCTTCTGTGTGAGTATCGTGATTGTGGGAATGAGTAATTACAGTGCCATCAGCTAAAGTATGAGTGTGAGTATGGTGATGATTATGTTCGGTTTCACTTACTTCTAAATTTGTAATTTTGGTTTCGCCATCATCAGAACAACCGCAGGTTACACACATAATTCCTCTATTTCGATTTCTTTAATTTTGAGTTCTTCACCAGATACTAAATGTAATTCCACGCTACCGCAATTACAGCTACCAAATGGTTTATCCAAATAAATTTCTGCACCGCATTGCTGACATCGCGCTAAACCGGGAATTTCCAAAATTTCTAATGTTGCCCCTTGTAAAACTGTGCCTTGAGTGCAAATATCGAAACAAAATCGAATAGCATCGGGCATAATAGCTGAAAGTTTGCCAATTTCTAAGGAAACTCGTTGTACTTTTGCACCTTTGGCGTGTTCTGCTACAATTGCTACGATATTTTGGGTAATTCCTAGTTCATGCATATAAAAAAGTATCTTAAAGATTAACAAATTCGTGGCAATTGATCGCCTACTAACATATCAACAATACGTTCGGCACCAAAAATTGTTTTTAACAATACAATACCTGGAGGTGAACTTATTACTTCCCCAATAATAGAAGCATCTTTTCCTGCGGGATGCGATTTCATAGCTGATAAGATAGATTCGGCATATTCTTTTTTTGCCACTACAACTAACTTACCTTCGTTAGCTAGATAAAATGGATCTAAACCTAAAATTTCGCAAAAACCTTTTACCTCTTCACGCACTGGAATAGATTCTTCGTAGAGACGAATTCCCACATTGGAACTAACAGCAAATTCATTCAAAACTGTTGCTAAACCTCCGCGTGTTGCGTCCCGCATTGCATGAACTTGGGGACAGACATTGAGGATAGTTTGTACTAAATCATGCAACGGCTGACAGTCACTTTCAATATTAGTTTCTAAAGCTAATTCTCCACGGGCAATTAAAATTGCTGCCCCATGATTACCTAATTCACCATTAATAATTACAGCATCGCCAGGTTGAATATTGTGGGCAGAGATGTTGATTCCTTGCGGGATGATACCAATACCAGCAGTATTAATAAATAGTTTATCAGCAGCACCGCGATGTACAACTTTTGTGTCGCCAGTGACAATTTGAACGCCAGCTTTTGTTGCGGCTGCTTTCATACTGGCTACAATGCATCGCAATGTTTCTACTGGTAATCCTTCTTCTAAAATAACGCTACAAGTTAAATATAAAGGTTTAGCGCCGCTGACGGCTAAATCATTAATTGTGCCGTTAATGGCTAATTCTCCGATATCGCTACCGGGAAAAAATAAAGGATCTACAGTATATGAATCTGTGGTAAAAGCGAGTCTGTCTCCTTGTTGTAAAAGTGGGGCTAAATTGAAGGTTGCTTGGTCTTCTAATTGGGAGAGAATTGGGTTATTAAAAGTATTAACAAAGATGTCGTCAATTAAATCGCGCATGGCTTTACCACCGCTACCATGTGCGAGAGTTATGTGAGTGTCTTGGATTTTATGGTGACGGAAGTGCATTATTGTAGGTGTTTTTTGAGGAGGATATCACCCAGAGACGCAGAGGAGGACACTTCCGTGGGCGGGTTTCCCGACTTGAGGAAAGTGTCCGTCGCGCAAAGAGGGAATTGAGGAGTTTTATTTGCCTTTTTCTTCGTGTCTACCACTGTGTTTGTCGGAATGTAGTTGGCCTCCGACTGCCCAGTTTTCGCGTTCAAATTCATCGATGTGAATGGTTATCCATTCTGGTTTGGAGTTTAAGGTGGAGACAAGGGCATCGGTGATGGCTTTAACTAGTTGGCGCTTTTTTTCGATTGAGTGTCCTTTGGCAATTTGAACTGTAATAAATGGCATGGAAGTTACTCTCAAATGGTATAGTTTAGGACTAGTCTAAAGAGAAACCACAGGCGGGGAGAGGTTCTTGGGTTATGGTTATTTTTGGTTTTTCAGCTATTAGTTTTTTAGACATTGTAGAGAGGCGTCCATATTTGTAATAGGCTGCACAAGCACCTTCAGAAGATACCATACAAGTGCCAATTGGTGTTTCGGGCGTGCAAGCTGTACCAAATACTTTACATTCCCAAGGTTTTAATACGCCTTTGAGAATTTCTCCACATTTACATGCTTTATGGTCGGCTACTTTCACGTTAGGAATGGTAAATTTAAGTTCGGCATCAAATTGAGCATATTCAGGTTGAATTTTTAATCCTGAATAGGGAATATCGCCTAAACCGCGCCACTCGAAAGTATCTCTTACAGCAAACACTTTATTGATGGCTTCTAGTGCTACTTTATTCCCAGCTTTTTGGGCAATTCGATTATATTGATTTTCAACTTGGCAACGATTTTCTACTAGCTGTCGCAACAGCATCCAAATTGATTGAAGAATATCTAAAGGTTCAAACCCAGAAACGACAATTGGTTTATTATATTGTTGGGAAATAAATTCATAAGGGTCAGTACCAATTACCATGCTGACATGACCAGGCCCGACAAATCCATCGAGTTGTAAATCGGGATTATTTAATAATGTTTTGAGAGCGGGAATCACAAGGACATGGTTGCAAAACATACTGAAGTTAGCAATTCCTTCAGTTGCGGCTTGCAGAATAGTGAAGGCGGTACTGGGGGCTGTGGTTTCAAAACCTAAAGCGAAGAAAATTACTTCTTTGTCGGAGTTATCTTTAGCAATTTGTAAGCTATCTAGGGGAGAGTACACCATACGGATGTCTGCGCCTTGTGCCCTGACTTGGAGTAAACTTGTTTTAGAACCAGGAACTCGCATGGCGTCGCCAAATGTGGCGAAGATGACGTTAGGATTTTGAGAGATAGCGATCGCATCATCTAATCTCCCCTTTGGCATAACGCATACCGGACAACCAGGCCCGTGAATTAATTCAATGCGATCGGGTAAAATTTCTTCAATACCATATTTAAATATAGAGTGAGTATGCCCGCCACATACTTCCATAATTTTGAGAGGTTTTTCTATTTCTTCACACAATTTTGTAATTTCCCGGCATAACGCTTCAGCTTTTTCTCTCTCGCGGAATTCATCAACATATTTCATAGGAATAGAACCATAGTTTGTTTTAAACGAACCG
Source organism: Nostoc sp. DedSLP01 (assembly GCA_034530875.2). GTDB lineage: Bacteria > Cyanobacteriota > Cyanobacteriia > Cyanobacteriales > Nostocaceae > Nostoc. The sequence goes on from JAVRCJ020000013.1 coordinate 97,149, forward strand.
CAAATGAACAAAAGAACTGAGTTTTAAAACTAATAAAATTCTCTTTTTTCTCTCTGCGCCTCTGCGCCTCTGCGTGAGAAAACTCTCTCCCTTCAATTCCTAATCTCCACCTGTGCTGCTGCTAACTCTTGCAACAACTCTAACGTTTCTGCTGCTTCTTCCTCATTAATTCGATTCATCGCAAAGCCAACATGCACTAACACCCAATCTCCAACACAAGCTTCAGCCGGATGTTCTTCATCAACGATGCAAGCAATATTTACTTCGCGCTTCACACCACCAACATCAACAATAGCTAACTTATGATTAACGTTGGTAATTTCAACAATTTGACCGGGAATTCCTAAACACATTTTTAACTTCTTTGCGCCTTTACGTGAATTAAATTTATCTTCTTAATTGTGCCACTGTAATAACTGCTTGTCCTAAAGATAACCCGCCATCATTAGCTGGAATTAAGCTGTGAGTCAATACTTTTATCCTCACCGTTTCTAATGATTTACTAACTAGCTCTAACAATACACAATTTTGAAATACTCCTCCTGTTAAAACAACATGATGAATTACATTTTCTTGACAAAGAAGTTTAACCATTTCCACAATTGCATTAGCTAAACCTTTGTGAAATTTAGCAGCTATAACCGCTTTAGGAATTTGTTGCTGCAAGTCATGAAGTAAAGCTTGCCACATTGGACGCGGGTCTATACAATAAATACTATCTAAAAAGCTAAATTTAAAAGGATATATTGGCATTTCTTTATTATTATTTAAGCTGTTAATATTGACTAAAGCTTCCATTGCGATCGCTGCTTGTCCTTCATAGCTACATTCATCTCTATAAATACCGATAGCCGCCGCCACCGCATCGAACAACCTCCCCACTGAAGAAGCTGGAGGACAGTTAATTTTTTTCTCAATCAGTTGATTAACTAGCTTAATTGGCTTATTTTTCAAAAATTGAACTATTTCTAAATCAGCATACATTTCTTGGCAATCATCCCAAAGATTAGCAGCTATTAATTGGGCATAAGTATTACGCCAAGGCTGATATATTGCTTGTTCGCCGCCAATCATCGCCACTGGTTTAAATCTTGCCAATCTCTGAAATTTTCGGTAATTTGCTAACAGAAATTCTCCACCCCACAGATTACCATCTTCACCATAACCCAAACCATCTAAAGCAATACCTAATACTGGAGGCGAATCTAGAGGAATATTATTTTCCGCCATACAAGCAGCAATGTGCGCGTGATGATGTTGAATTGGGTTAATTGTAATTTGATTTTTATCAGCGATTTTCTTCCCAATTTTACTTGAAAGATATTCAGGATGTTTATCGATCGCAATTATTTCTGGTTCGCGTTCAAATAAATTTAAATATAAACTCAAAGTTTCTTTATAGCTAGAAAAAGCCGCACCATTTTCTAAATTTCCCAGATGTTGCGAAAGAATTGCTTCTTTTTCTCGCAACAAACAAAAAGTATTTTTTAACTCACTACCCATTGCTAAAATTGGCGGCACATTCTCAAATCCCGGCGGTAAACTAATCGCTGCTGGTGCGTATCCTCTAGCACGCCGAATTGTTTGAACTTTCTCGCCAACAACCCGCACCACCGAATCATCTACTCTATTAATAATATCCCGATTATGGAAAAGGAAATAATCAGCTATTGCCCCTAAATTCTGCCTAGCTTCATCATTATCAATACATTGCGGTTCATCAGCAATATTACCACTAGTTAAAACAATTGGCCGATTCATTCGTCGCAAAATTAAATGATGTAACGGCGTATAAGGTAGCATAAAACCAAGACTATTTTGCCCTGGTGCAACCGAAACCGCAATCTGAAAATTCTGAGGAAAATTGTTCCCCGCGTCCCCGTGTGCCTTCCTCTCCAATAAAACAATAGGTGCAGCAGGACTTGTTAATAATTCTTTTTCCTTAATATTTACAGTACAATACCGTTCAATTACTTCAATATCCCGTGCCATTAAAGCAAAAGGTTTATGATAGCGTCTTTTGCGATATCGCAATTTTTTTACAGCAATTTCTTGAGTTGCATCGCAAGCTAAATGAAAACCACCTAAACCTTTAATTGCGACAATTTCACCTCTTTGCAATAGGGTACAAACCGCATCAACGTCATCTAACATCGAAAACATGGAAGCAGTAACCGCTTTCCCATCTGCGCGTTCTAACCAAGCCGAAGCACCACAAGCATGGCAAGCTACTGGTTGGGCGTGAAAACGGCGATTTTCTACATCAAAGTATTCCTTTGCACATTCGGAACACATGACAAACGCAGACATACTGGTATTGCATCTGTCATAAGGAATGGCACGAATAATACTCAACCGAGGGCCGCAATGAGTACAGTTAGTAAAAGGGTAACGGTAAAAGCGGCTAAAAGGGTCAAATATTTCTTTCTGACATTCCGGACAAGTCGCTGCATCAGGAGCAATTTCTGTTTTAATTGCACTATTGACGCTAGTAGAAATCACAAAATTATCAACGTCCAATTCACCTACGTAAGGAGTTCTTATTAATTCACTAATTTTGGCTAAGGGCGGACATTCTATTTGCAATTTATTAACGAATTCTGTTATCGCTTGTTCACTACCAGATACGCGAATTAAAACACCTTCGCCATCATTACAAACATCTCCACCCAAACCGCAAACTTTAGCAAGACGATATACAGTAGGACGAAATCCTACTCCCTGAACAGTACCATGAACTCTAATTTCTTCAGCCACCATATAAATCTGACTTTTAAAAATTACGAATTACGTTAGCGCAGCGGGGCGTAGCCCATTACGAATTACGAATTATTAAACTGCCACAGCAAAATTCGATTATTTCCAGAATCAGCTATTACTGCCGTCTTGCCACAAAATTTTATGCTGTAACACCAATTTAAACTATCTCGTTTTGGTAGCCCAAAATCACGATTTTCACTTTTACTTTGAAAATTATTTTGTCCGGTAATGGCATCTGCCGTTGCACCTTGCAATAATAAAATTGACTCTGGCTTTCTCCATCGTAACAACCGAGAATTTGCAGTATCCGCAACTACTAACCAATCTCCAGCTACACCCACACCATAAGGCATACTCAAGCTACTAGCACTAGGATAATAAACTCCTTGATTCATTTCCACACTATTAAAGTTTTTCTGCCCTAAAACTACTGCACAAGGAGTATTATTTTCTATCGGTATTCCTTGCCAAATCATAACGCGGTTATTGCCGGCATCGCTGATAACTAAATTTTCTCCCCAAAAAGTAATATCATGACACCAACGCATACTCGCCGCAGTTGGAGAACCACCGCCGTTTTCATTGCGAGATATCATATCTGGCTGTCCCAAAACTATATCAGCAGGTTGGCCATTTTCTGTTGGTAATTGATGCCAAATTAATACCCTGCGATTTCCTGTATCAGCAACAAATAGCCGTCCTTGATGATAGAAAATACCATAAGGCCAGTGCATTGTACTAGCAGATGCTTGTTGAGTTCCTCTATTTGGTTCGTTATCAATAAAATTAACTTGACCTAATACTAAATCTGCTGGTACATTACTGTCTTCTGGTAAATTTTTCCAAATCAAAACTCGATGATTCCAAGCATCTGCTACAGCTAAACCTTCGCCACAGCTACAAACTCCAGTTGGTACATTTAAAGTATTTCTTCCTGTCGCACCTTTAGCATTTTGCCCTTCATGATAAAAGTCAGGTTGCCCAATTACCCAATCAGCCGCTTGACTATCTTTTGTCGGTAAATTCCGCCATCCCAACAATCGATGATGTCCTGTATCTGACACCCATAATAAACCATTTGAGAACAAACAAGCACCACGAGGCCCAAACATTGTAGTCGGAGTGGGTGCTACAGGCATCACTAATTGTTCTGCTTCAAGAATATTCCCTAAAATTACCTCTGCCCCCTGAGGTGAAAAAGGTAACTTTTGAGGAGTTGCTGTTGTTTCTGGCGGTAATGGTGGTGTCGGATGAATTGTAATTGGGATATCCATGAAGCGTAAATAGAGGGTGATAAATATTTAAAATCATTAATTTTTAAAAGCATGTAGCAACAGTAACATTTTAATAAAATTGTTAAAACTCAAGGTGTCGAAACAAGATAAAATAAAAGCAATTAAATTTATTTTTGGATAAATGCGATCGCATCCATATTTCAGTTTAAAGTCAAGAGTCAAAAGTCTAGGCTTTACCCTCTACTTTTGACTGATTTCAACCTATAAGAACAAAAATATGACACTTGTAAATACTAGATGCGTCAAAATTTTTGCAGTTTCACAAAAATCTTATCACCTTTAATGTTGACTGGATATGACTGAAGCGAAATATCAGGTACAGTCAAACATTTTCCTGTCTCTAAATTATACTCAAATCCATGAGAAGGGCAAGTAATAATACCATTTTCAACCTTACCGTCTTCTAAAGGATTTCCTAAATGAGCGCAAGCATTACGGTAACATTTAAACGTAACACCTTGGCGATATAAAATTAGCGAAGTACCAGCAAGTTGTACTGTTAACACGCCCAATTGGGTAACTTGTTCGATAGTTGCTACTTTTACCCAACTAGAAGTTAACTGCGAAGAAAATGGACTGATGAAATTAGAATTTGCAGTTTTAAGAGTAGAGTCATGATTGACAGTGACAACTTTCGTAATTTCAGGACAATGGTTTTTAATGGCTTGTTCTACTCCCTGAGATAAAGTTAAAGTAGAAGCCGGACAACTGCTGCAAGTTCCTATTAATTTAACTTCTACTGTATCCGGTGGTTTAATTGCCACTAATTCTACATCTCCGTCATGGCTTTTTAAGCCTGGGCGAACTTCTTCAAGGGCAGCTTGAATGCGCTGTTCTAGTGCTGGTTTTGGCGGTTTAACTAATTCGTGATAAAGCAATACTGCATATACTACTTCATCGCTAACAGCATGACGCAAAGCTGGCATTGATTCTTCTTTGAGACTTTTAATCAAATTAGTCAATGCTACTTTATGCAAAGCTTCAATTGCTCTTTTTAAACCTACTGCTACACACCTTTGGCTTTCATCCCACTCGGATATAATTGCCTCAAAGCGGTTAATTTCCCGAACTAATTCTTCAAGGTTAGACATAGAATGTGGGGCATAGTGCATTGGGCATTGGTTATTTAGAAATTTCTAATGACCAATGACCAATAACTAATGACAAATATACAACTCACTTAGTTTTGAAATCTTTGAGGAGAAATGGGGTAATTATTCCTGTCGCTAAGCTAGATATTGTTATTGGTAAGCAGAAAGGAAGTTCTGTTTGTGCAAATAACACTAGCAGTAGCGAACCTACAGCACTAGCAATAGCAGTTTGTTGGAAAAAATATATAGGGTCGCGCAGTAGCTTTCCTTTCAAGAATAATTTAGCAGAATACCAGCCAAGTTGTAACATATTTCCTCCTAAGAACTAGTTAAAAAATTGAGTATGGCTAGCCCTATAACAATGGCAGGAATTACGCCAGCAGGAGCAAATAAAGCACCAAGCATGGCTGAAAACTGATAGCCTATGTCTTTACCTGCTAATAGCATCCCGCCAATAGCACCGCCAATCATAGATAAAACTGTTGCTGTAACTAGCCAGACAAATTCTGTTGCAATGTTCAGTTTACCTGCTGCTAAATTTGTAAGGAAATCTCCTGTAGTAATGGTTAGCAATATATCTTGCATCCTCTATTTTCCTGTAGGCTTGAGTTGGGGGGTTGAAGGTTAGAAGTGAAGAGTTAAGTTAGATAAAAATTCATAACTTCTAGCTCATAACTCCTAACTATTAATTTCTAATTGCACCTCTTGTAATGCTTTGGCTACTATTTCAGCTTGTTCGATTTGCTGATATTTAGTAAATATTTCTAAAGCTTGCTGATAGTATGCACGCGCTTGTAATAGGTTTTTATGATTACCTGCCTCTGGTTTTTCTGGGTCATCGAGTAAGTTAAATAAGGCGTTAGCTTTGTTGGAAATTGTGTTGGCGTACTCTAGGGGCGTATCTTTGGAATTACGCACTTTTAAAGCTTCGTCATAAGCCGCGATCGCTCTTAAGTTATTCTCCACAGGATGGGAACTTACTAAATATTGCAAAGCGTTACCCAAATTATTTTGCAACATCGCATATTCTCTAGGATGGTCAATCAGATTAATATGCTTTAGTGCCGTCTCAAATGATTGCACTGCTAGCCCTTGACGCAAGTATTCCCGTTCCGATGCTAAGGGCATGGAAAGATAAGCGATCGCAATATTATTGTATAAAATAGCATATTCTTGTGGGTAATCCTGCCAAGTAAATACCTGCAAAGCTTGATGATAAGCTTGGATACTATCAGTTATCCTCGCTAAATTATACGGCACAAGTGACTGTAACACTAGCCCGAAATTCATCTGTGCTTCTGCCAATTCCTCTGGCGAAGCTAATTGTTGTAAAACTGGTATCGCTTCTTCATAACCGGCTTTCGCTTCCACTAGCAGTTGCGTGCTAACATCCGGTATTGCCTGTAACGTTCCTGCCATCCCCACTTGCGCCCTGGCTTTCAGTAGGGGATACTCCTCACCAGACATTTCATAAGCCCGGTAATATAAGCTAACTGCATTCCGCAAATCTTGTGCTGTTTTGGGCTTTTTTTGAAAGCCTTGTGCAATCTCAATCAGCATTTGAATTTTTTCATCTGCTGAAGCTGACTCCGACGCAACAGCCGCGATCGCAGCCTTCACCGCTGAATCTGTAATGCTAGGGGTCATAACTCTGCCATACTCTAGCCAATTAGAATTTGAGTCTCTTGACACCCACAAATGATTAAGACACTATGAATCGCATCTCATCACGGGCCATACTGATTTACGCAGGCTTCGAGTCCTTTTGGCGGAATTCCCCATAGAATGAGGGACTGGGGATTGGGGAGATTATAAAAAAGAAAAAGCTTCTCACTCTTCCCGACGCCCAATACCCAATCTCTAAAATATAAAACATCCTATTTCTGAAATTCTAGGGGGGAATTGCCAATATTAATGTCAGTTTTAAACACCTGATATTTGGAAAATATTTTTTGTATCATCACAAGACATAATCAAAATATTCTTTATATAGCAGTCCTAAAAAAGATCCCCGACTTCTTCAATAAGTCGGGGATCTGAGCCTCTTGACAATCTATTGAGAAGGCAGTCCCAATGAAACAAGTTTTACCATCAAGCATGAAAGTATCTTTCTACCTCTGCCTCCCCTGCTCAATAACTGCTTTTTCAAGTCAGGAGGCAGAAGGTTTTATTTTTATTTTTAGGATTTTTTTATTTGTCAAGGATTTTACATAAATTCCAAAAATAATAGTTTAAATTAACTTTGATGGAATCTCTGCCAATGTTAATAATTAATTCTTTTTTAATAAAAAAGAGTTGAATCAAAAAATACCTTATGTTGAAAAATAAATATAAAGAAACAAGTGACACTCTACAAGTTCCATCGCCTACATGATGCATCATCAACAGTGCTGAGTAGGAAGTAGGGAGTGAGTAAAATCGGGTAAATGAGGAAGTAGGGGAAAAACTTCGTAACTCCTAAATTAGAACTTAGCACTGAGTCTGGTAAACAATAGAAAAATATATAGCCGATGACTAACGTACTATGGCTACAAGGTGGTGCTTGTTCCGGCAACACCATGTCATTTCTCAACGCCGAAGAACCGACAGTCTGCGATTTAATTGCCGACTTTGGCATCAAGGTACTTTGGCATCCATCTTTGGGATTGGAACTAGGCGACAACTTACAAAGACTGCTGCGGGATTGCATTTCTGGCACAATTCCCCTAGATATTTTGGTGTTTGAAGGTAGCGTTGTCAACGCTCCCAACGGCACCGGGGAATGGAATCGCTTTGCCGATCGCCCCATGAAAGATTGGTTAACAGACCTCGCCAAAGCCGCCAAATTTATCGTCGCTGTGGGAGACTGTGCCACTTGGGGAGGAATTCCTGCCATGTCGCCCAACCCCAGCGAATCAGAAGGCTTGCAATTTCTCAAGCGTCAAGAAGGTGGCTTTTTAGGCAAAGATTTCGTTTCCCAAGCCGGATTACCTGTAATTAACATTCCTGGATGTCCCGCACATCCCGATTGGATTACGCAGATATTAGTGGCGATCGCTACTGGACGCATAGCAGACATCGCCCTCGATGAATTGCATCGTCCGCAAACGTTCTTCAACACCTATACCCAGACAGGTTGTACTCGCAACGTCCATTTTGCCTACAAAGCATCAACCGCCGAATTCGGTCAGCGTAAAGGCTGCCTATTTTATGACTTAGGTTGTCGCGGCCCCATGACCCATTCCTCCTGCAACCGCATCCTATGGAATCGTGTCTCCTCCAAAACCCGCGCTGGAATGCCTTGTTTGGGTTGTACTGAACCAGAATTTCCCTTCTTTGACCTCAAACCAGGAACCGTATTTAAAACCCAAACAGTTATGGGCGTTCCCAAAGAATTACCGCCAGGAGTCAACAAAAAAGACTACGCCATACTCACAATGGTGGCAAAAGACGCAGCACCACCTTGGGCGGAAGAAGACTTTTTTACAGTTTAGTCATTAGTAGAGACGCGATTAATCGCGTCTGTACAATAGTCATTTGTCCTTTGTCATTTGTGAAAAACCAATGACCCGACCGATGACTGATGACCGATGACCAAAGACCAATGACCAATGACTAAGGACTAATGACAAATGGGAATTCAAACATTAGATATATCGCCTGTTGGTAGAGTTGAAGGCGATTTAGATGTCCGAGTTGATATCGAACACGGAAGAGTAGTTAACGCCTGGACACATGCCGAATTATTTCGCGGATTTGAAATTATCTTACGCGGTAAAGACCCCCAAGCCGGATTAATTGTTACGCCTAGAATTTGCGGAATTTGCGGCGGTTCTCACTTAACTTCGGCATCATGGGCATTAGATACAGCTTGGGAAACAGAAGTTCCCCGCAATGCAATTTTGGCAAGAAATCTCGGTCAAATTGTGGAAACAATCCAAAGTATACCCCGTTATTTTTATGGATTGTTTGCCATTGATTTGACTAATAAAAAATACCGCAATAGTCGCTTTTATGACGAAGCTACCAGACGCTTTGCCGCCTTCACTGGTAAATCTTACGAATTAGGCGTGACAATTTCCGCCAAACCCGTAGAAATTTATGCACTATTGGGCGGCCAATGGCCTCACAGCAGTTATATGGAAATAAATTGAGGAATTGCTTATATAGTAAGGATTTTCCAGGATAGGTGTAATGATTCCCTGGCTTTTCCTTAAATTAGGGGATAAACCCACCGCGAACTACATCATAAGCAAAGATAGCAAGCAGCAAATCCATTTATTTTTCTCTGCTAAAAGTTATTTGATTTTCTCAGATATTACCTAATTTTTCCCTAATTTAGATTAGCGATGTCTAGCGACAAGCCGCTCCGCGTCTACGCAGTTAAGAAAGTTCAACACAAGTAGTTAAGTATAATTATTTTTTTAACCTTGAAATATAAAGCTGGATTTTTGTCAATATAAATACGTAAATAATATTATTTTTATTTAAAAAATCACATTTTATTTTGGGTATATAAGTATTAATTTCTTTATTTGGAAATTGAGCGATCGTTTTCCCAAATCCCAATATATCAAGCACCATAACCATTTCCCTTGAGAATTATACATAAATCAGTTAGCCTTTCCTGCCTCGCCCCAACCCCAAAATCATCTAAACTCAAAGTGTCCGCCAACTGCCAAAATCCCATGTCTCGCTGGTTCAACATTGCAGGCCCGTGTCAAGCCGACAAACACTATATGCTACCCCCTACCAGTCGTCTCCCCGACTGGGAAATGCTGATTGAACAAGAAAGTTATTTTGTCGTTCATGCACCACGACAAACGGGGAAAACCACAGCAATGCTAGCCCTAGCGCAGGAACTTACCGCCACTGGACGTTATGCAGCAGTAGTGGTATCCGCGGAGGTAGGAAGTGCATTTAATCATGACCCAGGTGCAGCAGAATTGGCGATTTTGGGAACTTGGTACGATACAATTTCGATCCGATTACCCAATGAATTGCAACCACCTGTTAAGGGGCAAAAAGAAGAACCAGGACGCAGAATTAGGGCTTTTTTACAGGCTTGGGCACAGTCTTCCCCCCGACCTTTGGTATTATTTATTGATGAAATTGACTCTCTACAAGACCAAACACTAATTTCAGTTTTACGCCAATTACGAGATGGTTTTCCCAATCGTCCAGAAAATTTTCCCTCGTCTGTAGGATTAATTGGTTTAAGGGATGTGCGAGATTATAAAGTAGCATCCGGAGGTAGTGACAGATTAAACACATCCAGTCCTTTTAATATTAAAGTCACTTCGATTACCCTAAGAAATTTTAATGCTTCAGAAGTTGCAGAACTATATCAACAACATACAGAAGAGACAGGACAAATTTTCACTCCAGAAGCCACAGCAACAGCCTTTGATTTAACCCAGGGACAGCCTTGGTTAGTGAATGCTCTAGCAAAGGAAATTGTAGAAAAAATGGTTAAAGATAGAAGTATTTCTATTACAAAAGAACATATTTTACAAGCCAAGGAAATATTAATTGCCCGTCAAGATACTCATCTCGATAGTTTAGCCGAACGCTTACGGGAACCAAGAATAAAAGCGATTATCGAGCCGATGTTAGCAGGTTTGGAATTGGGGGATATACCCAACGATGATATTCAATTTGTGATTGACTTGGGATTGTGTAAAATGCATCCCCAGGGTGGATTAACCATTGCTAATCCAATTTATCGGGAAGTTTTACCCAGGGTGTTAACGGTGACACCGATGGCTTCTCTACCAATGATTGCACCGACTTGGTTAACCCCAGAAAGAGAGTTAAATATAGATGCATTACTAGAAGCATTTCTCAAGTTTTGGCGACAGCACGGGGAACCGTTATTAGGTAGTACTGGCTATCATGAAATCGCCCCCCACATCGTATTAATGGCTTTCTTGCATCGTGTTGTTAACGGTGGTGGAACCTTGGAGAGGGAATATGCAATTGGTAGTGACAGAATGGATTTATGTCTGCGTTACAAAGATGTAACTTTAGGTATCGAGTTAAAGGTATGGCGCGAGAAAAAGCGCGACCCCCTGAGTGAGGGGATTGAGCAATTAGAATCTTATTTAGGGCGTTTGGGGTTGGATTTTGGTTGGTTATTTGTGTTTGACAGGCGTAAAAATGCCCTACCAATGGAAGAACGTTTGTCAACTGAGGTTGTGCTGACAGAAAATCAGCGTGCGATTACTGTGATTCGGGCGTGAGTATTTTGAATGATTGATTTGTTGGTTTGGATATTGAGCGATCGCTTTTCTCGAAGATGTTTAACGGTGAAATTATTGAGTTTTTAGCAGAAATACATGGTACGATCGGACAAACTGGCAAGAATGCACAGCCACCTATGAATTACAGAAACTATATCACAATCGAAGCGGATAAACGCGGTGGTAAGCCTTGTGTACGTGGCTTGCGAATTACAGTTTATGAGGTGCTTGAATACCTAGCTTCCGAGATGACTGAAGCAGAAATTCTTGATGATTTTCCCGATCTAACGCGAGAAGATTTAAAAGCTTGTATTGCTTATGCGGCTGACCGTGAACGTCGGCTTATGATTTCTCCATTATCAGCATGAAATTACTGTTTGATGAAAACTTATCCCCTAAATTATCCACTCGTTTGAGCGATCTTTTTCCAGACTCACTTCATGTTCGGGATGTAGGCATGAAAGCAACAATAGACCCGATAGTTTGGAATTATGCAAAAGATAATGATTTTATGATCGTCTCAAAAGATGCTGATATGCACGATCTGAGTTTACTGTTTGGGAATCCCCCAAAAGTCATCTGGCTTAGACTTGGAAACTGTTCTACCTTACAAGTTGAAAATGTACTGCGTCGGGAGTTCAGCACGATCAAATTATTTTATGAAGATGAAAATTCATCATTGCTTGCCCTCTCATAATCGCACTAAAAAATTGCAACTGCGTTCAAGTCAGTAATCAGGTGCGTTACATTCCATTAACGCACCCTACAAGATTTAAATTCCATATTATACAATCAAGCTGCGTAGCAGCTCATCTCTATATTGCTTATAAATGGTTGGCAAATTCTCCACTTCTTGCTCAGAAAGACCATACTTGTTCTTCCAGTATTGTTTTGCTTGTTGATGCAGTGTTGTACGACCAATCTCCATCTGTCTTTGGTATCTGCTTATACACGCTTTAACGGCCGATTTTAACGTCCCATTTTTGTCATGAGTCCATATTGGGCAAAAAACGCCTATTCCGCGTTCATCTGGATCTTCATAAAAACGTCCATATATTGACACTATATGTAAATGAAAATTAGGATCTTGTTTTTCAAAAGAACTAATATACCAATTAACATTTTTAATCCAGTCATATAAAATTGCGTCACCAAGACTATAAGCAACCACTACATCACTACCACCAGGTTGATGAGAAAGAGGGTGCGTCCTACTAAATCTTGGACATGGACGGACGATTCTTTGTAGTTCAGGAGGTAATCCATGCATTTCATTGCTTGCAAAAATTGCCTCAATTGCACCTCTTTCAGACCGAAAGCGATCGCGAACTAATGGGATTTGGTTTTTTCTTTGAGTATTCTTTTGTGCAATTTTAGCTTGTCTCTGTAGACATTTTTGTTCTTCTGCCTCTCTCCGTCGCTCCTCCTCTGCCGCTCTAAGTTGACTCTCTAAATTATCTCGCTCAACACTTAGTTCATGTCTACGATCAACTCCAACCAACTCTATCGTTACAAGGTCAAGCCAACTAGGTTTTGAAGAGTCTACTTTTTTCCAGATACTCTCTACTCTTTGGATTAAACCACATAATTCATGTGTGTAGCTTTGAGGGATATTGTCTGCGTTTAGCCAAAGCTTACTAACTTGTTCGCCTTTTTCAGTTGTTTCAATTTCATACCAGAAATTGACTGTTTCCAAAGCTTCGCTATTGTCCAATTTTTGGGCTAATTCAGGATGTTTTTTCTTAATTTTTTTTATATGGAAGAAAACTTTTCCATTAGGATTAGAAAAAGTACGACGGACAAACCCAAATCCTCTGTCAGCGTGGTAGTTGTTAATACTACCAAAATCTATCGTCATAAAACCAAACCCCTTTACGTCCCCGTTCACACACAGCAGATGATCTCTGCATCATAACCGATCGCTCTCCATTGATGAGAACCGCGATTCTACTTAAACTTAGTATAAAAAATATGATATTTACAGTTGTACTAAGTTCTCAAAGCAAGAATAAATAATGCATTGAAAATTTAGCGATCGCACTTGACAATCAAGACAGTCCCTAGATCTGTTTTAGTTTTCAGACTTAACTAAACGGTATGATTTATACCCTATTTCTTAACCGTAGTGGAAAGGCTGTTCGCAGTCCTCTGGATTGTTAGACATTCTCCGAGAATTTCAACTTTTCAACTTCCAACTTTAACCTTTCATTCTCCATCCGTAGCGCCAATATTTCATTCTTCTGCAATTCAATTAACGACTTTTGACTAATTACCTCACCAAAGGCTTTTTTACGGTTTTCAATGCCAAACCAACGCTGATAGGTTTTTGTATGTTCATCAACAGTATGACCTAAATTATCTGCTGCGGCTTTGATGGGTATTCCCTGGAGATGCGCTCGAATCGCGCAAGCATGACGCAAATCGTAGGGTTGAAACTCAATTCCCACTTTTCTAAACCATCTGGATATATCTCGCCGCATCCAATTAATATTTTGCACAGATGCAATTTTTGTCACCTTTTTTTCTAAAATATTTAATGGTTTGGGATTTTGTAAGTCAAATAATTCTATCCATTCAGGTACAAAAGGTATAACTTCTCGATATCCAGTTTTTGTATTTTTATTGACTTTCCAAGTATGGTCTATATTTTGGGGAGATATCCACCAATTAATATCGGGTTGCACAAATAATTCCCTTGGTCTTAACCCAAAGGTTGCTAACATTCCATATACCCAACGCCACATTTCCCATGTGTCGATTTCATCACTGATGTTTGTATTTTTGCGGTTGAGGGCGAATTTTTCAAATAAGTCGAAAGAAGATACTATTTTATCATCGTCGGGGATTTCTCGATGGGCTGGGGTGACATTATCCCGTGTGACATCGAGTGTAAATCCCAACTGAAAGGTTTTAATAAAAACAGAAGTTACGGCAATCAGTTCATTTTTTTTATTTCCCTGAAATGAATTAATAATTTCCTCAAAGTTATTTTTTGTAGCCAAAGTGCTTAAAGGAAAGTTTCTTTTAATAACAGATTGATAGTTAGCAAAAGTATTTTGACTGGTGATAGTCTGCTGACGGTTTTTATAATATTTTTCCGGAAATATATCTAATAATTCCCCAATGGTTTTTATCTCTTGTTTCTCTCTAGACTTAATTCCTAAATACTTCTCATTCCACTCGAAAGTATGGCGAGCGATTAATTTACCCAACTCGTAACTTTCCTCGATCGCAGTTTTTAGTCCCTCTAAATTTGCTGGTATCCCTAGAGACAAGTCGTACTGCTTTTTTTCTTTACCTAAGCTGCAATCGCCTGGTTTTAACGGTAGGGTAGCTCGTAACTGAAGGGAATTGCCAGTTTGTTTAATGCTAACTTTAACTCTATCCCTTTTTAAATTACTATTAGCTTCGACTAACTTCTCTTCAAAAACTGCTTGATACTGTAGTTCTGTTGCTTTAATTTTCGCCATTGTTCCCCTGTAGCTACCGTCTGTGGTGTTGTGCGGCTCAAAATCTGCAAACATATCGGCGAACAAGTTCCTTGAGTCTGCGTTTGCATCCTCATGTGTAGATAGGGGATATGTTTTTGATATGAAATTTTGGCGATCGCAATTACCCTGATTTTGCCCGTTCATTCCCTAAATATTCCCTTATTTATAAGCTGAAATGGTGAAAATAAAATGTTATTGCTGAGCAAAATCACTTTACAGAATAAGTTACTCAGGAACATTTTTACAATATCACTAGTTGCCACAGCAGTTATATGGTGCCTGGTGGTGTGATGTGCGCCCCCACCTTGACAGATATTACCCGCGCTTGGGCGATTCTGGAATATTTCCGCACTAATTGGTTAGAACCAGTTTGGTTGGGTTGTTCTTTAGAACGCTACGAACAAATCCAAAGTTATGATGACTTTTTGGATTGGTTAGATGAAAACCGCAATCATCGAGAGTCTGATTTGGGTTTTTATTGGCGCATGGGTTTAGACATCGGTTTAGATAGATATGGTGCTGGTGTTGGTAAATATGTCACTTGGGGATATTTAGCCCACGAGGATAAATACCAAAAGCCGACCATTGAAGGACGAAACGCCGCAACGATCATGAAAAGTGGAGTGTATGACAGCTTCACTGATAGTCACGTCTTAATGGATCAGTCCTTTACCCGCGAGAATACAACTCACTCCTGGTACGATGAAGGGACTGCGGATATTCATCCTGGCGATCGCAACACTAAACCCATCAGCAATAATATCAAAGACTTCGATAACGCTTATTCTTGGGCAAGTGCTGTCCTCCACAAAGATTTCGGGCGTTTAGAAGCTGGCCCCTTAGCGCGGCAATTAGTTGCAGGTGGCAAACATGGCGAATCTTGGCAACACTACGACCCTTTCATCCTCGATGTCTTCAAACGGATGGGTGGTGCTAGTATTCATGTACGTCAGCTTGCACGACTTCACGAAATTGTCAAGTTATATCGTCAAGCCGAACATTGTTTGCGGGAATTCAAATTAAACGACCCTTGGTATATCAAACCCAAAGAAAAAGATGGCAAGGGTTGGGGTGCAACGGAAGCAGCGCGGGGTTCTTTGTGTCACTGGGTGGAAATAGAAGGCGGTAAAATTAAGAATTACCAAGTGATTGCCCCTGGTACTTGGAATATCGGCCCTCGTGACGGTGAAGGAAAGCGCGGCCCCATTGAAGAAGCTTTAATTGGCACACCCATTTACGATTCTAGCGACCCGGTGGAAGTTGGTCATGTGGCGCGATCGTTTGATTCTTGTTTGGTGTGTACAGTCCACGCCCATGATGCGAAGACAGGCGAAGAACTAGCACGTTTTCGGACTGCTTAATTTAATTATCAGGTGCGTTAGTCGTAGGGCAACGCACCTAAGTTTTTGTAGTTTAGAGTTTCCCAAGCAGCTATTTTGAGTCTGCTTGCTTAATTCACACAACATAACACATAAAATACACCTGTCGTTGCCAAATAGCTCCATTGAAGTGAAACAATAAGTAGTACCCACACATAGAGTAAGCAATGTGAACAAGCCCATAATCGCATGATTCACTAAACCCAACCCGCGATAAGGTAAAAATTCCACGAGCTTTTTGAAATTCCTGTGGTTCAAACTCTGAGACAAAGCGATATCCATTTTCAACTTGAAATCGCTTCTCCAAACGCCACTCACGGGTATTTTTCACTTCATAATCTTCAATCATGCCCTTGTTTTTTAAACACTTATACTTGAATGCACCAGAGAAGCGTGGCTGCTCATTGTGATATTTGTGAAATGGATTGTCACCTGTGTAGTCATTGAATACTGTATCGGGGCGATGAAATAGAAATAAATTCTTCTCTTGACAAATAGCAGTATAAATATCGTATTCAGCCTGTGAGATTGCGCCTTCAGTCACCATAAAAGTTTGCTGCGATCGCTTTTGGTATTCGAGTTTATACTAGATATTGTCAATTCTTTCTCGAAACTTGCTAGAAGATACTAATAATATAGTTGCAATTTTGCTAGACACACTTTTGTATGGCTGAGATTATTGAGATACCTATTGAACTGACTCATTTTAAACTTCCTGAAGCTGTCCAAGAGCGTCTGCAATTTCTCCTGGATCGGCAAGATGCAGGGGAAGTGCTTACCCAAGCAGAACGAGGAGAAGCAGAAGGGTTGGTTGAGTTGGCAGAATTTTTATCTTTGCTGCACTTGCGATCGCAGCGTGTAATGCGGCAGGGATAAATGGTAACGATTTCAGCTGCTTTACGTCGATTAGTCATCCAAAGAGCAAGCGATCGCTGTGAATATTGCACTTTATCTCAAACAGGTCAAGCAGCTACATTTCATATCGACCATATCACTCCTGTAGTAGCAGGTGGTACAACAACAGCAAATAATTTGGCACTTGCTTGCGTCTCCTGTTCCCTACGTAAGGCTGCCCGACAATTGGTTGAAGATCCAGAAACGCGAGAAAAAGTCCCAATCTTCAACCCTCGCGAACAACTATGGAAAGAACACTTTCAGTGGAATGGTGTACAAGTTATAGGATTAACAGCTACAGGAAGAGCAACAGTTAATGCACTTAAAATGAATCGTGAGATTATGCTAGCGATTCGCGCAGAAGAGGAACTCCTTGGTCGTCATCCACCACCTTAATAGATGGATAAGCTTAACTCACTTTTACCCTCATCATTGCATATTGTAATGTTTGCTGCTTATCTAGCGATCGCCCTTGCACCACTGCGACAACTAAACTTAGTTTACAGACTTAGTTTACTGTTATGGAAACTGTAAATATTCATCAAGCTAAAACAAATCTCTCAAAGCTGCTGTCACGTGTAGAACTTGGAGAAGAAATCATTATTTCTAACCGAGGAATTCGCATCGCCAAGTTGGTTCCGTTTCGCTCCTCATCAAATCGACTCAAGAGTTTAGGGCAGGATAAAGGGCTTTTTATAGTCCGAGACGATTTTAATGCTCCTTTACCAGAAGAAATTTTGGCAGCATTTGAGGGCAGTCAAAAGTGAAACTCTTGCTAGATACTCAGTGCTGGTTATGGTGGTTTAATGCGACTCCAGCATTTCTTCAATTGTCAAACCAATATCACTTGCAATTTGCCGTAGTAGCCTTGGTGATATGTCACGTCCTTTGTGAAATGGCACTGTTGTTCCTCGCCCATCTTCATGTCGAAACTGTTTGTGTGAGCCTTTCTGACGTACTTCTACAAATCCAAGGTTTTCCAATATTCGTACAACTTCTTGGGGTTTGAGAACAGGAATATTACTCATCGTCTACTGAACCACAATCTGTTGTGTACCTATAAACTCCGTCTCGAAGGCTAGATTCTCATCCTCTAAAAGCATCTCAATAACTTCACGCAAATTTTCCTGCAACTCATCCAGGGTTTCGCCTTGAGAATGCGCTCCAGGAAAGCCAGGGACATAGCCAACATATAATTTAGTATCAAGATCTCTTTCAACTATCGCAGTAAAAGTTTTCATATTACAATATAAACTCCAACTATGGTGTAATTTTATCTATGATTTCTCAATTCTGAAAAATACTATAGGATTGCCATTGATAATTTTTTCATCTACCTTTATCATGCCAATTCTTTCTGCTACTTTTTGTGATTCTAAGTTTGGGCAATTGCAGCTTGCTACAAGATACTTATAGTTAAGTTCATCAAAAGAATAGTCTAATATCTTCGTTGCAGCTTCGGTAGCATAGCCTTGTTTGGTAGCTTTAGGCAGCAAAGCATAAACTAATTGAGGTTGTTGTTCATCAAAAAAAGTCCACAACCCAACAAAACCAATAATTTTTTGCTCATTTTTAGTCTCAATAAACCAAAGACCATATTTTTTTTCTTCAAAATTCTTTTGGTTCTCCCTCACCATTTCTTCAACCTGTTCCAATGGAAGAATTTTGTCATCGCACAGATATCTTCTGACGTATGAATCAATGAAAATAGTATGTAGTGTGTTCAGCCCACTCTCCAAAATTGGTTTTAATAAAAGCCTCTGAGTTTCAAATATTAAAGTCATTAGTTTAGACCTCACTACGGCTCCAGCATTTTTGAGAACAGGAATATTACTCATAGTCTACTAAACCAGTATCTCTTATAAGTAAGTTGCCGGAATAAAATCAAACTATGTGAATAAAAATGAACTAGCCTAAAACCCTGATGCTACTTGAGTGATGCCTACGGCTTGCCTATGCCTATACATTTGCGACATTGGCGACTACATTTGCTACTTCTGGATGAATAGGGTAGGGAGACAAGATAGGGAAAGACTAATGACCAATGACTAATGACTAATGACTAATTATTCAAAACTCGTAGCGTAACACACTAAAACTTATAGAAACAGTGAGTTAGGCTTGCCTTAATGCACTTGCATAAAACATTAATGTACATGGTAAGCTTGTGTCTGATTTAGCACTACATAACTATTTTCCTCGCGTTCCCGATGCAGCATTGCAAGAATTCATAGAATGGTGTGTTGTAGAACAGGCAAAAGCCGCAGAATGTAACTTTACTCCAGATAGAAGTAAGTTGAATAATTTGCCACCAGCAGATTATATTCCCAAGCTTGTGGATCAGTTTATGAAAGTTAAACCAGATCCAATTAAAGCAGGTTTAGTAGCAGCGATCGCTGGTAAGGAAGCTGACAAACATGGTTTATCTGGTATGGCTGTCGTAGCTGATTTTGTGTCTCTTTATGTAAAATATTTAATTCCTAAAGAAGGCACAACTCCAGAAGATGCACAAGCAATATTAACTAAAGCATCACAACATCAGTACGACAAACTTGCTGAAATTGCTAAGAAACATAGTGTAGAGCTATGATTTTTGTCGGCTGAACAATTATTTTTCAGAGGCTTTGTCTGTACTATTACTCAGAGCCTCTGTTTTAGTCATTTCTAATTAGAGCCTACTCGATACCAATATTCATAAATTGGTTCATAGCCAAGTTTTTCATACAAGTTACGAGCTGGAATATTCGCCTGCACTACCTGTATGTAAGAAAAGTAAGCTCCTTTATTAATACCCCATTGAAGCAAACCTTGAATAATTGCTGTTGCATAGCTGCGTCGCCTTTGTGTCGGACTCGTAACAATGTCAAAAATACCTAAGTAACCGCTTTCTAAAACGCCTATTCCACAAGCAACAATTTCATCATTTTGTTTGCATGAAGCAAATAGAATTTCTGACTTGATTGCTGACAATATCATTTTATGAATAGTTGGTGGCTGTTCTCCCGAAGATTTTAAGTTATGATAAGCAACCAACCAATTATCTAAATTTTCCTGATTAATAGCAGGTAGAATATTTAGCGATCGCTCTGATAATCTCGTACCCATTACTAGCGATCGCTCAATTATTTCATATCCCCTTGCGGCTAGTTTTTCATCTAACACCTCTGGGTTAGTAAATGAAAGCAAACGGAAAATAGGATTTTGTTTGCGCGCTCGATATTGAGATTCGCAGTAAGTAATCTTTTCTTCAATGTTTAAACCAATTTCATCCAAAACTGTTACTGAATTTGCGCGTTTCGTGTAGCCATCAGCAAAACGCATCACCCAACTATGATGATTGATAGTTTCAAAAGCTGGCCATGCTTTCAATGATATTTCTTCAATTGTTCTATGCATTTAAAGCTAGCAACAAATGTTTACCTATTTATTCAAACATTTCTAAAGCTTAAGTAACGCGGCTCTTTCTCTTAAAATTGAAGAAAAACATTAAAATCTACGTAATATTTTTAGTTGATAACGGACATTATATTATAATCTGGATATACAGCTAACTCTTTGAAAAGTAAGTATAATACTATTATATTGAATCGTAATAACGCTATGAATCAAGTAGTAATTAAACCCTCATGTTTACTAATGACTGGTATTCGAGTCGAAAAAGTGAATAATCTCAATCTTTTCAAATTTACTGAAGAACTAGGTTCGCGTTTACAAGAACTTCTGGATAAGAAAAAAGCTGATTCATTGACATCAGAAGAAACCATTGAACTAGAGGCTATTGGAGAATTAGATACAATTTTTAGCTACATAAATGCTACTATTGCATCTGGGTCGTGACAATTCCTAACAGTATCCAATAATTTGTACGAAATCGTGCTAATTTTAGGTGCGAATACTGCCATTATCCAGAATTTCTCAGCACATCTCCCCTGACAATCGACCATATCAAGCCGCAATCTTTGGGGGGTTCGGATGATGTGGATAATTTGGCTTCAGCTTGTCGTCGGTGCAATGAACGTCACTATAATTTTACAGTAGGAATCGACCCAGAAACAGAACGAGAAGTCTTCTTATTTAATCCTCGTCAGCAGCAGTGGGCTGAACACTTTATCTGGTCGGCGGATGGTACAAAAATTATCGGTATCACACCTACAGGTCGAGCTACTTGCAACCGAATTGATTTAAATGATGAACGCCGGAGCGATCGCTTCATACAAAAATCTCGGCAACTTTGGGTAAAAGGTGGTTTTCACCCTCCCAGTTCTGACCCGCGCCAAGAAGTTGAGAATCGAGAATTAGAGTAAGAACCAAAAAATATAAAATATTATCTCATGCTAACTATTATTGGTTGCGGAAATCTCAATCGCAGCGACGATGCTGTAGGCGTAATCATCGCTCAACGCCTACAAAAATATCTAGCCCAAAACCCTCATCCTGATGTGCGAATTTATGACTGTGGCACCGCAGGAATGGAAGTAATGTTTCAAGCTAGAGGTAGTAAAAAATTAATAATTATTGATGCCAGTTCAACTAATTCTGAGCCTGGTGCTCTGTTTAAAGTTCCAGGAAAAGAACTAGAAGCTTTACCAGAACCTAGTTATAATTTGCATGATTTTCGTTGGGATAATGCTTTAGCCGCCGGACGGAAAATCTTTCAAAATGACTTTCCTGAAGATGTGACAGTTTATTTAATTGAAGCGGCAAATCTTGATTTGGGACTAGAGTTAAGTCCTGTTGTTAAACATTCTGCGGATTTGGTTTTTGAAGAGGTAGCTGCACTTATTAAAAATGTGGGCATAGGGCATGGGGCATAGGGCATGGGGCATTGGTTATTTTAATTATTCTCCCCGTCCCCCCGTCCCGGCGTCTCCGTGTCTCCCCATCTCCTCAGCCCGCCATATCACGGTACACAGAGAGTTCATCTACCCTCATTTCAAAAGGTACGCCTTGACCTTCTGGAGGACAGACGCGGATTTTGGCGCTGCTGATAATTTGGTGAAGTAATGTTCCCATTGGTACGATTTGTTGTAAGATGCGCCAGTTGGTAACTTGGTCGGGACATTCAATTACTAATGTCATGGCGCTAGCGTGGGTTGTTACGTACCACCGACAATTAGATAACAGATTTTGGATTGTGCGATCGCAACCATCGTAAAAATATCTACTAATAGAATACTCTAGTTGTTGCCGCAATATAATATCTGCCGATGTCGGTTGTACTGGATGCGAATCGTCACCATTTAAGAAATACATTTTTCTAGCCATCTCTTTTTCCTTCCTTCCTTATATTCCAATCGCCATAGCGTAAAGTACATCTTTATTTGTCTCTAATAATTCTTGGGTTTCATCATCGTAGAAAGCACCGATTCCGCTACATCCAATTCCCAAGTAATTACTAGCTAAATAAAGCCTCTGTCCTAGAAAACCAGCTATTTGCATAGCGGTTTGGTAGTTTAAATAATCAGACACAAAAAATAAAGTTACGGCGCTATCTTTAGCAATAGCTTGATTAATACATAAGTAACCCGTCTGTTCGCTGAAATCACCCGTCTTAATCAGATGCGTACCTTTATATAATCCGCATGACATTTCCTCTACTCGATGTACTACCGAGTAAATATCTATTTCCTCATGATTTTCTGTTGGTATTGGCTGCTGAAGTTGCTGCATTATATATAGATAATCTTCTTGAGAAATAGATTTTTTCCGGAAACGTCGAATAGAACGTCTATTCAAAACAGTTTGAAGAAATTTATCTTTGTCAAAACTAAAGTAAGGCTGTTTGAGTGTTTGCTGACTACTCTTTTGTACAGCCGTGGCTTGATAAGTATCTTCAATGAATTGATTAGCTTCAAAGTAATCAGTACCGCAAACAAAAGGAACTTTCATCCTTAAGGGTCTGACTTGCTTTTCTTGTAATTCTCCCGACACCGCACAAGCTGTGATAAACTCTTTATTCTCAAATCCCAAAGCTAAATTGAGAGCAAGTTTATCGAAATCAAAAATTACTTGTATATCTTTTTCATGGAGATAAGCCGAAGCTGCAACAGCACCTAAATGGTGTCCGCTATCTAAAAAGCAATATCTCGCGCTTCTCTTTTGATATTTCCAGCTAGACCTATAATAAACACAACTAATTAAAAATATGAATCCGTTAATACTTTTATTCGGTATAATATAATTCTCTAGCCCATCATCTATTAATTCATAGATAAGTGTTAGACAATTATTCTCAACTTCTAAGTGATAAATTCCATCTAGTATTCCCTGAATTTTGCGAACCTGTACGTAAACTTCCGTAGGATACAGAGCGCCTGCTGATGGATTCACCCGCAATTGATCGAGACTATCTTTATACATTTTTTCTAGTGTTATTGCACTAGTTAAAGATATAAAAGAGTGAACTGGATTATTGACATTTAATTTCACTCTTCGATAAAATTTTGGATAGAATTTAAATGCAGATGGTTGAGTTGAAGCATCCACATAATTTGGATCTATCTGTACCGATAAGTAAGAATGCTTGGTAGCTCCATGATAGGCATTAGCTGATGTTTTGCTTTGTGGCATTTTTGAGTATCCTTAATACTTCTACATTGCTAGCAAA
Source organism: Nostoc sp. DedSLP01 (assembly GCA_034530875.2). Classification (GTDB taxonomy): domain Bacteria; phylum Cyanobacteriota; class Cyanobacteriia; order Cyanobacteriales; family Nostocaceae; genus Nostoc. The sequence continues at coordinate 120,887 of JAVRCJ020000013.1, forward strand.
ATCAATTGCTTTATAGTCGTCTAAGCTTTGTAAATTTAAGTTAGGATGGTATTGTAAGAGCAACTTAACTACTTCTGTCTTTCCGGCTGATGCTGCATACATTAGAACAGTTGCACCGTTATCATTTTGGTTGTCAATGTTAATGTTATTTGCCAGCAGCAAATGAATTAAATCGTAGTGGTTTTCAAAACAAGCAAACCATAAAGTATTATTGCGTAGGCGTAGCCCGCCGGAGGCATCGCTATTTTTAGCATTGACATCCGCACCCGCATTAATCAGTTCTTTAACGACAGCATACACTCCTTCCCTTGTCGCCTTCATCAAAGCTGTATCGCCATTTTCACCTGGTTGATTTAACTCCTGAGGATTATAGCCTTTTGCTATTAACCATTGGGTTGTTGCTTCACTCAAACCTTGACTCATAATTACTCTTCAAATCCCACAACTTTCATTAATTAACAAGCAAAAATTTGCTTGCAAAACGTAATGGTGGGCATTGCCCACCATCATTTCACAAGCTATCTGATAGCCTAAACTTGAGCTTTATGATTAGTAAATCAATGCTCTAATTTGTGCTAATTGCCTAAGACAGCAGATTTCCACAAAAGTGAAATAACTTCTGAATACTGAATACTGAATACTGAATTCTGACTCCTGAATTCTGCTAAGCAATAGCCACTAACTCTTCACAATCAGAGAATAACTCTCTTGCTGATTTTTCGGGTTTTGGTGCGCCATAGAAACCAGCTTCCGCTTCGAGTTCATCTACAAAATCCCAAGCTTCGGTCGCTCGTTTAGAAAATGAACCGTAATTAGCAGAAATTGAGCGAGCATTGGAAATAGCTTTTTGGAGTTCTTTCCGTAATAATGTTAGTTTTGGTTTCTCTACAAAGTCACCTTTAGTGATAATATCAGTTACAGAAATAATCCCAAGTAATTCACCTTGAATCACAAGCGTATGCCACACACCAGTATTAGCAAATAACCGCGCAACATATTCAACATCGAGGTCAGGATTTACAACAATGCAGGGTTTACTCATTATTTCGTAGACATGCACCTTTTCGGGGTCTTTTCTATAAGCAACAACCTTGCTGGCAATATCCATCTCAGTAACCATACCGTAAGCATCGCCACTGTGATGGGGTTCTACAACCAACGCCCGTAATTGCTTGAGCCTTAATAATCTTACTGCTTCAGCTACACTGGCGGAACCGCGAATAGTAGCTGCATCTTGAGTCACGATCTGTTTGGCTCTCATAATTGCTGTTCCTTAAATTCGTTGTTGCAAGTAAGCGAATTTGTTCTAAACTGCTGCAATTCTTCCCAAACTGCATTGCTTAGTCTGCGCGGAACGCAAAGATGCTTAACTCAAATTCAAGTTGAATTCTGAGGAATTATATTTGCCGCCGTCAAAAGCGGTTACGGAAATTAGACATACCTATTAATAGCAGTTTTAAATGAGAAAGTGAAATTTTACATACAGGCTGTTGACTGTTAACAACCAACAATGATATTTTTCACAACTCAAATTTTACACCTTAATAAATCTGGCTAGTTTCTGGGTACTGACTTACGCTTTTTCCGTTGTTTTCGTGTTGAGTAAATCTTACTTCCTACCATTCTTAGCCTTTACCAGAATTAAGGCAGGGATGTGCGAAATCACCCTGTAATCGCCTTTATTGAAGTCTAGGTTGACTAGCAACAATTTAGCTTATCTATATATTATCACTATGATAAGTTTGAATTATGAATCATTTATAAAGATCCCCAGACATATTGAAGTAAAAAGCTTAAAAAATTGTGATACTACAGTAAGTTTGAGTATTTTTAATAGTCTTATTTTAGAAATTAGCCTATTAGCAGATATATGTTGATATAACTATATATTGTCAGCAATTACTATCTAGCAATTAACCACCTTAATTTCAATAAAAAAAGATAAAAGTCAATATTCTACAGAGATATGTCAATAGACTTTGGTGTATTTTTCTTATACCTTATTAAAAAACCTCAAAGAATTTGATTTTTTAAACATCATTTGCTACATTATTTGAGTATCCATAATAAAAAACAGAAGAAAAATGGAAATTAGTGCTCGTAATTCTCTCAAAGGCACCGTTAAAAAGGTTGTGCCTGGTTCGGTTAACACCGAAATAACTATAGAACTAGCACCAGGAGTAGAGCTAGTGTCAATCATCACAAAATCATCAGCAGAAAAGCTGGGACTTGCAGAAGGTAAAGAAGCTTATGCAGTGATTAAATCATCAGATGTATTAGTTGCTGTTGAGTAAAAAATAGGCAATTGGCTTCTAATATAAAATTGCATTCATAATCTATAAATTAGTGACCTCACTCCTAAAATTAGTTAACAAAGGAGTGAGGTCGAAAATTTATTAGAACTTATTTTTAGATGTAGGGTGTGTTGTCGCGAAGCGCAACGCACCTTAAATTGTTGGTTTTGGCGGTGGCGGTGCGTTAGCCTGCGGCATAACGCACCCTACAATTTTCCGTATTTTTATTACAAATAATTTAATGATGAATTATCCTAACATAAATAGCACGGGCAGTTTGCGTATCTACTGATAGAGAAGTATTTTCTACTTTAATAATTAACGAGGGAAACCTTTGTTTTACAGTAATATATTTTCCTGGTGTTATGCCCTTTGATAGCAACTGATTGAGCATTTTTTGATCCTCAATTTTGCAGAAAGTGATAATTCCTTGTTCGCCTACTCTCAACAATTCTAATGAACAACCAGTTACGCTAAAAGGTGTAAACACAAATAAATACTGAGTAATAAATTATGAAAAATGAAGGATGAAAATATGCTTCATCCTTCATTTTTATTTAATTACTAAGAACAGCAACCAAAGTAGAGATTTAGACCAAATACGCTTCTTGATGTGTTTTAATTGTGCAATTAGAACGAGGATAAGTTACACAAAGTAAAGCGTATCCTTTGGAAACTTGGTCGTCATCTAGGAAGTTTTGATCTTCTTGATTAATTTCACCTTCAACAACCTTGCCAACACAACTAGAGCAAGAACCGGCATGACAAGAAGCTGGCAAATCAATATCATTTTCGTGTGCTGCTTCTAAGATAGTAGTCTCTTCATCAACTTCAATTGTGGTGTCGAGATCTTCTTTTTTGTTGATTAATCTAACTTGGTAGGTAGCCATTTTCCGATTCTCCTCAAACGTTATAGAATTAGGATTAATTTGCGAAAATTTTGAGTCAAGTTATCGCTGTGCAATGCGATCGCCCAACGCAAGCAACACAAGCAATGGTGTTAGCTGCAAGGTACACCGTTAGGCGTACAGTCACCCGTTTTGAAAGACTTTCCGCAGCCGCAGTTCTCAGTTGCATTGGGGTTGATGAACTTAAAGCCGCTTTCCATCACACCCTCAACGAAGTCAACAATAAGTCCTTCTAATAACGGCGCACTTTTGGCGTCAACGTAAACCAGCACTTTCCCTTGCTGAATTACCAAATCGTCTGGTTGGGGTTTGCTAGTGATATCCATTGCATATTCGTAGCCACTGCAACCACCATCTTTGACAGAGAAACGGACACCTTTAGTTGCGCCATTAGCGTCGGGTGCGGAACCTCTAAGAAATGCCCACAGATGAAATTCTGCTTTTTCTGATAAAGTTACAGACATTAGATCTCCTGATTTATTGTTCGTCCTCTGGGAATTTTGGATTTTAGATTTTAGATTTTGGATTTCTCTTTCAATCCAAAATCCAAAATTCAAAATCTAAAATATTAGCCATTCTGTGCAATACCGCTAGCTTCCATATTGGGTTGAGCGTATCTCCAGGGCGCACTATTACCGCATACTGGACAAGAGCGATCGCGGTAAGAACGGCGCTTGGCAAATTCCAGCCGGTTCAAGTCCATAGTCAGCAATTGCGACAATAAAGGCTGACTAAAACCAGTGATTAACTTAATCGCCTCCAGCGCGGTTAAACAAGCCAGCGTCCCAGAAACAGCGCCTAGAACTGAAAAGCCGCGTCGATCCCAATCAGGCTTTTCCGGAAACAGACAGGACAAACAAGGAGTCACACCAGGAATAATCGTTGTCAGGTAAGCTTCCATCCCGTCCATTGCAGCTTCGACCATTGGCTTACGCCAGCGCACGCAAGCTTCATTTAACAAATTGCGCTCCGTAAAATTATGGGCACAATCAAGAGCCATATCAGCGGATTGCACCAACTCATCCACATTTTCCGGGGTGATATAATCATGAACTGCTTCCACCTGGACATCAGGATTGATTGCATCCAGAGTTTCCTTAGCTTTGAATACCCTTGGCTTACCTACCCAATCGTCCGTCATCAAAACCTGACGATTCATATCATCCAGCCGCAAGTCACCACCCCGGACTAAGATTAGCCGCCCAACGCCCGCTACTGCTAAGTAAAGCGCCGCCGTACCGCCTAATCCCCCCACACCCGTAACCAAAACTGTTGCTGACTTCAGGCGCTTCTGCGCGGCTTCACCAAAATTAGGCAGCATCATTTGGCGACGATAGCGTTCTAATTCGGTAGGCGTTAGGTTTACCAATTTATACCTCCTAATCAGAAGTGAGTTCTGTCAGTGTGACTACATTTTTCGGCTTGTCGTTAAACACTTTGAACAACTTTTGTTCGTGTGGTGTTGACTCGATAAATACTTGATAAGCCTTTTGCAAAGCCAAAGAATATTGATTTAGCCTTTCTTCAGGACTCAAATCGGGAGAATTATCATCAACTTCCCGAATATATTGGGAAAACTTTTTCAAAATATGTAGGCGATTTACATTCACAAATTGTTGATCGTAGGGCAAATTAAAGAATTGCAAAAATTCTTCTGCATCTACGAGCTTCTTGAATTCTTCCAAAGTTCCAGTCATTTAGCCTTCTCCAATTCTTTCAGCTGTTGCTTAAGTTCATCTAACTGATGAAAGATTTCATAAGTTGCAGCTGCAACATCCATAAGTTGTTTGTAATCTGTTGGCAAACCTTCCGCTAAATCATGCAGATCCATCTTCATCTGACCTGCTTTACTATTCAGCCGTCTAATTTGTCCCTTCAATTCCTCAATCCTTGTTTCTTCCGCTTGCACCATCAACAACCCCACAATCAATTTTGGATTTTAAATTTTAGATTTTGGATTGGATAAATTTGCGATCGCTCAACTCTTCTCTCTGCGTCTCTGCGTCTCTGCGTGAGCAACACATCCTTGGGTAAAGACGCGATGAATCGCGTCTCTACAAATCGTCATCCAAAATCTAAAATTTTTACAACTTGCCTACTTCCGGGAACCGCTTCGCCAAATTAATACCTTTTTGGACGTAGCTTTCTCCTTCTTCGGCTAATTTCTCCAGCGAATCAAAGCCAAATCTTTGAGCATCGCGTAAAGTTTTTACAGCTAACAAAAGACGACCAGAAAATACCAACGCCCAGCCAAATCCCTCATGGCTCAAATCAATCACGACTTGAGAAATCAAACCTGTTTCTTGTTCAATCCCCGCAGCTACAGCTCGAAAAAATGCCATAATCCGAGCTTGAGTTATTGGATCTACTTCACCTTCAACGGAAATTTCCCGTTTCTTTTGTTTGGTAACAATAAAGGGTTTGAGAATTAACTCATCCGACCAACTACGATAAACTCCATAGCTGTCTTGACCCCGAATCTGTTTGATTAATACCTTAAGAAAGGGAGAACTCAAGACTTCAGCGGCAGCAGTTCCGTTAACACTATTATTTATAGTCATACTGTTGCTTCGTCTCCAACTTCATCTGTAAAATTGGCAGGTTTTTGTTGTAAAGCTTTCCGCAACCAAGGTGGAGGATTACCTTTTAAGGTTTGCACTAATTTATTTAGCACTTCGCTAATTTCTTCTTCTTCCGATCGCGCCTTCACCGGAGTAACACCTTTTTTGATTAACCTAGCCGCAGCACTACCGCCAATTGCTGTTACATAAACAATAGTACAATCACCTAACGCCTCAAGTTTGGGTGTGATTTTATCTTCATTTCCATCTTCTTTGAGGTCGCCTTCAAAGTTGAGGGTTTCTACAAAATGATATCCCTCATCGGAAATTTCATAAACATCAATCAGTCTCGCCCATCCAAAATGAGCGTTAATATGAACTCGGTCACTCGTAGTGAAGGCAATTTTCATCTTATTTCTCCTCTTTAAGTCCAGAATTCAGGAGTCAGAATTCAGAATTCAGGAGTCAACTTTGGTGAATAATAAATGCTAAACTTTCACACAAAATATCCAGATTGAGTGGTATATCTTTTAAGTAAGAAGACTACGCCTGAATCCGTGCGATCGCATTCTGATTTATAACTCCTAACTCCTAACTCCTAACTCCTAACTTCAAAAATCTGCGCCCACAATTCCTAATTCTTGTAACTTCTTAACTCTTGTTTCTTCTGCCTCTAATAAGAGGTTGCCCATGCCATACAGAAGTTCCATTGTGCCTCGGTAACCAACTTTGGTAAACTGACCATTACCTAAGCGGTCGTAAATGGGCAATCCCAGGCGATAAAGAGGAATGCTAAGGCGTTTGGCGATCGCAGCAACATTTGAGTTACCAACTAGCAAATCCGAACCTGCTGCTAAACCCTCAAAGTCTTCTAAATCGCCAATGGTAATGCTTTTAACGGGGAGTTTTTCGAGTAAAGGCGATCGCGTCGTCGTCACCGCAGCATGAATCTGCGCTCCCATTGATTGCAGAAAATGGACTGTTGACCACAACAAATCGGGTTCCAGTGCTAAAGAAACTCGCTTCGCACCAAAATAAAAGTGCGTGTCTAACATCGCATCTTGCAACTGACGACGTTGGCGGCGATACTTTTCCGGTACGCTATTACCACTGAGAACCGCCAATGCTTGGAGAAACTCGTCTACTGGTTCTAATCCAGTCACTTCCCCAAACACTTCGTAAGGCGTGCCAAACCTTTCTTCCAAAATCTTGGCAGCACCGCGCATACTCTCGCCTAAAGCCAAGATGAAAGCAGAACAACCAACTTCTCGCAGCTGTTTTAAGGTAGTTCCGCTAACTGTAACCGCGCTGTAATTATCTTCCAAATGTCCATCAAGGGAAGCGCCGATGTCAGGTACAAAGATGGGCACCAAGCCAAAAGCCGTCACCATCTCTTTGATTTCCTGGACATCCCCTGGCGTGAAAGCAGCACTAGGCAAAATCGTTACTTGTTCGGTTTTGATTCCACCCGCGCGGGGAATTTCCTTAACTATGCTTTCCACAGCAACGGCGAAACCATCTTGCAGGGCGCCTTTAAAATCGGGAGTTGGGGCAAATATAATCGCCAAATCGTGCAATTCTGGATGGCGTTCCCGAATTTCCTTGAGAAAACGCTCAATGTCATCTCCTCTAGTTTCCGTCAACCCAGTGGTACATAAACCGATAATTTCTGGTTTAGCCTTTTCCACCAAAGTCAGAATTGCCTGTTCCACATTTTCTTCGCCACCCAAAATCGTAGTGACTTCCGTCATCGCCGTGGTAGCCAAAGGAATCGCTTCCCGAAAATGCCGCACCAGCACAACTTTAGCGAAAGCAGTACAACCTTGAGAACCGTGGAATAAAGGCATCGTCCCCTTCAATCCCAGAAAAGCTAAAGACGCGCCTAAAGCTTGGCTTTGCTTGAGAGGATTAACCGTCAGTGATTTGTTAGAAACAGTAACGATCGCCATTTAGATTACCTCTTCCATTGACGCAGTTAAAGCACTTCCCGCGTTCTCTTCCCACGGCGCCGGCTTGCGTACTTGCTCCCAAATCGGGCTATAAAGAGCTTCATACAATTCCCGCGCCATCTCAATCATTCCTACATAACCTGCATAAGGATGGTGGCGTTCTTGGTTGATATCCAAGAAAGGAATCCGAGCTTTTAACGCGGTGTATTGGTTACGACCTCCAGCAATCAACATATCTGCTTGAGTATCTCTCACCAGCTGTAACAATTCCTGGGCGTTGCCTTTCTCCAGCATGATGCCATCGTTACCCAGCAACTTCTTGATTTTGGCTTTATCTTCCTCAGTACTTTTGCGAGTACTGGTAGCAACAACATCAATACCCAAGTCTTTCGCAGCCGAGATAATCGACCAACTCTTAACACCGCCAGTATACAAGACAACACGCTTACCTTTGAGTCGAGCGCGATAGGGAGCCAGTGCCAAATCTAGAGCCGCAGTTTCTTCAGCAATCAGCTTTTCTGTGCGTGCTTGCAAATCGGGGTCGCCTAATTTAGCGGCAATATTTCGCAGACAGCGATTCATATCATCGATGCCGTAGAAAGATTCTTCAATATAAGGAATGCCGTAACGCTCCTCCATCTTTCTCGCCATATTCAACAGCGCCCGCGAACAGATCATCACATTCAGCTTGGCGCGATGGGCATAGCGAATTTCATTGTACCGAGCGTCGCCCGTAATTTTCGACAAAATGCGGATGCCTAATTTTTCTAGCAGCGGTGTGACTCCCCACATTTCCCCGGCGATGTTGTACTCGCCTATTAAGTTAATATCATAAGGCGTTGTGTATTCCGGTTCTGCTGTCCCGACAACATAATCTAATAAAGCTTCACCGCCAAAACGGTTGCCCAAATTTTTACTGCCAATGAATCCCGGAGCAATTACCGGGACAACTGGAGTGCCAATTTTCTCAGCTGCGGTTTTGCAAACTGCATCGATATCATCGCCAATCAAAGCAGTCACACAAGTAGCGTAAACAAACACTGCTGCTGGTTTATATCGTTCGTGAAGTTCCAGAATCGCCTTGTAGAGCTTCTTCTCGCCCCCGAAAATCACATCATTTTCACTCAAGTCAGTCGTAAAGCCCATCTTGTAGAGTTGCGGCCCCGAAGAGAGACTACCACGACTGCCCCAGGAATTACCAGCACAAGCGATCGGCCCGTGGACTAAATGAGCCGCATCAGCGATGGGTACCAAAGCAATCATCGCCCCATCAAAAGCACAGCCCCCTTGAGCAGCGCCAGGTTGTGCCTGTTGGGTGCAAGACTTATTCTTCTTTTCTGATTGTTTATGCTGATTATGCTCGCATCCTGACTCATTGAGCAGCTCGTTAATTTTCCCTTGGGTGCTTTTCATCTCTCTTCTCTTAGTGGATGGCAGTTTTTCTCTTTGTCATTGGTCATTAGTCATTAGTCATTGGTCATTTGTTTTTTGAATAACTAATAACTGGGGATCTATGACTATTGGTCAAACCTTTGCGTAACTCTGCGCTAACTTAGCGCGACGGCAGTCGCTACAACGGGGGGAACCCCCGCAACGCGCTGCCTCCCCTTTGCGTTTAAAAACAAAAGTTTGTGTAGCTCACTAACTGGAAATCGCTATAACAACCAATGACTAATGACCAATGACTATTGACTAATAACTAACAAATATATTTCGTGACATCTTCCCCGCACACATCGGCGAGATAAGATAAAGCACGAAAACGCAATCCTACAAACTCATCATATAAAGGATTGAGTTTACACAATGCTGGAATATCAAAAGACCGCCCAAATAATTTTATTTGGCGTTCAAAAGGACAACAGCAAGGAATTGTTTGGCAAATTAAATGAGCAAGACGATTATTTTTAACCTGAATTCCATCTACCACATTACGTAAAGGATTGAGGATTTTGTTAAATATCCCGCGTTTTTGATAGTTAGGTGGATGGTAATTAGGATGAGGATGAGTATGAGTGTGAGTGTGAGTTTTATTGATAGTTTCCATTTATTTTACGCCTCAGGTAAATGCTAAATTTGGGAATGGGCATGGGGCATTGGGCATTGGGGATTGGGAATAATTCAGTTCCCAGTCCCCAATTTTTAATCCCCAGTTCCTACCAGCTAATTCCTAATAACTTGCGTTTGCGTGCAATTTCTAACGAATCAAGTCGTAGGAAATATCGGTCTTGGAAGGAATATTGGTGGTGCGATCGATTTCTTCAAACAAGGTATTTACAACCCAGTTGAGCAAGTTGATTACACCTTGGTAACCGATAGTGCTGTAGCGGTGCAAGTGGTGGCGATCCATAATGGGGTAGCCGATTCTCACTAAAGGAATCTTGGTATCGCGCCAGAGGTACTTACCGTAGGAGTTACCAATCAACAAGTCTACGGGTTCGGTGAACAACAAGGAACGCATGTGCCACAGGTCTTTACCACCCCAAACTGTTGCATTTTGACCGAAGGGGCTAGAAGCAAGCAATTCTTTGATTTCTTTTTCAAATACTTCGTTGCTGTTGTGAACCAAAATATGCACTGGTTCAGCACCCATTTCCAGCATGAAGCCCACAACGCTGTACACTAAATCGGGTTCGCCGTAGATAGCGAAGCGTTTGCCATGAACCCATGCGTGGGAGTCAGTCATTGCGTCAACTGCACGACCGCGTTCGATTTCCAATTCTTCAGGAATGGGCTTACCAGATAGTTCGCTGAGTTTCATCAAGAACTCATCAGTAGCTTTAATACCCCAAGGACGGGAAACAACGGTTGGTTGCTTCCATTCTTTTTCGATGTACTCGCGGGTCTTGACTGTGGAGTGTGATTGCAAGAAGACTGTAGCTTTACCATTAATTGAATCTGCTGCATCTTCCAGCTTTGTACCACCTGGATACATATCGAACTCACCAGTGTTGGGTGAATCCAGGTAATCGCTGTTGTCAGCTAGAATTGTGTAGTCAAAGCCAAACAGAGAAGCAATGCGCTTGATTTCGCGGTTGTTGCCAACGTAGGTGTCAAAACCTGGAACGAAGTTGATCTTACCATTGCTGGTTTCTTTCTTCTGACCTGCGGTTAGGGTAGAAAGAATACCCTTCATCATGTTGTCGTAACCAGTGATGTGGGAACCAACAAAGCTGGGGGTATGAGCGTAAGGAACTGGGAAATCTTGAGGAACTGAACCAGCTTTCTTAGCGTTGTTGATGAAAGCTTGTAAGTCATCACCAATAACTTCTGCCATACAGGTGGTGCAGACAGCAATCATCTTGGGCTTGTAGAGTTGGTAAGAGTTCGCCAAGCCATCAATCATGTTTTGCAGACCACCGAACACCGCTGCATCTTCAGTCATGGAAGAAGATACACCAGAGAATGGTTCTTTGTAGTGACGGGTTAAGTGGGTGCGGAAGTATGCAACGCAACCTTGGGAACCTTGAACAAAGGGCAGAGTGCCTTCAAATCCAACAGCAGCAAAGATTGCTCCTAAAGGTTGGCAACCTTTAGCGGGGTTGACGGTTAGAGCTTCACGAGCGAAATTCTTTTCGCGGTAATCCCAACTCTTAGTCCATTCTGCAACCCGCGCAACTTCTTCGGGGTCGTGACCGTTTTCAAATTCCTTCTTGTTTTGGAATAATTGTTGGTATTCCGGCTGGTGAAACAGCTCTACGTGGTCTTGAATTTTATCTGGATTCTGAGGCATTTCCGATCTCCAAGCTTGCTGAGTTAATTACTAATCGACGAATCGGCAGTGAGGGGAAGGGAGTGAGAATGTGACTCAAAACTCAAAATGCAAAAAGCAAAACACATCATTTTGAATTTTTAATTTTGAATTTTGAATTCCCGACTCCCTCCTGGGGGATTAGCCCCAGGTACTTATATCTCTCTCATTTTTTTTAGGCGGTTGCTTTGGTTTTAGCTTTAGCTTCAGCTTTTTTGCTCCAGGGAGCGCCAATTAATCCCCAGGTTGGGCTATTGAGTGCCAAATCCATATCACGAGCGAAGATAGCAAAGCCGTCATAACCGTGATAAGGACCGGAGTAATCCTTTTGATGGTTTTATTTTTTTAGAGGGGTTAATGTTTGCAATGAGCAATGTCAGAATTAAACATTGTTCGTTGAGAACGCATTGATTTTTAGACTAAATGTAGGCTAAAACATATCTCTGTTAAGTGAGGTACACAAACCTTTGTTTTTAACGCAGAGGGGCGCAGAGTCAAGCGCAAAGGTACACAGAGGTTTACCCGCTATATTTCGCTTCAGGTCTGCAAGCACAGCAGTAAAGAGAAGATAATGAAATCAAAAGTACTACTGGAATTAGAGACAGTAAATCTGCGGTTGAAGTCTGCAAAGACAAAGGTCACAATTAGAGAATCGAATGGAAGTCTGCAATTACGCGCTACGTTACCAATTAAACCGGGAGACAAGGATAAGAATGGCACTGGGAGAAAACAATACAATCTCAGTTTGAATATTCCTGCTAATTTGGATGGGTTAAAGACGGCTGAGGAAGAAGCTTATGAATTAGGTAAGTTAATTGCTCGTAAAACTTTTGAATGGAATGATAAATATTTAGGCAATGAGGCAATTAAAAAAGATTGTAAAACAATCGGTGAATTACTCGAAAGATTTGAAGATGACTATTTTAAAACTCATAAACGCACAACCAAAAGCGAACATACTTTTTTTTATTATTTTTCTCGAACCAAGCGATTCACAAATGCTACTGATTTAGCGACTTCTGAGAATTTGATAAGTGCAATTGAAAAAATCGATAAGGAGTGGGCTAAGTATAATGCAGCTAGAGCGATCGCTGTATTTTGTCAGACGTTCAAAATCGAAATCGATTTATCAAAATATTCCAAAATGCCAGAGAAAAATTCCCGCAATATACCAACAGATGCAGAAATAGCTGAGGGAATTAGCAAGTTTGAAGAATATTTAAATACCAGAGGCAATCAAGTTAACCAAAATGTCCAAGATAGCTGGCAACTTTGGCGCTGGGCTTATGGAATGTTAGCAGTTTTTGGTTTGCGACCGCGTGAGCTTTTTATTAATCCCGATCTAGATTGGTGGTTAAGTCAAGAAAATGTAGATTTAACCTGGAAAGTTCATAAAGATTGTAAAACTGGCGAAAGGGAAGCTTTACCTTTATATAAACAATGGATTGAAGAATTTGATTTAAGAAATCCTAAATATTTAGAAATGTTGGCAACGGCAATTAGTAAAAAAGATAATACCAATTATGCAGAAATCACGGCATTAACACAGCGAGTTAGTTGGTGGTTTCGTAAAATTGGCTTAGATTTTAAGCCCTATGATTTACGCCACGCTTGGGCAATTCGAGCGCATATTTTAGGAATTCCAATTAAAGCTGCGGCAGATAATTTGGGGCATAGCGTACAAGTTCACACCCAAACTTATCAGCGTTGGTTCTCGCTAGATATGCGAAAGTTAGCGATGAATCAGGCGTTGAGTAAGAGGAATGAAGCTGAATTGATTAGGGAAGAGAATGCTAAACTGAGATTGGAAAATGAAAAATTGAAGTTGGAAATTGAAAAGTTAAAGATGGAAATGGTTTATAAACGTAGTTAAATTGTTAAAAAATTTTGTGTAATGTGTTCAATTGTCAAAGTGACTACTAATATAAACTTATGGGAACTCATCTGTATAGGTTTTCACTTTGTTAGATATTCGAGCTAAGTGTATCTAAATTTTAGATTTATTAAATTCAACTGTTAGGCAAAAAACTCTATAAAAGCAATAATTATTTGAAAAGTATGGCACTAGAAACCTTAAATCAAATACTTAAGCAAATTGAGACACTAGAAATAACAGAGCTTCAACAACTTAGCCAGACAATTCAAAAGTATCTTGCTGTTAAAGAGGAAAATCTCAAGCAAGCAGCATTTCACCAAGCTTTAATCGATTCTGGTTTAGTAAAGCAGATTAAGCATTTTGCTTACGAACCAATAGCTGAACGAAGACTAATTCAGGTCGAGGGAAAGCCTGTTTCTGAAAGTATCATTGAGGAACGCCGTTAAATGGCAATATACTTCATAGATAGTAGCGCATTAGTTAAGCGTTACATAAGTGAAACTGGATCGGCTTGGGTCTTGGAGTTATTCGATCCAACTCTCAACAATGAAATCTTTATTGCTGCAATAACTGGTGTGGAAATTATAGCAGCAATTACGAGGCGATCGCGCAGCGGAAGTATTAGCATCACAGATGCCACAATAACACGCAACCAATTCAGAAGTGATTTACAAAAAGACTACCAAATTATTGAAATTACAGAAAGCGTAATTAATTATGGAATGGCATTGTCGGAAATTTATGGTTTACGAGGTTATGACGCTATCCAAGTAGCAGCTGGTCGTGCAGTTAATACCCTTTGCATTGCCAATGGATTACCTTCTATTACCTTTGTGTCCGCAGATAACGAGTTAAATACAGCAGTTGTTAGTGAAGGATTGAAGATTGAAAATCCTAATAACCACCCATAATGCAGGCTCAAGAATGATATTTTGCTACTGATATGGATGTGGTGGGTTGCGCTATGCGACAATCCACCCTACCTGCTAAAATACAATATAAGGTCATGCTTGCAGGTAAAAGATTTCCTTTTATTTAGTGCAGCAACGCTCCTGGTTTTTAAGTAAGGCGCGATCGCTAGCTGTCGAAGTACCTAAAATTTGGTATCATTCCAGGAAAGGATAGCGATCGCATTTGCAGTTGAGCTACAAGCTATCAGTAAATTATTTGGTCTTTACATCTCGCTTTTGCAGCATTACAGGAACAAATATCTTGTTATATTCGGCTAAAGCAAGAATGAGAAACGCAATAGCTAGGATGATGGCGGCTGGAAGTCCTCCATATTGGACTAATGCAACTGTATCTAATTGTTTCAAAGGTGAGGTGATGCCTTTTTCAGTTGTACAAACCAGTTTTTCTGGTTTTGCTGTTGTTTGGCAGTGCAATAGCTGATTTGTTTGTTCTTGCTGTTGAATAGTCTCAGATACTGAGGAGTAATTCATCGATATATTAAATCCTTTAATCAAGTTTTAAGGTGTAATGACCAACAAATACATCCTATAAGTTGCTTTAAAAAAAGTCCCAGAAAACAATTTCCGCTAAATAAAATATCAACGGAAAAATTTTTCCGGTTCTGAAAATAACCGGAAAATATACACATTATCCAGCCAATTCAGTTAAACTGAATCAAAATATGCCCACTTCTAAGAGGGTTTGGGAAGATAGCAGTAACTATGAAAAGCTGGCAAACATTTTTAAGAACTGAGGTGT
The DNA here is from genome assembly GCA_034530875.2 of Nostoc sp. DedSLP01. Lineage (GTDB taxonomy): Bacteria > Cyanobacteriota > Cyanobacteriia > Cyanobacteriales > Nostocaceae > Nostoc. The sequence continues at coordinate 135,936 of JAVRCJ020000013.1, forward strand.
TTCCTCAAGAGCGATATGGATTAACCAAAACTGAGCAAGCTATTTTTCTGTCTAAATTCCCTAACCAAGAAACTCTCAAAACTAACGAACAGGTTGCAGATCAAGCAATTGAAGATAATGAATTGCCTTCTAATCCAGATACGGTTAGAAAGCATATGTGGACAATATATCATGAACGGTTCTGTCCAAAGGATGGCAAGGAAGGTTTTCCGGGTTATAAACAGAAAAGCCGAACTAAAGATCAAAAATTTCTCGCTTGGTTAAAACAACGGTATTTGCAATGGCTGGAAACTTCCAACTCTGATACTCCACTTCAGTTAATTCCAGTATCCCCGCCAGCATTAGGAAAGCTAAGCAGCCATGTACCAGATTTACCATTAAATTTTCTACCACGGATTGATGCACTCAACGACTTAAAAAAATTGGTACTAGATGGTACAAGCAAGCTAGTAGCCGTTACTGGAACCGCGCTGAGAGTTGGAGTGCATGGTATGGGCGGGATTGGTAAATCAGTTTTGGCAGCAATGCTGGCACGGGATGAGGAGGTGCGCCATAGTTTTCCCGATGGTATCTTGTGGGTGACGCTTGGTGAAAATCCAACACTTAGCTTACGGCAATTAGATTTAGCCAAAATGTTGGGCGATAGTTCACAGACATTTCAAGATGTGCAACAGGGCAGAGTTCACTTGAGCGAATTGTTAGCAAATAAAGCTTGCTTAGTGATTCTAGATGATGTCTGGCAAAGCAAACATGCTGAGGCTTTTAATGCACTAGGGCAGAAGTGCAAGATGTTAATTACAACACGCGACAATAAGGTACTTCAGGAACTGGGTGCTGTTAAACATTTATTAGGTTTGCTGGAGGATGAAGAGGCGCTAACACTGTTGGCATTGTGGGCAAAACAAGAGAAAGAAACATTACCTGTTGAAGCACATGAAGTGGTGCGAGAATGTGGTAACTTGCCTTTAGCACTAGCAATGATTGGTGCATTAGTGCAAGGTAAGCCGGACCGTTGGGACAATTTGCTGCACAAGCTTCGCAATGCCGACCTAGAAAAAATTAGGCATCAGTTTCCTGATTACCCTTATCCAAACTTGCTCAAAGCAATTCAAGTCAGTATTGAGGCATTAGAGGCTGATATCCAAAAACGCTATTTAGATTTTGCTGTTTTTCCAGAAGATACGTCTATTCCTGAAGCTGCGTTACAAAGTTTTTGGGAACCTGAAGGGCTAGATGAATTCGATACGCAAGATGTGGTAGATGTGCTAGTAGAGCGATCGCTAGCACGGCGTGACGATCGAGGATGCTTAACTTTGCATGACCTCCAGTATGACTATGTGCGTAAGCAAGCTGGTGATTTGGCCGCATTGCATAACCGTTTGGTGAATTCTTACTCTTCACGTTGCTCAAATGGCTGGCATACTGGCCCCAATGATAGCTATTTTTTTGAAAACTTAGCTTACCATTTACATGAATCTGGGCGAAAAGAAGAACTGTATAAACTGCTAACTAAATGCTCAGATTGGATGGAAGCAAAATATATTGCTTGTACAGGTGATACAGCGTATGTTGCTGATTTGGAATTGGCAATAAGTGACTTTGCCGACCCATTAGAAGCAAATCAATTGTTAACGCTGATTCAACTCCAAACAGCAAGGCAAGTAGTAAATCAAAGAGTAACTAATTATAGCGACACAGATTTAGAAACTCTGGTATGGTTGGGGCGTGAAACAGAAGCCATTGGCTATGCGCGTTTGCGACAATTTCCTGAAACTAGGTTTAACGGCTTATTAGCTGTTTTTAAAGCACAACAAAATAAAGAAGAAGCTAACTATCTACTTTTGAAGGAGCTAAAAGAATTAGCTTTATCAATTCAAATGAAAAGTTGGGATAAAGCAAACATATTAGTGAATTTAGCAGTAGCTATATCCCAAACTGTATATCAGACAGAATTTGTAACAGTAATTGAGGAAGTGGAAAAATATGTCAAGATTAGAAGTTCATTTCAGGCTTACCTTTTAACAAAATTAGGAGAAGCCTTAGATAGAATAGGTGAAAAAGAGAAAGCAAGTAAAATCTTTGTTCAAGCAAGGCAAATTGCACTTGATGAACAGCATACTTGGCATCAAGCATTTTGTTTAAGAGATTTAGTAGCTACTTTTGCCCAACTTCAACGCTTTAGCGAAGCTAAAGAAGTAGCAAATAATATTGAGATTGAGTGCTTGAAAGTACAAGCATTAAGTGAATTAGCTAAAGCACTGATTGATGAAGGATTAGGTCAAGAGGTAGATGCAATCTTTACAGAAGTTAAATTCTTGGTAAAAGCTAATAATTTAAATCCTGCCGATCATCATGAACAATGGACGGCTGCATTGGGTAAATTTGCAACAGCGTTAGCTCAAGGTGGACTTGAAGAAGACGCTAACAAATTCTTCACCAAAGCTCGAAAATTTATTTATGAGAGTCCTTGGTGGTGTCGTGATAGATCTAAAAATGGTTTAGTATATCACTTAGCTCAAGCTGGACGTTTCCATGAAGCTTATGAATTAGCTTGTACTATTCCTAAAGGCAGTGGGATACGAGCAGAAGCTTTGAGTACATTAGCAAATGCTTTAGCGCAAGTAGGGCAGATTAAAAGAGCCATAGAAATTTTTACAGAAGCCAGAGAAGCTGCCAGTATTACCAGAGATAGATTGGCAGTAGCAGCAATGGGTAATCTAGCAGTGGTAATGGAAAAGGCTGGATACAAAGCAGAAGCAGAGGCTATCTTTATCAAAATAAGGGATATTGCGAATAACGAAGATGAACACGAACAGGTAGATATATTCAGTACATTAGCTATTGCTTTTGCTCAAGTTGGACGCTTCAGTGAGTTACAGGAAGTTTTTCAGATGATTCCGCCAGCCAATTCATATCGTGTCAAAGTACTAAGTGCATTAGCAGTTGCTCTTGAGTTAGATGGGCAAAAAGTCGAAGCAGATAGAGTTTTTGAAGATATTCAGGAGTTCGCTCATAAACCTATGACAAGTACATCCATTTATGCACCACCACAAAGCACTTTAGTAAAAGCATTAGCTCAGGTAGGTCGTTTTAATCAAGCTATGGAAAACACGCTTTATATTAATGACGATTTAGAAAAAGCGCAAGCATTATGTGCTTTAGCAGCAGCCTTAACTAATGCAGGACTTGAAGCTGAGGCAAATAGAATATTTATGGAGGCTAAAGCAGCTACCTGTGCTGTTGAAGACTATGGGCGCACAGAGGCAGCAATATGGACATTTGCAGATGCATTATCTCAAGCAGGACATTTCGATCTAGCTAAGAAAGTCGTTCAACCGTTAATCGATAATGGCTTCCATCGCTCGGAAGGGCTAAGCGGTTTAGCAGCGCCGATCGCAAACATTGGACGCTTTGCTGAAGCATTCACCATACTTGGATTGCAAAGACTCGATAAATTTCTATACGATCTGAGTGAATGGGCATCAGCATTTGAGAAAGTTCAGCCGGGGTTATCGTTGGAGGTTATGCGAGAAGCAATTCGCATTGCTGGGTGGGTACGTCCCCACTGGCAAGAAATTTCTCAACTTTTTCCTGAGATCGCAAATAGCTGAATTTTAAAATAGTGCGATCGCTCTTTCTCTCCAACAAACCAAGCAATTGTCTTAACTTTGGATTTCTGATTTTTGCTAGACAACCAATATTAAACAGAGCGAATCTAAAAGAATTGTCAAAATTTGGGTATTTATATCAAGTTCGGATGATTAGTTATGATTGCAGTCCTCGCGTTACCCCTCCCCAACCCTCCCCTTAGCAAGGGGAGGGTGCCGTAAGGCGGGTGGGGTGTTTCAGGATTTACAAGTAATTAAGCGAACTTGATATTACATGAGTATGGTGAGGCTCAAATTCCATTTTTACCGTAGAAACTAACTATGAATAAAGGGTTTGCGGTAATGAAGCATAGGTGCGATAGTATCGTTTGTTTTTACGATACATATATATTGATGTGGTGCGTTGCGCTTTGCGGCAACTCAGCTTCATCGTATCAGCAGGCGATCGCATCCCTCCCATACTTATCGCAAAGTGCAATGCAGCATAATCATAGTTCGGTATCATAAGGTTATTGGGTTCTGGTTCTGTCCGTGTCTGCAAAAGACATTTTTCACGAAGCCGTCAAACGGGGACTGCAAAAAGAAGGGTGGGTCATCACGCACGATCCGCTAGTTGTTAAGTTTGGCAAAGATAAAATGTCGATTGATTTAGGTGCGGAACAAATCTTAGCAGCTGAGCGAGGAACAGAGAAAATTGCTGTTGAAATCAAAAGTTTTTTAGGGGATTCGGAACTTTTTGACTACCATGCGGCTTTGGGACAGTTTCTCAATTATAGATTAGCTCTGCGACTCAGGGAACCTGAGAGAGTTTTGTTTCTAGCTGTTCCACTCTCAACTTATAGATCGCTATTTAGCCGGGACTTTGCCCAAAGTTCAGTACAAGAGTATCAAGTTAAATTAATAGTTTACGATCCAAATGATGAGGTGATTGTGCAATGGCAAATCTAGACCAATATCGTGAATACATTCAAAACTTATTAACCAAATATGCCAGTTACCAGCCTTCAGAAGAAGATGTTGAAATTCAACTAATATTCGACACGACACGAGACCATTACCAGATTTTAGAGATTGGCTGGGATGGATATGACCGAATTTATAATTGTGCGATCCATCTCGATATCAAAGATGAAAAAATATGGATTCAGCGTAATATGACCGATATTCAAATTGCTCAAGAGTTGACTGAGATGGGAGTACCCAAACAGGATATTGTTTTAGGACTACAACCATCACACTTTCGTCAATATACGCAATATGGCGTAGCGTGAGAGAATAAGCGGGATCGCATCTCTAATGTAAGATGTGTGTCACAAAGGACAACGCACTTCATTTTATCAGCAGGCGATCGCATTTAGAACTATTAGATTATTATGGAAGAAAATATTCCCAAATATAAGTTATGTACAGCAAGCTCAGTTAATATAAGTGAAGCTCTAGATTACTTTGCAGACTTTATCAAAGAAAAAATCGATTATAAAGATAAAGAAGCATATTTGTGTGTTGAAGGATCTTTGTTAAGATTCCATTGTTCTGGAATACAAAATTTAGTATTTGTTGAGATACATTGCAGTGCGATTGCACAACCAGGAACAGGTACAATTTCATTTGTAGCGATCGCAAAATTTGTTAAATTCTGTACTCTACAAAAAACAGATATAAAAATACTGAGAAATAGCTCTATCGTTCCTTATTCTATGGGTGCGATAATGTCAGATTTTTATGGTTCTTTGGCATTCAAAAAAGCAATGCACTATGCTTGTTATCGATATCGTATAAGTAAAGTAAAACGTGAGTAGAGCCTTGATTTATACAAAAGTCAATCATTTGTCTGATGAAAATCAGGCATTAAGTTAAGAGGGATGAAGTAGCGTGTATTGTCGCAAACCGCAACGCAGCTTTATTTTATCAGTAGGCGATCGCATTCCATTTATACTTTTGTTTGGAGGTAGCACAGCTGTGCTACCCTACGACGATTTGTATCTCACCAGCTTGCAATCTACTGTGGTGCAGTTCGTTAATATAATCCTTCTGGTGGGGAAATATCAGATCCAACAACCACACCTGTGTTAGTAGATTTAATTCCTGGTTTAACAGTAGGGGATTCTTGTTTTAACGATTGTACAACAGAAGAAGAGTTATCTTGCTCAATTGAGATACTTGTATTTGCTTGTTGCTGGGACATTAAACCTAATCCTCCCATTGCACCTGCAACAAGAGCTGCATAACCTACATATAAATGCGGCGGATGAATTTCCAATCCCATTCCTTTTTTAGATTGATGCGAAGAGGACTTAGTTACTGGTATAGCTGCTTGTACTGGTAAAGAAGCAGCTAAAGCAACACCATCAAGTCCTAAAGCATCTCCATAACGTCGGATAAATCCACGTAGATAAATGTCATCTGGTAATTCTTGCAAATTACCGTTTTCTAATGCTTCTATCAACTCCATGCGGATATGAGTGTAAAAATGGATGTGGTACACAGAAAACCCTTTGGACTGACGGGTTTTTTGGAGTTGTTGCCCGATTTGACGTAGGCTATCTATGCGTTGTTGCGCTGCTTGCTCGGCTTGTTCTGCTTGAGAAATTTTCTGATGATTCAGTAATTGTAGTGGTTTTTTCCACAGCGAATTTTCTGTTGCATTTTTAGAGGGTGGTTCCTGGAGAGTGGGCTGTATTTCTGGTGAAGAATCGACTGTTTCTGTGGTTTGCTGCGTATCTGTAGCTGTCTCAACTTTTTCATATTGTTGGGCAAATTGTCGAAATGCTAAACCGATCGCTTCTCTACCTACAGCTTTTAATATATCTTGAGCCTGATGTGTTTGTTCGCCTATTAACTTCTGCATCATCGCTAAAGCGCGTCGATAAACTCCGCTACGATGCAGTTGTACTTCTATTTCTCCTAAAAGCGATCGCACCTCATCTTGAGAAATTTCAATATTCGGATTGCCAAGAATTTGTAAATAGTATACAGGAGTAGTAACCATAGGGAAAGCCTTTTATCTGAACTCAAAAAAAGAAAGTTACATTAAAACTTTACTATTTTTCGTAACTTCACCTTTGTTTTCCGGATAGTAATTGTATAATTTAAATTTTTTAATCCATCAGAAACACTGGAACAAAGGAGTGAGCATCGCAGTCAAGCTCGTAAAAATGATACTGACATTTCTTTGATAAAAAACCTTAGGTGCGTACCAAGGGTAAGTTCCTTGAATTGTGCCTGAGAAGAAAGCGATCGCATTTATATATAAAAAGCCTGTTTGTGATTCTCATCCACAAACAGACTTAACTTTTTCACACTTGTAATTAAGCTTGTTCCCAAAGCTCGCGTACACGATCGGGAAGCCAGCCAGCAACTTCCTGAATCCGTTCTTGGGAAAGTTCGTCTTTGGTGGCAGAAAATACGCCTTTAACTGCTTGCTCTGCCGGAACGTTTGGTGGGAGTGCTCCTTCATTAGCAACTCGTGTCAGAAATAAATTGGAATCTATACCAATGGGAGCCGGGCCTCTTAAAGGTTGACGGATTCGACTTAAAAATCCCACAATCGGATTGGTATCTTTCCACAAATCGGCGACTTCAAACTGGAGTGCTTTCTCATCTGTAGGCACAGCTTCTCTATGCAGTTCTGCCTCAACGCGATTAATTGCATCTGTAGTCATTAAGTCGCGCATAACGCGAAACACAACTTCAGTAAAGTCTCTGGCGTCATACAAATCTGCAAATCCGCCTTGAACCATAACCTTTTCTAAAAACGAGTGATGTTCTTGTGCGATCGCTCTTTGAGTTCGAGTATCTTCAATCTCGCTGGGATCGACTTCCGGTATGTTTGTTCTAAATGATTGATCTGGCATAGTTTTTTTTGTGCTTGTTAATATTGAGTCTTTATGCTTACCTTTGTAAGGTCGCACAAATCAAAAACCCTTAGTATCATCCAGAAGTTCGAGATACTGTCTGTCCAAAAGTTAGAAATTCAGCGTTGGCTAATAACGCACATTCTAAGTTTTAGTTGATTACGAATTACGTAGCTTGCTTCTCACACCTTGGCGAGTATTACGAACTACGAATTAGTAAAAATATTTTTTATCCGTGTCAAAAAACAGTCAAAATAGACAAGTTGGTATCAGCAGACCGGAAACAAGATGGTAGAAATAACAAACATCGAAATTAACACTACAAAAGTCAAAATACCTAACAATGATTTAGAAATCGATGCTTACTTAGCTCAACCAGCACATCAAGGAACTTTTGCTGCCGTTATCGTTTTTCCTGAAATTTTTGGAATCAACAGTAACATTCGAGAGATTGCAGAACTAATCGCTAAACAAGGCTATGTAGCAATAGCCCCTGCAATGTATCAACGTATTGCTCCCGGTTTTGAGGCTGATTTTAGCGCCGAAGATGTTGGGTTTAGTCCAGAAGCCTATCGTCTGGGGTCGGAATACTATCAACAAGTAAAGTATCAAGATATTTTAAGCGATATTCAAGCGGCGATCGCATACTTAAAAACTTTACCCAATGTTAAACAAGATGCCATTGGTGTTATTGGTTTCTGTTTTGGCGGCCATGTTGCTTACATTGCTGCAACGTTCACCGATATCAAAGCAACAGCTTGCTTTTACGGTGCTAGAATTACCAGCTCTAGTTTTGGTGAAGAGACTCCAACTATTAATCGTACCTCGCAAATTCAAGGTACTATTTATGCATTTTTTGGTACAAGAGATACATTGATTTCCCAGGAGGAAACTGAGCAAATTCAGGCAGAATTAAAGAAACATCAAATCAATCATCGTGTATTTCGATACGATGCCGGGCACGGATTCTTCGCCGGATTCTTCAAAGACAAGTATCCATTTCTCGAACAACACCCAAGTTACAATCCTGAAGCTGCTCCTGATGCTTGGCAACATGTTCTAGAACTGTTTCAAAATCACTTGTAAAACCTAAGAATTCACGATTCCCAAGCCATACATAATCCAGAATAATTTTAACGAAGGCAGGAGGCCGTTTTTGTAACGAGGATCTATACCCCATTCCAAAAACTTTTTACCTTAAAACGCGAGTCTTGCCACGCCAGTAGGGTATGTATTCGGTGAGAGTAAGACACCGCAGAGATTTACCGTGCGTTAGGACTATCTACCAGACTCAAATCTTTTGTGGTGATGATTTTTTGGCTTTTGTGTACACGGTAGCTGATAAATTGGGGAAAAATTCTAAAGCCGCCTTCAAAAGGGGGTTAGAGAATCTGAATGCGTAAGTCTTGACTAAATCTAATAGTATAAAATAATACTGAATTTTGTGGAAGACGGAATTTTTTAGTTTTTTGCGTAAAACATAAAACTTGAGATGAATAGTATTACATAACAAACTTCTTATTTATAACCGGGGGACAACAACTCCTTAGTCTCCTATCTACCTAAAACTCCTTTTTCAAGCACTGCTCTAGAGTTAGTCTAGAGCAGTTTCTTATTGTATAAGCGTCAGGGTTTTGATTTACCACATTGCCAGCAATCGAATATTGTGGGTTTAATGAATAGAGACTTGGGATGCTAAAACCGCTATTAATACCAATTCTCCAAAAGGAGACAACAGATGATGACGCGGTGACGCGGAGACTGGGAGACGCGGGGATTTACAGCACATTGCAGCTTGGTGAGGGTAGGGGCACATAGCTATCATACGTGTCAACTTAAGCTAGAAATCGCTTCGGTGCTGGCTTCCTCACCTACCAGATAATAAATTCTCTGGCTAATAGCTCAAGTCTACTTCAGTAGACTCAAAATTTTGGGTATATTTAGTCATCTAAAGATGACTTTTGCTATGAGCAAGGGACATCAGTTCTACGTTAAGTTGACACCAATGATAGCTATGCGCCCCTACCTGTGTACTTCATTTACTTGAAATACGCTGTATGTGTAGCTAGATTTTAGAGAATTAGATAAACATAATTAAACTAATTTTTCTTTGTATTTCTATCTGAAAAATCAGTGTTTTCGATAATATTATCGAACCCTTTAAAATTTTACACGTGTTTAGCAACGTTGTTTCTTATTGGGTCATAAGTGTACATTTTATGAATTATGAGTTATTCTTCAAATATGATTTAATTAAGCAAATTAGACTTTATTTCTAGTTTAATGTCATAATTAGTTTCAACAAATTTTAACGAAAATAAATTAGACAAATATTTAGCTAATAAGCATGTAAAAAGCGTGTTTTACTCTTATTAACGTACAAAGTGTAGCTCAATGTCTATTTTGTATTTTAAATACTGCTGTATTCAGGAAAATTTTTGAATATTTACCGGATTCTATTTTAATTTTTCAGAATAATAGCTCATCTACATAAATTTTGCGCTTCACCGGACTGTATTGAGCTATAAAGGAAATTGTTATGACAACCCAAGTTTTTCGCGGCATTACTTACACTCAACAATTCATTCAAGAGAGTAATGAGAATTTTTTGGGTGATGAAAGTCCAGACTGGTTTGTGGTAGTAGGTAACAACAATGTTGTGAATACGGGAGATAGTAATGATGTTGTTTTACTAGGAAGAAGTATAGATTTTATTTTTAATATAGATACTAGTATCTTTAGCGGTGAAGTTTTACAAACTAGTCCATTGCCTTGCAGTTCTAATAGAATTAACACACTTGTTAGTACTGGCAGAGGAGATGATTATGTCAGTTTGGGAGCAGGCGATAGTGAAATTTACTTGGGAAGCGGAAATAATTTTTTAGACGATTATGGTGGTGACTATCTGTTCGATGCTGATAACAATATTATTGGCTTAGATGGTATCTCAAAATTATTTGCTTCAACTGGAATAGGTGACGATATTTTCTATTTAAGAGGATTTGCTGACCGAACAATTAATGCGGGAAAAGGTAACAACTTAATATTGTTGGGAGCTGGAGAAGCCAAAATTAATACATATTCAGGAAATGATGTTATCAGCAGCGAAGTTTCATTATTAACTTATATCTCTGCAAATAATTTGCCATCTTATAACCAAACTATAAATGCTGGCGATGGTGACAATGAAATTGCAATGATATCTTATGGCAAAACTACAATTAGAACTGGCTACGGCGATGATTTTATTTTAGGTTTGGGAATCTCTGGTTCAACTTCTACAGATATTTATGCAGATGATGGCAACAACACAATCATTACAAATGATACCAACAGCAATATTTACTCTGGTTTAGGTAATAACTTAATTTTTGCTGGTTCAGGTGATGATAGTATCCACGTGGGAAATGGCAATAATCTGATAAATTTGCGGGGAGGAACGGTTTGTCTACCAGAAGCTTTAAGTAAGGATACAAATCTGTTTGATTCATCTGTAGACGTCATAGGTGGAGGGAACGATAAAGTCTACTTGGGTGAAGGAACAGATACAGTGATTTTGGGAAGCAGTGGTTTTGCTACTATCTACGGTTTTGGTTACGGCGATCGCTTAAATCTGAGTGGCTTAAACGCCAGCCTCACTCAAATCGGAAAAGACACGCTAATTAATTCATGTGGTGGTTCTTTAGCAATTCTCAAAGGATATACAGGTTCGGTAGATTTAGTTTAAAAAGGTGCTGCGTGTAAGGAAATCACCGCAAATAAATTTAACTTCTGTAGGGTGCGTTGTCCCAAAGCGCAACGCACCATAAATATGGCTGAAATAAATATATGAAAATGATGTCTACGACTCTTCTTAGGAACTCCTGCCGCCATAGCGTACTCTACACTGCTTTTGCCATACAGGGTACTAACTGCCCTTCTGTTTACAGCATTTCTCGGTACAATTTATCCAAACTGGAAAACGCAATATTGTAGGCACTTTCTCTTGTTCGTATCTTGTCAACCAGACTTGAGAAGGTAGGTAAGGTGAGTTCATTGCCTAAATCTAAATCTCGAGCAATTGAATTTATACCAGCTGCACGACGCATTGCTCTTTGTAAAATTACGGAAGTTCTTTTTCTACGAGCCATAATCTACACCTTGTATTTCAGTACGGTTAATATTCTTTACCTTAAAAAACTTCTGTATAGATCGGCTTGAGAGAATTCCGGCAAATCTGCAATGGCTTTTGCTACAAGCACAGTATAAATGCGCGAATTAGTCAAATGAGAAAGTAAGTTGGGGTTTGAAAAAATAAAAGCTCATCTTGCTTGTAGAAAACACCGAAATCAAAAAGCTAAAAGGGATTTTGAGAAAAAAATACGTTATTTTGCTAAGCAAATTTGACTTTATTTATTTTTGCGATCGCCCCTGTCTCGATCTCATAAATATTGAACTAAAGCCGAATCTAACAGGCTGTTTTCTAAACCGACATGACAAAAAAGGAACTAGTTAACATTAAACAATGCCAGCCTGTAAATAACATATAAGTTCTACGATCTGCTTGAGAAGTACGATATACCAAAATTCTTGCTGCTATGCTCCAACTTGCGATCGCCAATATCCCATCCCATAAAAGAACAGCGAAGTGGTTTCCTGCAGGTAGCATCAAAATAATATGCACAAATAAAGGCAGCAAGCCAAATCCTAAACTCAGCACAACTCGACTAGTCATCTCTCCAAAAACAAGGGGAAAGGTCTTTCGTCCTACTGTGCGATCGCCTTCCATATCTCGCAGGTCTTGTATATGAGCCAAGACCAGCCACACTCCAGCCAGAAATCCGATCCATTCCCAAGCAATTGCAGTTAATGGAGTAACCATTTGCCATGCCGCAGCAAAGATTGAGAATATTCCTCCTGCAATAAATAGGTTTTTAGTTAACCAATGATGACTCAAACCTAAGCAGTCATGCACAATTACACAAAACAGTCCCAAACATGCCCATTCCAAAATTTCTAAGTATGCCCCAAAAGCAATTAGGAGTATGATGGCGATCGCAAAACGTACCTGCGCCCCACGATATGAAACCATTCCTGAAACTAAAGGGCGATCGGGCTTATTGTGTCGATCTTCTTCAAAACCAACCAGTTGGTTTGGGATGCAGCAAGTTGTGAGACATAGCCAAAAGTAAAGTGTACTCTGTCCTAAAGTCAGCGCCCACTCAATTAATGATGATGTATGCGTATGTAGAGCAGTGCTAGTAAATACTAATCCAGGCAAAAGTACGGCTGTAATATCTCTTCTCACAAACAACCAATTGAGCCTTGCCTCATGAAACAGCAGTGTTATCACTTGATAAATATTGTCAAATTTAATACTTAAAATTAAACGCTCGATATTCTGCTGATGTACCAAATGCATAGTTTGATATTAAATTCAAGATTACTATATCTATAGTTCCCCTTGTATAAAAACAATTAACAACAGCCAATAGATTGCTTAGTTAAATTTTTGACAAATTCCTACTTATTGCTTGTCTATCGTGCTTGTGCTGGGCTTCTCTGCGAGATGCTTTGCGTAGCTTGCTTCCCCGCAGGGGTACGCGCACCATATACAGCACTGGTGAGGTACAGATAATCAAGCTATGCTGCCTCTACCCATGTACTTCTTTAGCTGAAATATGCTGTAAATAAATTTTCTAAATCAAAACGGATTGCTATAGCAATTTGATAATATGAACAAAAAGAGCGAATGTCTGTTTTAAAAAGTGACGCTCTACGGCAAGCCCCAAAGCGTCTACAAGCGGCTTTTCAATAATGCCCTCTTCACCACAGATAACAAAAACATTATGGCAAAGCGTAAAAAAAGCAATCTTCAGTGGATTAAAGAAACGCTTGAATTAAAGCCCGATCATCGCTGGGAATCTCCATCAGGCTACAAAATATTTGTCGCTAATCGGGGGGCTGTTCGCTTCAATGTTCCTCAAAATTGGGTTTTTGAGCCACAAGAAAAATCCTTCAAGTTCATGGATAAAAAACCGCCTAACGATGATTGCTGTCTGGAAGTATCTTTTAATCAGCTGCCCCCCCATGATTGGAGCGAGTTTCCCCTCAAATCTACCTTGAGAAAAGTCGTAGAAGACGACAGTCGCAACCCCATTGAAAAAGGAGAAATTATTACTGTCAAGCGTCAAACCGCGAGAATTGTCTGGACACAGATTAAATTTATTGACACTCAAGAAGAACCACGGGAAGCTTTTTCTCGAATTTGTATTGGTTTAGGATCGAATGTTCAGTGCTTGATTACATTTGATTATTGGACAGACCAAGCAGAACAACTAATACCCGTTTGGGATGAAGTAATGCGTAGTCTGACACTAGGATTGTATATCCGCGACCCCATGACTGGTCTGGCTTTCCCAGACTAAAATCCAACCATCATATTGAGCTACTTATCTTTGCAAACAAACTCTAGCAAGGCAAATAAACACTGACAGTTGTTCCTTTTTGTGGAATGCTATCGATTGTCAATTCACCGCCATATAAATTCACTATATGCTGAACGATAGCTAGTCCTAAGCCAGAGCCTTGCTGTTCGTAAGACTTACGATTAAATTGGAGAAATGCGCCAAATTTTTCAATTTCTTGTGGTGTCATTCCTCGGCCATTATCAATTATATGTAATTGAAATTTGCGATCGCGGATATTAGCGATAACTTGCACTTCGCTGCTAGGCGAAGAAAATTTAAAAGCATTGTCCAGTAATTCTTCAATGATGATACTAAGTTTTTCTTCTGTTATTTTTACCGTAGATGCTTGCAATTCCAGCTTTAAATCTTTTTCTCTGCCTACTTCTCTAGCTTTTATCTGAGAAATTACATTAATAACTTTATCGCTAGAACATCGATCTGGCTGTTCTTGAATTTTACGGAATTTCTCAGGACTTTTTGCGATTAATTCCAGGTCGCTATAGAGTAAAAATCTTTGAGTTAATCGATATAATCGATTAGCAGATGTGTAAATTAATTCGGCAATTTCGATTTCTTCAGATTCAGGCATGACGTCACAATTTTCCATTAACAACTGTGACATACCAAGAATACCATTTAAAGGAGTATTCAGTTCGTGCGGTAATGACTGGGCAATATTTATTCTGAGTTCATCTAGTTTAGCTTGAGATTGGCGCTCAATTAAAGCGTGTTTCTCAAGACGAGAAGCAATCGCACTCAGTAATTCTTCAGGTGTAAATGGTTTAGTTAAATAATCATCAGCTCCAAAATCCATACCTTTACGAAAATCTGAACGCTCTGCTTTAGCAGAGAGAAATATCAAAGGTATATTTATAGTTGCTTCGTTTTGGCGCAAAGCAGACAGTACGCTATAGCCATCTAACTCTGGCATCATGATGTCGCAGATAATTAAATCCGGTAATTCGGTTGTAGCAATTTCTAATCCAATTCGACCGTTGGCAGCTATTAAAGTTTGAAAATCAGAAAGTTGTAAAATTTGCTGAATATTTTCTCTGACTTGAGGCTCGTCTTCTATGATTAAAATTGTGCTCATCTGCAAATGTAAATAAATTATTTTTCGCAAAGTTGATAAGAATTTTCTATCCAGACGAAAATTATAGCCAACTGAGTAAATTAGCTATGATTTATAGGTAATAACAGTTTTTTCAGCCTAACCTTGATTATTAGTGAAAGATTAATTCTTAGTTAACCTCTTTTATTTATTATGATTTAATAAATTTAATGTTTGCATAATTTTGGCATTTTCTGGAGTCAGCAATGTTTGTAAATGCTTGATTTCATTCAAAAGCATCATTTCTCTGGCATACTCTTGTTGTAGGATACTCAAGTAGCGATCGCGCTCAACTTCTGATTGAGCTTTTTTTAGCATATAGATTGCCATATTAATATTTGAAAGTGGGTTACCTAAGTCCTGTAAAAGCTTTTGTAAAACCTCATTATAAGTTTGTGCTAGTTGTTGACTCTCTTGCAGTTTTTGTAAATTTACTTGTATCTCCTGCTTCAGGTTGGCATTTTTTTGATGCTCTTGTTCGTATTGCTTTTGAATTAAAATAGGTTTTTCTAACCGAGCCAATCTAACTTTAATAGCTTTCAGTAGTTCTTCTGGAGAGAAAGGTTTTGTCAGGTAATCATCGGCTCCTAATTCCATACCTTGGCGTAAGTCACCACGGTCTACTTTTGCAGTCAGAAAAATTACTGGAATAGATTCAGTGACTGGATCTTGGCGTAAGGCCGTCAGCACAGCATAACCGTCAAGTTCTGGCATCATCACGTCACAACATATCAGGTCTGGTTTTTCTACTTTAGCCAGTTGTAATCCTTCTAAACCATTATTTGCAGTAATAGCATCAAAATCTGAGAGACTTAAAATCTGTTGAATATTTGAGCAAATTTGGGATTCATCTTCAATTACTAATATTTTTTTGTTCATTAGCTTATATAACTAGTAGTTTTTAGTTGGTAGTTCTGTTATGTCTCTAGAAAAGTTAATGGAATCTTTCAACTTTACTATTTACTAAATAGGACCCGATGATTTATTGTTCCCCAAAATTATTTACTAATAACATATTAAATGGATAATTTTAAGCTACAGATTTTTTGGTTACGAGAGGTAATTCCACTCTAAATGTCGTACCTGCTCCGAACTGGCTAGCAAGACTAATTCTGCCTCTATGAAGGTCTATACACTTATTGACTATTGCCAAGCCTAATCCAGTTCCTGGTGTATTCCCAACATTACTAGCTCGGTAGAATGGTTCAAATAACTTTTTTTGTTCTTCTGGTAAAATACCAATACCTTCATCTTGAATCAGAAAAACTGCACTTCCATCTTGAATTAACAAATTAATTTGAATATTATTACTATTTGGTGAATATTTCACAGCGTTAGACAGCAAATTACTTAATATTTGTCGTAAAAGTTTCTTGTCCATACAAGCTGTCAAGCGCTCGTTTGTTGATGAATTGCTCAAGCTCTGAAAAGAGAAGGCTAGAGTATGATTAGGAGAACTAAGTTGAATTTCTTCTACCAAAGATCGGCAAAAATCAATCAAATCAATATAAGCTGGTTCAAATGCTAATTTTCCAGCTTCAGCTTTATTAATTAGTAAAATATCATCTAAAAGTTGAGTAGTGTGTTGCACATAAGTCTGAATGCACTGGAGATGTTTGTGTTTTTGTTGTTCGTCTAGTTTATCGCTAAAACTTTTTAATATTCCAGCAGACGAAGCAATCACTGCTAAAGGAGTTCGGAATTCGTGAGAAGTCATAGAAATGAAACGAGATTTTAACTCGCTGAGTTCTTTTTCTTTTGCTAAAGTTTTACGAATATTTTCCTCAGCTTGTTTGCGTTCGCGGATATCTTTAACTACTCCAATTATAGAAATCGGCTTTCCAATTGAATCTCTAATTAAAGAAACTGTGAGATTGACCCAGATTAAATTCCCATCTTTATGTAAATAGCGCTTTTCTAGAGAAAAGGTGTCTAATTCTCCAGCTATTAATATCTGTAATTTCTTTAAATGAACTTCTATATCTTCTGGATATGTAATATCTCGAAAATTTTTGTTCAATAGTTCTTCTTGGCTATAACCTAACATTTCACACAGCTTCTGATTACCTTTGACAAAACGACCTTCTAAAGTTTCTAATTTAATTCCTACAGCTGCTTGATGAAAAATAGCCCTTAGTTCTGCCTCACTTTCTTGCAGTTCTAAAGTACGTTGCTGAACTCTATTTTCTAAATCTCGGTTAAGTTTTTGTAGAGCTTCTTGCGCTCGTTGTCGTTGTAATTCAGCAGATGCTCTGGCTGCAAATACTTTCAGGATTCCTTGAAACCTCTCGGGGTCAGGTATGGGTTTTTCATCTACTATGCATAGCGAACCAATCGAATTACCAAAATTATCGCTCAAAATAACTCCCATAAAACTTTCGGCTTCCATTGCTGCCCATCTTTCAGCTTCAGGAAAGAGTTGGTGAATGCCGCAATCACAGTAGTAAAATCCTTGCTGGCGCAAAATTTCACAAGGCGTTGATTTGG
Source organism: Nostoc sp. DedSLP01 (assembly GCA_034530875.2). Classification (GTDB taxonomy): domain Bacteria; phylum Cyanobacteriota; class Cyanobacteriia; order Cyanobacteriales; family Nostocaceae; genus Nostoc. The sequence goes on from JAVRCJ020000013.1 coordinate 153,445, forward strand.
GGTTATATGAAATATTAGGCTGTAATTGGTTATCAGACCAAAATCCTAAAGTATGAAGTTCGCTGTCTACGAACTCTGTGACGAAAGCCTCCCTAACATCTAAAGTCGAAGAAATGTGTTCGACTAATGCTGGAAAAAAGTCACGTCCAGTTATAGAAGCTGTACTTTCTATCAAACTTTGTAAGGCAATTTCAGCTTGTTTGCGTTTTGTAATATCAATTCCTACTGCAACAGTGGCTGTGTTTTGTTGATATTTTTGAGCTATGACTAAGTAATTATATATTTTTCCATTGATTTGGAGATCGATAACTCTAGAATCTGATAAATTTTGTCTAGCTAAAAATCCTCGCATAAATTCTATAAATTGGGCGCTGTTTTCCATAAATCCCAATTCTTGACCGATAAAAGCATCCGTAGTCAAGTTAAAACTTTCAGCTAAATGGCGATTAACTCCTAAATAACGTCCATCAGAATTTACCCAAGAAACAAACCCAGGAACAGCATCCAAAACTGTTTGTAATTGCTCTTTTGCTTGTTGGAGATTTTTTTGGGATTGTTTGTATTCAGTGATGTCTTCGGAGATACATAACAAATATTCGGGTTGTTGGTCTTTGTCATACAGAGGAATTTTAGTTGTATGTAAAATTCTTCTACCAAAGCTAGGAGTGTCGATAAATTCTTCAGAAATATCTTGAGCTACGCCGCTAGCAAAAGCTGCTTGGTCTTGTTGTCGGAAATAGTCTGCTTGTTCTTTGGAAAAGAATTCATAATCTGTTTTGCCAATAGCCTCTTCGGCCGCGATACCAAATAGAGATTCGCTGCTATGATTCCAGAGTTTGAATTGTCCGAAATTTTGTGGTTTAGCATCTTTGACAAAGACTGCAACCGGAAGATTATTAATCATTGATTGGAGAAAGTTGCGAGTCTGCTGGAGTTCTTCTTGAGCTTTTCGACTCTCAGTAATATCTGTGCCCGTACAGATGATATACTCAACTTGGTTATTGCGATTCAGTAAAACTTTGTTTGACCAAGAGATTAAGCGGCGATCGCTATCTTTGGTAATTAAACAAGTTTCATAACTTTGAGGAAATTCTCTCTCTGCTAAATGTTGAAAAATAGCTTTGATACATTCTGTTTTTTCAGCTAATAGCAGTACATCCCAAACAAATTTTCCTTTAGCGATATCAAATGGATAACCCGTAGCTTGTTCGCAAGTATGATTGAAACGAACAATTCTTCCTTGACCATCTAATACAACCACTAAAGCATCTGTGAGGTTAAAAATTGCGGAAATAAAATTACGTTCTAAGCGCAATTCTCCCTCAATTCGTCGGCGTTCTGCAAGTTTAACTCGGGCATAATTGTAGAGTCCTGCTTGTTGAATGGTAACTGCTAAAAGACTCTTAGGTGTTACTAATCCAATTACTTCCCCTTGCTCTCCAATAATAGGCAGATGGTAAATCCGATATTGCCTCAGCAGATTTAATGCAGTAAAAACATCTTTAAAATCTTCTATCTTCAGGGTGATTAACTCTCTGGTCATTACTTCAGCAACAGTGATACTGTCCAGACTCTTTTTTTGTGCTGTCAGTTTGATTAAGTCGCTTTGTGTAATTATTCCCACCAAGTGCGAGTTGTCTACCACTAGAACGCAACTGTCAACTTGAGATGCAATGTTATCTATCTCTTGATTTGAGTTGTTCGCTAAATTATTATTTGTCAGTGGCAGGCCATTAAAATTCCCTTGCGTCTCATTGATGAGTGCGATCGCATCTGTCAGTAGAATCTCAGAGTTAACACTAAGAGGCTGACGGATGATAGTCAAGTGTAAATTATCAGGGCTGTGAGAGTTAAAAACCATTATGCAGATGCCTGAAAGAAAATAGTTTTAAAGAAGTAACAACCAGATTTTTACCTATAAATATCTAAAAATCCTCAGTATTTTCTATGATAAAAAATTCTTCATATTTGGTGTTGAAAGATTCAAATATAACAATTGCAGCAAAGTTGAGGATTTAAAGAAGGCAGTAGACAATTCTTGCTAGAGGCCGTTTTTGTAACGAAGATTTATACCCCATTCCAAAAAGTTTTCGCCTTAAAAGATGAGGTTTTAGACTTGATTGTTTCGATAAAATAACACGGTTTAGTTAAGCTGTTTTCCGTTGCTTCCCCTACTTCACAGATAAACTTCCTTAACTAAACCGTATTGAGACATCAACTGTTTGCCAAACGGGAACACCCAAAAGAATTTTAAGCCTGTGCTCTGCGTAAGAGCGATCGCACTTTAAAACATCAGGCTGTGTTTGTCATCCCAGCACTTATCATCATACCAATCTCTGCCGGTGTGTTCGCACTCCAACTTATCAGTAATCCAGGGAATAGATGTAGGATAAACATTAGAAGATGACATAAAAGAACTCATTGAAGAAAGAAGATAAAATATCAGCATAAAACTAGAGGTTGAGAGAATAATTAAAGCTCCTAAAGAAATCGTAGAATTCAGAGGAGTGAATAAAGGATTTGTAGGTTTTTGAGACTGTAATTTCTGTTGATTGCGACGTTCTATACCTGCTAAAGACATTATCTTAAAACTCCTAATTGTATTGAAAAGTTTGAGAAATACAGAATTCATAATCGAATTTTCTACTATTGGCAGATGTCGATCGGGATTTAAGCCTGAATAAATTGAATATTTGGTGGTTTTCAATTAGTGGTGTATCTGAATCTGCCAGTAATTAATTATGAATTTTGAATGCTGCATTATTATTCAAAACATAAAGGATAGATGCTGATTTTAGCCCTGTTGTTGGATTTTGATTTTTCTCTCAATCCAAAATAATTTAGTAATGTTACAAGGTTTTATTTTATTTATAGTGCCTTGCGTTTACATAAATTTATTATTCCGGTTTTGTAGAAAAAAATAATCCAGGAAAAACAGGAAATTTTTGATTTATTTATTTGAGAGAATTTACTTTGATAGTAATTTGGGATTTAATCAGAAATACTGAACCGCCACTCTGGGATTATCTGTAAGTTCGAGGAGATGTATAGCAGGATGATACAGAAAACAACTAATTAACAAAACCTCAATAGCCATCTGGCTGATGATTAAAATCATTACAGCCCTTCTAAAACAAAGGTTCTGACAGTGTTGTTGTAACTGTTAGTAAATAAATTTGCACTTAGAAAATCTACTGAAAGCTTTCAGTCAGTCGTTCAGTACGATCGCGAAACTGATTTGTGCATACTACGCAACAGAAAAGCGCAGTCAAAATTTAAGCTCTGTATCAATTTGGCTAAATTATTGAAAATCACACAGATTAACCTTTTTTTGGGAAGTATAAACATACAGCAGGTTGCAACTAAATGAGGTACACAACTGGAAAATTAAATATAGAAATTCTTCTTCTACCTCCTGCCCCCTGCCTCCTGCCTCAGAACCAGTTAATTTGTACCTCATGCAAATCAAAACTGCTGTAAGTGAGGCATTTCGGCTGTTATACCAATTCACTAAAAGTTTGAAACAGATCCAAATTTAGAAACCCTTGTAAAATAAGGATTTCTTAATTTTGAATTTTGAATTGGTATTATGCCCTCATTTCGTTATCGAGGGTGGCCTCGGTTTTGATTATCAAGGCTAGAAAAATTTTTTGAAGCGCGATCGCATTTGTATTTTTAATTTATGAGCCATCCTTCTTGCTTCACGATCCTAATAATTGACGATTGCGCTGAAGATCGCGAAGCATGTTGTCGCTTTTTACAGCAAGACAGCCTGTATACCTATCGCACTTTACAGTTTGAGTCGGCAACACAGGCAATGCAATGGTGTCAGCACGAGATTCCAGATATTATTTTGCTGGATTTTGTATTGTCTGATGGAGATGGGCTGAAGTTTATCGAGCAATTTCGGCAACGTCATGGCAATACTGAAACTGCTGTAATTCTACTGACAGCGCCAGGAAATGAAACTACTGCTGTCCGTGCCATCAAAAGTGGCATCCAGGATTATCTTGTCAAAGATCGGCTCACGGTTGAAGTTCTGCAAGGTGCAATTCATCATGCCCTCGAACGGATGCATCTGACCCGACAGTTGGAACAAAGCCACGAACAACAACAACTAATTGCCACTATCGCCTTACGCATTCGTCAGTCTCTGCAACTAGAAGAAATTCTGCGTACCACAGCCACAGAAGTGCGGCAGTTTTTGAAAGCAGACCGAGTACTTGTCTATCAATTTCAGCCGGATATGAGTGGCACGATTGTGGCGGAGTCGGTGCTTCCCGGTTGGACGGCGATTATAGGAAGGCAAATTTCCGACACCTACTTTCAACACAGAGGCTGGAGAGACTATGGCCAGGGAAAAAAACGAGCGATAGAGAATATTTATCAGGCTGAATTAAATACTTGTCACGTCCATCTCCTAGAACAATGGGAAGTTAAAGCCTATGTGGTAGTGCCTATTTTGGTTGCAAATCAGTTATGGGGATTATTAATTGCTCACCAATGTAGTGCATCCCGTCACTGGCAAGCAGTAGAACTGGAATTATTGGAGCAGCTGGGGGTGCAAATAGCGATCGCTATTCAACAAGCGAGTGCCTATCAGCAACTACAAGCAGAACTTGCAGAACGCCAACGCACACAAGCAGCCCTCAAAGCCAACAAAGAGAAACTCAAGCTCACTTTAAATTTTGCTGGTATTGGCTATTGGGAGTGGAACCCAGTTACTAATCGAATATTTGCCAGCCAGAATGCAATTCACTGTTTTTGCTCCCAGCAAAGTGATGTGGAGTTGAGTCTTGAGCAGTGGCTAACTCAGGTACATCCAAAAGACCGAGAATCGGTTGAGCAAGAACTCAAACAGGCGATCGCATCACAAACTGATTATGCTGTCGAATACCGAGCCACCTGTCAAGATGGCAGCATTCACTGGGTATCCGTAAAAGGACGCGGAGTTTATGACGCAACCGGACAACTGCTGCAAATGTTGGGCGTATTGATGGACATTACAGAACGCAAACTCTCAGAAGAGCAACGGCGGCGGGCAGAGATGCTGGGAATGGAATTACATTTTCTCGAGCAGATTCTCGAAGTCGGCCTAGCAGGTTACTGGGACTGGGATATTCCGGGCAAACAGCAGTATTTTAGCTCAACCTTCAAGCAGATGTTCGGCTATGAAGATGGGGAGTTAGTGAATATAACAGAAACTTGGCAAAGTCTGATTTTTCCAGAGGATTTACCAAGTATGTTGGAACTTTTCGAGCGACATGTTCAAAGTCGCGGAGAAATACCTTATTACAACGAAGTGAGATATCGGCATAAAGATGGGTCTACCGTTTGGGTAATTTGTTCGGGTCGCGTCATTGCCTGGGATGAAGATGGTAACCCCCTCCGCATGGTTGGTTGCCACATTGACATTACAAAACGCAAACAAACAGAAGCCCAGCTAATAGCCATCAATAACTTGCAACAAGCGATTTTAGATGGCAGTGACTATGCAATTATTTTCAACAACTCAAATGGCATTCAAACCTTCAACACTGCGGCTCAAAAAATGTTGGGCTACACAGCAGACGAGGTGATTAATAAAGTCAGCCCAAGCACCTTTCACGACCCGGAAGAACTCAAACAACGAGCAGCAGCACTTTCATGGGAACTCGGTAGGGAAATCGCACCTGGTAGAGAATTTTTTACTACCGTGACTGAAGATGGAAGCACCTATGAAGACGAATGGGTGTACATTCGTAAAAATGGCTCTCGCTTTCCTGTATCGCTGTTAGTGAAAACCCTAAAGGATCTAGAAGGACACAACATCGGATTTTTGGGTATTGCCAAAGATATTACCCGACAAAAACAAATAGAGACAGCCCTCAGAGACAGCGAACGCCGTTATGCAACTTTAACAGAAGCAGCTCCTGTGGGAATTCTCAGGCTTGATACTACTGGTCAATGCATCTATGCCAATGATTGCTGGAGCAAGATTACAGGTAGACCGACACAGATGGCATTGGGAATGGGGTGGTTACAGGGTTTGCATCCAGAAGACCGCCATCGCCTGTTCAAGGAATGGTCTCAAGGGTTTTTAAAGATTTGCCAAGAAAGCAGGTATTTACATCCACATAATAGTGTCACTTGGTTTTACGTCCAGGTACTACCGGAAACCAACCGTTTTGGTATTGTTATTAGCTATATCTGTACCTTAACGGACATCACCGAACGCAAACAAGCAGAAGCAGCCTTACAGGAGAGCGAACACCGCTATGCAACATTAGCAAAAGCTGCTCCTGTTGCTATTTTCCGGTTTGACATGGTTGGTAACTGTGTTTATGTCAACGATTATTGGAGCGAACTCACGGGTAGACCAATAGAGGCAGCGATGGGGATGGGGTGGGTAGAAGCACTACATCCAGACGATCGCGATCGCATTGTTAAGGAATGGCATGAAGCAGACTTCGGGTCAAGAGAAATTTTTTGCAACGAGGGTAGGCATTTGCGCCCAGATAGCAGTATTAGCTGGTTTTACTGCCACATCCTACCCGAAACTAACACTAATGGTAACATTATCGGTTATATCGGGACGCTAACGGATATTACCATTCGCAAAGAAGCAGAAAAACAGCTACTTCACTTCTCAGAAAGACTCAGTTTAGCACTGCGTTCCGGAGGTTTTGGCATCTGGGAATATGATTTTGCCCAAGGAAGACAAATTTGGGACGACCGGATGCACGAACTGTATGGGTTTAAGCCTGGAGATTTTCCCGGTAGCTATGATGCTTGGTGGAACTGCCTGCATCCGGAGGATCGAGATTATATGTTGGCAAGTATGAAGCAAGTTATAGAAGGAAAACAAGAATATAATGTAGAATTTCGCATCATTGAGCCTAGTGGCAAAATTCGTTATCTTAAAGCCTACGGCATTCTCAATTACAACGAGCAGGACGAACCTGTACGGATAATTGGGGTGAATTTTGACATCAGCGAAAGCAAACAAGCCCAACAAGAACTCATCCGCAATCGGGATTTGCGAGAAGCCATATTTAACGAATCTGCCGATGCGATGTTTTTAGTCGATCCCGATAGATTGCTGACTCTGGATTGTAATCGCCGCGCAGTGGAATTATTTGAGGCGGTTGACAAAACTCAATTAATCGATATTAATGGGCAGTCACTCCAGCGTCGTCCATTCACCGCCAGCGAAACAGATGCCATCGTCGCAGACATGCAGTCTAAAGGTTTCTGGAGCCGAGAAATTGAATATGTGACGCTTCAAGGTCAGATTTTCTGGGGAAATATTGCAGCCAAGCCAATTACTGTAGCCGGACGTACCATGAATATAGTACGGATAACTGATATCAGCGATCGCAAACAGGCACAAGAGGCTCTGGCGAAATATGCCCATGAGGTTGAAGATCTTTACAATAATGCTCCTTGTGGCTACCATTCCCTTGATAGCGAAGGCCGATTGATTCAGATCAACGAGACGGAATTGCAATGGTTAGGCTATAACCGTGAGGAAATGATTGGCCAGCCCTTGGTGAATTTTTTCACCCCAGACGGCCGTTTGACCTTCGCGCACAACTATCCTCGCTTCAAAAAGCAAGGCTGGGTAAAGGATTTGGAGTATGAAATGATTTGTAAAGATGGCACAGTCTTTCCTGTGTTGATTAGTGCCACTGCCGTTAAGGATGCTGATGGCAACTATTTATATAGCCGCACCACTTTATTTGATATTCGCGAACAGCAAGCTGCGCTGCGGGAACGCGAACGAGCCGAAGAAGAACTGCGGCAGACAAATCAGCAGCTTATTCACACTAATATTGAACTTGCCCGCGCCACTCGCCTCAAAGATGAATTTTTAGCAAACATGAGTCACGAGTTGCGAACACCTCTCAATGCCATTTTGGGGATGTCAGAGGGCTTGCAGGAAAGTGTCTTTGGTTCGATTAATGAGCGACAAGTAAAAGCGATCGCCACCATTGAACGTAGCGGTAGACATTTACTCGAACTGATTGATGACATCCTCGATTTGTCTAAAATCCAATCTGGCAAATTGGAACTGCAATTGAGTGAGGTTTCAGTCAGGAGTTTGTGTGATGCCAGCCTCGCTTTCGTCAAGCAGATGGCGTTAAAAAAGAATATTCGCCTCAATACTCAAGTTTATGGCAATATTGGCAGCATCCAAGCAGACGATCGCCGCTTACGTCAGGTACTCATCAACCTGTTGAGCAATGCTGTCAAGTTCACCCCAGAAGGAGGCTCTGTCACCCTAGAAGTTGTGGTGGAAAAGGCAGGCAAAACAGGCGAAAACCTTTGCTTTTATATCACTGACACTGGTATCGGCATCGCAGCTGAAGATATCGGCAAGTTATTTCAGCCTTTCATCCAGCTTGACAGTAGCCTTAACCGCCAGTACAGTGGCACTGGTCTAGGTTTGGCACTGGTGCAGCAAATTGCCAATTTGCATGGAGGAACGGTTTCAGTTAGCAGTCAAATTGGCGAGGGAAGTTGTTTTAGCGTCCGCATTCTCTACCTTCCCAGCGATAACCTGCCAACAAAGCACCTCGCTACTTCATTACCTAGCCATCGCTTAAGTGCTGAGAATGCTCAAGTTTTAATTATCGAGGATTCTGTTGCCGCCGCCGATCAAATTACTCGCTACTTAAGCGAAATGGGAATGCAACCCATCATCTATCCTCAAGGTGAAGGAGCCGCAGAAGAAGTGTTGAGGGTTCAGCCTGCTTTAGTGATTCTAGATCTGCAACTGCCAAATCTGTCTGGTTGGGACGTCCTAGATCGACTCAAGAGCAACCCAAAAACCAGAGATATTCCAGCGATCGTGATTTCAGTAGTGGATGAGCGTACTAAAGGACTCGCTCAGGGAGCATTTGAATATTTAGTGAAACCGATTACCCGCGCTCAACTGCAAGCAACTATAGATAAACTGCAATATCCTCCCCGTTCTGAGCAGCAAAATTCAATTTTAGTGCCAGAAGCAGCTATCGGCACTCCTTTGATTTTATTAGCAGAAGATAATCAAGCAAATATTGATACAATATCAGGTTATCTTGAAAGTCGAGGATATCGTCTGATTCTGGCAAGCAATGGACAACAAGCTATTGACTTAGTTCGAGTTCAACGTCCCGACTTAGTTGTAATGGATATTCAAATGCCGGGAATGGACGGATTAGAAGCAATGCGCCGCATCCGTAACGACCTGCAATTTGTAGATCTGCCGATGATTGCACTAACGGCCTTAGCTATGCCAGGCGATCGCGAGACTTGTTTAGCGGCCGGAGCTAATGAATATTTGATTAAACCGATAAAACTGAAACAGCTTATGACCACAATTCAACAACTTTTAAAAAGGTAGTGAAAATTTTGGATGGATACTCAACCTTCTATTTTAGTAATCGATGATGAACCAGATAACTTTGATGTTTTTGAAACTTTATTGGATGGGGAAAACTATCAGCTATACTATGCTCCTGGCGGTCAACAAGCTCTCAATCGTCTCCATAGCTTTCAGCCCGACCTGATTTTACTGGATGTGATGATGCCCGATCTAGATGGCATGGAAGTCTGCCAGCGCATCAAAGCCGATCCAAAATGGCAAGCGGTGCCAGTGATTATGGTGACAGCATTAACTGCAAAAGAAGATTTAGCTCGATGTCTAGCGACGGGTGCTGATGATTTCATTAGTAAACCCGTCAATGGTGTGGAATTACGAGCCAGAGTTAATTCCATGTTGCGGATTAAACAGCAGTACGACAGCTTACAAGTATTGCTTAACCTGCGAGAAGACATGGTAAATACTATCGTCCACGACTTGCGAAATCCTCTGACGAGTATTGTCTTAGCGGCTGAGATTCTGCGATTTCCAAGTTTGTCACCAAAACAGCAGCAAGCAAAAATTGAGCAAATTTTACTTGCTAGCGGACAACTACAATCGTTGATTGATAGCTTGCTGCTCATGGCAAAGTTGGAATCTGGAAAAATGGTTCTCAATTATAGCGGAGTAGATCTTTATCGGCTGTGTATGTCAGCATTGAAAGATTTTGAAGCGATCGCTACCCAAAAGAATATTACCCTGATTAGTGAATTACCCGAACCGGGTGGCATTGTTGAAGTAGATGCTCTAATCTTTCGCCGAGTGCTGGATAATTTGGTTAGCAATGCCATTAAATTTTCACCACCAAACTCTCAAGTTACCTTGCGTGCAGAGTATTTGCCAGCCGGAGGCATAAAATTGCAAGTCGCTGACACAGGGAGAGGAGTTCCCCAAGAGTTACGAAAAGTTATTTTTGAGAAATATGAAGTCGGCACTCGCATGTCTGAAGTTTCCCAAATAGGGTTAGGATTGGCTTTTTGTAAAATGGCGATCGAGGCACACTGCGGCACAATTATCATCGAAGATAATTATGCAAATGGTAGTATTTTTACAGTCAGGATTTAAGCCTCGTTTGCCATCTAACCATTTGCAGATTCCAAAAAATATTATTGTTATCAGGTTATTTATCAGTCTAGTTTTCTGTAATTAAAATTCAAGAATTATTGCTCAAATATGCTTGGCAAATTATGAAAATTTTATTCATCTTAATTGCTCCAAAAGGAGCAGGTAAAAGTTATATAGGAAACTTAATTAATGCCCATACAGGAATCAAATTTCTTTCTGTTATCTATCGAAAAAATAGAAGAATACAATAAAATTGCTGCTGAGGTCAGCTATAAATGGGATTTAGTAATCAATACCTTTGCCAAAATAAGAGCCTACAAAAATTTTGGCAAAAACGGCAAAATGACTTATGTATAAGCGTTTAGCTCACAAGGTAGCTTGGAAGCTCAAACCCTTGATACTGCGGCAAGACATTAAAAAATGCTTGCTGGAAACCTGGAAGGAATTTTTAGAACTTATTGTTTTTGCCAAACCGTTGAGAACAAGACGTTAATACATCAACTCAACCTCGTAAATTGGCGAAGGTATTGGTAATTGATAATAATACTCCTGCATCTGATTTAGAAATTATTAAAGCAATTCAGACTATTGAAGAATAAGAAAACTTCAAGAAATAAAAATAACCGCTGTAAGTTACTAATTGTTTCTTGTTCTTATACTTTCACTCAAGCATATTAGTTGAACGCTAATACGGCACCAGTTAACGATTTAGGTGCGTTAGGCTACGCCATAACACAATACGGTTCAGTTAACGTTTTAGTCTTCTTAAGATCCCCCCAACCCCCCTTAAAAAGGGGGTCGCCGTAGGCGGGGGGATCTTAACTGAACCGCATTGCGCCATAACACACCCTACAGATACTAAGATTTTTGCATAAATCAAATCGGACTCCTATCGCTATTTTGATGCTGTTTGCGTAGACATTGTTAATGTTCCGATATTGTATAATCCAGCTTGATTGGCAGGGATTTCAAACTGCACTACCTGTTGTAAATCACCAAGCAAACGGATTTCATAGCGTCCTGGCTTTAACCCTGGTAATGCAAACTTACCTGCTTTATTAGTGAACAGCGTTAATGTTTGCCAATTATGGTCTGAAAGCGAAATAACCTTACCAGATTGTAGGGCAACGGCTTTGCCATTAACTAATAGCAACTTGCCTCTGAGAAAAACTGTCGCATCTGTACCAACACGAATTAGCGTACCACTTTTATAACTTGGTAAAACTGCATAATATTCTTGACCTAAATCGTATCCTAAAGGCAAATTCGAGCTATCAATTTTAATATTAGAAACGTTGTATGGTTGGAGATTAGGAATAATTGCCGGGCCTAAGCGATCGATGCGTGCAGTATAGCCATTTATCGCTGGGTTAATTCCAATAGTTTGACGTTCTAAGTTATGATGAGCCACTACTAAGGCAAAACTATTTTCCACAGGGCGCGACCACCCAAAATAGCCATCAGCAAAGACTAAAGCTGTACCAAAAGTTAACTTAGTTTTATTACTGCTACTGCCATCATCCAAAGTAGATAATGCATGGAAAATATCAATTTTACCGCGATAGTTTGTATAAGATAACTGACCATTACCTTGATAAGTATTAGATTTTTTAGAAGCATTAATTGAACTGATAATTCCACCAATAGCTTCTCGAGAATTATAGTTCCAACTCATTTGATTATCTATTCCAGAATTAGCAATTTCTGTATTAGTACGTGTTGATTGTTGTTGTTGGGTTCTTAACCAAGAAAAGCTGACGTAAACACGTTGTTCATCTTGTCCAGTGCTATTAAGGCTTTGGCTGATATTAAAATTAATCCCTAAGCCGTTTCTGAAGTTTTTTGACAGGCTAAGATTAATTGTACGCTTGTCAGGTGTATTACCATTGCCAAACTGATATCTGGCACTTAAGTTAGTATTAATATTATTAAATATTTTTTGTCCGTAATTAGCAGAAATATCCCAATTATACTTATTTTTATTAGCCTCGTCTCCCCAAGACATAAAATTCGAACCCTGATGTTCTATAGCAATATTGAATGTCCGCTGGGAAGGATTATTATTACCAAATTTAAAATAGTTATAACGTAATTTAACAGCGTAATCAGCACCAAGATTACTGGCATTACTAAGAGCAATATCCCAACCCAAATTCCCTAAAGAAGTTGCAATAATTCCTTCAATACCTGCCATCTGTTGTTTAGTATCGCCTTGTAAATATCCGCCCATTGTCAAATTATTAGATAAACCCCAGCGATGAGATAATGACAATGTAGGGCGTTGCCAGTCATAAGTATAAACTCCATTTTCTACACGAGCAGGGAAACCCAAGCCAGAGGCAAATTGTTGTAAACCTGGGGCGAGTAACTCATTAGCCAGAGCAGTAGAAAAGTTAAGTCGAGAAACACGACCTACATTATCAGTAATTACTAATTGGACATCGTTAGCACCAACAGCCAAAGGTAAGTCGCGGATATCTTGTTTGCCAGCAGGTAATTGTAAGGTATCTACTAAACGATTGTTAACAAATACTTCAACTTTTGACTGAGTTTCTAAAAAGAATTCAAATTCACTGATGGGTCTTGTTATCCGATATGGCTGTAGCGAAAAGTTTTTCGCCACCGTAATTCCTGCCATTGGTATGCTTCTTTGATAGCCAGTAACGGGAGTAGAAACATCACCAAAAACATAGCGCAGGGAATTAGCGGGGTCATCTTTAACTAGGCGCAAATCACCTCGTATTAAAGGAGCTTGTGCTCCTTCTGTGAAATTACTACTACCTTCTAATACCCAGCCTTTGACATTTACAGCTCCCTCTATATCCAGACGTAGCGGTTGACGTCCTAAAGTTGCCGCCTGGTTACCCGACCAAATAAACTCTTCCCCACCACGCAAATTCACATAGCCACTAACTGTACTAGGACGCAGAGCATTTTCTGCTTCCGGAGGTATGCCTTGCTGTCGGGATTGGTAAATATTTGTTTTTCGCTGTGCGGGTGGAATCTGGATTTGTAACTCTAATGTCCGTTCGTTAAAGGCTGCTATTAAACCATTTTGTTGCAAAACTTCTAAGGAGAGATTGCCTTCAGTATCAACTGCTGTTGTCAGTTGTTTTTGTGTCTCAGGACGCACAAATTTGGCAATTTCTTCTAATACTGGTGTCGCTTGCAAGCGAACTGCGGGTATACCACCAGGGGACAACACAACGGTAGTCTGACCATTTTGTTGTCCATCAATGAAAAAAGGAACTATTACTGGTTGTACACCACTTGTTTGTGGTCTGCCAAAAACCTTTTTAAATAGTTCTTCTTTGTTTTCCTTAGTGGTAGTTGTTTCTGGTTGAGTTTGTGCTGAAATTGGAGTGGAAAATAGCACCAAAACACAACTTATAAATAAAATGATGTATCGACATTGCATTTTTTAAGAGTTTTGGTTTAGAGATTATCAACTAAAGAAGATTGTTACTTTTGTTGCTCAAAATTCAAAGTGGTTGATACTTCACCAACAGGTAAACCAACAGGCCAAGGAATCACAAAGAGACGTTTATTTCCAGCAAGAATAACAGCGTTGTTTATTCCTGCTAGTTGTTCGGAGTTAAGCTGAACTGTCGTTCCTTGCACTTGAAGGGATAAGCTAAGTTTTTTCAAAATTGCGCGAGCATTACCTTCATTGTGTAAGGTAATAGCTAACTCATTGGCACCGTTGTTACCTTTTTGCAGTTTTACTGTATCTACAACTACTTTCTGTTGCACGTTTTGGGGGCGGATAAAAAGAGAACCCATGTAGCGCATTAATACTTTTACTTGGCCTACAGGTTTTGTTTGATTAGCTTGATTCGGCTGCAATTCGATAGGTACTTGCTGTGCTACGAGACGATATGCTAGTTCTAAAGTTGGTTTGGGATCTCCTACCCAGGTTACGCGCACAGTTTGTTTTTCACCAGCTTGCAGCAAAATTTGTGGTGGATAAATCAGAAAGTCATCATCAGCATCGGAGTAGCTTTCTGTACCTGTGATATCCATTTGTCGTTTAACTACAGACATTTCTACTGCTAGCGATTCGTTGCCGTCGTTAACAATTTCATAAGACTGAGTTGCGCCTGAACCACTAGGAGTAAATACTCTAGAAATCGGCAGTAATTTGAATGCTAAAGCAGGTTGCACGCCTAAAATTAATAAGAAGCAAGTTAATAAAATGTGCTGTAATGAAAATTTCATAGTATTAATGTCTCAAGAATATTAATGCGATCGCACTTTTAAACAGCGAACAGTATTACAGCAGATTTCCATATCTGCAATGAAACTGAAAACTCACACAGCAAATCGGTGAAAATTTTTTAATTTATTAGAATTGCTGAAAATTAATCAGATAGACTACTCGTTATCAACTACATTTAAATTCAGATTGCCACTATAATCACCAGGGTCTTGCAACGCGGCTGGTTTGTATTTGATGTATAAATCTAGTGAGGGTGAATTTGAGGGGAGCGTGTAATCATTTCCCGATGGAGTGGAGAACGCAGCTACTCCAGGAGGAGCTGAACCTCCGGGAACTGTGGTAACTTGAAAAGGAATCGGAGTTTTACCGTCAGATTTTGCTAAATTCCCAGAATTATCTGAAGTTATCCTCAAAGTAAAACCGTTAACACCAAATTCAGCGATCGCTAATGTTGCTACTTTTACGATGTATTCTAAGGTATTACCCTCGCCTGCTAGATTGAGATTGCTATTATTGCTGTTAGCAGATACCGTAATCGAAGGTTGGGCAAAAACAGGTTGCATACCAGCTAGAAGCAGTAATAAAGAAACTAACTTCTGCTTAATGACCAATCTCATAGCCATTTTTCTCTATTGAGTTTTATTTGTTTGCACGGAAGTTAGTTGATGTGCAATTTTTTTCACCTTCACTTTTAGAGAAGTATAGTTAGATAGTAACCTCTGTCGATAACAGAGAAAAAGCGTAAATAAGGAAATTGCAGAGTGAGATTTTTTTCCAAGTTGCACATCACGCCAAGCCATAATAGGGATTTTGTAAGGCGTTGTCGAATTGAGGGATAATAACAACTCGATAAAATTTCTCTCCCTGCCTCCCGTGTACTCCCTACCCAAAAACACTCTGTCTAAATTCATCCCACAGTTCTTCAACACAAGGATTGTTAAAGATTGCAGCTATGCTTTCGTGATGTTTAGCCAGTTGAGGATCGGGGTAGCGTTGTTGGCTACCCCTACCATCATTTCTGAAATAATTATTGTGTTAAAAGTTAATTGTCAACAACAGTTAGATTAATTGTTGCATTGTAAGTGCCTGGGTCTTGAAGACTAGCTGGGGTATATTTGATAAATAGAGATTTCCCATTACTACCAACAGCGTTAGCTTGAGAAGTTGCATAGGTTAAGTCAGTACCACTAGCAACAGTGAAATCTCCTGTGACAGGAGCAGATGCAGTACCGTCAACCACTTTTACTTGATAGGGGATGGAAGTTGCTGAGTCAGAGTTGGTTAAATTTCCTGAGCTAGCAGTTAATGTGTAACCTGTAGAGTTGTTGGTATCGATAGCAAGGTCAGCCACTTCCACGATTGCCTCGCTAGGGGTGGTCAAGTCGAGGTTATTAGCTCCAGCCGTAGCGGTAGCTGAAATCTCCAATGTAGAAGCAACTGTACCTGAAATTGGCACAGTAGCCGTGGTGCCTGCAAAAGCAGCAGGTACGAAGGCAGCACTAGCACCGAAAACTAAGGCAGAAGCTAAAGCAAAATGTAATTTCATAAAACTCCTCCAAACATCAACACTGGACTTCTTTGCTAGTAGGTAGTTCCTTTTGGGTTTAGTTCCTTCTAGCGAATAAATTTATTATTTATGTTTTAAATCCAAAACATAATCGGGGAACCTGATGATTTTTTTTACTGATTATTTTGATAGTATTTACTGTTATTTATATTCGTAGTTGCATAAAAAATACTTAAGCGTCTATTCTCTAGCCTACGTAAGTTTGAGAAAAGACATATACTAATCGGATTTGGCTCTTGGATGACTCATACAGTCAGAGAACAGGAAACTATTAACGGAGAGCAAAAGAAAAACCTTTAATCCTTACTATGTAAACGTTTGCTAAAACCAAATTCTGAATTTAAAATATCGTATTGCTGGTTGCCCAACTCTAAGTAGTGAATTTCCATCGCAGCAAATCTACTGAAAATTCTTAGAGGCTTCTTATGTACAATTGCTAGAAAAAAAAATCTCCTCACTTACTTTTTTCTGACTTTGACTTAATTCGATGATTAAAGCTTTCATACTTTTGTGGGTCTAGAACCGTATGAAAATCTAAAATTTGGAGCAGAAAGTATCAGGAGCCACAAAGCACCCCATGTTTCATATATTTTTTAGTTGTCAGTCCCGAAATCAGCCCCCAGTTTTAATATGCTAAATTTGAAGCGGGATAGTACAAAGTTACAAAGCTATGGTTCAGGTTCTATATCCCTGACCGGTGCGCCTACCCTTGGTTTGAGCGTATGTCGCCGAGTACTTGAAGCTAGACCGTCGTTTGATTAGCTCAGTTGGCAGAGCAATCGACTCATAATCGATGTGTCGCAGGTTCGAGTCCTGTATCAAACACCAAAGGAAGTTAGCTCAATTGGAAGAGCGATCGACTCATAATCGATTTGTTGTAGGTTCGATTCCTATACTTTCACCCAACCCTGTCCGGGTTAAAAGACACTACCCTGTAAAGGTAGCCAAATATGGTACGAATCCCAAAAGGTTCGAGACCCCCATTTTCTCAACTCTGCGGTGCAAGTGTTCTGCTGTCTTTCATCACTCCCAAGGTGGTGTTTGATGGCTACAGTCAAGGAGCTAGCGCAACTGTTTTCTCTTTAACTTGAGTATGTCCCTTCGTTTTCCACAGTCGATTTCTCTACGGAGATTTTGAATTGGCAAATAGAACGGCGTATTTGAGCGCAGTTATTTTTCTCCACATCGCTGGAGAAAGTAACAGCAATCTTAATCCAGTTCTGGAGAAACTTTTGCCCGCACCTCAACTGTAAACACTTGCATTAGCAGAGTAAAAAAATCTTTTCCTATGATGTACGGCGCAAATTTAACCACTACTCCACTAGCGATTGAGGGTAATCTAGGAAGGTTGGAAAGTGACAAGTCAGGAATTTGGCGATCGCCTACTTTACCTGAATATTAAATATCACTGTAACCATAGCAATGCAAAGTTTGAGTTAGTGCCTGCTGGAGTTCAGAGTTAGCAGAATGTCTTAGTTGTTTTAAGACAGCGATAATTTCATCATCATTAGGGTAAATAAGTTGTCCGAGCTGTTTGACGTAATGAAGTTGGACAAAAGGTTTTTCATACGGCAGTTGTTGTATGACATACTGCTTGTAGCATTGTAGAAAGTGATTTTCAAAGCCCAATGCTTGCTGACACAAACTGCGTAAAAGTTCTCTAGAGTCGCTACTTTCTGGAACTAAATAAGCCCATTGCTTACAACAATACTCATATACTGATTCCACTAGGAACGTCCATTCATCATTAATCCAAATGCGGTAAAATTCGGCGCAAACTCGTTTCCAACTGCCGCTACCAAAATAATTGCCAGTCTTAAGTAAAATCAGTGCTTCTGCTGGAGAAAGAACATTAATGACTAAATCTTTGATGCCAATTTGAGTTGTGCGATCGCGCAGATACATCATGCGGCCATCATAACCATAAAACTCACCAACTGGTGAAGGATAGTCAAGAGGAAATGTTAAACAAGGAGGATTACCGCGTAACCGTGCAAACAAACGGTACTGTCCAAACATCGAGTCACGGATATGGTCTTCAACAGGTTTTTTGGGAACGGCGAAGCGAATGTCTTCCCCATATATAAGCTTGCTGGCTGTTTGAAACCGCACCCCACCAACAGAAAATAGATGTGCTTCATCAAGTGGAATCAGGTCTACTGCCAAGGCTGAATACCTTTCGCACTCTTGTTTAAAGGATGCAAATCGTTGTTTTTCTAAGAGAGTTTGTTGTTCCTTAAATACCACTACTATGTCGAGGTCGCTAGTTTCTACTGCCTCACCAACGGCATAACTGCCAACCAAATAGTAGCCACGAACTCTGCCACAGAAAAAAGACTCGCCCAAATTAATAATTTCACAAATTATTTGGTCAATATCAGGGATATCACTTGAGTCAACAAGAGCAATATTAGTCATAGTGCTGAGGATAGTTACGATTGAGCTAAACACAGTAACAGCAATATCGATCGCTTCTACAGAAGCTTTTGCCCCCACACTAAACTGTAAACACCTGCGCTAGTAGTATAATACTACAAGTGCTTAATGAACCCTTTAGTTTTTGTTTGTAGGTTTGTAAACTCTTATAAAGATAAAGGAAGTAGTATTTTAGACGGCTGCATCTAGATTAATTCTATTTACTCCAGTACTTAAGCTGTAAGACAACGATTTAAATCACAGGTGGTATTTACTTTCAAGCAAGGTTATAAATGTCTTGATTAAATCTTCTTAGCTGGTTGTGTTAAGGTATCGCTCAAATTATCTATGCAAATTACTATGTGGGAAAAATTTTATATTAAACCTAACGAAATTGGTATCCTATACCATCGCAGCGACTTCAAGAAAATTTTAGAGCCTGGTACGCATACTTATTTTGGTCGTCATTGGCAAGTTAAAACCTACGACCTCAACCAGCCACAAGCTCAGATTGAAAACCTAGAACTATTGTTACGGAATCATCAGGCTGAACTACAACAATATTTACTGATTGTCAGAACCGCATACAACCAAGCGGCTTTAGTACGCTGCGGTCAGAATTGGGTAAGCGTTGCACCAAATCAATTGGTGGCTTTTTGGCGTGGTTTTATTGAGGTAGAATCTTATCTCTTCAACTTAGAAGAAAGTTTAGAGTTGCCTAGTTCTTTTGTGCAGCAACTACGTAAAATCAGCTTGAATGGAGTGAAAAAGTTCCAAATTTCGGAGTCTGAGATTGGTTTACTGTACGTGCAAAATGATTTTGTCCGACCTCTAGAACCTGGAGAATATGCTTTTTGGTCAGTAGATCGGGATGTTTCTGTACGGACTCTCAGCCGAATTGTGCCTAACCCAGACTTTCCTCTAGAAGATGTCCTAATTGAAAAACATCCAGATTTTATTGCTGCTTACTGCCAAACAGTGCAATTACTGAATTGGCAAGTTGCAATTGTGCGGTATCGAGGTAAAGTGATTTCTATTTTGCCACCCACAAGCCGCAAGCTGTTTTGGCAAGGTGTTGAGGTAGAAGTTATTGACATCAGCACTGATGCTCAGTTAGAGCCTCGCTTAGTGGCTGAGTTGGTTGAGGGTTCAGCAGATGTGAAATTGCTTAGTCGCAACTGTTTGCATATATGCCAAGTACCCGCACAACATATCGGATTACTATACATTAATCAAGAGTTTCAAGGACAGCGATCGCCAGGTATACACGCTTGGTGGTTATTTGGACGCTCCTTTCAAACCGAAACCATCGACTTGAGGCTGCAAAACATGGAAGTATCAGGTCAAGACATCCTTTCTAAGGATAAAGTACCTCTGCGGTTAAATTTGACAGCTGGCTTCCGCATCCTCGATCCGTTGAGAGCAAAAAGCGGCTTGTCAGATATTGCCGGCTTCCTATACAAAGAATTACAATTTGCATTGCGTGGTGCGATCGGCGAACGCAACTTAGACGCCTTATTAGAAGATAAAGGTGCAATTGACAGAAGTATATCTGAATATATCCGCCAGAAAACCGCAGACTATGGAATCGAAGTAGATTCTGTAGGCGTCAAAGATATAATTCTACCTGGCGAGATTAAGACAATCTTGAGCAAAGTAGTCGAAGCAGAAAAAGCTGCT
This sequence comes from Nostoc sp. DedSLP01, assembly GCA_034530875.2. Taxonomy (GTDB): domain Bacteria; phylum Cyanobacteriota; class Cyanobacteriia; order Cyanobacteriales; family Nostocaceae; genus Nostoc. The sequence goes on from JAVRCJ020000013.1 coordinate 173,776, forward strand.
CAAGCAAACGTAGTCAGACGCAGAGAAGAAACCGCCGCCACCCGCAGTATGTTAAACACAGCTAAAGTAATGGAGGATAACCCGGTAGCCTTGCGTCTCAAAGAACTCGAAGTTTTAGAACGCATTGCAGAGAAAATCGATCGCATTCAAGTTAATGGTAGTTTGGATAATATTTTGACAGACTTAATTCGGATTAATGGGCAGTGATTTAGTCATTAAAGATTAAAACATAGGTATCAAGCCTGTTTTAGTTCTGTATTCTGAATTCTGCTATATCAACCGCTTTGAAGCATCCAAACTAAAAATCCTAGAATTTGTTCTACAGGCGGAAGAGGATAATCCATCAAGTCAATAGTGACAGTATTATCCTCTAACTTGAGGAATCGCCATTGCGTTCCACTGCTGATAGAACCATATATTACGGGAACTGGACGATTTTTTGCGGCATTAAATCTTTGTGCTGCAACCATTTCTGCAATACATTGTCCAAAGCCTGTTCTTAAATCAGCTTTTTTTGCTTCCACAATCACAATTGCAGGCGCTTCAATTTCTAAAACTTCAGGCGATCGGCTCAAAAGAAAATCACATATTCCATTAAGTCCAACTGATTCATCAACTGTAAAATCTTCTCCAGAGAATAAGCTAACTTGCCGATTTAATATCCGCCTAACTTCTAATAATACTGGGTAAATAATTCCTTCTGAACGAGCTTTCTCACTTGCTGAAGAAGCAAGAGGCAGACTTTCTTCAAGATATGCTCTCAGTGTGATAGATGCTTCAATACCTTCGATTACAGGAAGAAATCGCCCGCCTTCCTGTGTTTTTAATCCGAAAGCTTCTTTCACTTTACTAATATTGGTAAACTGGCTGTAAGACATAAATACTCATTTTGATACAGGATTTTATCTGCGATGTAGCTTAACTCAATTTTATCGACGCATAGATTGTGTAGTCGTAGGTTGCCGTCAACATTGCTCATCAAAGCAATTAAATTGTCCTTATTACCTACGAGCAACTCTATTAATGTATGGTAATTAGAAGATAATGCGTACTTATGCAGTAATAAATTTACCATCATGAAGGAACACGTTGAGGCTACTCCAGTTAATAACGCATTCTTTAGTCATACCAACTTCACTCTGACTTCAGGGCCAGGAAACACTGAATCTTTCGTTCAAGATATTGCCACTTACTTTGTTCAAACTTGGATGGAGTCTCAACTACCTAATATGATGAAAGTTTGGCAAAATTGGAGTAATGCCTCATCTGACGAAAAGCAAGAATACTTTTGTTATTTAAGAGATGCTTTGCTATCCGATGTCAAAGAAGACGACTCCATTAGAGGGTACACAAATCCAGAAGTTTTAACAGGTTTTCGTTTAAAAGACAATCCAGAAACTTCTGAAGGACATACCAAGCCAATTGGTACATTTACAGAAACAATGTTGCGTTGGCTCAGAGCCAATTTCACTTCTCAACAATTATTAATTGAACCTGTTGTTCCTAAACCATCTGGAAGCGGATATATTGACTTCATAGAAGTTACTGGGAAACCTAACGATTATTTATCTATGTCAGTTATATTGTGGGAAATAAAAGGCTCAGATCAGCAGGCAAGCGCACATAATACAAAAATATGTAAACAACTTGATGATTATCCAATGAGATTTTATGCAATAGCAAATTACATATGTGCTTCTTATACTGGTAATGATCCTGCATTGAAAAAATTTTTAAGAGATATGGCTAGATTAGTCAGAAATCATAGCCCTCAGGCTCATTATGGTGTTTTTATAACTCATGACGCAAATGTTACACAAAGTAAAGCTATAGTCCCTAATCTACATAAGCACCCTAAAGGCTATTCTGGTTCCCAAAAATCTCATAATTTAGTAGTTTTACTCATCCCAGATTTTAAAACAGTTCGCCTTGATGTTTGGCGTGCCCTTTATTTAGCCTAATTTTTTTAGTATTAAAAGAGTATGGAGAGGCTTCTAGAGTTTAATACATTAAAAGAGATATTTCGCGGGGATCAAGCAGTAGGCAGTTTACAGGCTTATGCTGATCGCGTCCGAATGCTTCATCATCGATTTCTTGAATCTCAATTAGCTTCAGAGGAAGTAAGGTGGCTAGAAACTGATGAGTTGCTGAAGTTTGCCAATGATGCTGAATTTCTTGCCACTGAGTATACAAATCCACTCGTAATACAAGAAAGTGAGGGACTTCCTGTTGAAGATATTCCCAGCCGTCAGATTGTGCAAGATGCCCTTTCTCTTGCTGGCAATATTTTTGAATTTCTTGCAGACACTATTGATTTATATGAAAAGCAAAATCTTGAACTAGAACTCTGCCAAAGTCTTGGAGGAACTTATCTCCTAAAACTCAAGTCTGCTCTGTGCTATGGATTAGGATTATATGAAGCACGTACTCATGTAATCCTAAATCGATTAGTTGAAAATTTAGATTTACCATCTTTATTTAACCTCCAAAATATAGAGAGGTGGGCTACATATTTATTCTTATCTTTTCTAAGCCGTAATCTGCGTCAAGTACTTCGGATTGGGCAACATCTTCAGGAACAGATAAATTCAATTAGAGATTTATTGCAACAATCTTTAATTAGTCAAAATTCATATAGTCAAGATTTTTATTATTTATCACATCAAGAAATTATAGATATCGCTACATCTTTATCATTAATAGAAGCTGCTATACAAGCATCTCAGGCATTGCTGAGAGGTAATTCAGAGTTAATCGCTCAAGCTCGGCAAAGCTTTGACAATGCTATTCAATATGTTTCTCAATTAGGTAATTATGAACGATTTTGGATTATTCGTACTGCAAAAGAAATTCTAGAAAGAATCTGGATAAATAGTCCTTGGGTTCGTTTAGAAAACGTAATAAATCGTCGAACCTACTTAAGAAAACTTGTTGAAGATGGAATTGTTACCTTGTGGAATTCACAGATAGCAGCTCTTGAAATGCGATCAACTCTAGGCATTCTAAATGGAGGATATCTAGATGATCGTGTAAAGAGAGTTATTATCAATATGCCCACAAGTGCTGGAAAGACATTATTAGCAGAATTAGCTATTGCTCATCAAGTATTTTCTAGTATAGATTCTAAATGTGTTTATGTTGCTCCCTCAAGAGCATTATGTGACCAAGTAGCGGCTGATTTATCAAGTCGTCTAGCTCGTTTTAGGATTCGAGTGACTACTATGGTTAGTGATAATGACATCACTGGATATGAAAGTATTATTTTTGGACGTAACAACGTAATTATCGTTACCCCTGAAAAATTGGGTTACTTAATTAGACAAGAAAATACATTCATTTTTTCTTCTAAATTGTTTATTTTCGATGAATTACATAATATTGGTAAGCCAGAACGAGGGTGGTGTTATGAAGAATTAATTTCTCTCTTACTTCAAAATATTCAAACAAAAAATTCTAAAATGATTTTTTTGTCAGCAGTTATGCCAAATCATTTAACTGTTCAAGAATGGGTAGATCCTGAAAAAATCAATGATACTATTAGTGAAATATGGCAGCCAACACGATTGTTAAAAGGAGTAGTCGTCTTTGATACAAAGCCTCCTAATTCTCAAGTAGAACTACCTGGGCATCTAATTTACGTTCGCCGCAAAGAAGACTTAAATTCTCCTTTTAAGATTAACAATTTTATTCAATCAACGCAAATTCTTGAAAGGAAACCTGGCAATAAAGATCAACGAATCAGATGGCATCGTGACCGCAGTCAAAGTCACGGCAAAGTTCATCATGCAGTTAGTGCAGCTATCAAGTTTGCTCGATTAGGTTCAGTACTTGTATACTGTCCTCAAAAATTGGATGCATCTCATTTTTGTGAAATTATTCAAACACGGAATCTTCCTTGGGTCAATATTCATCTTTCACATCTTCAAGAAGTAATAGAGTTTGTTAGAGATGGACTATCTAATGGACATCCTCTTGTAAAAGCATTAGAATCTCAAGTTGCATTTCATCATGCCGGACTACCGCGTGAGGTTAGAAACGAAATAGAATATGCCTTCCGTAAAGGTTGGATTCGTATTCTAGCAGCTACTTCAACTCTAGTAGAGGGTGTTAATCTTCCTGTAAAAACTCTAATTTTATCTGACTATTGCATAAGATATTGGGATGGCAAGAAAGAAGTAAAGAATGGAATATTGACTGGTCAAGAATTTAAAAATATTGCAGGTCGAGCAGGGCGTGCAGCATATGAAACAGAGGGTCAGGTAGTTTTTATCCAAGCAATTGATGGATATCCATACCGGATTTTTGATAATAATTTTGAAGAATATCTCAACTTGGAATCCAACTCATCGAGCTTAAATATAGTTAGTACATTTGCCAATGAATTTATTTTATCAGAACTCAGTCGTTTAGTTGACGAACTTGACAATAATCAATTAACAGAACAACAATTAATTTTTGAAATTGAGTCTGCTTTAGAAGCACGTGATAATCTAAAACTTATTAATAAACTTCAAACTTTCACATTATTAATTCAAAAGCAAGATATGGTTACTGATGATGAAGAATCTTTTGTCAGAATTTTTCAAGGAACCTTCCTTGGCAAAATTATACCTAACATAGCTCCTCAAATTTTAGGCAGATTTTCTCATAGAACTGGAAGAGCTATAAAAAATCAAATTAGTCAAGTAAATCGGGATCTCTTTGCTCAAACTGGATTAAAAATTTCTACATGTAGAACACTTATGGCAAAAGTTGATGATTATTGGCAAACTAAAATACCAAACATAAATAATTTTTTATATAATACTTTTAATCATGATAATTTATATGAAATAGCTGAAATTATTTATAACCTAGAAGATGAAGAAATATCTGCACAAAAGGATCTGAAAGCCACTCCCTCTGCTCGGAAGAAACGTGGTTTAGATGATGATTCTGCCTTTTTTTCTGAATGGATTATTGGTTCTGAAAGAAATCCTAGTTTAATTCCCGACCATATACGAGATAGACACTTCTCTTTTATCAAGGAGGAATCTTGGCGTGCCCAACAGTTTGTAGATTACACTCAAAATACGTTAGGATATAGAGCACCTTGGGCACTCAGCGCTTTTTGGTTTTTCTCAAAGGCTGTGATTAATAATCATGGGATAGACTTGGCAAATACTCCCCTTGGCAAGGAGCTAGTTTTACTTCCTGCATATGCTAAGTTCGGAGTTAATACACCTGCCGCTGCATTATTCTCGACCCTTGGTGTTAATCCTTCACAGTTAGCGCGACAACTTGGTGACCTCTATCAACAACAGCATAGTGATACCGCTAGATATGATTATTCAAGGATGCTTAGTTGGTTGTTGCGTATAGAACCACTAGACTTAGAAGTTGCTGAAATAAGACTATCCTACATTAGAAGACTCACTAGGCTCTTGCAAAACCTTCGACCTCTTGAAGAGTCAATACATGAGAGTGAAAGGGTTTGGGAAGTAAATTTTTCAATTGCAGGTTGGCAGTACTATCAAGGTGAAGAAGTTTTACAAAGTTTGAGGCGTGGTGAGATTGTAATTTTAAAACCTGAACCTAATAATAGATACGATCCAAATGCTATTGAAATATTTGTTGAGCGTAACCAAGTTGAGATTAAACTTGGATATGTCCCAAGGGGTTTAGCATATGATATCAATTCGCGTATTGAAGTGGGTCAAGTAAGAGCAACCATTAGTAGAATTCTGCCATCTGATTCATCTTTTCAAAAGGTACATATCTATTGTGTAGACAGAAGTACGATTTAATGAATTTTACAAAAGATTTAATGATTGTGGCTAGAGACCTAACAAGTTACTGCAATGCACTGCTGTTTTGTACGTGGTGGCGTCGCAAAAACTGTGTATAACTTCTGATTTTTGCCATTCAAGGTGAATTTAGGTTTAATAGACCTATTCATATCTTGCATCTCTACGTATAACCCCAGGTAAAGTAAAAAGGTGCACGATAAAGCTACCTCGTGTTTATAGTTTTTTTATAGCTAACTCAAGGGTTTTGCTTTTTTACTGAGTAATAAAATTACATCAATTTTTTGTGCAATATGTGAGCCTAGATAAATTATTATCGCTTTTTCTAATCTTACTGCCCATTCCTAAATCATCTTATTGTTAGGTCAGGGCCATGTCTATGATTAGGCTATATGTATGCCAATTTAATCTAAAAAATCTTTATTTAAAATATTATTTTATTTAACAGTTTTTCCCCTGAGAAAAATGTTTTTCAAATCTAAAAACCAGACTCTATAAGAGTTATACTGTCTGAAGCATTAAAAAAGAGTGTTAGTGAATAACTATCTAATTTGCATTTAGGCTAGAAATAGGCTTTTTTATTCCATTGCAAAAAATATTGATTGAATTGACTTGTAAGAGCGATCGCTCTTAACTCTGTTCTTAAAAATCCTCTGGCATAATCACAGAAATTAATTGGTTACGATTCTTGCGATAAATTCTAAAATCGCTATCAAATGTTAGCAACTCACTTTCAGAATACAGTTGTGTCATTCTGACCAAACACGCATCTGCTAACGACATTGGAACTGACTGATATTGCCGCAACAGTTCTTTAATTATTCCTGCTTCTTGACTCAAACACATCGAAATTAATATATTTCCCTCAGCCAGTAAAGACATTACAGTTTCCTGACCACCGTAAATATTTCGCAACAAAAAACAAGTCTCTACAATTACAGCCTCACAAGTAAGTAAAGGCTGCTCGATTGTTGCTAAGGTGTTAATTACCCAGCCATGAAGATACTCTCTACGATTAATAAAAGCTACTAATGGTCCTGTATCGATGATGACTCGCTTCTTCATTCATTTCCTAAACCTTCAAGATATTGTTTGTTCGTCGCCAAATCACCTGGGCCATCATCGACACAACCAGCAAATTGTTGAGCGGCTGTCAAAAATGAAATAGGCTCAATTTGTTCACTCTTTGTATTTTTTTTTGCTAGCTGACTTTGCAGAAACTCAATAAAATCTAAGACCTCTTGTTGCTTCTCTGGTGGGAGTGACCTCATTTTTTCAGCGGCAGTTTGTATAATGCTCAAGGGAACCTCCAGACGTTATTCATTCGTCTTTTCTGCGTCCAATCATTTCAGTCTAGCAGACTAACACTTTCTGGAGCAAACAGACAAATGAACCTAGTGTAAATACAAATTTTATCTGCTGCTGCTCAATTTAGCTGCTTCGCCCCATTTAATCTAAAAAATCGTCATCTAAAATAGTCTTTTATTTAACAGTTTTTCTTTGAGCAAAATGCTTTTCAAATTGAAAAACCAGACCCCCATAAGAGTTATATTATCTAAAACACCAAAACAGATTGTTAGTGAATAATCCTGTAACTTGCATTTAGGCTAGAAATAGGCTATTTTTTATCCTGCTGCAAAAAATATTGATCTAATTGACTTTTAAGAGCGATCGCTAGGTTCGGAGTAATCCCAGGAGTGCATTTGGCGGAAGGGTAGACCCATCTTTTGGAAGACGTACTTCTCTTTCACACCAGAAGCAATTAAGTCTGGCTTGAGTGCTTTTACAAATTCCTCGAATTCGTAAGCAGTTACGTCATCGTAAACGATGGTGCCGTTTTCGATGTAGTGGGTGGTACGTTTGTAGTCGTCGTTGTGAGCGAACTCATAACCTGTACCAATCATCTTCATACCCAAATCTTGGAAAGCGGGTACAACGTGGCGAGGACGCAAACCACCAACCATCATCGCAACGGTCTTACCTTCCAAACGGGGGCGATACTTGTTAACGATCGCATCCATTGTGGGCTGATACTTAGCGATGATCTTCTCAGCGTTTTCTTGGATCTTGGAGTCAAATTTAGAAGCGATTTCCCGTAAGGATTCAGCAATCTTGGTGGGGCCGAAGAAGTTGTATTCCAACCAGGGTATACCATAAGCTTCTTCCATGTGACGGCTGATGTAGTTCATCGAACGGTAGCAGTGAATCAAGTTCATCTTTACGTTCGGTGTCATCAACATTTCGTTGATTGTACCATCACCAGACCACTGAGCAACTACGCGCAAGCCCAGTTCTTCTAACAGAATTCGGCTAGCCCAAGCATCACCACCGATGTTGTAGTCACCGATAATTGCTACGTCGTAAGGAGTAGACTCGAATTGTAACTTGCCTTCTTTTTTCTCTTTGTCGGCTCTGGTGAACACCCAGTCACGCACCATGTCGTTAGCGATGTGGTGACCCAAGGACTGAGAAACACCCCGGAAGCCTTCGCAACGAACGGGAACAACTGGCTTGCCAATTTCTTTGGATGTATTCCGAGCTACTGCTTCGATGTCATCCCCAATTAGACCGATGGGACATTCAGATTGAATGGAAACACCACGGTTGAGAGGGAAAAGAACTTCCAATTCTTGGATCAGCTTGGTGAGTTTCTTGTCACCACCGAACACGATATCCCGTTCTTGGAAGTCAGAGGTGAAGTGCATGGTACCAAAGGTGTCTACACCTGTGGTACCAATATAGTAGTTACGACGACCAGACCAAGACCAGTAACCGCAACCTACAGGCCCGTGGCTGATGTGGATCATGTCCTTAATAGGACCCCAAACCACACCCTTAGAACCGGCGTAAGCACAACCACGAGCGGTCATTACACCAGGAAGAGATTTGATGTTAGATTTAACGCCGCAATCGCTCTTACCTTCTTCGTATACATTTAGGTGCTTTTCCCGTTTTTTAGCTGCTTTTTCGGGATAAGCGCTTAGTACTTCCTTAATTAGTTCTTTTCTTTCTTCGATGATGTTTTGATTTTCTGGAGGAGTCATTTTTGCCTCTCTAGCTCCTAAGGAACGGGGATAGGAAGGGGAACTTCGTCCCCTGTGGGGTTGGGGACTTGCAGTCCCCTTGGGGGATACAGGTAATCGGTAGAAACAAGGTAAAAGGTAAATTATGCAATTGTTTCCTTTCCCTTTTCCTACATCAGAGTTTACTTAACAGGTGCTTCAGCAGCAGTTTTACCGATGATGTCTGCGTGCTTGGTATCGTCATCAAGAATACCGAATTCAACCAACAATGCTTCTAGCTCATCCATTTCGATTGGTGTGGGGATTGTGAGCTTGTCGTTGTTGATGATCTTCTTAGCTAGTGCGCGGTATTCGTTACCTTGTGCGCTGTCGGGTGCGTATTCGTTAACAGTCATCCGGCGCAATTCTGCGTGTTGAACGATGTTATCGCGGGGTACGAAGTGAATCATTTGAGTGTTCAAACGTTCAGCCAAAGTTTCGATCAATTCGATTTCCCGGTCAACTTTACGGCTGTTACAAATCAAACCACCCAAACGCACGCCGCCGGAGTGAGCATATTTCAAAATACCACGAGCGATGTTGTTAGCAGCGTACATCGCCATCATTTCACCAGATGTAACGATGTAGATTTCTTGTGCTTTACCTTCACGGATAGGCATAGCAAAACCACCGCACACAACGTCACCTAATACGTCGTAGGATACGAAGTCTAAGTCTTGGTAAGCACCAGCTTCTTCCAAGAAGTTAATGGCGGTGATGATACCACGACCGGCGCAACCTACACCTGGTTCTGGACCACCAGATTCCACGCACTTAACACCACGGAAACCGGTGAGCATTACTTCTTCGAGTTCTAAATCTTCTACTGCACCGCGTTCAGCAGCGAGGTGAAGAACTGTAGTTTGAGCTTTACTGTGGAGCATCAAACGGGTAGAGTCAGCTTTGGGGTCGCAACCTACAATCATGATGCGCTGACCCATTTCTGCCATAGCTGCCAGGGTGTTTTGGGAGGTGGTAGATTTACCGATACCACCTTTACCGTAGAAAGCTATCTGTCTAATGTTATCGTCAGTCATTGTTCTTGTTTTCCTGCAATTGGTTGGTTGGTCGGTCTTTGCGTTTCTTTGAGGATCTCACGCCTGTAAGAGCTATGGCTGTGAGGGTTTGTAGAACATCGCCGGTGGCGATCGCTCCACAGTCAAAACATAGATAAGTAAGTACATATATTTCCCGGTTAAATTTGTTTTCTTTTTGTATTTTGTAATTTGTCATTTTTCCTTAGTCATTAGTCAAATGACTAATGACTAAGAGATTACGCAATTTACAAATACGTCGTAATTTGTTTCAGCTTGCAAAACTTAGTAGGAATTGACCTAAATATTCGTCAACAACTAATGTCTAAGTTCGATTACTTGTTCAAAATAGCGGGTTTCAAATTCGAGACACGATCTAGTGCAGCTTTTGTATCATCTGCGGATACTCCAGCTACAGACATTGATTCGCTCAGGTGCTTGGCGATCGCATCGAAGTGTGGTTGCTGTAGTGCCATACCTGCATGGGTTTTGTCCATTGGACGACCGCTGTATTCCTTTGGCCCTTCAAATATTTGAGAGAAGAAAGTAATCTGATGATTACGTTGTTTGACCATATCTGTATTAGCGAAAAAACCCTTGAGGCTGTTATCTGCAAGAATGCGTTTGTGAAGCTCATCTACTACTTTCTCAATAGTAGGTTTTCCGCCAATTTTTTCGTACAATGTACTCATGTTTGTCTCCTTTGAAGCGAGTTGAATGACGGAATTTGCAATTAGGCGCTTAAGATTTTCGCCTATATGCTGTGGGTTGTGAGTAGGACTGATACCAATTCGTAATTCGTAATTCGTAATTCGTAATTCGTAATTAAGAAAGTAAGATTTCGTATCAATCTGTAGCTTTCTGTTTGCGAATTGGTATGAAACATTGAGTGGAGACAATTATTCAATTCAAATCCTACTTTCTGTTCTTAGCTGAGGCTTATTCGGGCGTATTTGTAGAGTACGTAAGCTCTACAGGAATTTCTAAACTGCTTCGACTACAAGGTTTTTGCTGACACGATCTTGTAATCTAGCTTCGATCGCAATTTTCAAAGTTGCTGTGCTACTAGAACAAGAACCACAAGCGCCTTGCAGAACAACTTTTACGCGATCGCCTTCTACATCATAAAGTTCTACATCTCCTCCGTCTGCAATCAAAACGGGTCTAACTTCTTCGTCGAGAACTTTTTGAATGAGGGCAATCTTTTGGACGTTGGTTAGCGATCGCTCTTTAGAAGTAACAATTTCTGTGGCAACTTTTACGCCGTAATTGTTGAGATCCGGTGCGATTGCTTCTTGTCTTACTGATTTAATAATATCATCAATATTCGCCAGACAGGAACCGCATCCGCCACCAGCTTTTACATAATTTGTTACTTGTTCGGCATCAGTGAGATTATTTTCTAAAATCACGCGACGAATTTTGGATTCGCTAATACCAAAACAGCTACAAACTAATGCGCCTTCATCATCATCATCATGGCTATCTAACGGAATGCCACGATAATTATAGATTGCTGCTTCTAAAGCTTCTTGTCCCATAACAGAGCAGTGCATCTTGGCTTCTGGTAAACCACCCAAGTAATCTGCAATGTCTTTGTTGGACACTTTCAAAGCTTCATCTAAAGTCAAACCTTTAACCATTTCGGTTAATGCACTAGAAGAAGCGATCGCACTTGTGCAGCCAAAGGTTTGAAAGCGGGCATCAAGAATTTTATCAGATTCTACCTCAACCTTGAGGTGCAATCTCAGAGCATCACCACAAGCAATGCTACCGACTTCGCCCGTTGCAACCTTAACACCAGGTTCGCTAACTTCTTCAATTTCCCCCTGGTTTTGGGGATTGTAAAACAGTTCTAATACTTTATCTGTGTAGTCCCACATATTGAGTTATGAATTATGAGTGATGAATGGGGAGTGGGGAGTGGGGAGTGGTAAATTGTGAATGATGGGTAGTAAATTCTTTATTCGCTATTCCCTACTCCCCACTCCCTATTCCCTTTTCCTAATTAACGATGCGCCAGTGCTTGCTCTTGTCCTTGCAGCCAACCTGCGTCATCATTTTTGAAGGGTGAGAGGGCACGTAAACGTTCTACAATACCGGGCATGACTTCTATAACTTTGTCGATTTCAGCTTCAGTAGTGTAGCGAGAAAGGCTGAATCGGATGGAACCATGCAAGGTGGTGTAGGGTAAGCCCATTGCCCGGAGGACGTGGGAAGGTTCCAAGGAACCAGAGGTACAGGCAGAACCAGATGATGCACAAATACCGTATTTGTTCAATAACAGTAGAATTGCTTCACCTTCAATGTACTTAAAGCCGATATTGGTGGTGTTGGGTAATCTGTGCGTAGGGTCACCATTAACTACACAATCGGGAATAGTGGCGAGTAAAGTTTGTTCTAGGCGATCGCGCAGCCTTCTTTCTCTTTTTGTCGCCTCTTCCAAATGTAACAGTTCTAGTTCCGCAGCTTTGCCCAAGCCAATAATTCCCGGAACATTCTCTGTTCCCGCCCTGCGTCCGCGTTCTTGGTGTCCGCCAATCAACAAAGGACGGAATCTCACCCCGCGTCGCACATACAAAGCACCAATTCCTTTGGGTGCGTGCAGCTTGTGACCGGACAGAGTTAACATATCCACAGTGCTATTCTTCATATTCATGGGAATTTTACCCACTGCTTGCACCGCATCAACGTGGAACAGAGCGCCATGCTCTTTTACTCGTAACCCAATCTGCTCAATTGGGAAAACCGTACCAGTTTCGTTGTTGGCGTACATAATTGTTACCAACGCAGTGTTACCAGTCAAGGAGGCTTCTAGCTCATTAAGATCTAACTGCCCTCGCTCGTTCACCGAAAGGTAGGTAACGTTATAACCTTGGGTTTCCAATTGTTTGCAGACATTCAGTACTGCTGGATGTTCTACTTGGGTGGTGATGATGTGTCGCTTTTCTGGTTGCGCCAACAATGCAGCGCGGATAGCGGCGTTATCTCCCTCAGTTCCGCAACTGGTGTAGACAATTTCTGACTCATCAGCTCCCAACAAGGCTGCAAGTTGTTCTCTGGCTGTTTTCACGCCTTTGGCAAGTTGTCCGCCGAAAGTATGCATACTAGAGGGATTGCCGTAAAAGTCCGTCAGGTAAGGCAGCATTGCCTCTACAACTTGCGGGTCTACCTTGGTAGTAGCATTATTATCGAGATAGATGCAGTTCTTTTGCATTGTTTGTAATTTTGATATCAGAATAATTTAGTTAGTAGGAGTTAGGAGTTAGGAGTTCAAAGTTAAGAGTTTGCTGTGCCCCTCTGCTCCGTTGCCTTTTAACTTTTAAGCTTCAGCAATTCGTAATTTTTGAGTTGAATTTTCCATTACGAATTACGAATTATCTTATTAGGCTTCTACTCGCATTGTTCGGGGTTGACGTTTTTGTAATTGTTCAGAGTACTTCTGAGAATAAAAGTATTCACTATCAAATATAATTGACAGTTGTATCTATGCGCTGTTATGGAAAGTTGGGGTTACGCAAGAGTGAGTGGAGAGGAGCAGCAAACAGATAAAGGTGCGTTGCGTAAACAAATAGAACGCTTGCGTGGTTCTGGATGTTCAAAAGTATATTGGGATATTCAGTCACGGACAACCGAAGTCAGGGAAGGACTACAACAATTAATTAATGACTTGAAAGCATCTCCAAAAGGTAAGGTAAAATCACTTCAGTTTACCCGGATTGACCGTATTGGCTCATCATCGCGGTTGTTTTATTCATTGTTGGAGGTATTGCGCTCCAAGGAAATTAAACTCATAGCCCTAGATCAAGGAGTTGACCCAGACAGTCTGGGTGGGGAATTAACAATTGATATGTTGCTTGCAGCTGCCAAATTTGAGGTAAGAATGGTGACAGAGCGTTTGAAAAGTGAACGTCGTCATAGGATAGACCAAGGAAAAAGCCACCGAGTTGCTCCATTGGGATATCGTATTCACAAGGATAAATATGTACGCGATGAATCACCATGCGTTTGCTTGTTGGAAGGACGAAGAGAATTAACTGTATCTGATGTGGCCAGATATATTTTTAATACTTTTTTTGATTGCGGTTCGGTTGCAGCGACTATTCGGAAACTGCATTCAGATTTTGGTATAGAAACAAAAGTTTTTGATTGGAACAAGCCAGAAACATCTTCACGGATTGTCAGTGATGATGATTTAGATAAAATTGTATTTACGCCAAATAAAGTTAACCACCCTTTGCGTTATCCGTGGTCAGGGTTGAGATGGTCGATCGCAGGTTTGAAAGCGTTATTAGTAAATCCTGTTTACGCAGGGGGTCTACCTTTTGATACTTACGTTAAGTCAAAGGGAAAACGCAAACACTTTGACGAGTGGAAGGTAAAATGGGGAACTCATAACGATGAGGCAATAATTACCTATGACGAACACGAACGTATAAAACAGATTATCAGAGGAAATCGACATAACCGATGGGCTTCAAGAGAAGATAACGAAGTTAACCCATTTTCTAATTTAATCAAATGCGCTCATTGCGGAGGTTCAATGACGCGTCATGCAAAACGAGTAAATAAGGATGGGGAAGCTATCTATTATTTTCAGTGCCGTTTGTATAAAGCTGGCAACTGTAACAATAAAAATATGATTTCATCAAAAATATTAGACATCCAAGTAATGGATTTATTAGCACAAGAAGCCGAACGTTTAGCGAACTTGGTGGAAACAGATGAGAAACCTATTGTAGAGGAACCCCCAGAAGTTAAAACTCTCCGCGCATCGCTGAATAATCTTGAAACATTACCGCCAAGTTCAGCAATCGAACAAATCAAAAATGACCTCAAAGAACAAATTGCGATCGCGCTTGGAGCAACAAATAATGCAGCGAAACAATCCTTGATTGCTAAGGAACGAATTATACAGGCTTTTGCTAATAAAAGTTATTGGCAAGGACTTAATGCCCAAGATAAAAGAGCAATACTCAATGGTTGCGTTAAAAAAATATGCATAGACGGTAACTTTGTTACAGCCATTGAGTATCGTTACTAAATGTGGCGATCGTACTGTTACAAGGTGCGATGTGACAACTATAGCGATCCTAAATGAGAAAGTGAAATATTGCATAAAGGTTTGTTGACTGTTGAGTGTTAACCGTTTACAGTTAACACTCAACAGCCATAACAGATATTTTTCACAAGTGAAATAGGATTGCTATATGAATCTCTGAAGGAGAAAATCGCCCTACCCTATTCGCTAGAATCAAAACAAACTCGAAAAATTTTGCTATGGTAGCCATCCCCCAACAACCGCAAAAAATGACCATCGAGGAATATCTCGTATGGGAACCCCAGCAAGACCTTCGCTACGAATACGTCAATGGCGAAGTTTTTGCGATGACAGGTGGTACAATTCCCCACAATGATATTGCACTTAATTTTTACAGAGCTTTATATCCACATTTACGTGCTAGAGGTTGCCGAGTGAATGTGTCAGACGTGAAAGTGCAAGTTACGCCTAAAAGTCCTTACTATTACCCTGATGTTATTGTCAGCTGTGACCCTCAAGACCTCAATGCCCGTAAATTTATTCAAAACCCAAAAATAATTGCCGAAGTTCTCTCCCCTGGTACAAGCAGCAAAGATAGGGGCGAAAAATTCATTAATTACCTGAAAATGCCTTCTTTACAAGAATATTTATTGATAGATTCAGAAACAATCTCCGTCGAACGCTACTCTCGAGGAGAGGGAAGAATGTGGCTTTACTATCCCTACACTGAGGGAGACATTATTACCCTACCTAGCATCGAATTTGAATTTGCGATCGCACTCCTGTATGAAGGGGTTGTATTGGGAAGCGAAGCGGAATAGAGTTTGAAAGCGCCAGATTCAAAAATTACTCAAAGAAAAGATTGCGATCGCATTTAGAATAACAAATAATACCTCCAAACAATTGCTATTTTTTAAGGAAAGAATTATACAAGCTTTTTCTAATAAAAATTACTCGCAAAGACTAAATACCAAAGATAAGAGTTCGATACTCAATGGCTACATCAAAAAATATGTGTAGATGGCAACTTCGTAACAGCCATTGAGTATCGTTACTAAGCAGTTTTGTGTTTGGACTTTGTTTTTTGTTTGGGAGTAGCCGAGGTAGATTTTAGCTCTGCTTTACGTTTTTCCCATTCAATAACTGTGCGAATTACAACTTGTGACCAAGATTCGTAAGCCATAAGCACTATTGTTAGCTAATATGAGGATAGCGAAATTTGAAAACTTTTCTGTTCATGGCAAGCCAGTCGCTTCAAATAAAGTTTTTTGGGAGAAAATTTTCAACAAGCAGTTTAGCTACCCAAAAATAAAAGGCTGGCAAAGCGACTGAACTAATTCGACTAAAGAAATTTGACAGTTTTCTGTAGAGAGAGAAGTTGTGCTGCAATAATTTTCGGAGAATTTAAAAATCTGTTGGAGAATTAAGTGTGAAGCGGCAGCAAATGGCTAGTAATAAATTATACTGATACCAGCAAAATTAATCAAGTGTTTCAGTCACAGTATCAGAAGATTTGAGGTTTTGTAACTCTTCAAAGCTCAAAAAACGCAATTCCTCCATTTTTTGCTTGACTAGACCTAAAAATTCTTTAAACTGAGGACAAGACTGACACTTTAGCTGATTACCTGGAATTAGACATTCACAGACAAACCGTGGTCTTTCTTTAAATATGCGATCGCAGTCATTGCATAGATATTTTTGGATGCCATTATATCTACTATTTTTTACAAGCCGAGTCGAATTGCATCGAGGACATTCAATACCATAAGTTTTAGGCTGTGGTTGCCATTTCTGTAGAGCTTGTTGCATAGCAACTTCACATCTAAGTTTATTTAAATCAAAAACTTTTTGAGTGTTCATAAGTCCAAATTAGAATAAATCTTCAAATTTTGAGAGTAACTTCTTTAACTTCTTTGTTTTGGACAGCGATTCTATGGACAATCTGCTGAAAAATTGTGACTTTATCATCAGGAGAAAGTGTGTGCCAGATTGCCAAATTATTCCCTGCACGAATAATTTCCTCCGCACTCTTATTCAAAAGAGAACCAGAGATAAAAGGATTAATTTCCTCCTCAATTTGCTGACGAACTTTAGCCTTGAGGTTTTCCAAGTCTGGATCGAAACCTGGAATTTTTTCCAGAGCATCTAGCCTTGACTCCAATTCTTTTAACTTCTCTGACTTTTCCTGTGGTATTGGAGATTGTTCTGGCTCGCTTGTGAAAGTCTGAGAACGTTGCACTAAAGTCTGAATCAGAGCATCCTCAATCTTTTGTTTCCGGGTAGATACTAAATTTGTACATCCCATCCCTGCGTATCTACAAGCAAAGTAGTAATACTTTCCTCCATCCTTACGTTTGGCACTTTTAGTAATGCATTTAGAACCACATTCAGCACAGAAAACAAGCCCACTTTGATAAGCATATTCTCGATATGAATTAGCCCCATTGAGTTCTGGATTGGTGATTGGCCCTTTTTTGTGATTAAACGTGAGTATGCGCTGAATTTCTAAGGCCTCTTCATCGGTAATGAGTCTGTGTTCGGGATGTGTATTATAGATAAATTCCCAGTTTTCACGCTGATTCTTCTTTCTTTTACCTTTCCCTAGATTAATTCGTTGCAGATAAGCAGTATGTCCACATAACACTGGATTAGTTAACCACCAAATAAATCCTCCAACTGTCCAATGAAATTTCCCATCAATGCCATTTCTGCGATAATTAATTTTAGCCAAACCATATTTTTGGAATATAGCTTTTAAAGCTCTAGTAGCTCCTTGAAAATGGAAAAAAATATCAATACAATCTCTGGCAATCTGCTTAACTGTTAAAGCATTTAGTTTCGTTAAATCTGTTTCATGATAGAGTTCTCGATAATTAGCTGGTCGATTAGATATTAGACAGAGAAATGGGCTATCATTGAGTTGATATTGATCGTTAACAGTTTTATAACCCCAAGGATAACATTCACTAGCTGCTTTTTTATCGCGACGGTACTTCTTACCATGACGTACTCGTTCTGATAAAGAGTCAATTTCCCATTCGGCAAGAGAGCCTAATACATTAAGCATTAATTTGCCTTGGGATGTCGTAAAATCAATTGCCTGATCTAAAACTCTGAGATTTACTCCAGTAGTTACAAAAATTTCTATACATTCTCGCAACTTTGGTAAAGACCGTGCGATTCTATCTATTCTGGTAATAATGACTTCATCGATATTTCCTTCAGTGATTGATTTCATTAATTCTTTCAAAGCAAGTCTGTTATCCCTACTACCAGATTGAATATCTTGAAAAATTTCTGTTGCTCCAGCTGCTTTTAGTCTTGCTATTTGTTGTTCAAAAGCATGAGAGTCAACAGCTTGTTCGCGGGAAGAGACTCTAGCATAACCGACAATTCTTTTTCTTTTTTCTAATTCAATCAGCATTCCGAACCTTCCTTATTACTCCAATAAAATTACTTAGCTAACATTTATACTAATGTTTCGTTAATATAAAAATATTAGCAGATTATTGTGCAGATCCACTTCCCACTGGTTATGCACAAAAAATAATTAAACCAAGGGAATATTTGATATTCAAACTATTCCTTTACATTCAATTTTGTCTCTTAATTATCAATAGAAATTAGAATATAAAGGTTATTATTTACTGATTTATGTTATTCTCCTAAAAAAAATCTGCTCTGAAACTAGCTTGCCAGAGCAGATTTAAAATTTCATCCTTTGTGCATCTTTTCTGCGACTTGTTACTTTTCTTTACAAAATCCTTTTTGATGTTTAGAGGGTTTTTGACCTTCGCCTCGCTTACCTATTCCACCCATAGATAGGAAACCATTTTTTTTCAAAGCAGCAAATTGTAGATTAGGATTATTACGAATGCTTCTGAGAGTCTGTAGACGAATCTTGTTATATTTGCAGTAGATAGAATTAAACTCACGATCCTGTTGTGCAATCTTTTCAGCGTGTACTCTAATAGCTTCCTCTGTGGAGTCCCAACTTTGAATTTGATTTTCTTGGAACTTACGAGCTTCCGCAAATCGTCTTGATGGAAGAGAATTGTAGTTTTCACGGATTTGTCTTGACATTACATCACATTCAGAATGTTTTCCTGTCCAAGAAGTTGGCCCCAAAATTCCTGTTCTTTTAAAAGTATTCTCTAATCGCTCAAATTCGCAGCTAAACCAAAGTTCAGCAGCAGATAGATATTCAATTGACGCTTTCCATTCAAATTGGTCGTGTTTTAGAATTTCTTTGCAGAGATTTAGTAAAGCCCAAGACTGTTGAGCATGGGGTTTATAGTCAAACTCCCAGCTAGAACTTAGCTCTGCTGGGTCACCAGAGGAGCTATTATTGGTAGTATTATCAAAGTGAACTATCCACTTATGTATAGCCTTAAAAGCATCTCGATGAGACGAAATTAATACTGCTAAATCCCTCTCTTTTTGCTCACTTATTAAAATTCCATTAGCCTTAATAACAAAATCTGGTAAAAGTGCAAAACTTTGCACATAGTCGTTTTGGGTGGGGTTTTCTTTTAAGTTTAACCTTCTGATTATTAGATTATATCTACCTGGTTGCATGTTTTCTCGATTTAAGGGAATCATTTTTTTAACCATTACATTTATACTGTTAATTATCAAATTTTTACGAATTAAATAAGCTATAAACCTTGTAGTTAGCCAATAATAAACATATTCAATTTATTGATTCTCGCCAATTTTGTTACAAGCTTTTATGAGACTAAAATCTGCAATAAATTTGACATTTATTTGTATTTTGGTTGCTTGACTAAAAAGCCAAGGATATAAATCCCCGGCTGCGGTTTATTATTTAATTTTTGGTTTTTTAGCTCAATTCATCTATGAATTATATCTGTAGAAGAAGTCAAAATGTCAAGGCTGATTTTAAATAAAAAGCTTAATCTCCTTATTTAAAAGCCTTTACCTGCATTTGGTGGGAGAGTTCCACCAGATAGCCATGTGTTAGCACCCGCTAAAGCTAGTCCAGAACGCATCATCGGATTTCCTACCTTGGCTGTTCGCAGACGTTCTATACTCAACAAGGTACAGGTTGCGATCGCCCGCTTCTTGTTCAGAGTCATTTAACAATAGCCCGTGAGTGGCAATTAGCATAATACTAGGACACTCACTACTCGTTACTCAAGCAAAAAGCAAGTTATGAACCTTGTCGAGTTTGTCATCGAGATGATTTACCAAAACTCAAACCTTTAAAAGAAACAGATTCATCTCCTGCTTGCTGGCTCTGCTGTAGAATGTTTGAAGTAGGAGACAAATTATTCAAACTTAAGGCAATACTTCGTTCTCATAAATCAACTTTAAATAAGAAACTCCAGGTTGAGAAAGTATATAGATTTTATGTTGCAGGGACATACTACTTTTTCTTTGAAGATATCGATAAAGCTGTAGCTGTTAAAGAGGCTGACAATATTTTATTAATTAACAATTGGTAATTAGATAACTATCGCCATCAGAATACAGTACCAATGTTTTTGGGTAACTATGGTCACATGACTCAAATTGAAGGTAAATCAGGCTATATACGAGCTGGTGAAATGGCAATCTTTGATGAATCCTCAGAACGCACCATATTTTCGTGCGATCGCTACTTGGATCGGAGCATCCTTATTTTGCAAAGAGAAGGGAAGAAAGCAAAATAGAGATGCTCCCAAATATTTTAGCCATCTGCTTAAATGTCTTAACTGTCTTAACTGTCTTAACTGTCTTAACTGTCTTAAATGTCTGCTTAAATGTCTTAACTGTCTGCTCACTTCATTTATATTAAATGCATTGCATTTTCTGGATAAACCTGAGATAATTGCTTCACGGAAGTTAGAGGATGTTTGAAAAGTCCTTTTATTAAGTAACAAAACGTTTTATATCCTCCTCAATCTACTTTCAAAAGTGAGACTTGAAGAAGCTTTTTTGCTTTAAAAAGGGGGGTTATGAGGGATCAACAAGTACCTAAAATTACAGCTAGCTACTTTTCAAACAACCTCTTATCCGCATTTCTAACTACCTCATAATCAATTTACGAAAAATCAATTGTGTTCTGCAACATTAGCTATTTATAAATAGCTGAGATTTGATTGTGCTTGGAGTATAAAAGTACTGTAAATAATAGGTATATGCTTTCTCATATCTGATATTTTATGGTCAATATGATTAGATAAATTTGTAATATTGAAGACATTGTTAATATTGGGAATTAGTCAAGTTGAGTTTTTAAAATTTTAAGATGGATGAAAGCAATTACCAAATACAAAAAAGAATGCAGTCATCAAGCGATCCATATTATCGCATTGTTGCTATTGGTGGGGAAGGAATTGGCCCAGAAGTTGTAGAAGCCTCTTTAAAAGTTTTGCAACATGTTGCAAAACTTGAAGGATTTACCTTGGAGGTAGACTATGGTTGGCTTGGTGCAACAGCCTTAGAAAAATTTGGTAGTTACTTTCCCCAAGCTACAGCCGAACTATGCAATGGCTCTGATGGGATTGTATTTGGTGCAGTGACTCAAGGCGGACTGCTAGAACTGCGAAAGCATTACGACTTTTTTTGCAATCTGCGACCAATTCGGATTGTTAATAGTTTGGTGCATAAATCTAGCCTCCGGCCAGAAAAAGTTCAAGGACTCGATATACTCATCGTTCGAGAACTAGTCAGCGGCATTTATTTTGGCCCTGCGGGAAGGTCTTTTGATGAAAGTGGTGCTTATGGCTACCATACCATGCTCTATTACGATGAAGAGATTCGGCGGATAGCTCGTCAAGCTTTGGGAAAAGCTCAACAGCGCCGGGGATTGCTGACTGTAGCTCACAAAGAAAATGCTTTGCCTCATTTGCCTTGGACTCGTTTAGTGCAAGAAGAAGCCACACAGTTTTCAGGTGTTGTTGTCGAACCAATGCTAGTAGATAACTTAGCTATGCAAATGGTTCTAAATCCCCAGAGATTTGATGTAATTTTGGCAAGCAATTTGTTTGGAGATATTCTTAGCGATATTGGCGGAGGGTTAGTTGGTTCCCTTGGTTTATTAGGATCGGCTAGTCTGAATGCTGATGGATTTGGACTATACGAAGCAGTTCACGGTACAGCCTGTGACATTGCAGGGTTAGGAATTGCTAATCCTCTGGGAACTCTCGAAGCCTGTATTTTAATGCTCCAGCAGTGGGGAGAAGTGGGGGCTGCCCAACGAATTATAACAGCGCAAGAGCGAGTTTTAGCTAAAGGATATCGCACGGCTGATTTGTCTCCTCAAGGAGCAGAAATATTAGTCAATACGGAAAAATTAATTGACCTTTTACTAGAAGAAATTTCTAGCGAGCAACATTCTCAATTCAAGGAGCTTTATGAATCAATTAAATAAAGTTTTAAACTTAGGAGATGATATTAATACTGATGATATTATTCCTGCCAATCGAGCCACAACTTACGATGCAGAGATTTTAAAACAATATGCTTTAGAACATTTGATTGGTGTAGGAGAGCTATTAAAATACAACGTCATTATCGCGGGAGAAAATTTCGGTTGCGGTTCGAGTCGAGAAATTGCCCCTGTTGCCCTTAAAGCTGCTGGAATTGAAAAGATTCAAGCCAAATCCTTTGCAGAAATTTTTTATCGCAATAGCATCAATATTGGGCTGCCTCTAGAAATTGTGGGAGAAAAACAAGAGAATCCTGTAGTGGATGCGATCGCAGCTGCTGGTGGACTGATACCCTTTAATCAATTGCGTCGTCAGGGAAAAATCAGTATTCCTCAAAGCGTAACTCCCAAACGACCCATGACTTTAGTCGAAAAACTCTTGGCTAAAGCCTCCGGTAATCTCTACGTCCGTCCCGGAGAAGTAGTTTTTGCTCGGGTCGATTTAGGTTTATCTCATGATGCTGTGGCTGGGCCTGTGGCCACGACATTTTATAAACACTACGGAGAAAATGCCAAGCTGTGGGATGCTCAAAAGGTAGTTTTAGTAGCAGACCACTTTATCCAAGTTAATGACATTCGTAGCGATCGCAAAGCCAATGTCATGTATGAGGAGATGGTTCAGTTTGCCCAAGAGCAAGGCTGTCATTTATTTGACATGGTTTCCCCAGGCGAAGCGGCTGGCATCTGTCACGTCTTACTCCCAGAAAAAGGATTTGTCCGACCAGGAATGATAATTGCTGGTACAGACTCCCATACCTGTACCTACGGAGCATTGGGAGCCTTTTCCACCGGCGTCGGCACTACAGATATGGCCAATATCTATGCAATGGGCGATATGTGGATTCGCGTTCCCTCAACATTAGTATTCGAGTTGTCTGGAACCCTACCTTCCTATATCAGTGCCAAAGATATTATCCTGTTTATCTTGGGTCAAATCGGCTGTGCTGGTGCTACTGGCAAAGTAATGGAGTTTCGCGGGTCAATCCTGGAACAACTGCCCTTTGACGAACGATTGACTTTAGCGAATATGGCCGTTGAGTGTGGTGCTATCTGTGGCTTGATTGTGCCTGATGAGACGACGCGAAATTATGTGAAAAGTCGCTCTACACAAGAATTTACAGAAACTATTGCCGATTCTGATGCTGAGTATGAAAAGGTATATCAATTTGACCTCAGTAATCTAGAACCGCAAGTTGCGCGTCCTCCAAAACCAGATCGGGTAGTACCGATTAGCGAGTTAGAAGAAGTTCCAATTACCAAAGCTTTTATTGGTTCTTGTACAGGCGGCAAACTCTACGATTTAGCTCAGGCTGCTGAAGTTTTGCAGGGTCGGCAACTGGCAGACGGCGTGAACTTGTTTATTGTCCCGGCAAGCATGGAAATTAGAGAACAAGCCCAACTTTTGGGCTATCTCGATATTTTTGCCCAAGCAGGCGCACAAATTCTCAAGACAGGTTGTGGAGCTTGTATCAATTCTGGTATTGGGGTTTTGGACAAAGAAGAAACGGGGATTTATGCAACCAATCGCAATTTTAAAGGACGCAGTGGCGATCCCACTGGCAAAAACTATTTAGCCTCTCCAAGAACGGTTGCAATATCAGCTATTAAAGGCAAAATCAGCAACTCTCTTGATTAAATAAAGTTTTTTCCCGATTTGAGTTTTGATTTACGATTTAAGTTTTTATTTATTAGTGAGTGCGTCAAATAATGGAAACTTTACCTCTGAAAATTTACGACCAAACGCTGCGGGATGGCGAACAACAAGCAGGTATTTTCTTCTCTTACCCAACTAAGCAAGAACTAGCTCATCTGATTGCCAAAACAGGAATCAATGGAGTCTGTATTATGCCTTGCGTCTGTGAGCAAGAAGCTGACCTAGCTAAAACATTATTATCAGAAAATTTAGAAAACTTTCTGATTGCTGACACTTTAATGAACAAGCAGTCCATTGATTTTGCTAAGGACTGCGGCATTAAGCGCATTGTTCTTTTTAATGCTCTTTCTGACCGATTACTCTTTCTGCGAGATCCTCATATCCGTAGTTTGAACAAATTTAAAGGGCAAACTATTGATGATAATATCCCAACTCAGGTACTCAATAAAATTCGTCAAAATGCTATTGATTTAATTGTCGAAAATTTACGCTATGCCACGACAGTTGCTGGGTTGGAGGTAGACTTCGCTGCTGAAGATGCTTCCAGAGCCGATTTTGACTTTTTAGTGCAATGTATCCGCTCTTTTAGCCCTTATATTGAAAACTTTATTCTCTGTGATACAGTCGGAATCCTTAGTCCAGAAAAGAGTTATATCTGGGTTAACGATTTGCTGCAATCCACCACAGGAGTAGCTTTCGGGGTGCATTACCACAATGATATGGGTATGGCTTTAGAAAATACTCTCCAGTCTATTATGGCGGGAGCAACTTTGGTATCAGGTACCTTTAGTGGTATTGGAGAAAGAGCTGGCAATGTTGCTACCGAGCAGGTGTTAAATGGATTGCGAGTCCGTTTTGGAATTGAAGTCAACGCAATTAACTATGATGTTCTTACCACAGTAACTAATTACATTGAGCAATTGGGGATTCGTCCTGCTGCTCCTTATTCTCAAGCTGCTCAACGCCACGAGTCAGGTATCCATGTTAATTCCTTGTTTTCAGATCCATATAGTTATGCAGTTTTTCCTCACGGTACTATAGACATTATTTTTGGCAAATGGAGTGGAGCTAGTAATTTTCAGTACTTGTTTGAAAAACAACTACAAAATCCTCAATCAAGAAGTCAATACGAAAAAATGCGCTCAGTAATAAAATCCCTTGCTACGGAACAAGAACGTTATTTTACAACCAATGAAATATTAAATTTATGGAGAAATGGTGTATTTGAGTAAGGATTTTTCGGCTTATGTAAGTTGGGGTAGTAAAGATACACCCTGTTTTTTGTGCTTCTGCCGCTTGGTTTATTCACCTCGCTCTACTTGAAATAAAATCTTTATTAAAAAAAGTTTTCCATGAATTCCTCTTTACTTACAAATTTTAATCATTTTTGGCAACAAGTAACAGCGATCGCGGGGCCTTATTGGTATCCAACAGAGCCAGGAAAGAGAGCATTTTCAGATGTAATTCGTGCATGGGGAATGCTTGCTCTTTTAATATTGTCAGTAATTGCATTAGTCAGCATCAATGCGTTTAATAGCTTTGTCGATCGCTATATACTCGATGTCTTGATTCAGGATAAAGATTATTCTAAATTTATTAATACCTTATGGGTTTATATCCTTTGTCTT
Organism: Nostoc sp. DedSLP01; assembly: GCA_034530875.2. Classification (GTDB taxonomy): domain Bacteria; phylum Cyanobacteriota; class Cyanobacteriia; order Cyanobacteriales; family Nostocaceae; genus Nostoc. Next base: position 199,416 of record JAVRCJ020000013.1, read on the forward strand.
GCCTGTGTAACAATCCTGGTAGGATTTACTAAATCTCTCAGACAAAACATTGCTCTTGATTGGCATCAATGGTTAAATAATGAAATATTATCAAAATATTTGAGTAACCGTGCCTATTATAAAATTAACTTTAAATCTGATTTAGAGAACCCAGATCAACGTCTAGCTCAAGAAATTGAACCTGTTACCAGCACTGCTGTGAGTGTTTCAACTAATAGCCTGGAAAAATTGCTAGAAATGATTGTTTTTTTAGGCATCCTTTGGTCAATTTCTCAATTAGCGGCAGTTGTTATAGTTATTTATATAATCATAGGTAATGTCATTGCTGCTTATTTTAGTAACCAGTTTAATAAGATTAATCAAAACGAACTTGAATTTAAAGGTGAGTATAACTATGCTTTAACTCATATTCGTAATCATGCTGAATCAATAGCTTTTTTTCAAGGAGAAAATCAAGAATTAAATATAATTAAGCAAAAATTTAATCATATTATTATTAATAGCAAATCCAAAATTAATTGGGAGAGAAATCAGGAAATATTTAAAAGAGGCTATCAAGCTCTTATCCAGGTTTTCCCCCTTGTTCTACTTGGGCCTTTGTATATTAAAAATGAAATTGATTTTGGACAAATTATTCAAGCTAATATAGCTTGTAATCTGTTTGCTACTGCTACAGCAGCATTGATTGAGGAATTTGGTAATTCTGGCAAATTTTCAAGTTACATTGAGCGTTTAAATGAATTCTCTCAGGCATTAGCAGAAGTCACTAGGGAACAAGAGAATGTTAGTGTTATTAAAACCATAGAAGATAATCGTATAGCTTTTGAAAATATTACTTTAGAAACGCCCAATCATGAACAGGTGATTGTTGACAATTTGTCAATGTCTGTTCAACCAGGAGAAGGTTTATTAATTGTAGGGCCTAGTGGTCGAGGTAAAAGTTCTTTATTAAGAGCGATCGCGGGTTTATGGAATGCGGGGACTGGTCGTTTAGTCAGACCTCCTCTAGAAGAAGTTTTATTTTTACCCCAGCGTCCTTACATAATTTTGGGAACTTTGCGCGAACAGTTACTTTATCCTCATATAAATCGACAAATGAGCGATGCACAACTCAAAGAAATTTTGCAACAAGTTAACCTCCAAAATTTGCTGAACAAAGTTGATAGTTTCGATCGAGAAGCCCCCTGGGAAAATATATTATCTTTAGGAGAACAACAGCGTTTAGCTTTCGCACGGCTATTAGTTAATCGTACTAGCTTCACTATATTAGACGAAGCAACAAGTGCTTTAGATTTGAAAAACGAAGAAAATTTATATCAACAACTACAAGAGACAAAAACAACTTTTATTAGTGTAGGACACCGAGAAAGTTTGTTTAATTATCATCAATGGGTTTTAGAACTTTCACAAGGTTCTAGTTGGCGACTTGTAAGTGTTAAAGAATACTCTCAATCAGCCAATAAAATAAAAAGTTTTAAAAAAGTTTCCAATCCCAAGTAAATCGTGTTCTTGATTATCTTTAACAATTTAATTTTTCTCAAATGCAAATGATTGCCAAAACCCAAAAAAGTCAAAAAAATCAAATACAAGCCTGAAATTGGCCGGAATTAAACTCATTATAACCACTGAAGAGACTACTATGAAGATTTTAGGCATCAACTCGGTTTATCATGAATCAGCCGCATCTTGCGTAATTGATGGTCAAATTGTTTCAGCAGTTGAAGAAGAAAGATTTAACCGCTATAAACATGGCAAAACCGCACGTATAGATAATCCTCACATTCTTCCCATACAATCCATCAATTTTTGTCTAAGAGATGCGAATTTAAATATTGAAGATATCGATTTCATTGCCTTTTCTTTTGACCCTAAACTACGTCAGAAAAGTTTTGAAATTGACCCAATCAGCATTCCAGGTGATTGGGGGAGTATAGAAGGAGAAAAAACATTTCTTTCCAGCTTGGAACAAGTCAAACTTTCTTTGAACCATGTCTTGGGCGATAAATCAGCAGAGAAACTTATTTGGGTTCCTCATCATCTAGCTCATGCAGCCTCCGCATTTTTCCCTTCTGGATGGAAAGAAGCAGCCATTTTAGTGATTGATGGGATTGGTGAAAATGCCTCTTCAATCGCGGCTTGTGGCCATAATAATAGGCTTGGTGTTTTACATGAAATCCCATATCCTCATTCTTTAGGTTTTTTATGGGAAAAACTGTCCCAATTTCTTGGTTTTTCGGAATACGATGCTTGCAAAGTTATGGGATTAGCAGCTTATGGACAAAGCGAAACCAGAGAAGCAGCATTTTCTCACTTGGCACACCTCACAGATAAGCACTTTACTCTAGACAAAGAACTGCTTCGCTTTCGGGTTGGCGAATTTGAACTTTTAGAAGCACTACTAGGTAAAAGTAGAAAGAAAAATGAATCTATAGAACAACATCACAAAGATATTGCAGCTGCTTTACAAGTATTTACCGATCGCGCCGTCTTGCACTTAGTTGAAGAGCTTTATCGCCTCTGTCCATCAGAGAATTTGTGCTATGCGGGAGGAGTCGCTCTCAACTGCGTTACTAACTGGTTAATTAAAGAAAAAGGGCCGTTTAAAAACATCTTTATTCCAACGGCTCCCCACGACGCAGGAACCGCAGTTGGTGCAGCTTTGTACGCTTATCATACGCGCTGCGATCGGCCCAAAATTTCGATTCCGCAACTCACACCACACACAGGGCCGGAATTTACAACTGAAGAAATCCTCTTAGCAATTGAAGAATCTGGTCTGAGGTTCAGACGCTCAATAGATAGTGCCATAGAAGCAGCTGATATGGTTGCAGATGGTAAAGTTGTCGGTTGGTTTCAAGGTCGGATGGAATTCGGCCCTCGCGCTCTCGGTAATCGTTCTTTGTTAGCCGATCCGCGCTACGCCACTACACGAGAATTACTCAACCGCAAGGTAAAACACAGAGAGGATTTCCGTCCTTTTGGCCCTAGCGTTTTAGCAGAAAAAGCCGAACAGTGGTTTGAAATTGGTCGTCAGAGTGAAAGCCTTAAATATATGCTCTTTACTTGTCCGGTACGACTAGAAAAAAGAGAAAAAATTCCGGCTGTCATTCATATTGATGGGACTGCAAGAGTTCAACTAGTAGACAAACAACTCAACCCTAATTACCACCGATTGATTGAAAGATTCGGACAGCGCACAGGAGTTCCAGTAATTCTCAACACATCGTTTAATGACAGCGAACCAATAGTTTGCTCTCCTAAAGATGCCATCTCAACCTTTACGCGCACAGCTATTGATGCTTTAGTTATGCAAGATTTTGTAATCGAACGGAAAAATTAAAAACTATGACAACCGCAGAATTCATCAGTTCAAAGCTTCGTAATCAGAGGATTAGCACTATTTCCTCAAAGCTCACAGGAGAGTATACAGTACTTACCGATTTAGTTAGCTACTCTCAACCCGATCAAGTATTTCCCATACATCCTGAACAACAATTTTTTCTCGACGAACTTATAAAAGAAAAAATTACTAATGCACGGGTGTTAGAAATCGGACTGGGATCGGGTGTGTTATCGATTGGCACACTCAAAGCCGGAGCAATTCACGTCACTGCGTTGGAAATCAACCCCCGCGCCAAGAACTATGCAGGTTTCAATGTCCTTGCTAATGGATTAGAGGGCAAAATCGAAATTCGGGATGGTGATGTCAACGATATTTGGAAACCAGTACGGGGCGATCGCTTTGATTATATAATCTCTAATCCGCCTTTTGAGCCGACACCACCGGGAATGATCCACTATCTACATTCGGGTGCTGGGATTTGGGGACTTGATTTTGTAGAAGCGATGTTCAAAGAACTCGACAACCATTTGACAGCAGCAGGTTATGCACAAATTGTTACCTTTGCTCCAGGTAATGCTCAAGAACCATTCATGCTGGGAGATATGGCTCAGAAATATTTAAAAGGCGAGACACAAATCAAGGTGAATCCGATTTCAATTCAATTTGCATACTTTGTAGATAGATATGTTGAAAACGGACAGGCCAGTAGAGAACAAGTAGAAGAAATGAAAAAAATAGCACAAGAGAATGATGTTTCCCACTTGTATTTGTGCGTGCTTCATTACAACAGTCAGGGTAAGCGATCGCTCTCTGTGACAGAGACGACTTTAGCCTATGAATCTTGGCTAAATCCTTTGTAAAAAATTGCATCGTTAGAACAGGAATTACGGAGGATAAATTAGTAATGGCGAACAATGCTGCTTCTCAAAAACAGCCACAAATATTTCCCCTTTCGCACGGTCAACAAGCGATGTGGTTTCTCTACCAAATCGCACCACAAAGCCTTGCTTACAATATTTTTATCACAGTGCGGCTGTGCGGAGAATTAGACTTGGGTGCGTGGCATCGAGCATGGCAAAAAATTGTCGAACGCCATTCTATCCTGCGAACTACCTATACTGAGCGTGACGGTCAACCTTGTCAAGTAGTTCACTCATACCAAGAAGTAGATATTCAGGTGATAGATGCTGCTTTGGAGAGCGAAGACTACTTGAGGAAGCAGATTCTAGCAGAAACAGACAGACCCTTCAACTTAGAAAGCGATCGCGTGCTGCGAGTACGTCTATTTACGCGATCGCCACAAGAACATATCCAATTGCTATCTATGCACCACATTGCTGGGGATATGTGGTCTTTTGATATTCTACTCAATGAATTTCAGGTTTTGTATGCTGCTGCACAAAATTCCGATAGCGATGATATTTTGCCGCTTCCTCGTCTGTCATACATAGATTATATCCATTGGCAGAGCGAGAATTTAGCAAGTTCTAGGGGCGAACAACTCTCGACTTACTGGCACAAACAATTAGCTGGTGAGTTACCGCTTTTAGATTTACCTTTGGATAAACCGCGATCGAGAGTACAAACTTATAATGGAGCTTACCATCTCATCGAGTTAGACCGAGAACTGCGCCAAAAACTTAGGCAGCTGGCAGACTCCGAAAACACAAGCCTTTATAGAATTCTCCTGAGTGCTTTTTTTGTGCTGCTGCATCGCTTATCAGGTCAAGCAGATATCCTCGTAGGTAGTCCGATGGCAGGGCGTTCAGGTCGAGAGGAATTCTCAGAAATTGTTGGCTATTTCACAGATCCAGTAGTTTTGCGGGGCAATCTCGCAGAAAATCCCAAGTTTACAGAATTTATTGCTCAAGTTCGTAGCACAGTTTCGGAAGGTAAAAAGCATCAAGATTATCCCTTTTCCTTATTAGTTAAACAACTACTATCCCAGAGAGATCCCAGCCGTCCGCCTCTATTCCAAGTCGCATTTACTTCCCAAAAACATCACTGGTACGAACAAACTCAAAATTTATCAGTGGAACCGGAAAAAACGCTGCTTTTGATGGAGCCTTACCTGATAGCAGGACATCAACGGGGAGCCGCATTCGATCTAGATTTGGCAGTCGTTGAAGCTGGTAATTCCCTTCAGCTTTGCTGGCAATATAATACTGACTTATTTGATGCTGCCGCGATCGCTAGAATGGCAGGAAATTATCAAATTTTGTTAGAAGGTATCCTATCTAATCCACAGCAACATATTTCAGAATTGCCATTATTAACGCCAAAAGAACGACATCAGTTGCTCTTTGAGTGGAACAATGCAGAATTTAAGCATCCCCAAGATAAATGTATCCATCAATTGTTTGAAGAACAGGTGCGACGAACTCCCGATGCCGTAGCAGTGGAGTTTGGCACTGAACAATTAACATACAACGAGTTAAATCAGCGTGCCAACAAAGTAGCTCACTACTTACAAACCCTTGGTGTGAAGCCAGAGGTGTTAGTAGGGATTTATGTAGAGCGATCGCTTTTCATACTCATAGGTATTCTCGGTATCCTCAAAGCTGGTGGTGCTTACGTACCCTTAGACCCAGCTTATCCTGCTGAACGATTGACTTATATACTAAATGATTCTCAAGTATCGGTGCTGTTAACTCAACAGAAATTGACAGGGCAGATATTCGAGCCAAATTTACAGGTGCTTTGTTTAGATACAGACTGGGAGAAAATCTCACAGTTCAATCAAGAGAATCTAGTTAGTGATGTTCAGCCAGAAAACTTAGCTTATATAATTTATACATCTGGTTCTACAGGTAATCCTAAAGGTGTTTTAATTAACCATTACAATGTAGTTCGTCTATTTGCAGCGACTCAGGCTTGGTTTAATTTTAGCGGACGTGATGTCTGGACATTGTTCCACTCCTATGCTTTTGATTTCTCAGTTTGGGAAATCTGGGGTGCTTTAATCTACGGTGGCAAACTGGTAATAGTACCTTACTTAGTCAGTCGGGAGCCAGAAGCTTTTTATCAGTTGTTGGGCGAAAAGCAAGTCACAATCCTCAATCAAACACCTTCCGCCTTCCGCCAACTGATCAAAGCCGAAGAATCTGGTAGAGTTGCCAACAATTTACAGTTGCGCCTAGTGATTTTTGGTGGCGAAAGCCTGGAGTTAGAGAGTTTGAAGCCGTGGTTTGAGCGTCATGGCGACACCTGGCCGCAGCTAGTCAATATGTATGGAATTACAGAAACCACCGTACACGTTACCTATCGTCCCCTGAAAATTGCCGATCTTGATACTAATGCCAGCGTTATCGGTCGCCCCATTCCAGATTTACAAGTATACGTACTAGATCGATATCAGCAACTAGCAGCGATTGGTGTCAAGGGCGAGATGTACATTGGTGGTGCTTCTTTAGCTCGTGGTTATCTCAATCGTCCTGAACTCAGTAAGGAACGGTTTATTTCTAATTCCTTCCAAAGAAGCGGGGGAGCAGAGGGGCAGGGGGGCAGAGGAGGAACAGAAGACCAATCCTCTTTGGAACGGCTGTATAAAACAGGAGATTTAGCGCGTTATTTACCCAATGGCGAACTGGAGTATTTAGGACGCATCGATAACCAAGTTAAGATTCGTGGTTTCCGTATTGAATTAGGAGAGATTGAAAATGCGATCGCTTCTCACCCAGATGTGCGGGAGAGCGTGGTACTATTACGGGAGGATGAACCAGGGGATCAGCGTTTAGTGGCTTATGTGGTATCACTGGAACAACATCTAAAAGCTCGAGAACTGCGTCGCTTCCTCAAACAAAAGTTGCCAGAGTATATGATACCTGCTGCTTTCGTGCAGTTAGAAACTCTGCCACTAACAGCGAATGGCAAGGTAGACCGTCGCGTGTTGCCGAAACCTGATACAGCTAGACCAGAATTAGAAGCAACTTATCAAGCACCCAATACTCCTGAAGAAAAGCTTTTAGCCGACATTTGGACGCAAATTCTCGGCTGGGAAAAAGTAGGCATTCATGATAACTTCTTTGCTTTAGGCGGAGATTCTATCCGCAGTATTCAAGTTCAATCTCTGGCGCACAAACATGGCTTGAGTTTCTCTGTGGCGCAGTTATTCCAATACCAGACGATTTACGAGCTAGTCCAAGAGTTAAAACTGGCTGATAACATAAACACAAAATTAGAATTAAGTCAACCATTCAGCCTTATTTCGCCAGCAGACAAACAGCAATTACCCGACGGTGTAGAAGATGCCTATCCCCTAACGAGGCTGCAAATGGGAATGCTGTTTCATAGCGAGTACAGGCGAGAAAGTGCAGTCTATCACGATATTTTCAGTTTTTACCTGCAAGCACCCTTTGATGTTCAGGCTTTGCAAGTTGCTGTGCAAGATTTAGTCAATCATCACGCTGTACTGCGGACTTCATTTGAGATCGGTAGTTTTAGTCTGCCATTACAGCTAGTGCATCAAAAAGTTGAGATTCCCTTACAGGTAGAGGATTGGTGTCATTTACAGAACTCAGAGCAGGAAGAAGCTTTAGCGGCTTGGTTTGAATCTGAAAAGAAATCGCATTTTGAATGGACTCATCCTCCGTTACTGCGCTTTTTTGTGCATCGCCGCACTCAGGAAACCTTTAATTTGACTGTGAGTTTTCACCATGCCATTTTAGATGGCTGGAGTGTTGCTTCAATGGTTACTGAATTGTTGAGACGCTATTTAGCGATTTTGGACAAGCAAGTTGATTTTAGCTTGCCACCGTTAAGTAGTGTATTCCGAGATTTTGTAGTTTTGGAGCAACAAGCGATCGCTTCGGCAAATTCTCAGCAATACTGGAGTGAAAAGTTAAAGGACAGCAGCATCACTAAACTACCTCGCTGGTCTGTTTCCCCTAGTCAGGCAGTAGGACAACAAGTTTGGTTCCAAGCAGTACCGCTATCCTCAGAAATTTGTAAAGGTTTGAAACAGCTTGCCAAGTCTGTAGGCGTTCCACTCAAAAGTGTGCTGCTGACTGCTCATTTACGAGTTTTAAATCTTCTGAGCGGACACTCAGATGTTCTCACAGGTTTAGTCACTAACGGACGACCCGAACAAACCGATGGTGAGCGAATTCTAGGATTATTCCTCAATACCTTGCCATTTCGCCAAGAATTGTCTGGGGGAACTTGGATAGATTTAGTCAAAGCAGTGTTTGCAACCGAACAAGAATTGCTGCCGCACCGCAGATATCCATTAGTGGAAATCCAGAAAAGCTTAGGTGGTCAGGCTTTATTTGAGACAACTTTTAACTTCACGCATTTTCATGTGTACGAACAGTTGCAAGAACTTAAAAACTTGCAGCTATTAGGTAAAAAGTTTTTTGAAGAAACAAATTTTACTTTTAATGCTGGCTTCAACCTGAATCCAGATTCATCTCAAATTGAACTCAGTTTGGGCTACGATGCTTGTGAGCTATGCCCCGAACAAATCAACAGAATTAGCGATTATTACGCTAATACCTTGGCGGCAATGGCAAACGAGCCAACAGGACGTTACGAATTACACTCTTTGCTGTCTGTAGAGGAACAAAATCAGCTGTTAGTGCAGTGGAACAATACTCAAACGGATTTTCCCCAAGAGTTTTGTATTCACCAGTTATTTGAGGCACAAGTAGAGCAAACACCAGATGCGATCGCAGTAGTCTGGGAAAATGAGCATCTGACTTACGCGCAACTCAACGCCAAAGCCAACCAACTAGCACATCACTTACAAACCCTGGGTGTGAAACCAGAGGTGATGGTGGGAATTTGTGTAGAGCGATCGGTTTTGATGCTCATCGGTATTCTGGGGATATTGAAAGCTGGTGGTGCTTACG
>JAVRCJ020000014.1:0-205188 GCA_034530875.2 Nostoc sp. DedSLP01
AGGCATATTATCAGCGAGGTTTAAGGGCTATGAAGCTTATACAGCAAGCACTTTAGGGAGCTTGTCGCCCCTTGAAGTCTTAGTGCGTGCTGTTAATAAAATTACAGGCAATAAACGGAACATAGGTTGTTGACGCACCCGGCGCACTAGTTCATAGCCGTTCATCTGTGGCATGACGATATCGGTAACAATCAAATCGGGATGATACTCATCCACCATAAGCAAAGCCTCTTGACCGTCATTAGCCGTAATTACAGAGTAGCCAGACAGTTCAAGATAGTCGCTAACAGACAAACGAGTGCCCAGATCGTCATCTACTACAAGGATCTTCAAGGGCATGGACAGTACACCCCTAGCATTTTTTTTACACAGAAATTTGCTTTTACAGCTCCGTCAGCGAACACCGGAAAGAATAGTGTTCTTATGTTTCATACTATGACAGGATTACCAGCTAATGACTGCCTGAGGGTTGATTTATAAAGAAAGTATTAAATCCTTAGGAAGGGTTAACGAAGTGTAACTTAGCTTAGATTCCAGATGCTTACGAGGCATGGAGAGCTTTGTAATTTGTAACAACTCATAAATAAGAAAGAGCAAATACTCACTATTATGTAAATTAATATTGAATTAATCAATAATTAGTCATTAGCCATTAGTCATTTGTCTAATAAAAATACCTTATGCCCCATACCCAATACCCCATGACTTAAATCTAGGTAACTTTAAGTTACCTAGAAATTTTTAATTAGGAAGTTAGAAAAGCTAAATTAGTAAAATACAGTTTAGCATTTATAGAGGTTATAAAATACACTTTATAATTTATAAACCAATCCAAAGAATTTTTTAGGCACATTTAAAGTAAATAAACGATCGATGAGTGACAAGAACGAAGGTTACAAAGTTATTAGCGACAATCGGCAAGCCCGTTATTTGTATGAAATTTTGGAAACTTACGAAGCTGGAATTCAGTTGACAGGAACCGAGGTGAAGTCAATTCGTGCGGGTAAAGTCAATCTCCAAGATGGCTATGCTTTGCTTCGCGATGGTGAAGCATGGCTGATCAATGTCCATATCTCACCTTATACGGCTAGCGGACAATATTTTAATCACGAACCACGCCGTACACGCAAGCTGTTGCTGCATCGCCAAGAACTTCGCAAGCTAATAGGCAAAGTAGAACAGCAGGGTTTAACCTTAGTCCCTTTGAAAATGTATTTCAAACGAGGCTGGGTAAAAATCAGTATAGCTCTTGGCAAGGGTAAAAAGTTGCATGATAAGCGAGAAGACCTCAAACGACGCCAAGACCAGCGCGACATACAACGGGCGATGAAAAACTATTAATATCAAGAGGGAGCAGGGAACGGACAATAGCCAACAGCGAAATCTCCATAATTAAAATTAGGAGATTTTTTTTTAAGAGTTATTTAAAGTTAGCGAGTGATGCCATCTTGTTTCAAATATGCAATAATTTTGGGTAAAAAATGGCTTTAACCTTTGATACGGAGCTAATTCTTCCCCAATTCTCTATTTTCTGTTAGCGCTGGAAAAGCTCGATCGGTTGGCCAAAATCCTATCATTAGAATGAAAAATTCATTGCTGAGACAAGCATTTTGTATATCTATAGCGTGATTTGTGAAAATGCTTAGTTTCTAGCCATAGATTGATTTAGCAAAGGTTGAAAGTCGATACATTAGTCAGTAACTTTGGATAGCATCAGGGATTTTTTCAACTATGAAAAGTAATTTCATTACAGCTCTTAGCGCTGGGGTTCTCAGTTTGAGTATGGGCATTTTGCCATTCACCGTATCTGCACAAGCTCAAACAAATACCGATACTGGATCTACAACTTCTCCAACAACGACGACCACTTACGATCGCAACAATAATAATGGTTTTGATTGGGGTTGGTTGGGATTACTTGGTCTATTGGGTCTAGCTGGTTTGACTGGCAAAAAACGTGACGATGAAACAACCCGCAATCGCGGCTCCAATCCTCCAATCCCGACTAACTACGTAGACTAATAGAATTTTGTCTTGGAAATCATTTTTAAAATTCAAATAATTGTCAGTTGCGATCGGGAAAACAACTGACAATTTATTAATGTTAGCTTGCAGCCAATTCTGAATTAGATGAATTGGTTTTGTTTTGAGTTAATGGCGTCCAATAGCTAGAAATTAAGGCAACTATCAACCACCAGAGGGTATTGACTTCGGGACGATACCAAACAGTATCTACAGTACCGTGAGCTAGCATACCCAACAAAATAGCGATCGCTCCAATTAACCAAAATCCCTCTATGTTTCTCAGTTGTCGCAATCGTCGTATTTGCAACAATGCTGTATTTAATGCGACGATTATCAACCACAGAAAACAGGCTAAACCAACAAAACCAGTTTCTACAGCCACCTCCAGCAAAATTGAATAGGCGCTCAAAGCTGTATAACGAGGACGTTGGTATAGGGGATAAACTTTATTAAAAGAGTTATGGCCGGGGCCTATACCTAAGATCGGGCGATCGCGAATCATCTCAAAGACAGCATCCCACACATTGCGACGGAAATTATTACTGCTATCTTGGCGATCGGCAAAAATACTAAATACCCGCAGGCGTACTGGTTCTACAAATATCACTGCTATTAGCAATACTCCAATCAAGCCTCCCAAGACGATGGGTAGCGACCAAGTACGCAAAAAAGGAGGCATTTCTATACTCTTCCAATAAACTAACAATGCCATCGCTGTTAAAGTTGCTACCACGAGTCCAATCCAACCACCACGACTAAAAGTCAGAATTAAGCAGGCAGCGTTGACAACGAACATTGTTAATGCCAAGGCTTTTTTGAGCCAGCCTTGCCATGCAAAGATTGCCACTAAGCTAAAAATTACCGCTGGTAGCAGGTAGCCAGCCAACAAATTAGGATTGCCTAAATAACTGTAGACCCTTGTTGTCTTGGACAAAGGAGATTGTGTGTCAACCCAAGTTGCCAGTTGTGCGGCTCCAAAAAACCATTGTCGCATACCATACACGCTGACAATTAAGGATACGTGCAGGTATAGGATGATAATCCAAGACCGGAGGCGAGGTGACCTTAATACCCTGGCGCAAAGGGCAAATAGTAGCAAATACAGGCTCAAGGTTGCTAAATCATTCAGCGCTGCCTTTTTGACTGGTGATAACGCTGTTGCTACTGCCGCAATTCCCCAGTAGAGCAATACCAACAGATGAATAGGAGTGAATGACGGGACATTTGTTGTTGTTTCATCGGATAAAGTCAACAGTAGCCAAAATCCCGCACAAGCCACCAGCAACAAACCAATCAAGGTACTGGAAGTAAAAGGTGCAAGGGCATACACCAAGCTCAGTAGTGCAGCGGCGATGGAATCTCCCCACTGTATCAAGACGCTGGTTTGCCGCCAAGAACTCAACGCTCCCACCAGAGAACGGTGGACGTAACTGGAGGCGAGATATTCTTTAACCGATAAAGATGATAAGGTAAATCGTTGCCAGACTAAATTCATAAAAAACATTGCGATCGATTAGCCTGCCTACGCAGAACTTGGAATCGATCATAATGCGTATAGCTATAAAAAGGTAATAATGTAGATTACAAATTAGTGATGGCGCTCTGATTCATAGCCATCAGTTCCACCTTTAATTCCAAAGCACTTCAGCTAATACTAACAAAAGATAGCTATTGATTAACCCTTCATCTATTTCACAAACAATAAATTGATGGAAAATACTCCTTTCTTAATCCCCAATCCCCATTTTTTGGCATCAAACATCGCTAATTACTTGTGAGGGAGTTGCCAGTTGCAGTGGCAAAGAAAGTACGTAACGATATCCTGATTCTGGCGAACCTTGAATCAAAATTTGTCCGCCATGCAACTCTGCCAACTGGCAACTTAGCAACAGACCCAAGCTTTCGCGAGAAAGACTGCCGTTAGCTTTAGTTAAATTTATACCAGAATTAGCAGCTAAGAAATCTGGTTGGGAATCGTTTAAGTTTTTTAACTTGTCTACTGCTACTGGTAAAATATCTGCTTGCTCCTGGCTTTCTTTGCGAGAGTTGTAATTTGCTACTTCACCTGTCAGTTCCAATAATGACAGGGAATTGAGGCGGAAATAAGGATCGACCTCAGTGATACCGTCTCCCAGCCAAGGATGAGAAACCCAAATAGTAACGTTGAGGGTATCTTCCTTGTAAGAGACATGAATGCGAACAACGCTACCTGTCGCCGAAAGTTGAATGACGCTAAAAACTAGGTGATACAAGATTTGTCGCACCTTGTCTTTATCTAAAGGCCAAATGCGATTGCGTCCGGGTTCTATGGAAAGGCGAATATCTTGGTCGCGGCGATTAGCCGCTTCTTCTAAGGTATTGATAGCTTGCTGACACAGCATTTCAATATCCACAGGAGCCAGATTTAGCACAGTTGAGTTGTCGTCAATAGTTCCTAGTTCGGTAATTTCGTTGACTAGAGAAAGTAAGTACCGACCGCTGTGTTGGATAATTTCTAAATATTCTCTCTGTTTAGTTGTCAAAGGCCCGTAAATTTCACGTCCTAGAACGCTAGCCATGCCAAGTACAGACGTTAAGGGCGTCCGTAACTCGTGAGTTAGCTGTTCCAAAAGTTGCAGTTTCAGTTGCTTGGTAGAAACAGAGTCAGTTTCTAAACTGGCTGGGGTGATTTTAATCTCAGTGTTACGTTCTTCGTTGAGTGAAAACATCGGAGCGATCGCCGGAGTACTTGACTCGAATCTCCCTTGCAGGAGCCGATTACGCTCAAACTCACTCATACTCCAACGAGCAATGATTTGTAAAAACTCAATGTCTCGGTTTGTAAAATTGCGCGGTACTAAATCCATCACCGCTAATGCGCCTAAACAATGTCCGGATGCATCAATCAGTGGCGCTCCTAAATAGGCACGAATCCCATAATCCTGCACTAATTTGCTGTTAGCCAATATTGGATCCGTAAGTTTATGCGTATCATTAATTACGAATATTTGAAAACTCTCTACTACTTGGGTGCAAAAAGATTCTCTGCGAGAGAGTTGACGGCTTTGTGCCAAATGATTCATTAATCCCAGTCTTGATAAGCCCACCGCCGACTTAAACCAATGGCGTTCTTGATCCACAAATCCCAAAATGGAGATTGGTGCTTCCAAAAAGTGGGCAGCAGTTTGAGTGGCTTCTTCAAAAACTGGAATTGTTTCTGGTTGTCGCAAACCTAGATCCGACAAAGCTTTTAGGCGTTGTTGTTCTCTTGTTTCCTGAGAAGTCCAACCATCCTTGAGGGCAAATAATTTGTTTTCAGGCTCTACCATTGCCACTGCTACCTTAATAATTTCTCGAAACTGTAAATTGATATATGCCCTATTTCTGGGTTATCAATTGCTATTTTTAAGCATTCCCTAATTTTGTCTCTGACAAACAAGTTTAAGGCAAAAATTTTTTACCTCTTGCATTAAGTCGGCGGTGGTGTCTCCACAAGTTACTATTTAGTGGTACTGAATGTTCTTTATTTATCATTGCCCTAGTCTCTATTACTTGAGATTTTGCAATCGGACTACGTTAGATTTTGATTCAGCCAGGGTAACCTAATCTTAAGGATACAATACAAAGGGTCTGTGATTATTGAGTACAGAAGCAAAAATTTCTATTAGTATATTTAGCGTAAATTTACTTAAAAAATATAAAACAATGTAATTTTTGCTAACAATTTTTACCGATGGCAGCTAGTACTGCTGGGTGACTTCAAAATTCCAAATTTGTCTGAGAAATTTTCGGTACTACATTGGAGAACTGGCAAGGTGTTTTTGAGTTTCGCAAACATTGAGCTACTAACATCGGGTCTTTTGTCTTAAAGCAAGCCGCATCTCAAGATTTGGAAACTAACACAATCTGCTCTGAGTAAGCTACAGAGACACTTTATGGAGATTTCAAATATTTTATATTTTCTGGCTTAGAGGAGATTATTGTCCCTAAAAAATACAAGATAGTAAATCAGAATAAAACCTAGAAACAACCCTCAAAATGAAGATATATTTCTACATAGTTTCTTGTTTCAGCTAGTTTATAGAAACAAATCAAACCTATTACAATTTATCTGTAATAATTGTGCCTAAAATTTATTTCTTTCTAGTAGTATTTTCTTGCTCTGGCAAACAATAGCGGCGGATTACGCCCTAGATTTTTAAATTTCTTTTGTAACCATCTGCAATTCAAGACAACTAAATCACTAAGGTGAGGAGAATTCATCATGAATAAAATAGCTGTTAGAGTTCCTTTTGTAGACCTGAAGTTACAACACGAACCAATTCAAGAACAACTGCAAAATGCAATCCAATCTGTTTTGGAAAAAGGGGATTTTGTTTTAGGGCAAGCACTTGCAGATTTTGAAGCAGCTTTTGCGGCTGTGTCTGGGGGAGAATATGGGGTTGGCGTGGCTTCGGGAACAGATGCGATCGCTTTAGGATTGCAAGCGTGTAATATTGGTGCTGGCGATGAGGTGATTTTACCAGCCAACACTTTTGTTGCAACCTTGATTGGAGTCTTACGCGCTGGTGCGAAGCCGATTTTGGTAGATTGCGACCGCCAAACAGCTTTAATTGATTTAGAAGCAGCAGCCAAGGCAATTACGCCTCATACTAAAGCAATTATTCCCGTGCATCTCTACGGGCAAATGGTATCACCCAAAGAACTATTTAAATTTGCCGATACCTACAAAGTACTCATTTTTGAAGATGCAGCCCAAGCACACCTCGCCCAAAGAGACGGATATCATGCTGGTTCAGTGGGAATAGCAGCAGCTTTCAGTTTCTACCCCAGCAAAAATTTGGGAGCATTTGGCGATGGGGGAATGGTGGTAACACGAAATTCCGATGTCGCTCAGAAGATGGTGCGTTTGCGAAATTATGGTGCATCGCAAAAATATTTTCACACTGAACCAGGCACAAATAGCCGCTTGGATACCTTGCAAGCAGCTATCTTGCACCAGAAACTACCATATTTGCCACAGTGGAATCGCGATCGCTTAACTGTTGCCGAACAATACGATCGAGAACTAGCACCTTTAGCAACTGCTGGCATTATCCCACTAGAAAATCAAAGTGGTGCGGGACATGTCTATCATCTTTATGTCATTAGAGTTGATGAGTCTTGCTCAATAGAACGCCAGCAACTCCAAGAACAGCTAACAGCAGCCGGAATTCAAACAGGTATTCATTATCCAATACCTTGCCATCTCCAGCCAGCATTCACCTACTTGGGTTATCAGCCAGGAGATTTTCCCCAAGCGGAAAAGTTATCAAAGCAAATATTATCATTACCTATGTATCCTGGTTTGACCAGCAGCCAAATTAAAGAAGTTGTAGCCGCGGTCGGCAATGCAGTTTCACAGTCATTAGTCATTAGTCATTAGTCATTAGTCATTTATCTATAAATAATGTCCGATGCTCGATGCCCCATGCCCCATGCCCAATAATTAATTAAAATCATGGCACTCCAGCAACAGATTAAAAACAGAAACGTGTCAGGCTTGTTAAATTTGGCCATTCTAAGCGTTTTGCTGCTGCTTTATGCTCCTATATTGTTACATTGGTTGGATGGTTGGCTGCACAAAAATATCAGTACAGAACACGAATATTTCAGTCACGGGATTATTGGCCTCCCATTTGCGGCTTATTTAGGCTGGACGAACCGGAAACAGTGGGTACGTTTGCCAGATACTATCAATCCTTTGGGTGGTGTTTTATTGTTATTAGGAGGAGTATTTTATCTTAGCGGTGTTACAGAGTGTGTTAATCTTTCCTTGCCTGTAATACTAGCGGGGTTGTGCTTGTGGTTTAAAGGAATATCGGGTTTGCGATCGCAAGCATTTCCGCTATTACTGGTATTTTTGGCAACCCCAACTTCTGTACCCTACCTGATTGCTCCTTATACCTTACCTCTTCAAAGTTTCATCGCTGGCACAGCAGGCTTCATACTGAATCAATTTGGTATGGAAGTAACTGTGGATGAGATAAATCTCTACGTGGGAGGTCGAATTGTCGAAGTTGCCCCTTATTGTGCGGGGCTAAAAATGTTGTTTACCACCCTCTACGTCGGCTTGATGTTGCTTTATTGGACAGGCTCGTTATCTTCACGCCGCACGACTATATACTTTTTATCTCTTGCTGTAATAATTAGTATTACTGCCAATATTATTCGTAACACCTTACTGACTTTTTTTCACGGCACAGGTAAAGAAGCAGCTTTTACATGGCTCCATGATGGTTGGGGTGGTGACCTCTATTCTGCTTGTATGCTCGTGTCATTAGTACCATTGCTGAATTGGATGAATAACTATTTTTCACCGTCTCTAGAAACTGGAGAAACTGGTGATGGGGCATAGGGAATGGGTCAGCAACAGGGTGTAGGGGGTAGGGTGTAGGGTGTAGTGAAGACGGTGTTGGAAGGGGCTTGAAACTCCTACCAACACAATGCCCGCGTATAGCAGGGCTTGTACCCACTGGTTGTTGGGGCTATTTTTCCCGACACCCCACACCCCACACCCCGCCCCAACGGGGCTTGGTCAAATAGGGAGGATGGGGAAGAAATCTTTCCCCCGTCTTCTCATACTTCCCTGTTACCAATCATCAGTTCCCAGCCCCTAACTCCTAAATATTACTGAACTCATAGTGTAATTTTTCAATGTAAACTTTTGCCTAAGTATTGCAATTTTTACTGATGATTTCCTTATCTAAATTTTTCAAAGAAAACCAACTCAGTCAAGTAACAGCACTTTTGTTATTGCTACTGCTGTTGGCAATGGGAGGAGTTCCTGGATACTTGACAGGACACTGGCAATGGAAACAGCCGCCTCCTGTGGCACATCTCAAGGAGTTAAAACAAATCCGCAAGGCTGGATTAATTGTTCCTGGTTGGCAAACTATCGAACAAGCAGAACAGCAAATTGGCGAACATAAATGGTCTTTGCAGGTAATTAAAAAAGAAGGTGCCGAAACTCAAGCAATCGTACTTTTACTGCCGCAAAACGGGCCTAGCGATCGACCAGAAGTAGAGTGGACAGAGATTAACGGTTGGGGAAGGTCGCGCTGGGGAAAATGGGATGTAGCTCAATATCGTGCTGCTGAATTTTCTGTCAAACCTTCTGTTAAGTTGGCTGCTAATGGTGAAACGAAAGTAGAAGCTAGGTTCTTTCGTGCCTCGACGCCGCAGCAAACCTTTGCTGTTTTGCAATGGTACGCTATGCCCAACGGCGGAAATCCATCACCTTTTCCTTGGTTCGTTGCAGACCAATTGTCACAGTGGCGTAAACAGCGCACTCCTTGGGTGAGCGTAAGCATTCTAATTCCTATGGAACCATTGGGACAAGTAGAAACATCTTGGTCTGTAGCCCAGTCTCTTGGGGAAACGGTGCAAGCTGCATTGATGGCATTGCCTATATAAATGTTAAAGCTAGATGATGCAGAGTTTAGAAAAGTATTTGGGCAATCGCCCCATAGCTCCAACTCAGTTAAAAGATATTCAATAATATGAAGCTAGCAATTAGAATTGACACAATTTTTCGGCTTTTTCTTGGTAAATTCTTGTAGACAAAAGAGACATTGAGTACATTTTTAGGGTAAAATAACGAGTCGGGGCGACTATTATTACATAAGTTTTCCTGCACCGATGTTGATAACTCCCAGTTCTTATATGCGTGCATTCAGCGCCCTGTGTTTTGTCAGTCTTCAAGTAGGGGCTTTTTTAGCAACACCTATTCAGGTTGTTGTTGCTCAGCCTTTCCCATCTCAAGCACAACCCCCTGCCCCCGTACCGGGTACTGAGGAAGTTGTACCTCCAAGTGTAAATGACGAAATTTCGCCTCAACTCAGCCGTTATCTTTTGGGTCCCGGTGATGCGATTGGCGTTGTGCTTCAGCGTCCTCCTGGCCCGTATCGCTTAGGAATCGGAGATGCAATTAGCGTTTCGGTTCAGCGCTTTCCAGAGTTAAGCTTTCAAGCTGTAATTAATCCAGAAGGTAACATTGTCGTACCTTTACTGGGAACAGTTTCCTTGCAAGGTTTAACTTTGGCAGAAGCTCAAGAAAAAATTCGCTTGGGTTTGAATCGTTATGTTGTCGATCCGGTAATAGTTTTAGCCTTAGCAAGCCAGCGTCAAGAGTTTGGTTTTCAAGCTGTAATTAGTCCAGAAGGCAACGTTGTAGTGCCACAAGTAGGAACGGTGTCAGTACAAGGTTTAACTTTGGAAGAAGCTCAAGAAAAAATTCGCTTGGGTTTAAGTCGGATTTTTGCAGATCCTATAGTGGTAGTATCCTTAGTAGGAACGCGACCAGTACAAGTGACTATTAGTGGGGAAATATTTCGGCCAGGAATTTATCCGGTTAATTCACCAACACCCCGTGTAGCCGATGCTTTGTTAATATCTGGTGGTTCAACAGTGAACGCAGACCTGCGACAAGTACAAATACGCCGGAAGTTGGTGGATGGTTCAGTAGTGTCGCAAACTATAGACTTGTATGCAGCACTGCAAAACGGTGGCTCAATCCCCAATTTGCGCTTACAAGACGGAGATGCGATCTTTGTACCTCGGCGTGAAATTGGTAATGATGATGGTTACGACCGCAATTTGGTCGCACGTTCATCCTTAGCTACGCCACAGATCAAAGTTCGAGTTTTAAACTACGCTGCCGGTGGTATTTCTACTCAAGCGCTGCCTAATGGCAGTACATTTGTAGATGCTTTGGGAGGAGTAAATCTGGATACTGCTAACCTACGGAGCATTGCCTTGGTTCGCTTCGATCCCGAACGAGGTAGAGCTGTTACCCAAAAACTGGATGCCAAAAAAGCTCTGGGAGGCGATGCATCTCAAAACGTGCCACTTCAAGATAATGATGTTATTGTTGTTGGCCGAAACCTTGTCGGTAGAATTACTAATTTACTCAGTACCATTACCCAACCCTTCTTTAATGTGCAATCTTTTCTCCGATTTTTTGATAACTTCGGCGGCGGTGGTTCTAATTAGGGAATGGGAAAATGCGGCAAAGGAGACAAGGAGACAAGGAGACAAGGGGAATAATTCTTAATTGCTAACTCTTAACTGCTCACTTAGTACTTCTTATGCCCAATGACTAATGACTAATGACTAATGACTAACTACAACACGCCTCTGCCATGACCCCACCAATCGTTAAACGCTATCTTATTGCTTTTGAAAAATACAAGTGGATTGGACTAGCTAGTTTTGGTTTAGTTGTAGTAGGGTCAACGGTGGTGGCTATGCAACCAGAACCACCTGCTAGTTATATAGCATCCGCTGCACTGACATATAGCGGACCGCCAGTTTCTTTCTCTGCAACTGGTAGTGAAATCCAACAGCAAGGAAAGGAATTAAATGAGGAAGTTTTACTATCAAATCAGATAGTTGCAGCAGTAGCAGAGAAAGTAAATATTAAACCTAAACAACTCGGTTCAAGTGTTGTTCTTTCTCTTCCTAAAAAAAATCCCAGGACAGGAGATTTTGAAACTACTACTTTTGAACTGAAATATATAGATACCGATCCTAAAAGAGCCATAGAAGTGTTGGCAGAATTGATGCAATCAATGGTCAAGTTGAGCAGTGACATCAATACTGGACGATTACAAGCTATTATTCAAAAAATTAACGAGCGCCTACCACAAGCTAAACGGGAATTGCAAATTGCTGAAAAGAAATTAGAACGGTACGATCGCATTGAGCGTACAGCAATATTAGCAGCGGAAAATGGCAGTTTGCTGGCTGCGGTTACTTCCAGCCAAAATCTCCAACGGCAAATTCAATTAACTATTTCTGGGGTTGACGGGCAAATTCGCAGTTTACAAAATAAGTTAGGCTTAACAGTCGGACAGGCTTATATTTCCTCTGCTTTAAGTGCCGATCCTATTATTGGCAACTTGCGATCGCAAATTTATCAAACAGAGTCGCAAATCGCTCTACTCAGAAAAGATTTACGACTCGAACACCCAACGATGGTTCAGTTGCTACGTCAGAAACAAGCTTCTGAGGAATTACTGCAACAACGTGCTGCTGAGGTTTTAGGTGGTAATGGCATAGCGTCTCCACTCCGGGGTGACATTTCTGGAATTCGCACTTCATCCAGTTTAGATCCAGCACGGCAACAACTGGCAAATCAAATGGTGTCTTTGCAAACCCAACGAGAGACACTGCAACAACAACTAAATCAAGAAATCCAACAGGAAGGACGCCTCCGAAAAGAGTATGCTTTAATACCTAACAAGCAATTAGAGCGATCGCGTTTAGAGCAGGAAGTAGCACTCAAAAAAGCCATCTATGACCAAATGCAGGCGAAGCTAACAGATGCTAAAACTGCCGAGGCAGAAACTACAAGCAGTCTCAGCATTGCCAGACGCCCAACAGTTATTCCCGATATCAAACCTCCTAAGAGCGTACCTATTACCCTAGCTGTAGGTGGTTTCTTGGGTGTGTTGGTTGGTGGCGGGGTGATATTTTTATTAGGCTCGTTGGAAGCGACTTTCAAAACCAGAGAAGATATCCGCGAGAGCCTCAAACAGCGGGAAGTGGCACTCTTGGGAGAGTTGCCTTTAATGCTAGTTGACGATCTGGATAAAGAAGCAGTACCAGTAGTACTTTCTATAGAATCTCCTTATTTAGAATTTTATGAAAAGTTCCGTAGTAATCTGCGGCGGATTGGTGGTAGAAATTTAAAAGTGGTTTTAATTACTAGTACCAGTAGCTCAGAGGGTAAAACGGCTAGTGCATATAACTTGGGTATTG
The DNA here is from genome assembly GCA_034530875.2 of Nostoc sp. DedSLP01. Taxonomy (GTDB): domain Bacteria; phylum Cyanobacteriota; class Cyanobacteriia; order Cyanobacteriales; family Nostocaceae; genus Nostoc. Next base: position 12,808 of record JAVRCJ020000014.1, read on the forward strand.
CTTCTGCCCGTGCTGGTAAAAGAACCTTGATTATCGAAACAGATTTGCGATCGCCTTCTCGTTGTGCGTCGTTGAAAGTTATTCCCGATCCTGAGTCCACCATTGAACCCCTGCGTTATTACGCTGACTTGAGTGAATGTATTCGTTTAGTGCCTGATGTTGAAAATTTATACATAGTCCCCAGTCCCGGCCCTGTACGGCAATCGGCTGCTGTTCTCGAATCTAGCGAAATACGGCGGCTGATGGATGATGTCCGCGAACGCTTTGATTTAGTAATTTTAGATACTAGCCCTTTAAGTCTATCCAACGATCCGTTGTTAATTCAACCCTACAGCGATGGCATAGTAATAGTGGCGCGACCACATTATACAGAAGAGAACATGTTAGGGGAAGCGATCGATCAATTAGTTGAATCGGAACTGGGGTTATTAGGAGCAATTATTAATGGCGCTGATATTATCGTTTCTTTACCTCCACAAACATTGCCATCTGAAGTAGAACCAGAAATTGTCGAAGAATCAGAAGAAGTTTCAGCACGTGCGAGTTGAAAAGAGGGACTGGGGACTGGTGAATAGGGAGTAGGGATTAGGAATTAGGATTTTGAAAAAACTTTCCTAATAAGCTAATAATCATTCAAATTGCATCAGAGCGTCTCCCCTTTTGTGCGTCCCCGCGTCTTTCTGAGGCTAAGGATTATGCAACTTAAAGACGGATTAGCTTACCTAGTCCCTCCATTAATCAGGTCTAAATAATCCAAATACAGGAGCAAGAATTATTCCGAAAACAAAACCACCGATGTGCGCCCAGTAGGCAACTCCACCAGTTTCCACACTCATACGAGCAGCGACTTGCAGACTTGCAAGACCGGAGAACACATTTTGTACAAAGAAAAGTCCAATTATTACTAGTGCTGGAATTCTGATGGTGGTGACAAAAAACCCCAAAAATATTAAAGTCATCACTCTAGCTTGGGGAAAGCGAATAATGTAGGCACCTAAAACCCCAGAAATTGCACCACTTGCCCCTAAAGAAGGAATTTCAGAATTGATGCCAATAAACCACTGGCACAATGCAGCTAAAGCACCACATGCCAAATAAAAAATTAAATATTTAAGATGACCTAAACGATCTTCAATATTGTTACCAAAAACCCAGAGAAACAGCATATTTGAGATTAAGTGCCACCAACCGCCGTGTAAGAATTGCGAGGTGAATAATGTTATCCATTCTCCAGACAAATTGGAGGTTAACTCTCGAGGGATTACTGCATACCGATCTAAAAACAGATTCAATTGTGCATTTGACAGGCTCACCTCGTGAAGAAAAACTAGAATATTCATACCAATTAACCCATAGGTGAAATACGGGGTAATTCGCGTAGGATTTTCATCGTAAAGAGGAAACACAGGTGTTTTTCCTAAATTATTAACTAATTGCAATATAGCTTGTATGGCTAGCAGTTGTTGAGTTTAAGTATTTTGACTCACAGTAGCTCGGTAAAAATACAGCACGATTCACAATTCACAAGTCAGAATTGACAATTAGAATCGTCTGTGTACTCAACTTGGAAAGCTAGATGGTATAGCAATTGAAGAATTAGGATGATGAATTGACTGTAAAACAAAGATAACAACAGACTTTCAAGGCTATTGCCTCTTGCCTGCCATAACAAATTAATGCAAAATCCCACTCTTTTTAGGAGTGGGATAAGCTCAAAAATGAAAACTTTTGATAACTACTATAACCAAGATTCCTCTGCGGATTTATCGCTAAATAAACCCAACACGGGGCCGAGAATTGCTCCAAAGATAAAGCCACCTGCATGGGCCCAGTAAGCAATACCGCCGCTTTCCATACCTATGTTGGTAGGTGTTTCGAGGCTGGCAAGTCCGTAGAAGGCTTGTTCGAGAAACCAAAATCCTAGAAAGAAATATGCCGGGACGCGGAAAGTGGGAAAGAAAAATCCTAAAGGCACAACGCCAATAACTTCAGCATTGGGAAAACGGAGAATGTATGCTCCCATAACACCTGCGATCGCACCACTCGCCCCCAATGAAGGAATGCTAGAATTTTGACTGAAATACCACTGGGTCAATGAGGCTAAAACGCCGCAAGACAAATAAAATATCAAATATTTGATATGACCTAATTTATCTTCAACGTTGTTGCCAAAAATCCAGAGAAACAACATATTGCCGCCTAAGTGCAGCAAACCGCCGTGCAAAAATTGTGAGGTAACTAAAGTAGCCCACTCTGGTACTGGTTGATTTACAGAAATGCCCCCAAAGCTCAAGGTAAGTTCTCGTGGAACTACAGCTGCAAGGTGTAAAAACCCATCTAATGCTCGTGGGGGAAGACTTGATTCATAAATAAATGCAAGCACGTTGAGAGCAACTAGTGCATAAGTCACATAAGGGGTAATTTTTGTAGGATTATTATCTCTAATGGGAACCACAGGCGTTTTTCCTGATTCTAAAGCACAAGCTTTACGTTACTGAATTTTGCAAGTAGTTTCTTCTACCTCGTGGATGGATTTTGCTTTAGATTTGAGATTGAGTGCTGATTAATCTTGGGCAAGAGATGGCGATCGCTTAAAACTCTTTGCTGACCTAGCACCACTGCCCAGAATTAAAAATGCTTTATTGTATAGCCTTTTGAAGAATTTTTCATGATATCTTAATCTCAGCCAGTCTACTAGTAAGATTCATAATCATTACAGTACATTTTTCACAATATACAAAGCAGATTGCCAATAACCTACCTTGAGGCTAGCAAATGAAATTATGCGGCCAGAATTATTTTTGATGCAGCAAGATGTTATACCGTTAATTGAGTCGCTGATTACATTTGCAATTATGTTTGGCAATGCTAGTGATCGCCTGACTGTTCTGCAAAACGCTAATATTGATAAAGCTTTCCTGAGCAGTCTAAATCTTAGTGATGAGCCTAGAAAATTTGCTCAACAGTTAGTCTCAAGATTTAGAACTTATCGTGTTTCCAATAACAAATTGGACTATCACCCTATGATAAAACTGCTCACACACCTGTGTGAAATTGCGCCTAACTACAATGAACTAATCAATGATGTACCTTTATTCAGCAGACTAGCTCAACAGGGCCAAGAAAACTTAAAAGCTTTGGTTGCTCGTAATAGCGTTGCCAGTATTATTATGGACTCACCTAAAGGTAGTCATATTGGAACAGGTGTGTTAATCCGCAAAAGTTGGCTACTCACTTGTAATCATATTTTTAGCAAAAGTCAGGCAAAAACAGCTTGGGCACGGTTTAATTACATCGAAGGAAGCCACAATTTAGATTCAGATGTCTTTGAACTCGATTTAGCAACACTGATACGCTCCAGTCAACTTGATTATGCTGTGGCTAGAGTCAAAAATGTGCCACAACAACAAAATGTTACAGCTAGCGATGCTCTATTAGATAGTGGGCAGAAAATTCGTTTGATTCACCATCCGCAAGGACAACATGCAGTCATTTCAGAGCTAGGTGAGATTGTGCAAGTGGGAGCAGATTACATCGACCATAATATCAGCACTGAGGATGGTTCATCTGGTGCGCCAATCTTCAATTGTGATTGGCAATTAGTGGCTATACATCGAGGAAATTTAGGTATAGGTGTGGGGCGATCGCAAGAGCCAGGAACAACCTCTGGTTTTCCCGTTTGTGCCTTCTGGCAAAATATTCAAACTCAACTGTTTTAATATTATTTAGAAATTGATTTATGAACTTGCCATTTTCAGAATTGTTCAGACGAAACTCCCCAAGGTATCAAGCCCAGTTTCTAGAAGAATATTGCGTTGATGTAGATTATGATGCTACACCAATCAAAGCAGGAGAAGCTTATTGTCGCCTATGGTTAGTAGAGATGCATTTAGCTAAAGACGTGCATTGGTTGAGGGAAAGATATCCAGTAGTTCATGCTGCTATTCGCTTTAATCATGATGGTAAATCTTTAACAGTTCCCTATCTTGCCGAACCAGGACATTTAAAAGAACTGACAAAAGATAATTTAAATAAAGTAATTCAATATAACTATCCGCTTACACCTCTATTTCCTTTCAACAACGGTTTAGTAGAGTTGCAAGCAGGTTTATTCAGTATGGTCAATAGCGATCCTATTGGTAAATTTATTAAAACAATGGGAAGGTTTTCGGAGTTATTGCCAGTACCGAATATCTCATCTTTACTGAAGATAGTAGAACCTATATATCGAGGAATTGAAGACTTAATTGGTGCTGGAGAAGGTCATTTAGAGTTAGGTTATCAGCAAACATTTTCGGCAGCAGGTGGAGGAGGTAACAATGATTTGAGAGCAGGTTATTTAGTCGCAATTTTAGCTGAAGAAAACCAAATTAATCCAGATACACTGTGTATCGTAAATGATAGTCTAAAAATCGTTCATTATAAGCTAAAAGAACCTGGATTTGGAAGATCCAAAGATTTCATTAGGGATGCCAAACCACTGGAAGGCTACAGCTATATGCTATTCCGTATAGAAAAACGTACATCTCAAGATTGGGAGTCGCTAACCCAAATTAAGGAATTGGTGAATAAAGCTCAGGATGCTGTATTTGATGGTAATTATGACAAAGCAAAAAATCTTCTTTTGCCTGCAATTAAAATAGCAATTTATTCTAGCCCTGATTTGATAAAGGTTGACCGTGAAAACATGGTACTGAAAATTCAAGATTATTTGAGTGAGATTGGTTTACAAGGTGCTAGCACACAAAAGCGATCGCTCTTTTCAATTATGCAGCGTCCTCTACCAGTTTTAGATGCTCAGACAGAGGCAGAATTGACAGCGTTAGAACAAATTTTTGTACAGTAAAGTATACCCACAATTACTATTCATTGGATTTTACTCCTTCTGAAACTGATTTATGACGTCGATCAATCATAAACTTTCTGCTGAGTTGCAGAAAGTTTTAATTAACAATACTTACTTTCAAGCTTTAAATAATAATTCTAGACAAGACCTATTAGTTAACTGTGGCTTAGGCAAATACTGTCATAAAATTATTTTAGATAAGAGATTACCTGATTTTATTTCTAGCATTTTTAGTCAATTTATCCAAATTAATATTGACGAAAAACCAGCATTAATTATTTTTTTAGAACATATATTTATTTTAAGTGATGTGAATTTTGATTTCTCATCTCAAGAACAACAATTAATTAAGCTTTTTATTGAACAATTAGAAAGAAATAATAGATATAATAACTTGCTAACTGAAGGTAGGAATACACCTACTCCAGTTCAACAACCGATCAAAGTCGATCGGGGTATAATCGTTAACTACGACTTAGAAATTCTGATGAGTAAATTCAGACAAAAAGTCAGGCATGAAGGAGCATTTGCTTTTGCTGTTAAAGGCGAGCATCGAATTTTGGAGGAGTATATTATCGAGCGAATACAGAGAGAATTGAAATTGTTAACTGGTCGTCCAAATACAAAATTAGAAATACGGCTTTGCCCAGAAAGCATTTCAACTTCTTCAAGTATAAAAAATAAATTTTTAAATAAATATAATTATCAAGACTTTCCTGAATTATTTAATACAGAATGCAATCCAGATGTTTTACTAATTATCTGGAATCACAATGATTCTCAGGAATATAGGAATTTATTAGCTTCATCATCTCAATCTTTTTGGCAAGATATTTTACCTTCTTTATTACCGTGTCTAATTAATAAAAGTCGCTGCTTTGTCATAATTTGGGCGAATGTTGGTAAATATTTATTAAGCGGATTTACTGTCTTAAAAACTCCAAATAATTTTCAATTGGAAGATTTAGAACCGTGGTTTCGTGGCCAGCTAAGAATGATAGGAATTGAAGCTACGCAGATCGAAAAATACCTCAAGCGGCTGCGAAGTCAATGTGGAGATTTAACAACAACTTATTTAGAAATGAAAGACATCCTCCAAGAGTTAGGAGGTACTAGGCGTTATGGATAAATTAGCAAGAATTTACAAAGGTGAGGGTAAACGCCGCTATAAGCAATTTACGGATGCATGGATGCATGAAGAACCTTATATTGCCTCTAAATCCTTAACTGATGCTGTTAACACCGCCCTTTATCTGCGTCGTCCTTTATTGCTTGAAGGCGATCCAGGTTGCGGTAAAACTCGTTTAGCTTATGCAGTTGCTTATGAATTAGGTTATCCCCTTCATACTTGCTACATCCGTTCTTCGAGTCGAGCGCAAGATTTACTATATGATTATGATGCTTTGAGGCGATTATATGATATTCAAGAAGGAAAAGTAGCAAATAATCAAAATCAAGCGGCATCAAGAGAGAAGTATGTCACTTTAGGAGAATTAGGAAAAGCGATCGCACAGTCCCAAAATGATATTCCCTCAGTTGTACTCATCGATGAAATTGATAAAGCCGATATTGATTTTCCCAATGACTTGTTACTGGAACTGGATAGATTGCAATTTCAAGTCAAAGAAGTGCCGGAAATGAAGTATGATGCTTTAAAGGGTAAAACACGTCAGGAACGGCGAGACTGTTTACCACTAATTATCATCACTAGCAACCGAGAGAAAGAATTGCCACAACCTTTTCTCCGGCGTTGTTTATTCTACTATCTTGAATTTCCTAATCAAGAAACACTGAAACAAATTCTCCAGAGCCATTTTCGCAACCAGATTACGCCCATATTTGAAGTAGCGCTGAAAAAATTTTGGGATCTGCGGTATGAGTTAAAAAGTTGGCGAAAAATCCCTGGAACCAGTGAATTTTTGGATTGGGTAGCAATTTTAGAGCAAAAACAGCAGACTAACCAACTAAATGCCGAAAAATTGGCAAGTACCAATGTAGTATATTTACCTCATTTAGAGACGCTGGTGAAAACTCAAAGCGATCGCAACGCCCTTAATAGCAGGAGAAAAAATCTGGACAAGAAGAATGGCTAAACTAGATTTCTTACTGCTTCAAGTTTTTGAACGGTTACGCAAGCAGGGCGTACCGCTGGGAGTATCAGATTATCTTACAGTGATCGAGGCAATGCAAAGCGGAGTAGGGCTAGAAGATCCTGACAGTTTCAAAGGATTATTTCGCTTACTTTGGGCAAAGTCGCGGGAAGATCAAGGACTGTTCGATTTGGCTTTTGCAGAGTTAGTAGAACCCGAACTGCAAAATACTACTGTACCTGATGACTTAAATATTCTTACTCCCACTATTACACATGGCGAAAAGTTTTTTGAAAGTTTACCAGAACGTTTTATTTCTCAATTCCAAACTGCAAAAGATATTTCGCAACTAGGTAACAATCTGCCAGAATCTGAGCTAGTTATGAAATCACCACAGCAGTGGAAGAAACTACCTCTAAAGCTTGTAAAAAAGCCATTTGTACTGAATACTAAGCCAATAGAAAAACATCATTATTACCAGTTAACAACCCGGTTGCCTATCAGTCGGCGAGAGATGGCAGGAGTCTGGCGACATCTACGCCGTCCTCAACGAGTAGGTGTCCTTGAAGAGTTAGATGTGGAAGCTACAATTAGCAATCTGTGTAGTTCTGGCTTATTGCTACAACCCGTGTTGAGGCCCCGTCGTCGCAATCAAGCTCAATTAGTGGTACTAGTAGATCGGCAGGGTTCAATGGCTCCCTTTGCTTCTTTAATTGAAGCAACAATTGAAAGTATCTTGCGAGGCGGTTTACTTGGCAAAACCAGACTTTACTATTTTCACGATTGCCCAGAAAATCTGCTTTATCAACGCCCTAACTTGACTAATGCTCTACCTTTAGAAACAATATTAAATGAGGGGGCTAAAGGCAACAGTGTATTGATTATTGGTGATGCAGGCGCAGCCCGCGGCTATTACGATCTCCAGCGAGTAACAGAAACCAAATTATTTCTCCAAACCCTTAGTACCTACACTTACCTCTATGCTTGGCTCAACCCCATGCCGAAATCTCGTTGGGTAGCAACAACAGCAGAAGATATTGCCTGTATGATACCGATGTTTCCTTTAGACCGAGAAGGTTTGAATGATGCAGTAAACATTTTACGAGGGCATCCATTTCCTCCGGGAGTTGGTATCGATGAGCAAAATTATTGAAGAGATTATTAAAGCTCCCAGTGCGGTTAGAGAACAATGGCTTTCTCCCGATTTAGCAGTACGGGAAATATTGGCATTTGAACGAAGCTTTGGTTCCAAGCATTTGATACTTGCTTGCCATGCTGCCTTGCCGTTGATTTTAACACCAGAACTCTTGAATTTAATCCACATCAATTTTCTGGATGATAAACAAATTCCTTGGTTTGCTGAAGTTGATTTTCTGCTCTCGTCTTTATGTCGTCCGATTGATGATGGTGTCTATGAAGTCGAACCATCAATCAGAGAAGTATTGCTTTTAGAATTAGAAAATAAGTTTGGTTTAGAACGCCCGTTTAGTTTAGCTAATTTTTTACAGTTCTACTTGGATGAAAAATCTGGTTTAAAGCAAAGTTCAGAAGTAACTCGTACTCAACTGTGGATTGCACAAGCTTATATTGACCCAGATAAAATAATTATTGAACTGACTAAGTTACTGGAGTCAAGTCTATCTCAAAGTAATGATATTTTCAGCCTTTCGCAGAAAATACAAGTTACTAGAATGCTGGAAATTTTAACAGATGCGCTTCAGCATACAAATCAGTGGAATGAATATCAATATTTGATCAGTAACAGCAGAGTTGTGGCAAAGATGCTTTATGGAGATGAGCAAACTTTAAAACGAAAAATTAGGGAAGAACAAGCAAAAGGAAATATAGATAATAGTACATTAAAGCTACTCTCACTTTCTATACTCAAAACATTAGAAATTAACCAAAACCCTGATGAATATGAAATAAATGCTTTATTTAAAAAAATTGAAACTATATTTTTAGCAAATCCTGAAAATTGGAATTTAAATACATTATATAAAGACTTATCATCAGCTAAACAAATATTGACTCGTGGCAAAGAAAAGGAATTAACACCATTTGAAAAGCAATGTTTACATGTGATGCTTTTCCTTGATAACGAACGTAATTATTATGGATATTTGTCACGGAAGGAAATTAAACAAATAGAGCAAATATTAAATAATTCTAATCTCAATCTCTATCGATATATTGAACAAATTACAAAAAAATGGCGAGAAACACATTAAATAACTGGAGAGAAGCAACTGAGCTACTCAAGAAAGCTGGTTATCAAGAAAAAGGAAGTCATTTTAGTACTTTACGTACTAAAATTACTGATGCTAATTTACTCATAAAGACTCTCCGAGATTTGGGGATTGCTGTCAAAACTGATGCAGAAGTTCGTGGCTACAATGGTCAAAGGGTTCATGCTGACGTTGTTGCTGTTCTTGAAGGAAATTATGACATAGGTTGGGTACTAAATTCTGATGGTAGTTTTGATTTAATAGTAGATATATGGGGTATTTCTAATAAGTACGATCAAACTGAACTAATTAACAGTATGAATCAGAGATATGCTGTTAATAAAGCTTTGGCAGAGGCTAAAAATAGAGCATTTATAAAACCTAAATGTCCAAGATGTAGCTCAACTCAAATTGTTAAATCTGGATATCATAACTATAAGAAAACTTATAAGTGTCAGAGTTGCGGTAATGAATTTTTTGAAGCTTAATTTTTTACTTAAAACTAAATCAGTTTCAAAAGGATAAAAAATGTAATCTTTACTTTCTTACTGTGGTGTAATTAAGTAAAATAGTGTGATTCACTGCTTTGGCTAAGTTTTTATTTTCTCATGTGCAGAATTAATATATTACTTAGCTGGGGCCAATTTTTTAGACTTAAAAACCGAAAGCTAAAAATCCACCATCAACAGTGATGCATTGTCCTGTGATGAAAGATGCCACAGGCATACAAAGAAATGCCACTATACCTGCTACTTCTTCTGGTTGACCGACTCTTCCCATAGGTGTCTGGGACAGAACTAATTTCAAGAAATCTTGGTTATCGAGTACAGACTCGGTTAGAGGCGTCCGAATAGCCCAAGGTGCAACGGTATTGACTCTAATTTTATCTAAAGCCCATTCAACTGATAGCGATCGCGTTAGTTGATTTATAGCCGCTTTTGTCATACCATAGGGCGCGCCTGTACGATTCGAGACTAAACCCGCCACAGAACTAATATTAACAATGCTGCCATTATTGCTGTTTTGTAGCAGAGGATAAAACAGACGGCACATCTCAAAAATTGATGTCTGGTTTGTCTGGATGATAAATTTATACTCAGTTAGCGTATAGTCTACGAGTTTTTTACTAATATTTGTTCCAACATTGTTGACCAGAATATCTAATTTATCCCAGGTTTTGTTAACCTGCTCAAAGATGACTTGACGACCATCAGAAGTTGCAACATCTGCTGTTATCCCAGATGCAGGTAATCCATCCTGTTGCCAGATACTCACTTGTCGGTCAATCTCTTCAGAATTCCGTGCTACTATTATGACTTCTGCACCGAGAGATAAAAACTCATTGGCAACAGCTAGTCCAATGCCTTTGGTTGCACCTGTAATCAGTGCTTTCTTTTCTGTCAATGTCCAGCGATTGCTCATTTGAATTCTACTGATTTTTTCTTTTCAAGCTTTGCAGGTGTCCAATGCGATCGCCTTTTGTCATAATCTAGATGATTGCCATCCCTAAACGATTCATCGCATTTGATTGTAATTCAAGAGTTGACCCAAACTATTGACAAACTTATGTTTTTTGCAAATTCTCTGGAAAATCAACTCCAGCGCTGGAACGAAACGATTCACAATCAACCGCAAAATCCCAATGCTTACATTCGCCGAGGCATGGTAAAGTTTCAACTGACCAAAATTGATGAATCTATTGAAGATTTTGACATGGCAGAACAATTGGACGCCCGTATCAAACCCTACCTCTGGCAGCGTGGATTATCGTACTATTATGCACAAAGATTTGCCCAGGGCGCTCAACAGTTTGAAATAGATTTAACGGTGAATGCTCAAGATGTAGAAGAAACAGTATGGCGATATCTCTGCATAGCTCGTTTGTCAGGTGTTGAAGAGGCACGTAATTCTTTACTAACTGTGAAAAATGACCCCCGGCGTGTGATGGGGCGTGTATACGATCTGTATGCAGGAGATTGTACGCCAGATGATGTTTTAAATGTTGGGCGATCGCAAGGGATAAATGGAAACTTTTACAGTCATCTTTATTTGGGATTATATTACGAAGCTGAGAATAATCTTGATTTGGCTAAGGAATATATAGTTAAAGCTGCTGATAATTACAAAATTGATGATTATATGTGGTATTTGGCGCAAGTACATAAAACACTGAGAAAATGGTCGTGAAAGCGATCGCCTGAACGATCGACAATATTTCCTTTCCCAACTCAATCAACGCCTAGAGAAGATTGTTGGTAATGGGTGGGTGTTTGAGCGTAGTCAGGTTGTGGGGGGATGAGGGCGATGAGGGGGTGCGATCGCAGCTTGAGCAATGAAGATAAACTAAGGCAGTGGACGCTGACGTAACTGTGTACGCTCTACAACTGTAAAATTTCCTTCTAATGATATGCTTTTTATACTCAGCAAGCGTAGCAAGTCTTCAGCAGGTCCCTCTGGTGTAGCCGGAAAATAACGGAATATATACAACACCAACTGGCGATGGCATTCGCAGGCGGTAAATTAACTCACCATAATCTCGGTCAAATGTCAGAATGATTCGCCTCTCACGAAGTGCGCGTGTCAAAACTTCAGAATCTTCTGCACCTGCTGCATCTTCACTTCCATAGGCTACATCGTAACCACCAGAACGCAAATATCTAAGACTCATCACAGGAAAATTTTCATTTGCTAAAAACAGCATCATCTCGTCTTAGACAAAAGCGGTAGGGTATACAAAGATTCTTCACGCATACACTCTGCTGTAAAAGCAAATACTGCCCTTAGTGCTTCTTTTGTCAAGGTAGGATAGTTTTCTAGCACTTGTTGTTCTGTCCATCCCGCAGCAAACAAACCCAACAAGAACTCTACAGATAAACGAGTTCCTTTCACAGTCGGCTTACCCAGCAAAATTTTGGGGTCTGAATGAATGTACTGTTGCCAGTCCATAATTTTTACTCCGACAAAGTTACAACCATTTTTGCACAGGATGATTTTTGTTTGGTTGCATAAAGAGGAGATGGGATGAAGATAAGGGAGATGCGATCTCGCTCATCGCAAGTCACTACTACATCTGGATAAAAAAACTTTTGCCCCGGTTCTACCTGCACCTTCACATCTACAATGTATACTTCACTGGTCAACTAGGGAATGCTTGTGCTAATTCAGTACGTTGTTCTGCATAGTATTGGACAGCTTCAGCATACTCAGCAAGTGCTTCAGGATGAAATATATACTTCATTACTCAAGCAGCTGCCTTACTTGAGCTAATGCTTCATCCCCCGGAATTCCTTGCAAAGAACTGTTTCGGATCTCGTCACGGCGTCTTTTTGCCTCATTTTTCCAAGCGGTCTCAATTTTTGGATCGATATCGAATTCTAAACTTTCCACTAGCTTTTCTGCCAAAAACGCTCTTGATGCACTAGGTAGAGATAAAAGCTCTTGTGTCAGCTGCTCAATCGATCGCATAGCTCCTCTTTAACTGCTGAATGTTGCTCATAGTCTAACAAACAAAGTATTTTAAACCCCACCTATAAATCGTGGGGTAATAATTACAAATTAACTCAGCACTAGCGCCCTAGCATTTTATCCCGCAAATGTTTAATGCGATCGCGCAGTTTTGCGGCTTCTTCAAATTCCAATTTTTTCGCCGCTTCTTTCATCTGTGTTTCTAACAAAGTAATCAATTCTGGAATCTGTTCTAAAGGTAGTTCGTCGAGGTGTTCGTCTACAACTTTTAAGTCAGTTGCATTCAACCGCCGAGATATATCTAAAAATGACAAAATCGCATTACTAGATTTTTTCACAATCGGTTGTGGTGTAATCCCATGCAGTTTGTTATATGCCGTCTGAATCCCCCGCCGCCTGTCTGTTTCATCGATAGCTTTAATCATACTATCTGTGAGATTATCAGCATATAAAATTGCTTGTCCTTTGACGTGACGCGCAGCTCTACCAATAGTTTGAATTAAAGAACGTTCGGCTCGCAAGAAACCTTCTTTGTCTGCGTCCATAATTACTACTAAGGAAACTTCGGGTAAATCCAAACCTTCCCGCAGCAAGTTTACTCCCACCAAAACATCGAAGTTACCTTCGCGTAAGTTCTGCAAAATTTCAATTCGCTCAATTGAATTAATTTCAGAATGTAAATAGCGCACTCGAATACTGTGGTCTTCCAGATATTCGGTTAAATCTTCGGCCATGCGTTTAGTTAATGTGGTAACTAAAACTCGTTCGTGGCGGTCTACTCTGTCTTTAATTTCTCCTAATAAATCATCAATTTGTCCTTCTGTCGGACGCACAGAAATTTCTGGATCGATTACCCCAGTTGGCCGAATTACTTGTTCTACTATATGACCTTCAGAAATTTCTAATTCCCAATTTCCTGGAGTTGCGGAAACAAAGATACATTGGTTTACTTTTTGCCAAAATTCTTCTGCTTTCAAAGGACGATTATCAGCAGCACTAGGAAGCCGAAATCCATGCTCGATTAAAACTTTTTTTCTGGCTTGGTCGCCGTTATACATCCCCCGAATTTGAGGCACGGTAACGTGAGATTCATCGATAACTAACAACCAGTCTTTAGGAAAATAATCAATTAAACATTCTGGTGGTTCTCCAGCTTGTCTTCCTGCTAAGTGACGAGAATAGTTTTCGACACCATTACAATAACCAACTTCCCGCAGCATTTCTAAGTCATAACGCGTTCGTTGGTCTATACGTTGCGCTTCTAATAATTTACCAGCTTGTTCTAAGTAAGCTTTTTGCTCTTTTAATTCGGCGGCGATGTCTTGACAAGCTATTTCTAGCCGTTCTTCTGGGGTGACAAAGTGACGTGCAGGGTAGACATTTACAGCTTCCAAACTTTTAATAATTTCCCCAGTTACCGGGTCGATATAACGAATTGCATCTATTTCATCACCAAAAAATTCGACGCGAATAATTCGGTCTTCATAAGCTGGGCCGATTTCTAAAACATCACCCCGGACGCGAAATTTTCCTCGACCCATTTCTATGTCGTTACGGCTGTATTGAACGTTTGTCAAATCCCGTAAAATTTGACGTTGATTTACTTCCATACCTATCTGGAGAGGGATGGCAGCTTTGAGATATTCTGATGGTATCCCCAAACCGTAGATGCAACTGATGGAAGCAACGACAATGACATCACGGCGTTCAAAAAGCGATCGCGTCGCTGAATGCCGCAACATATCTATTTCATCGTTAATTGCCGCCGTTTTTTCAATATATGTATCGGTAACGGGAATATACGCTTCCGGTTGGTAGTAATCGTAGTAGCTGACGAAATACTCAACTGCGTTGTTGGGAAAGAACTCTCGCAGTTCGTTACAAAGTTGTGCAGCTAGGGTTTTGTTATGTGCTAGGACTAAAGTAGGCTTGCCAATTTTCTCAATTACTGCCGCTACTGAAAACGTTTTGCCTGTTCCTGTGGCACCTAGTAAAGTTTGGTAACGATTGCCTGCTTGGATACTTGCGCTGAGTTGAGCGATCGCTTGTGGTTGATCGCCTGTGGGACTGAAGGGAGCTTGAAGACAAAATTCTGTCATACAGTTTTGCTGAAAATACCCTGTCTGATGGTGACGATTTCACGCTCTATCTATTCTAGCTAGGGAATCAAGCTAATAAATAGCAATAATACTTTACAAAGTTTTACTATTCCGATTTACTTATGTGGAAGTTTTAAAGATTCTTATATATATATAAGGTTTTTTAAGGTTAAACTTTGATACATAGGAAAAATTCACCTTTCCTTAATTATTGTAAAATTCAATTAATAAACCAGAGGTATTTACTTATGGCTATTAGCAATGGTGCTAAAGCAGTCAGTCCTCGGCAGAAGTACGCAAAACTGAAAGGGGAAACTACAGTGGAAGTTGAAAATCACCAAGGACAGAATGTGAGTGCAGATAAAGTCGAGCAACCTAGCGAACAGTCAGCATCAGAAACTCGTGGAACCCTTGCCATTGCTGGAGTTCGTCCCATAGGCAGCAGCGACTTGCAAGTTGCTGAAAAGCTTACAATTTCTGGAGAGCGTCCCATTAGCACCAGTAGCCTCGAAGTAGTTGAAACCTACAACGCAATGGGTATTCGTCCAATTGGTGCTAATACCTTCAAAGTTGTTGAAAGTATTAATCTCTCTGGTGTTCGTCCAGTTAGCTCAAGTTCATTAGTAGTAGCCGAAAGCTATTCAGTATTTGGTAACCGTCCAGTAGCATCGAATGATATAGACGATTCTAATAACCTCATGGGTTTTCTAGATTAAACCAAAAAAATATTGCAATAACTTTATTTACCCAGTTTCTCTACGAAACTGGGTTTTTTAGTTTCTATAGCCCTAATATATGTGTATTTGTTCTATGTCTTTTAGCATAGGTAACTAAACTTAAGTTTTATTAAATTACATTTAAATAATAGCTACAATGCTTACTACAATTCCTTTTAACAAGTCTGAATTTTGAGTCGCACCTTTGGTGCGCTTCCAGCGCAAGTTGAATTTTGAATTTTCTAATATGTCTTGTGGTGGAAGGCTTTAGCAAAAACCTTAAGTTAGGGTGTAAGAGTAATAACAAAGAATTTCAAAGTTTAGTTTACAGCTTTGAAATAATCTTTTCATAAAATCATTAGGAGCATCACATGAGCTTAGAAGATCGTGCTAAAGCTGCTGCTAAAAATGTTGAAGGTAAAGCTCAAGAAGCAGCAGGAGAAGTAACCGGAGATCCAGAAAATAAGGCTGAAGGTAAAGCTAAACAAGCCGAAAGCGAAGTGCGTCAAGGCATTGAAGACGTCAAAGACAATATCAAGAAAAAAATTGACTAACGTTTCATATTTTTTTGCAGAATCTCTATAAAAATAGCCAGGGTGCATTCTGATTTTTGCAAACAAAGTATGAGATGTTCAACAGCTAAGCTTAATTCATTTTGTATCCTCTGAAAAATGGATAGATTAAGGATATAAGCTCGATTGGCAAAACTTATGTAGAGACGTAACTCGCGTCTCTACGCTCATTAAAAGATTTTTTGGAATATAGAGATTCATTTGTAAAAAATAAAATCTTTAAAAAATTCATTAGCTCGGAATTTACCAGCTGTTTAGTTTGTTATCCCAGGTGTTTCTTTAGGAGGAAAATAATGAGCCTAATTCAACAAAGTCGCAAAATATTGACGACTTTCGTTTTAATTGCAGTGCTAGTGATAACTACTGCTTGTAGTGGTGGTGGTACAGTAGCACAACTAGACCGGACAACAAACCCGGCAGGAATTGGTCGAGATGTAGCTTACGCAGAGTTAGAACGTGGCAATACCCCAGGAGGGCAAACCTTTGGTAACTGGGTCGTGCAAACATCTCAAGGTTTAATTAAAGACGCTTACGTTCGCGATAACAACAAATTAGGTGTTGTAATTTCTCCTCAAGTTCGCCCTAATGAAGTGCGATCGTTAGCAAAATCTTTAGTTCAAGGTTTTCGGAAAAATTTCCCAAATCAAGACTTGAAAGTTTTGGTTTACGGCCCTGATAAGCAATTAATTTTGACTACTGAATATGACGTTCAAAGTAATCAAGTCAAATATAGTTAATTGCTGAATTTGTAACCAAGACAATCAGAAATTTGTAGAAACGCGATGAATTGCGTCTGTATGAGAGTAGGGGAATTGAGCCGTAAAAAAGGAGAGAATGAAAATGACAAGAAGTGAAGAATATAGACGGGAAATAATGAAAGATTTGGCGAAGGGAGATGTTGAATCTCTAGATGAGCCTACATCGAATTCAACAACTGAATATCAAAGTTTTGATGATTTTGCCCAACGGACAACACCAGATCAGCGTCGCCAGTTGTTTGGTCGGTCTTTACATCCAGATCGCATTCCTACTAGCCAAATGGAACCAGAATTACAAAAGGCGATCGCCCAAATTAAACCCAATGAGCGCGATGATGTAGCCAGGGACTTCTTCAAACATTTAAAGCAAAGAGGACTAGATGAACGACATCTAGAGCAACAATTGGGTCTGTCTACACATCACGCCAGCCGTATGAGTGCTGATGATGTTAGCAAACTCGCATCGTTTGTCTATCACAACCACCCAGATATTTTCCGCGAAGTTTTGGCGGAACAACCAGCTATTATCAAATTCCTCAGCAATCCTGTAGTCGCAGGTATTCTTGGAATTGCAGCTGCGAAATGGTTAGGTGGTCGCAAATAAATTTTGAGTTCTTACTCCCTTTCCGCAGAAAGAATACCTAAATTTTTTAATTTAGACTCGTAGCGCTTGGCCGCCGGTTACCGTAAAGGATACAAAATAAAAAATAGGTAATCTGATAGCGCAAGGGGGTAATATGTTGTGTTGCGTAACAAAGTAAGGTGGGCTTATGCCCACCTTTTTTTGCTTAATTTATTTTTCTAAATTCTGTTCTATATCCAAAAATTATAGTAATATACTACAGGCATTAATACCAATTCAAAATTAAAAACTCAAAATTAAAAAAGCTAGATATCACAAGGGTTCGATCTGATATATTGGGAGCATTTATATAGTAGGATTGTTAGGCCCTTAAATTCATAATCCATAAAAATATATTATAATACCAAATTGTCAAAAATAGTATTGTTTGAATAATGGATTAAAGCCTTGGAAGCAAACTGTATCAAGCCTTTTACAGTGCGTATTAATTACGAATTACGAATTACGAATTACAAATTAGTATGCTAACTCTTTATTTTCTCCGTCACGGACAGACAGAATGTAGTCGGAATAATTCCTTTTGTGGTTCTCTAAACTCAGAACTTACCCCAGAAGGCTTAGAAATGGCAAAAGCTTTTGCTGCTGCATATAGTTCCAAACCTTGGACAGCAATCTTTTGTAGTCCAATGCAGCGCACTGTGGACACAGCAAAACCTTTATATCAAGCCATCGGAATGGAACCCCAACTTAGAGATGGTTTGAAGGAAATTAATTATGGCGACTGGGAAGGAAAAACTCCAGAAGTAATTAGCCGTGAATATCACGATGATTATATTCGTTGGTCAGCAGATCCAGCCTGGAATGCACCAAATGGCGGAGAAATGGCAGGTACAATTGCTTATCGCGCTATGCAAGTAATTGAAGAAATCAAGCACAATTACAATAGCGGCAATGTTTTAGTAGTTTCCCACAAAGCAACTATCAGAATTATTGTATGTAATTTATTAGGAATTGATGTCGGACGTTTCCGCTTTCGTTTGGGATGTCCTGTGGGGTCAGTAAGTATTGTAGAATTTACCTCACACGGCCCGTTGTTAAAAGTTTTGGCAGACCGTACTCATTTAGATGAACGTTTGCGAAATTTGCCAGGAACGTAAGGAAGTTAGGAGTTAAGAGTTAGGAGTTATTATTATTGTCTCCCTTGTCGCTTTATCCTTACAAAGGGTTCTAAATCTCAATCACAAAACGTAATTACGAATTACGAATTACGAATTACGAATTATTTATGGTTCAGTGTATTTGCAGAAAACGTTGATGCCGATTTTTAGAATATATAACACGACTATTGTGGCGATCGCTCCATCAATCGGAATCCCATGTACTGCTGCAACCGCAACCAATGAGCCAATAATACTGTTAAACAAAGAAGCACTACCAGGATTATTAGTGTATTCTTTGATTTTGCCCCGCAAACCATCATCACCACAGATTTCGGTGCGAATTTCATCAAGGGTGAGTTGCAACAGAGATTTTTTACCCTGACTATAATCTGTTTTGCCGACTTTCTCTTGCCAGAGTGCATCAAAAGTAGTTTCTAGATTGCCATTGTGTTGTTGTAGAGTAGTAAGGGCTTGTTGCGCTGGCGTGTCATTTGCCAGAAGTTGCTGAAACTCTTGGATTTCGCCAGAGGTTAATTGGATATTCATGCTATATCCTGAGTACGGGATAATTGGGATGTTCGGGATTTGGTACAAGTCGCTGATTCTTACAATCTGCTAATAAATCAACGGTTTCCAGTACTGTTTGTCCAATCAGCACAGTATTTCCTGTCACTAATGTAGCTTCAGTAGTTTCCCGCCCTTCTAATTCTATAATTACAGGTTCCGTCACGCTGATAGATTCTTCCATACCGTTAGCATATTGAGCAATCTGCTGACCCCGAATCCTCAAACCTAACTGCTCTACAATTAATATTGGTAAAACTGTACGTACAGCCCCAGTATCTACAAGTGCTTCTGTTTCACATACTCGCAGCATATTGGGGTTAAGCATTCCTCGACTCACAAGTGCTTCGTCTATGGCATTTGTCAGTTTAACTTTGATACGAACAGCACCCATAGAATTATTGCTAGTATTATTGCAACGATTGAGATTTACCATAATTTATATCTCCTCAAAAATTATCTATGGAGAATTTGTTAATTCTTGAATCAACTGTTGAGGTGTGAGAATTCGGAGAGTAGTAACTGGGAAATCTGCAGGGTTGCGAGTAATGATAGCATCTAAATAATTGAGTACCGCAGTGCTGTATTGAATAGCGTCTTCAAAATCTGCGAAGTTAGCGGTTAGTGCTAGGTTGATTGTGGCACTGTCTACAGTGGCGATACGGCAAAAGTTAACTAATTGCTTTAAATAAATAAGTGTCCACTCTCGACCTCTTGCCCTGCGGATAATGTAATACAAATCGCTAAAAGTTGAGGCGGAAATATAACCTTCTATCTGTCCTTGCTCAACGAACACCAACACTTGTTCGCTTGCATCTAAAAAAGGTTCGCGTTCTAGGGCATCGTCTACAATGATGTTGGTGTCTAACAAGATTTTCACAGATTATGTTTCTCCTTTAAAGCTTCCCATCGAGCTTGGTCTGGGTCAAAGTCTGGTGGTGTGGGTGGGGCATTTTCAAATAAACCTTCAAATGCTTTTACTTTAGACTTTCTCTTCGGCTTCTCTGGCTGTGACTGAGTTTGGGTTTCTGTAGAACTTTCCAAGGATGGAACTGGCTGCAAAATAATCACTTCCACTTTTCCAGGAGCAATATCTAGAGGTTCGTCAATAATTAAATGGCCTGATTCATCAATTGTGGCGTTGAGCTTGTAGGCTTGCATACTTCTGCTCCTTTTTGTTTCTAGGATAGAACACTGCTGTAAATGTTGCGTAGTTTTAGCCCGTCGTAGACATTCGCACTTGTAAATAACCGCCTTGTCGTGACCAAAATAACGATGTTGGTCATGAAAGCGATCGCTTTGGTCATAAAAACGATCGCTTTGGTCATAAAAACGATCGCTTTGGTTATGAAAACAATTGCTTTGGTCATGAAAACGATTGCTTTGGTCATGAAAACGATCGCTTTTGTGGTCAACGCTTATGCGATCGCTAACAACACTTAAACAAAACTTATGAATTAATAAAACCCGCTAGGTAAAAATCTTCATTAGCGTCAACTTAACCTGCAACCCTTTTTAAATCTTCCAGATAGGCAGAAAATTGACTAAAATACCAATCATATTTCCTAAAATTAAGATAATAAACCAAAAATCAACCCAAATAGAAAATGTTAACAAACTATATTCAAGCAGCTTTACACCAGGCTACTTATGAACTTTTAGACGATGGCACTTTTTATGCAGAAATACCTGGGCTACAAGGATTATACGCTAATGCTCCGACACTTGAAGCCTGCCGAGAAGAGTTAAAAGATTCTTTGGAAGAGTGGATTGTATTAGGGTTACAGCTAGGGCATAGTTTACCTGTACTAGATGAAATTTCCCTTTCTTTTAATAAGGATGTGGCTTAATGCCTGCTTTTGGAGCAATTAACCGACGGGACTTGATTTATTACCTAAAACAACTTGGTTTTGAAGGGCCATATTCAGGTAAAAAACATCAATTTATGATTAAGGATGAACTCAAATTAATCATTCCTAATCAGCACGAAGGAGACATCAGCAAAGGTTTAGTCGCAAAAATATTAAAACAGGCACAAATCAGTAAAGATGAATGGGAAGCACTCTAAAAAATATTGTGCTTGTTACCATCTGGGTCGATTTTATCCTTGAGTTTGTCAACTTGCATGGTGTTTCCTATGATGTTTCTAGGCTATCCCGCGCTGCCCAAATTACCTCACGTACCTCTCCCGCGCACTCTTCACCCGTCGCCTCGCGCCAAATGGCTTGAAATTGGCTTTCTTCGAGAGTTTTAAGGATTTCTCCTAACTTGTCAATAGGATTTCTAGGGTGAGCAAGATCTTTTATATCTACAACAACTAACTTGCTAGCTTTCAGAAAGTAAACAATAGCCTCTTTAAAATGCTGTTGCTCTTGCAGCACTGTACCTAGCTGGTAATAAATTCTACTAGCTTTAGTCAAATTTTCAAGGTCATGAGTATTTTCGTAAATTAGAAGAGCTTCTTGGTAACAGTGTTGTGCTTCTTCAAGTTTTTTTTGTTCATGCTCTAAAAGACCTAGTTCGTGATAAGTATCAGCAACAAAATTCAAATCTCCAGAATTCTTATAAATTGAAAGACATTTTTGGTAATAGTATTGTGCTTCTTCAAATTTATTTTGTTTATGTGTCAGACGACCCAGTTGTAAATACTGACTACAAGTCTTATATAAATCTCCCATTTTTTTGTAAATCTCTAAAGCTTTTTGATGGTATAAAATTGCTTCTTCAACTAGCCGTTGCCTATACGGGAAAAGATTTATAGTAACCAATAGATAATTGATTATGCCTAAACTATGATATTCATCAGCAGCCTTATACAGATCTCCAGCATCTTCATAAATCTTTAAAGCTTTTCTGTGAAAAGTAATTGCTTCGTCAAATTGCCATTCCTCCATTGAAAGTGAGCCTAAGTGATGATACACAACAGCAGTTTTATAAATATCTCCTGCAATTTCCCAAGTTTTTAGAGCTTTGTGGTGATAGTCTCGTGCATCATCAAAAAAACCTCGCTTCTCTGCAACTATTCCTAATTGGTGATATTCACCAGCAGTGTTATATGAATCCCCGAATCTCTTATAAATTTTTAGAGCTTTTTGGTAATAAGGGATAGCATCTTCAAACCTCTGTTGTACAATTTTTAAGTTACCTATTTGATGATATACGTAAGCAGTTTTGTAAACATCTCCTTCTTCTTCCCAAATAGTTAATGCTTTTTGGTAAAAAGCCATCGCCTTATCAAACTGGTGTTGATTTTCAGCAACATAGCCTAGGTTATAATGAATATTAGCAACAACATTAATATCTTGATTCATTGCTTGGTCAGGCAAAGCAGCAAGAATTTCTTCCAAGATTGTCCCTGCTTTATTCCAATTGGAATTTTCAGTTTCTTCAAGAACATCATCTGTTCGTAAGAGCATCCATAGTTTAAAAGCATCTTCACCCTTTGCTTTTACTTCCGTAGATTCAATACAAATTTCTTTCAGTACTCTTTTTCGCAATGAATAATATTCTAATTTACGCCCCAATCGGATGTACATTTCTCCCAAAGGATATAGAACAGAACTCACACTATCCCAGTTTTGTTGCTGTTGTGCTAGTCGCAAGTTTTGTAAAAGATTTGGTTCTTCAACCTTTAGCATCAAAATTGCTAGTTCAGCGTTGCTGATCAGTTGGTCGCTACAGATACTTGCAAAATTTGCATAGAAAAATAGCAATTTTTTTTCTAGCTCCTCAATAACCTGATTTGAGTGTTTATCTGCAAGCCTGTGACGTAAATACCAAGGTAGAGTAGGATGAATCTTACAGATGGTTTCATTTAAAAATTCTAGTAGCCCTGCTGTTGCTGCTTCCTTAAAAATTATCAGCCAATCAGAACCTTCTAAGTTTTCACCAAATACTAGCTCATATACTTTTCTAAATTCCCCATTTTTAGGATTACCAGAAAAATTATGTAGTATTTCAGCATTAACGCGTTCAGAAAAGAAACTTAAAAACGGTAAATGTCGCCGCGCCTTCTCCGATAACTTAGAAAAAGAATAATCCAACGACACCGTTAACGACTTATCCCTACCTTCCTCCTCTGCACCTTTAAAAGTATCCAACCCCAGCCGTAAGGCTTCAATTAATTGAGTTGGTGTCTGTGTCTTTAAATGCGGTAACACCACCCGCAACGACAGGGGATGTCCACCCAACAATTTCAGCAATTCCAAATACTCTGCTGGCAGGTTCTTTCTCTCCACACCCACCGTTTGCAAAATCTTCGCGGCTAACTCTTGGGCATCCGCTTGAGACAACCCTCGCAAATTGATTAAACTATACCCACAATCCAACCAAGCTTCTTCGCGGCGACTGGTAATTAATACCCAAGATTTACCACCCCGCAATTCCTTCAGAAACCGCTTGAGCTTATTTCTTTCTTCGCCACTTAATAAAGGTTCATTCCCCGTAGGAAAACCATTGACAGGTTCAAAGTTATCCCAAATCAACAAACAAGGATGAGTTTGCAGATATTCCCGCACCACAGCATCTTGCTGTTCTGGCATCATTTGGGAAAATCTCTCACCTCCCAACGCCCTACCAATTTGGTTAATTATCTGACTCAACCCCGCACCTTGTTCAAAGGAGGTGAAAAAAATATGTTCGCGTCCTTGGGTATCATGCAACCACCGGGCGAAACCTGCGACTAACTCAGTTTTACCGACACCACCCATTCCCTGCACCAGCACCACATGATTTTGCCGAAATGCTCTCTCTAAACGCAAAATCTCATAATCCCGCCCAATAAAACCATAAGCACTTTCATCAGGTAAACTTACAGCTTTGCTGCTTTCTGGGGTATTGTCTGTTTGCACCATCAAATCGGCAAAACTGGGTGCTGTCTTTTTAGGAACAAAAGGCGTGTAAGGTTCTTGCTGATACAACACCGGCACTAACCAATCTTGTAATGGTAAATTTCCTTTGGGACTGGGGCGCATTTTTTCAATAGACATGGACTTCCGCCCTGCTGCAACTGCTGTGGCGATACACTCTCCCCTGACTAATTCCCCATACAACCGCCCAATAAAGTGTTCTGCACCTTTGGCGTAAACTGAATACGCCATCGCTACTACACCCTTTGCCCCCAACTTTACCAACTGTCCCGCCACAGAAGAAAAAGCTTCTTCGCCTACTTGTCCAGACTTACAAGCATTCAGCACAAAAATCGGCACGCGACAATCTGTTAAATATTGGGCAATTTCTCTGGCGCTGACAGCTTGCTCGTTTCCCTGTTCGTCCTCAAAGATTAAAATTCCTTGAGTATCGCTGTCAAAATTTCCATGTCCATCAAAATGGACGATATGATAAAAACCCTTATTCGCTTGCAATTCCGCTTCAAACGCTTTCAAGCTAGGGGGACGCAATACCTTAAGATTGACTCGCTGACGTATTGGTTGCAGCGCCGCCAGCAAGGGACGGGCAATGGTTTTAAAATTTACGTCTTGCTCGTCGTAAGGGCGGGCAATGACTAATAAAATATTCAGTTGGTCATCGGGCATTAGTGGCAATGGTGCTTTTACGCCCTGAGTGCTGAGATTGCGATACATTCCCGCCAGTGAAGGTGCAAGAAATTGATAGTCCGGGGAATACAGCAATTCCCAAGGTAAATTCAGCACGTTGGCGTTATCGGCAATGATGCCCAGTTCGCATTTATCGAGTCCGTCTCGTGTGGCTTCTTGAAAAAACTCTCTGGCTTTGTCTGTGCTGCGAAATACTAGCTCAAATAGCTGTTGTCCCCAATGCTGTAATTTTTGTTCGATTTTTGCAGCGTTATCTGGAAAAATTCCGTAGGGAAAGTTTAAATAATCTTCTAAATACCAGCGCAGTTCAGCGGCGTTTTCTTTGTCAAAGGGTTGTTGGAAGGGGACTGGTGGGGCTTGGCGAGGATTTTCGTGTCCGCGTTGCCAGGAAAGTTGGATTGTTTCGCTTTGATGTGTGATTCGCAACCAATTTGTTGCCATTGCTGCTGTGCTGGTTACTGGGTTATTTGATGTTAGCTTAAGTTGGGGAATTCACGCAGAGGCGCAGAGGCGCGGAGAGGGAGATTGAGTTTTTGGAGTTTTAATTCAGTATAGATACAGGGATAATGTAGTTAAATTATCGCCGAATTATTTTATGCTGCCAGTTATTGAGACTATTCCTTTACGTCAAATGGCTTCGGGCGATCGCCTTTTTCTCCAAGTTTACAAATTCATCGGCGCTCAACCTGGTAAAAAAGTTTATATTCAATCTAATTTGCACGGTGCAGAAATAGCTGGTAATGCCGTTATTCACCAGATAATCGAGTTTTTATTAACAATAAATGATACAAATTTAACTGGAGAAATTTGGCTCGTTCCTGTTTGTAATCCAATAGGAACAAACGAACGCGCTCACCAATTTTCTCCTGGGCGTTACTGCATTTACGAAGCTAAAGACTGGAATCGCATATTTTGGGATTATGAAAAAGAAGCTGATGATTTAGTAGCTTTTACTAAATCT
Source organism: Nostoc sp. DedSLP01 (assembly GCA_034530875.2). Lineage (GTDB taxonomy): Bacteria > Cyanobacteriota > Cyanobacteriia > Cyanobacteriales > Nostocaceae > Nostoc. The sequence continues at coordinate 38,405 of JAVRCJ020000014.1, forward strand.
CAACTTCATAATGATCTAGAGGTCGTTCGACAAAATTATCTAACTATAATTCAGCAACAATTCGCAAAAATTTTAGAAAAAATTAATTCTTTTAGTGGTGTACCCTACACTGAGCTTTTTAGCTACAAACTACAGAAGCTCAGTTTAGATGCAGATTATTTAATTGACTTGCATAGCTCTACTAATCAGGCTTTGGACTACGTTTATTACTTCCGAAATCGAGAAGAAAGTGCAAAATACTTCCTCCTTGATTTGGGAATTTTACTCGATAAATATGATGGCGATGCTTTTGATGAAGCTTTTATCAAACCTTGGTTAGCGCTAGAAGCTTGTTTTCAAGAGTTGGGTAGAGAAATTAAATTTGATATCGAAGCTTGGACGCTAGAATTAGGAGCAGGAATGCAAATGAATCCTGATTCAGTTGCTAAAGGTGTAAGAGGCGTGAAAAATTATTTAGCACAAAAAGGTGTACTGCAAATTCTCGATTCTTCATCTGAAACAAAAAGCCATAACATGAATTTTGTATGCAGCCGCAACAGGAAAAAATATTATGCGATCGCTGGCGGCATGATTCAAGAAAGAATCGCATTAAATAGTTACGTAAAAACTGGAGAAAAGTTGTATCAAATTCTCAGTTTTAATAAAGAAAGTAAGTTACCTACTCTTATTAATGTCTGCGCTCAAGAAGATGGATTAGTTTATGATGTCGCAACTAATCAAGCTGTTAATGAAGGCGAATTTGTATTAGGAGTTATTAGTTAGAATAACGGTTATTATGATTTAAAACAACAGACGCGATAAATGGCTTTGTAGAGACGGCGATTTATCGCGTCTTTGTTATTTCGTATACCGATTAAAAATACTTAGACAATAACCAGATAACTATACCAGTTCCCAATAGACAAATAATTCCTGCAAACCCAGCTAGAGGTTTTTTATTCTTACCTGTGAACCAGTCAGAGACTTTACCTGTGTAAGTAATCAGTTGTGCTGTATCTATAGTAGCGATCGCCCATACCCATCCGGCGTGCAATCCCCAAGCTAAACCTAAATTACCGCGATCGACAAACCGCGCCAACACCAGCACCATTCCCATCAGCCACAATCCAGGAAGTTGAGGTACAGTTTCCCGCTGCTCCCAAACCAGGTGTAACGAGGCAAAAATCAAGCTAGAAACTATTGCCGCTAGCCAAACCGGATAATCCTGCAATAATTCAGTTACTAAAAAACCGCGAAAAACTAACTCTTCTATGGCACCAACTAATAAGGCGATCGCGAAAATTGGTAGTAAGATTGGTACTACTAACTTGAGATTCGAGTTTTCAAAAGAACACCAACCTAACCCAATTTCTCCACCAAATACAATAGCTAGGCTCAGCACTCCCAAGCCGAAACCTAGCACCAAAGAATTTAAAGTTGAAAGATTAACAGCAAAGCCGTAATCTAAAAAAGATCTATTTACCAACCAACTAACTCCCCAGATAACCAGGGGAGCTAACAGGTAAAGTGACACCAACAATGGCATCTTTTGCTCTGGCTGCAAAAATTTTGTAGGTTGCCAATTGAGCAATATTGCTAATATTGTTACCAGTGGTAACCAACACCCTACCCAGCTAATTAGGAATGCCATTACTACAACTAGTGCAGGTGCATTTTCCATAAATGCTAGTAAGGCGTTGACTGATAGCTCAAAAAAATTTGCCAACATAAACAAAAAAACACGATAGACTTCTTGCACAATAGATTTCCTACTGATTAATCAAGACTCTACCAAACTTAGTGACTCCAGCAAGGGGTCTAATCGTATTTTTTTACTCGACAAAATTTTTTTTAACAAGCCTACCAGTTTCTTGTCCGAGTAAGGATAAGTTATCAAGTATTCACCTGAAACTTATCCCTACCATTAGCTTTGTTTACTCTTCGTCGTCCAAATCTTCGTCCGATTCGTCGTCAATATCGTCTATATCTGGTGAGGTTAGTTTTTTATCACTTTCACCAAGTTGAATCAGGTGAATATGCTTGTATCCCAACCTAATTTCAAACTCATCTCCAGGCTTTAAACCCATTGCTTTGGTATATGTAGCACCAATGACAATTTGACCGTTTTGATGAACGCTAACGCGATACGTCGGTTCGCGGCCGCGACCATCTTTTGGTGCTTCAGGACTTAGAGGAATTCCTCTAGCGGATAGCAATGCGTCATAAAAATCTGTGAGATTGACGCGAACTTGATTATTCTTAGTAACAGTGTAATAGCCACACTGCTTAGCTCTTTCTCTGCGTGGTAAAGTGGAAAGTTCTTTTACTTTAGCAAGTAACGCTTTTCCGGTTAATGGCGCGGTTGCTGTTTCACTCATTATGCTCAATTTTTCCTTACTCTCTCCAAACTGATAAACGATGTAGTTTCATGCCAGTATTGGGCTTTTTAGCATTTGCATAAAGCTACTTAGGACTCTAGTGTGATGGGTGAATTCCTGCTGAACGAAGCCAAAAGTACTTCTATTATGGTTGTTCGCAACCTATTAGAGGTCATAGTTACCAAAGAGATTAATTTTGGTGATTTTACGGTAGTTTTAACCATTATTCGCCATTAGAAAGGAAACTATTTTCTCTTTTGGCGCTAGTGTAGCGGTGTAATTTTCAGCCACCTTTACAAATCGGTTAGGTTCTACTACAAATATGTCGTAGATCCAATATATTGCAGGTTTTTCACTTTCAGTGCTTGCCTTTCTTGCCAATGAGCAAGTAGAGTTTTCTCCACTCATCCTCAAAAGCTGAAGACTGCATAGTATTTCAATAGAGTCCTACGGGTATAGACCCATTTGTTCTGCCAGTAGAGACGTGAATTTTCTTGTCTCTACATTACGATTTAACAAAGCAGTAGTAGCCGCGATGATACGGCTATTGATTCTGGTTTTGTCTTTTCGTAATTTTATATTAAATACTAGCATGGACTAATAATAGCAAAATAGTTGTTTAATTTTGAATTAAATTTGCGGGTAAATTTTTATTTAAATTACTGGACTTCAGCCAGAAAAACCAGTGACCTTTTTTGTAACCCTTGATTGCAAGCGTGAGTATTGCCATTTGGCTTTTATAAAAATTTATCTATCTTAGACGAGCAGTTTTGGCGAATGAGTAAAATCGAAGATTTCCTTGATTCAAAGGAGCCAAAAAGCAAAAAGTCTCACATATCGAGGTTTCCTGGTGTCAGATCTTTTATTTGAAAGTGGTGAGGATTTTTTTTGGGATTATTACCCTCAAGTAAAAAGTGGTAAGAGGATTCTGTACTTCTGTCTATGGGAAGAATAAATCTCTTAACATATCCTTACCGCTTAATTGTCACCGATATCTGTTGCTCATGGGCTTTTACACTTCTATATAATCAAAACATTCCGCCTTAGCTACTGCTTGGTCAATTTTGAGAGCCGATTGCTGTGATACAAGTTGATATACATTTCATTTGGATATTATCGCTAGGTAGAAAATGAAGCTAAGTCACTTTTAAGGGAAATTGCCTTTGGTTGACAGTTCCAAACAGGTAAATTGCATTTCTAGCTGCGATGGCAATTTTACTGTTTTAGCTCAAAACTGGACGCAAATCTGTTTTATAGCAGTGCTACAAGTAAAACTTTAATCGTTATCCTTAAGCTAGAATCAGTTACTCTTTTATTGTCAGCTTATTAACATCAGGCTTGGGATTCAAAGCAAAAAGAATATGACTGATTTTTGCCAACTACCGGCCTTAACTGATGATTTTCGAGGCTAGTGAAGTAATTTTAAAATTTTGGTTAGAAGCAATGGAAGTTATTTTTAAGGTGATTCGACAGCAACACAATTCCTCCCCTGTTGTACAAACCTATATTGTGGAGGCTCAACCAGGTAATACAATCTTGGATTGTCTCAATCAAATTAAGTGGGAGCAAGATGGAACTTTAGCATTTCGCAAAAATTGTCGCAATACCATTTGTGGCAGTTGTGCTATGCGAATTAATGGACGTTCGGCTTTAGCTTGTAAGGAAAATGTTGGCAGCGAACTCGCCAGATTACAACAAATACCATCATCCGAAAGCAAAGTAAATGCCGTTGCTGAAATCACGATCGCCCCTCTCGGCAATATGCCCGTGATTAAAGATTTGGTTGTAGATATGAACAGTTTCTGGAACAATCTAGAAGCAGTTGCTCCTTATGTAAGTACGGCAGCACGACAAGTACCAGAAAGAGAGTTTTTACAAACACCCGAAGAGCGATCGCGCCTCGATAAAACTGGCAACTGTATTATGTGCGGTGCTTGTTACTCTGAGTGCAATGCCCGCGAAATTAATCCAGATTTTGTCGGGCCTCATGCCCTTGCCAAAGCTTACCGCATGGTAGCAGACTCACGAGATAGCGACACCAAAAATCGTTTAGCAAATTACAACGAAGGTACTAAAGGCGTGTGGGGTTGTACCCGTTGTTTGTACTGCGATAGTGTTTGCCCAATGGAAGTTGCACCGCTAGAACAAATCACCAAAATTAAACAAGAAATTCTCACTGAAAAACAAGCTACTGAGAGTCGATCAATTCGCCACCGCAGAGTATTAATCGATTTAGTGAAACAAGGTGGTTGGATTGACGAACGTCAATTTGGTTTACAAGTAGTCGGTAATTATTTTCGCGACCTCAGAGGACTACTCAGCCTCGCACCTTTAGGATTGCGGATGTTAGTCCGAGGAAAATTTCCCTTATCATTTGAAGCTTCCCAAGGGACAGAACAAGTGCGATCGCTCATTGAATCTGTGCAGCAAGAAGAGGGAGTGGGGAGTAGGGAGTAGGGAATGGGACGGTGAGGCAGGGGAAGCAAGGGGACAATAACTCTTAACTCAGCAGTTTCCCAGTCCCCAATCCCCAGTCACCAGTCCCCATCCCTAACGCGGTTCTTGGGGTACATTCAACGGTCGTCCATAACGGTCGTATACTAAAACATCCCACTGCCCGTTATTACTGGACTCAAAAGCAATGCGATTGCCATCAGCGCTAATTGTGGGGTTGCGGACTTCAGCTTGTAGGTTAGAAGTTAAATTCCTTGATTGGCGCGTTTCTCGGTCGTAAAGAAAAATAGCCGATCGCCCTTGGCGGCTAGCCGCAAACACAATAAAACGACCATCTTGGGAAACGCTAGGATGATTGGCGATCGCATCAAACGAATTTAAACCCGGTAAATCAACCAAATCGCGAGTTAGGGTATCAAACATATAAACATCTTGGCTACCTCGTCGGTCAGTCACAAAAACAATGTATCTCCCAGAAATTTGGGGTTCTACTTCCGAAGCGAAACTATTAAGACCCCGCCCCCCCGGATCGAAGGGATAACTCAAAATTCGAGGGTAGCCAAAACACCCACTCAATAAACTTAAGAATATAAATACAGGAATAAAAAAGATACGTTTCATAATAGGGCTGGTGATTGGGTACTGGGGATTGGCGACTGGGAATATTGACTATTGACTGCTGAGTTAAGAGTTATTCTCCCTCTGCCTCCCCTGCTTCCCCAGCCCCTCTGCCCCACCCCCGAGGGAGGCGTTACAGTTGCACCATTAGGAATATCTAACTCTACATTTGGCCCCCGGTCTAGGACTTCAACATCCCATTGACCGCGGCTGGCGCTTTCAAAGACAACATAACGTCCATCTGGGCTAATATTGGGCTTTCTGACCCAACCGCGATAGATTGGGGTGAGGATTTGCAACTGTTGAACGGCGCGATCGTAAAGTGCTACTACTGGCCTACCTTGGTCGCTAGTAATATAAGCAATGTAACGCCCGGTGTAGCTCAAGCTAGGACTTTCCGCAATGGTTTCCTGTCGGTTTATACCTGGTGTGGAAATAAACATCTGTCTTTCCAAATCGTACACCAGTAGCTGCTGATTGCCATTGCGATTTGATACAAATGCTAAAAGACGCCCATTTCCACTCAAAGCAGGTTGCTCCTCAGTGTAGCGACTGTTGAGAGAAGTAGGCCCTATGGGAATATCGTTAGAACCACAAGATACAAGCAAACTTGTAAAACCAAAAACCAGGCTCCAATGAATTGGTCTTTGGAGCCAGAATCTAGGCGTAAATTTTTTCACCTCAAGTTTTTTCCGTTGCCTTTAAACCTATCTCTACACCAGCTGTTTTAACAATAAAGAATTCAGGAGTCAGGAGTCAGAATTCAGAATTTTTATCTGTGCGACACTTCATTGAGCTTCAGTGCATCGCTGGCGGATAGCGAAGCGTAAAGCCTTCTCTACGAGAGGCTTTGCCAACGGCATGGCTTCGCTTAGAGCGAGTCCTGTCTGCGACACGCTACGCGAACGAGCGTCTGAATAAACTCTTTTTAGTTCCCCACCAAATCATAGATTTGGTGGTGCTTCTAGGTGGTGGGTCTAAATCTCCCACTGATAGCGAAGCGTTAGCGAGTCCGCGAGCGTCTTGCATTCTGAATTCTGAATTCTGAATTCTGAGTTCTGTTTTAAACATCGTCATCAAAATCCGTTGAATTATCTGGCCCCTCACTAGGCTTTTCAATTGGATTATACGGTACATATTCAGTTGGGATCGCATCATCATCTTCGCGGGGTCTGCGAGGAGCCGAGTCACTGGCTGGACGACGCCTTCTTGGTCTAGGAGCAACATCATCTTCCCGGTTTTCTGGTCGCCCAGACCCGTTATTACCGCGACGAGACGGTTTTCTAACTTCTCCACCCGAACTGTCCCAATCATCAACTTCCCTAGATGAAGAACCCCAATTTTCATCTTCAAAACTTTCAGAAGGACGGTTTACGGGACGCCCAGAACTACGGCGTCGCGTTCTATCGCTTGAACTTTGCCTTTCATTAGTACTGCTGTTGCGCCGTTCTGAACGACGGGGGGGTTGATCCTCGTAATAGTCATCACGAGTTGAATTTTCATCCCTGCTACCGGGAATCCGGCGACGGACGCGGCGTTCTTCCTCGTCGTCATAAGGCAGCGGCTCCAAGTCTGCAATCTCAGCTCGATAATCCTTGCGATTGCGTCTGTACTCATAATTTCCGCTGACCTCTCGCTCATCATCCACAATCGGAGTGTTGCGTTTAGCTTGCTGGGTGGCTATACTTCGTAGTCGAATACTTTCAACTGCAAAAAATACAGTAGTGCCGACTAAGAGTAATTGACCAAATTGGAGAATCGGGTCTAGTCGCCATCCTTGGAAGATGAGAATGAAGCCGCACAACAACCCGACTGCTGCAAAAAAGATATCTTGATCTCGTGACAGTTCGGGGCGTACAGTGCGGAGAAAATACAGTGCTGCCCCAGCCACAGCCAGGAAAATTCCTAGAATACTGGCTGAGTTCGCCCCAAAATTTACCTGAGCCAGAACACTGGCTGAGTTCAGCCCAAAATTTATCATTGCTGTTTTCCCAATATCAAATCTATGTTAGCGAGTCACAATTAAAATCACTACTCTAATTAGTCATCATAATATTGAAGCTTCAAAGCCTCTAGCAAAGAAGCTCTGAAGCTGTTCGCCCAAAAGTAAAAAAATGTTTTTCTCAGCTATAAGTGCGCCTAGAGCAAAAACTGCTGTTTTTGGTGCAATTATTTAAGTAGATAGCTGAGAAAAAACTGCTTGTGAGAGTCGATTAGACAGTCGAAAGCATTATGAACGTTGAATTTTATCTTTTTGGCTAATGAAAATCAGAGCGCCTGTAACGGGGACTACAACAATTACAGCACCCCAAAAGAGACTCCAAAGAAAATTTGCTAAAGCGGGCGTCATACTTCTCAACCTTTTTTTACACACTTCATCACTAATTTTAATGGTGTAGTACTTTCTTGAGAAGCCTCTAGACAGGAACTGTCAAACTTGATAATTGCTATTTCTCAAGTAATGCTTAGTAAATTCAGTGCTGACTTCCTCTCTATTGAAATAAAATTGTAATGAGAGTGCTTTACAAAGCTTCAAATTTGCTGGCGTTAGCGAAGCGCGGCTTGCCGTTCACCCAAGTGTTTTGTTTATTCACAAATAGCTGCTTAAACCGATGACTGCTGTTGACCTGAGTACTTGGATTCTTGGCCCAGTGTTAGGGCTAATGACATTTTTATTTATATTTCGGATTATTCTCACTTGGTATCCCCAAGTAAATCTGAATCGTTTGCCCTTTAATTTAATAGCTTGGCCCACCGAACCATTTTTAATTCCTCTACGAAAACTCGTACCACCCATCGGCGGAGTAGACATTACCCCCATTATTTGGGTTGGTATTTTTAGCCTGCTACGAGAAATTCTCTTAGGCCAGCAAGGATTATTAACTATGCTGGCTCATGTGAGTTAAGAATTGGGCATTGGGCATTGGGCATTGGGCATTGGGCAAGGGGAAAGGGGAAAGATTAAGTTTATCCCTTTTCCCTTTTCCCTTTAACCTTTTCCCCTACCCCCTGCCCCTCCCCCCATCTCCCCAGTCCCCAATCCCCTACCCGTTCATCTCCTGCACAAAATTTGTATACACATTACCTTGCAAAAATTGTGGAGTTTCCATAATTTTTTGATGAAAGCCGATGGTGGTGGGTAATCCGGTAATCGCACATTCACGTAGTGCGCGTTTCATGCGGTTAATAGCAGTAGGACGATCTGCTCCCCAAACAATTAACTTGCCAATCAAGGAATCGTAATAAGGGGGAATTTGGTAATCTGTGTAGACGTGGGAATCAATGCGAACGCCGGGGCCTCCAGGGGGGAGATAGCCGCTGATGCGTCCTGGAGATGGGCGAAAATCGCGATCGGGGTCTTCAGCATTAATCCGGCATTCGATCGCATGACCGCGCAGAACTACTTGGTCTTGAGTAAGCTTCAGTCTTTCACCTTGGGCAATCCGGATTTGTTCGGCAACTAAGTCTACTCCCGTAATCATCTCTGTTACAGGATGTTCTACTTGAATCCGGGTGTTCATTTCCATAAAGTAAAATTTACCGGATCTATCCAAGAGAAACTCGATCGTCCCTGCCCCACTGTAGTTAATAAATTGGGCAGCTTTAACAGCAGCTTGTCCCATTTTCTCGCGCAAGTCTGAGTCCAGAGCCGGACTTGGAGCTTCTTCGAGTAGCTTTTGATTTCGGCGCTGAATCGAACAATCTCTTTCGCCTAAGTGGATGACATTGCCGTAATTATCTGCCAAAACTTGAAATTCAATGTGGCGAGGACGTTCAATAAATTTTTCTATGTAAACGCCAGAATTACCAAAAGCTGCTCCTGCTTCCCCTTGGGCTGCTAAGAAAAGTTTGACAAATTCCTCTTCAGAACGTACCAAGCGCATACCCCGGCCACCGCCACCTGCTGTAGCTTTAATCATCACTGGATAGCCGATATCCTTAGCAAACTGTAATCCTTCCTGCTCGGATTCTACCAACCCATTACTACCGGGTACTGTTGGGACTCCAGCCTTTTGCATAGTTTCTTTGGCAGTGGATTTATCCCCCATAAGCCTGATAGCTTCCGGAGTCGGGCCGATAAAGGCAATGTCATGAGCAGTACAGATTTCTGCAAATTTGGCATTTTCTGCTAAAAAACCATAACCTGGATGAATAGCAGTGGCATTGCGGGTCAATGCAGCAGCGATGATATTGGGAATATTCAAATAACTTTTACTGCTAGGAGGTTCGCCAATGCAAACCGCTTCATCAGCAAGTTGAACGTGGAGAGCATTACGGTCAACACTGGAGTGAACCGCAACTGTGGCAATTCCCATTTCTTCACAGGCGCGGAGAATGCGAAGGGCAATTTCTCCTCGATTGGCAATTAATATTTTGTCAAACTTCATTTTGGAGTTTCGATATTAGTAACAGTAGATTGACATTTTCTCCTATCTAAGGTGCAACAACGCTTTGGCGTTATTTCAAATTATGACAGGAGATTCCCAACCTTCATCTTCACCAAAGTCAAGAATTGGGCTTGCTGCCTCTAGGGGGCTTAACTAGATTAACAACATTGCTGTTGCCAATCTTGATAGTTTCCCGAATTAGTTTTTAGCTTGAAAGGCATCACCCTTTCAACGACAGCTTTTGTCCCTCATTGTGCCTCTTACAGTAGCTCTAACCCTTTTAATATCACTTGTGTACCTGCTACATTTCTGTCAGCCTGATACCGCCTTGAGGAAATTTATAAAACCGTACACCGAAATTTTTCCCAACTGGAACTGAGAACTCACCTTACTATAATTATTTTCTTATGCTATAGTCTATATTTAGAGAACCTGCGCGGATGTGGCGGAATTGGTATACGCGCACGCTTGAGGTGCGTGTGGCTTTGCCTTGCGAGTTCGAGTCTCGCCATCCGCATTTTTTGCATATTAGCCAAGGGTCAATAGTCAAAGGGTCGAACACCTGAGACTGTTGACCCTTTAAGCTAGGTGGGCAAACAGCGTATGGAGGAGACAAGGGGAAAAGGTTAAACGGAAAAGGGAAAAGGAATAAATTTAATCTTTCCCCTTTTCCCCTTAACCCTTTCCCTTTCCCCATACCCTGTTTGCCCAATGACTAATGACTAAGCCTATGGTTTTTTATGCTTTTATAGAGATAGGTGAAGTTTTGTAAAAAACATTGACTATTAGTTTTCAGCCAACAAACAACTTAACACTGCCAGCGGCTTGGCATCGCCTGACTCCAATTTGGCAAGGAGGGGAGGAAGTAATTCAAAAAAGTTTGCCTCACACTCAGCTAGCACCGGCTTGGCAATTGCTACTTTTAGGGGACGGTTCGCCAACACGTCACTTAGAGTTGCTCACAGGTGAGCCAACAGAAGTAGATGTCATTGATATGTCATTAATTGGTATGGATTTGGATAATGCCCCTGAGTTAATCCAAGCTGTGCCAGGGCCGCGACTACGGCGACAAGTGTGGCTGCGTACTCCTTCTGGCCAGCGATTAGCATACGCGACTTCGTGGTGGGAAGCCAGCCATGTAGATGAGTATTTGCAAAATCGCTCATTACCAATTTGGGCTAGTTTAGCTCGTCTCCGCACAGAGTTGTATCGCGATGTACGAGGAATTTATTACGGTTACTCTTCGGCGCTAGAGTCAGGTTTTAATGTAAACGGGCCTTTTTGGGGTCGCCATTACTTATTTTGGCATCATGGACAGCCACTTACCTTGATTTATGAAGTGTTTTCGCCTTATTTAACCAAATATTTGGGGCCTATGCAGCTTAGTCCTGTGAATACTCAAGCATAGTTCTGACCTCTAGCTTATGTTTGGTCTACAGTTTGAATTGTCAGCATTTGAGGGGGCGTAGCATCAGGTGGGTAGAGAAAATCCACTTCTACCAGTCGCCGCTGGCTAGGAGCTATTTTTAATTGAGCAAGGGGTTCTCCCATCTGTCCCCGTTGTTGAACTAAATGCCAGTATTGGGTTCTGGGTAAACCATTATCGTCATTGTAGCGAATACGAACTGTGCCTCGGAAAAAGACGGATGGTTCGGGTGGTGAAAAAAAGCGAAGCCCTGGTTTACTTAACTCATCTTCTTTAATAGGTGTTTGAAAAAGCACATTTATAGTTTGCGGCTTACTCGTATTGTTGAATAATGGTAGAGAGATGTTGTATTCAATTCCGTAGTTGCCGTGAGCTTCGTAAGCAGTACCAGGATAACGCGCTACGAGTTTAGCAGTTTGGTTTTGTCCAGTACCCATTTTGCCTGCCAAAAGAGTACTTAAACCGTAGGAAAAAGCTTGTCCTGATTCGGGAATTGTCAGGTATGAACTATTAGAGTCGGTAACTTGTACTTGCCAACGAGAGCCAATAGCTACCCCCGCTACCCGTCCGTAAATTTCTGTTGCCCCTTCAAGGTGATTTGGAGGACTCGGGGCAGGTTCACGCGGCCCAGCAAAATCAGCATTTTCTAACAAGTTTTCCCATTCTTCTAAAGTGGGTGCTCGTTCGCTACTATCGGGATTGGGTTTGGCAAACATGGCCAGGTTCGCCAGATAAACTGGACGATCGCTATACAAATGCAACAAAGTAGAACGTCCATTCAATGGCGGGGTTAAAGGACGCACTGGAATTGGATGATTCATTAACATCCGGCTTTGTTTTGGTGGAATTACCAACTGAGCTGGCCATCCTGACTGCCGTCTGCCTCGCAGCAGATCGTTCATCACGCGATCGCCTGGCCCAGCATAAATGTTTCCCGAATTATTTGACTGCATCGGGGGAAGCTTGATAAAAGGTGCATCAGGTTGACTAACATAACTAGCTGCTTGCAAGATGTTGACAGTTGCAGGGCGATCGCTTGGATTGTAAACAATCACCCCTAAATAAAGAGTCCGTAAATCATTTGGAGTCTCGATCGCTCTAGCAATATGGTGAGAAAATAAATCAAACCTGCCCTGAAATGGAAAGTTCAGGTGTGCGCTGGGAACTCTTTTGCCTTGAGGAGGAAATGTAGACAGCAGAATTCCTTCACTCTGAACTACTTCTGGGTTATTACTGTTAAATACTGGTACTGCATCAAGATGTCCTGTTAAAGGTCTTGTTTGTTGCGGAATCAAGATTTCCTGTGGTGCGGTAGAAGGTGATGCTTGAGCCAAAAACAAATAGGAAATAAAATTAAGCATTTATGCAAAAAGCAATTTATCGCTGAAGTGATGGAAGAAGGCTAAGCTCAAAAGCGTGATTCAAGTTTAATTATTTAATTTTTGATTTAAAAAATTAGCAGTTGGTTCTCAGCAAAAATAACAATTATTTTGGCTCAAAATTATACAACTTAACGAAAATTATAATTCAATAACATATATTGAGTTGTGGGATTGGCGACCCATAGAAAATCATAAATACTGAATTTTTGTCAGTAAAATAAAGTCAATTTAACAGATAGTATTTATGTAAATACAAGGAAGTGTAGGTTGCTGATGACTTGTAGCTTTGTCAACTTAGCTATATCCTCAAAGTGCTTGAAATAACGAATTTAACTATCGAAAAGTTTTCCCAGATGCATCCGTTCAAAGGAAGTGTCCTGCGAAATTCAATAAAGCATGTTAAAAAAGGTAACTAAACACAAAAACACTGCTTTTCAAAGACTAAGAAAATTGGTTATGGAATTATCGAAACAATCGGGTCTAAAACCGTACTTCGTCCAAAGTTTTTGGAACGGGGTATAAATCCTCGTTACAAAAACGACCTCCTGCCGACGCTCGCGGACTCGCTCTAAGCGTACCCCTACGGGGAAGCAAGCTACGCGTAGCGTCTCGTAGAGAAGCCATGCCGTTGGCAAAGCCTCTCGTAGAGAAGGCTTTACGCTGCGCTATCCTGCCCCCTGCCTCCTGCCTTCGTTAACATCAATGTCTAGGGTGGAAAAGTTTATATACTTAGCTGCCCTATATTAAGAAAAAACTTTTTGGTTGACCGTGCCGATTTTAGATTATTTTGGTTCAGACCCTGCCACTAATGTGCGGAACAAATCCAAAATCCCAAATTTAAAATCCAAAATTGATAGACTGAACCAATCGAGTAAGTAATGAGTTTGCAAGTATGAGGTATTAGGTTTCAATGGCACTGCCTCTTGTGTCTGTTCCCATGAAGAAAAATAAGAAGCCGTCTTTGGTACTGGCGCTTTCGGCTGCTGGATTATTAATTGGTGGAGGAAGTGCAGCATATTGGTTGCTAACCCAAAGACAACCATCTTGGGATGATTTGCTAGTAGGTGCAAATATTATTCCTGGCGATGCTCTATTTGCAGTTTCTTTAACAACAGATCCCCAGCAATGGCAGAAATTACGGGAGTTTGGAACTAAAGAAACGCAAGCAGAACTAGATAAAAATTTAGTCCAGTTGCGCGATCGCTTTCTCACTAATAATGGTTACGACTTCCAAAAAGATATTGCTCCTTGGGTAGGCAATAACGTTACAATTGCGATTCTCGCGCCCAAAACAGCGAGTAAATCTGTACCCAAACCAGTTACCACCGATGAAAATGTTGCTGTCGAACAGCAGTCGATGGTAATGGTATTGCCAGTTAAAAATCCAGAAATAGCCAAAAGCGTCTTCGCACAACCCAAAGCCCTCAAAGAAGGAAAATGGGTTGAGCGCACTTATCAAGGAATTGCTATCAAACAAAATCAGGGACAAACAGGAGAAAACTTTTCCGCAGCATTGCTAGATGGGCGTTTCTTAGTGATAACTGATAGTCCCAAAGCCACAGAACGAGCTATTGATGCCTACAAAAATCAAACATCCCTAGCCACAACAGGGGGTTTTGCGGAAAATTTCCCGAAAATTGCCAACAAACAGCCCTTTGCCCAGTTTTACGTCAATGTACCAACAGCAGCTAAGATAGCCGCTGCTTCTCCCAACCGTCCCTTACCTGCTCAAGTTTTAGCTCAACTGCAAAATAATCAAGGTTTAGCGGCATCAATGACGTTGGAACCGGAAGGAATCGGCTTAAAAGGCGTTTCTTGGCTCAATCCTAATAGTCAACGCGTGCTAGCGGTAGAAAACAAGGCCGGGAAAATGCCAAGCCGCGTACCAGCAGAAACCTTAATGATGATTTCTGGCGGTAACTTGTACCGATGGTGGGGAGACTATGTTTTAACATCTCAGGGAAATCCCCTCTCGCCGATCGCACCAGAACAACTACGAGGTGGTGTAAAATCTCTTACCGACCTGGATTTAGATAAAGACTTACTCAGTTGGATGAAAGGTGAGTTTTCCTTATCACTGATTCCTAATACGCCAAAACAAGATTCACCAGATAATTTTCGTGCGGGTTTACTGTTCATGGTACAGACAAGCGATCGCAAATTAGCTGAAGAATCCATCAGCCAGCTTGATGAAGTGATGGCAAATCAATACCAGTACCAAGTCCAACTGGCGAAAGTCGCAGGTAAACCTGTTGTTAATTGGGTATCACCTTATGGCACTTTAGCCGCCACCCACGGCTGGTTAGATGGAGATGTCGCTTTCTTGGTAGTGGGCGCTCCCATCACTGATAAAATCCTTCCCAAACCCAACACTACACTAGCTACTACTCTGCCCTTCCTACAAACAGTGCCTACAGAACTCAATCCCACAAATGGTCAATTTTTCTTGGATGTGGAACGAACTGTGAAAAACTTTCCCTTACCAACTCTGATCCCCAATCAACAAATTTTACTAGGTGCAACCCGTTCAATTGGGATGACATCTGCTGTCAGCGACAATCGTAGTCATCGTTACGACATTTTTATAGCACTCAAAAAAGTGAGTAGATAGGGGAATGTGGGGTGGCGGATACCAATTCAAAATGACGCTCGTAGACTCGCTAACGCTGCGCTAACAAAATTAAGAAATCCATGTTTGGCAGCGGTTTCTGAATTGGGATCTGTTTCAAAATTTTAGTGAATTGGTATGACAGGTACAGGTTTTTTACAAGAACGCTTCTCTGCTACCCTGCCTCAAGAACTTACACAACGATGGGATATTTTTAGTTACAAGTCCCTTATGTTCAAACTTCAATGAGACGAACGAAATAGATGACTATGTTCGGGATGATATAAACGCGATCGCCCTGTTGCTGAAGAGAGTGCGGGGCTGATTATATAAAGTGTGGTGCGAATTAGTTTTTCTTGATGAGTACAATCTGCCATTTGATTGAGAGGCACAACCCTAATTTTTTCATCCGGCCATCCGATGCGGAAGCAGATTGCTACTGGCGTTGTGGCTGGGTAATGTTCGAGTAATTTGGCTTGGGCATTTTCGATATGACGCGCACTTAAGTATAAGCAAAGGCTAGCCTGATGTGCTGCTAAAGAAGCTAACTCTTCGCGGGCGGGGACTTCTGTACGTCCGCGGATGCGTGTCAGGATGATGGTTTGGACTAAACCAGGTACAGTCAATTCTGTCTTGAGTTTGGCAGCAGCAGCTTGAAAAGCGCTGATACCGGGTATGACTTCAAAAGGAATATTTGCCTCTGCTAACAGGTGCATTTGTTCGTGGATAGCGCTATAGAGACTGGGATCGCCCGAATGCAGACGGACTAGAGATTTGTGTTGCGATCGCACCTTTTCTACCATAATCGCCAAAATCTCTTCTAAAGTTTGATTTGCGGTTCTAATTATCTCGGCATCTCTTCGGCAAACTTCTAAAATCTGTTCTGGAATTAAAGAATCAGCAAATAAAATCACATCAGCGACGGCTAATAATTTCTGCGCCTTCACCGTTAATAGATCGGGATCTCCGGGGCCTGCTCCGACAATATACACAGATGCTTCGATAGGATATAGCGGTTTTTTATTACTCAAATTTTCTGTATTTTCACTTAAAAAAGCACCCACAGCAAACCCTCAAAAAATTTTTTTGTTATTTTCTCAGTATCTTTCCGGATTTACCCTCTTTCCTTAGTAGAGAGTAATGGTAGATGCACCCTGGTTAAGCCCTAGAGAAAACTCTGGGGCATTTTTTATTTTTGGGCATTGGGCATAAAGCATAGGAAACGAGAAAGATTAAATTTATTCATTTTCCCTTTTCCCTTTAACCTTTTCCCCTGTCTCCTCTGCCCTCAGCTCCTCAGTTCCCCATCTCTATTAGAAGTAGGAATTACATCAGGCAAAGGACGTTTGAGTAAGTAAAGCCAAGCTAACCCAAATAATCCGAATAAAATTCCCAGACAACTTACGACTTGTGCCATCTTTAAAGGCCCCAGCATCAAGCTATCAGTGCGAAACCCTTCAATCCACAGGCGTCCTAAGCTGTAGGCTGGCCAGTAAACTAGAAACAGCGTGCCTACTTTTAGGCGTGGCTTGCCAGATAAAGACCGGAAAAACAAAGTTATTAGCAGCGCAAACACCATTAAATCCCACAGAGATTCGTAGAGGAAGGTGGGATGGAAGTAATCAAAATTAACATACTCTAGAGGACGACGTTCTGGTGGAATATATAGCTTCCAAGGTAAATCGGTAGGGTCGCCAAAAGCTTCCGAGTTGAAAAAATTGCCCCAACGGCCGATCGCTTGTCCTAAAATCAGCGAAGGCGCTACTAAATCGGCCAGTTGCCAGAAAGAAACCTGCTTGACTTTGGCAAAAATTAATGCTGCCAAAACCCCACCAATAATTGCTCCGTGAATGGCAATACCTCCCTCCCAGATCGCAAAGATTTTTTCTGGAGTTGAGGCATATTTTGACCATTCAAAGAAAACGTAATATAGCCGTGCGCCAGGAATTGCACCAATTAACAACCAAAAGAACAAATCGCTTAGCAACTCCGGATTCACGTGACGGCGCTTTGCCAAATATTGGGAAAGGGTGACGCCGATTAAAACTGCTGTGGCAATTAACAAGCCATACCAGCGGATAGTCAATGGCCCTATTCTCACCAGAATCGGTCCTGGAGAAGTAAATTGAAACGCCAAGGGCAAGGTGGAAAAATCCAGTGCCATGAAAAATTACCTAGAAGAGTTCGTTAACTACCCGCGCACTTTACTAAGTACGGAGTTTCTGACGTCTGGAATACCAGATCGACCTTGAATCCTTTACAACATTAAACTTCTTGTAGAAGTGGGTAAAGGGTAAAGGACTAAGAAAAAACCTTTTCCCTTTAACATGCATCCCTTTTGTGCATCTTGCAAAAATAGTTTTGCAAGATATTTATTGTGAAGGCATAGGTAGAAATCCAGAATCCATATTTAGCAGTCTAGTTCCTAACGCTTAGTTGAGCATAACTTGTACCACTAGAACAATTGGCTTTAGCATTCTTACTCAGGGTGCAAGATGATAAATTTGAGTAAGTTACACAAAACAGTTTCAATATAAACACTTAAATTAAGTTTGATATATCATTGTGATTGCGATTTATCCTGGCAGCTTTGACCCCATTACCTTGGGACATCTTGACCTCATCCAGCGTGGCAGTCGGCTATTTGAACGGGTAATTGTCGCAGTACTGCGGAACCCTAATAAAACACCACTTTTTAGCGTTCAGCAACGGTTAGATCAAATCCGTCTTTCTACAGAACATCTACCTAATGTAGAAGTAGACAGCTTTGATGGTCTGACCGTTAATTATGCCCAGATGCGAAATGCACAAGTTTTGCTACGGGGCTTACGGGCTGTGTCAGATTTTGAAGTGGAACTGCAAATGGCTCACACAAACAAAACTCTTTCTACCCAAATAGAAACAGTTTTTCTCGCAACCTCAAATGAGTATAGTTTTTTAAGTAGTAGTGTGGTAAAAGAGATTGCAAGGTTTGGTGGCTCTATCGATCATCTCGTCCCCCCACACATTGCCCTAGATATATACCAATGCTACAATCACAAATCTCCAATGTTGAACCCAATCTCAACGGAAGCAACCCTCCCCCTCAAGAGTATGTCGGCGGAGAGGGAAGCATAGATATTCAGGAAGAACTCAACCGCCTAGAGGAAATGGTTCTCTCTAGTCTGAGAATTCCCCTGACGGGACGCACTCTCATCGATGAAGAAAAGCTACTAGATCAGCTTGATTACATCCGCGTTGCTTTGCCAGCACTTTTTCAAGAAGCAGCAGTAGTTCTCGAACAAAAGGAGGAAATTCTTCTAGAAGCAGAAGAATACGGACAGCAAATAGTTGAAGCCGCCCAAGCGAAAAAAGCGCAAATTTTAGCTGAAAGCGAGATTATTCAACAGGCACAACAAGAAGCCGAACTAATGCGGCGAAAAGTGCAACAAGAGTGCGATGCAATCATGCAAGAAACCCTCGCTGAAATTGAACGTAAGCGGTATGCTTGTCAGCAAGAGTTAGAACAAATGCGACAAACTGCGATCGCTCACGCTCAAGAAATTGAAGATGGTGCTGATGCTTATGCTGATGGCGTCCTAGAAAATATCGAGCACGATCTCAAAGAAATGTTGCGAATTATCACCAACGGACGGCAACAACTCCAAGTTGATAACATGACGCAACGTAATTCACGTCATGGTCATAAGAGATAGAGGTTCTGGCAAAATGAGCAAGAATTCTCGGTTGGGTTTGGCGATCGCTTAACCCAACAATTCTTATCAAAGAAATCTTTGAAATTCCATATACTTTAGTAAAATAGGGACTAAATTAACTGAAACTTTGAAATAGATAAATAGCCTATAGAATAAGACTTTTTTCTCTGAATCAGGCAAGATTCAGCTACTAACAAATTTAAAATTTTACCTTGTAATTAAACAGGATTATTAATAAATACGGTTAAATTGTAAGAGTATATCTGACAAATTTTATTTTAGAATAGCCAAGTTGTGACACTCTGACACGACGATAAGGAGAATGAGGGAGTGAGGCAGTGAGGGAGAATAATTAATAACCAATGCCCTATGCCCCATTCCCCATTTTTAATTATTTTTGAGATGAGGAAGATGAACCGCCACTTTCTCTCGGGTAGGGAGAATCAACAAAACCCAATTCAAACAATTGTTTATAAGCTTTCTTACCTAAATCCCGTGTTGGGTTTTGACTCTTAATGATTTGAATCAATAATGGCACTGCTAATTCTGGCTGATTTTGTGCCCGATGTACCAACGCGAGTTGAAAGGTCGCTTCATCTCGTTTTTGGGCTGTTAATAAAGCTTTTTGACGCTGAGAATCAGAAACTCTATTGTCAATTCCTGAAAAACTAGCGTTTAAATCTTGATAAAAATTAGATAGCTGATTGAAAACTTGACGCGCTTCTTGGAGTTTCTTGGCAGCTAAGGTGTAATTTTGAGCAGAAACGGCTTGTTCTGCATCTTTCATTAAGCGATCGCCCCCTTCAATGCTCAAAAGGCTGTTATTTTGAGTTACCGGACGGAGGTTATTCGGATTGTTGGGATCGATGGGTTGTGCTTGGCTGGTAGTGTCTGGTGACTGCAATACCTGAGCATTGACAGGTGAGAGCAAGCTAAGGACTGCTAAGACTGATAAAAAAGCACGGTGCATCAAGGTAACAGCGGCAGCAGTGTTCATGGGGTCAATTTAGTGCAACAACTATATAGAAAAGTTATGGATACTTCGGGTATCTTAACTCTGTTTTGGTTTTGGTCAAAGCAAAACCACATAACTAAGTTTCTCAGATTTAGACTAAAAATTACTCGGATAGAGTTCCCATTGCCGCTGTATAATTGCGATCGCACACTAATTGTGTGTTTTGTAGTCAGAAATTACTTATTTGCCCAAAAACTCCCAGTTTGACAGAACACTCTCTCAATAGAGGCAAATATTATAGATATACATCCTCAAAAGTTTGCAAAATATCATTAATTTTTTTTTGGCGTTACTGAATTGCAGCATGAATACATACGTAGAGACGTTGCATTGCAACGTCTCTACAAGGATTTTGATATTACGCACAATCGTTTTCATACATCAAATCAGCAACGCGATTTTTTTGGTAGCTGATGCAAGCTAAATATAACAGTTAGTAATTAGTACCAAAGCTTGAAACTATCTATTGCTTAGTTCTAAAATTTTTCTGTCATTAGCTGTTTTGATACTCTTGACGAGATCGGGAATTGGTAATTTCTGCAAATGTATGATTGGTAATCTCTGTTTCTTGATGAGTTAATTGTTGCAGCGCTTTTGCTAAATCAGCTGTCAGACTTTTAGCATCTTGTTTGATACAGCCACACATATAATCCTTAACTTTTATGGGAGAACCAATGTGAATGCTCACATCCGTACCCCAACTAGGATATGGTTGGCCGTAATTAATGCTTATAGGTACAATTTTTACTCCTAGTTCGCGATCGCTAGATTCAGCACTCAATGCCAAACGTGCAATTCCTGACTTCAAAGGAGCTTGATTGTGACGGTAAATATTACCTTCTGGAAAAATCACTACGGCTTTTCGCTGTTTGAGCAGCTCGACTCCATGTCGTAGAGTGCGAATTGATGGGTGTCGAGTATTTACAGGAAAACCCCCCAAACGTCGCACAAACCAGCCTTGCAGTCCTTGGCATTCGTCACTAGTGACCATAAACCGCAGGTCTTTCGCTGTTATACAATCAGCAACGGCGTAGGGTACAAGCAGTGCATCCCAACGCGCTCTATGGGTAGGAGCGAAGATAACAGGCCCGGTTGTGGGGATATTTTTTTGTCCGGTTATTCTAATTCGCCCAAAGAAGAATGGTAGTAGGCAGTGACGACCCAATAAATACGCTAAAGGACTTAACCAGGGAGAAACCCTTGAGGTAGCATCATCTGTTTGAGTATTTACTGGTGTCTGTTGGCAAGTATCAAATAAAGAGTAAAATTCCATCATGATGGAGACAGCTGAGTGACGGATACAATTTAACGAAAAGCCTGATTAGTTCCACCGTAGATTCTCTTGCGTGGGTTGTGCCATCTTCGATGGACACTTTTACCTCTGTCTGTTATTTTCTCTTAGATCGCTTAGTTGCAAACCAAGCTTGTAATTGTTGGCGACAAGCTGATTCTAGAATGCCTCCGATTACCTGTAAGCGGTGATTAGAAGCAGCACTATCGGGTATGTTCGTAACTGTACGAACTGCGCCAGTTTTTGTATCGTCCACCCCGTATACTAGTAGTCCTAAACGCGCTTGGACGATCGCGCCCGCACACATCGGACAAGGTTCCAAAGTTACGTACAGCGTACAATCATTAAGATGCCAATTTTGTAAACTCGTGGCAGCTGCCCTCAGAGCCAGAATTTCCGCGTGAGCAGTGGGGTCTCGATCGCGCTCTTTTCTGTTTTCTGCTTCGGCAATTTCATTTCCACTTGAATTGATAATAACAGCACCTACAGGAACTTCACCTGCATCACCTGCTGCTTTTGCTAATTCTAGGGCACGACTCATCCATTTTTGATGTATGAGATAATCACCATATTTATTAACCATCCTGAAGTAATAAAAAAATTTTATAAAAGTTTCACACCCTAATTTTGTCATTAGTCATTATGTCTTTTACCCAATGACCAATGACTACTTGAAAATAGGGAGTAGGGAATGGGGAATAGGGAAAAAAAATTTTCATTGTTCCTTGTGAGCGCAACTTATGGAGTAAGAGCGCAAAAAGAGTTTTGCACTCTTGGGGCAAAGGTATGCATGTAAAAGAGAAAGGGTTTTTTCTTATCCCTTTCCCCTTTACCCTTTACCCTTTACCCGACTTCTGCAAGAAGTCTAATGACTAAGTAACTATTGAGCTAACAGAGGATCGAGCTGACTTTGTGTATCTAGTTGATAAAGATCGTCACAACCACCAATGTGTTGGTTATTGATAAAAATTTGTGGTACGGTGCGGCGTCCGTTAGCGCGTTCTGCCATTTTCGCTCTAGCTGCTTCATCGCCGTCGATTTTATATTCGGTAAAGTTTACACCTTTCCACCACAGCAGCATCTTCGCTCGAATGCAGTAAGGGCAAGTTTGCCATGTGTAGATTTCGACGTTGGCTTTAACTCGCTCTGGATGACGGTTTAAAAGAGGATTTAGAAAGTCCAGCATTTTTAATCTTCAGCAAGATTTTAACTATGTTTCTAGCTTAAATCTTTACTATAGAACTCATATTTGAATTCTGAAAAAAATCAGTACACCCAAACAAGGCTTCTTTCCTACTCCCCACTCCCTACTCCCTGTCTACGCAAGTAAATTCACAAATCAAACCAGATTCCTATAGCATTACTTAGCGCATCGGCGCCGGAACCCACTTTTGGAAACCTTCTAAATGATTCCAGTAAGACAAATATCCAGTAAAAGCCCAAATTAAAGCGGCTACTATTAAGACAGCGACACCAATTAGACGCCAAGTTCTGTTGGTTTTCCAGTAGAGAGTGGGTGCAGCAAATACACCAGCTAACCCTGTGAGAATAAAACCGAGTCCTGACAAAAACGGTTGTTTTGTCATATTCAAATTGAT
The DNA here is from genome assembly GCA_034530875.2 of Nostoc sp. DedSLP01. GTDB lineage: Bacteria > Cyanobacteriota > Cyanobacteriia > Cyanobacteriales > Nostocaceae > Nostoc. Next base: position 61,237 of record JAVRCJ020000014.1, read on the forward strand.
GATGCGGATACCTATGACGATCGCTACTAAACCAGCAAAAAAACCGTAAACTGCCACTGTGAATAAATCCCAACCTACAGCAAGAGCGATCGCTGCTGCAACAAACAAGATGCCAAATAAAACGCTTGTTTCTCCGTAGGCAATGTTAAAACTACCAGTAATCGGCCAAGTGAAACTCATGTGTAAACCAGTAGTTAAGGCGATCGCACCCACGATTCCAAATCCGGGAATCCACTGTTTTTGATGTGAGCTATCTATCCCACGATACACATAATCAGCTAGTATAAATAAACCGGCCACCATGTTAATTAACATGAGTGTGATGTAGTCGATAAACACGATTCACCTCTTAATGCTTTTTTGGGTTGATTATGAATTATCTGAGATTACACTGTTACACTTCTAAATATCTAAAAATACCCATAAGCACAGATTAACATTACGACAAGTATTTTAAGTATTTATTCTCACCAGTACTAGGGTAAAGCGAAGCTGAGTAGATGTATGAAATTATTGAGAACAGTGTCAATAATTTTCAAGTTGACACTTCGTTAACATTTGTAATCGAAATTTGGTAACCGCCCTTTGGTAGACTTAAAGACTGAAATAGCCAGATAAAGTATCGCAAATTCAAGCAGTTGAGAGGGTAGCTCTGTGGAAAATACACTTGGGTTAGAGATTATTGAGGTAGTAGAGCAAGCGGCGATCGCATCCGCCAAGTGGATGGGTAAAGGCGAAAAGAACACTGCTGACCAGGTAGCAGTGGAAGCCATGCGGGAACGGATGAACAAAATCTACATGCGGGGTCGCATCGTGATTGGGGAAGGCGAACGCGACGACGCTCCGATGCTTTACATCGGAGAAGAAGTTGGTATCTGTACCCAACCAAATGCCACAGACTTCTGTAACCCTGATGAACTAATTGAAATTGACATCGCCGTTGACCCGTGTGAAGGTACAAACTTGGTAGCCTACGGACAACCAGGTTCGATGGCTGTGTTGGCAATTTCAGAAAAGGGCGGATTGTTTGCTGCTCCCGACTTTTACATGAAGAAACTAGCTGCACCCCCCGCAGCCAAGGGTAAGGTAGACATCAACAAGTCAGCAACAGAAAACCTCAAGATTCTCTCTGAGTCTCTAGACCGGGCAATTGATGAACTTGTGGTAGTTGTCATGAAGCGCGATCGCCACAATGATTTAATTAAAGAAATTCGTAACGCTGGAGCGAGAGTACAACTAATTTCCGATGGTGACGTGGGTGCAGCCTTATCTTGTGGTTTTGCCGGAACTAATATCCACGCCCTCATGGGTATCGGTGCGGCTCCAGAAGGCGTAATCTCCGCAGCAGCAATGCGTGCTTTGGGCGGACACTTCCAAGGCCAATTGATCTACGATCCAGAAGTAGTGAAAACAGGTCTGATTGGAGAAAGCAAAGAAGCTAACCTCGATCGCTTGAAGTCTATGGGTATCAATGACCCCGATAAAGTCTACGATGCTCACGAACTCGCATCTGGTGAAACTGTTTTGTTTGCTGCTTGCGGTATCACCTCTGGTAACCTCATCGAAGGTGTACGCTTCTTCAACGGTGGCGCAAGAACTCAAAGCTTGGTAATTTCTAACCAATCAAAAACTGCTCGGTTTGTTGATACTATCCACATGTTTGGCGAACCGAAGACCCTCCAACTGGTGTAATTTTTGGGGAATGGGGAATGGTAATACTACGGGCGAAACATTCAAATGCTTCACTCGTTAAGTAGTTAGTAGTTAGTAGTTAGTAATTAATTTTTGTTTGTTGCTTGGAAAAACTACCAAGCAACAACCTCTAATTCCCCATTCCCTAGTTTCATCCCCTAATTATCAACTACCAACTAGTAACTACGATTTAGCAAATGAATATAGCAGTGGTGGGGTTAAGCCATAAAACAGCCCCAGTAGAAGTCCGGGAAAAGTTGAGCATTCCAGAACAACAAATTGAAAGTGCGATCGCTCATCTTACCAGTTGCCCCCATATTGACGAAGTTGCAATTCTTAGCACCTGCAACCGCCTGGAAATTTACATTGTTACCAGCGAAGCAGATCAAGGTATCCGGGAAGTAACTCAATTTCTCGCAGAACATAGCAAATTACCTGTGAATTCTTTGCGGCAACACCTGTTTATGTTGTTGCATGATGATGCAGTCATGCATGTGATGCGGGTAGCTGGCGGTTTAGATAGTCTGGTACTCGGAGAAGGTCAAATTCTAGCCCAAGTCAAGACTACTCACAAATTGGGACAGCAATATAACGGTATAAAAACCATTTTGAATCGATTATTTAAACAAGCGCTAACAGCTGGTAAGCGAGTTCGCACTGAAACTAGTATTGGTACTGGCGCTGTCTCTATCAGTTCGGCAGCTGTGGAATTAGCACAAATGAAAGTAGCAAATTTAGCTGCTTGTCGAGTGGCAATTCTGGGTGCTGGGAAAATGTCGCGGTTGCTAGTACAACACTTGCTTTCTAAAGGTGCCGTGGAAATTAGCATTGTCAATCGCTCTCGCGAACGCGCCCAAGAATTAACCAAACAGTTCCCAGAACAACCTATTAAAATTCACACCCTATCGGAAATGATGACAGTAATTGCCGATAGCGATTTAGTGTTTACAAGTACTTCTGCAACAGAGCCGATACTCGACCGTGCCAAATTGGAAATGGTTTTAGAAACTCAGCGCTCTTTGATGTTATTTGATATTTCTGTGCCGCGCAACGTTCATGCAGATGTAAACGAACTGGCAAATGTACAAGCGTTTAATGTCGATGATTTGAAAGCTGTTGTGGCGCAAAACTACGAAAGCCGTAGGAGAATTGCCCAGGAAGCAGAACGACTTTTAGAAGAAGAGGTGGAAGCTTTCGATGTTTGGTGGCGTAGTTTAGAAACTGTCAGCACTATTAGCTGTCTGCGAAATAAAGTCGAAACTATCCGCGAACAAGAGTTAGAAAAAGCTTTGTCTCGATTGGGTTCGGAATTCGCAGAAAAACATCAAGAAGTCATCGAAGCTTTAACGCGAGGCATTGTTAATAAAATTTTACACGATCCAATGGTGCAATTGCGATCGCAGCAAGATGTGGAAGCTAGACGGCGTTGTATGCAAACTCTGCAAATGCTGTTTAACTTAGACGCAGGCGAACAGTTTAGCTAAACTGAACAATAACCAAGCTCCCCGACTTTTAAAGGAAGCCGGGGAGCTGAGCTTTGAAAAGCTATTTCTTTAGCTTGAGGTTTTTGTTCGATGGTATAACTTTTTTGTCTGCATCTTTGCTCAAGTTCAACTAGTGTGAGAAACTTCTGTCCATTAGGACGATATATTTTAAAAATTTATAAAGTAAGTTTAAAGGTAATTCCCAAACAGCAACTTACCCATAAATTACTATTGGTAATTATGTACTAACATATATTGAGCGATCGCCATCGAAATATTAAGCATATAAGAAATAGGGCCATGGCTGAACTTTCACCCACAAACAAACACTCAATTAAATCAAAAAATTCTAGTACTCAAGTATAAAACAAGACTAGCTATTACGAGTAGATGATGAATTTTATTTGAATGAGATGCCTTGGTATGGTAGCACAGCTGTCCTACCATACAGCATTCAATGACAAAGGGCTATAAAAGTGGTCTAGTTCTAGCTTTATAGTCCATTAAAGCTCCTTGGCTAATTACAGTTCGCCCGTTTCTTCTACTCGTGGGAATTTGTCCTCTTTGCAGAGCCATGTATAGAGTACTCTGAGCTACACCTAGAAATCTCGCTGCTTGTACAAGTGAAGTACCCTGTCGGAGGGTACTCCCTCCTCTGTTCCTAATTGATGAGGGACGTATCATGGCGAAATGTAAAGAACAACTTAAGAAATCTCAATTTCCTACGAAAAAAACCTAAGAATTAACATTGATTCACAATTGCTCAAGATAAAGCAATGCTGTGTCAGAAGAGGACAGCAGAGCTAATTTGATTTTTTTCTAATTAGATTGAGATCTAATTTGATTATAACAAATTATGGAGAAAGAACAGTTTCAGACCCTGCTGCGATTTTTCAAAGCTTTAGCGGACGAAAGCCGATTGAAGATTGTAGGTATTCTGGCGAATCAGGAGTGCAGCGTCGAAGAATTGGCTGTGTTATTGGAACTCAAGGAACCAACAATATCCCACCATCTAGCGAAACTCAAGGAACTAAATTTGGTAACTATGCGCCCTGAGGGTAATAGCCGCCTGTATCAATTGGATAGCGACACCTTACAAAGCATCAGTAAGCAAGTTTTTACACCTGAGCAAATTGCTTCTTTGATTGAGGATGTAGATACTGAAGCCTGGGAGAACAAAGTATTAAAAAATTATTTTGATGGCGATATCTCTGATGAGGACTCTGTTCAACGCCTCAAAGAAATCCCTGCTAGCCGCAAAAAGCGTTTAGTAATTCTCAAGTGGTTAGCCAATAAATTTGAAATTGGGGTTCAGTATCCAGAACGGGCAGTGAATGACATTCTCAAGCGGTATCATCCTGACTACGCTACCCTACGTCGGGAATTGATAGGCTACCAGTTGATGGAGCGAGAAAATGGAGTTTATTGGCGTTATGACTGATGAGTAGGGAGTGGAGGACTTACGCAACTGGCACAGGGCGGTCGCTATTTGCAAGCTTTCACCCTTGATAGTCTAGGAACGCTTGCACAAGCAAAGGAAAACTATGCGGAAGCTAGGGCTAATTTGCAGACAGCGTTCGAGATATTTGTTGAGTATCAGGATGAATATAATGCTATAGAAACGCGGAAAATTTTAGAAGGTTTACCGGAGTAGATGCAATACGGTTCGGATAAGCATTTTTCATCTCTGATGTGGACTGGGAAAAGGGAAAAAGCTGACGGGGTGACAAAGCGGCTGAAGCCAAGAAAATAGAGGACTGTGACAGTTTTGGGGTAAAAAAAGATAGGTCAAGTATTCTCAACAAGACCTATCAAATGATAATGTTACCTAAATTCTACCAAAACTGCTTTCAAAATGTACTGACACCAGCGCAGTACAAGATGCTAGAAATCTTGATTATGGTGTTGCAATTTCACAAAACCGTGACGATTGAGAAACTAGCGACAGTGTTTCCTCAACCGATAAAATTTGAAAGCCGGAGACGGAGTATACAAAGATTTTTATTGTTGCCGCAGTTATCAATTCAATACATCTGGTTTCCATTAATCAAACGATGGGTAAAAAACAGCCGAAAACTGCCAAACGAACAACTGATATTTGCCATTGATAGAACACAGTGGCGTTGTGAAAATGTGTTCGTTATCAGTTTAATAGAACAAAAAAGAGCTATCCCAGTTTATTGGCTATTGTTACCAAAAAGAGGATGTAGCAATCTTGGCGAACAGAAAAAGTTAATTCGCCCATTATTAAGGTTGTTTAAAGGATATCAAATGTTGGTGCTAGGCGATAGAGAGTTTCAGAGCATCAAACTAGCGAATTGGTTACAGAGCAAGAGAATTAAGTTTGTGTTACGCCAAAAACAAGGCACTTATATTCGACAAGAACATGAGCCATACCAACGCTTGCAGTCTTTAGGATTGAATCCCGGAATTTCGTTTTTTCTAGAGGGTATTCAATTTACCAAACAGAAGGGTTTTGCTAAATTTAATCTGGCTGGATATTACAAGCGAAAATATCGTGGCAACCTGGAGCCGGCTGGTTGGTTTTTACTCACGAACCTTGACAGCCTCAAAGATGCCATTAAAGTATTTAAGCTGCGAAGCGGTATTGAAGCCATGTTCAAAGATTGTAAGACTGGTGGCTATAATCTTGAATCTACTTATGCTGATGGTAAACGCTTAATCTCAGTGATTTTATTAATTGCTATTGCTTATACTTGCGCCATTTTAGCTGGTCGTACTTCTCGTAAAATGGGACTACAAAAATATATTGGTCGTCTCCAGGAACTCAAGCGAACGTACCGCCGACATAGTGCCTTTTGGGTTGGTTTATATGGCTGTTTGTGGGTAGGTGCAATGGAATTTTGGGCTGATTTAGCCTATCAGTTTATGCGTTTAAAGCCTGGTAAACTACCTTATTTTCATCAAGGTTTACGTGCTATGGCTCTTATCCAGTCTGCTTTATAGGCTCTTTGTCACCCCTTCAGAGAATATCCTTTGAAGCGGAGCAAAGAAATACAGAAATTATATGAATAAGTAATATTACTTATAACATTTATTTATGATATTGCTCCCTGTCTTTCTTTAGAGAGGGTTATGTTCCAATACCGTTCAGTTAAGGCTTTTTTCTCCCCCTGACTCCTCTGCCTGCCTTAACAGATAAATTTCTTAACCCAAGCCTATTGGGTTCTCATCTAATTAACCAGTTTCTTAGACTTCAGCCACTCGCGGACAACTTGTTCGACAGGACGAGATTGGTTATCAACTTGATAATTCATTTTTTGCATTTCTTCAGTGGAAATTAACCCAGATAATCGATTAACAGCTTCTTTTAACTCTGGATATTTTTCCAAAATTGCTTGATTAAAGATAGGGACAGCTTCATAAGGTGGAAAGTATTTTTTGTCATCTTCTAAAATGACTAAGTTCAAGGCAGGAATCAAGCCATCTGTAGAATTGGCTGCTATCAAATCTACTTTCTTTTCTTTTAAAGCTTGATACATTAATCCTAAATCCATTTGTTGGGGAGGCTTGGTAAATTTAAATCCATAAGTTTTAGCTAATCCCGGATAACCATCTTCCCGTCCCAGAAATTCATAACCAAATCCTGCTTGCATTTGAGGCGTATATTTAGCAGCTTCGGAAAGGGTTTTAATCTGCCAGCGTTTAGCATCTTCACTGCGGATAATCATAGCGAAAGTATTGTTAAATCCCAAAGGCGGCATCACTTCTAATTTAAAATTTTTGCTGTAGTCTTGTTTTACTCTTTCATATACTAGCTGGGAGTTACTAATAGGCTTTTGTTTTAAAACAGATGTGAAACTCGTGCCTGTGTATTCTACATAGCCGGCAATTTGTCCTGCTTTTACGGCTTCATGACAGATAAAAGTTCCGCCTAAATTTAACCGCCGATCTACCCTTAATTTCGTATGGGATTCAATTTGTTGAGCTAGTAATTCTCCTAAGATAAATTGTTCGGTGAAATTTTTAGAGCCAATAATAATTGTTGGTGGCGTTAGCCAATAGGTAAAGCTAATTAAGCCTGCAACCAGCAAAGTTAATATACCCAAAAAAACAAAACTTTTTCGATTAATACTTATACTTTTTTCTCTTTGCTTTGTCAGATTTTTTTCTAACCATCCCAAAGTAAAATCTGCACCGACTGCAATCAAAGCAGCAGGTATTGCTCCAGCTAAAATTAACTGATTATTAAGGGTAGAAATACCTCGAAAAATAAATACCCCCAAACCACCACCGCCAATTACTGCCGCAATGGTAGCAATTCCCACAGAAATAACTGTTGCTACTCTAACTCCTGCTAAAATCACACCTAAAGCGAGGGGAATTTCTACTTGAAACAGCAATTGGCGGTCTGTCATTCCCATCCCTCGTCCCGCTTCTCTAATTGCTGGTTCGACGCTATTAATGCCGATATAAGTATTGCGAATTACTGGGAGCAAAGCATAAAGAATTAAGGCGACAATAGCAGGAATTTTTCCAATTCCTCCGAGAAATGGCACAGAAATCAGAAAGCCAAATATAGCTAAACTAGGAGTAGTTTGTATAGCGTTAGTTAGACCGATAATAGGTTGAGCAAGTTTCGGTTGGCGAGTAATAAAAACTCCTAAAGGTATGCCAATTGAAACGGCTACTACCATTGCAATTACAACTAATATTAAATGTTCTCCAGTGCGGAGAATAATTTCTAGGAAATATTGGTTGAAAAACAAAGTTATCTCCTAATACGGTTCAGTTACAGCAATTTTCATCTATCGAGAAGGAGAAGGGATAAAAAGTTAGACTAATTGTGAGCTAAATAATCCTTCTGTAATGGGGAAGATAAAAACGAAACCAATTTTGGGCGGTTTGTTTATCCGTTTTCCCTTTTCCCTTCTTTTTATTTGAACCATATATTATTGTAGGGCACAGCTGTGCATCCATACATTCTGGTTTCATTACCTGAAAACTGCTGTCAGCAACTTGGTTCTTCAACCTTAAGATTACCTGACGTTGGGACTTTCACTAGTACCAGATTGCTTGGTATCGGTAACTTCTTTTTGGGGATTCTTCTGATTACCTTGATTCTGTATTTTCTCTAGTGCTTGTTTTGCCAAATTTTCAGCTGCTTGTTTAAATAAAGGTTCTATTTTATTTCGCCAGTATTGAGTATTCGGCAATTTTTCTGGATGGTTTTTGTAATCTAAAACTTTATCCCATTGACCGGATTCTACTGCTTTATTAATATCATTAAATAATGCGTCTGCTTTCGCCCAATCATCTTGCCACTGGGCAATGACTTTGCCTGTTTCTTGGATACTAGTAGCGGCATTTGCAGGAATCGATCTTAAAAGGGCGATCGCTCCTACTATATCTCCTGAGTCATACTTCTTTTTCGCTTGTGCTAAAATTTGGGCGCTGTTGTCAGTAGGTTGCGATGGTTTTGGTTTCTCTGGTGATGAAGTGACTGCATTTTTAGATTTTGGTTTTGCCTGGGAAATCTTTCGAGTCGTAATTAAAGTACTATCGTCTACTATCTGAGTTGCAATGCCTTTTTCTTGTAGGCAAGCAGCCGATTCTCTTTTATTGGCTATCACATCCGAGTGCGCCCAAGCCAAACGTCCAGATTTGAGTTTAACTTGTATCCAACCTCGTTTTGTTTGCTTGCCAGTAACCTCGAAGCTGGTATTATCCCCAACGCTTTGCAAAATATTATCGGAATTTATCGAACTGGGTTGAGAACGAATATTAGAATTTCCCACAACAACAGCCGTGCATTTGTTTGCTAAAGCGGTATCGCTACCTGTAAAATTAGCAGCTAAATTTTTTACGTTGGGATATACATTCGCTACCAAAGCAGCAGCGCCACCCGCCAAGAATATGCCAATTAATATCGGCCATGGGTCAGATTTACTAGAGTTTTGGCGAACAGGTCTAGGGGGGACTGGGTTTGGTGGTGCAACTGCAAGAGTTTGTTGGCGAGATACTAATTGGGGTCTGGGTTTAGCTGCTTGATAGGTGGAATTTTTTATAGATTCTTGAGGCGCGGAAAGTGCAGCTACAGGATTAATCGCCTCTCTACATGCTTGTAGTGCTTCTGTGGCGGTTTGGTAGCGGTCTTTGAAGTGATAGCGCACCATCTTTGTCAGTACTGCCGCCAGTTGAGGATTCACGGTTACTGAATGCTGCCAGATAATTTCTCCCGTTTCTGGGTCTTCTTGTAATTCTGTGGCTTGTAAACCCGTTAATGCTTGAATCGCAATAATTCCCAGAGAATAAATATCGCTGTTGGGGCGGGGTTTACCTTGTCCTTGTTCTGTGGGCATATAGCCAGGAGTGCCGATAACCACTGTGGCAGAGGCTTGTCCGCCGGCTGTCACCATTTGGGTACGGACTTGTTTGACTGCGCCGAAGTCTACTAAAACTAACTTATTATCTGAGGCACGACGAATAATATTATCTGGTTTGATGTCGCGGTGAATCACACCTTGGCGATGGACAAATTCTAGAATCCCTAGAATTTCCTCCAATAGTTGAATTACTTGGCTTTCACTCCAACGCTTACCAGGTAAAAGTTCCTCAGCTAAGGTATGTCCTTCTATATATTCTTGTACTAAATAGAATTCTTGATTTTCGTCAAAGTAAGCGAGTAGCCTGGGTATTTGGTCGTGATTGCCCAATTTTTCTAAAGTTTCGGCTTCGCTGTTGAATAGGCGTTTAGCTGTATCAAAAACTCTGGGGTCAGTGCCGGGTTTGAGGTGCTTGACAACGCAAATGGGGTTACCAGGCCGCCTAGTATCTTCCGCAATGTAGGTTTGACCAAATCCTCCCGTCGCCAGGACTCTAATTATTTGGTAACGATGGTCTAGTAACTTGCCTATCATATTCACTCCCCACAGCGATCGCTAGTATTTTTGCGCTAGTAATAAATATCTCCAAATTTTCTTCAATGAAATCCGCTATCTTGAAAAAAGATTTAGATTAAAAACGCAGCTTTTTAATAAACGCAGACTGTTTATTTGTCTTTTAGTGCCCCTGTTTATTACCAATGCCACCCAGAATAACAAACTCAGTTGCATGGCAGCAGGCTGAAACCCTCATGCAACCTGCTTTCATTCGCGTTATTGACAATATCCGCAAACAGCTTGATGAGTCTTCTTGGACGGGAACTTATCAGGATGTGCTGATTTGGCCGCCTAACACTACTGATGAAATCAAAGCACTGGTGACTCAACTGTTGCAAGCAATGGAAACTGCAACGCCCGATGAAGCAGATGAAATCAGACAGACTTTGGCTCGTCTACCAATGCCCCATCCAGGATATCATTTACTTTTGCAGCGTCAACAGCAACAAGAGAGTATCGATTTATGGGAGTTGTGTTATCAAGTGTGTTTTCTTGAATACAACCCAGAGCAGGAAACGGCCAATATTGATACTAGTTTAATTGATGAACTCGGTGAAGTCGATTGGCTGCGTTTGGATGCAAAGGCAAAGCAGTTAATTGAAGAGAGGTTTGCGAGTTTACCTGAGAGTTGAAGCTCTGAGAATAGAATTCTGGGACTATACAAATGAAACCCACTTACCCTTCAGGAACAGCAAGGGTAAGCGGTGGGTTAATGAGGTAAGGCGATCGCGTTTTCTTCAAGCAGCACAATCTTCAATCATGCCGCTATAGTCAGTTGAGTTGCTAGGTTCTGACTGTGTTTTTAATTTAGACAGAAGCTCTTCCATACCTGGTATTTCTAATTGATGGAATGTAATTTGATTGTCCTGACTCTTAGCCGAAATATCTGTAATACTTTGTAGAGTCATTTGGGTTGTTACAAAAAATTGCTCCATACCTGGTATTTCTAATTGAACAAATCTAGAATTATTTTCCATTGGCTCACTCAAACGCTGCTCTGTATATCATGCTCATTACGCAGATACGCAAAGCAATGGATACCTATAAAGCAAATCTAAATACGCCCAATACGCAAAGTACGCAGATTAAGAGAAATGCGGTATTCTGAAAAGTATGAATAGTCAGCAATTTAATGAAGCTCTAGAAATGCTAATCAAAGCACCTCGTAAGGTGGAGGTGTTGAAGTTATTGCTGGCTGGATACACTAATAATGAGATTGCTCAGTTGAGGCATCGTGCAGAAGGAACTGTACGTAAGCAAATTTCAAATGTATATAAGGATTTTGGTATTAAAAGTGAATTTCCAGGCGATAACGCTTTGAGAGACAAGTTAAAGGCTCTATTTCTCAAGTACAAGCCTGAGTGGGTAGGTAATTGCTCTCCTGCTATTACTAATCAAATTAGCAACCAATTAGAAAATATAAACAATGATGGTATGCCTTCTTTAGTTTCCTCAGGTGGGGAAATTTTTGAAGAAATTGGCGAGGAATTGATGTTTTTAGCTATCAATATACTTCACGAAATTGGTTTTGAGCAAAAATTTAAGATGAGCCAGGCATCACAATGTATAGGATATAGACTTAAAAATCCTGGAAAAATACATAAACGATATCAAATATTTTTCTACCAAAATCTATACGGTTTAGGTATTTCTATTAATAAATTTCTTTTAGATCCATATCTGCTAAATTTATACTATTGGGCATACATTCCTGATATTTTCTTACAGAGGATAGCAGGAAGATTTTTAGTATTACCCGGTAAAGAAAATTTATTTTTGGATTCACTTCATCCTAAATACTGGAATATCTTAGAAATTGAAAGAAAAACATTAGGGGATTTTTATCTGAATGGGCAAGAAAATCCAGAGAGATACGATGAGATGACAAATGAATTCAGCACAAGATGTTTAGAGGAATTTAATGAATTCAATTTAAGCGATCCTCAAAGTTATCTATGTATTTGGGAAGATAAAAAATTCGATTATACATGGGTAATGTTTATAGATTCGAGGGAGGTATTACAAGAAGTTATCAGATACTTTGGAAAAATATTACTAGATATTGACTGGGATAACATATATGATGATACTAATATACCTTTTTAAGTAAGCCCATAAATTTAAGTTTATTAAAATAATATAAAAAGCGGTTATACACATGAATAAAATACTGACTTTCAGAATAAATTTAGGACTAAAAGCTTTATAGTTAATTTATATTAAAGTTCACTAAGTGACTTAAGAACTAAAAATGCCTAACCAAATAAACTACACCGAAGCGTGCAATAATTTTGACAAAATTTATGAAAAGGCAATTAGCAGCCGCGAACCTGTAGTGGTAAATCGGGAAGGTGCTGAAAGTGTATCCGTAATTCCGACTGCGGAACTTAATAGCATTATAGAAACGGCATATTTGTTTCAATCGCCGGAAAATGCAGCACGACTTATAGATGCTTTACAACGTGTTAAGGCTAAGACTAATCAACCTCAGTCTATAGACGAACTCCGCAAGAAATTTGGACTTGAGAAAGAAGAGTAAATAAATTTACTGTCTTCAGATAATTTAGAACCAGAAGCCTTTTCTCAAGCTGAAATTTCTCAACAAGATAATTCAGAACGCGACCTCGTTTTTGACCGGAGGTTTTTGGAAGACCTTACCTACTGGGTAGAAACAAATAGAAAAACTGCACTCCGCGTTTTATCTTTAGTTGAAGAGATTAGGCGCAATCCTTTTGAAGGATCGGGTAAGCCAGAAATATTGAGGTATCAAGATGCGAATGTCTGGTCGCGGCGAATTAATCAAACTGACCGTATTGTTTATGTAGTTACTGATAACAGAGTTGAGTTTATTCAAGCTCGATATCATTATAGCGATCGCTAACCTTATTTTTTATTGTTTGGCACTTTATTTTGATTTGATTATACGCCAGAAGAAAACCTGAAGTGCATTGAAGCCGCAAACGCTTATTTGCTAATATTTCCAGTGCGACAACATTCAAACAGGGCAACTGGTCATCATGGCAACATCTACAATTGACAATCGAGACGCAGCTGCTATCCAAGCTGCAAAAGAAGGGGTTGCAATATACAATCGCACCGCCTGGGGACGCATCAAAGTAGCTGGCGATGACCGACTCCGCTTTTTACACAACCAAAGTACTAACGATTTTCTTTCCCTCAAACCAGGACAAGGTTGCGATACAGTTTTCGTCACTTCCACAGCTAGAACAATTGACTTAGTAACCGCCTACGTCAGAGAAGATGCGGTCATTCTGCTGGTTTCGCCTAACCGCCGCCAGTTTCTCATGGAATGGCTGGATAAATACATTTTCTTTGCCGATAAGGTGGAGTTATCTGATATCACAGAATTTACCAACACCCTCAGCCTCATTGGCCCCGGAAGCGACGCTGTAATTGAAAAGCTGGGTATTGGCGAACTCATCGCTCAACCTTACGCCAATCACCAAGTATACACTATTGCTAATGCTCAGGGAGTCCGAGTTGCTGTAGGTAGTGGGTTAACAATTCCCGGATATACTTTAACTTTTCCTTACACTGACAAAGCAACAGTGTGGGAGAAACTGTTAGCAGCTGGCGCAGTAGAGATGAGCGATCGCGCTTGGGATATGTTGCGAATCTTACAAGGACGCCCCACCCCAGACGCAGAACTCACCGATGATTACAACCCTCTAGAAGCTGGCTTGTGGCAGACAATTTCTTTTAATAAAGGTTGCTATATCGGGCAAGAAACCATTGCCCGGTTAAATACATATAAAGGTGTAAAACAGCACTTATTCGGTGTTAAACTCAGTGCCCCTGCGGAAACTGGTAGTGCGATCGCCATTGGAGATGAAAAGGTCGGCAAACTTACCAGTTATACACAAACTCCTGATGGTGATTTTGGATTAGGTTATATCCGCACCAAAGCTGGTGGTGTGGGCTTAAAAGTTAAAATTGGAGAAACTGAAGGCGAAATAGTAGAAATTCCATTTGTTTCTCACGAATACCCAGAAATTAAATAAAAATATCTTCTTGCTGTTCGTATCTGCTACCTTGACAAAATTCATCTACCCAGGAAGCTACACTCCGGGCGTTAGTGCTGCGTATTATACGAAGTTTGGTTTTAATTTCTTGTGGTGTATTAATATCCTGGGTATTTTTAGAAACTTCGGTAGTAATTACGAGCGATCGCCCTGGTTTATCTGTAGTAATAGCTAGCGATGGCTGCGCCAACGTCTTCGACGAACGCATTGGTTTGCTGTGACTGGAAACTTCAGCGTTCAATGGCACAGATGGCATGGTTTTGGCTTTGCTGTTCGCCTGGGAGTTAATTGTCAGCGTTGTTCCTGAAGGTGTGCGATCGAGCGTCAACTTTACTGCTTTATTTTCCCTGAGTAAACTGGAATCTGGCTTGATTGAATGTAACCCTTTTACAGAATTATTGGCAGGCATCTTAGTAATAACTGCGACTAATGTCCCAGATTTGGATCTGCGATCGAGTTCGGTAATATCTGTAAATGATGTTACAGACTGCTGTAAGCGTAGCAAATCTGAGTCTAGTGTATTCACAGAAAAATCAGGCACAACCTTGGTCGGAGTTAACACCAATGGTACAGCTTTATTCTCATCAGAAAAGTTATCTTCTAACGGCTCACTTTCAACTTTGTTTTCTGATTTGATTAAACGTAACTCTTCATCAGGATTAAAGTTGAGACCTAAAGCTGCGACTATTTTATCGGGATTATTATTTAAATCCATGATAAAAGCAAGCATCTCATCAAACTGCGGTTCTAAAACAGACAGCGTTGCCAAAATAAAACCAGACGAAGGACGCCGCAGGCCATCATAAGTAGCCCAAATTCGCATTTTAACCAGCCAGGAAATATTTTGCTCGTAGTAACTCAGCCACTTCTGTTTTAAGGATTGACGCAGTTGCTGGATATTCATCTAATGCCTCACTTAGGTCAAACAATTTTGTATTTTGCGAAAAGTTAGAGCAGAGGTTTCCGACGCTCGCGGACTCGCTAAGGCTACGCTATCTATAGACGCTTTGCGGCTTGCCGCAGGCATCAAAACTTTGCAAGACGGATTTTAGATTTTGGATTTACCCTACCGATAAACCAATACGGTTCGGTTAACGTGTTTATTTCTCGAAGATCCCCCCAACCCCCCTTATAAAGTGGGGCTTACAACCCTCTTTTACCCCCTTTTTAAGGGGGTCGCCGTAGGCGGGGGGATCTTAACCGAACCGTATTGACTGAGAAACAGGTAGGGCTGGAGGCTCAAAAGACACTTGATGGCTTGCTAACATTTGGCAGCGAACAAGAGTGCAGACTTTATTTTTAGGAATGAAAACGATGATAGAGCATTTGTTTGACTCTTTGACCGCCTAACAAATGCTGTTCTACCAGTAGAGATACTTCATCGGGCTGAACGCCGCTATACCAGATTACATCGGGTAATACCAGCACCATCGGCCCATTGCCACATTGTCCCAAACAGCTGCTAGCTATTACTGTGACGCCGGGAATTGGTAAAACCTTAAAAGCTGCTAAAACTTTAGCAGCGCCTTGCTTTTTACAAGTGCGATTTTGGCAAACCCGCACGCATGTAGGAAAAGAAGGTTGGTCTATTGTGAAAGAGTCTGATGGTTGAGTGATGTTTGTCATTGGTCATTGGTCATTGTTTATGGGGCATTGGGCATGGGACATTGGGAATTGGAAATGCTAACTGTTAATTGGGGACTGGGAGTGCTGAGTGCTGAGTTCAGAGTTAGGAGTTAAGAGTTATTATTCTCCCCACACCTCCCCATCTCTCTAGTCCCCTTGTCCTCTTCCTATGCCCAATGCCCAATGCCCCATGCCCAATGCTTAATCTACTAAAAGCCCTTTTGCAGCTAACCATTCGGGGTTGAATATGCGCGACTGATAGCGAGAACCGCTATCACATAAAATGGTGACGATGGTATGTCCCGGGCCTAACTGTTTGGCTAGGGCAACAGCAGCCCCAACATTAATACCCGTTGAACCACCCATTAACAAGCCATCTTTTCTCAATAGCTGATAAACTACCCGCAAAGCTTCTTTGTCGTCGATTTGGATAGCGTCATCCGCAGGTGCGCCTTCCATATTTGCTGTGACTCGACCATTACCGATGCCCTCGGTGATGGAATTTCCTTCCATTTTGATTTCGCCAGTTTTGACATAGCTATAAAGTCCACTACCCAAGGGGTCGGCAACAACGCATTTAATGGCCTGATTTTGTTCTTTTAAGTACATCGCTACACCAGCAAAAGTACCGCCAGTACCAGTTGCAGCTGTCCATGCATCTATTTTACCATCTGTCTGTTTCCAAATTTCTGGCCCTGTGGTTTCGTAGTGGGCGCGGCGGTTGGCTAAATTATCAAACTGATTTGCCCAAATGGCGTTTTCTAATTCTGCGGCTACTCTACCAGATAGCTTGACGTAGTTGTTGGGGTCTTTGTAGGGTACGGCTGGGACGGGACGGACTTCTGCTCCCAAGGCTGTCAATGCGTCTATCTTTTCTTGTGATTGGGTATCAGGGATGATAATTAGGCATTTGTAGCCTTTGGCGTTGCAAATATGCGCTAGTCCAATGCCGGTATTACCAGCAGTTCCTTCGACAACGGTACCGCCAGGTTTGAGTAAACCTTTCTCTTCTGCGTCTTGGATGATGTAAAGTGCGGCGCGGTCTTTGACGGAACCGCCAGGATTGAGAAATTCTGCTTTACCAAGGATTTCGCACCCTGTTTCTTCACTAAAGCTGTTTAAGCGAATCAAAGGTGTGTTACCAACAGCGCCGACGAAGCCATCTTTAATGTCCATTTTGACTCTACCTATATTTTCTTCTGTTTTCTTCTATAAAAATTTTGGCTTATAGCGGTGGCACGATTGACACATCTCCAGAAATAACCATAAAAGTTGCAAACCAGTGCGTAAAATCCCATACTCAAGATGTATCCAGTATTAATCCCAATGTTTGCTACAAAGCTAAATGTACAACTATAATCAGTCTTCTTTTTCCTCTCAGCCTTCCACTACTGGTTCGTTGTCAATCCAGCGCGGAAATTACTTCAACTATGTAGTGCCAAGTGGTTGGCGAGTGGTTGAGGATGGACAATTTGCCGTTGTCCTATGTTCCCCAGACAATGCTGCTTTGACAATTATGGTAGGAAATTCTGGACTGCCAGTGAACTATAACCCTGGGCAGTTTGTTTACGAGAAGCTGTTGGCAATGCAGCCGTATCAATTGCTCTTGGGTCAGCCCCGCCAAGCTCAACCGATCGCTGGATGTTCGGTTGCTTATGAGTTTGATTGCACGTATATATACAATGGTATCCCCTGTCAAGGAATAGCCAAGTGCAGCGTCGCATATAGCTATAACCTGTGTACGATGGTGATGACTTGTGCAGCATCCCACCAATCGCAGTGGGCTAATTATGCCTCATGGTTGCCACAGGTAGCATGTCAAGTTGCGGCAACGAATGGAGCAGCCTTCGGAATGCAAGGAATTATGGCGCAAAATATAGACATTTCAGTTACCGAAGGGCAAAGGCAGACGGAATACCGCGAATGGTCTAAGCGTACATGGGACGAGGTAAGCCGCCAACGAGGTGAGTTTATAGACCGTCAAAACTTCCAGTTTCGTGAGAACTTGGGCAATGTAACAACTTGGACAAATCCTTACGGTTATCCAACTGTCGAGTTACCAACAGACTACAACTACTATTGGATAAATCGTCAAGGACAAATATATGGTACAAATAACCCCGGTGAAAATCCGAATGTCGGCTCAACTCAAGATTGGATAAGGATGAATCGGTATCTACCCTAAATCTTGCTGCGTTCCCAATGTTGCGATCGCTTCTACCAAACTTTACTCATATTTAAAACAAACCCAGGTAATACAGGTTCGCCGCTAACAGTCGCGGGATTTTCTAGACATTCCTCTGGTATACCAGGACGATAAATATAAACTCGGCGATGCTTGCGGTCAATCAAAAAGCCTAGCTGTATTCCTGGCTCCCTCATATATTCCTCCATTTTTTCTTTCAAGCGTTGGAGGTTATCAGAAGGCGACCTGAGTTCAACTACAAAATCTGGACAGATGGGGGCAAATCTTTGCTGTTGTTCTGGAGAAAGAGTATTCCACCTTGATAGTTGAATCCAGGAAGCATCGGGAGAACGCTCTGCACCTGTTGATAGTTTAAATCCCGTGCTCGAAGAAAAAGCAATGCCTGTTTGGTCTTCGTCCGCCCAGTTCATTAACTGCTGAGTTATTCTAGCATCTCGGTTACCTGTTTCTGAACCAGTGGGCGACATAATTGATATTTCTCCAAATTGATTCCGCTCAATGCGTAAGTCACGGTTCACCTGACAAAACTCAAAAAATTGCTCGTCTGTCATTTGCATTGAGGGGGGAAATTGCACAACTAAAGGGGATGAAAGCACGATGGTTTCCTCCAGGTTTTGCTGTTTACCCAGCAGATTAATTCCATAGTACACACGTTCCTGTCCTATCCAAATCCATACTGCTATAAATAAACAATTTGAGGCAGTTGTAAGATGATATCAAGTCCAATATATAATCGCTTTTTTGGTGAGGTTATTGTTACTCTGCAAGTGTCTCTACAAGGGGCGATCGTTTTTGCGATCGCATTTCCATTTTGTTCGCAATATCTGTTTTACTAGGGGCGATCGCCTCTGCTACAGTTTCCCCGAAGTATAAAAGCTAGTTGCTTCTATCATCTCCAGCGATCGCGGCATAATAAAAACTAAACCTTAAAATTCTGAAGTAGGCAATGAATACTACCGATAATTCTCCGATGGATGATGGATCGTCAGCAGATTTGATTTCTGTCGCAGAGTTACAGCAACAGCTTAATGACTTACTCCAGCAACTATCTCCAGAACGATTACGGGTGCTGACTGATTTTGCTGCTTATTTGGCAAATGCTGAAAGCGAAGCTGCAACCCAAGAACTTTTGGCAATTCCTGGATTGTTAGAGCGAGTTAAGCAAAATCAAGTAACGCCTAAAGCCCAATACACCCCCTGGAGAACTCTTCGCTCTGATGTATGAAGTTATTCTTCATCCCGATGTACAAGAAGTTTATGTCAATGCTGACAGAGCTTTTGCTAAGAAAATTGCCCGATGTTTGCAGCAGCTAGAACAAACTCCTCGATCGCACCCCAACATTAAAGCCCTGAAGGGAGATTATACAGGTTACTATCGCTACCGAATCGGGGATTACAGAGTCATTTATTCTATAGACGATGAAGTTGTGCAGGTACTTGTTGTGGCGATCGCTCATCGCAGTCAGGTATATAAACCATAAAGGCGATGCCTGCGGCGGGCTACGCCTACGCATTTCCATTCTGTTTACAATATCTGTTTTATTAGGGGCGATCGTATTTCCTGGATTGTGGAAATATCAGAGGCGATAGATTTACGAGATGCTTAAGAGATGCGATGAATCGCGTCTTTACAAGAGATTGCTGCTTCTACATTTCGCTTATGTTTTGGTTGGAGGAAGTATTTTTCTTTCCTACTCTCCATCTTTCACTTTCTCTTGTTGATGCCAAGCTTGATAAAAAGCGGGGTAGGGCATAATTTGAGCGCACTTCCAGATAATTTTGTAGCAATTATCAAATTGCTCAAAGCCATTTTTGTAAGTTTCAGGTGATAGGTAATCTTTCAATGCGGTGACAACACTCGGCATCTGTTCTTCTAACATAATTTGCCCTAAGCTTGATGCCACTCTCGTTAGGGTATCATCATACAGTCGTAGTTTGCCGATTAACTCCACTAAAGCAGAGATCGCTTTTTGATTGCCACAGCCAATTTCCCCTAAGCTAGATACCGCTTGTCTTCGGGTATTATCATCCAGTTTTGGTTTGCCGATTAACTCCACCAAAAAATCAATCACTTTTTGGTTGCCAGAGCCAATTTTTCCTAACCTAAATAGCCCTAGCCTTCGGATAGATTTATTCAGTTGTGGTTTGCCGATTAACTCCACCAAAGCATCAATCGCTTTTTGGTTGTCAAAACCAATTTTCTCTAAGCTAAATAGCGCTTGAATTCGGGTAAGATCACCCAGTTGTGGTTTACCGATTAACTCCACCAAAGCAGAGATCGCTTTTTGGTTGCCAGAGCCAATTTCCCCTAATCTATATGCCGCGAGGCTTCGGGTACGATCATCGAGTTGTGGATTGCCAATTAACTCCACCAACGCAGTGATTGCTTTTTCTTTGCCTGGGTCAATTTCCCCTAAGCGTTCTGTCGCTTTCGTGAGGGTATCATCATTCAGTTGTGGTTTGCCGATTAACTCTACCAAAACATCAATCGCTTTTTGGTTGCCAGAGCCTATTTTTCCTAAGCTTTCTGCCGCTTGTCTTCGGGTATTATCATTCAGTTGTGGTTTGCCGATTAACTTCACCAAAGCATCAATCGCTTTTTGGTTGCCAAAGCCAATTTGCCCTAAGCTTTCTGCCGCTTGGCTTCGGGTATCATCATCCAGTTGTGGATTGCCGATTAACTCGACCAAAGCAGCGATCGCTTTTATGCGATTTGTCTGAGATAGTGCTGTTTCTGCTCCCCATGCAATTGATCTGAAAAATTGTACCCATTCGTTTTGCTCAACCTCAAACTCGCCAAAGCCGCATTTAACGATTTCCTTCACAATAGCATCTGTGTTGCCAGAATTTTTCCACTCATCAACCCCCGCAGCAGCGAGAAAATAAGCGCGAAACTCGTAAAATCCTCTTCTGACTCTATCAATAGCTCTGTATTCTCCGCACCCATCATCAAATTTCACTAACGCCTGAATAAACTCTTCCTTCTCTTCCCTCTCCACATCCTCACGTCCCAGCCACAGCAAAATCACCTCTTTCCACTGCGGGGCAAAAATGCGATAAACGCCTAGCGCGGGGTTGTCGGGAACATGATTCAGAAACTCGTGCCAATCAGCGATAGCTAACGCTGCAAAATATTCCTCAAATGTGGTGTGGTAAAAAGCGTAAACTTTCTCTTTCGTTGCTGACTCCGCAGCTAGTCCAACTTCATTTAGCCATCCCAACTTTAACGCTAACCAAAATAAAGAATTTGGCTGTTTTGCATCGCCTAATTCCTCACGCACAAACTTATGTGTTAGCCGAAACCGTGACGTTTCTTGATCGATTGCCTTTTTTGCCAAACGTCCCAACGCAGCATTTAATTCTTCTTGCTGCTGTTCGGTGGTAGGGAAGCGATTTTCTTTCCACTTGTAAAACTCTTCGACAAACTGCTGATAAAGTCCGGCTTTAGTTTCCGGTAAACCTTTATCGGAACCTTGCCAAGTGCTACACAACAGCGCCAACCGCAAAGGATTTTTTACTAAATCTTGGATGCGCTGACGTTCAGGTTTATCTAATTCCTGCCATAATCTTTCGCCTTTGTCTGCATCCCTGTTGTGAAACCAATGCCCGATAAACTCTTGTACTTGTTGGGGATATTCAAAATTGAGTAACCGATACGTCTCGAAATTTTCTAAAGCGCCGGCGTTTGCTTCCCAAACATTCACGCGACAAGTCAGCACAACCCGCGCATTTTTCACCCATCCCGCCAACTGTTGGGAAATCTCAGTTAATGGTTGGGGTGAAGACATTTCATCTGCTGCATCCAACAACAACCACACACGATTATTTTTGAATAAATCTGCTAAAGTCTTTTTCTCTTCTTCTGTTACATCGTCTACTGGTTCTAAAGCATCCTCCAGCCAATCTTGCAGCAGATAATCCTTTACACTCTTGCCTTGCAAGTCTGCCAAAGAAATCCAAATTGGTAAACCCAGATTGTTGTTTAATATCCAAAAAGCTATAGTTTGCAACTGAGTAGTTTTTCCCGCACCTGGTTCTCCAATTAAAGCGATGTGGTGTCCTTGAGTTTTACCAACACCATCACGGATAATTTGCTCTAAAAAAGCCTGATGTTCAAATCGCTGCTTCTCTTCATAACTCGGTTCGTAAAGTCGGGAACCTTGTTCTGCGGAAATATTGTCGCTGCACTTCTTCGGTTTTTTACGTTCCACCAATGCTAAAGGGACATGAATTTCCTCTAGCTCAAATTTCATCTCATCATCAGCAAACAGCAACTCATTTGTAGTGAGACGCTTGTGCTTTTGCAGCATAGCACGGCAGATGCCTTGCCATTCAACACCTTGAGATTTTTCTTTCGCAGTCTTGGGAACTTTAGCAGAGTTATTTTTTTGAGCTTCTCGGCATTTATCCCATTTCCCATCTTGCTTAAACAACCACTTGAGGTTTTCTTGTTTATCGATGCTGGGAAACTTGAGCGCAAAACGCCAAACTTTTGAGTTTGTTCTAGTTTTGGCGTTGGTTTGTTCTCGTTTATCCTCAATAATTTTCAAGCTTATCAGACAGTTAAGCGCATTCCTAATTTCTTCAGCCTTTAAGCTCTGTGTCAGTTCTGCCAGTCCTTGTAATGTAGAATGCGTTACCCATAACTCAGTACCCGCTTGCCAACTGGCTTTACAGTTCTTTGATTCTTCTGAGTTTTCGACAAAGGATAGTAAAGCAGACAGCAATATTTGTGCATGTTCTTTACCAGTCTCGTAGCTAAGATTCCGACCCATCTAAGTACCGTCATCGAAAAGAAAAAAATTTTCTAAAAAGTTCTGTGCTTTCCCAAGCCAGACATATTTCCCAAGCACTATATGTAGATTCTAAACGGCTTTTAATCAACGCTTGGGAAATTTACTTGTCAATTAATCCCAACCTTAACCTCGATTTGAAATTGAGGTGAGGTAAATAAATGAAAACTCAGCGTCAGCAAAGCCAAAGCACACGTCAAAAGCTTTATCGCCAAATCATCATGGTGTTGTTATTCATGCAAACAGTATTAATTGGTGTAAATGCCGAAAACCGCCTTCAGCAAGGAGACTCACCAATCGAGGTTTTAATATGGATGATTAAGGAGTCGATTTCAGTTGTAAAACAAGCCGGCAGTTTGCAAGAAAAACAGAACAAAAGCCTGTTACCCAGACATCGCGGTTCTGAGGATAAATAATATCACAGCCCCTCTTTGCTTGCAGAGCCACAGTGTACACACAAATCGAATTACCCCCCTTAATCCCCCCTTAGAAAGGGGGGAAAAAGAGATCCAGTTCCCTCCCCTTGACAAGGGGAGGGTTAGGGTGGGGTAATTTCCTTCAAAATACAAATAATTTCCCTAATTTTATCCACCACACCATCAATATTTTGATAAACTTCCTGATTCGTAAATCTTAAAATCCTCGTACCTTTTGATTCCAAAAATGCTTGGCGATCGCAGTCATATTCTGGGACTCCATCTTGATAGTGACTATCACCATCAATTTCTATAGCAAGTCTCAATTCTGGAGAATAAAAATCAACTACAAATCTGTCAATACTGTATTGTCTGCGAAATTTACAGCTTTCAATTTGTTGACTTCTAAGCTTTGCCCAAACTATTTTTTCACATGGGGGCATATTGTTTCTGAGAGTTTGGCGTTTTTGCTTTTCTGAGGTTTGGTTATACAGCTTTGTCATCAGCGTTTTTATATTTTTATCTGTTTATTATTCCCCGGATTACCCCCCTTAATCCCCCCTTGTAAAGGGGGGAAAAAGAGATCCAGTTCCCTCCCCTTTATAAGGCTACGGTGTACGCACAAGTCGAATTACCCCCCTTAATCCCCCCTTGCCAAGGGGGAAAAAGAGATCCAGTTCCCTCCCCTTTATAAGGGGAGGGTTAGGGTGGGGTAAAACCTTGGTTAATCAGCTATTTCAGACTTGTGTGTACACCGTAGTTTTAGCAAGGGGTGGGCTTCTTCGGGTTGAATAAGTAATCAAGCGGACAAGTTCATTGGTTCACAACACAAGTTCATTCGTTCACAACACAAGTTCGTTGGTTCACAACACAAGTTCATTCGTCCACAACACAAGTTCATTCGTTCACAACACAAGTTCGTTGGTTCACAACACAAGTTCGTTGGTTCACAACACAAGTTCATTGGTTCACAACACAAGTTCGTTGGTTCACAACACAAGTTCATTCGTTCACAACACAAGTCCGTTGGTTCACAACACAAGTCCGTTCTCAACAATTTGTTATTTTTGTCGTGTAATTACTTACTCACAAATTGAATCTTGTTACAAAAAATACCTTAATATGTAAGCTTTACTGAGCCAATATATCCGCCTATTAAGACACTCTAGAAAGGTAAGTTTAGTAAAAGGTATCCATTGATGTACCGCAAAAAAAGAAGCTCTAACGTGCTAGAAAAAGCTGAACAGAGAGTAATTGGATTTAAATCGATTGATTCCAACCTTGATTTTGGTGATTCTATCAGTTTAAAGCATCTAACCGAATTAAATGGGCAACTCCGCAACAAGATTGACAAGTATAATATGATGCTAACTGACATTGACACAACAAAGGAAGAAATAGAAACCCTTGAAAAGACCATTTGCGAAACTTCAGAACGCTTAGTCAGTGGTGTGGTGTTGAAGTATGGCAAAGACAGTCGGGAATATGAGATGACAGGCGGAGTACGTAAAAGCGATCGCATTCGCAAAGCCACCATTACCCGGTTAAAATCGAGCGCAGACTCAAAATCGGCTTCTAAACAGACTACGACACCTTAGTAGTTAGACCTTTCGCTTTGGTTCTGGAAAGCAGGGGTATTTTGTGGGATTAACTCCAGCTAAAATTTAGTCGGCAATGAAAATTAAAATGTAAATTTACTGATATTTTTAAATATTTTTTAAATTTATTATAGATTTTAATTAATGAGTAAATGCTGACATCTTTTTTCTGTCTTAGGGATTTCAGAAAATAAATTATCCAATTTACTTATTCTGTCTCCCTTCTGCACCCCGTACTTCCTACCCCATGCCTACACAGCGATGGGATATTTTTTTTAGTTGTAAATCCCTGAGACGGATTGGATACTGATGACATCTGAAAAAGACCGCCATAAAGAACTTGAACAACGAGAACGGATATTAAGAGAACGAGAAGTTGAATTGCGACTTCGAGAAATGGAAGCTAAAATTCATACAGCTGATGCGCCTTTTCATCAAACTGTTAAGCATCAGGGAGAAAATTCTCAAAAACCTTGGATGAAAAAACTAATTCTTGGTGGCAAGTTGTTTGCTCTTGGTGTGGTAGCGTTAGTTGCAGTCAGGGTAGCCTCAGTCCTAGCTGGATTTATTATTGTTGCTACATTAGGGTGGGTAACTTACAAGTTATTTTTTGAATCCCAGAAAATCGATTCTTAATACAGGTGTAACTATTATGAGCGAGCAAGTAGCAACTGACAAATTTATCCAAGATTTAGAGCGTGTTGCTCAAGCGCGATCGGAAATTGCTGTGTCTTTGAGTCAACTTGCTGAAATAATTGGTAAAGCTGAGTTGGCTGGCGACTCGTCATCAGGAAAACTCAGTTTAGAACGAAATATTGAAGATATTACAGTAGCTAGTAAAAATCTCCGCAAAGGTGTATTTCGCCTTTTAGTTTTGGGCGATATGAAGCGGGGAAAAAGCACGTTTCTCAATGCTTTAATTGGAGAAAATTTATTACCAAGCGATGTTAATCCTTGTACAGCAGTATTAACAGTTTTACGCTACGGCCCCGAAAAGAAAGTTACTATTTATTTTAATGATGGTAAAAGTTCGCAGGATTTAGATTTTCAGAGTTTTAAACATAAATATACCATCGACCCTGGTGAAGCTAAAAAACTAGAACAAGAAAAAAAACAAGCTTTTCCTGATGTTGATTATGCTGTAGTGGAATATCCTTTAACTTTACTCGAAAAAGGAATTGAAATTGTTGATAGTCCGGGGTTGAATGATACAGAAGCGCGAAACGAATTATCTTTGAGTTATGTGAATAATTGCCATGCAATTTTGTTTGTGATGAGAGCTTCTCAACCTTGTACCTTGGGCGAACGTCGCTATTTAGAAAATTACATTAAAGGTCGAGGTTTGACGGTTTTCTTCTTAGTTAATGCTTGGGATCAACTGCGGGAATCTTTGATAGATCCTGATGATGTAGACGAGCTACAAGCAGCTGAAAACAGATTGCGGCAAGTATTTAAAGCAAATTTAGCAGAATATTGTTTTGTAGACGGTCAAGATATTTACGAGGAACGCGTATTTGAGCTTTCGTCAATTCAAGCACTCAGGCGAAGGCTGAAGAATCCCCAAGCTGATTTAGGGGGGACTGGGTTTCCTGAGTTCATGGGAGCGCTGAATACTTTTCTTACCAGAGAAAGAGCGATCGCTGAACTTCGTCAAATTAGAACTTTAGCAAGACAAGCTGTTAATAATACTCGTGAAGCTGTTGCAAGAAGAATACCATTACTCGATCAAGATGTAAATGAATTGAAAAAACGAATTGATTCAGTAGAACCAGAGTTTAGCAAACTTACAGGTATTAGGGATCAATTCCAAAAAGAAATTCTCAATACCAGAGATAATCAGGCAAGAACTGTTTCTGAATCGTTCCGCGGCTACGTTTTAAATTTAGGAAATACTTTTGAAAACGATTTTTTACGCTATCAACCAGAATTAAATTTGTTTGATTTTCTCAGTAGCGGTAAACGAGAAGCTTTTAATACTGCATTGCAAAAAGCCTTTGAGCAATATATCGCTGACAAATCTGCGGCTTGGACATTAACTGCTGAAAAAGATATCGATGCCGCTTTTAGAAAACTTTCTCGTAGTGCTGCACAATATGGCGCATCTTACAGTGAAGTAACAGACCAAATCACTGAAAAAATCACGGGGCAAAAAATTAAACTAAATGCCAATCTTGGTGAAGAGGATAACTCTCCTGGTTGGGCAAAATGGGCAATGGGATTGTTATCACTGTCTGAGGGAAATTTTGCTGGTGTAGCAATGGCTGGAAGTGGATTTGATTGGAAAAATATCTTGTTAAACTACTTCACTGTAATTGGTATTGGCGGGATAATTACGGCGGTGACTGGTGTTTTACTTGGCCCAGTTGGGCTTGCACTGCTAGGTTTGGGAGTGGGGTTTTTACAAGCAGATCAAGCGCGGAAAGAGTTAGTAAAAACGGCGAAAAAAGAGTTAGTTAAATATCTACCCCAAGTAGCACACGAGCAATCTCAAGTTGTATACAATGCGGTTAAAGAGTGTTTTGATGCTTACGAAAAAGAGGTGAGTAAGCGCATTAATGATGATATTGATTCTCGTAAATCTGAATTAGATAATTTAGTCAAGCAAAAGGAGAGTCGTGAGATTAATCGTGAAACTGAGTTAAAACGGTTAAAAAGTTTGCAAGAAGATATAATAGCTCAGTTGCAAAAGATTGAGGCGGTGTATGGTAATTTGTTAGCTTACTATAGCTAAAGTGATTCTCCATTATTGGTAATAAGGAAACAAACCACAGATAAGCAGCAATTAGTTTATCTGTGGTTACTAATATGAGAAATTCACGCAGAGACGCAGAGGCGCAGAGAGAAAAGTTTTTAGGAAAAATATATTTTTAAATCTGGAATTCAGGAACTATGCAACAACAGTACGGCAAATTAGTAGATTCTCTCAAATCTGCATCTGCATTACTAAATTTGGAACGGAAATCACAACTGCATCAAGATGTTATTAGTATTTGTAATTATCTGACTAATCCTAGTTTTCGGATTGCGGTATTTGGGCCTTTTAATCATGGTAAGTCTACATTATTAAATGCGATGTTGGGGAATCGCACTTTACCGATTGATTTAATTCCTACTACAGGTGCGGCGATTACTGTTAAGTATGGTTCTGATGTGCGGACTCGTATCATGTTGGTAGATGGTACAGAAATTTACCGCAGTGGAACGGAAGTTTTACAGCAATTTGCTATTCTTGATGGAAATAGACAGATGCGCAAAGATGTAGCATCTGTGGAAGTTTTTTGTCCTCATCCCTTTTTAGAAACGGGTGTGGAATTTCTCGATCTACCGGGAACTAACGATCGCGAAGAACAAGATAATTTAGTACGAGAACAACTTTTAAGTGCAGATTTAGTTATACAATTATTAGATGCACGCAAGTTAATGACTTTGGGCGAACGAGAAAACTTGCGAGATTGGCTATTAGACCGGGGAATTAAAACAGTTATTTTTGTTGCTAATTTTATTAATTTATTAGAACCTGAAGAACAAAAACAAGTTCAAAATCGCTTATTGTTTGTTGCGGAAAGTTTTCGAGCAGATTTACCTCCAGGTTATAGTAATTTATATCGTGTTGATGCTTTACCTGCTTTACGAGCTAGATTAAAAGGCGATGTTGCAGAAGCTAATAGTAGCGGTTTAGTGGCTTTTGAAACTGCTTTGCAAAATATTGTGGGGATTTTACAACAAAATCGTGGTAGTGTAAGCTTGCCAAGAGTAGAGGCGATCGCTACTCAAATTCAACAATTATTAAAAGCAAAAATTGACCCCCTTGCAAACGAAGTAAAATCTCTTGTTGACAAACAAAATGCTAAAGTTGAAATCAAAGAGAAAGCTGTAAATTTAATTAAACAAGGTTTTGCAACTAGTATTTCTGAATTACGCGATTGGTTAGCTTTACCGAAACTTTTAGCCAAATATCAAGCTGATGCTTCGGTTGCACTGGCAGAAAATAATTTTCAATCGTGGCAAACAAACACTCTCAAAAAAGACCTGAATCAATTACAGTTAGCTACGGTGAAATGGCTTTATCAAGCTTATGAGTTTTTCCAAGCAGAAAGACCACAGGATTTATCAATTCCTTTCCCTAGCGAACCACAAATAACATTACCTCCTAAACCTACTAATTATGGCGATTTGAGTGAAACTGGTTCCATTGCAGTTGGTGGTGGTATTGGTTGGTTGTTGGGTGGTCCTGTGGGTGCTGCTGTCGTTGGCAGTATTTCTTATTTGTTAAATAAGAATATGCAACAACTAGAAGTAAAATCAGCTAATGAATATTATCATCAGCAAATTGCAAAACTTTGCATAGATGCAACAGAAAATTATTTCTCTCGTTTTAGTAGTCAAGCATTATTAATTTTGGCTGAACACGAGCAAAAAGCTGAAAAAGTGATTTACTTAGAAGTCAGTCAAGAACCGTTAGAAATTACTAATAAACGTCAGGATTTACAGCAGTTACAAAATGGTTTTAATGAATTGTTACGAGAGTTAGAAAAGGCAAAAATATCTACTAATTATCAACCTTATCAAGAAATTCCCAAATCTAAAACTGTAAATCATCGATATTCACCGCAACCAGAGAAAGTTAAAACTTCTCCCGAACCGCAACAGAATACTGCTAAAAATCCCGAGAAAAAAGTAGAATCTCCTCGTCAACAAGTTTCTCCACCGCCGAAAACTTCTGCTTCTCCCCGTCCAGAAGAAGTGGATGCAAAATTTCGTAATTGGGAACTTGATGAGGAAATTGCACGAATGAAAGCACAAATGCATAGCCGTAAGGCTTATCATCAGACATCAGCTGGTTCTGAAACTAGCAAACAGCAAAATACAACTCAAAACAATAAAATACCAAATTTACCTAAAACCCAGGCACAAAAAGATAAGATTGTTCGCGCTTATAGTATTTTAGGCTTGCAAAGTACTGCTTCTTTGGCTGAAATAAAACAAGCTTATAGAAATTTAGTAAAACAATGGCATCCAGATTTATTTGTTGGTAAGCCACAACTCCAAAAACAAGCAGAAGAGAAAATGCACTTAGTGAATGAAGCTTACACAATTTTGACTGAAAATTAAAAAGAAGAATTCAGAATGTAATTAGCAACACATGCTTGGGTCAAGACGCGACACCAGTCGCTACAACGTGCAGGGCTGTTTCATATTATGTCCGGCAAATTGCTCTTAATATGTCATTGCGAACGGAACGTAGTGGAGTGAAGCAATCACAAGGACTCTGCGATTGCTTCACTTCGTTCGCAATGACGGGCATTTTAACGGACATGATATCATTCCCCAAAGAGCTTTAAAAATCAAGAGTTATAGCAATTAAAAATTACAAATGTTTGATTTTATATAATTTATCTGCTTATGGCAAAAGCCTACTTTTTATTTACCTGCAACCAAATCTCTAAACTTACCAACAACCAAAGTTTAACACCATAACGTCCCCAAATATCGCCTTTATAATCTAGCCAGTTATGTAGTAAAGACTGATTTAAATAAGACGCGATCGCACTTTTTTTATCTAACAATAATTTTCTCGCTTCTCGTTGCCAATACTTGCGAAATCCCAAGTGTACGGGTACCATCATCCCGCTTTTAGGACGATGAATAATTGCTTGTGGTAAAATATCAGCCACGGCTTGTTTGAGTACTGCTTTTTCTTCAACTCCAGAAAGCTTATATTTTGGAGGAATTTGCATACTCAAGTCTACAACTCGCTGGTCAAAAAGTGGCGATCGCCCATGTAAATCTGCTGCTTGCGTTAAGTTATTTACCTTTGTCAAAATGTGATCGGCTCCCTTAAATTTAATATTCAATGCCATCAATCTATTTAAATAACTTACATGAGAATTTAAATCAGTCGAAAATACAGACGGTTCTGTTTCAACTGCTGCCCAAACTTCTGATTTAAAAAGTTGCGGTAAATCTAAGGCAGATTTTTGAAAAGCAATGAGATATGCTTGTAAAGAATCTTGATTATTAATTGAACCATATAAGCTATTAATTAGCATCGGCTGATTTTTTGGGCCGCCAAAACAGGGGTCGCCACCTTCACCATTGAGGATAACTTGTACATCTC
This sequence comes from Nostoc sp. DedSLP01, assembly GCA_034530875.2. Taxonomy (GTDB): domain Bacteria; phylum Cyanobacteriota; class Cyanobacteriia; order Cyanobacteriales; family Nostocaceae; genus Nostoc. Next base: position 92,115 of record JAVRCJ020000014.1, read on the forward strand.
GCCGTGCCATTTTTCCTAAAAGAAAATTTGGTACTGTTAGCGGATCGCCAATCGGATCGTCAAGATACGCCATTGTTTCTGGTAGGCGTTCCCACATATCTTTAAAAGTAATTTCTAGAATGTGGTGTTGAGTTTGACAATGTTCGGCAACCAAACTAGAAAATTCTAATTCATTGGGACATTCAGCACCAAAATGAATTGAGTAAGTATGGACTGGTAAATAATGAAATTGTGCTGCTAAAGCGGTGATACTGCTAGAGTCTAAACCACCAGAAAGGAAAACACCAACAGGCGCATTTTGGGGTAAGTATTCTCGAACAACTCTATTTAATAAAGAACGCAACTGTTCGCCATGCCATACTAAAGATTCATTCTCCCCTGTAATCTGCTGTTGCAATTCCCAGTAAGTATTAATTTTCTCTGAAGGCATTTCGATAACAGTTCCCGGACGCACTTCTCGCACCTGTTCCCAAAGCGTGCGTTCTCCCGGTACAAAGGCGCAACAGAGATAATCCCGCAACGCCACCAAATCGACATCGTTTGTACGATAAGATGCAAGCGATCGCATTTTTGGCGCGGCGGCGCGAATTGCACCAGTATTAGTGTAATAGAGAGTCCGGCTACCAATGCGATCGCGTCCCAGCCATAATATTTGCCGTTGGCGATCCCAAACCACTAACCCAAACATTCCCACCAAAAATTTCAGAGATTCGCAACCAAATTTTTCCCAAAGTTCAGCAATCAATTGACAATTGTTTTGAGAAAAATTATTGGCATCGGCTCCTAATTTTTGTAGCAACTCCAGTCTATTACTTAACCAAACATCTCCAACAACCACAAATTTTTCGCTGCGACTGATGGCAAATTGTTCTGTAGTCAGTGCAGAAATCACTGCAAAATTGTCATCTCGCCAGACTACATCTGCTGTTAAATTATTTACTTTTCCCCAAACTACATACCAGCTAGAAGGAACTTTTATAGATGAAATCGTAGATTGAGAATTTTTGAAAATATTGAATAACATAGTGATTACATCGGTAATGATTTGAAACAATTAATTAAGAGGATGTTTGAAAAGTCCTCTTATTGGTAACAAAACGCTTTAGATCCCCCTAAATCACCCTTAAAAAGGGGGACTTTGATTCTGGTTCCCCCCTTAAAAAGCTACCGTGTACACACAAGTTATCGAATCACTACCAGTCCTTTCTTTACCCCACCCTAACCCTCCCCTTATAAAGGGGAGGGAACGAGATTCTCTTGTTTCCCCCCTTTATAAGGGGGGATTCAGGGGGGTAATTGGACTTGTGTTTACACCGCAGCTTTTTAAGGGGGTTAGAGGAGATCGATAAATGCTTGAAATTACAGCCAACCACTTTTCAAACAACCTCTAAGAGGGAACAGAAAAATCCTCATAATTAAAATTAGTAACGTACTGTCAAAAAATTAGGGTGCGTTGCGCTTGGCGACAACACACCCTACATGAATTTTTTGGCTGAATGTTAAGTTTTTGGTTTAATATAAGCGATCGCTTGTTTCCAAACAGTAGTTTGCTCGCTGTTTTCATTAACAATGCATACACAATGCGGGTCTTGCCATAAAACCCTGCCAGCGATGATATCGCCAGTCAGCAACTTAAACTCTGCTGGCATTGCTTGTTTAATCAGGCTTTGAACTTGTTTAATACTAGGCAAAGAGGTGTCAAATTCAGTAATCATAGTCATTAGTCATTGAATATTGGACATTGGGCATTGGGCATCGGGCATTGGGCATTGGTTATTTACTAATGACTAATGACTAATGACTAATTACCAATGAGAAAACACAAATATAATTTATTGATTTTGGAAATGGCAATCGAATTTACTAAGTATCACGGTCTAGGCAACGACTTTATTCTGATTGACAATCGCTCGTCATCTCTGCCTGTAGTGACTCCAGAGCAAGCCGTCAAGTTGTGCGATCGCCATTTTGGTATCGGTGCTGATGGTGTTATTTTTGCCTTACCTGGAGAAAACGGCACTGACTACACGATGCGGATTTTCAATTCCGACGGCTCAGAACCGGAAATGTGTGGAAATGGTATTCGCTGTTTAGCTGCGTTTTTGGCAGAAATCTCGGAGTCTTCATCTTCTGAATCTTCCATCACATATCGGATTCATACCCTGGCTGGTACGATTACGCCCCAAATTCTACCTAATGGTCAAGTAAAGGTGGATATGGGTTTGCCCAGGTTACTTGCTGCTGAAATTCCTACTACCCTCGCACCTGCGGAAGAAAAAGTTATTAATCGGCCTTTAGAAGTAGCAGGGCAAACTTGGGAAGTGACTTGTGTCAGTATGGGAAATCCCCACTGCATTACCTTTGTGGAAGATGTCGCCGCCATTGAGCTAGAAACTATAGGTCCCAAATTTGAGCATCACCCGGCTTTTCCCCAACGGACAAATACTGAATTTATTCAAATAGTGCGCCGTGACTATCTGAAAATGCGCGTGTGGGAACGGGGCGCTGGAATTACCTTGGCTTGCGGTACTGGTGCTTGCGCTTCCTTGGTGGCTGGCGTGTTGACTGGAAAATGCGATCGCAATGCCACTGTAGAATTACCAGGCGGGCCGCTACAAATTGAATGGTCACAAAGCGATGGACGAGTTTACATGACAGGCCCAGCCGATCGGGTATTCACGGGTAAACTATAACTGATTTACTATTGGCATTACTTAGATAGTAGTGCCATAGAAGTCTAGCACCGATCGCTCGCCACGGACTCCAATGCTGTGTCATTGCTTCTAATTCTGCTGGTGTGGGACGTGTCGCCAATCCCTTAAGCTTTTGTAAAGCGATCGCTAATCCTAAATCGCCCTTAGGAAAGACATCAGGACGTTGCAGCGCCATCAGCAAATAAATATCAACTGTCCAGTCTCCAATACCTTTAAGGCGTTTTAACTCAGTTCTGATAGCAGTGTCGTCCATTGTTGAGAGCTTGCTGAGGTCAAGCTGACCGCTGGCGATCGCATTTGCCAACCCACGACAGTATAAAATCTTTTGCCGACTGAATCCAATTACTTTTAATTGAGCATCATCCAATGTCAAAAAATTTTCTGGTGTTAACGTTGGCACAACACTACAAAGCCTTGTAAATACCGCCAAGGCAGCTGCTAAGGAAACTTGTTGTTCTAAAATTATACGCACAAGAGTTGGAAAGCCAGGTTCTCTATGCCATATCGGGGGAGGCCCCAGTGCTTCTAAAATCCGAGCCAAATCCTTGTCAAGATTAGCAAGCACTATCAAACCGCGGGTTAAATTTTCTTCAGTCAGTGATTCTATTTCAGGTCTTTGAGTCATTTTGAAAAATATCACTTATGGTTAAAATCTCTGTGCTTTAGAGCTTTACCATGTCCCCGCACTCCTACTTTTCGATATAGTTTTTCACCTTTAACAATCTCTTCATATTGCTGCTCGTAGGGAGTGAATCTAATAGATTCTTGTCTTCCTAGACCCAAGATACCAAAGGTACAAAGGCTATTATAAAATAGTTCGTGTACGCGTTTTTGGAGTATTTGGTTGAAATATATCAAGACATTACGACAAAGGATGACATTAAACTCATTAAATGAACTGTCTGTGGCTAAATTATGCTGAGCAAAAACAATATTTTCTCTTAATGATGCTCTAAAAATAGCATTGTCATAAGCTGCCGTATAATATTCAGAAAAAGACCTTTTACCACCTGCTTTTAGGTAAAGGTGAGTGTATTCCTGCATTAACTTTAGGGGAAAAATACCACTTTTGGCATTTTGTAATACTTTCTCGTTAGTATCAGTAGCATATATGCGACAACGGTGATAAAGTCCTTCTTCTTCGAGTAAAATTGCCATTGAATAAACTTCTTCACCTGTAGAACATCCAGCGTGCCAGATACGAATAAATGGATAGGTTTGCAAGAATGGGATAACTTGACTTCTAAAGGCGTTGTAAAAGCTGGGATCCCTGAACATTGAGGTGACATTCACGGTTAAAGCCAGCAAAAATCTTTCTAAATAATTAGGATTGTGGAGTAACTTCTCTTGTAAGGCAGAAATGTTGGGTAATTCTTCCAAGTACATAAAGCTCAGAATCCGCCGTTTAATGGAAGAAAGAGCGTAGTTCCGGAAGTCATAGCCATAGTATTGATACACTCCTTCCAAGAGTAAATATATTTCGATGTCATCCAAGCTAGGTTTGGGCAAAGTCATAATAATTCACAATTCGTAATTATTACCTCATGCATAAATAGGCTTGTTGAATAAATACTGCTGTAATTGTCGGAATTTCAATGATTAAAATTTTCCGCTGACAGGTTTTCGATAACCCAGCTAAATCTTATTTTAAAAATAGATTTATAAATTGACGAAATTTTAAATTTGATACTGTTGCTCGGTAAGCTAAAACAATAAAGTTAGTCTCAACTTGAGTTGTCAGAATTCAGCACTCTAAAGCCATTACCAATATTGGATATATGGACTTTATGTATTCAGAATTCTGGATTCTGAAATCTGAATTCTGACTTTTAGTTTAACCAAGTGGCTGTTACTCCTAAAACAGCGATCGCAATTATTGAGATTCCAGCTAGCCATCGGACTTGATAACGCAGATTTTTAATTTCTTGGTTGAGAGTTTCAGTTTCTCGCGTGGAATATGGTTGAACTGGTGCAATATCGATCGCTACTTCTTGGGGTTTAGCTGGAATAGTTCCAAAAGTTACCTGAGAATGCAGCCAATCAGCAATTAGTTGCGGACAGTTCTTTTTAAACCAATTGAAAGCCAAGATTCTAAAAACTGGTTTAGAGACGCGGGCAATTAATTTCATCAACCTGTTTACAGGTTTGATGCGAAGCTTCTTATTGATTAAGTTAACCGAACCAACATCATAGAGACAATCCAGAATTAATTTGACAGTTGCCTCTTCACTATTAATCAAGTTTTGCAGTAATAGCAAAACATCGTGCATACGCTCTGCTTCAATATATTTTTCTCCCAATATTTCTGGAGGAATTACTGATGCATTTAAGGATTTTTTTCTTACTATTGTCATATTAAAAACGTAACATTTGAGTTAATTTCAGTACAACTATCTACCGAAATAAATAACTTTTATCTAGAGAAATAAGGCCAAAACTTGTACGAAACAGTACTTTTTTTTCTAAAGATAGAAGTTCTATAGCTTATTTTATTACTTAAGTGAATTTCCTGTCATTGATATTGTTTTGACCAAAGCCCCTTCGGGGTGGGTGTAGGGGGAAGACAAGCCCCATTGGTGTCAACTTCAGCTCAAATGCTTATCCCACAGGCGTTTTACCCCACCCCTCAATCCCCTCCCCTTGCTAAGGGGAGGGGAGGTTTTGCGTCAGCAAAGCCGGGGTAGGGTAACGCGGATCTTGATGGTAAGTGAGTAGAACTCGCTCATCACGTTTTTATCAGGGTTTCACGTTAAGTTGACACCAATGGACAAGCCCCGAAGGGGCTTTGGCCACCAGTTCCCATTCCCCTCACCGATACAACCAAACCCTGAGCAGTGAAAGCAGTTGTTCGGTATCTACAGGTTTGGTAATGTAGTCAGAAGCTCCGGCTTCGATGCATTTTTCTCGATCGCCTGGCATGGCTTTGGCGGTTAAAGCAATTATCGGTAGGGAGCGAAATTGCCCTTGCTGGCGGATGGCGCGGGTAGTTTCGTAACCGTCCATTTCTGGCATCATGATGTCCATCAAAACGATGTTGATGTCGGGATTTGCTTGCAGCTTTTCAATGCCATCTCTGCCATTTTCGGCAAACAGCACTTCCATCTGATAGCTTTCTAAAAAGCTGGTGATGGCAAAGATATTTCGCAAATCATCATCAATAATCAAAATTTTGCGATTGGCTAGCACCGGGTCGGTTTGGTGTAGCTGTTCGAGGATTTGACGCTTTGGTGGTGGCAGATTTGCCTGGACGCGATGCAAAAATAAGGCAGTTTCGTCTAATAACCGTTCTGGCGATCGCACATTTTTGATAATAATTGTCTCTGCTAGTCCCCGCAGTTGGGTTTCTTCTTGGCGGCTGAGTTCTTTACCTGTATAAACAATAATTGGCAGTTTCATCAGCCTGGGTTCTAGCTTGATTTGCTCGATCAGTGCAAATCCACTCATGTCGGGCAGACCCAAGTCCAGTACCATACAATCAAAGTGCTGCGATCGCAATATCTCTAGTGCTTGTGCCCCCGTACCGACTGCTGTACTCTGGACATCGTTATTACCAATCAGTTCGATAATACTTTGGGCTTGTACGGGGTCATCTTCTACTATTAAAAGATTTTTTACCTGACGCTCGATAAAGCTTTTAATCTCAGTCAATACTTCATTTAAAGCTTCTGGAGAAACGGGTTTTTGCAAATAAGTAATTGCGCCTAGCTGCAATCCCCGTTGCTGTCTTTCATCCACAGAAAGGATATGCACTGGGATGTGTCTGGTGGCTGGGTTATGCTTGAGACGATCTAGCACTGACCAACCATCCATCTCTGGCATGTGGATATCTAGCATAATGGCATTTGGCACAAATTGTTGTGCCAGTGCTAGACCTTGTTTGCTCTGTAAAGCGACAATTCCCTTAAAGCCCTGCTGACGCGCCATGTCTAGCAAGATGCGGGCGAATTTATCATCATCTTCGATAATCAGCAAAATGCGATCGCCCGATTGAACGATTTCGCGATCGTCTGGGATTTCGCTAACGCCAGAAACCACTTTTGTTTTTGGAGAAATGCTCTCAGAGCTACTCCGACTGCCAATTGGTGACATTTTCGAGGTAGGCAAATTGGCAATATGTTTCCTCATTTCTCGATTGACTTCAACGCCACTTTGTGGCGTCTGTGGCTTTCCCACCAACGGTAAGTAGAGAGTGAAAGTACTTCCTTGGTTTGGTTGGCTGATTAATTCAATCCTTCCTCCCAGAAGTTGAGCTAGTTCGCGGCTGATGGACAAGCCTAAGCCAGTACCGCCGTACCTGCGGCTAGTAGTGCCATCTGCCTGCTGAAATGCCTCGAAAATAATTTTCTGCTTCTCGACTGGAATGCCAATTCCCGTATCGCTGACTGCAAAAGCGATCGCTGGCGCATCGATTGGATTTGGTTGAGGTGCTGTACTAATTTGTAACTTCACGCCTCCGCGTTCGGTAAATTTAAAGGCGTTAGCTAAAAGATTTTTTAATACTTGTTGCAGGCGTTTGGAGTCAGTAGAAATTACCAAGGGTAAATTGTCGTCGAGTTCAACAGCAAAACTCAGTTTTTGATTCTCAGCAACTTGATGAAAAGTTTGCTCTATAGATGTGCGCAAATCTGTAAAAGCAATTTGCTCAATCTCTAGAGACATAGTACCCGACTCAATTTTTGCTAAATCTAAAATGTCATTGATTAATTCCAATAGATCGGTTCCAGCAGAGTAAATTGTGCGGCTGTACTCTACCTGTTTCTCAGTTAAATTGTTTAAAGGATTATCTGCCAGTAGCCGAGCTAAAATTAACAAGCTATTTAGCGGTGTCCGTAACTCATGGGACATGTTGGCTAAAAATTCTGATTTATATTTGGAAGATAATGCCAGCTGGTCGGCTTTTTCTTGTAATGACTGCCTCGATCGCTCAATCTCTTGGTTTTTGCGTGCAACTTCTTGATTTTGGTTTTCTAAGAGTTCTGCTTTTTCTTCTAGTTCTTCGTTGAGTTGCTGTAATTCTTCGTTAGATTGCTTGACAAGGAATTGCGATTCCTGCAATTCGTGGGCTTGTTGTTCTAAGAGTAGATTGCTTTTTTGTAATTCTTCTTGCTGGCTTTGCAGTTCTTCTGTCAAAGCAACAGATTCGGCAAGTAGTTGTTGAGTTTGTAATTGTGAGGCGATGTTATTTAAAAATACACCTAAAATTCCACTCAATTGCTCTAGAAATGCTAGATGTAACTCGCTAAAAGGTGCAAAAGAAGCAAGTTCAATTACCGCATTTACTCGCTCTTCAAATAATATCGGCAATACAATAATATTTAACGGTGGCGCTTCTCCCAAACCGGAACTGATGCGAATATAGTCGCTGGGAACTTTCGTTAACAGGATTCTTTGTTTTTCTAGGGCGCATTGTCCTACCAATCCCTCGCCCAAACGAAACTCATTTGCTAAGTTTTTACGCTCTTTGTAAGCATAACTACCCAACAATTTCAGTACTGACTCATCGTTGATTGATTCGATGACATAAAATACACCGTGAGCTGCCCCAACTAGCGGCGCTAAATTCGACAAAATTGTGTCAGACACACTTTTGAGATTTCGCTGCCCTTGAAGCATCTGGGTAAATTCAGCCAAATTAGATTTGAGCCAGTTTTGTTCGTCATTTTTTTGAGTTGTGTTTCGCAGATTGACGATCATCTGGTTGAAAGTCCGCTTTAGCACGCCAATTTCGTCTTGGCGATCGCTAGTTGGTAAATTGACTGATAAATCGCCGTCTGCTACCTGTTGGACTAGATCGGAAACTCGCTTCAGGGGTAGTGAAATGTGCCTGGTAAGGATAATTCCAATCAAAGCCAAGATCAGACCAAATAGAGGAATACTATAAACAATTGTGGCGATAGTTTGCTCGGCAGCGGCCTGTGCGTTTCCAGAACGCTGCTTTAGAAGTAGATTTTCCTCGTTTTTCATCTCCTGGATCAGCTTCTGGATGCGATCCATTAGCTGCTTACCCTCATCAGTGAGAATAGCTTGCTCCGCAACTTCAAAACCCTGCTTTTGCCGTAGCTCGATCACATTTGTCATTACAGCCATTCTCTGAGCTACAAGTGGCTGTAACATTTCCAGCCGATTTTGTTGGTTGCGGTTATCTGCTATTAAATTCTGAAGTTCCTTGATTTTTTCATTTAGTGTTTGCGTGGCAGCGTTATAAGGTTCTAAATAACGTTGTTCTCCAGTAATAATGTAACCCCGTTGCCCAGTTTCAGCATTTGTTAGTTGTAAGTTGAGATCTTCAAGCTCAGCTAACACTTGATAAGTATGGTTTTCTTTGCGCGAAGCTTCAATTAATTCTTTGGTACTTTGATAGGAGATTAGACCAATGGAGGTGAGAATTGCTAAGCTCAAGGCAAAACCTGCTCCAATTTTGGTTCCAATCTTCAAACGGTTCAACATTGTTTCAGACAGTTAATTTCAATTATTTCTGTTGGTGTTGCCAATATTGTGAGAATTTTTCATCTCTCCAAATCATAAAACTGACTGGGAATTGCTTAAATTTGAATGTGTCTATTTTGAGAAAATTATAAGATTTTTTAATATTTGTAGCATTTTTTATATTTCTTTATCTTCAAACTTTAATAATTAGTTTTTAAGATTACAGATCGTTTAAGCCTGGAGATAGTATAACTTATTTCCCAAGCTCCAACTACAGAATTTTTTAATTGAATCTCACGGGGGATTATCAAATTAGGCTAATGCAAGTATAAATTGAATATCTAACTATTAATAAAAAAGGTGATTTTTATGAGTACAGTAATTGACTTTGCCAGACCGAAATTTCGTCAAGGACAAAAAGTAGAATTTCTTGGTGGATGGGGAACTATAATACAATGCTGCCGTAACTCTGGACATTGGTCGTATCTTGTGGAAATGGCAATGGGTGCGGAACCAGAAATGGGTCGGATTGGTTATGAAACCACTATTTTACTATTTGAAACAGATATTGCATTACTTGAAGACTATCCTTTTGCAGCTTAGAATTTTAGATAATATTATTCGTTTACAAGCTTTAGCTCCCCGATTTCCTTAAGAAATCGGGGAACTAGATATATTAAATTTGACATTTTGCTAGAGACTATGAATTACTTGGCAACACTGCTAGTTAAACTGGCTGAGGACTCGCTATATATGTGAAAATTTTGAATCTTGTTACTTTCTAAAACAGCTCTTGCACCTGCCATATAGATATCAGTAGTTTTTAGAAAGACAAGAAAATTGCCAAGATTCAGTTGATGTTCGTAAGATTTGCTTAGCTCTTCAGGAAATCCTAAAGAGTTATAGTTATCTTTAGTAATTACTGAAACTTGACTCATAGGAAAGCCAGCTTTCTTGAGTTCAGTAAGTGCTGTGTCTACATCTTGACGCCGAGAAAAAACGCCAAGTCCATGTTTATAGCGACTTTTGGGCGATAAGTATGGTTGATAAATGCCCGAATGTTGAATTTTATGGCGATTAAGAATTCTCTGAGCAAAATGAATTTCTATTTCTATACTGGTTACGATCGCTAAATAGTAACCTTTGAAAACTAAATCGCTATAAACTTGCGCTTGTTCTTGAGGAATTCCCAAACATAGCAGCGCCCCAGTTAAACTACCTGGGGCAATACCGATCGCACCACCAATTAAAGTAGTAGCGATCGCTGTTGCCTCTGCTCCTGCTAGCCAAACTTGTCCCATACCAGGAATTGCCAACATATCTATACTGACTAACAAGCTAGCAAGAGCGCCTAAAGCACTACGAGTAGATTCCTCAGATGTATTGCTAGTATCCTTTTTAACTTCAATCCCAGCAATATGATGTTGTTCTTCTGCCTTGTGCGCAATTACAGAAACTTTCTGCATTGGAAAATTTACAGCTTGTAGTTCCTGGAGTGCCAATTCTGCATCTGAACAGCTAGCGAAAACTCCTATAAATTTTCGCTCTTTTTCTAATGTCATGTCATTTTATCTGTTTATTCCGATTGCAAATGATTGCCAAAATTGTTAACTAATCTGAGGTAATTATGCAGCGCTGCGAGTAAGTAATCCCCAAAGGAAAATCAATAGCATTGCACCAAGAACAGCAAATAAAATGCTACCAAATGATAAAGCTCCTACAGATGCCGCCGCAGCCGAACTACTTCCTAATAAGATTTGGCCTAAATAACCGCCAACTACAGCTCCGAGGATTCCTAATACAATAGTGGAAAGAATTCCACCGCCTTGACTTCCAGGATAAAAGAACTTAGCTAAAGCACCTGCAATTAAACCCAAAACTAGCCAAGCAATGATGTTACCCATATTATTTTCTCCTTTTTCGTGAAAACGTTATTTGTTTGCTTTTGACAATTTAATATTACAATTGCTCTCAGAAACCGCTGCTCTATCTAGAGAACTAATATCAAAAATCTTGAGATATTATCTAAATATTTAGAAAAACATATTTGCGATCGACTAACCGAAAAATTAGCGAAAACATCCAAAAATCGTATGTTTTCATCTCCAGATAGAACCATAAAAACGCTCCTTTCTACCTTTCGGATATTACTCAAATTCTCTTAGATGAGTATTACCTTTGAATAACTATATATAACGGACAAACATATTTTTTCGTAAAAACATCTGGAGATAGAAGTATTCCTAATTGTTTAAAAGTAATCTAGAAACATGCAAACCAATCCGGCGAGCAGAAACGAAGAGATAATTAATCAATATTAGGAGTAAATCATGAGTATCGAAGATAGAGCAAAAGCTGTTGCTAAAAATATTGAAGGTAAAGCCCAAGAAGTACTTGGTGATGTAACTGGTAACCCTGATGATAAAGCTGAAGGTAAAGCTAAACAAGCAGAATCACAGGTTCGTCACTCAGTTGAAAATGTCAAAGATGAAGTTAAAAAAGCTGTAGACTAAACTCAATCTTAACTTGGTAGAAGGTGTAAGTAAAATTATAATTTGCTGAACCTTCTTCCTTGTTCTAGCTTTATCGAAACAATTGGGTCTAAAATCTTGCCTTTTAAGGCGAAAAGTTTTTGGAACGGGGTATAAAATCCTCGTTACAAAAACGGCCTCCAGCAAGAACTGCCCCCTGCCTCCTGCCTTCGTTAAGTGTCCCGATTATTGTCCGGCTTTGATGCAGTACTTTGTAGCTGAGTGAAGTAAAAAATCGAAAACTCAAAACCAAATTTTGATACTAATCGCTTCCAAAATAACTTTTTAAACTATCACTAGTTTTTTTCAAAGGTGCTAACTGATGATTAATGTACTATTTACCTATTTTTTGACAGACGTAGCTGTTACATCAGAAGCTAGTTCTAGTTATTCTACAGTATTGACAGGATTATTTATAGTTGGCTTTATCGCTGCTGTTACAATAGGTTCCATCGCTTGGTATAATTCCAAACGTCCTGTAGGTTGGGAAGATAAACAACGTCCTGATGTCGTTCCAGAAGTAGATAAGTAATCAAATCTTTGCCTACCTCCTCCTAAGTGTATGTGCTTTCCTAGCTAGCGTTCGCAGGTTAAATCCGCGAACGTCTTTTTTTTAGGGAACAGTTCCATCCTTAAAAAGCAATAGGGAACACAAATTATTGTTGTAACTTTTTAATCAGCGCAACAATCATTCGACTTTAACAAGAAAGAATTCAAGAGTCAGAATTCTCCAATTGAATTCTGTGCGACTGGCGCATGAATAAACTCTTTTTATTCCCCCACCAAATCATAGATTTGGTGGTCTTAAATCAGTCCTGGGTCTAAATACCTTAAGCATTGCTGAATTCTAAATTCTGAGTTCTGATTTAAGATGTTTGCTGCATTTCGGTATATGCTTCATAAACACCCTTGACGTTGTACCAGTTGAGAAAAATTCGGGCAATTTCTAAAGCTAATTGTGGTTTTCCTAAGTTAATTAGCCATTGCAAAAACGGAGCCATTGTTCGTTCATTTAGCGCACCATTAACTGAAAGAATGCCCCAAAGTAAGCGATGCAACCAAGTCATTTGAATCATCATTCGTACTTCCCATGTGGGATGTTTTTGATAAAACAAAACTCCCATCCGACCGCGTTGAATTTCTTTGTCAATTAAGCTGGTAATTTGTTCTAAATTAAATGGTGGATGCCAATGATAGCCTACAGCTTCCGGACATTTAATTAGTGCCAAACCTAAGTTTTTCAGCCGCACGCCTAACTCTAAATCTTCCCAGCCATAGAGTTGGAAACTCGTGTCAAAAAGTCCCGCTTTTTCTAGCCAATGTTTAGGAATCGCTACATTTCCCGTAGCAAAAAAAGCTGCTGAGAAATCTGTGACTTTATAAGGTTCAGCCGTTGGATTCTCAAAATTGCAAGTATTGATAACTGCACCGTAAGTAAAAAAGCGATCGCTCCCCAATTTCTCTTTTCCCTGCATCAGTGCGTTACTATGAGCTTGCAGGAAATTCTTCAGCACAACTAAATCGCTATCAATAAAGATAATTGTGTCTCCTCGCGCCTGTTCTACCCCCAAATTCCGCGCCGCCGCAGGCCCCGCATGATCCTGCTGAAACCATCGCACATGGGGAAACTCTTCTTTGTGTGCCGTAAACCACTCCAACGTGCCATCAGTAGAACCATCATCCACCAAGACAATCTCGTAATCAGTTACCATTGACTGATTAAATTCCTGCACTTCCAAAGCACGAAGGCACTTTTCCAAAATCGGTTGGCGATTATAAGTCGGTATCACAACGCTGAAAAACACAGTCTCACCCACAACACATTTACCCATCTCCAGGATAGGACAGATGGGGCGCTGACTCTGTTCCTTACCTGATTTTGCTTACGTAAGATGTAAGCTTTAATAATTTATAGTTAATCAATATATAACCTACAGTTAATCTTAGTACAATATTTTATTAACTCGTAGCGAATTCTCTGCGTACCTTTGCGGTTACCTCTGCGTTCCTCTGCGTTTAAATTTCAACCCCCAATTCGCTACGAACTCATGCAAAGCTCTATTGACTAAACTATGGTTAATAATAAATTAATTATTTTTATGCATATTTAAAACTAATTTCATCAAGTTAAAAGTTTTTATATTAACTCAATAGAATTTGTTTCTACTAAATTTTTTCTGTCACATCAGAGGCAAGCTTAATGTCTAAATTGAGTCGTAGAGAACTTTTAATATTTTTTGCTGGCACTGCTGGCGCTGCTGTTTTCAAAGACAAACTCCTCAACAATATTGGCAAGATTGCAGAAGCGAAAACAGCGCCACTGAGCTTTACACCTATACGCCTACCACATCCTCTACCAATTTATCAACAGCAGAAAAATTTCTTGCCCACAAAAATTGGTGCAGGAGAAGTAGTTAATGCATCTGCCGATGTGAAATTAACTAGCTACAACGTTCTTGATGATGTGGTAGTGCCGCCAGAGTACGAACGTTATATCATCGTTAGTTGGGGCGATCGCGTATTTCCTAACAAAGACGATTATTTCGGCTATAACAACGATTTTACTGCTTTTATTCCCCTTGGTAAAACTAATGATGTCGGCTATTTATGGGTTAATCATGAATACATTAGTTTTCCCTTTTCTACTTTAGCCGTAGAAGATTCCTCTGATGTAAAAGTATTACCCGACGCATTTGAAAGCGTCATCGGCTGGGCTTTACCATCCACCAAAAATATTGAAGCCCAAGGCGAATTTTTATATAACCAAGGCGGCTCAATTATCCGCATCTCTCGCCAGAATGCAAGTAAACGTTTTGTTGTCCTCAAAGATGACAAAAATCGTCGCCTTCATGGTCTTTCGGGATTGGGAATCAATAGCCAACGCAATGATGACTACAAAAATATCACAGCTTGGGGAAGTCGCAAGCACCAAAAAGGCGATCGCAATTATTTAATTGCAACTGGTCCCGCTGCAACCCAAGTTTTCAACCTCTCCACTGACGAACTAGGTAACAAAATTATTGGTACTGCCTTCAACTGTTCTGGTGGTAAAACTCCTTGGGGAACAATTTTATCTGCGGAAGAGAACTTCCAAAGCACCGTTACAGAAGCAGTCACAGCTAATGGAACTCAGACAGATTATACAGATAAAACTATCGGTAAGACTTTTGGATTGGTTGGTGAAAAATACGGCTGGATTGTAGAAATTGACCCCACAAATCCGAAATTTCGTCCCCGCAAACATACTTGGTTAGGTCGTTTTCGCCATGAGAATATTGCCATGCGTGCTGAAAAAGGTAAAAAATTAGTTGCTTACTTAGGTGATGACAGACGTGGGGGACACACTTGGAAATATATCAGTGCTAACACTATCTCTTCACCAACCAGTAAAAGCAACAGCAAGTTATGGGAAAATGGAACTTTGTACGTCGCCCGCTACAATCCAGACGGTACAGGTAAATGGATACCGTTACTTTTAAGCACTGCTACCAATCCAATTGCACCAACAGTTCTATCCTCTGTAGAATTTGCAGCATTGCAGAAAGCCCAAAAAGAAGGTCTTTTATCGCTACCGAAACGTAAAAATATTGCAGAACAAAGTGAAGATGGTGGTATTTTTAAATGCGATCGCAATAACGAAGCAAAAGCACTACCTGATTATCAAAACAAAAAGCTATCTGACTTCTACTCTAGCCAAGGTGCCGTACTCGCTGACGCCTTTTTAGCTGCAAACTTAGTCGGTGGAACTCCCACAGCGCGTCCAGAAGATATAGAAGTGCATCCAGCCACCAAAGAAGTATTCATTGCCTATACTGATGGTGCCCCGGGTAGCGATGGTTATCCTGATTCGCGGATTTTTCAAGTTGCCAAATTAAGTACAGATGTCAATGCAACTCAGCAATCAGGAGGACTGTACAAGATTATCGAAGATAGTGCTGATGGTACACGTTTAACCTTTAAATGGCACAGATTCGCCCAAGGTGGCGAAGCCGGGTCTGTGAATGGTGCTGGTTTTGCCAACGTCGATAATTTAGTTTTCGACGATCGCGCAAATATTTGGGGCGTCACAGATATGCCTAGCAACACTCATAATGGTTTTGATGTCGGTGCTGAAGGTAAGCAAACCAAAATCGAGCGCACAGCTAGCGGTAATGTTTCTGATTTGACAGGAGTTTTCGGCAATAACTGGTTGTTTTATATTCCTACCAGCGGTGCAAATGCCGGACAAGTCATACCCTTTGCATCTGGGCCAGTGCGTTGCGAAATGACAGGGCCAAGTTTTGTTGGGAATACGCTGATTATTTCAGTACAGCATCCTGGTGAAGATTGCCCAATTAATGATGGCACGATTCTGAGTCGCAACATTGAATTATTAGATTTGAATGGTAGTACATTCAATCAAACTCGCAGTTTACCTCGTGGCAGTAGTTGGCCGAGTAATATTTCTAAAGCTGATGGTGGAAAAGAGCAAGCTACAGGTATTCCCCGACCATCTGTAATTGCTATCCGCCCAAAAAATCAAGGCAGCAAATTTATTTAAACTGACAACCCACGTACATTGGTTTTGTCTGTGTAACTGCCAATTGAATCCATCAAATTATATCATTTTTGGCTAATCACTTGTGATTAAAATTTCTCTGCGTCCGAGCGTCCCCATGTCCCCCCGTCAGCCTAAATAGACATCTCCAGAAATTAATTCTGCGTTACCCGAAATCTTTGTAGAGACATAGCATTGCTACGTCTCTAAATTCCTTTTCACTCCTATGTCTAAATAATAAGTCTTCAAACCAACACGATATTAGAGGTCTTTTGATAACAGTCAGATGTTTTTTTTGAATTCTAACTTAATCTATTCTGACTTTTTATTTTTAAATTCTCTGGGTAACAAAGATTTGAGTCAGTAGAGAATAAACAGAATAAATCTCTATTAATCAAGATATAACCTAACCTTAATTTTTGCTGATTAAATTCTATGACAAACTGAAAAATTTTTGTCTAGTTAATTAACCGAAATCACAAACAAAGTTTTGTTAATAGCAGGTTATTAACTAATCAAAAATTGTGGTATTTCACATTAACAATTCATGGCTTTTTCTGCCAGTAACCAAGATTTGTCTTTACGAGATTTTTCATGTCACAAGCGAGGAGAGTTTGATGTCTACATTGAGTCGCAGACAAATTTTAATGTTTTTTGCTGGCAGTGCTGGTGCTGCTGTGTTGGGAGACACCATTCTAGATGGTATTTCTAATGTTGCAGAAGCAACAAAAAAACGACTGAGCTTTACACCAGTACGTTTACCCCATCCCCTACCCGCTTATCAAAAGCTGAAAAGTTTCTTACCAACGAAAATCGGTCAGGGACAAGTACTCAATGCATCTGGAAATGTAAGGTTAAATAGCTACAACGTTATTGATGATGTAGTAGTACCACCAGAGTACGAACGTTATGTAATTGTTAGTTGGGGCGATCGCGTATTTCCTAACAGCGATGATTATTTTGGCTACAACTGCGACTATACAGGTTTTATTCCCCTTGGCAGAACCAATGACGTCGGCTATTTGTGGGTCAATCACGAATACATCAGTTTTCCTTTTTCCGATTTAGCACCAGAAGCTCCAGCTGATGTTAAAGGATTACCCAGCACCTTTGAATCAGTCATTGGCCGGGCTTTACCTAGCACTAGAGGCGTGGAATTTGACGGCGAAGCATTGTATAACTTAGGCGGTTCAATCGTCCGCATCTCCAGACGTAATTTTAATAAACGTTATGCTGTGGTTAAAGGTGATGCGAGAAACCGCCGCATTCACGGCCTTTCTGGGTTAGGAATTAATAGCCAAAGGACTGATGAATATAAAAACATTACTTCTTGGGGAAGTCGCAGCTACCAAAAAGGCGATCGCAACTATTTAATTGCAACTGGCCCGGCCGCTACCCAAGTATTTAACCTCTCCTCTGACGGACTAGGTAACAAAATTATTGGCACTGCCTATAACTGTTCTGGCGGTACAACTCCTTGGGGAACTATTTTAAGTGGGGAAGAAAACTTTCAAGGAAGTTCGGGATCTTTCGTTGGTGTCACAGAATCAGTCAACCCTAATGGTACTCAAACAGGTTACACCGATGGTACTACAGGTAAAACCTTCGGCTTAGTTGGAGAAAAATACGGTTGGATTGTGGAAATTGACCCCGTTAATCCAGATTTCCGCCCTCGCAAACATACTTCGTTGGGTCGTTTCCGCCACGAAAACGTCGCCATCCGTGCCGAAGCTAAAAAGCCATTAATCGCCTATATGGGTGATGACAGGCGTGGGGGACACACCTGGAAATTTGTTAGTGCAGGTGTAATTTCTTCACCAACCAGTAAAGCCAACAGTAGTTTGTGGGAAAACGGTACTTTATATGTCGCCCGCTACAATCCAGATGGTACCGGTCGATGGATACCTTTAACATTGAACACTCCCACCAATCCTATTGCCCCATCGGTGATTTCTTCTGTGGAGTTTGCCGCTTTGGGTTCCGCGCAAAGAAATGGCCTTTTACTCCTACCAAAACGCAATGGGATTGCACGTCAAACTACAGATGGTGGTTCCCTCGCAGTCGATCGCACCAATGAAGCCCAAAGACTACCTGATTATCAAGGTAAAAAACTATCTAACTTCTACACTTCCCAAGGTGCTATCCTCGTTGATGCTTTCTTAGCAGCAAACTTAGCCGGCGGCACCCCTACCGCCCGCCCAGAAGATTTGGAAGTCCATCCAATCACCAAAGAAGTGTTCATTGCTTATACCGATGGTGCCCCAGGAAGCGACGGTTATCCAGATTCGCGTATTTTCCAGGTTGCTAAGTTAAGTACAAATCCTAACGCGACTCAACAATCTGGAGGATTGTACAAAATTATTGAAGATAGCGCCGATGGTACCGGTCTAACCTTCCGTTGGCAGAGATTTGCCCAAGGCGGAGAAGCCGGATCGATTTCTGGTACTGGTTTTGCCAATGTAGATAACCTAGTGTTCGATAACAAAGCAAATATTTGGGGTGTCACGGATATGTCTACCGACACTCACAATGGTTTTGGCCTTGGTGCTGCTGCAACTCCAACTACCATTAACCACACAGTTAGCGGTAATGTTGCTTCCTTTACTGGGGTTTTTGGTAATAACTGGCTATTCTACATTCCTACAACCGGTAGTCATGCTGGAGAGTTAATACCATTCGCTTACGGCCCGGTGCGTTGTGAGATGACTGGTCCAACCTTTGTAGAAGATACTCTAATTATTTCCGTACAGCATCCCGGTGAAAATTGTCCGATTAATGACGGAACGATACTAAGCCGCGATATTGAATTACTCGATTTGAATGGTGTTACATTCAATCAAGCTCGTACTGTACCTCGTGGCAGTAGTTGGCCGAGTAACATCCAAACTGCTGACGGTGGTAAGGGTCAACCTAAAGGTCTTCCCAAACCTGCGGTGATTGCCATCAAACGCAAGCATCCTACTGGTAGCTTTACTTAAAAAATGAGTGTAGAGACGTTAAATAATAACGTCTCTACATTCTTCAATTTTCTCAGCTGTCTATCAACTTTGTGTAAAGCGATCGCAATAAATACAATCTGTTATGTTGATATTTGTAGCGATTATCAACACTTGCTGACAGCAAACTTTTGGCAAGCAAAAGTTATTTTGCATTCAAAACATTGAGACATTGGAAACTAGATCGAAAAATATTTATATACGAGCGATCGCTTTATTAGCAAACTCCGATTAAAACTTCTGGCTTTTGAATTCTGGCTTTGAACTCCCATTAGTTATTGTATAAATAAAATATAGATGGATTAGTTTCGATATAATAATGACTCATTCTTTGTTTTCCTAACTGGAGAAATTAATGGGTCGCGCCAAAAAGGTTGTTCTGGCATATTCTGGCGGAGTAGATACCTCTGTTTGCATTCCTTACCTGAAAAATGAGTGGGGTGTAGAAGAGGTAATTACCCTAGCAGCAGATTTAGGTCAGGGAGATGAGTTAGAGCCAATCAGAGAAAAAGCTCTGAAATCGGGTGCAAGTGAATCCTTAGTTGCGGATGTTAAAGAAAGCTTCGTTAAAGATTACGCCTTTGGAGCAATTCAAGCCAACGCGCTTTATGAAAATCGTTATCCACTAGGAACTGCCCTT
Organism: Nostoc sp. DedSLP01; assembly: GCA_034530875.2. Taxonomy (GTDB): domain Bacteria; phylum Cyanobacteriota; class Cyanobacteriia; order Cyanobacteriales; family Nostocaceae; genus Nostoc. Next base: position 111,959 of record JAVRCJ020000014.1, read on the forward strand.
GCCCGTCCGTTGATTGCCAAGATATTAGTAGAAACAGCCGAAAAATACGGTGCTGATGCGATCGCTCACGGTTGTACTGGCAAAGGTAACGATCAAGTCCGCTTTGATGTCTCTGTTACCGCCCTCAACCCCAACATCAAGATCCTCGCGCCAGCCAGAGAATGGGGAATGAGCCGTGAGGAAACCATCGCCTATGGTGAAAAGTTTGGTATTCCCTCACCAGTCAAAAAATCTTCTCCCTACAGTATTGATAAGAATTTACTCGGTCGCAGTATTGAAGCTGGTTTACTCGAAGATCCTTCATTCGAGCCACCAGAAGAAATCTATGAAATGACCAAAGCGATCGCCAACACTCCCAACGAACCAGAGTACATCGAAATTGGTTTCCATCGCGGTATTCCCACCACCCTCAACGGTGCAGCCAAACAGCCAGTTGAGCTAATTGAACAACTCAATCAGCTTGTAGGAAATCATGGTGTTGGACGGATTGATACGATCGAAAACCGTCTAGTAGGCATAAAATCGCGGGAGATTTACGAATCACCCGCGATGTTAGTCCTAATTCACGCACATAGGGATTTGGAAAGTTTGACTTTGACAGCAGATGTCACTCATTACAAACGTGGGATTGAAGATACTTACAGCCAAATCGTTTACAACGGTCTGTGGTACAGTCCACTAAAAGCTGCACTCGATGCTTTTATTCAAAAGACACAAGAGCAAGTATCTGGAACTGTGCGGGTGAAGTTGTTCAAAGCTAATGCCACCATAGTTGGACGCTCTAGCGATAATTCCCTCTACAGTCCCGATCTGGCAACCTATGGAGCCGAAGACCAATTCGATCATAAAGCTGCCGAGGGCTTTATCTACGTTTGGGGATTACCAACTCGCATTTGGTCGCAGAAAACGAGAAGTTAGGAGTTAGGAGTTAGGAGTTAAGAGGTAAAAATTCCCAAATTCAAGAATTCAAACTAAAAAAATAACTTTTTTACTCTATTCCTAACTCCTCACTCCCCACTCCTCACTCTCTATTTCACTGCTAACTCTTCACTCTTCGCTCCCCACTTCTTTAACTTGACGAGACTCCAGCCATACTGGGACAAAAATTAAAGCCGCTATGATAAATAGTGCTGCGATTGCAAATTGACTTACCCAAGCAACCAATTGTTCTAGGGAGATAATTTTGCCAGCAAAGAAAGCTAATGTCACCATCAAGCTAGCCCAAGCAACTGCCCCTAAAAAGTTGTATAAAAAGAATTTTGCGAAAGGAATTTCGGCTATCCCAGCTAGTGGTGCAGCAAAAACCCGTAGCAAAGCTAGAAAACGTCCAAAAAATATTGCTTTTGCACTATTTTGACTAAATTGTTCTTTAATATTCAGCATTCGCACTTCCGAAATCCGAAAGATGCTACCAAATTTTACTAGAAAAGACCAACCGCTAACTCTACCAACCCAATAACCACAAGTACCGCCAATTACGGCACCCATAATTGCGTCACCGAGAACAAGCCAGTAATTCAGTTCGTCGCTACCAGCTAAAAATCCGCCCACTAAGGTTACGGTTTCGCCAGGAACGGGAAGGCCTAAATTTTCTAGCAAAATTCCCAAAAAGATTGCCCAATAGCCGTAGTTATGAGCGACTTCCTGGATGTTTTCTAGTGAAATAAGTTCTAAAGACATCCCGCACCGCCGTCTTTACAAATTTTTACTTTTAATATATCTTTGCTTGTTTTAGGGCGGAGTGTCAATCAAACCACTACATGAATTCATGCAGCGATCGGTTCAATTCTGATTTATCTATAGATGATAGTCTATGGTAAATATTATTATTTAGCTATTAATTCTAACATTTTTAAGTTTTGATATCACAAATATATAATTCTTTAAAAGAAATAAAAATAATTTAGAAAAAATTTATAAATCTCGGCTTTATTTGTGAAAATCTTGTAAAAGACACCGTTGATACCGAATTTATTAGGCGCTTATGCCTATATTGGGGAAAGTTATTACAAATTATACGACATGAATACTGAAATAAGCTCTGTCAACTTCATAAATCGAATTACCTAAATATTTAGGTAAAACAACGATTTTTCGGTTGAAAGAGAAGAGGTATTGATGTCATTTTTCAATTTTTGTCGCTTTTTCCAACTACCCTGTTAAATTTATGACTCTCACACAAGAAACTCAAGTAATTTTGTTCAAACCAGAAGCGAGTATCGATCTGGAAGGTGGCATGGTTTTGAGCGAACAGATGGCTAGAGTGGTACCCCAACCTAATCAACTTTGGATTATCGATTTAGCAGAAGTTAATTTTATGGATAGTTCTGGCTTAGTTCCTTTAGTCAAAGGTTTGAAAGCTGCACGAGAAAGCGGCTGCCGCTTAGTTTTATGCAACGTGCAAACTCCTGTAAGATTAATTTTGGAACTTACCCAGTTAGATTCAGTCTTTGAAATTTTTGACACTTACGAAGATATCTTTACCAGTGCTAAAGATAAAAGTCTGGTGCTAGCAGGCTAATTGATAAATCTACCTTGAGAAGGATGGTGGAGTCAAGAAAATTTGCATTTGTTTACAATTTTCCGTGTATGTTCGCGTCGTCAAGGATAATAGTCTGGTGCTAGCAGGCTAATACCCTATCTTACGTAGAAAAAAGTGTTGAGGAAAAGCCTTAGTTTTCCGGCTATCCAGCTAGTATGGGAAATGACCAAGATCGGTCAAAGCAAATGCAATTATTTGTGAGACTCCCCAGCCTCTGGAAAGCATCCCCACTACGGCTACAGCACTGGGTATGAACTAAACAAATACCTTCTTCTTCCCTCCACTCACTACTTCTCGATCGAGGCTTAAGATTATTTCTTGAAAGCGGTCTTTAGGCAGCCTACTAACCGCTATGAATAAAAGGAACGTTTTCTTCCTCCATTCCCCCCTTTCCCTATATTTATTGAAAAGTATGATTTTTAACATACTCTAAGCTAATTGTTTTATCTTTGACGCAGCCAAGCTAATGGACGTCGAAATTTATTAGCTGTTTAATTGCACCCAAATATTTCTAATTTAGGCATTTTGGGGAGTTGAGATTTGAGTTTGTTCGGATACTGGCCGGGGAAAATTGGGCAAATCAATGCCGCTGTGACTAGCACTGCGGGTTTTGATTGCTAAACGATAACTTACACTTTGGAGTTCCGCCTGTAGTTGGCGGTTTTCTCGTTGTAGCATTGCTACTTTTTCTCTGACTGGTGTCATTCGCTCCTCAAACTTACGACGGTAAATTTGAGGCAACTCTTGTACTACTTGCTCTAACATCCGAGTGCGATCGCTCAGTTCTTGAACTGATTGCCGCAATTGATAAATTTCGGAGTCACGAGTTGTAATCTGCTCCTGGTAGAATGCTACCTGCTGCTCCACAGCTTGGAGTTGTTCTTGCAAAGCTTGTATCTGCGTTATATCGCGCTCAAGGTTCGGCTGTTGGGGCATAAAGTTAGTATTGCCCTTTACCAACCGAAAGAGTTCTTGAGATAGCTGTTGCACTAATTGATCGCGAAGCTGCAACTCCTGGCGTAGCTGCGAGACTTCAGTCGAGAGAGCTTGAATGTTGGGTGTATTAGATTGGCTCACAGTGGCTAAAAGCTCCCATTCAGAATCTTGTCCACTCTTAGGTATAACTGCGGGAGTACTACCTTTGGCAAGTATTTGTTAATTTAGCATTGCGAGCCAAGTTACTGGTAAATAAAAAAACAAAATTTTAATTAAGGGCATTGGAATGGGGAAAGGGAAAAGGGTAAGGGGGAAAGGGAAAAGATTAAATTTATTCCTTTTCCCTTTTCCCTTTAACCTTTTCCCCTACCTTCCCAGTTCCTAGTCCTCAGTCCCGAGTCCCTTAAGCAGTTGCATTTGCAGCAACTTTAGCGGCTTTAGCTTCTTGGGATTCCTGCTTAATTGTGAGATAGCGAATCACGTCTTCACTCAAGCGCATAGCGCGTTCAAAGGGGGCGATCGCAGTTGCAGGTGCGGTGTAGTTTAACTGAATGTAGATACCATCGCGGTGTCTTTTAATTTCATAAGCCAGACGACGCTTACCGCGATTTTGAATTTCAATATCCTCAGCGCCTTGTTCGCGAAGCAAATTCTGATATTTAGTAATTGCTTGCTCTGCTTGTTCGTCTCCCAAGTCAGGGCGCAGAATGTACATTGTTTCGTAACTTGTGGTCATTTTTTTGTTGTCTCCTTATGGACAAAATGGCTGCTAGTGTTAATTTATACTGCGTTTAAATTTTAAATACTAGTATCGCTCAACATCTGAAGCAACAAGGAACTATAATCTTACCAGTTTTCAATTTGAATCATTAGCCAATCCGCCGAACTTTGGATTTTATTTCTTAGATGTTCCTAATGAAATGCTAGGTCGAAAGCCGACTTCAGATTTCCTTAGCAAGGAAGAATCCAGCTTTTGGTGTTCGCCAGCAAATTGATTCAGCTATCAGCTTAGGTTTTTTTAAGGATATTTTATGGCGATCGCTTTTTTGCTCAAGGCTCAATCGGTTCGCTAAGAAGCTAACTGAGGATTGCTAATACTTGTTTACAGGTTTTAATCAAAGACAAAAGGATATTCATCAAGGTTATGGCGCAGCGCTATGTACGAATTCAAAATCAAGAAGGACAGATTTACTATGGGTTACTACAACCATCCTTCAACGTCCAGGTGCTAGATGCTCCGCCCTGGTTACAGGGGCAACCTACTGATTTGACTTTGACGCCAGAAGATTACCAAATTTTGGCTCCTTGCGCTCCGTCAAAAATTGTGGCGGTGGGGAAGAATTACGCCGATCATGCGGCGGAAATGGGAACTCCAGTGCCTTCTGAGCCACTAATTTTTCTCAAGCCACCCACGTCGATTATTCCATCTGAGACGGAAATTAAATATCCTCCCCAGTCGCAACGAGTAGATTACGAAGGAGAGTTAGCATTAGTGATTGGCGATCGCGTTTTTGACTGTACGCCAGAAGTCGCCCAAACTAAAATTTGGGGCTACACTATCGCTAATGATGTGACAGCGCGGGATTTACAAAAAAAAGATGGTCAATGGACGCGAGCCAAAGGTTTTGATACTTTTTGTCCTCTGGGGCCTTGGATTGTGCGGGAGTTAAATCCAGGAGCTAGATTACAGACTTTTCTCAATGATGATACCAATCCAGTTCAATCTGCCTGTATCGATCGAATGGTATTTCCGCCGGATGTTTTAGTGTCTTATATCAGTAAAGTGATGACACTACTACCAGGGGATGTAGTGCTTACAGGAACGCCAGAGGGTGTGAGTCCATTGCAATTGGGCGATCGCATCCGTGTAGAAATTGAGGGTATTGGCCGTCTGGAAAACACCGTGGCGATCCGTTAACGACTAGCGAACTTGCATATATACCGCATCAGAAATCGCTGGAATTTCTGCATAACGCCCGATTAAAGATTGGATGACTGAATATCCAACTCCTACTACTACACCTAAAAAGATGGTGTTAGCAACCGTTTCTATGGCAAAGCCAGTACCGGGAACCTGTCTCAAAATTTGCACTAATATGGAACATAAAAATATAACTATATCCAGAAGAATTGCCTGCATTGTGTTGAAACGAATGAAGTGACTGATTTTTTCGTTTCTGACTACCAATAAGAACAAGGCAAAGAACACGATTAGTTGTCCTAATTGTCCTAAACTACCGTAAATTATCAGTACTGGTTGCAGCGGTAAAAGTAAGACTTGTAAAGCTGGAAACTGGGTAAACAAAAAGCTGCCAAAGACCAAACCATCAATTAACGGCAGCAAATAAGGCAAACAAGCAAAAATTCTATCTGGAACTGTTGTAGACCCGCGCCAAGTCATTATGCATTCTCCTATGGTGATATTTCAACACTTACTTGACCTTAGGATAACGCAGTTGCATGGTCTTGCTGTGAATTCGGATTATTCTATATGGGCAATGCGAAAGCCCATTAGACATTCATATTGGTCTGGCTGCTGTTGAGTCAGTTTGCGAATAGCTTGGCCGCAACGCAGTTGACCTCCACGCCAACGGGGTTGGCCGCTGCCATCAGCGAGTAAACAAGACTGGCAAACTTGCTCAGGGGCAAGGATTTGCTCGTCCATTAAAATGACTAGCATCTAATCCCTCCTGTAAATTTTCATTGTCAGCTAAATTTCACTTGAAAAAAGACACTCGTTGTAGCGGTCTCAAAGGACAGCACCTTGTCAGTTATGATGATTGGCGATCGCAGAATATACTTAAGAGCCACATCCTAACTGGTTGTAGCAAAAATGCAGGTGTCACAATTCAATCGAAGTTGTCAAGTGAATCTTAATTTATTGTATGTTCTGTTCTGTGGGAGATTGGGTTGTTTAGTCAAAAAAGCCTTATCTTAGGGTGTTGACTTTGCCAAAATTTAAATATATGAAACTAAGTTAACTCAATAGCCTTTTCAAGGATGCAATTACGAATTAGTGAGGTAAACTTGCAAGCAAGGTAATACACAACTATTACTAGGTAGGCGGTTCTTCGGTCTGGGCATCACTCATAATGGACAACTGGCAATTTCTGATACAGAAGCAAGGCGATCGCTCGTGGCATATCCTGGAATCGCCAAATTTACAAATTTTGGAAGGGCAGTATAGAGTTCTGGCTCGTTCTAGCCTGCGCAATACTGATGTGGAAGTGCGCGTCACTCACTTTTCAACACACGAAGCCACACCAAAACGGCGAATTTTCAAGCGATCGCGTCGCATTAACTCTGAAGGCTTGATGGCGGTTATTCCCTTTACTGACTTTGAGCCAGGAATTTGGGAGTTGCGCTGCTGCGGCGATTTAATGTCGGATATGCTCGGTAAATCCTGGCAATACAGCATCCAAGTGCAAGTCCTGTCTCAGGAGGTATGGAATAGGGAAGATGCAGAAACAATACCACCCCACCACCTCATCACCCCACCTCTCCCACACTCCCAATACCCCATTGCCGATGCGCCATCGCCTGTAGAAACGCCAGATAAAGCGATCGCCATCCCCACAGATAGCAGCCTTGAGACTGCTGTTGTGCCAGATACAAGCAAACAAGAAGACACAGATAGCAGTTTTGAGACTGCTGTTGTAGTAGATGCGATCGAACAACAAGAAGATACAGATAGCAGTTTTGAGACTGCTGGTGTGGTAGATGCGATCGAACAAGAAGATACAGTTAGCAGTTTTGAGACTGCTGGTGTGGTAGATGCGATCGAACAAGAAGATACAGCTAGCAGTTTTGATATTGCTGTTGTGAATGCGGCTAAACAAGAAGATACAGATACGCCTGACACCAATGTTGTGGCAGATGCGATCGAGCAAGAAGAAGACACAGATAGCAGCCTTGAGATTGCTGTCGTGAATGCGGCTAAACAAGAAGATACAGCGAGCGATCGCTCAGGTAACCCTGTATGGCTCAAAGGTGAGACGGCAGAACAAATTTTACAAAATTTAATAGAATTAGCTTTACCGACTAGCGAACCGTTGTCCGAAGATGAAGAGGTTGTAGATTCTTCAGAAACACAACAGCCACAGCCATTATTGCTAACTTTAGATCGGGATACTTACGTTGCTTGTTGGGGGCAAGCTTTAACAATTAATGGCCGGGTAGAACTTGAGGAAAAGACGAATCTAGAATTTGCTGAAACAGGATCGCCAAAAAGCGTCCGCGGACTAGAACTAAAAATTGAACTGCGATCGCCCTTAGAGCCGCAAATCTTAAGCCAGGTACGGCGACCCTTGCCAGACCAAGACCTGCCTTTCACGATCGGTACCTCAATTGATATTCCTGCTGAGTGTGAATCAAAGTTAATTTTGGCAGATATTAGTTTGTATGGTAGATTGACCGAAATTGGTGAGCTTATACACTTAGCCAGTTATTCTTTCAGCATTACAGCAGATGTCACAGAATTACTGGCGATCGCAACCGCACCCAAACCTAGCACATCATCAAATAAGCTGACAGCGCCTTCGGCATCCTCTGATAATTTCACAGAACCAGAGGCAGCAGTTAAACTCGATTTAAAACTATTGAATCTAGTCAAACTCCGCAAAACAGACCAGCCTCAGCTAACCAGCCCATCTTCAAATACACCAACACCACCGCAAATTAACTTGGAAGTTCTGCGAGAAGCAACCCGAAAAACATCTCAGCACAAGACTTCAGCTACTTTGCCTCAATTACCGAAACTGCCGCCCATTCAAATTGATGTCAACACTTCTACAGACGTTGTTGCAGAATCTCCTACACAGAGTGAGCTTGTAGAAAAGGATGCTACCGTAACTGCCATCAATTTAGAGCAGTTACTCATCAAGCAACGTCGGATACCAATACTAGACACGACTTTTCCATTCTTGAAACGGGTACAAGCTACGCCAAGCTTTACAGAAGTAATAAATAATACCTCAGATACTTTAGAAATTGCGGCAACTGAGGACTCACTACACTTAGGCCAAACTCTCGCTGAAGAGGAAAATACAACTGAAGTACAACCTCAGGTAAATCTAGAATTCCAAGAACAACCTGCTCCTCAAGTACTACCTCAGCCAAATCCAGAATTTCACGAAGAATCTGCTCCTCAAGTACAACCTGAACTATATCTAGAATTTCAAGAAGAATCTGCTCCTCAAGTACTACCTCAGGTAAATCTAGAATTCCAAGAAGAACCTGCTCCTCAAGTACTACCTCAGCTCAATCCAGAATTCATTCAAACAAAACTTTACTCTTCTCCCTTGCTCAGGAAGTGGATGCAGAGCCAAGGATACTCTTTGCCTGAAACTATAAATGAGCTGCCACCCCAAAGTTATGAGAACTATCTTCCAGTCGAGCAGACGCCCCCTTCTGTTAATGCAGAAAGCCCTAACGATGATGTTCTTGATATCAACTTGCTTTTAAGCTTAGATGCCAACACAGAAATACTAGAAGACACAGATACGCAAGAAAAAGCAGACCTGAGTATACAGGAGAATACGGAAGTAGAACAAATATTAGAAGAACCGACATTTTCACCGCCTCTAGTATCACAAGTACCACCGCCTCCTCCTCCGATAAACACAGTTACAGCGTCAGCTTGGTTGGAGGAAGAAATTGTTGTAGATGATACATACAGCGAATCAGAAACCAATGTAACGAACAGCTATGTGTTGGAGGAAGAGGAGCAACCACTGTCAGATTTGTCTCGTCTTTTAGCTATCAGTGCGGAAGCCATTGAGCCTTTGCCAATTCCACAACTGCATGTACCAGAGGGCGAACTCATAGCTGGTAAGTCTGTGATGGTGCGGGTAGTGATGCCTGAAGTCACTCGACAAGTTGCTATCAAGTTATGGGTTGAAGATTGTCAAACTCGTTGGTTATTAGACGGGCCGCATTTACTGACAAATTTACTACCTAACGCCTTGGGAGGCCTAGAAGTGATGACACAATTAAACATTTCCTTTGGCTGTTTGGAAATTCGTATAGAAGCGATCGCTCTCGATCCGACAACCCAACAAGAGAGTCACAAAGTCACCATAGTGCGGACTGTCATCCCTCCAGACTTGCCCAATTTAGAACTAGATGAACTATTGGGTATTTAACCCAGGGGTGAGGGCATAGGTCAAACAGAGAATGGGGGAAAGGGAAAACGGTAAGGGGGAAAGGTTAAATTTATTCCTTTTCCCTTTTCCCTTTAACCTTTTCCCCTGTCTCCCCACCTCTTCCCCATGCCCTATGCCCAATATCTGCTGTGTTAAAAATCTTTAGAATTTAAAAAATCTGACGCACTTTGCAGTAAGCTCATCTTGAATTGTAGTGTGATTTCACAGGAACTTTTACTATGGCATTTGATTTTTTGCCTACTATCTTGGCTAGTACTTCTTACTTGCCTGCTATCTTTGTTCCAATCATTGGTTGGGTTCTACCAGGTGTGGTTTTCGCATTTCTATTTTTATACATAGAAAGCGAAGATATTGCTTGATTGGTTTATGACTAATTGGTGATTGGTAATAGATGACTTCGCTTTTTACCAATTACCTAATTATTCACTTTCCAGTCATTTTCATCAAGTTGATTGTAGAGCTAATTAATATACAGCAGAATTGGTGAATTCACAAGTCAAAATTGCAAAGTAAAACAAGCTTGAGGGTATGCGATCGCGCTTAGGTTGCGTACTTCACATTACTTAAAATCTGCTGTAACAATACCGCCTATCTCAAAGAGACAGGCGGCTTTTTTATGCTGATTTCTCAACAAATGCTAAAAAATTCAGACTTTATAGTATTGGCTTCAAACTAATTTTAGATTGAAGAACCCAGTCCAGCGTAGGCACCATAAAAGAAAATGCCTAAGACTGTAATTACACCTAATCCTGCGACCGTAGCGACGACCCACAGGGGAATTCTCCCACTTCCAGACACAGCTTCTCTCCTCCCTTAACAACAAATCAACACAAGTTCAATAAACAAAGATTAACAAAGGTATTTCTAGTTAAAGAAGTAACTAGAAAACAGAATTCCCAGAACAAAAATTAGTAGTAGTCCCAGGTATAGCGAAGTCCGGTTTAATTCAACCGGTTGATTATTAGGATTGGGCGATCTTTCCATAACTTGCTCCTAGCGTTGAATAAATTGCATTGCGGCGATCGCGCCCAAAAAGAATACAGTTGGCACACCTAAGGTGTGAACTGCCAGCCATCTAACGGTAAAAATTGGATAGGTAACTGGTTGATTGATGTTATTGCCGCTAGTCATGATCTCAAACTACTTTCCAATAAATTGTTCAACTTGGTTTTTCGCTTCAAAACGGTTCTTCACAATTGGTACTTCCTGCCGCACTGGTGTGAAATATTCATTGGGGCGGGGTGTACCAAAAGCATCATAAGCCAGTCCAGTGCTGACAAATAACCAACCAGCAATAAACAATGCGGGGATGGTGATGCTGTGAATTACCCAGTAACGAACGCTGGTAATGATGTCCGAAAACGGACGCTCTCCAGTGGTACCTGACATTTAGATCCCTACCTTCATTAAGAATGTATTGAGTTTATTATCCTACAAAGTTTAGAAAGAGTTACAAGTTGCAACGTTCTTCTCAGAAATGGGCATTGGGGATTGGGGACTGGGTATTGGGTATTGGGTATTATAAAAGCTCTTCCCAGTCCCTAGTCACCAGTCACCAGTCCCTAGCCCCTAAGCTGCTTGTGCAGAAGTTGTTTCCGGATTTGGTATGTATTTAAGCAAGACGCCGCGATCGCCAATGACAAATCCTTGGTCTGGTTGGAAGAAAACAATCTTGTACAAATTGGCAGCTACTTCTTCTACATCACGGTCTTTTTCCCAGGTTTTACCACCGTCGCTACTGCGTAGTAAATTACCGCTACCACCACCTATCCAAATTTCCTCGGGTGTGCGGTATGCCAAATCGAGTAAACCCCAACTGGTCGATAACTCTGGAAAATCTGCTTTTTGCCACTCCTCAGGTTTAGCTGGTTCGGTAAACTGGAGCTGACCTCCTCTGGCTAGCATCCACAACTGACCACTGTCAGCAAAACCCATATTTTCTACTCGGCGGGAACTATTGCGATTATGAGGAACCCAAGCATTTTGTCCTGGTTCCCAAGTTGAGTAGAAATTACCTTTAGCGGAAACGGCAACATATTTGCCATCAGCAGAACGTTCTAAGTTACGCACTACACCCACTGCTGATTCCACTTTGGCTTTCCAGTTTTTGCCGCCATCTGTGGTTTGATAGATGGCTCCCACATCAGTAGCCATCTCAGCTGTGTTCTCTCCTAGTGCTTTAACTGCGATCGGGTTACCTGGTAGCTTTTCGCTCAGAGCAATCCGGGACCAAGAAGCGCCTTCATCAGTAGTATGAATTAAAAATCCAGGTTCTCCGGCAATCCAGCCTTCTTTACCCTGAAAACTAACTGAGTTAAAGCGATACTTTTGCTCATTTAGTTGCACTGCTATTGGTTTCCAAGTATCACCTCCGTCTTTAGTTTCCAACAGGGTGGCATTGCTACCTACTAAGTAGCCATGCTGAGGATTACCAGTAAAAGCAATATCCAGCAACTTTGCATCTGTTGGCACAGAAATGATTTTCCAAGGATTGTAGCTAATAGAAGGCACTTTGCTACAACCAATACACATCAGGACTACAAGTAACAAGGCAAATATTCGTTGCCAACTTTTCACAATTGAATGCATCAGTATCTCTTAGATTGATTCTAAATTTGTGTAGGTGTTTTCTAAAAGGTTTACCTTAAAGGCTAAAGTCTTGAGAATTCAGAATTCAGAATTCAGAATTCAGAACTCCTAACTCCCAACTCCCAACTCAGCACTCTCAACCGGGTGTTATTGTAAGCCGTAGAGACTGAGAAAAAACAAAAAGGCAAGAGCCAGGGCACCAAAAATTAAGAAATTCTTTTGGGTTGGCGTTAGGCTGTTGACACCCAAACCGTAACCGAGATTTTCTTTAAAGCCGGATGCCGAACCCACAGGCCCGATGTTGGCAAAAGCCGTTTTCTTGGCACTACAAACTGGACAGCGCCAATTTACGGGCAGTTCTGCAAAGGGCGTTCCTGAAGGAATGTCATCTTTGTCATCTCCTTTTTCAGGTTCGTAAACATAACCGCAGGCGCGACACTCATAGCGGTCTAACACTGAAGTCTCAACAGCTGGTTCGCTCATGGCTAAGGTCTCGCAGAAGAGAAATCTTAAATATACGTTAAAAATTATGACATAACTGTTAGACTTTTCTATCAATACCAAAAACCAATCAAATACCTGAAATCCATTTGTTTCGTAGATTTCAGAAAAATCAAACAGATATAATGTAAAAGAAAGTTACGGAAATCAAGGGATTGGGTACTGGGGATTGGGGACTGGGGACTGGGTATTGGGCAAGCACAGAGGTGTGGGAGGAGCCAGAAGCATAAATTCTCTTTCTCAGCACACTTTTGTATCTCCCCACATTTCCCTATCTCCCCAGTCCTCAGTCGCCAGTCGCCAGTCCCTAGTCCCAACCAAAATACTTCATAGCGGTAGATACTCATTGTGTTTGTCCTCAGCGGTTACGAGTACCTTCTAGGCTTCTTAATAGTCTGTAGCCTAGTTCCTGCCTTAGCGCTCTCAGCATCCAAGCTCTTACGACCCAGCGGTTACAGTCCCGAACGGCGTACTACTTACGAATCTGGGATGGAACCCATCGGCGGAGCCTGGATTCAGTTCAATATTCGCTACTACATGTTTGCTCTGGTCTTCGTGGTCTTTGACGTGGAGACTGTATTCTTGTATCCTTGGGCGGTAGCTTTCCACCGTCTGGGGCTATTGGCATTTATTGAAGCGCTAATCTTTATTGCAATTCTTGTAGTTGCTTTAGTTTACGCATGGCGTAAAGGAGCTTTGGAATGGTCTTGAATTCTAACTTAACCCAGGACAAAGAGCGAATCATCAACCCCATTGAGCGTCCTACTGTCACTCAAGACCTTTCAGAAAATGTCATTTTGACTACGGTTGACGATCTCTATAACTGGGCGCGGCTTTCTAGTTTGTGGCCGCTATTGTTTGGTACTGCTTGCTGCTTCATTGAGTTTGCAGCTTTAATTGGCTCGCGATTTGATTTTGACCGTTTTGGGCTAATTCCTCGTTCTAGCCCCCGCCAAGCCGATTTAATCATTACGGCAGGGACAATTACTATGAAGATGGCACCCCAATTGGTGCGTCTTTACGAACAAATGCCTGAGCCAAAGTATGTAATCGCGATGGGTGCTTGCACGATTACTGGCGGGATGTTCAGTGTTGATTCTCCAACGGCAGTGCGCGGAGTTGATAAACTGATTCCTGTGGATGTGTACTTGCCTGGTTGCCCTCCTCGTCCGGAAGCAATTATCGATGCAATTATTAAGTTGCGGAAGAAAATTGCTAATGATTCGATGCAAGAGCGAGATAAAATTAAGCAAACTCACCGCTATTACAGCACGACTCATAACCTCAAGCCAGTGGAAGAAATCTTAACTGGTAAGTATTTGCAGTCAGATACTCGCTCTGTACCACCGAAGGAATTGACAGAAGCGATCGGTATGCCAGTACCACCTGCATTGCTGACAGCAAAGAAAGAAAAGGAGGAACAACCCCGTGGCTGAAGAAGAATCTAAACCAGTACCAGCAGCTAAAGAAGAGTCATTAGTACAAGCTGGTAAAGTTTCCCAGTGGTTGACGGAAAATGGTTTTGGCCATGAGGTTTTGGCACCAGACAAAAATGGGGTGGAGATAATTAAGGTGGAGCCAGATTTCTTACTCCCCACCGCTACAGCCCTCTATGCTTATGGGTTTAATTATCTCCAGTTTCAAGGTGGTGTTGATCTTGGGCCAGGACAGGAATTGGCGAGCGTGTATCACTTGATTAAAGTCGGTGATAATGCAGATCGGCCTGAAGAAGTCCGGTTAAAGGTGTTCTTACCACGAGATAATCCGAGAGTGCCTTCAGTGTATTGGATTTGGAAAACGGCTGATTGGCAAGAGCGCGAGTCTTACGATATGTTCGGCATTATCTATGAAGGACACCCAAATCTCAAGCGACTTTTGATGCCGGAAGATTGGGTGGGTTGGCCTTTGCGGAAAGATTACGTCTCGCCTGATTTTTACGAGTTGCAAGACGCTTATTAATTTAGTGCTGAGTTTCGGTAGCGATTAACCCCTTTCCGGTGGCGGAGAGGGGTAATGTTTTTTTAACGCAAAGGGGCGCAAAGGGAAGCGCGGAGGGGCGCAAAGGAGGTGCGTTGTTGCAAAAGCTCAACGCATGTGGAAGGATGCAATTACAGTTTTGTCTTTTCGCTACTTTGAAGGCTTACTCAATGCTTTAACAAGCTCATCTTTTTTCATTTTAGTGATGCCAGTAATTCCTTGTTTTTTTGCCATCGCTTTTAGATCGGCTGTTGTCATTGTTTTGAGAATACCGATATCAGTAGTTGTATCTGGCATTGGCTGAGGAGTTAGATAAAACACTTGATTTAAAGCATCAAGTTTTTTACCTTTGGTAATGCCACACTTCAGATCGACAATTGGATCTAATGTCTTCCAATATTGACGAGGAGCTTCATCTATTCGGTTTGTAGCTATAGCAGGTTTAACTGTTTTGAGAACACTATCTGGTTGCTTGACTAAATACTCTAATGCTGCTTTGATTTCATCCCTAGATGCCTTAGAAAGATTGATTTTTGGAATTTCTTCTCCTGCCAATACTTTTGTGACTTCAACTGTCTCATCACTACCATCGGTAATAATGCACCAAACACGATTTAAGCGAGCTGCTTCTGCAATTGCATAAATGAAAGAGTTACCAATTACTTGATATTTATCTTTACCAGTTTCTTTCACAATTACTGGAATCCAATTTCTTCCCCCCTTTTGCTTGAGTAAATTAGCTGAAGCTTTAATTAAAAATTCAGGTGCATCAGTTCCTTCACCAGGGTCAATTTCATCCAAATATAAATGCATCAAGTTTCCAATATCGCTGAGGCTACTCATTGTAAAAAATACTCCTTTGCTAAATTTTTGTAATATTCATGAGCAGATTGATCTCGATAAACCGCAGGAATACGCGAGAAAGCTGAACCAGCTATGTTAGCGTAGCTTGGAACCTCATGAATACGAAGATCTCTGTTGGCATTAGTATACTTGGGATAGAAGTAAGCCAGTAAATCAAATCCCTCTTTTTTAGCAGTTTTAAGAATGTTATTAATTTCTTTTTGAGCAACTTCCAGCTGGAATGGTGTAATCTTTTCTCCATTGAAAAAAATCGGTAATGGAATGGGGCTACCATCAGCTTTTTGAGATTGAACTTCAGGAATGAATTTCTTCATTGCTATTGCTGCATTTTCTAAAGAGAAAAGATTGTTATGCTTTGTGGGAATGAGAACGACATCAGCCGCATATACAGCTAGCTGGCTAAATACTCGCCAGTTAGGTGGCGCATCTATCAAAATATAGTCGTATTCTTGTCTTAAAAATTCTAACTTGTCATAAAGAGTATGAGATTTCAAGTTATTACGCAAAAGATTTTCAGGTGCATCTGTCAGTTCTAAATCGGCAGGAATAATATCAAATCTAAGTTCTGAATTAACCTTCCTTAGAGGAAATTTATAAGGATGTATAGTATTTTGAAGTTCTATACCTCGTTCTCTAAGAGCCTCAAATACACTACCTTTACTTAATGGAAGACCTAAAGCACTTGTTAAATCTTGTTGGTTAGGATCGAAATCTATCGCTAAAACCTTTTTCCCTAAAAAAGTTAAAATAGCTGCTAAATTGACGGTAGTTGTAGTTTTACCTACTCCACCTTTGTTGTTATAAACTGCAATGGTTAAAGCTTTAGCGGGATTTTCAATTTTTTTCCGAATTGAAGCAACTACCTTATCAATATTACCTGCATCAAGTGTAAGACATTGTGTTGCGGGATAAATCACTTTTCCATGCTTACGAAACAGTTGAATATGGCAAGAATTAGTAATAATCCCCCACTGTACTGTTTTGCAATTAGGTGCAAGTAGATAATTTTTTAGTTGTTTAACTGTTTTTTGATACTGTGCAGCATCTTCAGATAAGTTAATATCTCTTCCCTTCAACTCCAGCAGAAGGTATGGATTTGATTTTGTATGTAAAAAGATATCATCTCCAATAGTTTTCCTCGCTGCTTTATCAACAGCTCCGTCGCCAGTGTTATATTGCGGATGAATTTCTTCATATTCAAACCCTAATACTTTCAACAAGTGAGGAGCAAAAAGGTCGTTTACAACAGCTTCGGGTGCATTTTCGGGCAGGCTTTGTACGGCTGCTCGAAGACTAATAATTGTCATGCTCATAGTGTAGGGTGACTTCCAGCAATATCTAAGTCTAGTGTTCCCACTTCAGGACAATTATTTATTGTGTTTGTCTATTACACTACACAATGCTGATGTTGGGTTTCACTTCGTACCCCTACGGGGAAGCAAGCTACAACCCAACCTAATAAGGTTCGGATAAGCATTTTGAACTAACAATTTGTTTGGGGAAAAGGTTAAAGGGTAAGGGTTAAAGGTTTTTTATTCCCCTTTCCCCTTTAGCCGAACCGTATTGCAACAGCGTATTGCCCAATGCTCCAATTAATTCAACGGTTCCATAATGACTCTTAAGCCTTTACTAGAAAGCGTTTTGAGCATTTCTTTAGCATTATATTCACTGTCAAACACTCCTGCTTGCATGACTTTCTGACCTTCCCAGACTGTAGGAAAGGCACCAGGAGCAATCGATCGCACTAAATCTGGATCTTTATCTGTAACTAATGTGACTACTACACGATAACGGATACCGTAATTTGTCCCGGAGTTTCCTCTGTAGGAGATAGTTGTAGTTCCAATTGGTACTTTTGGTAGGTTGCGAGTATCGTCAATGGTGACATTAGGCGGGACAGGAGGCTTTAGTGTTGCTAATGGCTGCTGTGTTTGATTAGGCGTGTTAGAAACTGCTGGCTGTGCTATGGAAGTGGATGGATACTGAGGTGCATTAAATTCAATCGTGTTGGGATCGATTTGCACGTAATTAAACTGCGGTGTTTTAGGAGGTTGTACTGCTGTGGAAGTTGCAACTGGAGTATTAGTTAATACTTGTCTGGCTGGTAAGCTGGTAGGAATAGGAAATCCAGCAACTTTAGGGGTAGGTGGATTTTGAGTGGAGGTAGGAGGGGAAAGCGGCACAGTTGCGGCTTGCAATGGCAAAAGTTGATTGTTTAATTTTGGCGGAACAGTATTAGCTGTTGAAATACTGTTACTAGTTTGGGTATTGATATTTTCTGCAACTCCAGGAGCCGAGAATGTGATTTCGCCGGATGGTGGTATTTCTTGTACCACATTGTTGGGAACAGCGACGGGTTGAGAATTTTCGGCTGCTAGTGCTGTTGTACCTTTGAGGTCTACATTACCAGTGATGCGATCGCTTACCAAGTTATTACCAGCCGCAGAAATCACTTGCTTGGCAGCGCTGGCGTTAATGTCGTAGCGGCCGTTATTTTGAAATTGATTGCCCCCAGGTTCCGATGCATTGCCTAAATCTGGCATTGCTTGAGCGATCGCTACTAAACCATCTTCTTTACTATTTTCAATAATATTATTCCGTAAAATCGGGCGAGCATTTGCTTGCACTAGAATTCCCGATCTATTATTCTGAATGCGATTGCTTATCACCACAGGCGCGGCATTTTGGGCAATATTGATCCCAAAACCTGTTTCATGAAAGACATTTTCCTTCACTTCAGGGCGGGACTTACCGGCAATTGTGATGCCATTAGCGCCATTGCGATCGAAGTAGTTTTTACTAATGGTGGGTGCGGCGTTACCGCTGACGGAAATGCCATCCTGCATGTTACCGCTAAAGGTATTTTCCACAACTATCGGGTTGCTAGATTCAATCCACAAACCATAACCACGGCGGTTTGAGTTGGTTAATGTCACGCCAGTCAGCACTGCTTGGTTTGCTCCAACAATTGTCACGTTTTGACCGCCAAAACTGCGACTTAAATAATCACCGCCTCCCTGAATTATGATATCTTTGCCGCGATCGCTAGGATTGCCTTGAATGGAAACACCTGGTTTGAGGATTAAAGGAAATACTTCTCCCGTCTCGGCGCTATAAGTGCCTGGGGACAGCATAATTACCGTATTGGGATGAGCTAATCGCAAGGCTTGGGTAATAGTTTTGACAGGAGCCGATTCGCTACCATTACCTCTATTGTCATCTCCAGCATTTGGGTTAACAAACAGCACGTTCATCTGAGAGTTTGTTTTTTCACTCACAGGTGTGGAATTTGTTGTTGATGGTATCTGAGCGATCGCGCTACTCAGGCTAGTCACTGCCAAACTTATAGTAAAAGATAATACTGAAAAACTCAAAAACAAAAGCCTTGTTGATGACATAAACTTCGGCTTTACCTGCAAAATATCTATACTACGGTACTTAGATAATACACAATAGGGAATCATATTTAACTAACTCCTGAGAAGTATCAATAAATTCTTATACTCTTAGACAGTAGTATGTCGATAATATTACCCACATATTGACCTATTGGCGAGTAATAAAAAAGGGATTGAGGGGCAGGGGGAGCAGGGGAGGCAGAGGGAGCAGAGGGGGCAGGGAGAGAGACAAGGTTAACTGAAGGGTATTGGCTTATGCTTAATACTTTTATGTGGATGTTAAATTAATGTAATTTATGCATAAAAAAGCTGCATGAATGATGAGATATAATCAGAGTATCAGCCGAATGGCTTATGACTAAACCAATTCACCAGACAAGGATATGGCTAACGAGAAAAAAAGAATAACAGTCAGTTTGACTCAGGAAGCGATCGATAAATTGAAGGAACTTGCCCAGCAAAGAGGAATAACAGCTACAGCAGTTTTAAATCAAGCTATTGCCACTGAAGATTTTCTCGCCAAGGAATCTAAAGATGGAAAAGTTTTGATCCGGAAAAATGATGGCACAATTAAAGAAGTTATTTTTAGATAACAATAGACATCGCTAAAACTTCTAATCCCCTCATTGTTCCCGTCTTTAAACCTGAATTTGCCCTACGTGAAAGCAGTTTCTTTGAATAGCTATGTAGGTTAAAAAATTGCATAGAGTTTCCCAAGAGAGGGGAGAATTGGCAAGCTCTCCTCTTAATTATATGTTTTCTAATTTTCTTTACATTATTTATTGTGCCAAACCTGACAAAATTATTGAATATAAGCTAAAAATTAAATTTCTAGCACATCGACTTATTTTAGAAAATTCAAATGCCATCGGATAATTCTAATTCAAAACCCATTGATATTGAAGATATTGATAAAGAAACGGGTACAGCAAATAACGATAACCCCGACCCTAAAACCCCTCATCTAACTAACTTTAATCCTGCTCGGATACAAGAATTGATTCGGAGCTTGATTAGTATAGTAATATTTCTTAATACTTCTTTAATTATACTTTTAGTAATGACTTTTATCTTACATCCTATTATTTTTAATAAAGAGAAGGAGGGCAATGATTCTAATAAAAATATTATAAATTTAGGCGATAAAACATTTATTTATGTTGTTAAAGACGAGGATGAAAATAAAGGTAGTAGAGAATTAATTAACTTACTTTGGACATCACAGATAACTTTAATTAGCGGTACTATCGCATTTTATTTTGCCAGTCAGAACATTTCCAAAAATTAAGTATAACTGGGCATAAAAACTGTGTGACATACCAATTGTTTGTAGGGGCATATAGCATAGCTAGCTGTGCGCTGCTGTTAGCGCAGTGGGGCGAACCTCTCAGGCGTTGGCAAAGCTATCCTTGCTTTGCTCGTGAATTGTGCTGTAACTAGTGGGATATTTTTTGATTTGCAAGCTTCTGAGGTATTGCTTGTGCTTGCTGTGAATTTCTTGTTGTAAGCACTTTTGTTGATTCTTTGTAGGCGATCGCTATCCTAAAATACTTGACTAACCTCAGTGCTAAATTGTAGCCTCAAACTACCCCCATCGTTGTATATAGCAACATGGGATAATTTAAAATAAGCTTTATTCCTACGTTATTTTCCGTAGATTTAGTCAAAATCGAGTAAAAAAAGCTAATTAATTAACTTATGGTTACTAGGACTTATGATAATTCACATTCCGATGAAAGCACTAACGGGGTTGTTGTAATGGTCGAGCCATACAGCCAAAAACAGCAAGTACAGCAAGTTATTTACCGCATTTTAGATGCCAATTTAGACCGCGCTCGTGAGGGTTTACGGATTATTGAAGAATGGTGTCGGTTTGGGTTGAACAATTCTCAGTTGGCTCTTGAATGTAAGCACTTGCGCCAAGAACTAGCTAAATGGCATACCCCAGAATTACGAGCAGCGCGAGATACACAAGGCGATCCTGGCACTGAATTAACGCATCCTCAAGAGGAAGAACGAGCCAGTATAAAATCGGTGTTGCAAGCTAACTTTTGTCGGATAGAAGAAGCATTGCGAGTGCTGGAAGAATACGGCAAACTCGATCGCACAAGTATGGCTAAAGCTTGTAAGCAGATGCGCTATCAAGTGTATACCCTAGAAAGTAACTTAATGGGTCATCAACGCCATCAATTATTATGGCGATCGCGTTTGTATCTTGTTACTTCCCCTAGTGACAATCTATTGAACGTAGTGGAAGCTGCACTTAAAGGCGGATTAACCCTCGTACAGTACCGCGAGAAAAACGCCGATGATTCTGTGCGTCTGGAACAAGCTAGAAAACTGCGGCAATTATGCCACATTTACGGTGCCTTGTTTATTGTTAACGATCGCGTAGATTTAGCTTTGGCTGTAGATGCTGATGGCGTGCATCTAGGACAGCAGGATATGTCCATCAATGTTGCTCGGCAATTGCTCGGTTCTCAGCGTTTAATAGGTCTTTCTACCACAAATCAAGACGAAATGCAACGAGCGCTTGCTGAAGGTGTAGATTATATAGGCGTGGGGCCAGTTTATGAAACTCCCACAAAAGTGGGTAAAGCAGCAGCAGGCTTAGAATATGTCAGCTATGCTGCCAAAAATTGTTCGATTCCCTGGTTTGCGATTGGGGGAATAGATGCAAATAATATTAATGATGTCATCGATGCAGGAGCTGAACGTGTAGCAGTAGTGCGATCGCTCATGCAAGCCGAACAGCCCACTTTAGTAACGCAATATTTACTGTCCCAACTCAATCGCATTAAACCAGAATCTTTAAAAAGTTATTAGAGACGCGATTAACCCTTGTCTGTACAAGAGTCATTTGTTTCAAGTGAATAACCAATGACCAATGCCTCATGCCCAATTCCCAATTCCCCACATTTATGTCTAACGAGATTAACGTTCAGATAAATGGTGAAACCCGTAGCTGTTTATCTCAAACTCTTTTGCCCGATTTACTCCAACAGTTAGGTTTCAATCCTCGCTTGGTGGCGGTGGAGTATAACGGCGAAATTTTACACCGCCAATTTTGGACAGAAACAAAAGTACAACCAGGCGATCGCTTAGAAGTGGTTACTATTGTTGGTGGTGGTTAATTAGTTTGAGCTATAGGATTCACATTTGATTGCGTGAAAAAAAACAGTACATCCAGACAAGGCTTCTGTCCTACTCCCTACTCCCCATTCCCTACTCCCTGTCTACACAAATAAATTCTCCAAATCAAACCCGATTCCTATAGTAAGCCCAGATCCTTGAGGCTGCGCCGTGTAATTTCGATGCGGGCGGGTGCATCCTCTGGTTTATATATATCAAGGGTTGTGGCAAAAAAGTAGACGTTTTTGTTTTGCTCTAAATAACCCACAAACCAACCAATATTTGGTTTAGAACTTGTTAACCATCCTGTTTTTCCCCGCAAAGTGTATTCTGGAGTTTGTTCGCGGATTGCAATATCTTGAACAAGATTTATTGTGCGTTGAGAAAAAGGCAAATCTCCTCCATACAACTTTTGTAAAAATTGAATTTGCTCTTGTGGTGTAATTTTTAATGGCTGTCCTAACCAAAAGCGGTCTATGTCTGCGGCGGTGCCAATTTGACGGTTACCGTAACCTACTTTATTAATAAATTGTTGCATCTTTTCATGTCCGGCTCTACGCGCCAATACTTGATAAAACCAAACAGTTGAATCTTTAAAAGCTTGGCGCAAATTAGTATCGTGATTCCAAGCATCAATTTCTCGCTTAATTCCATCCCAAGTTAGCACCGCAACATCATCAGGAATGACGCCTGTTTCTAGCGCCACCAAAGAGTTAAAAATTTTGAATGTGGAAGCTGGAGGAATGGCAGTTGCATTACGTTGAGGATTGTGTTCGTAAGTGCGCTTGTTTTTGGAATCATAAATTACGATCGAGCCTTCACGCCCTAATTCTTGAAAATGTCGTCCTAAATTTGGCGTTTTCACATTCAGCATTGCTGGAGGTTCGGATACAGTTGCACCAGGTTGAGCCAGAACATACATTCTGCCAAATCCCATCGCGCTTAATACAGCAAAACAGCCGATGACTGTGAAAATAAGAGATTGCTTTTGCTGAGTTCGTTGAAGAAATCGTGATATGGCAAACAAGATATTTTTCATTGCAGATTCATCAAATCACAAGCGATATCCTACAACGCAATCTTGCTCAATTTCGGAAATATTTGTTGTATCTTTGAGAAAAATTTTGGCAAAATCTAAATATTTGTATGGGCGTACACCTCTACCTACAAATTCGTGTTTTTTGTTTCTGATTTATACAGCGAACGGTGGAGGGTTCTACGGTTAGCTAATTCTTTACCTTTACGTCCTAGCTGTTCCCGTAGCTGTTGGTCTTTGCACAAGCGATGAAAAGCTTGAAAAACCTTATAACCAGAATTGGGATTTACAAGTATGCCATTTTCCTCATGTTTAACTGTGTCTAAAACACTACCTAAACGAGGAGCAATTACAGGTTTACCGAAGTAACCTGCTTCTAAATAAACGACACCAAAACCTTCTATATTTTCAGGTTTGGTATCTAACAAACTCAGCATGGCAAATATATCGCAGGCTGCATAATAACCTGCTAATTCGTTCTCTGGTACGCATCCAGCAAAGTGTACCCTTTTATCTACGCGCAAACGATGCGCCAGAGATTTGAGTTGAGATTCACTTGCCCCTTGGCCGCAAAGTATGTAGTGGACATCCACTCCAAAAGTTAACAGTAGAGGAATGTTATCAATTAAGCGATCGAAGCTTTTATGTTTTACTAGCCTTCCTACCGAGAGAATAACTATTGCTGTTTCGGGAATGTTGTAACTTTGACGAACACGCGCGCGTAAATCATCAAAGTTATTTAACGCTGCATTACCGAATTTGTCTGGTCTGATGGCTGGGTTGATTACATGGGTGGGGGTATCCACCCGGAAAGCAGTTCTCAGATAGTTTTGTGTATAAGAACTGTTACAAACAATGCCTTCGGCTCTATGAAGTGTTAATTTGAATAGCGATCGCAATACCGGATTATGCAATGGACTCAAAAGATCGTTGCCATGCAGATAGATAAAAAAGCGAATTGGTAAAAAATAGCTCAATAGCAACAGTGAAGGGAAATCATAGCCGTGACCCCACTCAATATAGCGGTAGTGATAGCGAAAATAAAGTTTAATTGCTAGCACAAACGAGCAAACAATATTTACCAAAGGCTGAAGAAAACTTGCTAAATAACCACAAAACCAGTATTGAGGATAAAACCAGCGATATATAGGAAACTGTTGATTTTCATCAAATACTTTATCTCCCGGACAGCCAGCAGCCAGCACAATTACTCGTTCTGGATCTTGGAGACAGCGATTATATAAATATTCTCCAATTACAGCTTTTTTCGGTAGGAAGATTCGAGATATAACCAGAATATCCGGATAGGCAGTTTCGTCTCTAATTTGGGCTGTGAGTTGAGAGATATTTTCCATAATCGTCTTGAAAACTATATTTTGAAATATTTTTTATTTACAATTAACATCAGTTTCAAATCACAATAATCCTTATTTATGTTGCCAAATCTGGAATATATAAATTCTAAGCTAATTTTATAACATTAGCCACTAAGATTAATTTTGATTGCCAAATTTATCAATACATGATAATTTGTATTTGTGAGAAACAAGAAATCTGAAATAAAGACTTACAGCTAAATTTCTCCAGCATTAATTGTTGCGAAACTTATCAAATTTAGCTATGTTTAACACAATAGCTAAAATAATCTTGACAGTTATGCCAAAATGCCAAAACCTCTCACTTATTGAAAATAAGTAATAAAGGATTAGGTCTAGCTTTAAAAGACAAAGCTAGACCTTGATATCAGAAATTACACAACTAGGGCGTCGATATATTACTTTACCAGCTCTGAGTCTTTATATTTTCAAGCTGCGTCTATGGTATATTACTAATTTTTGGTTGTTCAAAATAGCCATATACTAATTTAGAGACTTGACGAATAAAATCTCTGGCTCTATCATCATTATTCGGTCTTTTCACAAAAATGCCTGCGAAATAGCGTTTACCTGAAGGTGTTTCAATAATACCTGCATCACCCAATACAAAACGTAAAGTTCCTGTTTTGTGGGCTATTTTTGCACCAGAACCTAAACCAGATGGTAGCAATCTTCTATTATGGCAACCATACATAATACCTAAAACTTGAGACTTACTTTCATCAGAAAGTAGCTGATTATTTACCATTAAAGCTGAAAGTCTGACTAAATCTTTTGCACTAGTTTTATTAGTCCCGTTGAAGTCTCCTAACATCCGGCGGAGAATAGTACTTTGTAAACCCCAACTACGAAACCGTTGATTTAATTTAGCAATTCCACCTAAACGGGCAATAATCATATTTGTTGCTGTATTATCGCTAATAGTCATCATCATGGTCGCAGTTTTCAAAATACTAAACTTGCTTCCTACCCGCTTGTACTGCATATTCCCAGAACCGCCAACAACATATTTACGCTGCATTACTAGAGTTTCATTGAGGTTGATTCTCCCTGCATCTACTTCTTGAAATAAAGCAATTAAAATCGGGTATTTAATGGTACTAGCAGCGGGGAAAGCTTTATTCCCGTTGAAGCTTATATAGTCTCCTGTTTCCAAGTCCATGAAAAAGATACCAGGAGTCAGAAATTTGTAACTAGTAACTAATTTATTAATTGGAGTTTTTAGTTCTGATATTTCACGTCCTAAAGGAACGATACCAGTGTAGTTGGGCTGAACTGTCGGATTAACAAGATTAGTAGGAGATGGAGGAATAAATTTCAGGGGCGGTAATTGTAAATTTGATTTAGTTCTATCCCAGCTATTAGACGAATAAACTTTATCAGCGTTAGAATTTGCTTTTACTGGTGAAGAAAAGAGAATAATACTGATGAGGCTAAGTAAAAACCAGCGTAGTTTCATGTACGATCGCAGAATTAGTGTTAGTTATTTTACGGAAATTTATTAGTCCCGAAAATAAAATCAAGACATGGAAGATGATAATCAATAAAATATACAATGTCAATGTTTATCGGTAAGAGTTAAAAAATAATCGCATCGATACGAGAAATTTCTGGAGTAAATTCAATGTGATTTATATAACATATCTTTTAAAAATGGCTTGCCAAGCTAATAGCTCTCAAAAGGCTTTAGCTATCAACCAACTGAAAATCAATTTACCAACTTTTGGCTCGATAAATCTTAAAATATACTCTACTAGTTTTGGTGCGACACCTGACAAAAATGGCAATAATAAAGTTTTAATATCGTTAAAACCATCAATATTGGCAACAGCAAGGTTAGGAATCAGGCAGACTAGCGCCCAGGCTAACCAATCTATCAATTTAAAGTTCATAGAAGTCAGCCTTTGAAATTGATTAGCAAGTACATAGCGGGTAGTAACAAATAATATAGTAAAGCCTACCCAAGCAAATATTGATAGCGTTCCATTTGTTGGGTATAAATCGTAGGCTACAAAACCAGCAGTAAATGAAGAAGCTACCTCCCAAACTAATAAATTTGAGTAAGTCTGAAAGCTACTTAGTAGTTGTTCTGTCAGCCAATAATGAGCCGATACAATTTTAGAATATTGAGAGTTTTGCAGAAAATCACACTGAATTTTATGAAATATATCACCATCAAAAATTACAGTGGTTTGTAAAATAATATCTTCTTCTTTATAAACATCTAAAGGCGATGCATCCTGTTTATAATAACAATTAAAGGTGATTCCAGGCTCTAAGCTTCTTTCATCGCGTACATTTTTATTCAGTAAAAGTTGAAATATATCCAATAAAATAATAATCAAAAAACTTTTATAAAAGACTTTTAAAATATTATTTTCTGTATTATCCAGTGGCAAATTATGATTGAAATAGCCATAATACCAAAGAGAAAATTTGGTTTTAGCAGAAATTTCTAAAGAAAGATTAGTTTCTTTTGCTTGTTGAATTTGTTCTACAACTGTCTGGTTTAGGTAAAAACTATACTGTCCTTGCTCAATCTTAAGTTGAAAGCGATCGCCTTGAGGAACTTCTAGAAATATAAAGAGTCCCGTCTCAGTTTGGTTATCTTCTTTTATTTCTATACAATCTGCATTCATTATCAAGATAATTTTGCAATTTTTTGTACTAACTCAATTAAAAAACTAAATGTTCCCCGCCACTGTTTCTCTCCAGCAACTACTCCTTCATTATGTGTAGTCATGAGATACTTTTTAGTTTCTTCAGGTAACTGAAACAATTTTTCATTGTAACGAGTGATAATATCCCCATCTACCTGCATTACAGTTTGAATATAAATAATATCAGTTTCAGTACTTGTAACATTATTGCCATCTAGCGCTGCTTTTAGTTCAGATATTTTGCGCAAAGTACGAACAAATTTTGCATTTTTTAAAAGTTTTTCAATTTCTTGAAAACTTGCAATCCAATCTTCTTCATTATTTCCATCTTGTTCATCGACAACGGGAGTTGGAGCAGGTAATATAGGCTTGGCTAGCTTGATGTTCTTGGCATCAGCTTCTACTAAATCTTCTTGACGCTTCTTTGCATTTTCAAGGTTTTGACGATATCGTGTGACCCTCTCATCGTGAGGATTATAAAAACCAGAATTCTGTTCTAACAACAGATAAAAGTATTCTCTTTCAAGTTGGTCAAATAGACTTTTATAATGCTGACGTAGCTTTTGAGCTTGTTCGCCTTCTTTAGGAATTTCTTTTGCGTCAAAATAGCTTGGGTCATGTATAGAATAAATTTCTTGATATGCTTCCCAAGCATTAAATTTCGAGCCGCTAATTCTATTGACAACTATAGTATTTACTTCTAAAGCTGTCATGTCAGAAACTAATGTTTGTATGCTAGATACTAAATTGCTTAATAACCCTCTAGCTACGTTTTGAATGCGGTCTGGGTCAGTATTATTCAAGCTTTGAGTATTAATTTTACTGCGCTTATTAGTTTCAATATCAGTAGACATAAAAGTATTTCTTGCAATCTTCTCGTGTCAAAAGTGTTTAAATCAAACACTAAACTTATTTTGAACAGGGTTAAAAACTTTACCAATTTTATATAAGAAAATTTAGTTAAATCCAAATAACTTAATACTTTTCTCTGTGTGCATGAAGAAAGGTAACGCTATAGTTTACAAGGAATATTTTTATCTCGTTAAAGAAAATACTTGCTGAAAAAAGTAGAATTTATACATGAGAATGCCAATTAAGTAAAAGTATAATACAATACATTAAAAATATAAAGTTAACTGATATGTTGTTATCCCGTAAAGCCATTGTTACACCTTTTGTAATTTGTGCGTGTATTTTGGGAGTTGGCTTAATTCAATCTCCAAAACTGGAAAAACTGCTCAATAGTAAAAAATCAGTTTCATTAGCAACTCTAGAAAAGGATATTAAATTAGAAAAAGTCAGTCTTGATTTTCTCAAAAAAATGCCTAGTTTTGGTTATGACAATTTGATTGGAAATTGGGTATATATAAATTTTTTAGAGTATTTTGGGGATGATGAAGTCAGAGATCAAACAGGTTATAGTTTAAGTCCAGAGTATTTTGAAGTAATTTTAGAACGCGACCCGCGATTTTTAGCAGCATATCAGAGTCTTTCAATTAGTACTTCATTGTATGCTGCTATGCCAGAACGGGCGATCGCATTATCTGAAAAAGGCTTAAAATCATTATCTCCGTGGGTTCCCGAAAGGTCTTATTACGTGTGGCGTTATAAAGGAACTGATGAGTTATTATTTCTAGGCAATCCGAAAGCTGCTCAAAAATCTTTTACAACAGCGGCAAATTGGGCGAAAAACTATTCAGATGAAGAAAGTCAGTTTGTAGGCGCTGCTTCTCAAAGAACTGCTGAATTTCTCAGTCGAAATCCTAAGAGTAAATACGCGCAAATTGCTACTTGGGCAATGGTTTTAAATAATAAAGTTGATGATAAAACTCGTAAACGCGCAATTAGAGCGATAGAAGCACTGGGAGGAAAAGTAGTTAAAACTCCTGAAGGAACTAATAAAATTATATTTCCTCCCAAGGATTAAAGTAATATACCAGTTTGCTGCAAGAGAAATAAACTTTTGTAAAATTGCGAACTTTTTAACAACTCAGAAAGAAAACACGCAATATTTTTAGGAGGAATAGCGATGTCAATCCGATTGGCAGAATCTGATTTTCAAATATTAGGGTGTTTTCCTGTGATGTCTCAGCTACGTCCTCA
This sequence comes from Nostoc sp. DedSLP01, assembly GCA_034530875.2. GTDB lineage: Bacteria > Cyanobacteriota > Cyanobacteriia > Cyanobacteriales > Nostocaceae > Nostoc. The sequence goes on from JAVRCJ020000014.1 coordinate 141,237, forward strand.
CCTTGAGGAGGCTAAATTTCTAGAACAAGTTCGATATCAGATGAAACAAGGATATCAAATTGCATTTTTGGCAACAGAGGAGCAACCCGTAGCCGTTGCTGGATTTCGTATTTTGACATGTTTATCATCCGGTAAATTTTTATATATTGATGATTTAGTTGTTGATGAGTTTAAGCGATCGCAAAATTACGGTCAACAGTTATTTCAATGGCTCGTTGAATATGCAAGAGAGAACTACTGTCAACAACTGAGACTTGATTCTGGCATTCAGCGATTTGCAGCTCACAGGTTTTATCTTATGCAACGTATGAGCATTACAGCTCATCACTTTTCAATAAAGTTGTAGCAATTAGCAAGATGACTGGGAAAAATGACATTTTTTGGTATGACGGGAAATTAATTCAGTCGCAAATTTTGGAGTTAAATATTAACGATCCGGGGTTGCTTTATGGAGCAACGGTTTTTACAACTTTGCGAGTTTATGAGAATTCCATCGATAATAATTTAACCAATTGGCAAGCCCACTGCGATCGCCTCCTGTTCTCAATCCAATGTTTTGGTTGGCAACAACCCAATTGGCAGCGTATCCGCCAAGGTGCCCAAGTTCTTCTCTCATACTTCCCCGTTCTCAGAATTACCCTGTTTCCCGATGGACGAGAGTGGATAATTGGCAGATTCTTAACGCCAGATTTGACAGAAAAACAAAAAAATGGTATTGCCTGCTGGGTTGCCAGTTCAGAATTTTCTCGTTCTCTACCTTCTCATAAAACTGGCAATTATCTGAGTGCTTGGTTAGCAAAAACTAGCTCCAATGCCCAAGAAGCAATATTAACGGATGCCCAAGGAAATTGGCTAGAAACCAGTACGGGTAACCTTTGGGGATGGTGTGATGGTAGTTGGTGGACGCCGCCAATCAATGCCGGAATTTTGCCGGGAATCATGCGATCGCAACTGATAAACTACTTGCAAAACCAGCAACAGCCGATACAGGAAGCACCTTGGAGTCCAGAGCTAGTCAAGAAATTTGAAGCGATCGCCTACACTAATAGCGTGGTAGAGATTATCCCCATTCATACCGTTCATCAGCCTACAGGATCGTTACAATATAATCCACACCATCCCAGTTTTCAGGAAATAAGGGGGCTTTTTTTAGCATGACAGCCACGCCATTCTGTTATATCTTAAGATAAGTTAACATAATTCTTAATAATGACCTCTCCGCTTACAGACGCTACGCGATGGCGCGAAAAATACAGGAGGATAGACCTTAGTGAATAAAAGATGGAGAAACGCAGGGCTGTACGCGCTGCTGTTTATTGTTGTAATTGCCCTGGGAACAGCATTTTTTGACAAACAACCCCAAAGCAGAGAGACATGGCGATACAGTCGCTTTATTCAAGAAGTTGAACAAGGCAGAGTAGAAAAAGTCAGTCTGAGTGCAGACCGTTCTACAGCATTGGTTACCCCCAAATACGACCCAAATAAACGGTTGGTAACCTTGGTCAACGACCCAGATTTAATCAATACTTTGACATCAAAAGGCGTTGATATTTCAGTATTGCCCCAAACCGATGAAGGATTTTGGTTTAAGGCACTGAGCAGCTTATTTTTCCCTGTATTGCTTTTGGTTGGCTTATTCTTCTTGCTACGTCGCGCTCAAAGTGGCCCTGGCAGCCAAGCGATGAACTTTGGCAAATCCAAAGCCAGAGTACAAATGGAACCCCAAACACAGGTGACATTTGGTGATGTAGCTGGTATCGACCAAGCCAAGTTGGAATTAAACGAAGTCGTAGACTTTTTGAAAAATGCCGATCGCTTTACCGCCGTTGGTGCAAAAATTCCTAAAGGCGTGCTGTTAGTTGGCCCTCCTGGTACAGGTAAAACCCTCCTGGCTCGTGCCGTAGCTGGCGAAGCAGGCGTACCTTTCTTCTCAATTTCCGGTTCGGAATTCGTGGAAATGTTCGTGGGTGTCGGTGCATCCCGCGTCCGCGATTTATTTGAACAAGCCAAATCTAACGCTCCCTGTATCGTCTTCATCGATGAAATTGACGCCGTAGGTCGTCAACGGGGTGCGGGTTTGGGCGGTGGTAACGACGAACGCGAACAAACCCTCAACCAGCTGCTCACAGAAATGGACGGCTTTGAAGGTAACACTGGCATCATCATTATCGCTGCTACTAACCGTCCCGACGTTCTCGATGCAGCCTTGTTGCGTCCCGGTCGCTTCGACCGTCAAGTAGTAGTAGACCGTCCCGACTATTCTGGACGTAGCGAAATCCTCAAAGTACACGCCCGTGGCAAAACCTTAGCCAAAGATGTGGACTTGGATAAAATCGCCCGTCGTACCCCTGGATTTACCGGTGCAGATTTATCCAACTTGTTAAACGAAGCCGCAATCTTAGCAGCACGGCGGAATTTAACTGAGATTTCAATGGATGAAATCAACGATGCGATCGACCGCGTATTAGCCGGGCCAGAGAAGAAAGACCGGGTAATGAGCGAAAAGCGCAAGACCTTGGTAGCATATCATGAAGCTGGTCACGCTTTAGTTGGTGCCTTAATGCCCGACTATGACCCAGTACAAAAGATTAGCATCATTCCTCGCGGTCGTGCAGGTGGTTTAACTTGGTTTACCCCCAGCGAAGACCGTATGGACACCGGTTTATACAGCCGCGCTTATCTAGAAAATCAGATGGCTGTGGCTTTGGGCGGACGCATCGCTGAAGAATTAATCTTTGGTGAAGAAGAAGTTACCACAGGCGCTTCCAACGACTTGCAACAAGTCGCCCGTGTAGCCCGTCAAATGATTACGCGATTTGGTATGAGCGATAAACTTGGCCCGGTCGCCCTTGGTCGTCAGCAAGGTAACATGTTCCTGGGACGAGATATCATGTCAGAACGCGATTTCTCTGAAGAAACCGCCGCCGCCATTGATGAAGAAGTCCGCAAACTTGTGGATGTCGCTTATGCACGCGCTAAAGAAGTATTAGTGGGCAACCGCCACATTCTAGATCAATTAGCGCAAATGCTGGTTGATAAAGAAACAGTAGATGCCGAAGAATTGCAAGAAATTCTGGCAAATAACGATGTTAAAACTGCTGCGTTTGCTTAACTAATCGCAAGTTATAAATTAGGAGTTAGAACTTAATAATAATTTCTAACTTCTAAGTTTAAAAAAGTGGGGTAACTCTGGGATTTTTCCGAGTTACCCTAATACTTTTAGGGGAAAGGTAAAAGGGAAAAGGTTTCAATTTACCCTTTTCCTAAACCAACACTGGTTTTCTGTTTTCCTATTAGAATTCTGTATTCTTCTAATTAATAAAACGTGAGCGTTTGAGAAATTGCCAGAAGTCGGCAACAACAGAACTGGTACAGCGCCATGTACGAGAGTGCTTTTTACCAGCTAAATAAAACCAAGGAGAGGTTGCATAGCTAGAAATGTATAGCAAAATCTCCCAATCGCCACTCACCGCACAGAAGTCGAAGGCATCGCTGAACCACATAACATTCAAGCCATAAGTACGCGCTAGTTGAGCTAGTTGGGACGCTGCTTGGCGATCGATGCGGCTGTGGGCTTGTACCTGCATATAATTGCTAATAATGTAACGGAATGCCCGCTTATAAAGATGTCCAACCCAACTTTCTGCCCAGAACACCCTAGAACCAGATATTTCGGTAAATACCCGGCCTGCTACATGTTTGTCACATTCCACAAAAACCTCTTCACAATGTACTCCAAAAACCCCCACCACTAAACATTGAGACGGTGGACTTTCCCCTTCTTCCAACTGATAGCTATAGTACTCATACAAACTTTCTACATCTGGTGCAGCATCCTCCACAAAAGCACACCAAGGCACATTTTCACCCCACCCGCTTTGAGAAGTGTCTACAACGAACCCAGGAGCAGATACACCCATTCGCAACAGAAAATTATAATAATCTAATGGCAAATTTAGTGCCGAGACTTGATAGACAAGCTCTGCAAGAGCATCGATTTGTGCTAAAGAAGCCCCTTGAATTATCTGAGGAAAATCAGGGCTGTAGCGGGCGATTAATTGAATAAAGCCCTCGATACTACGATCGCACATAATTAAATTGGGCTTTTGAAAGATTAAAGAATTTACTTTCCATCGCTAATCTAGATGAGGACGAGGTGCTGAAAAATCCAGGACTTCACACCTGAAGATGTGCGCGTAAAATTCCTTGAATTATTTCTTGTACAGCTTGTTTGCTCAAGCTACCATCTACCCGCGCAATTCGTGAGGGATGGGATGCTGCTAATTCTGCATATCCTTGCTGAACGCGGCGATGAAAAGCAATTGTCTCTTGTTCGATACGGTCTAGTGCTACTTCGCTTCCTCGTTTGCGAGAAAGTCCCACCTCGACATCGACATCCAACCAAATAGTGAGGTCGCTTTCTAAGCCACCAGTAGCAATATAATTAAGCTGATTAATTAAGCCGATACTCAGACCCCGACCATATCCTTGGTAAGCAATGGTAGAGTCAGTGTAGCGATCGCATAAAATATATTTCCCTGCTGCCAGATTGGTTTTGAGTTCTTGTTCAACGTGTTGGGAGCGATCGGCAGCATACAATAAAAGTTCTGTGACCTCGGCAATTGGTTTATCCTCTGACTTGGATAGTAGCAAACGCCGCAGATCTAAACCTAACTCAGTTCCCCCTGGTTCGCGAGTCACCACCACAGAAATACCTTGACTTTCCAACCATTGTTGGCAAAGCTGGATTTGGCTGGTTTTACCGCAGCCTTCCACCCCTTCAAATACAATTAATTTGCCACCCATGCTTTTTGCTGCAACAATAGCGCCGACTGTAAAATCCTAACCTGCAATTGCGATCGCTGAGGCAATAGCTGTGTTTGACTAGCGATTATGGCGATTTGATTTCTGTTCGATCGAAGACATTTTTGAGTAGAGTTAAGCCTTCTTCAATATTAGAAATTTGTTCTTCTGTCAGACCTTTAAGTAGATCGGTAATATGAGCGCGAGTTTGGTCTTGGGATTGCTTGAGTTGCTGCTTTCCTTCCTCAGTAAGATTGAGCAACACTCGCCGCCGTTCTTGAGGATCGGCGTTGCGTTCGACAAAGTTGCGTTGTACCAGGCGTTCTATGGTTGCTGATGCTGTCGCAGAGGTGACGCCCAAATGTTCTGCTAGGTCGGATAATGAAGCACCAGGATTGCGGTTGATAAATGCGAGCGATCGCAACTGAGGTATAGATAAAAAAGCAGCGCTGTGGGCACGCATATCGGCTCGGATAAACCGCATTACCAGTGGTACTGTTTCCATCACTCTAGCAGCACATTCTTCGGAAGTTGAACCTTGAGTTAGTTTATCCAAGGTCATGGGATTGTTGTTCTCCTGATTACATTGCCACCCGTTGATAAAATCGTCCACCAACGATAGCTAAGACTATTATTGTACAATCCAGTCCAAAGCTAAAGGAGTGGGCATTGGGCATTGGGAAAAGGGGAAGGTGGGGTCCCCTCTGGGGATAAGGGGCGGGGGTAAGGGGAAAAGGTAAAAATCATTCCTTTGCCCTTTTCCCTTTAACCTTTTTCCCCATGCCCTATGCCCCATCCCCAATCCTTCGTTTACTTTCGAGTATTTCTGTAGCTTTTTGAGCAGAAAGTGGTCGGTAGAATAAAAAGCCTTGTACATCTTCACATTTGATAGATTTCAAAAACTCTAATTCTTCTTCGCTTTCTACACCTTCAGCTGTCAGTCTCAATCCCAAACTCTGCCCCAAGCTAACTATGGCTTTGATAATATGAGCAACTTTGTTATCGTGCTTCAAATCTTTAATAAAAGACTTATCAATTTTTAAATTGTGGAGTGGCAAAAGTTGTAGGCGCGAGAGGGAAGAATGACCAGTACCAAAGTCATCAATGGAGAGGTGAACGCCCATTTGCTGCAAATTTTGTAATACATTTCGGGTGAATTCTAAATCTTCAATAGCTGTACTTTCAGTAATTTCTAACTCTAAAAATCGAGCTTCTAATCCTGTTTGTTCTAATATTTGGGCTACAGTCTCTACTAATTGCGGTTGACGGAATTGCTTGAGAGAAAGATTAACAGCCATCATCAAAGGTGGTAATCCTGCATCTTGCCAAGCTTTATTTTGGCTACAGGCTGTCCGCAGTACCCACTCGCCGATGGGGACAATTAATCCAGTTTGTTCGGCTAGAGGAATGAAAACACTAGGCGCGACCAATCCCATTTCTGGGTGTTGCCAGCGCAACAAAGCTTCCATACCAGTAATCTCTTGAGTCTCTATTTTGACTCTAGGCTGATAGTACACCGAAAATTCTTTGCGTTCTAAGGCATAACGCAAGCTTTTCTCTAGAGTTAAAAGTTCAGGATTCTTGGCGCTGAGAGAAACACTGTAGAATTGGTAGTTATTGCGCCCTCGATCTTTGGCATGATACAAAGCTGTATCCGCGTGCTGCATTAATGTTTCGGCATCATAACTATTACAATCGAACAAGGCAATACCAAGGCTGGCACTGATATAAAGTTCATGCTCTTGGAGATGAAAGGGATCTTCTAAGGTTTGTAAGATTCTCTGTGCCACTTGAGTCACTTCTTCGATGTTAGTCACTCGAGGAAGTAGGATAGTGAATTCATCACCTCCCCAACGAGCTACAGTGTCTCCTTTTCTCAGTGAATCTTGTAATCTTTGAGCGACGTTTTGTAGTAGCTTGTCTCCCAGTGTGTGGCCGAGAGTGTCATTAATCGTCTTAAAGCGATCCAAATCCAGAAACATTACAGCTAAACTTTCTCCTTTCCTAGTTGCGTTGGGTAGGGCTTTGTCTAGCATCTCGTTAAATAGTAGACGATTGGGCAACCCTGTAAGCAGATCGTGGAGGGCTTGATAGCGAATCTTGTCTTCTACCTGCTGACGCTGCTTGGCACCGATAATACTGGCAGCCATTGTCAACAGGCTGGATTCTTCATGCGTTGACCAGTGACGCTCAAAGGTGCAGTCTGCCAAACCAAGGTAACCCCACAACTCGTTTTCTAAACGCAGAGGTACCAGCAGCAGAGATTGAATGCCATCTCGAATCAGTAATTCTCGCTCGCTGATGGGAAATGTTTCGGTGAGTCCGTTGATTGATTGCCCGCTGGAGAGGATATCGTACCAACGTGTTAATCCAGAATCTTTATAAGGCTGATTTTGCCAAAGATGCTGAGTAGGTTCGATAGAAGGGCGCGTCCATTCAAAGCGCAGGCTGACTGCTATTTCTCCTATAGCAGGATGGGGATGATTTTGGAAAAGATAAGCGCGATCCGCTTTTGCAGCTTCGCCCAAAATAGATATAGCTTGCTCGACACCTGTTTCATAGTTCATTTCGCTAAGCAAAAAATTGGCGGCTTGTGCAACTGCTTGTAGCAAGCGATCGCGCTGGCGTAGTTCGGCTGTAGCTTGCTTTTGCTCTGTAATATCCCTAGTAATAAAGGTTCTAATTAAATCGCTTTCAGGAAGGTAAAGAATCGATTGTTCAAAAACTTCCGTGCCTACTTCTACTTCACGCACAAAAGAATTGTTTTCGAGATCTTTCACTTTACTCAGCAGCCCTATCAAAATCGGGTGTTCCATTCCAATCTCCCTAAGTTTGGGAAACTTCAGAGCTGCGGCGGGATTCAGATAAGTCACTCTTCCCTCTAAATCCATCTCAATAATTGGATTGGGAATCAGTTCGGGGAAGGATGCTAGGCGAGCAAGAGCCGCTTCACTCGCTGCTTCAAAGTTGGGATCGACAGCTACGGTTTGAAAAGGATTGGCAGGATGGGCTTGCTGTGATAAAAGATCCAATAAATCTTCGACATCGGATGGTTCAGAAAATTCTTCTTCTGAAAGATTGGAAATAGCATAATATTTAGCTTGAGCTAGATTGCTCCCAAAATGTATAACATCTCCATGCCTGAGATTGTGAGAGAAGCATCTATCGCCATTCACAAACAAGCCATTGGTACTTCCTTTTCCCTTATAGTTTCCATCAATAATCTGGAAGCCATATTGGTCAGTGTCTGGAACAGTAACCCGCAATAAGATTGCATGTTGCATTGACACTGACCTAGAAGCCAGAACAATAGTATTCGCAGAATGCCGTCCTATAGAATAAGTAGCCTCTTTCAGGGAGATAATTCGCCGCCCTTCTAGGTCTTGGACGACCAGCAGATGGCGTATTTTTTCCCTCTCATTTCCTAGCATGGCTGTTCCTCAATTTTTCATAGCTTTAGGTCTTAGGTTGAAACATACTACTCCCGGAAATTCAGACTTTTAAGTTCGCATTTTTGGGAGATTGACTGAGTTAATTTATGGCTATATGTGATTAGAAAATTGGGATGGAGATGCAAACTAAGGTTTGTCTTGAGAATTTACCTTCTGGAATGAGATGCCCAATTGCCTAATTAGTTTTTGTTGTATAAGTCTTAGCTGTTTTCTCAAGTCTGTTTTTTTTCTCCATATCATCTAACGTTCCTTGTTTTAGGATACCCAAAATAAAATTAAACGCCGGATTTGCTATATGGTATATTTGCGGATTTTTTATTCTGAAGTTATGCATAAATTCCGAAAAAACCACACAGTAGGAAATTTTATAATAAATAAGCCGACATAATTAAATGTAAAATCCAAAGCAGCAAAACCTTTTACTGTTGAGGCTTTTACTTCCTACCTATAGCAAGAACTGCCTCCTGCCTTCTACTTAATTAAAAATTAAAAATTTTCTCTTGGAAAGTTCTTATGCCTGTGACAAGAAGCAAAGCTGATAATCCGTAAGCCAGGCCATCCTGCAAAAAGCAAGCTACAGAGTTCCCAGAAAATTCAGCATGAAAAAAACTAGATATCATAAGGGTTTGAGCTTATGCATCTGTCACGTTCTTTTTTCAAATTGGTATTGATTGATTGCTGCATCAGTATCAGAATTGAAAAAAGATAAAAATAATCAATTAAACTCAAAAAAGCTAAATGCGATAAATTTAGCTTTTGAAACATTGTTTATTAATAGAAGCTGCTTCGAGCTTCAAGTTACTGTCACGATAGGATGTACTAGTACAGAGTATCTTGTGCAGGTAAGGTAACTTTTCAAAAAGTGACAAATATTTATTTCATTTTTCAAAAAAAAATTATGCACTGATACCAATTCTTTTTTCTTGATGAGTACTTTTTAAGTTTTAACTTTTGCCTTGTTTGATAACTGATTTAAAAAGGATTATAAATTAAGCTAAAATACAAACCGTTTTCTTGTAATGTGCGATCGCCAGAGTCAACAGATACTAAAGGAACTCCCCAATCAAGACGAACAGTAAACCTATCGCCCTGCACCCAACGCAACCCCAAACCAACCGCAGCTAGGGTATTACGGTCTGGATTTTCTCCACCAGAACTATTCCAGCCAACACCAAAATCAACAAAAGGAACGACCTGCAAAATACTATCTATCTGGGATAAACGCAGAATTGGTACTTGAACTTCGCCAGAAACAAAAGCCCCATTATCTGTTAAAAGATAATCTTGACGATAGCCCCTAATACTATCTAGTCCGCCTAAACCAAATTGCTCGATGGGTAAAAGTCTTTTCGATGCCAGTTGTGTATTTAAACGAAGTAACAGCAAGGTGTCAGGAGCTAAAAGACGTGCCCACTGTGCTTGTCCTTGCCAAGCAAAAAAACGACTATCGGGAGGATTTTGGTTAATGGTAGCATCCAACACATCGATGCCCAAGTTAAATTGAGAGCGCACGGCGATGACTTCGCGGCTGTTGCGAGAAGTCCATTCTTGAAAAAATCGTAATGCAGATACCCTAGTGCGTCCCTGTTCATCGGCTCCTGGTGAAATTTCCGATGCGGGCACCCCTTCTCTCTGTAATAACGACGAGATATCACTTTCTCGTCGCGAAAGTGTTAACCCAACTGCCAATTCTTGTGTAGGAGTTTGGGTTATTGGCTGGCGAAATGTCAATTCGTAATAGCGAGAATCAGAATGGATATCTAAAAAGTCAAAAGGAGGTTCAATGACATTGCTTGAGGTAATGCCATAGTTCAAACTCAGCGTTCCGTTGCGGGGATTGAGTGGTAAGGTGTAACTAGCGTCAAAGGAGTTGCTACCATCGGTATTGGTGTAAGCTATACCCAGACTATCCCCCAATCCCAATAAGTTAGCTTCATTCAATTGTAATCGGCGTCGGAAACTACCTACACTTGGCGATCGCCCATTATCCAAAACTATTTGGCTACTAAAGGTTTTTGCCTCATTAACCTTGACTTCCAACAGACTCGTACCCGTGCGCGATCCCGCCGAGAGTTCGGCAGACAAATTTTCAATCAAAGGATTAAGTTGCAAAAGTTGTAATGCTTCTAACAAACGCTGCCGATTCAGAGGAGGTGATGTGGCTATTGCGATGCGGTTGCGGATATAGTTGGCGTTCAACCGACGAGTGCCAGTTACTTGAATGTCTTCTAATTTACCTTCGATTACCTGAATTTTTACCACACCGGATCGGATTGTTTGCGGTGGGATATAAGCACCAGAGGTAATATAACCATTTTTTACGTATAACTCAGTAATTTTAGAGCGTGCTTGATACACTTCGGTGAGAGAAATTGGCCGTTTGGTAAATTCAGCAGTAACAGCGGCTAACTCTTGGGGAGTGAAAACTGTGCTACCAATGACTTCAAATCGTTCAACAGTAATTTTTTGAGGTAGCTTGTTAGGAACTGATTCCTCAGGTGTGGGACTTGGGGGAGAGGATGGAAACAGTTCTGCTGGTGGCGGAAGTGGCTGTGGCAATTCTGGTGAGGGAGCTGGAGAAGGCACAGGTGGCTGGACATCCTGTGGTGGTGGGATCTCTTGCGACAAGGGCGAATTGCTATTTGGTAGTTTTGTCCTATCAACAGTCTGAGCTTTAAGAGATGAACAATCTATAGCGCTGATAGATACAAATACACTCAGTGGTAATAACCATAAAATTGCAATATTAACAGGATATTTATGAATCATCGCACTGGACTATATGTCGATTTTAAAATTATGGGACTATACGGATACTGCTATAAATGTGAATCTTACTTCATCTTTTGCCACTAAAGTTAATATTGTCAGCAAATCTCCATCGAAACACTAAATTTAATCTTGATTGCAGACTTGAAGAAGAATTCAACAGCAAAGACAAAGATTTTGAAAGTTCTGGTTTTAATCTTCAGTACGATCGCTCCTGAATTTTGGCGATGGCGATCGCATATTAAAATAGCATTCAGAAGCTTTTGGGAATAGTGCTAGGATGCGGCATTTTTCTGTTGATAAAATTAAAAATACTCGCAGTGAAGTTTTAAGCCAAGCTACTGTTGAGCCTGTTTTACTCACAACGGAATCGCAATCAAGTTATGTAGTTATGTCGGTCGAAAGCTATGAGCAACTAATCAATCGACTTGCTCAGTTGGAGGATTTAGTATTCAGTGCAAGCCCAAATTGCCCTTTCAAACTCGCGAATGGTTGGTATCGAAACTTTTACGGCAGAACTCAAGCGTTTAGCTGCGCACATGCAGATTTAGTTGAAGTAATTCTAGTTGGAAAGCGCAATGATAATGAAGTGTATAAGCAACTGAAGCGGTTACTGGGTTAGCTGTTGCGATAGTCCAGAGCTTGGCTACTGTTTGTATTTGCTATTTCTGCAAGATGGAGTCCGCCATGCTGCTTTGGGGATAGTACCAACCTCAATGCCTTTAACTCGAATGGATTTCTTTTTTGCTTTTCCATCCCATCGAACGCAGAACTTTCCATACTTCTCATAGATTGACAGAAGCGTTGTTTCTGCCGCATTTATTTCTTCTGTTTTTCTCTCAATGTCAGCTTGCTGCGATCTCTCGTATTCACCAATGAATGTGCCGTTGCTTTCAATCAGCAGCCGATTCATTTTTTTTCCGATGGGTTCAGAGCGCACAAACAAAGTCATGCTGCCGATCTCCTTTGGCACAAACTAGTTATTAGACTGAAGCTTGCCACATCTTACACTAAGCGATTTAAGTAGAGAAAGGATTACAAGCATTTTAATCGAAATATCAAGAAATTTTTGAGATATCGTCAGTCTAACTAGCTTGTTTGGGGCTAATATCAACAAATTTTCTGTATATTCTCCTTTTTCAGATAACAGGCATACAAACCGTATATTTACTTAATTTTAGATGTAAGTATGGTCTTTTCGGTATATTCCTCGCTGATATCTATAAATTTTCTACATAACATCAAAACTAGGACATTATAAGGAATTTTTCTAGATATTACTCTATGCAAGAACGATCAAAAAAGCTGTTGAGATGGATTGCATTATTTCTAGTTGGAACATTTCTGCAATTTTTGTTTTACATCCCAACACCAGTCTTATCCCAAAATTCCAATAGCTGTAGCAATATTACAGTTCCCTTGACACCTGAAGAACAAACTTATGCTCGTGGTGCTTGGCAGTATTTTGTGAAAAATTATCAGCCAGCAACGGGATTTACTAATTCTACTGGGGGTTATCCTTCTGGTACGCTCTGGGATATGGGTAATTACCTGATGGCGTTGAATGCTGCACGCTGGTTGAATTTGACCGATCAAGCAGACTTTGATGCCCGCCTCAATAAGTTTTTGACAACTCTTAGCAGCTTGAAGTTATTTGAGGATGCCTTGCCGAATAAAGTCTATAACGCAGCCACGGGACAGATGGTTGATTATGGCAACAATCCGAATGAACGGGGTATTGGCTGGTCTGCTTTAGATATCGGTCGAATTTTGGCTGCCTTTGATGTGATTCGCAGTTGTCATCCGCAATATAATGATTGGCTCAAAGGAATTGTAGCAAAGTGGCAAGTGGCGCGATCGCTCAAAGACGAACAACTTTTTGGCGCTACCGTTCTTGCTGACAACAAAACCTTACTGGTGCAAGAAGGACGACTCGGCTACGAAGAATACGGCGCTAGAGGTTATGGACTTTGGGGTTTCAACGCACCCAAAGCTATTGCTTTAGAACCGTTTAAGCTAGTGGAAATTAATGGCGTACAAATTCCCGTTGATACCCGTGACTTTCAAAGCACTAACGCCAATAATTACGTTGTCAGTGAGTCTTATATTCTTGATGGTATTGAATTTGGCTTGCAAGGTAAGTTAGCTGATTTTGCAGCCAGAGTTTTAGACGTACAAAAACGGCGTTACGATAGCACAGGTCAGTTGACTGCGGTTACAGAAGACAATATCGACCAAGCACCTTATTTTCTCTACAACACCGTCTACGCCAACGGCGCAAACTGGGCAACAATTACCGATGCTAACCAGCCTTATCCCCAGTTTCGCAGCATCAGTACGAAAGCTGCTTTTGGCTGGCACTATCTTTTTCCCGATAATGCTTATGCCCAAAAACTTTTTGATGCTGTCAAGGATCTCCGCAGTCCTGATGATAGTGGTTACTATGCTGGAATCTATGAAGAATCAAAGCAACCCAACAAAGCTTTGACGGGTAATACCAATGGGCTAATTTTAGAGATTTTATATTACAAAGCTAGAGGAAATCGCCCTTTAATTGCTTCTAGTTCTGTAAATGTATCTACTGCTAAACCTAGTGAGAATGTAACGTCGTCAAATCAAGCGAATTCTACTGTTAAACCTAGCGAAAATGTAACGCCCTCAAATCAAGCTAATTCTACTGTTCCAGCTCCTACCTCGACCCCCATTGATAGTTCTAAAATTACGGAAGTGGCTGTTGCACCGATTCCACCAGTGGGTAGTCCGGAGACATCGTGCAATCTCAAATTCAAAAGACCGCTAACGCTGATTGAACGACGCTATGCAGAGGCGGCTTGGCGATATTTTCAGGCAAATTACCACTCCAAGAGTGGGCTAATTGACGATCGCAGCGATTTCAAAGGCGCAACTCTCTGGGGCTTAGGAGATTATCTCGCAGCACTTCATGCAGCGCGATCGCTGGATATAATTAATCCCAAAGAATTTGAAGGGCGCACCCGACATCTATTAGCAGCCTTGACAAAATTACCTTTATTTGCTGGTGAGTTGCCGAGCCGGGGTTACGATACAAGAACGCTGCAATCTATAGATTATGGTGGAAATCCAATTCCAGAAGGAAATGGCTGGTCGGCTTTAGATTTAGGCAGGATGCTGGCAGCACTTTACAACTTAAAAACCTGTCATCGAGAATATACCGCTGCTGTAGATAAAATCGTTCTGGATTGGTCATACTTGCGTGTGGTGCGCGAAGGTATTCTTTCGAGTGCAACTGTTAGCAAAGATGAATCTTCAGGGCGATCGCTTATCCGCGTCAACCCTGAAACCCGCTTGGGTTATGAAGAATATGCTGCTCGTGCTTTTCAATTATGGGGGTTTAATGTTGCTGGTTCTACTGTTGGCGGTGAATATCAAACTGCCTCAGTAGAGAAAGTGAAAGTCCCAACTCAACGCCGTCGCACAGATACTAACTCCAAGGTCAACCAATACACAGTTAGCAATCCCTTCTTACTCTATGCTTTGGAATTTGGACTAGATCCACAAATGCGATCGCTCTTTGAGCCGATTTTTCAGGCGCAAGCCGAACGTTACCGCCGTACAGGCACTCTCACAGCTTCAGCCACCACCTTAATCGATCGCAAGCCATACACTGTCCACAGCACAATTACCGGACAAGGCGATGCTTGGATAGCCTTAGGAGATGACGGTCAACCCGTACCAAACGGGCGATTAGTAAGTACAGCAGTAGCTTTTGCTTATCATGCTTTGCTTCCAGAAAACAAATACAGCCAAGAATTACTGCAAGCTACGACTGATTTATACAATCCATCAGCTGGATTTTATGAAGGCTTTTATGAAACCACCGGGAAAACGGCAATTGGTTTCACTAGCAGCACCAACAGTATGATTTTGCAATCCTTGCTGTACAAAGCAATGAACGGACAACCCCTAATTCGTCCGACTACCACCATGAAATCTCCCTGGTGGGTAGCAGTAACCAAAGGCGATTCTGGGCGAGGTTTACCCAACACCCCAATACAACAAACTCAGTTAATTTCTGATGGTTCGGAAAGTTACTGGACTTCAACTAGCAAAAATACTCCACTAGTAACTCGCACAAAAGCCACAGAATAAGCCGAAACGTAACTAACTGTAAATACAAAGGCTTGTTTGTTAATAACCAGTTGCATTTGGGAATACTTGTACATGAGTCAATGTAGTCATATCTTTTCCGGCTAACAACTCAAATCAAAAAATATCCAATTAACTCTTGTGGGGTGGGCGTCTCGCCCGCCCATAGCCAAGGGTGGGCAATATGCCCACTCTACAAAATTGGATAATTTATTTTTTGGATTTACAATCTATTTTCAAAAATCATTATGACAAACGAAGCGTAAAAAGTGACTACCAATAGGTATTTTTTCAACAAAGATTACGCCAATACAAACTAAAATCCAAAATCTTACTAAGATGACTTCAGTTTCTATTATTGATAATTCCGCAAATTTTTCTGGTAACAGTCGCTCGTTACTCAAGAAAAGAACGCTGTTATTTCGTTATTTAGCAGAAATTAATTTAATTTTTGGTATTTGGTATTTGCAATGGCGTATTACTCATTCGATTAATTTTGATGCCCTTTGGCTCTCTATCCCTTTGTTACTAGCTGAAATTTATAGCTATTTCGGTGGCGTCATGTTTGTAATTGGGTTGTGGCGGCCTTTAGTTAGACAAATTAAATCTCTCAACCAGCTAACCCCACCGATACCTAAATCCGACTGGCCAACAGTAGATGTATTTATAACCTGTTATAACGAACCGCCAGAAATAGTAGAAGAAACAGCGAAAGCTGCTCTAGCAATGGATTATCCACCAACCAAGTTACGCGTTTATGTCTTGGATGATGGTAACTCCGCTGATATGCGAGGGATGACAGAAAGACTGTGCATTGAGGATTTGCAGTCACCACAACTACAGCAGGAAGCAGAACGAATTGATGCAGAACGCTCTTATTTGTTCGAGCGTTTAAAACAACTGGAAAATCTCACATCTAATACCAAAGCTGCCGAAGAATGGCTGCAAGCATCATCACAAACACAGGTAAAAGATATAAGTAGCCAATTTGTAGAAAGTCTGCGAGAGTTTATTCTTTGGTTACCTCCACAACACCAAAGTATAAAGGAACGCCTCACCACCGAACGCAAAGTCTTAGAAGAAGCTATTCGCAAAAAAGAGCTAGAACTAGTTGATCTCAGTCGTTTTCGTTACATTGCTCGTCCCAAACCTGCTGGCGTACCGCACCACGCTAAAGCGGGTAATCTCAATTACGCAATATTTTCTGGAGAAACTTCCGGACAGTTTATTCTCACTCTAGATGCTGACCATATTCCCAAACCACAATTTATTCAGCGAGTTCTGCCTTATTTCTATACCTATAATATTTTCACGGGTAAATACGACCAAAATCAAATTGCTTTTGTGCAGACACCCCAAGATTTTTACAACATTCCAGCAGGCGATCCTTTTGGACATCGAGCGAATTTATTTTATGGGCCGCTGCAACAAGGCAAAGATGGCATGAATGCCGCTTTTTATACAGGTACAAATGCACTTTTAAGGCGAGAAGCACTTATTAGTGTTGGGCTGCAATATTTTGCTGATGAATTTGCCAAAGATGAAAAACGTTTAAATGAATTTCAATTAATTGGCGGTGTATCCAGCAACAGCATTACAGAAGATATGAATACAGCAATGCGTCTGCATGGTGCTGGATGGAAATCTATTTATCACCATGAATTGCTGGCAGAAGGTTTAGCACCAGATGACCTCAGTTCTACTCTTAAACAACGACTACGCTGGGCGCAAGGAACAATTCAAGTACTACTGCGAGAAAATCCGTTAACCAAGCCAGGGCTAAGTTTTTGGCAAAGATTGCATTATTTTAAAACGATGTATAGCTATTTTTCTGGTTTTGCAACTCTGATTTTTATTTCTTGTCCAATTATCTATTTTTTTACAGAAATTATTCCAGTTAAAACTTCTGGCCCTGACTTTGCTTTACACTTTTTCCCAGCTTTTATTATCAACCGCCTGACTTTTCTCGCGGCGACCTGGGGCATTCCTGCTAGAGAACTTTGGCGGTCGGAACAATATGCGATCGCTTTATTTCCCTTATTAATCCAAGCAGTATGGAGTGTATTCACCGGACAAAAACTTAATTTCCAAGTCACACCTAAACAGCGGCAATCTGGTATTTATATCCGGCTAGTCTGGCCGCAAGTTGTTGTTTTTATCTTGACCATTCTAGGAATATTATGGAGCCTTTATCAGTTTGCAATTGGCCGCCTCAATTCTCCTGAAGTTCATCTAATGAATAGTGCATGGGCTATTTATAACTTATTACTTTTGTCGGCCATCATTCGTGCATCTGTTTGGCAGCCTCCAAAAGAGGTATAATACCAATTCAAAATTAAGAAATCTATATTTTACAAGGGTTTCTGGATTTGGATCTGTTTCAAAATTTTAGTGAATTGGTATAAGGCGATGAGGGAGATGGAAAGATAAGGGGACAAGGTGAATAACTTCCCACTCAACACTCCCAATGCCCAAGAAAAAATCATCTAATCCATACAGAAAACAGCCATGAATACTCACTTTAGTCAACGAACTGTGTTAACAATTTATGCTCATGCTGATGATGAAGTTTTACCTACTGCTGGTACTCTCAGTCTGATGTCGAAAGCAGGGTGGAATGTTCGTTGCTTAATTTTGACTGATGGTACTCTTTCTAGTTCGTCTATTAAGGGTACACGTCACCAAGAAGCAGATGCGGCTGGTAAAATTATCGGTGCAAGTTACGAATTTCAGGCGCTAGAAGAGTGTAATTTTTCAACACAAACAGTGATTAAAGTTACTGAAGAAGCTATTGGGCGTTGGCATCCAGATTTGATTATTACTCACGCACCACAACCTGAAAAATATGGACATAGAGACCATGAAGTATGTAGTATTGCAGTTTCTAATGTTGCTATCCGCAAAAATATACCTTTGTGGTATTCAGCACCGCCTGTTTTTCTGCGTGGTTTTGAACCCAACTTTTTTGTAGATATCACTTCTGTAATTGAGGAAAAAATTGCAGCTATTGGTTGTTATGAATCAGAAGCAAATAAAACATTTATGCAACTCGATGCTATACTTATCTTATCTCGTTTTTGGGCACGAGAATTAGGTCAAAAAAATGGATATTTTGAAGCTTTTGAAATTTCTCGTCAATGGGTTGATGCTAGCTTCTTTACTGCAATAGCAAATTCTCATAACAAACTAAATACAAATTATTAAAATCAAAAATTTTTTTCTAACTCTTGCCGTTTACATTAAGGTAATGCCAAAATAATACTATATATTCTTTGAACAAATAGCAGAAGATTAAAACTATGAGCTCGAACGTAAAAGTATTAGAATTATCTGGAATTTTAGATGGTATTAGAGGTAATGAATTGCGTAGAGAAGTTAGCAGCATTGTAGAAAATGGAGCTAATATTTTATTATTGGATCTTAAAGAAGTAAAGTTTATTGATAGTTCTGGTTTAGGTGCTTTAGTATCAGCAATGCAAATCGTGCGGAATGCTAATGGTAGACTTTGTGTTTGTTCTATTAACGATCAAGTCAGAATGTTGTTTGAACTGACTAAAATGGATAGAATTTTTCAAACCTTTGCTGACCAAGATGAATTTAATCGTCAATTACTAACAATACAAAATTGAAATCTAGCAATGTGCGAAATATACTAGTCAAAGTTAACTTTTACTAAAGAGAAGTCATCGTCAAGATTATCTTGAGCATTCAAACTGAAAATATTCGCTAATATTTGATTAAGATTGCAGATATCTTTTCGGCTATATTTTGTTAATAAATAAATGAAATTATCTAGCCCTAAAATCGTACCATCGGGCTGATTAATTTCATAAGCGCCATCACTAAAGATATATAGCATACTATTTTCCTTAACATCAACAATAGCGTCTTCAAATTCGACCTCAGGTAAAAAGCCAATTGGTAAATCTAAAGAAGTTAGCTGCTGAACTTGGATATTTGTTGTAGAGTTATGAGATACAAGTAAAGCTGGTGGATGTCCAGCGTTGGCATAAGTTAGTTGACGTTTGTGACGGTGATAAACTCCATACCAAATTGTGAAGTATTTATCACCGTGCTTCTTCATTTGAAAAGCTTGATTAAGACCTTTTAAGACTTCACTAGGTTGACAAAAGTTTGTGTTTGGTAGAGATTGCGATCGCAAAACATTAAGTACCGATACAGATAAGAGTGCTGAACCTACCCCATGTCCCGATACATCCAACAAATAAATTGCCAAGCAGTCATCATCGATCCAATTATGTCCAAAGCAATCACCGCCTAGCTGTGCTGAAGGAATAAACAAATGTTCTGTAGTTACTGTTCCGATAAGGGGTGAGGGTAAAAGCGATCGTACATAATCAGCAGCTTCAGCCAATTCTGCTTCTAAAATTTGCTTTTGGGTTTGTAAATCGTGATTGAGTGTTTCCAAAGCTTGCTTTTTACTTTGTAAATCCTGATTCAGTTGGTATAATCTTAATCCGGCTCTAACTCTTGCTTTCAATTCATTCATCTCTATTGGTTTAGAGATAAAATCGTCTGCTCCAGCATCAAGTCCCCTAACTCTATCGTCTTCCTCTCCTCGAGCTGCTCCTCTAGCAGTCAATAGAATAAAAAATGTAGTTGCCAACTCTGGATATGACCTAATTCGCCGACACACTTCTAGTCCATCGACCTCCGACATCATCCAATCACAGATAATCAAAGCAGGACGTAGCAATTGTGCTTGTGTAATTCCTTCTTCACCATTACTGGCTAGGGTAATATCATAACCCTGTTTTTTGAATGTGCTTTTTAGTACTGCCCGGACTGTAGGATCGTCATCAATAACTAGAATTTTAAACATAAATTATACTTTTATAATTACAACGGCAAATAAG
Source organism: Nostoc sp. DedSLP01 (assembly GCA_034530875.2). Lineage (GTDB taxonomy): Bacteria > Cyanobacteriota > Cyanobacteriia > Cyanobacteriales > Nostocaceae > Nostoc. The sequence goes on from JAVRCJ020000014.1 coordinate 161,263, forward strand.
TAGCCGATGTAATTTAAGTTATATGAAAACTAGCTTGTAATGTATAGTGAAAATACTCAAATTAAATAAACTGATTCGCGAATATGATGATTTTAAAATATTTTATTAGCTAAGAAGTGAATCAAAAAATTTATCTCAAAGTCAATACAGATCTGACAGCTTCGCCTGAAGTCTTATCTTGGTTCGAGCAAATCAATCAACCAAGTATTCCCGACCAACAAATTTGGTGGCAATGTCAAACACTTCTGATTGAAGGCTTTACTAACATTGTTGAACATGCCCACAAAAATTTACCAATTGAAACTCCCATTGAAATTGAAGCTGTGCGTTTCAATAAAAATATAGAAATTCGCATTTGGTCTCAAGGCAAGTACTTTGATTTAGAAGAGCAATTGCGACAAATATCCGAATTTGAAGATAACGACCAAGAGCGCGGACGTGGTTTAAAAATCATGTCTATCATTGCTGATAAATTAAGTTATGAGCGTACAGTAGATAACCGTTACTGTTTATTCATTAGTAAATTTTATTAATTATTAATGTCGGTAGAATAAATATTTTACAAATTTTTTCGCTAATTCTCCACTTTTATATAGGGCTAATTTTTGTAAATTTATATAACTGGAAAAAGTTAGTGTTCTAATATCTATTTATTCATAAATGATTATCAATTTAATTCGTAGGCTATTAATTGAATTTTCAAAAGGCAAACTACTTAATAACAGACCATTTATAAAGTAAATCTTAAGTAAGGGAGCCACTGCACCCTTGCGGGTTTCCTGCGTGGAGTGCAAGTGGCGTCGAAAGGATTTGAGACTTAGAGACAATGAAATTTAGCCGCAGGACACCGCCGCATCGATGGTGCGTTAGGCGCTAGGATAGTTATTTCGTGAGAAATCATATTGGCAATCAGCGCCTAACACACCCTACAGTAATTTATTTTTACTTTATAAATAACCTCTAAACACGAGCTAGAGTAACAATTTCTAACTGATCCTGATACTTACCTTGTCTTGCTTCGTAACTAATAGCACACGGTTCGCCTTCTAAAAATAGCAACTGAACTACGCCTTCGTTAGCGTAAATGCGACAGTCGGCGCTAGAAGAATTAGAAAATTCTAACGTCAAATGACCCCGCCATGCAGCTTCAGCAGGTGTTAAGTTAGCTATTATACCACACCTTGCGTAAGTAGATTTACCTATGCAAATTACTGTAATATTATTTGGAACCTCTAATTTTTCTAAAGCAACCCCTAGACCATAGGAGTGAGCAGGCAAAATAAAGTAACTGCCATTAATATCTGTGTGCAGTGGCGTTGGCTCTAAATTTTGGGAATTAAAGTTTTTGGGATCGACTACAGTTCCGGGAATGTGGCGAAAAATGCGAAACTCAGCGGGCGAAAGGCGTATATCGTAGCCATAAGAAGATAAACCGTAGCTAATTACAGGCACAAATGCTACAGGCTCATCTGTTTTAGAAAGTTCTGATGCTTGCGACAAACTTACCTCCGGCAGTTTAAGGCCGGAAACGCGACTTAGACTTTCAGCTTTTTGTAATTTTCGGATTAAACTTGGCTCAAAGGGTGAAATCATGCCTTTTTGAGCCATTTCAGTAATCCAGATATCGTTTTTAATCACAACTTCACAGCTAATTTAAACAGAATTACTAGGATATCCTGAAGTGAAGATTTTGTTTAGGGTCGATGACTGCGACGAATTTCTGTAATTTGATCTGCGACATCCAATAGAGATTTTGGCATCTCAGGCCCTGTGAGAATGATGTCAACATGGGAAGGGCGTTTTGCCAGAAATGCTAAAACTTCTGTTTCCGCAATTAAACCGAGGTTGATCGCTAAACTTAACTCATCTAAAACAACGAGAGAATACTTACTCTCATATACCACGTGTTGTGTATACTGCCATAGCTTTTGTAAAGCTTGATTTTCCGTATCGTCAAGATGCGGTGTATCAATACAACGAGGTAAATCACACCGAATCCAATCTAAATTTTGTCCTAGTTGTATGGGTCGTTCTTGCCCCTGACGAATACCTCCTTTAAGGAACTGTACTATCAACACTGATGTTCCTTGTCCGGCAATTCTCAGCGCTTGAGCCATCACACTCGTAAAAAAGTTTCTGTGGGAGCTAGTAAAAACTTGCACTAGTCCTTCTATTGGATATGGTAAAGCAGGGGCTGAATTTATACTTTGTGTTTCTAGCTGGGCAACCATACTTAAAGTTATAATCTATACGATAAATTACAGAGTTACACTAGGGTCATTTATTAGGAATCTGCCTGTATAATCAATCTGTTTTTCACAGGTGTAGTCTATCTGGCAAATTGCATTCCTAGTCAAACACTACCTTTGTCCTGAAGTCAAGAGTTATTTTTATTTGAATTTTCGTCCTTTCTCGGTAAATAGCCGTAAAAATGATAACAAATAAGTTGCAATTGCAATCACTGAAAAAAGCTAGAAGTAGCGCCTGAATGTATCTAAATATTAGATTTTTTCGTTGTTTGAACAAAACAAATTTATAAAGTAGTGAATTTTACAGGATGAGGAGTCTATTTTTGTGAGATTAGTGATTCTGGGAGGTTCAGGATCGGGTAAAAGTACTCAAGCACAAAGGCTTTGTAGATATTTTGATATTCCTCTGATTTCTACAGGTGAAATTTTACGAGAAGCGATATCTGGTAACAAGCCGCTAGCGAACTTCCAATGGCCGCAAGGCGATCGCCATTATCTTTCTGTTTATACTAGCTTGAGCGAATTAGGCTACCACGTAAAGCCATACGTAGAAAAAGGGGAATTAGTCCCAGACGAAACCATCGTTGAATTAATTAAAGTTCGTCTCAGACAATCAGATATTAACTCTGATTGGGTGTTGGAAGGTTATCCGCGCACTGCCTATCAAGCTGAAGAATTAGATTTTTTATTGGATGATTTAGGGCAAAAACTAGATTGGGCAATTTATCTACAAGTTCCAGAAGCAGTGATGGTTAGCCGATCCTTGGGGCGATCGCTACCAGACGATCAACCGGAAATCGTACAGCGCCGTGTAGAATTATTCTACGATCGCACCATCCCGATCTTGGAATATTACGACCGTCGTCGCCGCCTACTGACCATCAACGGCGACCAGTCCCCAGAGATGGTGCTGCAAAATATTTTGACTCTGCTTGCAGTTCCTTAGCGTTACCCGAAATCCTTGTAGAGACCTAGCACTGCTACGTCTCTACATTGTTTGTCGCCAGATGCCCAATTCCCCATTTCAGATGATTTACAACACTGAGGTAACCTTAAGGCAGTATTCCATTTAAAAATCTTGAGGCAACTCTAATGGCTTGGCAGCGTCCAGACGGTCGTCTTCCCAACGAACTACGTTCCTTCAGCTTTTACCCCAGTTTCACCCGCTTTGCTCCTGGTTCTGTTCTGGCAAAATGCGGCGATACTCAGGTACTTTGTACCGTTAGCGTAACTAAGGGAGTTCCCAGGTTTCTGGAAGGAAAAGGTAAAGGCTGGTTAACTGCTGAGTACCGAATGCTACCATCTGCGACGCAGCAACGGCAAGAAAGAGAACTGCTGAAATTATCTGGACGGACGCAAGAAATTCAACGTTTAATCGGACGTAGCTTACGCGCTGCAATTAATTTTGAAGCACTAGGAGAACATACGCTGACAGTAGATGCTGATGTCCTGCAAGCTGATGCTGGAACTAGAACCACGGCTATTACTGGTTCTTTTGTCGCCTTGGCTCATGCCATTTCTAAATTATTACAGCAGGGTATATTGGAGCGATCGCCCCTGTGCGGACAGGTAGCAGCTGTTTCCGTAGGATTACTAGAGAAAGAGGCATTTTTGGATTTAAATTATATCGAAGATGTGGCTGCAACAGTAGACTTTAATGTGGTGATGAATCACCATCTGGAAATCATCGAAGTCCAGGGAACGGCCGAAGAAGGTAGCTTTAGCCGCAGTCAGTTGAATCAATTGCTAGATGTCGCCGAAAAAGGTATTGAACAATTATTAATCGCTCAACGCGAAGCGATCGCTGATTGGGAAGAAATAATTATCAGTGGTTATTAATACATTGTTTTACTTACTCGGAGCTAGCCAAAATCAAGCAATTAATTATTTTTATGGAAATTTATTAAAAATTAATAAATTTCCCCCTTTGGCATCAATCAAGAAAGTATGAAATAGCTGGGTGTAAATAAAACTAATGATGATAGTAGTTAGTACGACTGACTACTGACAATTTGCTTATGGAGGTGATAAGGTGCGTCTACGTTTATGCAAGCTAGCTAATCTACGATGTTAAATGTTTCAAAAGTTAAAAAGGGGGGTTGTAAGAAGTTAGGTATTGTATTGCTGGAAGCCAGCAATATGATGATGAAGCTATGAACAAAACGGTTGAAGTTCTACCGGATCGGTCGGCGCTGGTTGCGAGAGCGCTAAAATTAATTCTGTCCAAGCTAGAAACTGCCATTGAGCAGCGGGGGCAATTTACCATCGCTTTATCAGGCGGCAGTACACCTAAGCCGTTATACGAAGCGATCGCTAATCAAAAATTGCCTTGGGATAAAATTCATGTATTCTGGGGGGATGAACGTTATGTACCACCGGATCATCCCGATAGCAATGAATTGATGACGCGCCGTGCATGGCTAAATCATGTTGATATCCCAGCTGCCAACATTCATCCCGTACCGACTTTGGAAGCCGATCCAGCCCAGGCTGCTGCTAAGTACGAACAGCATCTTAAAGAATTTTTCAATTCTTCTGGAGCCGAGTTTCCCGCATTCGATGCGATATTGCTAGGGATGGGCGATGATGCACATACCGCATCTTTGTTTCCTCACACAGAGGCTCTCAAAGTACGCGATCGCTTAGTTACTGTGGGTAATAAAGACGCAAGTCTACGGATAAGTTTCACATACCCCTTCATCAACTCTGCTCGCAGCGTGATTTTTCTAGTTGCTGGTGCTAACAAAAGACCAGCTTTGGCGCAAGTCTTTGCACCTGTAGCAGATGACTTCACTTATCCATCCCGTTTAATTAAGCCCCAAGGAGAACTTTGGTGGCTGCTAGATGCAGCAGCAGGTTCGGAACTCCAGCGCTAGCAATAGAAGAGGCAGCATTGGCCGAACAGGGCATGGGGAGGTGTGGGAGGTGTGGGAGGATGGGAAAAAATCTTTCCCCCCTCTCTCCCCACACTCCCCACACTCCCCTGCCTCCCCTGCCCCCTACCCATCCCCTCAAAGCTAATTGTTAGAATCTAAAGCTAAGGCCGCCCCTGGAGCTTGCCAGTCCCATCTCATTTTATGATGCTCTTGAACAAAGGCTAAAATCGATGATCGTCTGCCCTAATTGCAATCACCCCAATCCTGACGGCGCTGTGCAGTGTGAAGCTTGCTATACGCCGTTACCAGCAACTACTCACTGTCCCAGTTGTGGGGCAACGGTGCAGGCAGATGCTGCATTCTGTGGTCAGTGTGGCTATAACTTGCATTCAGCAGCAGTTCCACACGTTCATAGTCCAGTGGCTGCAACAGTGACTCCTGATATCCCTGTGGAAGTACCGCCGTTAGTTCCACCCGATCCGCTTGTGGAAATTTTACAACCAGATGGCTTGGGAATTGAGGAAGCTACTAACTCCCACCCTCCCGTTACTTCATCTTTACCACCAACAGCGGTGTCTGCTCCCCCACTCACTCCGCCAGAGATACCTGTTGCTGAAAATACCCCCCCAACACCACCGCCAACTGTCGCAGCTGTGCCTGTAGTATCTAGCCAAGGTATTCCTACACCGCCACCTCTAGAAGCAGCACCAGAGCCACAGCCTGAAGTATCCGCACCATCAGTACTACCAACGGTCACTGCTGCGAGAACGCAATTGCAGCAGGTGAGTGCGCGGTTAGTCCACGTTCAGACCGATCGCTTGATTGAATTGCCGCAAAATCTTTCTGTAATTCATATTGGCAAGCCTAACGATCGCATTCCTCCAGATGTGGATGTTTCAGGATTCCCCAATTCAGAAATTGTCTCGCGGATTCATGCAGATATTCGCGTGGAAGGAGACGCTCATTATGTAGAAGATGTGGGAAGTTCCAATGGAACCTACATTAATAATTTGCCCCTGTTACCAGGGAATCGTCACCGCTTGCGACCAGGCGATCGCATTAGTTTGGGCAAAGGAGACTTGATGACATTCTTGTTTCAACTAGCTTAAGTGATTTTATATCAATCGTGACATCAATTCAAGTATTTTTACCTATCGTCTTGCATTGATTGTGGAGGACAACCAAATCAACGGTATCAGACAAACAATGGATAACTATGTTGTTCAGGTTAGGTAGTTAAATGCTGTGTAGTAACTCCCCTTTATTGGGGAGTATTAATTTAATTAATAAAGGTAAGGGAGAAGGGTAAAAGGTAAAAAGCCAGTCAATCAACAGATAAACAACTATTAATTTCATTAATAGTTTCAATAATCTTATCTTCATTCATTTGATAACCCTGTTCTCTCGCTACTGCTAACGCTTGCTGATAATACTTCAGGGCTTTGGAGTGTTCTTCTAAATCTAGAAATAGTTCACCTATATGTTCAATATTTTGAAGTTCGCTTATCCGATTGCCTAATCTTTGACAAATCATTAAAGATTGTTGATAGCATTTTATAGCTTTTTTATAATCTTTCAAATTTCTATACATCAATCCTAAAATGCTTAGAGTATTACTCTCACTCAGCCTATCTCCAATTTTTTGACTAATTGCTAGAGCTTCTTGCAGATAATTTTGTGCTTTGGAGTAATCTCCTAAATCACAATAGACATTTCCCATCAGATAAAGAGTCTCTGCCTGACCCTGTAGAACATTAATTTCTCGTCGTAGAGCTAATGCAAGTTCGTAATAGTTTAATGATTTTTCAAAGTCCTTTAAACTAGCATTAAGTAATCCAAGATTACTCAAAACAGTAGCCTCTGTTTCGCGATCGCCCATCTTACTAGCGATTACTAATGCTTCTTGATAGCATTCTAAAGCTGTTGTATAATTACCGTAACGATAGTATATATGGCCGATATTATTAAGAGTTGTGGCTTGACTCCCAAAATTACCAATCTTTCGATGTAGAGTCAAAGCTTCTTTATAGTATTGAAGCGCCTGGGGAAATTCTTCTAAAAAAGTATAAACTGCTCCAATATTATTTAAAGTAATACCTTCGCTTTCCTGCGCTCCTATTTCTCGACAAATTGATAAAGCTTGATGATAAGACTCTAATGCCTTTTGATACTCTCCTGTCTGGTCATAAATACCGCCAAAATTATGGATTACCGTAGCTTCATTGGCGCGATGGCCTAATTTTTTGAAAATTTTTAAAGCTTTTTTATAGTGTTCTCGTGCTTTCGCATATTCTCCTATATCACGATAAACACATCCTATATTATTCAGAGAAGAAGCTTGACCTGATAAATTATTATTGTCTATTTCGATATTAAGACATTGATGATGTAACTCTAATGCTTCTGCATACCGACTTAATTCATTGTAAGTTTGTCCCAAGTTATTAAGAATAGCTGCTTCACCTTTTCGATGATTTTGACTTCTGTAAATTTTTAATGCCTCTTGATATTTTTCTAAAGCTTTTTGAGGCTGTCCAAGACTTTTATAAATTAATCCAGTATTACTGAGAGTAGTAGCTTCATTAGAGAAATCGCCTATTTCTCTGCTAATGATTAAGGAGCGATCGTAATACTTAAGAGCTTCTGAATATTGTCCTAATACGGAATACACTGCTCCAATACCACAAAGTGTTTTTCCTTCCATGATTCGATTTTTGACTTCAAGATGAAGAGAAAATGCTTTTTCATAGTTTTGTAAAGCATTTGAATATTGTCCTAGACTGCGATATGCACTTCCAATATTACTCAGAGTAGTACCTTCATTTTTTAAATCTTGAATTCTTTGAAAATAAGATAAAGCTTGACTGAATCGTTTTAATGCATCAAGATAATGTCCTTGATTGTATAGTTCAAGCCCAAGATTTGAATGCCTTAATCCGTCTACTTGATATTGTTGTTTGATTAAAAACTTAACTAATCGACGAATTGCTCTTAATGGTCTAAGTAAAACTGAAGCTATCGCACGTAAGTAAGGCAACACTTGCAATCTCCAAAGGTTACTTTTTGAGTTCAAACTTATTTTTCCCAATTATTTACTTTAGACTTGCAGCAGACTAAAAGCTGTTCCAATCTTAGAGGATGTTTGACAAGTCGCAATCTACAAACCTCTCTCCAAACACTTTTGTGAAACGTCGTGAGGCTTTGAAAGCCCCATTAGCTTAATAATTACACTAGGATAGATGAAAATACACGCCAATTTGAGATTTGGAATTTTGGATTTTAGATTGAAGAGATAATCTAAAATCGTTTGACTGAGCGCTTGCGCCAGAGTCGAAAATCTCAAATTTGATGCTACGCGATTCATCCATAGAGAAAATCTAAAATCTAAACTTGAGTTATCTATGAAGGAACCAAGCAAAAATTTGGAAAACTTGCTCGCAAAGGAAGCTCCTGCTGTTGTTGAACGTATGGGGCTAAAGTGGCTAATTGCAGCTGCGATCGCTACTGCTTTCTTGTGGCAAGTTCCAGAAGGAGATTATATCTTATACCCATTTACAATCTTGGCAACTTGGTTTCATGAAATGGGTCACGGTTTGATGGCACTCCTATTAGGAGGACAGTTTCAAAAATTGGAGATTTTTAGTAATGGTTCCGGTGTTGCAACTTATGGTCTTCGCTTATCATTGGCGCCAATTGGGCCGGCCTTAGTCGCAGCAGCAGGCCCAATGGGGCCACCCCTTGCCGGTGCAGCTTTGATTTTGTCTTCCCGCAGTTTTAGAGCAGCTTCCCTAAGTTTGAAAATTTTAGGGAGTTTTTTATTGATTTCTACATTAATTTGGGTGCGTTCTTGGTTTGGGTTGGTGGCAATACCTTTGCTGGGTTTGATAATTTTAGGTATTGCTCTGAAAGCACCTCGTTGGATACAAGGGTTTACCATTCAATTTTTAGGCGTACAAGCTTGTGTAAGTACTTACCATCAATTAGATTATTTATTTAGTAGCTCTGCTGGCCTGCTTGGACTTTCAGACACAGCACAAATGCAGCGGTATTTGCTTTTGCCTTACTGGTTTTGGGGCGGGTTAATGGCGATCGCATCTGGGGTGATTTTAGTCCAAAGTCTCCGCATTGCCTATCGTTGAGCATAATTAAAATATTTAAAACCCAATCATGGCAAACAAACTGACAGGCAAAGTTGCATTGGTAACTGGGGGTTCCCGCGGTCTAGGGGCGGCGATCGCCAAACGTCTGGCGGATGATGGCGCAGCCGTAGCTCTCACCTATACTAGTTCGCCACAAAAAGCCGATGAAGTGGTGCGTGCAATTGAATCGGCTGGCGGACGAGCCTTGGCAATACGGGCTGATAGTGCGGATGTCGAAGCAGTAAAAAACGCGGTCGCCGAAACTGTAAAAGCCTTTGGTCGCCTAGATATCCTTGTAAACAATGCAGGAGTTGCTGCCTTAGCGCCCATCGATGAGTTCTCACTGGAGGAGTTCGACCGACTGGTTGCGGTTAACATCAAGGGCGTTTTCGTAGCTACCCAAGAGGCTATCCGTCACATGGGTGAGGGCGGACGAATCATCAACATTGGCAGCGTTAACAGTGACCTTGTACCCTTTACTGGCGGCTCAGTTTATGCTTTAACCAAAGGTGCGATCGCTAGTTTCACGCGCGGTCTTGCTCGCGATCTCGGCCCTCGGGGTATCACGGTCAACAATATCCAGCCCGGCCCGGTGGATACTGACATGAACCCAGCAGAGGGTTCCTTTGCCGAGGGTATCAAAAAAATAACCGCCTTACAGCGGTATGGACACAGCGAGGAAATTGCTGGAATGGTTTCTTATCTTGCTAGTGACGAGGCCGGTTTTATCACCGGCGCAAGTTTGAAGATTGACGGTGGCTTTACAGCTTAATCCGGCCAGTAGGGAAGTTGAGGGGCGAAGTCCAGAATCGTAACTCCTAACTCCTAACTCAGGATTCACCACTTTTGTGGCAGTTGTTTGATTACTGCTGCATCGAAGTTGTGGGAAAAATTCTGCTAAATATAGGAATTCTTAATTCAGGCTGAGTTGCAGTGGTATTTGCCTTAGGAGCAGAAGAGTCGCTAACTGTCTCAGAGACAACAGTGGCTTTATTATCAGCAGAATCAATCGAACCAGGCAATTCGGCAGTGGAAGTTGAATTTGAAGATACGGAACTAATCTGATCGGTATTTTGACTCTCGGATTTGGCCGCGGTTTGAGCATGGCATGGAGTCGTAATGCAAGTTGAAATTGTTCCTAATCCCAGGATCAGCAGGCTACAAATATATTTTTGCATGGTGATTTTTCAAATTGGTTAATAAATGTTCCAAAGTGATATAGGTGGTATTTTTTCTCTATTTCCAAGAAAATCGCTATTTCACCCAGATAACTTTTTGCGCTTTTAAATAAATCCTGTTATTTATTCACAGCTTTTACTAGAAAATTGCGCAATTTAGAATATTAATAATCTAGTGATATTTATTCGTCTTTAAAACAGGAATATTACTGATTTTGATATAAATAAATTTTTAGGAAATTAGTTATTTTTTAGGAATTTAATAAAGTCAACTAAAAAGTTCATATACTTGGTTTATAACTAATTGTTGTTTTCATGAAGTTGCTTCCGTAAATGAATGCGTGTAAGCGTTTCGGGACAGATATTAATTTGAGTTTATTCAGTAAATACTCAGAAAATTGTTTGACAGCAAGATTAAGACAAGCAACAATCAAGCTATAAATTTTTGATTTATGTCAATATCTTAAGCTTGACCTTCTATATCAGAAACTTTCGCCGCATCTGTTGATTCTTAAAGATTAGGCTAGATTTCTCTAGTTAGCGATCGCAACATCCATACTCTTATCTTTTTGAAAATTTATGAAATTTACAATTCTCAGCACTCCCTTTGCACTCATCCTATTTAGCCTGATGTTGCAAACAGCTGATGCTCAAACTTCCGTAACTGAAAGTTCCAAGCTATCTCAAGAAGTTTCTGTACTTCGCAAACAAGGGCCAAGTGGATTAAAGGCATTTCTAAAATCTCATGCAAATCAGCTCGCCATTGATTCTTCAGGAGAAGTTCTACCTTCTGCAACATTGCGGATGGCTTTAGACGAACTCTGCCAACAACGCGACTGTTACGCCTCTCGTCTGTATTGGTACACTGACTTAGAACAAGCCAAAGCTGCTGCCAAAACTAGCGGCAAACCAATTCTATCTCTGCGGTTACTGGGCAGACTCGATCGCGATTTGAGTTGTGCTAATAGTAGATTCTTCAGGATTGCGCTATATCCAAATACTGAAATTTCTAAAGTGCTTCAAGACCGCTTCATTTTGCACTGGGAATCAGTACGGCCAGTACCAAAAGTAACAATTGATTTCGGCGATGGGCGCAAGTTGGAACGTACAATTACAGGCAATAGCATTCATTACATCTTAGATGCGTCAGGTCGTCCCATCGATGCAATTCCAGGATTGTATGCTCCTAAAGCATTTCTGCGTCAGCTACAGCAGGCTGAAGTAGCAGCAAAAAGTTATAGCAAACTTACACGAGCCGAAGGCGAGGCTTTTTTAAAAAAATATCATAGCGATCGCTACAATTCTATCCAAACCCAATGGCTTGCAGATTTATCCCGCTTGGGCATCCAGTCTCCGCCTAAGTTGGTGGAATTTCCCAATAATTCCACTCAGCCGCCGACAGCAGAAACTGCAAGCACTTTAGCAGTTTCTAAAATGATGGTTGAAAGCCCTATGCTCAGGGCACTCCGGTCTGCCCAAGAAAATCAAAAGGCTTTAGCTGAAATTACCGACCAACAAGCATGGAATAAAATTGCTCAACTTTATGCCAGCGATAGCAAGCTAGATCGAAACAGCATCTCTTTAATGAGAGCTAAAAAGTTTCACTCTGGCAACACTCCACAAGATAATTTGCCGATAATAGTGAAAAATTTTGAAGCTGCAATGGCTTTAGATACAGTCAGAAATGAATATGTATTGCACAGCCAAATTCATCAATGGTTTATGGCAGGTCAGCAAACAAGGACTGTGCAAGCTCTCAATCAGCAAGTATACGCCGAACTCTTTTTAACTCCTAATTCTGACCCCTGGCTGGGGCTTCTCCCCGCCGATGGCTACAGTGCGATTGATAATGATGGCATTAAGCTGGAGTAATACTAATTCGTAATTCGTAATTCGTAATTAAGAAACTTAGAAGCAGTAAGACTTTCCTAATTTACATCTTTTGCTTGATTTTGGAGAATTGGTAGAAGTTTTCACAACCAATGCCCCATACCCAATGCCCCCATAAGGAATATGGCGATCTAAGATTATTAGGTATCTTCTAATTTGCGATCGCTACTAAGACTGATGATTGAAGTTGAGCATTTGAGTAAAATATACGGTTCTACCCCAGCGATTACTGATGTCACTTTTAGCGTCGAACCAGGGGAAATTTTAGGCTTGCTGGGGCCGAATGGTGCTGGTAAAACTACAACGATGCGGATTCTGGCTGGTTATTTACCGGCAACCAGTGGTAATGCCCGAATTGCTGGTTATGATGTCCACGAACATTCTCTGGCTGTGCGCCAAAGAATTGGTTATTTACCGGAAACACCGCCGTTATATACAGAAATGACGGTGGAGGGATTTTTGCATTTTGTCGCACGAATTAAGGGAGTTCCAGCAGGCGATCGCACCAATAAGGTAACAGCAGCGATCCAACGCTGTAATTTACAAGATAAGCGTCGGGTAATTATTCGCAAACTTTCTAAAGGATATCGCCAACGGGTGGGAATTGCTCAAGCGATCGTCCACGATCCTCCAGCAATCATTCTCGATGAACCCACAGTGGGACTCGATCCCAGACAAATAATTGACGTGCGGAATTTAATTAAAAGTCTGGCTGGTACTCACACAATTATTCTCTCTACACACATTCTCCCAGAAGTGAGTATGACCTGTAGCCGCGTTGCCATCATTAATCGCGGAAAGGTAGTTGCAACTAATACACCAGAAAATTTAATGGCGCAGTTGACAGGTGGCTCAGGATATGAGATAGAAATCGAAGGAGAAGCCGCCCTCGCCAAACAGGTATTACAGAATATCCCAGGCGTCAGTCTGGTAGAATCAATTCCGGCAGCAGGAATACACAATCATCATCAATCCCAGGCGAATCGGGCTTACCTGCGGGTGATATCGCAACCGGGGAAAGAACCAGGAAAAGATATTGCCACAACATTAGTGCGTGCAGGATTCGGTTTACATGAATTGCGGCGAGTTAACGCTACTTTAGAAGATGTGTTTTTGCAACTGACCACAGAAGAAAAGAATTTAGAAGCAGTCACACAAGGAGAAGCCGCGTAAATGGGTGTAATACTGGGTAATATTGTTGCGATTTATCGCCGAGAGTTACAGAGTTATTTTGTATCGCCTTTGGCTTATGCGATCGCTTGTGTATTTTGGTTCATTGCTGGGTTATTTTTCGTGATGATTTTGCTAGGGCCAGATGGCATCTTAGCAGGAGTTGCAGCCCTAGATGCACAGGGGCAACAATTTCAGGTGCCAATTCCGCCGATAGATGTCCCCTACGAATTTATTCGCGCATTTTTGGATCGCATAGGGTGGCTGTTATTATTTATCTTGCCAATTCTTTCAATGGGGCTTTATGCCGAAGAACGCAAGCGTGGGACTTTAGAACTTTTAGCCACCTCACCAATTACCAACTGGGCGGTAGCTGTCGGTAAATTATTAGGCGTGGTGACATTTTTGCTGACAATGGTCATACCTATGTTAGTGCTAGAAGCGATCGCGATCGGCGGTTCAAATCCCCCAATGGCATTTACAATTCCCCTACTGGGTCATTTAGGATTAATCTTACTAGCAGCAGCAATTTTATCTTTAGGAATGTTTATTTCCTCATTAACAGACAGCACAATTCTGTCTGCCGTTCTTACCTTTGCAGTCATCTTATTGTTGTTATTGATTGACTTAATTGCCAAAATTCTCCCCAATCCTCTAGGCGAAGCCATAGGTCATTTCTCATTACTGAAACATTACAACACCTTTATTCAAGGCATTTTTGATACCAGCGCCTTGATTTTATTCGCCAGTTATATTTTTTTGGGCATCTTTCTCACAGCTCAATCAATTGATGCACTGCGTTTTCAGCGTAATTAGTCATTATGAAGATAGTCGTAAAGAAAAAATTGTGGAAATATCTATTTTGGCTAGGCCCGTTCTTTGTTGCTGTGGGGTTAACAGTAGGGTTAGTCTCCGAACAGTGGGGACTGATTCCATTAGCATTTTTAATTACGGGAATTGTCATTATTGGATTGTGGATAATATCGCAAAGTTATCAAACTAAATGGTGGAACCGTCGGTCTACCCAAGCTGGGACTAATGCTTTAGTAGCAACTCTAGCAGTATTAGTAATTTTGGGATTGATTAATTTTTTAGGAACTCGCTATCAGTTACGTGCAGATTTAACAGAGTCTCAATTATTTACCCTTGCACCTCAGTCACGGGAATTAGTAAAAGCTCTGCCACAGCCAGTTAAAGTTTGGGTGTTTGATATTAATCAGAATCCCGAAGACCAACAATTACTAGAAAATTATCGGCGGCAAGGCTCAAAGTTTAGTTTTGAATATGTCGATCCGCAACTTAGACCAGGAATAGCAGAAAGAATTGGTGCCAAGGAGTTTGGCGAAGTTTATCTAGAATACGGGGATAAAAAAGAATTAGTACAAACACTAAATCAAAACGAACGTCTCTCGGAAATAAAATTAACTAGTCGCCTACAAAAATTAACAAGTTCAACAACAGGGAAAATTTACTTACTCCAAGGTCATGGCGAACGCCAACTTTCACCAGGTAAAGGTGCAATAACCAGAGCAATTGAGGGATTAAAAGATAAAAATTACGTCACAGAACCGCTGAATTTCACAGAAATCCCAAAAGTTCCTCAGGATGCTGCTGTAGTCATAGTAGCTGGCCCCAAGCGAGGATTGTTTGAAAGTGAAGTCAAAGCTTTGCAAGAATACCTCAATCGAAGTGGTAACTTGCTGTTAATGCTCGATCCTAATACCGATCCCAAACTTGACAGCTTGCTAAAAGAGTGGGGCGTTCGTTTAGATAATCGTTTAGCAGTGGATGTTTCAAGTGAAAGTGTCGTGGGACTAGGCCCTGCCGCGCCTTTAGTAACACAATACGGACAACATCCGATTACCAAAGATTTCGGCAACGATATTTCTTTTTATCCCATTGCCAGACCTCTGGAAATTACCCCAGTACCTGGTGTCGAAGCTACACCTCTAGTACAAACCAAACAATATCCTAGTAGCTGGGCAGAAAGCGACCTACAAAGCGAAAAATTGGAATTTAATCCAGATAAAGACCTTAAAGGGCCTCTGATTTTAGGTGCTGCTTTTACAAGAAAACAAACAGCCAAATCTACACCTTCCCCGACTCCCTCATCTCAAACATCCACCGAGTCACGCTTAGTCGTTTTCGGTAATTCTAACTTTGCCACCGATGGCTTGTTTGAAAGGCAACTAAACGGAGATGTATTTCTCAACTCAGTTACCTGGCTGAATCAACAAGATAAACAACCGCTTTCCATTCGCCCCAAAGAACCGAAAAATCGCCGAATAACCATGACAACCATCCAAGCCAATGTTTTAACACTGTCATCTTTGGTAGTTTTACCGCTTATTGGGTTGGCTACAGCAGTTATTCTCTGGTGGCAACGGAGGTAAGAAAGGAGTAGGGGGCAGGGGAGGCATGGGAGTGTGGGGAGAGAGGGGGGATTTTTTCCATCCTCCCATACCTCCAACGCTTCCCCATGCTTTATACCCAATACTCTATAGCTAATAACAAATGACAAAAAGATGAAATTGCCACGAACAACTTTAATTTTGATACTGCTAGCGCTGGGTTTAGGCGGTTTTGTTTACTTCTATGAAATTAAAGGTGCGACTCAGCGACAAGAAATTAAGGAGCAAAAGCAGCAAATTTTCTCTTTTGCTGAAGATGATGTGCAGGCTTTAACAGTCAAGACAAAAAAACTCACTCTGAATTTGGAACGTAGCAATCAATCCAATAATCCTAAGTGGTTAATTAAATCTCCAATATCCGAACCAGCAAATGATGCTATTGTTTCTTATTTGATGGATTTGTTAGTTAAAGGTAAAAGCGATCGCACCTTGTCAGTTGCACCAAATGAGCTTGGGCAGTTTGTTTTAGATAAACCACAAGCAACTATTAATATTACCTTAAAAAACAAACAAATTCATCAGATAATTTTAGGTAAACATAACTTTAACGGCAGTTTTTTGTATGCTCAAGCTGACCCGCCTACCAAACCCGAAGGTAATGTAAATGTGTTATTGGTATCGATAGATTTTGAAAATGCAGTAAATCGAGATTTATCAGAATGGAAACAAGCGACAGATAATAATATTAAATCAACACCTTTACCAAGCAATCTTCCTCTACCGGCTCCGACAAAGACCAAATAAACATAGTCCATTAGGGGCGTACAGCTGTACGCCCCTACTTCAAATCTCACTAATTTTTCTAATACGAATTTGCAAGTTAAGTTAGGTAGACATAATTAAATGTAAAATAAAAAAATTTAAAACCCTAAGAAAAACTGGCTTTTCCCTTTTGCCTCCTGCCGACGCTCGCGGACTCGCTAACGCTGCGCTATCCTGCCTTCTGCCTTCTACTTACTATGACTAATTCGACAGCAATATTGTTAATTTCTTGCCCCGATCGCCGGGGATTAGTGGCTAAATTTGCCAATTTCATCTATTCTAATGGTGGTAATATTATCCATGCCGATCAGCATACAGATTTTGCTGCTGGCTTATTTCTCACCCGCATTGAGTGGCAGTTAGACGGATTCAATTTACCGCGAGAATTTATTGCACCGGCTTTTAATGCGATCGCTCAACCTTTGGGTGCTAAATGGGAACTACATTTTTCTGATACTGTACCCCGTATTGCTATTTGGGTTAGTCGCCAAGACCATTGTTTGTTTGACTTGATTTGGCGACAACGTGCCAAAGAATTTATTGCTGAAATTCCTTTAATTATTAGCAACCATTCTAGTTTAAAAGCAGTGGCCGAGCAATTCGGTATTGATTACAAGTATATTCCGATTACTAAAGAAAACAAACTCGAACAAGAAACCAAACAATTAGAATTACTCCGCCAATACAAAATAGATTTAGTTGTTTTGGCGAAATATATGCAGATTGTTAGTGCAGATTTTATTAATCAATTTCCACAAATTATTAATATTCATCACTCATTTTTACCAGCTTTTGTAGGCGCAAATCCTTATCACCGAGCTTTTGAACGGGGTGTCAAAATTATTGGTGCGACTGCTCATTATGCTACTGCTGATTTAGATGCAGGGCCAATTATAGAACAGGATGTGGTACGAGTTAGCCACCGCGATGAAGTTGATGATTTGGTGAGGAAGGGCAAAGATTTAGAGCGAATTGTATTAGCAAGAGCAGTGCGATCGCACCTGCAAAATCGTGTCTTAGTCTATGGTAATCGGACAGTAGTATTTGAGTGATTGTAAATCTTATATCTTAACGAGTGCTACGATCGCTGCTATCAGTTTTGAAGGATCGGCGGGTTTAGAAACATAGAGTTGAAATCCGGCGGCAAAAACGTGTTTTTGTGTTGTTTCTGCGGCGTAAGCAGTAAGGGCGATCGCGGGAATATCTCCTCCTAAATCGGCCGGCATTGCTCTGATTTTTCGGATTAAGGTGTAACCGTCAACTTCTGGCATACCCAAATCGCTCAAGAGCAAATCTGGTTTTGACTCCATAATGGCAGCTAGGGCTTCTTTGGCAGATGCGGCAACTGTGACGCTAGCTCCCTGTTGTTCTAATAGAAAAGCGAGAAACTCACGAGTATCAGCATCATCATCTACGATTAATAAACGTATTCCTTGTAGCGAACCATAAAGCACGGACAATGGATAAGGATTTTGCAATCCATTGCTATTTTCGCTTTGTGATTCCAGACTTTGTTGAAGCGGTGGTAAGGAAACTGTAAATGTCGCGCCATGTCCTTCTCCCTTGCTCTGTGCTAAGACTGTACCGCCATGTAACTCGACTAATTGACGCACAATCGCTAAACCAAGTCCTAATCCGCCGTGGCTTCGGTTTGTACCACTATCTGCTTGCCGAAAATACTCAAATACGTGTGGTAGAAACTCAGGACTAATACCTTTACCATTATCGCTAACTTGCAGTTGTACCTGAGAATTAATCTCTTCTAAATAGACTTCTATTTGTCCGCCAACTGGTGTAAATTTAATCGCGTTAGAAAGCAGATTCCAAACAATTTGTTGAATGCGGCTGCTATCACCCTTTATCTGTACAATTCCTTTACCAAAATGAAGATTAATTTGAATCGACTTTGCTTCTGCTGCTAATTGCACTGTTTCTAAGGCAGCTTCAATAGTGGAAACAAGATTAACTGTTTCTAAATTCAGTGCTAGCTTACCCCGGAGAATCCGCGAGATATCCAACAAGTCTTCAATTAACTGAGCTTGTAATTGAGCGTTTCGTTCGATGGTTTCAACGGCACGAGCAGTTGCAGCGGCGTTTAATGAGCGATTTTTTAGTAGCTTTGCCCAACCCAAAATAGGACTCAAAGGAGAACGAAGTTCGTGAGAAACAATTGCTAAAAATTCATCTTTAATTTTGTTTGCTGTTTCAGCAACTTCTTTAGCACGTTGGCGTTCTTCTGCTATTGCTAAAGCTTGGTCTCGAAGGTTTTTATATTCCTGAACTCTAAAGGTTAAATCTGTAAAATCTTCAATTGAGAACAGAGCATAAAATCCATCTCCATCGAATGCAGATACACTACTAACTGTTGTGTGTTGAATGCGATATCTATCTTCTGATAAAGGTACAGGAATAATATATTTATGCAGTTGAGAAGAAAAAATTGCTGGCGGGCCGCCCTCAAAAATTTGGCGCAAGCGGCTAGTATAACGAGGCTGATTCAAATGGGAAAAATATTCATAAATAGAAGTTCCTAAAATCTTACTTCTGGAAATTTTTGTCCATTCTTCTAAACAGGAGTTCCAGAATAAAACAATATAATTTGACTGTAGAACAAAAGCTCCTAACGGAATTTTATCTAAAAGGCTAAATTTTTCCTGAGCTTGTTCGATGATGTTCATTGGGCGATCGCAACTTTTAATATTGTTATGTATGCAGCAAATGTAAACTCTTTCTAGAGGGAGGGAGTAGGGAGTAGGGAATGGGGAGTAGATTTGTTTGTAACTCCTAACAGGATTGCTATATTACTTGCAGTTCCTCGTTTATTGCATTAATCAGTACATCAAAAGTACCTACTAAAAAGATTAAAAGAATATCTCCAATAATTTCTAATTGTTCAATTGCGAATCTAGCTTGTGCTAGTAAAATTTTTGAATTGCTCTCATCGGCAGACAACAATAAATTTTCGATTTTATCTTCTAAATATATTGGCAATGTGTAATTCACATGTTGCTTTAATACATTAGTCAGCGAACCCATTACTCCATTGATGACAATGTTACCAATTTCGCTCAAGGTGCTAATTTTCACTGCATCTAAATCTGCCGATCCTGGTTCTTCACCTGTAAGTGCTGAAACCAATGTTGAGGCGCTGTCAGTAGGAAAAATTAAGCCAGCAGTGCCATAAAAAGAACCTGTAAAGCCTAGCTTGACAGTTGCCAAACTTTCATCACGAAATCGGGGTGCTAATTCTTGATAAGCATCTGAAACAGTTAACACTTTTACAAATGGAGTTTGGAGATGAATATGACAATCTAGCATTTCATTGAGTAGACTGGCTGCTCGACCAACTCCAATATTAATTAATTCCTGTAAGGCATCTAGTTCTTCTACTGTTACATTCATCAAAAATTATTCCTTAGTATTAACAACTTCTTGGATTGCCTTTCGCAATTCATTTTCTTTGACGGGTTTATTAATAAAGTTTACTGCTCCTAAGTTATAGCTTTGATTGCGCGAACCTTCTTGAATATCGGCTGAGATAATGATTACAGGTATTTTGAATTCTTCTTCTTGCATAGCTTTAAGAAATTCAAAACCATCCATATCAGGCATGAGAAGATCCGCTAACACACAATTTGGTTTATGGTTATGAACCATTTCTAATCCTTCCCGTCCATTTGCTGCTTCTAGAATTTCATAACCATCTAGTTGTAAATACTTGCGGATCATTCTCCGAGAAAAGGCTGCATCATCGATAATTAGAACTACTGTCATCAGCTTGATTAGCAAATAGAGAATAAATATAATTTTACAATTTCAGTCAAGACGATTTTTATTCCTAACATAAAATTAAACATCTATTCAAAGAAGGATGTTGGTGCAATTTAAAAAGTAAATTAGTATTAACATAAGATATATATATTTTGAGTTTTTTAAGGTAATGGAGCCAAATGAGATTGATGATGAGGATCTAGAAGCATTTCTCGTTGAGAGCTACGAGAATCTAAATCAAATTGAACGAGATATTATTGAGCTAGAGAAAGCATCTGTTAATGGAGAAGCATTAGTTCGGATTTATCGATCGCTCCACACACTCAAAGGCAACTGTGGCTTTTTACCGTTTCCTCATCTGGAGTCCCTTGCTCACGCTGGGGAAAATTTGCTTTCTCATCTGCGGGATGGCACATTAGCAATAACCCCAGATATTATTAGTACTTTACTACAAACAGTTGACACCATTCGGCAAATCCTTTCTCAAATTGCAGCTACCAAAGATGAAGGCGATCGCGATTATTCACCACTGATTGCAACTTTAACGCAATTACAGGAAATTCAACAAACACCATTAGCCTCTCCATCGTCTCTTAACACGCAAGTGTCATTACAAATACATACAGCAAATGCTGAGTCTGTGGATTTTCAGGATCGAGCCGAACTATCAAGCATCACCTCATCAGAATCTTCTCATATTCGAGTCAATGTTAATTTATTAGACCGGGTGATGAACTTAGTAGGCGAACTAGTTTTAACCCGTAACCAAATCCTTAAATTTAGTAATCAGTTTCAGGATAATAATTTTACTGCAACCTGCCAGCAATTGAGTCTACTGACAACTCAATTGCAGGAAGGAGTGATGAAAACTCGCCTGCAAGCAATTAGTATTATTTGGCAAAAGTTCCCTCGCGTCATCCGCGATATAGCCATAGCTGCGGGCAAACAAGTCCAGGTGGAAATGCACGGGGGAGATACCGAACTAGACAAAAATATTATCGAAACTATTAAAGACCCCTTAACTCACTTAGTACGCAACTGCATCGATCATGGTATTGAGTCACCAAGCGAGCGACTTGCTTGTGGAAAGCCAGCTGTCGGCAGACTATTTCTCAGAGCCTTTCAGGAAAACGGCAAAGTCAATATTGAAATCGGCGATGATGGTCGCGGTCTTAATCCCAAACAATTCAAACAGCGAGGGCAGCAACTTGGTTTAATCAGTGCCGTAGAAGCTAGCTCGATGAGCGAATTAGAAGCGATAAACTTAATTTTCTTACCCGGCTTCTCCACTGCTCAACAGGTGACTAATCTTTCCGGGCGCGGGATGGGAATGGATATTGTCAAAAGCAATATTGAAAAAATTAATGGCACTATCGAAATTCAGAGCCAGCAGGGACAAGGCACAATATTTAAAATCAAGATTCCCTTGACATTGGCAATTATTCCCGGATTAATTGTTAGCAGTGGCGGTTATCGCTATGCTATTCCCCAAGAGAGTTTACAAGAGTTAGTACGCCTAGAAGGTCAGGCAGTCAATAAAATTGAGATATTTTATGATGTGCCTGTGTATCCCTTGCGGGGTCGGCTTGTACCATTGGTCGATGTCAATCGAGTATTGCAGTTAACCAATAAGGCGACCAACTCAGAAATGTTGAGTATTGTAATTATTCAAGTTGATAACTATCAGTTTGGATTGGTCGTAGACACAATTGAAGACATCCAAGATATTGTAGTTAAACCTTTGGGGAAACAGTTAAAGACGCTATCGGTATTTTCAGGAGCCACGATTTTAGGAGATGGTTCCGTGGCATTAATTATTGATGTTGTTGGTTTGGCAAACTACTCTGGTGTCAGTGCCAAAAACCAATTACTCAGCCAAAACAGTGGAAATAGCCAAGAGCAACAAAGCGATCGCCAAACGATTGTACTATTTGAAGGCCCCCAAGGCGCGCGGATGGGAATTCCTCTAGCGAAGGCGCTGCGAATCGAAGAAATTTTAGCTTCTGCTATCGAGAAAGTCGGCAACCAGTATGTCTTACAGTCTTACGGTCAAATTCTGCCAGTAATCGACCTGCATCAAGTATTTTTGCACAGCGATCGCCATCTCCTCAAGCATCAGGATTTAGGCGAAATCATCCAGATACTCATTGTCTCTGGTGGCAATTCAGAAGTTAGTGTTGGGCTAGTGGTTGACCGCATTCTCGACATTGTAGAAGAACCACTAATCATAAAAGGCGTTCCTAGCAGACCTGGCGTGCTTTTATGTGCTGTCATTCAAGGACAAATAACAGAAATTTTGGACATTGAGACTGTTATTCAAATTACTAATCCTCATTTACTGCAACTAGCTACTCATGGTTAAAGAAAAAATTTGCACCTTTTTTCTTAAAGGAGTTTACTTTGGTATTGATGTGGAGAACGTTCAAGAAGTTATTCGCACTCAAGCAATGACTCCTGTACCTTTAGCACCAGCAGATATCTGTGGGTTAATTAATTTACGGGGGCAAATTCTTACTGTTATTGATTTACAGCGTCGATTAGAAATCACCCAGCCAGAAACGCAATCAATTACAAAACTTACAGATGCAGCCCAAGGATTTAATATCATTGTCTGTTCTGATGATGAAATAGTTAGTCTACTGGTGGATGATGTGGGAGATGTTTTAGAGTTTCCCCAAAACACCTTTCAACCTCCACCTGCAACATTAAAAGGTAAAATGCGGCAAATGCTAGCAGGAGCTTATCCGCTTACAGACGGGTTTGTTCTAGTTTTAGACGTACACAAAGTTTTAAATGTTAGAGGTTTTTGAAAAGTGTTTTGCTGTGATTTTAGGCACGTTTAGATCCCCCCTAGCCCCCCTTAAAAAGGGGGGAACTGGAATCAAAGTCCCCCAATTTATCGGGGGATCTAGAACTTTTCAATACCGACCAGAGGACTTTTCAAACATCCTCTTAATTTTAAAAGTCAGATTATTGAGTAATTGAGGAGTATTTAACCATGACTACAAATCGGACTAGAAAAACAGATAACTCTAAATCTCCTATGGTGGAAAATGCAGCAGCCCAGCCGAATGATAACGGTATCACAAAAGAGCAATTGCAAGCCTTACTTGTAGGATTAAAAGCAGCAAAAAATGGTGATTTTACTGTCCGTTTGGCAGTGGAAAATAACGAACTGAGTGAAATAGCCTCTGTTTTTAATGAACTGGTGAGTTTCAATCAAAACTTTGCTAGCGAAGTGACTCGCATGGCATCAGAGATTGGCGTCCAAGGTAAACTCGGTTCTCAAGCAGTGGTGAAAGCCGCAACAGGAAGTTGGAAAGAATTGCTCGACAACTTAAATCAAATGTCTGTGAATTTAAAAGAGCAAATCACAGAAATTAATCAGGTAACACTTGCCGTTGCCCAAGGAAATTTGTCCGAGCAAATTGAGGCTAGCAACGCAGGAGAGTTTAAGCAACTCGCTGATAATGCAAATCAAATGATTACTAGCCTGAAGTCGTCAATTAGACAAATGACAGAAGTTGCCACAGCAGTTGCCTCTTCTTCAGAAGAACTAACCGCAGTCAGCAAAGAAATGACTCACAATGCCGAACAAACAGCCGAACAGGCCACTTTAGCTTCCGCCTCTGCCGAACAGGTAAGCCAGAATACCAATACAGTTGTGACGGCGGTGGAAGAGATGAATGCCAGCATTCGAGAAATTGCCAAAACTGTTACTGAAGGTTCAAAAGTTACTATTGATGCAGTTAAAACAGCCGATCGCACCAACCAGACAATTAACAAACTCGCTCAAAGCAGCATTGAGATTGGTAAAGTCATCAAAGTAATAACCGCGATCGCCGGACAAACAAACTTACTGGCACTTAATGCTACCATCGAAGCTGCAAGAGCTGGGGATGCAGGTAGAGGATTTGCAGTCGTAGCCAACGAAGTCAAAGAATTAGCCAAACAAACAGCTAACGCCACCGAAGATATTAGCCAGCGAATTGAAGCGATTCAGACAGATACCAAGGACGCTGTTACAGCCATCACCCAGATTACCGGCATTATCAATCAAATCAACGATTTCCAAAACACCATTGCTAGCGCCATTGAGGAACAAACAGCAACTACTAATGAAATTAGTCGAAATATCGCCGAGGCAGCCAAAGGAACATCAGACATTGCCAAAAATATTGGAATTGTGGCACTCAATACTCAAACTACTAACGCTGGCACCAGCAATACATTACAGGCAGCTACAGAATTATCCCGTATGGCAGTAGATTTGCACAAAGTCGTCAACCAGTTTAAGTATTAGACGGTTGACTGTTGACTGTTGACTTGTCCAGCCAGATCCCCGACTTCTTTAAGAAGTCGGGGATCTTATCTTTCACGAATGATTTAGGATTGCTATACCAGAAAATAATTTTGCAAGGCAGGTTTAATGAGTCTTTAATACTCGCGGACGAGTCTTTGATACTCGCGAACGAGCCTTTGATACTCGCCGACGAGTCTTTAATACTCGCGGACGAGTCTTTGATATTCGCCGATGAGTCTTTGATACTCGCAGACGAGTCTTTGATACTCGCCGATGAGTCTTTGATATTCGCGGACGAGTCTTTGATACTCGCGGACGAGTCTTTGATACTCGCGGACGAGTCTTTGATACTCGCGGACGAGTCTTTGATACTCGCGGACGAGTCTTTGATACTCGCGGACGAGTCTTTGATATTCACGAGCGAATCTCAGAGGTTGTTTTAAAAGTGGTTGGTTGTGATTAAAATCAGATTCTTACCCCCCTTAATCCCCCCTTATAAAGGCTACGGTGTACACACAAGTCGGAGTTGCTTGTGAATTCCGGACTTTACCCCCCTTAATCCCCCCTTGTTAAGGGGGGAAAAAGAGATCCAGTTCCCTCCCCTTTCTAAGGGGAGGGTTAGGGTGGGGTAATTCGATAACTTGTGTGTACACGGTAGCCTTTCTAAGGGGAAGGTTAGGGTAGGGTAAACAAATATTTGATACAGGACTACAAACTTTTCAAATATCCTCCCAGAACTTCACCCCCAATCCCCATGCCCCATGCCCCATGCCCAATGCCCCAATGCCAAAAATCCGAGTACTAATTGTCGATGATGCGGTAGTTGTTAGGAGTCGAGTCAGTAAGATTTTGTCTGGCGATCCCGAACTAGAAGTAGCAGGAGTTGCGGCTAACGGTCGCATTGCCTTGGCTAAGATACCCCTGGTTAATCCCGATGTTGTCATCCTTGATGTGGAAATGCCGGAGATGGATGGTTTACAAACTCTCTCTGCTATTCGGCAAATCTATCCGCGCTTGCCAGTAATTATGTTTAGCACTTCTACGCGTACTGGAGCGATCGCCACTCTTGAAGCTCTTTCTTTAGGTGCTTCAGATTATGCAACAAAACCGAGTAACTTAGGAAGTGTAGAAGCAACAAATAAATATATTCGGGAAGATTTAATTCCGAAAATTAAAGTATTTGGTGGATTTTTTACACCAAACGCCATTGCCGAACCTGTTGCTGTTTTTCCCGTTCAGAGCAACATAGAGCCAGTGAAAGTTGTGGCTATTGGTGTTTCTACTGGAGGCCCTAATGCTTTGAATGCAGTGTTGGGAAAACTTCCAGCTGATTTATCAGTGCCAATTTTAATTGTCCAACACATGCCGCCAATGTTTACCAAACTACTAGCCGAGCAATTATCTTCCAAGTGTAAAATTCCAGTGGATGAGGCGGTTCCCGGACAGATACTAGAGCCTGGACGTGCTTGGATTGCACCAGGAGATTATCATTTAGTTGTGGAACGCGACAAAACTGTGGTTCGCCTTGCTACTAATCAAGCATCTCCAGAAAATTTCTGTCGTCCTTCTGTAGATGTTCTGTTTCGTTCGGTTGCAGAGGTTTATGGTGCAGGGGCGATCGCAGTTATCCTTACGGGTATGGGGCAAGATGGGTTAAAAGGCTGTCGGCGCATACGCGAGGCAGGGGGACAGGTGCTTGCACAAGACAAAGCTACTAGCGTGGTGTGGGGAATGCCCGGTTTTGTAATTAATGCCGGACTTGCCAATCAAATTTTGCCGCTTAACCAAATTGCCGATGAAATTCTGCACAGAATTGGTTACGATCGAGTCTCTATTTCGGGTCTGTAATGAAACAGACTATGGACGTAAGCAAGGGTGATTTTGAGTATCTTCGTCAGTTAGTTCACGAGCATTCTGGGATTGTATTATTTGGCGATAAAACCTATTTGGCAGAGTTACATTTACAGCCAATAGTAGAATCCTCAGGCTTCACTTCTATCGCGGAATTAATTAATTACTTACGGAATCATCCGTTTAATAATCTTCATCTGCAAACAATCGAGGCCTTAGTTACCACCGAAACTTCATTTTTTCGGGATAAACACCCTTTTGAAGCACTCAAAGAATACGTGCTACCAGAATTAATTAAACAACGAGCGATTGAGCGATCGCTTAATATTTGGAGTGCTGCCTGTTCCAACGGGCAAGAACCTTATAGCATCGCCATATTAATTCAGGAGCATTTTCCCATACTTATCAATTGGCCTGTAAAGCTAATTGCCAGCGATTTTTCTACTAAAGTTTTAGACCGCGCTCGTCAAGGGCATTATAACCAGTTGGAAATTAATCGCGGGCTATCTCAAAATATTCGTGACAAATACTTTCAAAAGCTAAATAACGACTGGCAAATCAACGAAGAAATCCGTCAGATGGTTGATTTTCGTCAGTTCAACCTTGTGCAAACTTGGCCATATTTACCACAATTTGATGTTATCTTTTTACGCAATGTTTTAATCTACTTTGATATTGCCACTAAAAAAGCTTTGCTTAAAAAAGTAAAACAGCAATTAAGACCAGATGGTTATTTATTTCTGGGTAGCGGTGAAACCACAATTAACCTAGATCGATCCTTCCGCCTGGTTAAATTTGACAGGCATATATGCTATCAATTGCACAATCATTAAAGAAGAATACAAAATCAATTAGTAGAGGATTTAGGGATTTAGAGCCTATTTATAAAGTAAAGATTAACTAGATTGTGTTACGGCTATGCAAGAATTTGAGGGTTTGAGAAAGTCATGAGTTTTAAGAGGGCAGATGGCAGTCCCAATGAAACAAGTTTCACAAGCCTTGAATGAAAGTGTCTTTCTCCCCCTGCCTCCTCTGCTCAAAAACTGCTCTTTCAAGTCAAAAGGTATTCTGCCCTCTACCTTTCTTAGTAATTCAACATTTTCAACTAGGCAATCCCGATGCCGCCTGTTACACCATAAACTTCTCCCGTGATGTAGCTGCCTTCTTGGGAAGCAAGCAACACATACACAGGAGCAATTTCCACAGGCTGGCCGGGTCTTCCGAGCGGAACTTCAGAACCAAATTTCTCGATCTTGTCCTGGGTCTGACCACCACTCGGCTGTAGCGGTGTCCAGAATGGGCCGGGTGCGACTGCATTAACACGCACTCCCTTCTCGATCATCTGTTTGGCGAGAGATTTGGTGAAATTCTCAATGCCCGCTTTCGTAATCGCATAGTCAAGCAGACTCGCTGAAGGTTGATATGCCTGAATCGAAGTGGTATTAATAATCGATGCTCCGGGTTTGAGATGTGGAACGGCTGCTTTCGTAATCCAAAATAGCGCGTAGAGGTTTGTCTTCATCACTTTATCGAAATGCTCAGTCGCGATATCGCTAATTGAGGGGTAAGATGTCTGTGCGCCAGCATTGTTCACAAGAATATCTAAACCGTTCAAAGATTGCACTGCATCTGTCACCAGCTTTTGGCAAAAATGCTCGTCAGTGATGTCACCGGGAAGTGCAACCGCTTTGCGCCCTGATTCTTCAATCAATTGGATGACCTCTTGAGCATCAGCCTCCTCACTCTCGAGATAGCCGATCGCGACATCAGCACCTTCCCGCGCAAATGCGATCGCAACAGCGCGCCCAATACCAGAATCGGCTCCCGTGACCAATGCCTTCCGACCTGCAAGCTTTCCACATCCAATGTAGCTTTGCTCACCATGATCCGGTTTGGGCTGCATCTCTTGAGCAAGTCCTGGTACGGGCTGCGGTTGTTGGGGAAAGGGCGGAGCAGGATATTGCTGCCGGGGGTCTTGCATCTCTAATCGATCGTCTTTCATCACTTGTTCTTTTGATAGTTTTTGCAATTCAAGACTTAAGTATTAAGCATCGAGAAGAACGATTCCTCACCCTTTCAGCAGAATAACGTACCAAAGTATGCAAGACTTGGGCGCAGGCTCAGGGAGATCCACAAAATAATTAACTCACTGGGGATTCACTTAAGCGGGTCGTGTCCCCAATTCTTTAATGAGTAATACCAGCGTGTGTGTTTCAAATCGCCAGAAGGTTGCTGCGCGCTATGACGATGAATGTAACTAATAACTTTCTTTATATGCGAAAGTTCATCGTCTGTATAGTCAGCTTTTTTCTCTAACAATTCGATAATCCGTCGCCCGGATTTATGACCAATTGACTCGTCATCGCCGTCTTTTTGCCCGACACTTTGTGACTCATCTGTATCTAGCCAAGCCTCTAGTTCCTTGGGTGTCATATTGACAGCTTGATGAAACTCGTCAATCACCGATTTAGTATCTTTACTCATGGCTAAGAATTACTCCTCTAACTTTTCCAGAGCATCGGGCTTATGAGCAGCTTGTTTTCCTGTCTTATCGCTTTCAACTATGTACTGGGGGTCATCTTCGCTAGCAGCGACATGATGCTTTTTAATATCTGTTGGAGAGGTGACTTTCTTCACTACTTCGCCAGTTGTCTCGCCTTGTGAAGTTTTCCATTCAACGCGATCGCCCTTTTTAAATTCCTCAGCCATAACCATCTCTTCTTTGAAATTTGATACTTACTCTCGTCACATTGTGTCTGTAATTTAAAAACCAGCCATCATTCTCGTGGTAGATAAAACATCCGTTATTAAGCTATATCTTTTGGCTAGGAAAAGGGATAACAAATTACTAAATAAAAACATCTGCAAAAATATCAAAGCCTTTGTGTAGCTTTTTTTGCAGATGTAGAACGAGCTAAAATCGAATTATAAATATACCAATTCTCTAAAATGAAGCAAAAGAAATAAATCAGCAAATTCTTGCTGCATCTAAATTTCTTAATTACGTTAGCGTAGCGGCACGTAGCCCATTACGAATTGGTATTAGATGCTGATGCTATTGGTAACAAGCCTGGGTTTGAGATAGTTATACTTGATTAAACGACTCTTGTTATTTAATTCAATTTTTCGCTCTACCTCGTTTAAATCTTGCTGGAATGTAACTAAAAGATTCTGAGCCTGTGGGTCAGCAAATTTATCGTCATAGTAGCCTAATCTGTCATAACGGTAAGCTGACAGAATGAATAAAATTGACAATTGGTCGCCAGTTTGTTTTGGCGGTGGCAGAAATGATAATAAACTTTTGCTGTCAGCAATAGTACCTTCTGTTGTCATTTGTTTATAACCAGCAAGGGGCATATTCGGCATGAAGGTCATATATTCATATTGTGGGTAGTTAACAGCAGCGTGTTGCGGCCCGCAGGTGAAAATTACCGCTGTAGCAATGTCAATTAATTGTTCTAATTTTTCAATGCGATCGGGAACGCCTTTAACTCGTCCGCCTGATTGCGAAACTAACTCCTGCGCCCAAGCTTGCAATTCAAAGTCTGCTGTCAAATCTTGAGGAGTTTTGTAGTATAACTTCAAGTATTCAGACACAAACTTTTTAATGGCATTCCACAATAACATTCCATCATCTCGATAGGGATAATGAGGTAAGTTATCTGGATTGTCCACGCCACGATTTTTGACTTCAGTCGGTAAGGCAAATCGATCTAAACTCCATTCTTTATAAGCATTGACGACAATTTGCAACGATTCTTGGAGAGTTCCGGCTAGCAATTCATCAACAGGCCCGCCCCTATTTACTAAGCGCTTGCGACCCAAGTCATTATTAGCCAACATGAAGCGGAAGTGGGGTTTTAGTAACAAATTGACAGGATGATTATCAGCTAATTGACGGGCTGTAACAATGGCGAAAGGTTCCATAACAAAATGAGTTCGGCAAAGATGGGTACTCATTTCATGATGGTTAGCATCGGCAATTTGAACGCATAGTTTGGCATAAAACCAAGTTAAAGAATTGTCAAAGGGTGTAATTAATTTGCTTTGTTTGCCGAGTGCGGGATTGAGTTGAATGGCAATCGGAACAAGTTGACCGCGATCGCTAAAACCAGAACTACGCCAACAGAAAAAAGCTAAGGGCGTTGGTAAATACTTTTTACCTCTTTCATAAGTACCGCCTTGAACGAATGAAAACGGTCTGTAATCGGTTACATATAAATTTCCGGTTGCAAGTTTTTCTACTAAATTGATAGATTCACCAAACTTTTCTTGTAGTTCTTGGATGCTAAACTCAAAGCCTAAGGGCATCTCTTTAATTTGGCGTAAAACCATAGGATTTACCCCACACAGCCGTTGTTCGCAAAAAGAATCATCAGTTTGGTATGTCTTGATAACATTAGGTTTAGGCAAGACTGGAAAATAGTCTTCATAGTCTTGTAATTCGTCTAAAGGATCCCATAAAGAACGGGTTTTAACAGCCAACATATTGATAGGAAGCTCTGCCGTATCTACTGTACGTTCGGCAATATACCTTGTAGAAAAATTCTCGACAGCAGGTACATCTTTGAGCATCGCCATTGGCGGTAAAAATTCGTGGTCAAATTCATATTCTTCTTGCTTGCGCTGTAATGAAGATTGGCGTTTTGCAGGATCGGGATCGTTTTGAGGAAGGTATGGTTTCATAACTTTTGATACTAGTTTAAATTAAGCACAATTATAAGCGAACTAACTAGAGAAAACCTAGTTAATTAACTTAGTAAGCTTGTTATTGAATTTGATAAACAGTTATTGCCCTTTAAAAGTACTTACACATACTTTTAAAAGGCAACTATGTTATAAATCATCTAATACAACTTTCAAGCAATACTAAAAGTTAATAAAATTGTAACAATTGATAATTTCTAATTTAGAACGATAATAAATTTAAACTTAAACCTTTTATAGAATCTATTTTGATTTTTGAAGTTATTGCGATAGCAAGGAATAGGTAGAGACGCAATTAATCCTTTTATCTACAGGAGGAGGAAATACAGAATCTCCTTTTTCGATTTTAGATCGAGTTTTTTGTACAGTTTAATAGAAGTCTATATAAGTTAATAACTTCAAGCTAATTATTAACTTGTGTACCAAATTTTTCTAAACTATGAATTATTACATGCTGGGCTGTCTGCACTAAAGTCTGTCTGTAAATTTTAAAATCTCAAGTTTGAAACTGTTAATTATCAATCAGGGTTATCGATCGCTTTTATGCAGAGTATCTATTTGCGGAAAAACTATTTACTTATACTAAAATCCTAGCTGTAAAAATGACATGGTTGAGGATTTGCAAGGATACGTAAAGAGGGAACCTCCGCACCCTCTGGGATAATTGCTACAGACTTTTTTCCTTGTCCCTCTTCCCAATCCACAGTAGGCATTTGCAGAGTAAACCTGTAGGTAGTAGCAAACATCGCGTCATAATGAAGAAAAATTAAGCAAATTCTGAAAAAACTCTCAATGAGCCAGACTAGCCTCAATTTAGTTGCAATATCTATCTTTCTGATGACGCTATCGGCACTGCTGGGGCCATTGTTCAACTTATCGCCAACAGTACCGGCGCTTGCTACCTTCGCTATTTTGGGAATAGCGACTTTTGACAGTTTTAGCTTGCAGGGCAAGGGCGGTACAATCTTTTTAGATTGGATTGCTGGTTTTAAGAGCGAACACCGCGATCGCATTATTCACCACGAAGCAGGACATTTCTTAGTTGCTCACGTACTAGGTATTCCCGTTACCGGCTACACTCTCAGCGCTTGGGAAGCCTGGAGACAAGGACAAGGCGGACAAGGCGGCGTTACCTTTGATGATGCGGAATTAGCATCTCAGTTAGAAAAGGGTAAAATCAGTGCCCAAATGCTAGACCGCTACTGCACTGTTTGGATGGCGGGTATTGCTGCCGAAACCCTAGTTTTTAATAATGCTGAGGGTGGAAGTGATGATAAAAATAAATTGCTTAAAGTCTTGACAATTTTAGGGTTTTCTGAATCAGCTTACCAACAAAAAATGCGGTTTCATGCCCTGCAAGCAAAAACCCTGCTGCAAGAAAATTGGTCTAGCTACGAGGCTTTAGTTAATGCTATGCGACAACGCAGTTCGGTTGAGGATTGTCGCGCTCAGTTGTAAGTGGGGAGTAGATAGAGACGCGATTAATCGCCTCTGTACTCCATACAGAAATGCAAAGATGGGGAGATGGGGAGCGTGGGAGAATTATCAAAAAGCTTCTTACCTTCCCATTCACTACTTACCACTCCCTATTCCCCCATTGCCTTTTTCAGGAAGAAACTGCTTTTAAATGTGGAACGTGAGATAAGTGTTTAGAGCTAATAACGCGATTACGACCGGTAGTTTTAGCTTGTAATAAGCATCTATCGGCACGGTCGATAAGGCTTTCTCCTTTTTCGTCATCGTCGATTTCTAGACAAGCTGTACCTAAGCTAATAGTGATATTAATTGTAAGTTTATTATTAATGGTAAATGGTTCTTCGCTAACTACACGATTGAGGCGACGGGCGACAATTAGTGCTTCCTCACCTGTAGTATTAGCCAGAACAATTACAAATTCTTCACCACCATAGCGAAATGCAGTGTCTTGAAAACGTAGATTTTGTCGTAGACGCTGACACAACAATTGTAAAAGGCGATCGCCAGCCAAATGTCCGTAATTATCGTTAACTTTTTTGAAATAATCTACATCCAGAATAATCAAGCTTAAGGAGGTTTTCTGAGTTCTAGCTTTTTGAATTTGTCTGGGTAAATCCCATTCTAAAGCACGACGATTATTTAATTCTGTTAATGAATCAGCTAAGGCGATCGCTGATAATAAATCATTTGTGCGAATTAAATCTCTATATTTTTGGGCTTTCCGGAAACCAACAGTCAATTGAGCCAGTATTAGGCTATGATTAGCCGCCAATTCTGCTAAACTAAACTCTGTTGTTTCGTCCATCGGATGCCAAATATACGCATCAGCTCCTTGCTTTAACATTACAGCAGTCATTTCTAATTCTTGCTGCCAACCATACTTCTTTCTATCAATTAGCTGTTGCAGACGATCCTCGAAGAGAATACAGTATATCCACGATAACTTTGTCTGGTCTTTCAACCAATTGCACAATTCCATACTGCCATCGAGGCTAGCCTGTACAAGTAGGATATCTGGGGGTGTCATTTGGATGTAGGACACCGCCTGATTTAGATTGTCGGTAACTTCTACATTACAAGCGATCGCATAACGTATCTGATCTGGAAGTGTGTTCCGAAAATTTTTATTTCCAAAGACCAAAATGGAAATATTCATTGCTTTTCTACAGGGGTTAAACTTGAAGGAGATTAAAGTACTAGACTGATTGCTTGTGTTGGCTAATTAATAATAAATTTACCGAATTGGGCAAAAATAAAAATTCAAAAATAATAAATCAGAATGCTTCCCAGCCTATAACTTTAATTTTGGGAAACTTATTTTTAATTTCTACTTTTATCTTTTTACTTTCTAACTTTCCTTACGGCTCATTTATGTTTCTTGTTATACGTTTTTTTAACGCTTAATTTAAAAAACGTTCTTATTTTTAATCTCCTCTTAATAGTTTCTATTTCTCACTCCAGTTTCAGAAACTTATATTTATACTCTCTAATGTCTTCTTTACGGTTTTTTTTTGAAACAGTAAAAATACGGAATATTTTATAAGTCTATATAAGAATTACTAGAGGTTCTTAAGTGTTATTTACCTGAGGTAATTACGAGAATAAATACTTTTTGAAAATCTTATCTATCCCAGCAAAATTGCTGAAAAAGTCAAAGATAAAATTTTTATAAAATTTTTAATTACACCGTAAAAACCGAAGTCTCATCAACATTAGAAATATTCGCTAACTCAAGCAAATTCAACTTAATACCTTTGTTTAAATATCACTCGTCAAAAGAGATAGGGTTTGACTTGCCATAGAAAGCTTTGATAACCTGGTTCGGAGTTTAGCTCTGTTTTATATTGTTGCAATTTGACTTATTTAGTTTTTTTATCATCTGAGTCTTTCTCTGGAGAGACTAGGCTTTGCTTGTTTATTAGTAAAAGAGTGGGCTAAAAAAAGGCCAATAAAATACCACAAAATTACCTCCCAATAAGAGAAATTTTTGCATGTGGTAACTCACCTTAAAACAACAGAGTAGATAAGGTAAGGATCGCTATTGACAGCAGAATTTAGAATTCAGAAGATCGGAATTCTCAATGGGCTATGCCCCGCTGCACTAATTAATATTGGTTTACTTAATTCACATTTTTAATTTGTGAAAAGTACCATCGATGGACAAAAAAAAGTTGATAAAAAACCAGATGTGAAAACGTACCCCTAATTTGGGGAAAGGAAACAAAAAGATTGTGTTAGCGTAACCTAAAATATTAAGATGTCAACTTTTGTAAAAAGTTAGATTCGGATTTAGTAGCCTTCGACAGTGTAACCAGCGGCAACAATTACCTGCTTGATTGACTCTTCAGAAGCTGCGGACTCGACAGTAACGGTTTTAGCGTTAACATCGACATTCACCTTGGCGTCAGGTTCCATAACGTGAATTGATTCTGTAATTGTTTCTGCACACCCCTCACAAGCAATATTTGATACCTTCAGTTTTAGTGCCATTTTTTACCTCTGAGTAGAGTTTTTAAATCATTTCTTAAGGATTAATTTAAACTATCGCTTGCCATGCCACATCTGACTAGAGTTAGGCGATCGCTTCAAAGCATCATAATTGCTGTATTTCATTTCCTGAAAGTACAGTTAGCTGTCTGCAAGATGAAGCCAAATACAAAAAATATATGATGCCGCTTCTGAAAATACACCTAGAGATAGAGGGCAAACCCCAAAAATAAATCACTTTTTAATTTTAAATGAAAACATACCACTCTGGGTAGAGGCTTAAGTGATTTTAAATTTTGTATAAGTTCCGCCTTAATGCAGCCAAAATACGTAGATTCCGTTTAAGTGATAATACGGTTACAATAGTTAGATATAGCCTTGTAAAGGAGGTAAGTACTGAGATAATCTCAAATCTCAAATCTCAAATCGGCAAAGCCAAAATTCAAAAACCCTATAAGGGAGGCTTTATCATGGATTTTATAGCCAAGTAGCTGCTTAGAGTAGGTACGATCGCTCTATTTTGGCCATGCTTAAAGCGTGCAGGGAAGCTTGAAGAAGGCAGAAGGCTTTTATGTTCAATTTAGAAGGGGATTCAAACACCTCCTAAATTGAGTCCACCAAATTGAAAATTTGGTGGGGGTCTTAAACCCTTGCCCTTTGGTCACGGACAGAGGGCAGAAAACAGTATTCCTTCTGCCTCCTGCCTTCTGCCCTCTGCCTTTCTTGATAAAATCAAAAGTTCAAAGAAAGTTAAAAACTCCCATGTCCTCAAATCCCCAACAACTCAGCGGTAACGAAATTCGCCAAATATTTCTTGACTTCTTTGCCCAACGGGGTCACCAAATTCTGCCCAGTGCCTCCCTCGTGCCAGAAGACCCAACCGTGCTGCTGACGATCGCGGGGATGCTACCATTTAAGCCAATATTCCTGGGACAGCGCACTCCAGAATTTAAGCGGGCTACGACTTCCCAAAAGTGTATCCGCACCAACGATATCGAAAATGTGGGCCGCACTAAACGCCATCACACGTTCTTTGAAATGCTGGGTAACTTCAGCTTTGGTGATTATTTTAAAGAACAAGCGATCGCTTGGGGTTGGGAAATCTCCACCAAAGTTTTTGGCTTTTCTCCTCAAAACCTCGTCGTCAGTGTTTTTGAAGATGATGACGAAGCTTTTAATATCTGGCGCGATCGCATTGGTGTGCCAGAAGCGAGAATTAAGCGTATGGGTGCAGATGATAATTTTTGGGTGTCCGGCCCCACCGGCCCTTGCGGCCCTTGTTCTGAGATTTATTACGATTTCCACCCAGAACGCGGCGATGAAAATATAGATTTAGAAGACGATACGCGGTTTATCGAGTTCTATAATCTCGTGTTCATGCAATATAACCGCGATGCTACTGGCAATTTAACACCACTGCAAAACAAAAACATCGACACCGGCATGGGTTTGGAAAGAATGGCGCAAATTCTCCAAAACGTGCCGAATAATTACGAAACTGACCTGATTTTCCCGATTATTCAAACAGCAGCCAAAATTGCTGGCATTGATTACCACAGCAGCGATGAAAATACCAAAGTCTCGCTAAAAGTCATTGGAGATCACGTCCGGGCTGTCGTCCACATGATTGCGGATGAAATCCGCGCCTCCAACGTCGGACGGGGTTATGTCCTGCGGCGATTAATTCGGCGGGTGGTGCGTCATGGGCGATTAATTGGGATTAGTGGTGAATTTATTACCCAAGTTGCCGAAACTGCGATCGCTCTTTCAGAATCAGCTTACCCCAACGTGCGGCAACGTGAAGCAGCAATTAAAGCTGAGTTGCAACGCGAAGAATCTAATTTCTTGAAAACTCTCGATAGAGGGGAAAAACTGCTAGAAGAAATTATCCAAGAGGTGAAACAGCAAGGTAAAACCTCTATTAGTGGTGAAAGCGCCTTTACTTTATATGACACTTATGGTTTTCCTGTAGAACTCACTCAAGAAATTGCGGCTGAAAACAATCTCATAGTTGATGAGGCAGAATTTGAAGCCCAAATGGAAAAGCAGAGACAACGCGGTAGAGATGCACATGAAAATATCGATTTAACCGTCCAAGGTTCCCTCGACAAATTAGCAGAACACATCCACGCCACCGAGTTCTTAGGCTACACCCAACCGACGGCGACGGCGAAAGTCGAAGCAATTTTGGTCGAAGGCTTTTCCCAAGAAGCAGCAGAAGCCGGAACGCAAATACAAATTGTTCTTGACAAAACGCCATTTTATGCTGAGTCAGGGGGACAAATTGGCGATCGCGGTTATATCTTGGGTGATGGAATCGTGATTCGCGTGGAAGATGTGAAAAAAGAATCCGATTTCTTTGTTCACTTCGGACGCATCGAACGCGGTACGCTACGTGTAGGAGATGCGGTTACAGCTCAAATCGATGCGGCTTGTCGGCGTCGCGCCCAAGCTAACCACACTGCAACCCATTTACTACAAGCAGCGTTGAAGAAAATTGTCGATGATGGCATCTCGCAAGCCGGTTCTCTGGTTTCCTTTGACAGATTGCGCTTTGACTTTAACTGTCCCCGTGCTTTAACAGCAGAAGAAGTCCAACAAATTGAAGAACAGGTAAACACTTGGATTGCCCAGGCCCATAGCGCCAAAGTAGAAGTATTACCTTTAGCCGAAGCCAAAGCTAGGGGTGCAGTTGCCATGTTCGGCGAAAAATACGGCGAAGAAGTGCGAGTAATCGACTTTCCTAGCGTATCAATGGAACTGTGCGGTGGCACGCATGTTAGTAATACTGCTGAGATTGGCGTCTTTAAGATTATTTCCGAGGCGGGAGTTGCTTCTGGAGTGCGGCGCATTGAAGCAGTTTCGGGGCCTGCGGTGTTGGATTATCTCAACGTGCGGGATAAAGTAGTTAAAGATTTGAGCGATCGCTTTAAAGTTAAACCCGAAGAATTACCAGACAGAATCACCAGTCTGCAAACTGAACTGAGAACAGCCGAAAAGCAATTAGAATCTTTGAAAGGACAGTTAGCGATCGCTAAATCTGACAGCTTGCTACAAACAGCCGAAATTGTCGGCGATGCTAAAATTATCGTCGCCCAATTAGACGACGTTGACCCCGAATCATTGAAAACCGCAGCCGAACGTTTATTGCAAAAAATCGGTAACGGTGCAATAGTACTGGGTTCTGTTCCCGAAGCTGGAAAAGTTAGTATAGTTGCGGCTTTCAGTCCAGAAGTTAACAAAAAAGGATTGCAAGCTGGTAAATTTGTAGGTGCGATCGCTAAAATCTGCGGTGGCGGCGGCGGTGGCAGACCAAACTTAGCCCAAGCCGGCGGTAGAGATGCAAGTAAATTACCAGAGGCTTTGGCACAAGCGAAATCTGAATTAATTACTGGGTTAGGTTAATTTCTTGTAAGGCAGGCATCTTGCCTGCCTTGAATATCTTAATCAAATGGTAGGTTATTTATATACTTAACCTACCATTTATTTTCCCTAAATTTTAAATTTATAATTTTCCTCTCTATAATAAATTAATTTCATCAGTTGAATTTTACCAGCATGGCAAATAAAATTCATCTTAATAAACTTGCAGACGGAGTTATAGCTTGGAATGACTGGCGAACAGCAAATCCAAATATAAATGTGGATCTTAGTGAAGTCGATTTGGTTCATGAAGTATCTATAAGAAACACAAAAAAGGCTTGGAGGCTCCTTTCACCTTTCATATCTTTGTTGGTTACTCTTTTTCTAGTACATACTAATTTGACAGATAATTTAATATATCTTTTTGAACATAACCCATTATTTAAGATTAATGTATCTGCAACTACAGAGATTGCATTATATACAATAATCCGTTTATTTTTATTTTTTATCATTATGTGTACTGTATTTACAGGATTACAATTAATGTTTAATTATTCAAAAGGGAAGTTAAATTTAATAAATATTAATATGAATAAAGTAAATTTATCTGGAACAGATTTAAGAGGAGTTGATTTAAGATATGCTGATTTAAGCTATGCAGATTTAAAAAATTCCAATTTGAGTTATCTAGAAGCAATTGGTACAGATTTCAATTATGCTAATTTTACTGGCTCTTGTATAGCAAATTGGAATATTGATTCTTCTACTAATCTAAATAATGTCAAATGTGATTATATTTATTGTCACTTTAATTATGAACTAAATAAGTTTGACCAGCGTCGTCCTATAGACAAAAATAGTATTTTCGCACCTAATGAGTTTACAGAACGCATCAAAGTTTTTGAAAAAGCATTAGAAACGATTGACTTAACTTTTACAAATGGTATCGATTGGAAAGCATTTTTCCATTCGTTTAATGAATTACGCCAGCAATACCCTGAGCACAACATTGATATTCAAGGAATTGAACGTAAAAATGACACGTTAATTGTTCGACTAGATGTGAATATTGAATCAAGTCTCAATACTGATGTAATTAAAGGTGGTATTGAAAGTGGTTTCAAAGAATTTTATAAAACTAATGTTAAATTATTAGAAGCTCAATATAGGAGAGAACTTCAAGCGAAAGATGATGAGATTATATTCTATCGTCAGCAAAGTACTAATCTAGTAGAAATCATTAGACAACAAGCAACAATACCTATTAATGTGGAGCATATTATTATGTCAGAAATCTACAATAATGACAATAAAGGAGCAAATATTGGTAATTTTGCTAACAAAAATGAAGATAACGCACGCCAGCAAGCAAATCAATACATTCATTTATCTGAACAAAAGCAAACTCTTGCTGAAGCTGCTGCTGAAATCCAAAAACTCCTTAAACAGTTGCAACAAAAGAATCCCACAGCAACACAAGCTGAGCAAATTGCTTATGTTAATGATGAAACTACTCCT
Organism: Nostoc sp. DedSLP01; assembly: GCA_034530875.2. Classification (GTDB taxonomy): domain Bacteria; phylum Cyanobacteriota; class Cyanobacteriia; order Cyanobacteriales; family Nostocaceae; genus Nostoc. The sequence continues at coordinate 201,417 of JAVRCJ020000014.1, forward strand.
AGCTGGAAGCGTCGCACTATTGGCGCATTGCAGGGACTTAGTGAAACTGCAATTGAAGAGTTTTTGGATAATCCCTATATCAATATTGGTAAAGCCATTATTAAAGGCTGGCTTAAGCCAGATTAAATAGCGATTCCTTAGGTAGGATGAAAAGTAGCGAAAGGAATATAATCAATTGTTAAGGTAGTGCGATCGCTTCACTCAAAGTCCCACAAAACGGCTTGTCCTCAGACATCGTACTACAATTGAGTCGAGCAATGTACTATTCCCATACAGCAGACTAAACTACTTAGATGCAAAGAGTCACAGTTGATGAGATCCAACGAGATCCTTTGAAATACCTGAATCAAGTTGAGGCGGGTGAAAGCTTTGTCATTGTCCAAGCAGATAAATTAATTGCCGAACTAAAACCAATTACAACTACAAACAAACAGTTAAGACCATTTGGTTTATGTGCAGGAGAATTTACGGTGCCTGATGATTTTGATGCACAAATCGGCGCTTAATCAGTTAGCGTCATTTAAAATAGGCGATGCTGTCACTTAACCCAATCTAGAACAAAGAGCGCTCGCAATTATTTTGAATTGGTATTACCTTCTTGTTGATAGCTATGCGGTTTCCGCCGCAACAAAACAAATAAACTACCAACTGTCAATATTCCTAAGATAGTAGAAGATTCAGGAGTAGAAGCTGGCTTCAATGCTAAAAATGCTAATTCTCCAATTAGCTGATGAGTTGCAGTTGTGGGATGAACTTCATCCAAAAATGAAAACTTGTTAACGTCGCATCCAACTGGGTTTGATGAAATGTAAATCTGAACCACTGATAATTTACCAACACAAGAATCAGTAACATTTGTAAAACCAAATCCTTGGGGATCTGCAATGATGCGATTAAATAAAGAATTAATATCTAAAGGAATAATGTTAACTTCAGGATTTAGTTGCTGATTCAACAAGTTAATAGTTGCAGTTAAATCAAAATTATGTGCATTTGTAAAACTGCTGAGTATGCTTGCTGTTTGACTATTACCACCTGCAACTGGAAACTTTCCCAAATCTGGTAAGTTAGCTACCAGAATATTTTCAGCACCCACAGATGCCAGCGAAGTTATTGCTGCGGATAAATTAGCAACCGACTCTGTTGGATTAGGAGTCTTATCAAAAAAGTACTTTAGGTAATCATTAGTACCAGCCCAAATAATATAAAGTCCGTTAGGATCGGCAGACTTATTTACTGTTAGAAAGTTATTAATTTGTTGTTTTAATCCTGGTAATAAACTCAGTCCTAAGTTATCCGTGCCTGTAGTCGAACCACCAATAGCAAAGTCGTTCTTGGGATTGAAATTTAACCCTAAATCAGAGGCCAGATATTCTACCCAAACCGGACCATTAGAAAAGCGCCCATTGTAGTAAGTTGGGTTGGGAGGAATAGCTCCATTTGTGTAGTTAAATACGTAACCTGTATCAGAAAAACTGTCGCCAAAGACATAAATTTCTTTATAATTTTGTGCGACAACTTTGAATGGAAACATCAAAGATAATAGAAAAAAGCCTGTTGCTAGTAATTGTTTTTGCATAAAAAATGGAAAATAAGGAAAGTATTAATTAGCTTTTGTCTTTTACGTTTTACTTTAGAGGTTGTTTGGAAACTCTGTAGTAGTGTATCAAAATTTGTTTACCCCACCCTAACCCTGCCCGATGTATTGGGGTAAAATACGCCGATTCGTAGGGGCGCACAGCTCTCATTAGTGTCAACTTAAGCCTTGGCGAATGGAATGAGACTGTTGGCGAATTGATAGGGGGTCTAACCCATCAGCCCCAACCCATATTAATTTCTAGAATTTCAGGCTTCAGTCCATAAGTCCTAATTTTGACGATCGCATTTGTTATTTTGGCAGTCACATTTATGATTTTGCGGTCACATTTATGATTTTTGCGATCGCATTTATAATTTTGCGACCGCATTTATGATTTTTGCGACCGCATTTATAATTTTGCGACCGCATTTATGATTTTTGTGACCGCATTTATAATTTTGCGACCGCATTTATGATTTTGCGACCACATTTATAATTTTTGCGACCGCATTTATGATTTTGTGACCGCATTTATGATTTTTGTAACCGCATTTATGATTTTGCGACCGCATTCCAAAATTTCAAATCTAAAATTTTATTATTTGCCATAAATATTTTTGTCAAGAGTAATTGACAAGTATAATTTTATACTTTAATATTAAAGCATGAGAAAGGCGATCGCCCTTTTGGAAGAGTCCGCGATCGCCTTTCTTTAACCCCCACTGTAGGAGTCAATTATCATCATGACACAAGTACAAAAGTTCCAAGAAAATCAAGAGTTCGCTCAAGTACAGTTGCAACAGTTTTTGGCTAGTGAAGACTTCGATGCACCCACCCTCAAAGAATCTACTCAAAAGCCATTACCAAAAAGAGAACAAATTAAACATATCTTGATTGGTTCTCCCAAAGGCGTCACTAGTACAATTAACCGTTTGCACCTAGTTGGCTATGCACACGTTACAGATTGGAGTCAGCTATTACCAACAGCTAATCCTGATGAGGTGATGAGTATTTTAATCCGTTACCTTTTAATTTCATAAATAATGTAGAGACGTTGCATTGCAACGTCTCTACAAGGATTTTGGTATCATACACAATCGTTTTCATAGAAATCAGCACGCTAATTATTGAATTTCACGAAAATGGCGATCGCCTAAATCCCCCAGTGAATTCAAAAATCAGAATTCACAAGTAAAACAAGCTTGATATCTGGCTTTAAAACGAATATTTTTGTAATTTAATAACTTGAAAATCGCGGTGTTTAAATCCCCGATTTCTCAAAAAAATCGGGAATCTTGTTTCTCACGAATGATTTAGGATTGCTATATTATTTCATGCCTAATTAAAAAACTATACATTTACGCCTCACTTTGGTTTCAGCAAAATTGGTAAAATACACAAAAAACTAATACATGGTTGCGGCAAATGCTCCAGCGGCTTTGGCGGTGGCTCAAAAGGTATTTTCAGCGTTTATTTGGCAATCAGCAAACTCGTCCGTTGAGGGAACACAGGAAAATAGAACCAGCGAAACGGCTAACAGATGCGGAGTATGAATCGTTATTTTTCGAGTTGTTGGCAGAAGTTGAGCTAGGCTCGACTAAAGGAGAGGTAAAAGCTTTTTTGGATGGAAAGCGCATCAATAAAACTCATTTGGTGGAGTGGTTGCGGAGTTTTGGCGAAAGATTGGTAGATTCACCGAATGATGAATTGGCAAGCCGAATGGTGCGACTGGGTGAGTTGGGTATTGGGGAAGTTAGTGATGTTGCTTATGAAATTGGGAGGCGGTTGGAGGAAATAGGAAGGAACCGCACAGGCGCAGAGGATGAGGAGAGAGAAGCAGAAGTAGAAGAAATTACACTTGATGAGTTGTTGATAAGGTTAGAACAGGATGCAAATTTAGTTCAGCAAGTTGCCCAGCAGTTAGGAATTGAGACAACCGATCCACAAGTAATTATTGAAGCACTGATTAATCAATTTAATGCTGCGGATGATTCAACGACTAGTGAAGGAGAATTTTGGTTTTACCAAGGCGTTGCTCAACACAAAAGTGGAAATTTTGCTGGTGCGATGGCATCTTACGACAAAGCCATACAATTAAAACCTGACTACCACGAAGCTGATACCGTTGGCGAATTCCCCAAACAGCTAAACTGAACCGATTAGTTCAGAAATGAAACGATTGAGAACCTTCTG
>JAVRCJ020000015.1:0-48644 GCA_034530875.2 Nostoc sp. DedSLP01
ACCCTCAACCCCTTCCACATGATGGGAGTCGCAGGCGTGTTGGGTGGTGCGCTGTTGTGTGCGATTCACGGAGCCACTGTAGAGAACACCTTGTTTGAAGACGGTGAAGCAGCTAACACCTTCCGGGCCTTCAATCCCACCCAATCAGAAGAAACCTATTCAATGGTGACCGCAAACCGTTTCTGGTCGCAGATTTTCGGTATTGCCTTCTCCAACAAACGCTGGCTGCACTTCTTTATGTTGTTTGTGCCAGTCACAGGCTTGTGGATGGCGGCGGTTGGTATTGTCGGTTTGGCACTCAACCTGCGGGCTTATGACTTCGTTTCCCAAGAATTACGGGCAGCGGAAGACCCAGAGTTTGAAACATTCTATACCAAAAATATTTTGTTGAACGAGGGTATCCGCGCTTGGATGGCTCCTCAAGATCAACCCCACGAACAATTTGTATTCCCTGAGGAGGTATTACCTCGTGGTAACGCTCTCTAATAGATCAACTCTTGTAGGCGGCACTGGACGCGACCAAGAATCTACCGGGTTTGCCTGGTGGTCTGGTAATGCCCGTTTAATCAACCTATCTGGCAAACTACTGGGTGCTCACGTTGCTCACGCTGGTTTGATTGTATTCTGGGCTGGAGCAATGACTTTGTTTGAAGTCGCTCACTTCATTCCTGAAAAGCCCATGTATGAGCAGGGCTTTATCCTGCTACCCCACCTCGCTACTCAGGGTTGGGGTGTTGGTCCTGGTGGTGAAGTCATTAATACCTTCCCCTACTTTGTTATCGGTGTACTCCACCTGATTTCCTCAGCAGTCCTTGGCTTTGGCGGTATCTATCATGCCGTCCGTGGTCCAGAAACCTTAGAAGAATACTCCTCATTCTTTGGTTACGACTGGAAAGACAAGAACAAGATGACCAACATCATCGGGTTCCATCTGATTATTTTGGGATTCGGTGCACTGCTGTTGGTGCTAAAAGCAATGTTCTTTGGTGGTTTGTATGATACTTGGGCACCAGGGGGTGGTGATGTTCGGATCATTACTAATCCCACACTGAATCCAGCGGTTATCTTTGGTTATCTAATCAAGTCCCCCTTTGGTGGCGAAGGCTGGATTGTCAGCGTCAATAACTTGGAAGATGTTGTTGGCGGTCACATCTGGATTGCCTTTATCTTAATTGGTGGAGGAATTTTCCACATTCTGACCAAGCCTTTTGGTTGGTCACGTCGTGCATCCATCTGGTCTGGTGAAGCTTACCTTTCCTACAGCTTGGGCGCTCTTTCCCTGATGGGCTTCATTGCCTCGATCTTTGTTTGGTTTAACAACACTGTTTACCCCAGCGAATTCTACGGTCCTACTGGCCCTGAAGCTTCTCAAGCTCAAGCCATGACCTTCTTGATTCGTGACCAACGCTTAGGTGCTAACGTCGGTTCTGCACAAGGTCCCACAGGTTTAGGTAAATACCTGATGCGCTCTCCAACTGGTGAAATCATCTTCGGTGGTGAAACCATGCGCTTCTGGGATTTTCGCGGTCCTTGGCTGGAGCCTCTGCGTGGTCCCAACGGTCTAGACCTTGACAAAATCAAGAATGATATTCAGCCTTGGCAAGCTCGTCGCGCTGCTGAATACATGACCCATGCTCCTCTGGGTTCTCTGAACTCTGTAGGTGGTGTGGCTACCGAAATCAACTCCTTCAACTATGTGTCTCCTCGCGCGTGGTTGGCTACTTCTCACTTCGTATTAGGATTCTTCTTCCTAATTGGTCACTTGTGGCACGCTGGTCGCGCTCGTGCTGCGGCTGGTGGTTTTGAAAAAGGTATTGACCGTGAAAATGAACCAGTAATGTCGATGGACTTCCTCGACTAGGTTACAAAGCTTCTTTCATCACTGACAATCAAATACTTTACAGACTCTTGCATCAAAGCAAGAGTTTTTTTTATAGTAATTTGCAGTTGAATAAAATAGTAAGACAAGCAAAATTAATAATCTATCTAAAGAATGAATACTATGAGTGATTCAAATTTTATCGATACTTTGCGCTGGACAAATGAAGCCAAGGAAAAGTTACAAAATATTCCCTTTTTTGTGCGTCCTCAAGCGAAAGCTCGAATTGAAACCTTGGCTCGTCAAGCTCAGCAAGAGATTGTAACAGGTGATTTAGTAGAACAGGCTAGGCTTGAGTTTGGACAATAAAATATTTGTAGCTAGTGATGTTAGAAGAAAAATCTTATCTTTTAAGGATAAAAAATTTAAGCAAATCAATAGTGTGTTTAGCAAATGATTTTTACTCTACTCAAATACGCTTAAACAATTAGCCCTGAACTCCAGTTCAGAGCGGATGACGAAGCCAACAGTTACAGCGTTTTTTATCTATTTAAACCACAATCTCCGGTAGTGGTGCAATACAGTTCAGTTAAAGGCTAATTCTGTTGTGGGTTTTTGAGACGCGATAAATCGCCGTCTCTACAAGTGTTTTGGTCTTATCTGAACTGTATTGCCCTATAACGTGGTCTATTTAGGTGAAAATTGCTGTAAGTGATTTCTATAGCAGTTCTAAATCATTTGCGAACAATAAGATCCCCGACTTCTTTGAGAAGTCGGGGATTTGAAGCCCCTCGATTTTCACAGAGGTTAAGTTGAAACCAATGAACATTGTGCAATCATCACTCAACCTACCTGACTGAAAAAGCCTCGCTGAAGCGGCGCGTCACAGGCTCAGTAATGAATGTCAAAATTGACTTTTTACGAGTGACAATTTCACCCGTACCAGCCATTCCTGGTGTAAATTCGACTTCTTGACCCCGGATATTCACTGAGTGTTTGCTTAACTTAATTCTTGTGGGAAAAACTAAGCCTAATTCTTTATCAACGATCGCATTCGGACTAACTTGTATGACTTCGCCATCTATAGTGCCAAATTCTTGGAAGGGGAAAGTCGCCATTTTTACTTTCGCCTTCATTCCTTGACGAACAAATCCGATATCGCGGTTGAGGATTTTTACCTCCAGAAGCATTTCTTCCCCTTCCGGCAAAATTGACAGTAATTCTTCACCTGGTTGCACTGGCCCCTTAGTGGCTTTGACACCGTAAATCGTACCACTAACCGGAGCATCGATGGTTTCCAAAGCTTGCTGCTTTCTTGCCTGCTCTAATTGACCTTGAACGGTTGTGAGTTCTTCTTTGCGCTTGTTCATTTCGGTCAAAACTTCGCTTTGGCGTTCTGATGCGACACGCTGGGCTTGATTTTGTGCAGCTTTGTAAGCTTCTTCAGATTGGCGAATTTCTTGGGTTTGGGCGGCAATATCTTTTTCTAATGATATGACTCTATCTTGAGCCTCGACTATTTTATTCTGGGCGTTGGTAACTTCATCTTCTGACCTGGTGATTTCTGTTCTCGCACGAGTTAATCTTTCTTGGGCTTCTAAGTAATCAACTCTTGGCACAGCACCGGGGCCCATTAGTCTGCGTAGGCTTTTTTCTCTTTCTAAGGCGATCGCCAAATTACTTTCAATGCGACTGCGGATGCTTTGGGCGTTTAAAACGTTGATTTTAGCATTGCTAAGGCTGCTTTTAGCTGCGACTAAGTTATCTTGCAATCTAGTCAAACGCACTTTAGCTTGGTCGAGGAGTGCTAGTTGGCGATTGGCTTCAGCTTCGGCTGCGGCTTGACGCGCTTGGAAATCTTGCAAACGGGAGGTTAACAGTTCATCTTGCAGTTTTGTGCCTGCAAGTTTACCTCCAGTGCGTTCTGCATCCAAACGTTGCAAATCATCCTGAATCAATCTGGTAGATTTAGCGAGACGGGAAACGTCGGCTTTCTGCAAGTCTGGATCTTTTTGAACCAAAACTTGACCTTTAGTAACGCGATCGCCTTCTCGCACTTTTACAGCCACAATTGAGCCTCCAGCCAAGGATGTCACAGGTCTAACCTGCGTGGAAGCTATTAATTCCCCTGGTGCTGTTGCTACTTCATCAATTTGCGAAAAGTGTGCCCAGGCAATCGCCCCAAATACTATAAAACTAATCGTTCCGGCTAATAATCTTGTGTACAGAGGCGGCAATTCCTGTACTGCTTTCCCCAATTCATACGTGAGTTGTTCCTCAGGTTGGGCGAATCGCTCTTTTGTTTGACGTGCTTGAGCAGCATTTGCAGCTAGGGGAGATCTCATAGAATTTTGGATTTTAGATTTTGGATTTGAGGTTAGGGAGTAGGGAATAGGGAACAGGGAATGGGGAATAGGGAATTGTTTTTTATAATTTATATCGTTTCACATTTTCCCCACTCCCTACTCCCTACTCCCCATTCAAACTGCTACATAGCGCCGCAAAAAATTTTCTAATGTCTCCAATTGGAAGTTAAAAATCGCTTCTAAATTGGCTATTTCATCTTTTGTACAGAAAAATTCATTTGCTAGCAATGTCCGATATGTACCTAAAGCTTTTGGGATTTGGGGATTAAATAAACCCAATGCACCTTGTAACCCATCAATAAGAAATAGTGGTGAATTAATTATTACTGGCTCTTTGGCGAAGATCCGACCAAAAATTCGGGGAATATCTTCTCTAAATAAAATTTCCGGCCCTCCCACGGGTAGAATCTGGTTGCGAGCGCCTGCGACTGTTACAGAATCCACTACCATCTTTGCCAAATCATCAGTACTGACAATTGAGGTACGATTTTTGCGATCGCCAATCAACAAATACAATCCTGTTTCCCGAAATCGTTCTACCAGTGGCAACAAGTTAGATGCTAATCCTGCTGGGCGTAAAATTGTGTAATTCAAACCACTAGCTTCTAAATATCGCTCTACTGCTCGTTTGGCTTTGAATACAGGGGCGTTTTCATAACCGCGATCGGCTCCTAGTACGGAAATGAAAACAAAGTGTTGTACGCCATTGGCTTTTGCTTGGTCAATCAGTTCAATATTGGCACGGTAATCTAGGGATAAAGCATCGCTATCAGAACCGTGGGCGCTGATAATATACTTCACACCTTGACTAGCTTTTTGAATATCTTTTTCCCGCTGCAAATCACCGATGAAGATTTCTGCGCCCCGGTGTTCTAATTCTCCGTAACGCGAGGTCAGACGAGCAAATGCCCTTATAGGCTGCTCTCTTTGGCGTAGCAGCCGCACGACCCTGCGACCAATTCCTCCGGTTGCTCCAGTTACTAGAAACATATAAATACCTAAATGAATAGTTACCAAGAAAGGCAGGAGTTAGGAGGCAGGAGGCAGGAGGTTAAGAGTATCAATTAAAACTTTAGTTCTGGGTTAAAAGCCCAGTTCAAAGTGATAATTATACTGAGACTGCTTGCAGTGTTAGCGTTCGCATAGCGTCTCGTAGAGAAGCGGCACGTTAGCGTAGCGGGGCGAAGCCCAGTGCGGTATAAAACGTCCTTGTTCAATCCCACCTTTTTAAGGGTGGGTTCCTCCTGCCTTCTGCCTTCTGCCTCCTGAAAGCGTTTATAGTTCTCGAAATGCTCGGTATATGCTCAAAACTTGTTTCTCAATACTTAAACATCCAATATGAGCGTTTTTTTATACTTTCTAACCATGCTCAAGATATCCTCACGCCAACTAAAGCTAATAGGTCTTACTTTATTTATCTTAATAGTTGCTAATTTAATAAAAGCTACGAGTTTTTAAATTTTTGGTTTTATTCGGCGAACGATTTAGGCGATCGCAATATTTATCTATACTATGCAAGCAGCACACCGCCAGAACGTTACAGCGTTTGGCGGTGATGATATATTCAAACTATTCAGATACTTTGTTGCTAGCTCTATTAGCACGTGCCTCAGCTGAAGCCATAACTTCATCAAAATTCTCCAAAACTTCACCAGGGAAGTTTTCCAGAACTCTGGTAGAAATTGCGACTCGTCCTTTACCTTCATCCAAGTCAATAATTACAGCTTTAATTGGTTGACCAATTTGAAATACCTTGTCTAAAGATTCAATGAATTTTTGGCTTACCTGCTTGATATGAAGTAAAGCGCTCATTCCATCTAAATCGACAAACACACCAAAAGGTTTGATACCAGTAACTTTCCCTTCTACTAATTGACCTAGTTCTAACAAACTGAAGTTACTAGAACGAGCTGCTATGCGTTGGGAAAGAATCAGTTTATTGGCGCTTTTATTAATTTCTAAAAAGCCTACAGTCAGAGTTTGACCTTTGAGCGCTTCTAAATTATCGCGTTCTGCCAAGTGCGATCGCGGAATAAATCCCCGCAAAGACAGAACCTCGACCGTGACACCACCTTTATTCACACCAGTAACTTTTACTTGCACGGTCTGGGCATTTTCCTGCATTTGCGCTAATCGTTCCCAGATGTGCTGAATTTCCAACTGCTTTCTAGAAAGAGTGACTTGACCTTCGGCATCTTGATCTCGGATAATCAAAAACTCTAGTTCCTCTTGCAATGGCAGCACTTCCGATAAATCTGTCACTGCTCTCAAAGAAGCCTCATCGCGGGGCAGAAAAGCTGACGATTTGCCACCAATATCAACATAAGCTCCATCATGGTCAAATTGGAACACTTTGCCATGTACAACCTGTCCCTTTTGAAACTGGTAGTCGTGTTTTTCTAGTGCTTTGGCAAAATCGTCCATTGTAAACGACGAATTGGCTGTTTGAGAAAGTTTCGATTCGGAATTCATGACTTTTGAAGATTAATTTTTATTTGAGCTGATGCCACTGGAGTTTAAATTGTCATTTGTCAGTTGTCTTTTACTAATGACTAATGACTAATGACTAATGACCAATCACCAATTGACTAAAGAGTTGTTGCACCTGCTCCCAAGCATCGGCAGCAGCTTTAGGATTATAACTGCCACGATGGTCACAGAAAAATCCGTGGTCAGCTCCATCGTAGCGGAACACACGATGAGGAATTTTATATTTTTCTAACTCTGCTTCAATCTCATCTACTTGTGCGGCTGGAATGCTAGCATCTTCTTTACCAAACAAAGCGTAGAGAGTACCTTTAATATCTCTGGTGCGGGTGAGGGTGGGAGTACCACCTCCTGGGGTGCGGGTGGTGATTCCAGCCCCGTAGAAGGAAGCCGTAGCTTTAATATCTGGTAAGGTGGCTGCAAGATACGCGACATGACCGCCGAAGCAGAAACCAATACAGCCAAAGCCATCTTTTTGAACGTTGGGGAGAGTTTTCAGGTAGTCAATTGCTATTTGAATATCGCTTAATAACTTTGATGCTTGAGTCTGTTCCCAAGCATATTTTCTACCAATTTGAATATCTTCTGGAGTGTAACCAGTTTCAAAGCCAGGGGCAATACGTTCAAAAAGTGCAGGTGCGATCGCTACATACCCAAGTTTGGCAATTCGTTCTGTAACTTGGCGAATGTGAATGTTGACGCCGAAAATCTCCTGCAACACCACAATTCCCGGATAAGTACCAGATTCTTTCGGTTCTGCTAGATAAGCAGACACTTGAATATTATCTTGCAAAAGTTTAACCGTTGTGGTACTTATTACTTGCTCTGTCATAATAATTTTTACCAGTATTATGCAATCGGCAGTGTTTTTATTTGATATAACTATGCCAGTATGTCTAGGTTATTTCCAATAAAATTATCAATTCCCATAGCGATCGCATTGAAAATTTGTAATAAAAAAATTTCATCTGTAAATCAAATTATTGATATCAAAAAGCAGCCGATCGCCAAAGGAGTCCTGACTTACAAGTGTTAATTATTCAATATATGAAAGTAGCGCTCAGGACTCAGCAATCAGCACTCAGTTTTCAGGAGGTTTGGTGATGATTCAATTCCGCATTCAGCCAGACAGCGAAATTCCCGCATCAACACAGTTGTTTAATCAAATCCGATTTGCGATCGCTTCCCGGCAATATCCACCTGGATACAAATTGCCGAGTACAAGGGCACTGGCAATGCAAACTGGGTTACACCGCAACACCATCAGCAAAGTTTACCGTCAACTCGAAGATGATGGATTTGTAGAAAGTCTGGCTGGTTCCGGAATTTATGTGCGCGCCCAAGGTCATGAGGGCGGTAGCAGGCTACAATCACCAACTCTCAAAGAACATCCCAACGCCTATAAAACTGTCCAGCAAGCGCTGGATGATCTACTCTCTCAAGGATGTTCTCTGAGTCAAGCTAGAGAGCTATTTTTAGCAGAGATTGACTGGCGCTTGCGTTGTAGTGCGCGAGTATTAGTTGCAGTTCCATCTCATGACATGGGCGCTGGTGAGTTGATGGTATATGAATTAGAGCGATCGCTAAAAATACCAGTACAGTTGGTAGCAATGGAAGAATTAACAGCGGTGCTAGATAAAACCACTTCTGCGACAGTAGTCACCAGTCGGTATTTTATCAATGATGTAGAAGCGATCGCTGCTCCTAAAGCTGTACGAGTGATTCCTCTAGATATCTACGATTACAGCAAAGAACTCAGCTTATTAAAAACCTTACCAAAAGAAAACTGTGTGGGTATAGTTAGCCTTAGTTCGGGAATTGCCCGCGCCGCCGAAGTCATCCTCCACGGTTTGCGCGGAGATGAACTGCTGGTGATGACTTCCCAACCAAAAGATGCTTATAAACTGCAAGCAATGGTTAAGCGGGCTGAGGTAATTATTAGCGACTTAGCCAGTTTTCCGGCAGTGCAAGCAGCAGTACACGCAGCGGATGAAGATATTATTCGTCCGCCAAAGCTGATTAAAGTTGAAAATTATATCGGTGCTAACTCGATTAACTTGCTCAAACGAGAACTCGGTTTGAGTTAATCTCAAAATAATCCGACGAACATCTTTAACAGTGCCCGCCCGTGGGGTAACACATGTGATGAATCAAACAATTACTTTCTTTCCCCACTCCCTATTCCCCACTCCCCACTCCCCATACTTCTTCACAGGAGGAATGCGGTGGCACAGATTGTAATTGTGGGTGCAGGCCCAACAGGTGCAACACTTGCCCTGCTCCTGGTAAAACGTGGTATTACTGTCACGTTAATTGAAGCAGCAAAAGACTTCCACCGCGTATTTCGCGGCGAAGGATTAATGCCCAGTGGCTTAGATGCCCTAGAGCAAATGGGTCTATTGACGTTGTTAGAGCAAATTCCCCACCGACAACTCGACGCATGGGAATTTGTTATTGGAGATAAACAATTGTTTCGAGTTGACGAACCAATGGGGTCAAGCCGACCTTGTACGTTGGTTTCACAACCGCCACTGCTCAAAGCACTGATTTCACAAGCTCAAACCAATGATGGGTTTGAATTTATCCAAGGCGTTACTGTCAAAGATTTACTCTGGAATAATCAACGCGTTGCAGGTGTAGTACTCAGCGATGGCAGAGAATTTACTGCTGACCTGGTAATTGGCACAGATGGTCGAAATTCTGTTGTGCGACAACGTATAGGATTGGAACTGGTACGCCAGCCCAAAAATATTGACATTCTTTGGTTTAAACTCGCTGCTAGTCCGGAATTTGCGGCTGATAATGTGTTTCGTACAATTTTAAATGGCGATCGCGCATTTACCATTTTTCATGGAGCAGAATCAGGAAAACTGCATTTAGCTTGGATAATGTCCGCCAACGAAAACGCTGACTCCAAGCAAACCAATTGGGCAGAGATTTTTGCATCGCTATCACCCTCATGGCTAGCAGAGCATTTTCGTAATTATGCAGATACTATCGAATCTCCGATTCGGCTTTCTGTTGTGGTCGGTTATTGTCCAAAATGGCACGCACCAGGAGTACTGCTTTTAGGCGACGCTGCACACCCAATGTCTCCCGTGCGTGCCCAAGGAATTAATTTAGCATTGCGTGATGTCATTGTTGCCGTTAACCATCTTGTGCCGCTGTTCCATAAAAAAGCTCGGTACGAAGAGATCGATATGGCATTAGAGCAAATTCAAGCCGAACGCCAGCCAGAAATTATCCGCGCCCAGAAACTCCAATTACAGGAAGCTAAACAAGGCGAACTACTGCGACAAAATTCACTGCTGCGATCGCTGTTGATTCAACTTGCTCCCTTCCTCGGTAAAATAATTCAAAAGTCTTGGTTAAAACGCCAATATGAAATGCGTCAAGGCATAACACAAGTAAACTTAAATGTCTAAAAAACCTTCATCACAAAAGAATTCAGGAGTCAGGAGTTCTAATTGAATTGGGTATTTGGCATTGCAGAAACTGAATCGAAGTGCTTGGATTGGTGAAATGCCGTGGCAATCAATTCTTCTTGGGCAGACCTTCGCCATTTACTATTTTTGTCTGTCAAATATTTTTTCTACTATGAATACCAAGCAATCTATTTCTTACTCTTGAGATTCAACCTTTTCGATAAATTTCTCAATTGCTTGTAAATATGAGTTGCTTCCAGGCTGATAAATTCGGAAATGTTCTGCTTTTGGAACGAATAAAATTTGTTTAGGTTCAGGGGCATCATTGTATAGCTGTTGACTCATGTAAGATGGCACAACACTATCAGCAGTTCCATGAATAAATAAGACAGGAAGACGTAAAAAACGAACTTTAGCAATAGAATCAAACTTTTGTGTTAGTAGTAAATCCACAGGAAACATCCATAACCAATTTCTCTGTTTAATTTCTTCAGCCATTGATGTAAAAGAACTTTGCACAATTAATCCATTAGCTTCTGGATGTTTGACTGCCAAATTTATAGCAACTGCTCCTCCAAGTGATTCACCATAAATGACAATTTGTTCCGGGAGAATTTTTCGTGTTTTGACTAAATAATCCCAGGCAATTTGACTATCTTGATAAAGCTGAGACTCGCTAGGAAAACTGCCCTTACTACTACCAAAACCTCGATAGTCAATTACCAGTACAGAAAACCCTAACTGTCGCATTACTTGAAGTCTGGCTACATGATTGTAATAACTCTTGTTCCCAGCAGCACCGCAAAAGTATAAAAAGACTTTAAGCGATTTGAGAATTCTGACAGGTTCATTTAAAATTACAGTAAGTTTCTCTTTTGGTAATGGTGCTGGAATCCACCAGCCATGTATATATTCACTAGAATTATTAATAGCTAAACGCACATCTTCGTAAGGAAGAAGAAAGTCGGACGAACTGGGTAACGTTAAGATTTGTGGGGTAGGTCGAAAGATTAAATAACGCTGCCGAGAAAACAAAAATAGACAAATTGAAATGTAGGCGATCGCCATTAATCCTATACTTCTTAGCAGCAGTTGGCGAAGATTAAAATCTAGCATATTTTCTAGTTATTTTCTAACATTCCCAAAAGAGCGACCGCCATTTTATTTAACTTATTACTAATCCAATCCCCATTCTAATTTCAAAGTTTCCAATTTAGGATTCTTTACACTCATTCTCTTACACTCATCTAAAAATTCTTTCACTTGTTCTTCATTGAGGCTTAACCCTCCATCTTGCAAATTATGGATATAAGTAATTACGTCTGAAGTTGTTAAAGCCGAACTTATTTCTTCCAAAATAATTGCATTTCTTACTTCGCGGCAAACTAACTCAATATCAGATGAAGTAAATCTAGTACTTTTGTCAGCTAATATTTCAAAATTAACTAGCTGATTCATATCAATTTGTGACAAATAGTGTTTAAATAAATCTATTCTTTCTACTCTGTCGGGTGGAAAAATAGGAATCTTCCAGTCCAATCTACCAGAACGTTTTAAAGCACTATCAATCCCACTCAAATAGTTAGTGGCAGCAATGACAATTACATCACTATTTTGGAGATTATTTAATTCTATAAGTAATTGATTGATTGTTGCCTTTTGGTCTGTGTGTGCGTTATCTTCATTACGATTAAATCCAATACTGTCTAACTCATCAATAAATAACAGAGAAGGAGCTTTCTTCTTAGCCTGAGCAAAGATATCTCGGATATTTTTTTGACTTTGACCAATCCAAACACTGACAATATCAGCAGGAGAAAACTTAAAGAAATATCTACCAGATTCATTAGCAAAGGCATTTGCTAGTAGAGTTTTACCGCATCCTGGTAAACCATAGAAGAGAATTCCGCCAATTGAGCCTTTGTATCCTTTAGATTGCAGCTTTAGAAGTTTAGTTAATTTTTCTTTTTCTTCATTTAGTCCTTTAACTTGACTAAAGTCAAGCTTCGATTCTTTAATGCGATTACTAATTGGATATGCTGGTACTAAACTAGGCTTTTTAGCAGTATATTCAAAAGATGGATAGTCTATATAATCAAATGATACTGGCACTAATTGATGATTTTCATAATCAGGAGCCATGATTATAACTTGGAAGCGATCGCCATAATATTCACACAGCTTATATTCTAAAATTTCCTTCGCTTTTTTTAACTGATAATAGTTGCGTGCTATCTCAAAACCAGGAATTACCAACCAAAGGCTTTCCAGCTTATTCGGCCAAACTTTTGATTTTCTCAAAACTCTTTTAATTGGATCTAAGAAAAGATTATTATCTTGAAATTCATTGTATTTGAGAGTTTCGATTTCAACCACTACCTGATTTTTAACATAAACTTGTATGGTTTCGCTTTGGTATTCTTCTTCATCATCAGATGTATCTTCATCTATTGTTTCCTCATCTCTGGAAGTCAATTCCACTTCACAGCCAATCTGAGATAAATCATATCCTAGACTTTCTAAAGTTTTAATCGCAAAATACTTGAGATAGATATATTCTTTACTTTCATACTGCCACTTAAGAGTATAAAAATGCTCAGCTTTCATCTTCAGTAATAACTGCGATTCGGCTTGTATTTGAGCTTTTTGTAATTCTAGAAAGTAATCTACTAAAGATGCATCATCTTCCTCTATTTGATAATATGGCAGTTCCAAGAGTAGGCGGAAATGGGCATATACTTCTTCTTTATATTCAACAGAGGCTTCATTTGGGTATTTACACCTGAGAGTAAAAGTAAAAGGAATTTTCCGGGCAACTCTATCTACCAAGTATCCCAAAGCGTCTTCTTGTTGATGCGCTTGAATTTCTAATATTGATGGACAATGAAATAAAATAAAGAATTGCTCAGAATTATATTTATTAGCGTATAAAGATATCTGTTCAAATTGCTGGTCAAATTTTTCTGAATCAAGTAATTCTAAACCAGTATTTCCGAGGATGATGCTGGTCATAGTTGACCTAGAAAATTGAAAAATATTAGCATCAGTTATAGAATTTTCTTTATCTTCTTCACAGTCGTCATCTGAGGGAAGACTAGTCTGAATTTTTTTATGAGCAGTTGTTGGGATACTATTACTACCTCCATATTGATATTTTCTAATTAATTCATAATTAAAGATTTTGACAACGATATCACAAAAGAAATCATCTACTTGGGGAAGCAAAAAAATACCTACTGGCTGGTCAGAATCTAAACAAGCTTGGAATCTTTCGTATTCTTGTTCTGAACCAAAATCGAATAAGTAATAGAAAAAATCGTGTTTTACTGAAATATTATTTCTTAACTTGACTGAAATTGATTGAGAATCAACTACTTGGTTTTTCGGCTCTACACCTTTAATTGAAATAGCTATTTTTGTATCTAACGGAATGTGCAAATCTAATTCTGGATTTGCACAAAGCCCTAGTTGAGTAAGAGCAGTATTAAAATCATTTACGAATGATTGACTTCTACGCTGGTAGCCAAACTGTTCTATGATATTTTTGACTCGGAGGCTTTTTTTGGTTTTCCCAGTTCTTTGGAGTTCATTTTTAATCGAACGTAAGTAGGCTGTATATGTCATTTTGTGTCCTATTGCTTGAGTAGGGTTAATTAGCATCCCCAAGAAAACTAAATATATAGTTCCCTAACTTACATATCCAGCTAACTCAAGCAAGCGATATTGCCTGGCAAATCTAAGTCTACGCTTTCCAAATATAAAGACTCATTTGATGAAGCTAAATATTCTTTACAGCAGTATGAAAAATAATTTTGCACAACTCATCGCTACAGCCTGGTTAGTGCGGAATTAAAGGGAGGCTTATTAGTGTTTGAAATCAACAGGTGACGGGCAAATTCCAGGTGGAAGATTAAAGAAGATTGGCCAAACAGGGCATGGGGCATTGGGCATTTGGCATTTGTCAAACTTCAAATTCCAAGCTCAGATATTTATTGCCAAAGTTCAGAGGTTCATGGCCAAACCTCAGATATTCATCGCCAAACCTCAGATATTCATCGCCAAACCTCAGATATTCATCGCCAAACCTCAGATATTCATCGACAAAGTTCAGAGGTTCATCGCCAAACCTCAGATATTCATCGACAAAGCTCAGAGGTTCATCGCCCAACCTCAGATATTCATCGACGAAGCTCAGAGGTTCAAATTTCACTATCAAAAGCTCAAGAATCATTAACTTCTTTAATTCAATTAACTAACTCTCTCTACTGCTCCCTGCCCCCCATACCCTATGCTCAATGCCCAATGCCCCATGCCCCATCCCCCAAACCGTATTTTGGGCGACAAATTGCACTCTTAACGTGATATTGGTATTACAGCGACTCAATCTCTATCATCAGTTAACAAACATTATGGGTTTTGCAAACCTATCGATCGCAGAGATAGCAGCCGACTACAGCACTCCTGTAGAAAAATTGTTTTCTCTCGACAACCAACTCTTAATTGCCGACAAACACCAAAAGAGCCGTTTGGCGTTAGAGGATGCAAAGGCAATTATTTTCCGAATATATTCTGAAATACGCCTAAAAAGTTGGCGAGTCGGTGGGTGATACCGAAGTCACCTTAAGGGTTATCTCAGGCTTTGGATATAGAGATTGAGCGTAGTTTTATTAGCTGTGTTGAGCGTCAAAATCTTTAAGGGGAAACATGTTTAGAAGACTAATTGGCGTTGTTGTGGCTACTGTTATACTCACATTTGGGTTGATTGCTGGTAGCGCGACAGCAGTGGAACTGGACAAAGCTACCCGGACAGTGCCATTAAACGATAAGGGTGACACCATTGTACTTAGCCTCAAACAAGTCAAAGAAGGTAAACGGTTATTTGCTTACGCTTGCGCTCAATGTCATGTTGGCGGCGTTACCAAGACTAACCAGAACGTGGGACTTGAACCAGAAGCTCTGGCATTGGCAACACCAAATCGTAATAACATTGAAGGCTTAGTGGATTACATGAAAAATCCCACTACTTACGATGGGGTAGAGGAAATTTCCGAATTACATCCCAGCACTAAGAGCGCGGATATTTTCACAGAAATGCGAAATCTGACCGATGATGATTTAGTAGCGATCGCTGGCCATATTCTCCTACAACCTAAGGTTGTTGGTGATAAGTGGGGAGGCGGCAAAATCTATTACTAAATCCCTGTATAAGCACTTAAGCTGAGCCTTTGGGATTGAGTATTGGGCATAGGGAAGCAGACGGGCAGAGGGGCAAAAGAGAAAGACTGGCAGCAACTTCTCCTCTGCTCCTTTACTCCCTAGTTCCCAGTCCTCAGTCCCCTGTTTTTTTTCTAAAAAATATCAAAATCTCCCTTTATAACATTTATCTTCATTCACAAACTTTTTAGGATATTTGCACGGCTTTTTGTTATAATTTCGTGCCCATTATTAAAAAAAATCTATCTACGACATATTGTCATATTTGGCGTTGATTTTATTTAAAATGAGAAAGGAAAAAAAATGTTTGTTTAGGAGAGAGCCATGAAATTGATTTCAGCAAGCTGGCGACGCCTTAGTTTAGCTGTGTTAACAATCCTTTTAGTTGTTAGCAGCTTCGCTGTTTTTACTCCCAGCGCTGCGGCTGAAACATACCAAGTGAAACTTGGTACCGATAAAGGAATGCTGGCATTTGAACCCAAAAAGTTGACAATTAAACCAGGCGACACAATTGAATGGGTGAACAATAAAGTTCCTCCCCATAATGTTGTGTTCGATCCTGCCAAAAACCCAGGTGGAGACAAGTCCTTAGCAGCATCTCTGTCTCATAAGAAACAGTTGATGAGTCCCGGTCAAAAAGTAACAACCACTTTCCCCGCAGACGCACCTGTTGGTGATTACACCTTCTATTGCGAACCTCACCGTGGTGCTGGAATGGTTGGTACAATCACTGTCCAATAGCTAAAAACATCGTCGTTGGCAACTAGATGATTTTTTCAGCTTTTCTCAGTGAAATTAGCTAATAAGCAACACGCCACACTCTCAGAGTGACCACACAAAGGATAATGGCGGTAACGAGTCATCTGCCCACTTAAGGTGCTAAGTACCCTGTGGCAATGGAGGGTTGAACTCGTTACCGCCAATTTAGATCGAATTTAACTTAATGAGTTGGTAATCGCGTTTATACTCTTCCTGGAGGCTTGTTGCGAGGAAATTCTCTTGAGAATACTTCTATCAGTTTTGCTTTTAGCGATCGCTCTATTCAAATTAACATTCATTCACCCAGCACTAGCTGCCGAAATATCCAACGGTGCTAAAATTTTCGAGGCTAACTGCGCTTCTTGCCATATCGGTGGCGGTAACATCCTAATTAGCGAGAAAACCTTGAAAAAAGAAGCATTATCAAAGTACCTACAAGATTACAATACAGACTCAATTCAAGCAATTATTCACCAAGTACAAAATGGCAAAAATGCCATGCCTGCCTTTAAAGACAAGTTAAGTCCTCAAGATATTCTAGAGGTAGCCGCTTACGTTTTTCAGAATGCAGAGCAAGGCTGGTAAAGCAACTAAAAGTTTACTACTTTGGACAATAAGTGCTAGATTTCTGACTGAAGTTGCTCAAATCTAGCACTTATTGTCTATTTGTACCTTTCAACCCAAAGCTCAATTTACTATTTCTCTCATTATCCAAAATCATCCAACAAGTTATACCAATTTCAAAAAAGAATGCGACAAATAGACCATCTGTAGAGACGCAATGAATCGCGTCTTCACCCAAGATGTGTTGCGATCGCTAATTGATTTGGTATTAAAAGTAAAAAGTAAAAAGGCAAAATAAATAATAAAAAGGGTGCTTAACTACCTCTATTTATTTAGAAATTTTCTTTTTACTTTTTACTAGCAAGAAACTATTCTTCTGGATTAGTATTTTGTGCGTTTTCCTTCAATTGACGCAAATTTTGTAGTAAATCTTGCTTCGATTTAGAAGTTGGTGTCGATTGATTTTGATTGATTGTTGGTACTAACAAAGGTTGAGAAGTACTAGCTGCTGGTGCAGGCGCAATTTGATTATTTTTGATTTTGACATCAGATGATGGTTTAGAAGTAGCAGCTGGTAAGGGTTGGGATTGATTACTATTGGCTCTTGGTATCACTAATGGTTTGAGAGTATTTGCAGGCGAGGATGCAGGCTTATTATTCTGAATTGGTAGCTGCGATGATGGTTTTGCAGTACCTGTCGGTGATTTGCTATTTACTCCTGGGACAATCAAAGGCTTGAGAGTACTTGCAGGTGAGAAGGCAGGCTGGTTATTTCTGATTGGCGTTTCTAATAATGGTTTAGAAGTAGGTTGTGCCGATGGTGCCAGCTGATTCCCATTTACTGCTGGTGTTAATGATGGGAAGGGTTTTCGATCTTCACTAGCTCCAGTTGTACTGCTAGTGCCATTTTGGAAAACTAAATTAAATGGATAAGAACTGAGCTTTTTATCTCCCTTAGGCAATTCTTTGCTAAAGTATTCCCTTGCTTTTGTTCGCAATTCAGGGGAGAGTGACTTGTCTTGGAACTTAATATCTAACACCTTGCCATCAGGATCTACTATTAATACACCCAAAACAGCGCCTTCCAAATTCGGCTTATCTGTAGCTACTATCTGCCTAATTACTGGTTTTTGTTCGGCATTGGGATATTCTCGTTGCACTTGTTTTCTCAGCGCATCGTAAGAATCCAACTGTGCGATTGTCTGTTGAGTTCCTTTAGGAGATAAATCGCTGGCTGGGATGGTAGCTCCCCTAGTTCCGATTAAAGTATTGCTATCTCCTCGACCTTGTTTTAGAGAGTTGACGAGGGAGTTTTGAGCAATTTGATTAGACGCATCATTACTCGGTTGCGTCATTGGCGAAATTGGATTTGCCTGTGCTGTTGTGATGGGGGGAGCATCAGGAAGGTTCTGAGATTGGGCATTTTGCAGAATGTCATTAGGTATGTTCTGCGCCTGCAACTGTGGCAACCTATTTACAGGTAGCGGTTCGGGTGCCTCGAATTTGCGATCGCTCTCATTTAAACGAGGAGCTGATGACGTGAATTTCGGTCTGTTATTAAATTTAGAACTGTCAATTTTAGAAGCATCAAACCCCAAATTATAATTTGGAATCATCCGCAAAGACTGTCTTGTTGGTATTGAGGAGACCCGATAGCTATTTGATGATGGCGGTAGAGGAGGCAGTACTAGCTGACTCGATGGCGGTGGTGCCAAGGGAGATAATGCACTTTGAGCGTTAAAATTCGGAGCAGAAAGTGGCGCTATTGGAGGTAATTGTTGTATACCAATTTGGGGCTGCGGCTGGGTGCTTTGCGGCAAACGGCTTTGGTCGACTTGGCTCAATTCCATAAGTCCGACCGTTTTTGATGATGCTGTTTCATTGGGCTTGCTGGAGTCTATGGGCATCAACGGTACAATCATGGCGATCGCACCGTGAATGCCAACAGATGCAAGAGCTGCTATCCCAATTGGTTGGGTAAGAATTTCTGGTATGGTTTTCAGCAGGGAGACGTAAGACATGGCTGTTATCGTTCACTCGGCTCAGTTGCAGTTGACTAACAATTTTTCCTTTCACACTATCTTGCAAGAGGTGCGTCCCTCTAAGGCAATAATAGCTTCATAGACTGGGAATACAAACGCTAAGGTTCTCATTTCCTCAAGTTTTTTATTTTTTAATGATGCTGTATCATGTCTTCAAGTTTCGCTTGTTAAATTGGATCGATTAGTATCTTTGTTTTGTATTGCGATCGAGGATGCAATTCAAAGTAATATTTTAGATATTTATAAAGTTTCAATATCCTAACTAAGTCAGACTAGATCGCTGCATTTGCTCAGGTTGCCCTATTTTTCTAGTGTTTTTCAGTCAACCAAGCTTCCGTAACAAATGGCACACCCGGTAGTTATCGACTAAGACCTTTATAAAAATCCTACCACATCATCTGACGACAAACTGTTGTTAATTGTACCATTTTCTTGACATCCTAGCTGTAAAACCCATCTATAGATATTTAGGTTTCGTTCTCAAAAGTGAGTATGCAGACAATGGTAATTTCAGCTTCTAACTACTGACTAAATTGATTGATTAAAAAATTTTTAACTTTCAATACTTATAGCTAAAGAAAATTTCAAATGCCGTTACCGACAGTAATTGTCCCTGGATATCTAGAAAGCGCGATCGCTTACCGCCAACTGGAGCAACTTTTACAACAGTTAGGTTTTCCGACTGTCACAGTACCGCTACGACGACGCGATTGGCTGCCAACTATTGGAGGAAGATCTGTAACGCCGATTTTGCAACAACTCCATACCACAGTCCAGCAGATATTACAGCAACATAACGCTACTCAAATTAACTTGATTGCTCACTCAGCTGGTGGTTGGATATCCCGCATTTACATGGGAGAAAAACCCTATTTTGCACGGGGCGACCTCAAACCATCCCTCTGGCAAGCGCACCCCTTGGTTGCTACTTTCATTACCTTGGGTACGCCGCACATTAGCCAAGAACGTTGGACGCGCTCAAATCTGGATTTTGTCACCAACAACTATCCTGGAGCTTTTTACAAAAACGTTCGTTACGTTTGTGTAGCGGGCAAAACTATCTTCGGTCAAAGGCGGCGCGGTAGCTGGTTAGCTTACAGTAGTTACCAGTTAACCTGCGGCAAAGGTAACACTTGGGGAGATGGAATCACGCCCATTGAAGCAGCGCATTTGGAAGGCGCAGAAAATCTGACAATTGAAGGTGTAAACCATTCTCCTAGAAGTCCTGGAATTTGGTACGGCTCTCCAGAAGCCTTAAAAGCTTGGACACAATATCTGATTTGAAAAACTTTATTTTTATATAAGAAAAGCAAAATTTCTTAAAAATTCTTGGCTAGAATAATAATAAGAATAAATACCTAATTAAGAACAGGAGGGGTGAGTAATGCAAAGCACCCAGTTCGACAGGATTTTACGACGAGTAGCAACCATATTATCGGTTGTGATTCTGACTCTGTGCTTAATTTACGTTTCAAGCGGAATTTTACTTTCTTTTTATTACGAACCGACAGCAGGCGGTGCTTATAACTCGTTAAAGATGATTAATACCCAACTGCCATACGGTTGGTTGTTTTGGAGAGCGCACGAACTTGCTGGTAACGGGCTAATTGGCATTGCCTTAATTCAAATTGTGGTCATGTTTTTAGGTCGGCAATTTCGCAAGAGTTGGCTGGCTGCTTGGATTAGCGGAATTTTGTTTACCTTGAGTGCGATCGCCCTAGATTGGACAGCGATGATTCTAGACTGGACTCAGGAAGGATACTGGCGTTTTAACATCGAGCTAGGAACCATCGAAGCAATTCCTTTCATCGGCGGGCAACTGCGCGACATCCTCACAGGTGGTGGAGCCATTAACACAGTTACTATCGAACACCTTTATACGATACACACCTATCTAATTGCTATGGCGACGTTAATTCTTGCCTTAGTTCACTTCTCGGCTTTACTGTGGCAAGAACGGCAACTAGTAGAGACGCCATTAATCGCGTCTATACAAGACGATTAACCCAAGTCTTTCCAAGACTTAGGAGTTATTCTCCTTGTCCCCTTCTCTCCCCTGCTCCTCTGCCCCTCTGCTCCCCATCTCCCCAACTAAGATAATTGCGCCAGTGGTATATCTTCAACTTCTGGTAACTTTTCCAGAGACAGGGGAGTAGATTGGGTAGCGCCAGATAAACGTTTTAAAAGGCTAGGTCTGGGGTCATGCAATAAGTAGATAATGCGATCGCCAACTTCCCACTCTTGGTTAGCTGGCATTACTTGTAAACGTTCTTCTCGTTCTACTAGTAGCGGTATCAATACCCCAGACCGAATTTTATCTTGGATGCGATCGTATTGAGTGGAAAATTCCGATTCATTAAGCGTCGTTGTCCCTAGTTTGACTCGTCCATCATTGAGATACTCATTCCAAGTCTTAATGGCTAAGTCTGGGATAAAAGCTTGATTAACTTTAATATTGGCTGAACTATTTGCTTGCGGATCCCGAGGGAAAACAGCTAAGACACGTGGCGGATTAAACTCCTCAGCTGCCCGTTGAGCCAAAACAAAATTCACTTCACCGTTATTTGTCATCGCCAAAAAAGTACCCATAGAGGCAAGTCCAGCCTCTTCCAAAACAGCCGCATCAAGGGCACTACTCGCAATCACCCGCAGATTTTGTGCTTCAGCTTGCACGAGACATTGCGGGTCAGTGTCAATCATGACCACGTTTTCTCCCCGTTCTTGAAAGAACCGGGCAATTAAAAGACTTAATGGATTGCAACCGACAATCACTGCCCCAGTTGCATCTTTCGAGGTAATTTCCAGCCACTTAGCAATCCAGCCAGCCGTTAGCCCTTGACAGACTACAGTCATGATAATTGTCAGGAAGACTAGAGCTTTAATGGAATCACCGCCATTAAAACCCCGCTGCGTTAGCAAAATCGCAAATAAAGAAGCAACAGAGGCAGAAACAATTCCTCTAGGAGCAACCCAGCTTAAAAACAATTTCTGCCGCCAGTTGAGGTCGCTGTTCCAGGTACACAACAGGATATTAATCGGGCGAACAACGAACATTAGTACCAAAACAGTGAATAAACTACCCCAACCCAAAGCAAACACACTGGCAATTGATAAGTCAGCCGCTAAGAGGATAAATAGTACTGAAACGCTAAGAATGGTCAGCTGACCCTTAAAGCTTCTTAAAAGACGTTCTTCTGGCACAGAGGAGTTAGCAAATACTGCTCCAGCAACTACCGTTGTCATCACTCCCGATTCGCTGCGGATCATTTGCGATAAAGTAAACAGACTCCAAAGTATCGCCAGCACCACTAAATTTTTTAGCTCGAATGACAGAAAACTGGCGCGTTTGAAAATCAAACTCATCATATAACCGCCAATGCCGCCAATTGCCGCACCAACACCCAACCGCATCGCTAAACCAACGATCGCATTGATTGGCGCAGCGTCACCGTTCAAAATCGTATCGAGGACAACGAAGGCCAGGATCGCTCCTACAGGGTCAATTAAAACTCCTTCGCCTTCTAAAAGCGTCGCCACCTGTCGGTCTACATTGATTTGTTTGAGGAGGGGACCAACTACAGTTGGGCCTGTAACCACGACTATAGAAGCATAGAGAAAAGCTATGTTCCAAGGAAATTCACCCAGCCAGTGAGCAGCCATACTCCCACCAAGCAGTGTGATGAGAGTTCCCAGCGTAACAAGCAATTGTAGGCTGACTGAAACTCTGCCTAACTCTCGTAAATCTAAATTGAGTCCACCTTCAAACAAAATTATTGCCGTTGCCAAGGCGACAATAACTTCCAGCCCAGTGCCTAGCAAATGGGGGTGCAACAGTCCTATGCCATCAGAGCCAAATAGGATGCCCAACAGCAATAACAAGACGATGCTGGGTACCCGGAGGTATGCAGCCAGCACTTGGGCGCTGATGCCTGCAAGCACAGCGATCGCCATTTGGAGGGTGATTTCAAAAGATGCTTCCATGTTGTAGATTTTGAGCCATTTATTTCAAAATCTGTTGTTAAAAACCGTAGATATTAACTCTACAGGGTACAACATCATACACTTTCTCCTTTCCAGAATTTTGTGTTTTTTCTATTTAGGCATTTGCCAGAATCAGGAGCATCGGACGTTAATGCACCTTACCCAAAACCGCACAAGGAGCTACAGATTTTTTTGTGTATCCATACCTATTCAAACCTTTGCCTCCACCCAGTTTAGCTGCCGCAAAGTTTTTTTGGCAAAAACTGTTGACATCGCTAAAGAAATTAGTTACCTTATAAAAGGTCTGAGCCTGATGCCCCCATCGTCTAGAGGCCTAGGACACCTCCCTTTCACGGAGGTAACGGGGATTCGAATTCCCCTGGGGGTACTAAAAAAATATAATTATTTAATTGGCAAAAGCCAGACATGAAGAATTATCATTCAGGGAATGTCCTGAACGATAACTTTATTAAACATTGGCTTTTTCATTACCTAGTGCTTCTACACGCTGGTAGATAGCTAGAAGATTTAACCGCAAATCTTTACTCAGGCGGTTTTCAATAATACCTATTGGCATAGTCAGTTTAGGCCAAACTTGAATTGTGTAGCAGAGATTAGTTCCTACACACTCACCCAAGGAATAAGGCTCTAAGTACCAGCGGCCAGAAAAGTCTTTAAAATCTCCTTCTACCATCTGAAAATTAATTTCTTTGGGGAAGTATTCTTTTAGATCTAGAACTACCCGCGCACAAAAGTTGAAGTTTAGTAAGCGCTGGGAGCCTATTTGTTCGAGTCGAATACCACCGTCAGGATGCTCGATGAGGCTACTTTTGGCAAGGTTGGGGATGAAGTCAGCCAAGGCTTCATAATCTGTCAGAACTTGCCATATTTTTTCCACTGGTTGGGGAATTTGGATTCTAGCAGTGATTTGCCGCTGCCGTTGTGCTATTTTCTGGATTTGAACTTCTACTTTGTCCAACAAAGCAACTGTATCAGCAGGCAAATCAGCTTCTAAAACTTCTAAGTTGATGTCATCAGTGGAAGACTGGAAATCGAGGTTCTCTGTTGTGTTGTGTTCTTGAGTCACTGTCAGAATTATGGTTTGCTTTCGTCAGAAAATTGCGGCAGAGTCAGAGTGAAGCAAATTTCGCTCTGTTGAGAATCCTCGATTGGTAGACTTTCAACTGCGATCGCTCCATTGAGATGCTGCACTAAAGACTTGACTAAAGCAAGTCCCAAGCCTGTCCCTGGAGTCCAGCGTCCTTTTCCACGACGGAACTTATCAAAGATGTAGGTCGCTTCTTCTTCAGAAATGGCACGTCCGATGTTCGTCACCTTTATGATAACTCGATCTACTTGTTGCTCGACTTGGTGAAAGGACTCTAGGCGAACTACAGTATCATGCTCTGAGTATTTACAGACATTTGTCAGCAATTCTTGGAGAATGCGGTCGAAACTTTCGAGTTCAGTTTGAAGTTTCAGCGATTCTTCTGGTAAATCTAAAGAAATCTTTAATGCTTTCTCGGCTAGTTTTGGCTCAAAAGATGCCGCTATATGCCCAATTCTAGTATTTAAATCTATAGTTTCTAATTGCGGAGCTTCGTGAGGCGATTCTAGTTTCTGGAGTGTTAGCAGGTCATTAATTAAGTTAATTTCCTTTGTACATTCCTGCTCTAGGATATCCAGATATCTCACCTGACGTTCTGGCGCTATTCCTGGCAAACGTAAGTTGCGAATTGACATTAGCATGTTTGTCAGAGGGTAGCGCAGGCGATCGCTCATATTACTCAAAAATTCATCTTTGAGTTCGTTTAGTTGCCGCAACTGCTCGACATATTGTCTGGTTCTTTCATGCAATTTTGCTTGAAGTTCCAGGCTGCTTTGTAGTTTTGCTGTGCGCTCGTCTACCAAAGTTTGCACTTGACGCAATGTCTGGGACTGGATGATGGCATTGCTCGCTTGAGCGCAAACCATTTCCACAAGATTTAATTCTGTTGGCTGCCAACTGCGAGCCTGAGATTGCTGCAATACCAAGAATCCTAAAATTCTACCTTGACTTTCTAATGGCATTAACAGCACCGCAGGAAAGTCCTCTAGTGCAAATAATGCAGCAGCACTGGAGATCTCGTTCTGGGCTGTAAAATCTTCCAAAATTACTGGCTTTCCAGAATCTATGAAGGCACGCTGGCATAAACCACACTCTGAAAGCAAGAAAGATTGCTCTGAGGTCTCTGATTTGCTAGTGCGGGAATTTGGTGTTGCCTTAGCCCATTCACTAACTACTGTCGCTTTGGCTTTGGGAACTTGTTTTTTCTGTTGAGTTCTAAACAGTGGGTCTGTATATTTCAACAGTATCAGCAAACCCCGATCTACTTGTAGAGATTCAGCGGTAGAAGTTACTGCTAATTGGAGCATTTGATTGAGCTCCAAGTTGCTACGGCTTAATATAGTTAGCTGCTTGATCAAGCTTTGGTGCTGATTGCTTTTTTGCAACTCCTGTTGCTGTTGGGCAATGAGCTGGACTTCGGCGACGCGAGAAAAAGCGATCGCGCAAGAAGACTCCACTTCTTTAAGCAGTTGTTTTTCTGATTCGCTCCAATCATAAGGTTGGAATTTAATCAGACAAATCACTCCATTGTTATTGCCGCCAAACCGGGTAGGAATTGCCAAAACTGCTTTTATCGGTAGCGGGAGATACTGACATCCAATTACCAAACTGTTCTGAATAATCGAAATATCTTCAATAGTTAATGGTTCAGCAGCACATTGCAGCACTGGAGAATGCATGAGCAACTGTTCCATCGAAAATACTTCTTCTGGATGAGGCAAGCCTAAATACTCATCAGCACACCAATTTGTAGCAGTTGGTTCATTAGATATGTCACCTGTTACTGAAACCAAGCAGCAGCAATCTACTTGAAAAGTAACTCCTAGCAATTTGGCAATATCTTGCAGTATCAATGTCGTTGTCGAGTGATTGGCAACGATCTGGTTAATCTTTTGTACCAACTGGCGGGCAGGTTCTTCCTGATGCTGCATCAGCTTCACTTGGTAAGAAGGTTGTAGTCGATCTACGTCATTTAAGTAGTGTGGCGGCGACGATAAAGGTTTTTTCATTCTTGGCACGCCCTTGGATGATAAATCCATTGTTTTTGCACCCAACCTTTTGGCATATTGTTTACCGTTAGTTGTGTTGCTAGACCTTGATAATTGATAAATTTTCTATGAATGCTTTCTCTCACCTGTTATAGCCCTTTTCTCTGTCAGATGGCCAAGTTTCCGAATATTTTAAGTAAATTGCTACATGTATATTCAGACAGTTTAGATATGCTAAAATCTTTTGCCCAGGTTATTTTTAATTTCTTTATTATTGATGTGACTAACTAAGTTCCTAACTAACTCCGACTTAGAATATCCTGTTGTGTAAGTATACTTAAACCGTAATTTCTCTGGAATCAAAGCACAGTCATCAGTAGTTCTAACCGTAAAAGTACTGGACTAGGTTAAAAATTTTTGTAAGATTTATTTCAATTTTGCCCTGTTTAACAAGCGAGTCTTGGCTCTGTGCTAGCTTCAAGAAAGATATAAAAAGCGCAAGCTTGAGATTGTTTGGCGCAGCTGCGATCGCAATACTCTGATGTTGAATAGAGTATTGCGAAATCTAGATACACAGTGCTTTCTAGAGGATGCTATCTCAAGTGTTAACTTCAAGTGAAGGCACTCACAAGTAATATTTCTACACTTACGTTTTTTAAAACAGCAATACTGGAGGGTTTTCCGTAAACTCTGAGTACACCCTAGCCTAGTGTTAGTTTTGGTTTTAGTAATTGGGTAGAAATTACTAGGTATTAGCAGTTATGCATCGATACAGTTGAGATAAGCCTGTTTTTTCTTCCCCCTGTTAAGAGTTCCCTTGCCTCCACAGACGAGCTTTCTTAACCCAAGCGTATTGAGTTATGCATTACCAACTTCATAAATATAAGTATAATTAAACGCAAATCAATAATCTATAAAATTTAACAATGAATTTTATCTTTGAGTGCAAATCAAGCTAAATCTTGGAATGCAGCCGAATTATTTAGCCAGAATAACCGAGCTGCATTCGCCTGGATATAGGACTATCCGGCCAAACTCTCGACACTCAAAGGCACCATATCGCCATTCCTCGTCAGTCCTAACAACATTGGTTGTTGGGGTTGGATTAGCTGACCCGTGAGGACGCAACGTTCTTCTTGCTGAGCTGTGGCGGCTATGCTAGCTCGAATATCGGCTCGGGAAAATCGCGGCTTCCACTCACCTGACTTTTGCTGGACATAATTCCAAAGAATATCTCGGATCAGAGCTTGATATCCCTGATTGCCAGCGATTTCTTTGAGTTTATCTTTGAGTTCCCGTTCTAGGCGGATGCTGGTAACTTCCATATCGGTGGTTGGGGTGCGAGCGATTGTATGCATGACTTTTTCTCCTTAAAGGTATAGACAGGATAGTAATACAAGTGTAGTATGTTTAAAGGAATGTTCAATAGGTGAAATTTTCTGTGATATCCATTTACCCCATCTCTACTTCCTTATGCGCTACCAATTGCCGAGCCGATTGGGAATCAGCTGCTGCGGGAGTGGAGTATTTATTTATGGGCGGTATTAGCCAAAATCATGGGCAAATCACAGAGGGTAATCATGAGTTTAGATATCTGAGCATTGGTCGCTTGATTGCGAAACCACAACTAGGTAAAGAAAGCGGGGGGTACAGACAAAGAAATTCTGTACCGATATAAGACCAAAAAGTTTTTCGGTCAATTTCCAACCCCCGCTTCAGGTAAAGAAGAAGCGGGGGTTTTTTATAAGGAGTCAAGCTGTGACGACTGCAAGGCAAGTGTTAGAGCAATCCGTAGTGATGTTTTATCAGATTTATTTACCACTATGTTGGATCAATATCAAGCGGGCGATTATTTTATTAGTAACAAAACAAACTGAAGTACTGGGTTTTACCACGGAAAGTAAATTGCAAATTCACTCACCTAAGTTGGTAGTGGATTTGGAAAGTTCCAGCCTTTAATTGACGAAAAGCGTTGCTGTGAAACGATCGCACCTACCAAAATTATGGGTGCAGCAAACATCTAAGGCTAGATTATCTGATACCGCGATCTACAGACTGAACAGTTTTGGATAAATGTGCAAGCAAACCTGGAATAACAGGAGAGCATAAGGAATGCTGAAATTAACTTACACTGAAAGCAGCTTTTATTTAGAATTTCTCACTCAGTCGCTAGAAGAATGGGTAGCGCAACGAGTGATTTTGGCGCTACGAGTCGGGCATACTCTTAGCGTTGAACCAAGTACAGCTTCCTTTTTGCTTCCTGTTGATTTACCGGAAGTAGAAGTGCTAAAGGCTGAGGTAAGAAGAGATGACAGAGAAATCATTGCTCTGTGTGTCTGTGATAGCGAATATGTGGAAGTCACCTTGCGGGGTTCTTGGCTTTCGGATCCTTGTGAAGATGCCGCAGGTGTGTTTGTGACCACAATGAGCGATCGCGCCGAGTTCTTTTTGCACAAACTTTGGCAAGAAGCTCAAGCCTGTGCTTCCGTCATGAGCGAATAAATGAAATTAGAGGGTGAGTAAAATTTCTCACCCTTGATTGCCCGATTTCTAACAGTTTAGGAATTTTCACCAAGTTAGTAACTTTGGTGTTTGAGTTTGTTGATGATTTGTCACAGAGCGATCGCCATCTTTCATCAACAGCTTAATAAAAATTAAAAAAGTATTAATACGCGGTTTGAGATTAATTTCTTGCTGACGACCGTTTTATTTTTTTTGCCTTTTAGCTTTTTGTTTTTATTTTTTACGGAAGAACTCAGAAGTCAGAATAGTTAAAGAATCAGGATTTGCAAAGTTTTCTTAAATAAAAAATAACTAATTAAAAAGTAGATAGGGCGTGTGCCTTACCTATTTTTATTTTTAATGCCATAAATTTTCTGAAAACCAGTTTCAATTTCCGAAACGAGCCTGACAAATAGTGAAAAAAAAGGTTAGGTTAACTGTTAATCATAAGCGGCACCGCAGCAGCGATGGTAAAAGAATTAGCAATTTACACCCGCGGACTAACTAAGCAATTTGACCGACACGTTGCTGTCAATGATGTTGATTTAGAAATCCAAGCGGGTGAGGTATATGGACTGATTGGGCCGAACGGCGCAGGTAAAACCACTCTCATCAGAATGTTGGCGACTGCTGAGGAACCAACTACGGGGGAGATTTATATTAACGGCGATCGCTTGCTACGTGACAAGAGTAACCCCAAGCTCAAGCGTCGTCTTGGTTACTTACCGGACGACTATCCACTGTATGAGGATTTGACAGTCTGGGACTACTTAGATTATTTTGCGCGTTTGTATCGCTTGCGGGAACCGCGCCGCACTCAACGCCTACATGAAGTTTTAGAGTTAATCCAACTTGGTAATAAACGCCACAGCTTGATTTCTACTCTCTCACGAGGGATGAAACAGCGTTTGAGTTTAGCGCGAACCATTATCCACGAACCGATTTTACTATTACTAGATGAGCCTGTTTCTGGACTTGACCCGATTGCGAGAATGCACTTCCGTGAAATCATCAAGGCCTTACGAGAAGCTGGGATGACAATATTAATTTCCTCCCACGTTCTCAGCGATTTAGCGGAATTATGTACTTCCGTGGGAATTATGGAACTTGGTTTTTTAGTAGAAAGTACTTCCCTACAGCAACTTTACCAACGTCTTTCACGCCAGCAAATCGTGTTATCTACTTTAGGAAAAATAGAGGCACTTTTGAGTGAAGTGAAACATCATCCTTTAGTAGAACAGTGGGAGGTGATACCAGGAAAAAACAGCGTGCGGGTGAATTTTTCAGGGACACAGGAAGATTGCGCGCAATTATTGCGATCGCTCATTGAAACAGGAATTCCTTTAACTGATTTCCACTGCACGCAAGAAGACTTAGAAACTATTTTCTTAAAATTAGGTCACAAACAAGCATCTTGATTTATTTATAGCTTCCACTCCCCATTTTTGGAGATTTTTTCTATGATGCTCAATTTGATAGATAAAATTGGCGATGCCAATCCGCAATTATTGCGGGAATTGAAAGGACGCCTGAAATTTTTTAATGTAGCGATCGCTGTTGCAACTTCGCTACTACTGCAAGTAGTAGTTTTTTTATATCAGTTGCGCGAACTTCCTAATGAAAAATATTCACTGTTGGGGACATACTGTCGTTTGCGTCCAATATACGAACAGCGACAAAGAGAGGTTTATCGCCAAACAGATCAATCTAAAATTAATGAATTCAATAATTTTCTGTCCAATAATTTCTGCCCTGAAAACCAAATTGATTGGCAGTCATGGTGGCGAGACCATTGGGAGTATATATTCCTGACTTTGAGTGTAATTTTTATATTTACACTTTTAGTTGCAGGAACTTATTTACTTATTAACGATCTAGCCAAAGAAGAACGTCGCGGTACGTTGAATTTTATTCGTTTGAGTCCTCAGTCAGAAACAAGTATCTTGACTGGCAAGTTGCTAGGAGTTCCCAGTTTAATTTATCTGGTAGTTTTAGCAGCTCTTCCTTTACATTTGTGGGCTGGACATTCTGCTAACATAGCTTTTAGTCACATTTTTAGTTACTACGCTGTTATTGTTAGTAGCTGTATTTTCTTCTACAGTAGTGCATTACTTTTTGGATTAGTTAGTCGCTGGTTCAGTGGTTTTCAACCGTGGCTAGGTAGTGGCGCTGTTTTATTTTTCTTATTTATGACGATGATAATAGCATCGTCTTATAGCAATAGTTTAAATAATTCAGGTGCTTGGTTGAGACTTTTTAATCCTTGGGATGTAACCAATTATCTGTTCCCGAATTTGTTCCGTAGATCCAATGATTCTCCTCTGACAAATTTGGAGTTTTTCTATATCCCATTAGGAAATAGCCTTGTAACTGTTGTCGGCTTCCATTTATTCAACTATGGAGTGTGTACTTACGGTATTTTCAAAGCAATGAAACGTTGTTTTCGTAATCCTCAAGCTTCAGTAATCAGTAAGACACAAAGTTATATAATAGTAGCTTTTTGCCAGTTGATGATGTGGGGATTTACCTTGCAATATTGGGACAAACTTTCCGATTTAGATCGGCAGGTTGAGCGAAGTTTTCCTTTGATGGCATTATATAATTTGGCATTGCTTTTCAGTTCGATCGCTATTCTTTCACCTCACCGCCAAGCTGTACAAGATTGGGCGAGATATCGACATCAAGATAGCAAAAAGAGTATTTGGTGGGATTTAATTTCGAGCGAAAAAAGTCCGGCATTAGTGGCGATCGCCATTAATCTTATAATTGTTAGTATCCCTTGGATAGTCTGGATTTCAGTGGCATCTCCTTCTAATACATACCATACCCCAAATTGGTCAGGTGAGAATTTTGATAGGTTGAAATTACTTTTAGCTCTAGCTTTGAGTATTAGCATGATGTTAATTTATGCTACTATAGCTCAATTGATACTTTTGCTAAAAACTCCTAAACGTTCTTTTTGGGCAATTGGGACTGTTGGTGGAATGATGTTTCTACCACCGATGATTTTAGAATTACTTGGTATGTCTTCATGGAAGCATCCGACTATATGGCTGTTTTCAACTTTTCCCTGGTCAGCAATACAATACTCTGGTGCGACAACAATTTTTATGGCATTCATAGCGGAGTTGAGTGTTCTCGCATTGTTAAATTTCCGCTTAACTAAACAGGTGAAATTAGCAGGAGAATCTGCTACCAAAGCATTGTTAGCAGGACGTTAGTTTAGTAATTCAAGCATATTATATCCCCGGCTGATTTAAAAAGCTGGGGATTTTATTTTTTTACGACTTATTTATAACTCAATACAGTTCACTCAAGGAGAATTGTATGTTGTATTGAGCGAAGTGAAACCCAACAAATAGGGATTAGCAAGAAATAAATTATCCAATCTTGTGGGGTGGACATCTTGTCCGTCCCTTTCTACGGGCGGGCGAGACGCCCACCCCACAAGAAAAGTTGTATATTTTTTTATTTGGTAGTCCCATAATCGAAGATGTTGGGTTTAGTTTTTAGTCTTAACACCAAGCGTATTCATTTATAACTGATATATTATATTTACTGGTAAAATATTACACATACAATTTGATAATTATGCTATATACTTCTTTTGAAGAACTACGCTATACAGCTATCCAGTTTTTAGAACAAAGCGCTCCACAACGTCTAGAAATCCTCAGGAAATTAGGCATAGCTCGTTATGATTTTTTAACTAAAATACGTCTCAATGAAGCAAATATAATTTGTGTGATGCGGTTTCTAAAATATCCCAGTCAACTAAAATTTCCTAACCTTCAAGAAGCTGATTTATCTGGTTTAAATTTAGATGGTATTAACTTCATTCGAGGAAATTTATCAGCAGCAAATCTGCAAGGTAGCAGTTTAGTCAATGCAGACCTTTTATTTGCAAATTTGACAAAAACAGATTTGAGGAATGCAGATTTACGAGGTGCAGCTTTGAATGAGACTATTTGGTTAGATAGCTTGGTAAATAATTGTCAGTTTGGCATGGGTACTGGTTTAACTCATCTGCAACGACAAGATTTACAACTGCGGGGAGCTATATTTGATTAGCTTAGAAATAGGGAGTAGCTAAAGAAGCGATTAATCGCGTTTTTAGTTGTTAACTTATGTTAATGGATGTCTATAGAGAAAAAGATAATTAAAATACAAAAAGTTATAAGATTATGAAATTGAGATTAGTTTGGATAAATTAATGAGTATTAAACTGCCACAAAAATTAATGCTACTTGGTTCTGGAGAACTAGGCAAAGAATTTACCATCGCTGCTCAACGTCTTGGAAATTATGCGATCGCTGTTGACCGCTATCCTAACGCTCCAGCGATGCAAGTTGCTGACTGCTTTGAAGTGATTTCTATGCTTAGTGCCGATGATTTAGAAGCTATAGTTACTAAACATCAGCCAGATTTTATCATACCAGAAATTGAAGCTATCCGAACAGAAAAACTTATAGAATTTGAGCAGCGAGGTATTACAGTTATCCCGACTGCGGCTGCCACTAACTATACAATGAACCGCGATAGAATTAGGGAATTAGCACATCAAGAATTAGGTATCAGAACAGCTAAATATGGTTATGCAGTAACTCTAGAGGAGTTGATTGCTATTTCTGATGAAATTGGGTTTCCTAATGTTGTTAAACCCGTAATGTCATCATCTGGAAAAGGTCAGTCTGTAGTGCAGGATAAGAATGAAGTTGAGAAAGCTTGGAATTATGCGATCGCTAATTCTAGAGGTGACAGCCAAAAGGTAATTGTAGAAGAATTTATTAACTTTGAAATTGAAATAACTTTACTCACCATTAAACAGTGGAACGCTCCCACAATTTTCTGCTCTCCGATTGGTCATCGCCAAGAACGAGGCGATTATCAAGAATCGTGGCAACCAGCAGAAATTTCTGAAGACAAAATATTAAAAGCCCAAGAAATAGCTATAAAAGTTACCGATGCTTTAGGTGGAGCCGGAATTTTTGGTGTTGAATTTTTCATTACTAAGGATGAAGTGATTTTTTCTGAACTTTCTCCTAGACCCCATGATACGGGTATGGTGACATTAATTTCCCAAAATCTCAATGAATTTGAATTACATCTCCGAGCTATTTTAAACTTGCCAATCCCTCATATAGAACAGCTAGGAGCATCAGCTAGTGCAGTGATTTTAGCTTCAGAAAAATCTGATTCTATAGCTTTTACTGGTGTAGCCGATGCTTTGTCAGAAAAAGATGTAGATATTAGATTGTTTGGTAAACCTAACGCTCATCCATATCGGCGGATGGGAGTAGCTTTAGCAAAAGGTGTGAATGTCCAAGAGGCTAGGGAAAAAGCTACTAAAGCTGCTAGTAAAATTAAAATCATTTAGTTTATTTAACTAAGTTGGTTTATCCTTTGCTAATCAAAAATATTCATCGCTCATCAAGGTTTGTTTTGAACGTATATTATTTTTGACTTTAAGGAAGAGTAATTAGGGTTGTGCAAAATCGAACATCAATATCGAATTTCGATATATTAATGCTGTCAACATAATTAAATCAGGAAAATCACAGTGACCCAGGAAGCTGAGGATATCCAGAAACCTGAAAATGCTCTGACTTCTAAACAGCAGCAGCAGCGCTTAACGGAACTGGCGATAGTGTTCTTGCGACTGGGGACGATCGCCTTTGGCGGCCCTGCTGCCCACATCGCTATGATGGACAATGAGGTGGTGAATCGCCGTCAGTGGATGAGTCGAGAGAAACTGCTGGATCTACTGGGGATTACGAATTTGATTCCGGGCCCCAACTCAACGGAATTAGCAATTCACATCGGCTACGAAAGAGCAGGATGGCGTGGTTTACTGGTTGCGGGAGGCTGCTTTATTTTGCCTGCGATGCTGATTGTTTGGGCATTAGCCGCCATTTATGCTCGCTACCAAACTGTTCCCCAGGTGGAATGGTTGCTGTATGGAATTAAGCCTGTAATTATTGCGATCGTGCTTCAGGCTGTGTGGAATTTGGGAAAAAAGGCAGCTAAAGATACGCCCACAAGCGTTGCTGGGGTGATGGCCATCGCAGCTTACTTTGCAGGATTGAATGAAATTTTGGTGCTGATTTTGCTAGGTATTGCTGTCATGCTACTGAAAAATTGGCAAAGCAGAGGACAGATAACGGGAGCATTCCTATTACCGTTTTCTGGCGTTCTGGCTCAGGTTAGTACCACAGCAGTGACATCAGTCAGTTGGATTAATGTCTTTTTCTTCTTTCTTAAAATTGGCTGCGTTCTCTATGGCAGCGGTTACGTATTGCTAGCATTTCTGCAACGCGAACTAGTCGAACGTAACCAGTGGCTGACATCACAGCAGCTTTTAGATGCCGTGGCCATTGGGCAATTTACACCAGGCCCTGTTTTCACCACTGCAACATTTATTGGCTATTTGTTAGCAGGAAATGCAGGAGCGATCGCGGGTACAATCGGCATTTTTTTACCAGCCTTTGTACTGGTGTGGGTGGTTAATCCTTGGGTTTCTAAGTTGCGCCAATCTCCTTGGGCAAGTGGATTTTTGGATGGCGTGAATGCAGCTTCTTTAGGATTAATTGCAGGAGTTACTTACACATTAGGACGAGCCGGACTAGTCGATTGGTTAACAATTATCTTGGCAATTGCAAGTGCGATCGCTGTATTCCAATTCAAAATAAATTCTGCTTGGTTAGTGCTAGCAGGAGGAGCGATCGGATTGGTGTCGCATATTATATAGAATTGAGCAGAGGGCATTAGTTATTCCCTTTCACTTGTCTGCCCCTCCACCCTTCTTGGCAAGCGAAACCAAAATCTAGAACCACCTTCTGCGCGGGGTGAATAACCAATACTACCTCCCCAACGTTCTACTGTGATTCGGCAAAAATAAAGACCTAGACCTGCTCTGCCTGATTTATCTTTGCCTTGGGAAAACTTTTGAAATAAATTTTTAACCATTTCTGGTGCTACGCCAGAACCGCGATCGTCTAGGTTAACTAAAACATATTCTCCATCCAGTTGCAGACCAATAGTCACAGCAGAATTTGGAAAACTGTAACGATAAGCATTTTCTAGTAGATTAGAAATCACTCTATCTAAACGAGATTTTTCTGCTATAACTGTGCAGTCTATTGCCGTGTCAATTTGGGTAGCAAGCTCTAATTGTACATTTTTTAATGAAAAATTAGGCTTTAAAAACTCAATTACCTCTTGTATGGAATTTAAAATATTGGGTGCATTTTGAATATCAATATTAGGATTTTCTAAAGACGTCAACTCAGCAGAAAAAATATCTAAAATATCCTTAATGAGCATTTCTTGTTTCCAGCATTGCTGTATACCTAATTCTAAATATCCTTTCCCTTTGGGTGTTAAATTTTCAAACTCTAGAAGTGAAAAACAGCTAGTTATAGCACTCAGTTGTCCTGCTATATCATGCATAATACAATGCAGTAAAACATCTTTTTTTTGATTATCTTTCAGCAATTGGTGATAAATTAACTCATATTCTCTACCTTTTTGTATTAAATATTGTTTATTTTGATAAGTTTCTTCTAGAAGTTTAATTAACAAAATTTTTTTGCGATCGAGTAAAATTGCATAAGCTTCAAATTGATATTCTTTGCCAGTGTTATCTACTTCAGTCCAAAAACCAGAACTGAGTTTTTTTCTACTATTATTTATCCAAAATTCTTCAGCATCAATTAAAAAGTTATTTAAAAAACAAAATTTTTCTTCAGGGATTGATATATTCATCCCTGAAGTTAATTGACGAGCGCAAAATTGATTTAACCAATCAGGTGTATTACCAATTATTTTAAATAAACCTGTATTAATATACTCTAACGTGAGAATATTTAAAGCAGCCAGTACATCACTTGTCATAAACCCATTCATATTAAATATTGATAATTAATTTTATTGTCAACTTACTAATATAAATTTTTATTTGATTTTTCTTGTAACAAACTCAGTTCGTTAGCTTCTTGTTGAGTAGTCAAGAGATGATTTTCATCAAAACTACTATCTAAGAATAATACCCAATCTCCTTCTTCAGTAGAGAATATATGAATATCTACACAAATGCCATACTCTGTTTTGATAAATGGTAGAAATAGGGAATCATCATCTAGTGGTAGTAAACCTTCTAGAAAGGTAACCTGCTGTTTGATATTTTCTGCTTTATTAAGGTTAATAATTCCATATTTTGCTAATTTACCACCCCATTGCAATAGGCTACCATCTTTCTTAACCAATAGATAGGCAAGAGAACGCTCCACTGTTAAAAACTTTAAAAGATAGGCAATCACAGAAGCAGGGACATCTAGCATTTAGGAAACCAATATTTTTTCAGCAAGAGTTTGAAAAACTTCTTCTACACCAGTTCCATCTTTAGCACTTGTTTTAATCACAGTCCAACCCTTTTGTAGAACCTCATCTATTTCAGTAGATTCAATTTCCCATTCATCTGTGAGATCGGATTTGTTCATCACCAAAATAAATGGAACTTTCCCAATAGCCTCTTCTACTCTTGTTTGCAGATCGAAAGCTTTGTCTAAGGTATTATGCCTTGTACCATCTACGACTAATAAATAACCAGCGGAACCTCGTAAATAAGACATTCTTAGTGTTTGAAAATCGTCTTCTCCATAAAGATCCCAAAGAATAAGGTTTAATTGTTTTTCTTGAATATCAATAGTTTTTTTATCAATCTTGACGCCCACAGTTGTATGGTATTTTTCAGAAAAAATACTATGTACGAACCTCGACACTAAACTGGTTTTACCTGTAGCAAATGCACCTATCATACAAATTTTTTTTTGGACGGTCATAAATTGAGATAAGATTAATCAGATTTCGGAGTTAGAAATATTTTGAAAGATACTCTACGACTACTAGCACTTTGAGATTCTGATTTGGCTGCTGGCTGCAAAGGTTGGCTAGAACTTACACCGATCGCCTTAATTTGTTTTGTATTGATTCCTTGGGCTTTTAAATAAGATAAAATCTTTTCACTGCGGGCTTGGCTGAGGAATAGATTTGTTTGTTCTGTTCCAGTAGTATTAGTATGCCCAATAATTTGAATCTGCACGTCTTTACTCAAATATTTAGCAATATCTAAAAACTTGCGTATTAATAGGGCTAAATTAGATAGTTTGCTAGCTTCGCCAGAATTGAATTCAGTAGTGCCTTCTGAAAAAAACACTCTTTGTTGTTCTATTTGTTTTTTATATGCCTCCAATTGGCTAAGCTCTATTTCTATAAGATTTTTATCTTGGTATTCACTAATACCTGGAATAAAAGGCCATAGTTTTCTGGCTTCTAAAATCCATTGACGAGGTGCATAACCAGTTGCACTCAGCAAACCCTTTTTATTAACTTGTAATGATACTGTTGGCAGTGGACGTA
This sequence comes from Nostoc sp. DedSLP01, assembly GCA_034530875.2. Lineage (GTDB taxonomy): Bacteria > Cyanobacteriota > Cyanobacteriia > Cyanobacteriales > Nostocaceae > Nostoc. Next base: position 37,673 of record JAVRCJ020000015.1, read on the forward strand.
ATAATTCTTTAACTCTTTTGGCAGTAAATTGTGGTTCCAAAGAAAGATAAGGTTGCCAGTGACTAATTACTTGTTTGGGATTGAGATTTGTTTTTTCTATAAGTGTATTGGGATCTACTGCTAAGGGATCGCGCATTCCCCAAATAAAGTATTTGCCAAAACTTTGTTTGGAGTTAGTGACAACAATTCCAGGCTGGGAGTTGAGCTTTTGCAGATAGGATTGCCAGCGAAGTTGTTCTCTAATAGTAAAAAAGCCCCAAGTTCCAAAAGCGATCGCAATTGCACCTAAGAAAATCCACGCATAAGTATAATTTTTTTTAGCCGCAGATTTATACTGAACTACCAAGCAAGCTTCTAGGTCGGGTTTGCTTAGTTCAAATGGTTCTGTATCTCCGGCAAAATTTTTAATTTCTTGACCGAACTTGAGGTGAATTTTTTCAATTGCTTCTTGTAAAACTAACCTTAATTCTTGAGGAGGATTTCCCCGAATCATGGCTGCTATTAAGGCTTGCGGCCCTTGTTCAATCCAAATTGTGACTTCTCCAAAGCGTAAACTTTTTATCCCATCTCCTTGTTGGACGCTGAACGAATCTTTGATAAAATCCTGAATAGCTGTCAACATAGCAGCTACTAAATCTGGATCGTGAGCCGCAATCTGTTTCATTACTATATGTTGAAGTAATAATCCAGATTCTTTATGAATCAGAAATATTTGTTCAACTCGATAAATTAGCGTTCGTAGCAGTACAATTTCCGCAAATGATTTTCCCGTGCGTTGCGCTTCTAGCCTCCACTGAAAACTTTGTGGAGACAAACTATGTTCTAAGGTTTGATTCAGAGATTGAGTCATTTGCTCAAGAGCCGTAGCAATTGCCTTACGAGTAGCCGGTCCAATAACTGGAAATAATGCTTCTGTAAGCACATTATGGTCTTGGTTAACAGAAACTTGAATGGCTTCTTCAACAGTTGCTACCATTACTTCTCCAAGTTGTTTATCTTGCTTTGAACGCAAGATCACAGCTTCTGGAAGCATTTTGCTAATATCTTCTGGTTGAATCTCAGGATTTTCTAGACGCTGATAAAGTTTTTGCAGTTTAGTTGGCTCAATATCTAGCAGCAAACTACGGAGTATAGTTAATTCATCCTGAATTTCTGAGATTTGGCTGTTGTTCAATCCTTCAGGAGATACTTTTGGTATTTGATTCATTGAAGATTCATTCATTACCAAAATCTCCCAATACATACTCTTTTTGAAGTAACATTTTGCTGCCAACAGAAAAAATGCACTGACGCTGGAATAATTAAGTTTGTGCTTTTCAATTCTGGATTTAAGATTTGTGTTCTGCGTTCAGCCGGATGCCTAATTCTGTAAACATAGCTGCAAGTTGAGAACGGTCTGTTTTTTCTGTACGAAGCTCTTTAACTTCACGTTCTAGTAAAGCTAGAATCTCCTGAGATTTTTGTTGAATATCGTTTTGTAAGCTTTTGGATTGGTTGAGAATCTGCTCGCGTAGCTCTCTTTGACTAGTAATACTTTGTTCGTCAAATTGAGTAAATTTCTTTTCTAAACTTGTAGTTATATTTTTATTTTGTTCTGCAAATTCTCTCACCTGAGCATCACGTTCTATCTGTTCATTTTTTAGTCGCTGTGTTAAAGAATCAATTTCTTGTTTAATATAGTTTTCTAAAGTATCTAACCGTTTTCTTGTCTCATCTTGCACGTTACCTAATTCTTTAATTATACGTTCCTCTAAGCGGCTAAATCTTTTTTCAATATCCCGAACTTGATTGCCAAAAAGAATTTCTCTCACTTTATCTAAACTTCTACTTTCGCTAAGACTATGACTATTAAATTGCAACTCATTTATTGATGAATTCGATGCTTGTTGTTCTGAATTGAATGAATTATGATTGATGTATTCTTCAGGTAGGTTCATTTTTTTTATTCCTTGGGAAACTAAATCTGGGTTTGGTTATGAGGTTGATAGACTATTTATAGTGCAGATAATAATTCAGTATAAAGTATACTTAAGTAGGAAAAAAATATATCTGCTTCGATATATTAAAAATATCTAAATTTTAGTCAAAGCAATGATGAACTTTTGAAGATTCTTAAAAGCACCTCATCGTTCATCGGTCTTTGAACCCATTATGGATGAAAGAAACATCGGTAATTCAATTCTTTTCCCCTTTCCCCTGTGTTTCTTCCAAGAGGGTCTGTGCATTCGCTCAGCCAACTGACGCCGGATTGGTTCGAGCATATTTTGGATAGCGTGTCTGGTGTTTCTAATCAAGATGGAGAGGTTGAGGTAATGAAAGCGATCGCTCTTGGCGATGTCTGCGACGGGCTACGCCTACGCAACTTTTAAGCATTTCGAGATACTCGTAATCTTCTACTCCTTTTCTGAGCCACTTCAGTTTCATGGAAGGAACAACTCTTTTAATACCTACCTGTTTTCCACAATAGAACAACATCCCTTCACAAGGATAATAATGTTTGTATTTTTTCTATAAATTAAGTTTGAACGTCTTTGGCAGAGTCTTTTGTCTTTAAGCGAACTCACCAGTATAAAATTCTTGTCAATCCAAGGCTTTGGTTAATGAAGCCTTGATGAATTCTCTAGCCGAACGTCTAGTTTCAGAATCACTATCATTCCCACAGGTCTGGGATTTTTTACTCAAGCCATTGCAATCGCTGCTTGATGAACATTTCAAAAGATTGATAAATTTTTGCGTCTAGTGAGAATTTCATTAATGATTATTCGATTGAAGAGCTTTTATATCAATCATATAAAATTTATATAAAGCTTAAATGCTTTTAAGCGCAAAAAGTTTTTTGGTTAATATATTAATTTAACTTATGATTTTAAAAATTCATTTCTTTAATAGAAAACTATTTTGTCTAATTAAAGAAAAATTATTTTTAACAAAAAAGCTCTGACATTGAAAACTAACTTAATAATACTAGTACTGTAAGTGCAAAACAATAGCAGCTATCGACACAAAAGCCAGTATATTGAAAAAAATATTTAATTAAAATCAATACGCATATTACAATGTATTATTAATTGTCTTTATTAATTTTTTAAAGACTTGGTAAAGGAGTTTAGTTAATCGTTAGTTCGTGATAATTAAATAATTACAACTTCATTCAAAAAATATTAACCAATCAAAGTTTTTGAAACACATACTTACCATTTACATGATGGTTTAAGTACTTTTTAAGAACATAAATTATCTAATTTTGTGGAATAGACGTCTCGCTTGCTTGTAATGCAAGTCGGGCTTTTCTGGTTCGCCCACAATAATTAGTTGGAATTTTTTTTAAGTTCCCAAGCAAATAATTAATGTTTTCTAACTTAGCATTACGCAAATGGTGAGCGATCGAGATTAAACCGATGGATAGTTTTTTGGCTGAAGCTGAACTTACGTATTAGTAAGAAATTCAGGAGAAATAATATGGCATTTATTTTCGGCAAAACAACTGCTGATAATCTTTCTGGGACTTCGGGAAATGACACGATAGTTGGTTGGGCTAATGGTGGTAATGCCAATAGTCCCTCCGGTAACGACACCTTGAATGGTGCAGCTGGTAACGATTCTCTTGCAGGAGGGACGGCAAACGACAGTCTAATTGGTGGCGCAGGAAATGACACACTTAATGGCGGTAGAGGAAACGACACTTTAATTGGTAATGCGGGTGCTGACATTTTCAAAGGCAGTCAGGGTAGCGACAGCATTAATGGCGCAGATGGTATTGATACCGCAGACTACAGCCAACTAAATCAAAGCATTATCTTGTCAAAGGTTGGAACCATTGAAAAAGCTGGCGGTTCGGAGCAAGACCAACTTTTTAGAATAGAAAGGATTATTGCTAATCCTAATGTTGCTAACAACACTATAGATGCATCATCATCTTTGTCTGGGGTATTTATCACCGTTAACCTGCAAACTGGAAGTTTAGCTGCCAATAACGTTCCTGGTTTCGGAACATTGTCATTCACTGCAATCAACTTTGATAATGTTGTCGGCACAAATGCAAGTGACAGAATTACTGGCGATAACCAAAGTAACCGATTATCCGGTAACGGTGGCAATGACACACTTAATGGAGGCGCAGGTACTGACACCTTGAATGGGGGAACAGGCAATGACACTTACATTATTGACGGTGCTGCTGACACCATTATCGAAGCTGCTAATTCAGGCACAGATACCGTCCGGTCTTCTATCACCTACACACTCGCTGCCAATGTAGAGGATCTGAGGCTAACAGGAACTAGTGCCATCAATGGGACTGGTAACAATCTTAACAACCTACTTTTTGGTAATACTGCCAACAATACTCTCAGTGGTAAAGCAGGCAATGACACCCTAGACGGTAATTTAGGCAATGATATTCTCAATGGTGAGGATGGCAATGATAGTCTACAGGGCGGGCCTGGTAATGATAAACTCAATGGAGGATCTGGAAACGATATCCTAATAGGTGTTTTCCCTGATAACGTACTTCCACCAGGATTAAACGAAAGCGATACCCTGACTGGTGGGCTTGGGCTAGATAGATTTATTTTGGGAGACAGTGTAAATGTTTTCTACGACGATAACAACACTGCGAATCCTGGTTTTGGAGATTTGGCTGTTATTACTGACTTCAACTCTAGTGAAGATCTAATTCAACTCAAAGGATCTACACAGGACTACCGCTTAGAAGTTGTTGGCAGTAACACGCGAATATTCTTAGACAAATTAGGATCGGAGCCAGATGAAATCATAGGTATTCTCCAAGGGACAACCAATCTCACACTTGAGAGTGGCAACTTCCTTTTCTTTTAGTAGGAAAATACTGCACAAGCTACAAACAATATAGGAATCTGACTTGATTCATGAAATTATTTGCGTAGACAGGGAGTAGGGAGTGGGGAGTAGGGAGTGGGAAATAAGCCTTGTTTGGGTGTACTGATTTTTTTCACCAAATCAAATATGAGTCCTATACATTGTTTGGACTTTCTCTGGTAGAGCCACTTTCCCTAATTTTTCTTATACGCAACAAATCCTTTTACTGGTAAATAGGGGAAGACAGTAGTGTGTTCCCTCTTACCGGATAAAAGACTATTTTCCTGTTTGATAAATTAAAAATTATTTTATTTTTATATTTTTCAAATTGCTATATTTTTTAATTAATAAATTAATTAAAAATCAAAAATTATCTAGCTAATTTTATGGAGAAAACAATGCATAGCACTCAATTGTTTAAATCAAAAAAATGTATGTTTAGTAAAAAATTTCCTCTTAAACAATACTTATTAGTAGCAAAAACATTATTGTTTACAATAATGATATTAAATACTGGCACTAGTATAGTTAATGCTGCACCTCAAGCCTTGCGTTCTGATATTAAGATTCGCAATGTTCTCAATACGGCATCGATTATTCCTTCTGTGAGGATTACAAAAGATCCGCGCAACAATAATCTTTATTATCTCAAACGCAATGGTGATATTTATCAAGTAAATTTAGCTTTATCTACTAGTACGCTTGTCTACAGTTTTAATAATCATAAGGTTAGCGAGACACAAGGTATAGCTATTGGCTCTGACGGTACAATTTATTTAATTGGGAATGAAAACCTGGCTAGCGATCGCACCAGAGCAATTATTGTTAAAGGTGTAATTAATTCAAGTACTAAACAGCGAATTTGGTCTGTTTTGGCTAGGAGTGAAGGCTATCCAAAAAGCAAAACAGCTTACGACCATCGCTTCAGCGGTGTCGTTGTTAGCCCCGATGGTAAGTTTATCTATGTGAATAGCGGTTCTCGTACAGATCATGGTGAAGTTCAAACCGCTGGTGGTTTATATCCCAATACTCGTGAAGTAGGGTTAACAGCCTGCATTATCCGTCTTCCTACTAACGGCAAAAATCTTTTTCTTGCCAACAATCGAGCAACTTTAAAGGCAGCTGGCTATATTTTTGCAGAAGGGATACGCAATACTTATGATATGGCTTTTGCGCCTAATGGAGATTTATTTGGTGCAGAAAATGGCCCCGATCGCGATATGTCAGAAGAATTAAATTGGCTGCGTCAGGGTTATAATTATGGCTTTCCCTGGCGTATAGGCGGGACAGATAATCCTCAACAATTCCCTAACTATAATCCTGCCAAAGACCGTTTATTAAACCCTAAATTTGGGGCAGTTCAAAAAGGCTACTATTATAACGATCCAACCTTTCCGGTTCGCCCCAATATCACTTTGACTGAACCAATTCCTAATTTTGGGCCGGATGCAGACAAGTACCGCGATCCTCAGACTGGCCAAATCAAAGATGCGAGCCTTCTGGGACAAAGTATAACTACTTTTACAACACACCGTTCTCCTTTGGGTTTAGTTTTTGATACACAAGGAGCAATGAGTCCAGAATTCAAGAAAGATGGATTTTTATTGAGTTGGACTATAGGCGACCCGGCTGGCGAATCAGTAGCAGGCCCTTTTAAAGATTCCAGTCAAGATTTGTTGCATTTAAACTTAACTAAAGTCGGAAATAGTAACTATCGACTTCAAGCTAAACGCATTGTCCAAGGTTTTAATAATCCCGTTGATGCTGAGATTATCGGTAATAAGATTTATGTTCTGGAATACGGTGGAAACCAAGGAATTTGGGAAATTACTATGCCAACTAAGTGAGAAAAATTTGGATGAGAAATAGAGTTCTGAATTCATAAATTTTTTGAACTACACATAGTCGTATCGCCCAAATTTAATAAACTAAATGAGGGTAGCACAACAGTCCTACCCTCATAGCTATTAATTATTCTGAATTCTGGCTGCTAAACTCTTAAACCTTTGCTTCCAAAGATTTGAGTAATTCAGTATTCACACCTGATTCACGAGTCAGGGCAATTTTGCCAGTGCGGGCGATTTCTCTCAAACCAAATTTTTGTAAAACTTGCACGATCGCTACCAGTTTACCTGGATCTCCTACAACTTCTAAAGTCAGAGAATCTTCCGCCACATCGACGACTCGCGCCCGGAAAATCTGAGACAGTTCGATAACTTCAGAACGATTGTTGCTGGTAGCATTGACTTTTAACAGCATCAATTCTCGTTCTACACAAGGAGTTTCGGTGATATCCTGCACCTTGAGGACATTAACTAACTTGTATAATTGCTTGGTGAGTTGTTCGATCACGCGATCGTCACCGGGTACAACCATCGTAATTCGCGACACTCCTCCCTGTTCAGCCGGGCCAACAGCAAGGCTTTCGATATTAAAACCACGACGAGCAAATAAACCAGAAATGCGGGACAGAACGCCCGCCTCATCTTCTACGAGAACTGAAAGAGTATGTTTCATCTTCGCCAACAGAGGCTAGAGCAGGATTTAAGTAACGCAGACACTAGCTAAAGTTTGCGCTAGACGTACTGCTCCACTAACGAATAATAAGTGAGACCTTTTATTTTAAACTTAATAGCTGCACTCATTGCATATTGATAGAGACAATTTATCTAGAAATTATCTCGCAAGCAGGATTCTCTTTTAATACATATCTTTTCATCGGCAGATGTTAAATCATGGTCAAGTTTTGTATATTCAGAGCTAATTGAACTTTTTATCGGAGATAAGTTGTTATGGGTTGGTTACAAAGACTATTTGGCATGGAAAAACCTCAAAATGCCGAAGTAAATCCTACTGCCCAAGCAGTACCGCAAACTCCTAGTTCTACCGCTACGCAAACAATACCGCCAGAACGTCTAGGATTAAATGGAGAATACGACCAAAGTGGTTTAGCCAAGCGGGTAGCGTTAGCATTCGACCAAGATGCACAACTCGATGATGTTGATACCCTTTGGGTTGCTCAAACAGGTAGCACTGTGGTTCTAAAAGGTAAAGTTCCCAACCAACAAATTCTCGACAGAATGGTTTCGGTAGCCCGTACCGTGAATGGCGCTACAAATGTTGACACCACCCAAGCTCAAGTCGGCTAGGTGGGGAGACAAGGGGACAAAGGGACAAGGAGAATAATTCTTAACTCTTCACTCCTCACTCCTCACTTGTGAGTCAATACCTCTAACTACTTTTTCAATCCAATCTAAAATTGCTTGGTTCACTTGTTCCGGACATTCATCATGGGGACAGTGACCCACATCTTCTAAATTCAGCACTTCCAATTTCTTGTTATATTGGGCAAATTGGGTTGCCAAAGCTGGGGGAACAAACCGATCTTTTTGCCCCCAAATTAGCAGCATAGGAATTGTTAAGGTTGGTAATACTGCCTTGACATTGGGACTAAAGTTAATTCCAATTGCAGCTTTGAACAAAGCGCTGAACGCCCTCGCCGAGCCTCGGTCTTGGGGAGGGCCAGCTAAAATTTCTATGAGTTCATCAGTAATCGCTTCTGGATTAGCATAAGCGAGACTCGCCCAGCGACGCAGCACACCTGGACGGCGGACAAAGTTAAACACAGGTTTGAGAATCAACGGCGAAGCGACAATATTTTTAATTCCTCTCACTAGTGGTCGCAGCACAGGAGGAATTGCTTCTTGTTCCAGTGAAGGATCGGGTAAACTCATCATCACCATACCGCGTACCATATCGGGATGGGTGGCGGCGGCGGCTAAAGAAATCAACGAACCGTTGGAATTGCCGATTAATATTGCTGGTTCGCCAATAAAGGTTTGCCAAAAATCGTAAACTTGTTCTACCCAAAGTTCTACGCTGTAATTAGCTGCGGCTTTTTCTGAAGCGCCAAAACCCAGCATATCGATCGCGTAAACTGTGTGATGTTCGGCTAATACTTCTAAATTATGCCGCCAATGACCGATAGAAGCACCAAAGCCATGTAACAGAATTAGAGGTTGTGTCTTTTCGTCATTTTGGGCAGAGCGAATATAAGTATAACGAGTTTGCCAACCCCGCCAAACCCAATCTCTTTGATTGCCAACTCGCTCTTGCCAATGTAGTGTAGTAGTCACGTCGCTTCGCTCCGAATTCAAAATTAATAATCTTCAAAAATAATGAGGCTTGTATCTTTTTTTGTTTTTGTTCGCAGTTCTCTGTAATTTTTTAGTCTTGAAATACTATTATAAAAAAATTGCCAAATGTCCGCGATATCAAGAGACGTTGCAATGCAACGTCTCTACATCTGGATTTAGAATGTCATAGCTATCTATTTAAATAGCAGTTATAAAAGGTTGAAAAGGTTGTAATAAAATCCCTAAAATTTTATCAACTTCTTTAATATAGTACTCAGTGGAATCTATATAAACAGTCGTTTCTTCTAAAAATAAAAATTTCCAGTTAGTTCCACTAGTAACCGAACCATAAATTTGCCTAACTTCATTTCCCTGATTTTGATTGAATAACTGCGCTGCCATCATTGCTGCTATACATTGACCAAGACCACCAATAATATCTTCTTTTTTTGCCTCAAAAATAAAAATAACTGGTGTAGAAATAAATAATTGTTCTTGGGAATTGCTGATAATGTAATCGCAAAAACCTTGCAAGCCTTGACTTATATCAACATTAAATTCATTGCCAGAAAACAGTGATATTTTATTATTTAATAATCTTCTGACCTCTGCCAGGATTGGTGCAATTAAAAACTCTGACCTGGCTTTTTCAGTTGAAATTGCAGTTGCTAAAGGAATGTAATCACTTAAAATCGTTCTCAGAATTTCTGATGGTGTAACAGGTTTTGTATCAGCAAATAAATTCCGAGTTTCATCAAGGGTTAAGTTAAAAGTTTTTTTGACCTTAGCGAGACTAAAATCGCTGTATGCCATCCTTTTGCCTTGTGATTGTCTATTTCGTTTATTTCATATATTGATGCAACTTAATTTTAGCCCTATTAATGGGAGCGATCGCACCTACAAAGCCAGAGCGAATAGGCGTAGGTTGGGTTGAGGAACGAAACCCAACAAAGCTCAGATGATGTTGGGTTTCGCTGTCGCTCAACCCAACCTACTTTTCCTGTTAACTGAACCGTATTGACCTACAAAGTCAGAGCGAATGGAATTCGCGGCTACACAAACAAAGTCCGCCTCCGCGGACTCAGAGAAAATTAAGGTTAACCCACGGAGGTGGGTTTTGCCTGTGTAGACGCGGTTTCTAACCGCCCTTTTAACGTGAATTCGACTGCGATTCAACTTTGGCTTGATTCGCTAACTCTTTCGCTCTCGCCTGGGAATCAAACTTTAATTTATTATCCCACTGCTGTGCTTTGTTGAACTTGGCAACAGCACCATCAATATCTTGATTTCGCGCTAACTTTTCACCTTGGATGACTAACACTGTCGCCCCTTGCGCCAACCGCGCTGGAGTTTGGCACGATTGCAACTCTTCTAACACTTCTGGATGGGTGATGAGGTAATTATTTAGCAAGTCGCAACCACTGAGTAATAAATTATCGAAATCCAAGTCCCATAAGATCGCGGTGTTGTGAGCACTTGCAGAAGCCAGTGTCTTGCCATCGGGGCTGAAGCCGACGCTATAGACCTTACTGCTATGCCCTGTGAGGGTTTTGATGGCTTTGCCCGTGCTGACATCCCAGAGTTTGATGGTCTTGTCAGCACTTGCAGAAGCCAGTGTCTTGCCATCGGGGCTAAAGACTACGCTAATGACCCAACTGCTATGCCCACTCAGGGTTTTGATGGCTTTGCCCGTGCTGACATCCCAGAGTTTGATGGTGTTGTCATAACTGCCAGAAGCCAGTGTCTTGCCATCGGGACTAAAGACTACGCTAATGACCCAACTGCTATGCTCACTCAGGGTTTTGATGGCTTTGCCCGTGCTGACATCCCAGAGTTTGATGGTGTTGTCATCACTGCCAGAAGCCAGTGTCTTGCCATCGGGGCTAAAGGCTACGCTTCTGACCCTACTGCTATGCCCTGTGAGGGTTTTGATGGCTTTGCCCGTGCTGACATCCCAGAGTTTGATGGTGTTGTCAGCACTTGCAGAAGCCAGTGTCTTG
>JAVRCJ020000015.1:48743-197579 GCA_034530875.2 Nostoc sp. DedSLP01
ACGCTATTGACCGAATTGCTATGCTCACTCAGGGTTTTGATGGCTTTGCCCGTGCTGACATCCCAGAGTTTGATGGTGTTGTCAGCACTTGCAGAAGCCAGTGTCTTGCTATCGGGGCTAAAGACTACGCTATTGACCGAATTGCTATGCTCACTCAGGGTTTTGATGGCTTTGCCCGTGCTGACATCCCAGAGTTTGATGGTCTTGTTATAACTGCCAGAAGCCAGTGTCTTGCTATCGGGGCTGAAGCCGACGCTAAAGACGGTACTGCTATGCCCTTCTAAGGTATTAACCTCGATCGCTCGATTTTCTTTCTTCTCATTTGGCTTTAAATAAACCGCTTGCTGTAAAGTTAACACAGTGTGCATTAGAGTCTCACTTTCGTGCTGTGCCCAAAGTGTATGCTTGAGTTTGCTACCTGCCCTTAAGGCTGTTATTAAAGCATCTGGATATTGTCCAGAGATAGCAAAGGCTTCCGAAGAATTATTGATGGCGTTAATTTGACTAACATTTGCCTCTACTGCCCACTGGAATGTTCCCGCAGCTAAAGCAGCAAATCCTAAACCTGCGGCGACGGAACCAAAAAGGGCGCGTCTCAGAAACTTATTTAGTTTCGTCTCACTAATTTTTCTTTGTTCTCGTTCCTTTTCTAGTTCCGCCATTACCTGCTTTAACTTCGGTTCCTGTTGCTGGCGGATAAACCCGGCGATATAGTCGTGTACCAGTTGATAACGGTCAGCCGGATTTTCTGGTAACAAAACCACCAAGCCAGATTTGACAAGAATTTCTAAAATCAAATCTAATTTGTTGATTTGAGAAGCTTGTTCCGCCCTAGCTTCCGATCCCCCCGCCTTCGGCGACCCCCTTAATAAGGGGGTAGAAAGAATAAAGCCCCCCTTTTTAAGGGGGGTTGGGGGGATCTCCGAAAAATATGGCTGCAAATCTGCTTCCATCTCAGCACGAGTCTTAAGCGGGCGAGTTCCTTTTTCATCTGTCAGTAAATACAGTAATAATTCCGCCAACTGCTGATTTTCCACGCCGCAATCATTAACAACTTCATCCAAATAACGCTTAACCAATTCCCCCTTAGTACCGCGTTGCTGATATTCTGCCAGAGTTGTAATGTTCTCCGTTTGCAATTGCGCCCCGACAACCTGTAACTCAATGGGACGCACTTCACCCAATTCTGCGGCTAAATCTTGCACGAGTTGTTCGACTAAAGCATCTTCCAAGCGAAAACTAGTATTTTCAGTTAAACGCTGGATAATTGACTTGGCATCATCAGGCGAGAAGTTACCCAACTTGTAAAGCACGTTATTACTGAGAATGTCATTGCCTATAATCTTCAGGCTGGGCAAATCATTGCACTCTAGCAAGTAATGGATGTAATCCACCCGCAGCGATAAGATAACTTTCAGCGATAAAACATTCAAACATTCTCCCAGAAACTCAAAGAATTGCTTCCTTTGCGCTGGTTCGGTGTAAATAAAGAAAAATTCCTCAAATTGATCGAAAATTAACACGGTGCGGAGGTTGCGCTGTTCGTTTTCTTTGAATCTGGATATTAAATATTGCGGAGTTCCGAGTTCTGAGGTTGAAAGTTGACCTTCTGAGGATGAACGTTGACCTTCTGAGGGTGAACGTTGACCTTCTGAGGATGAACGTTGACCTTCTGAGGGTGAACGTTGACCTTCTGAGGGTGAAAGTTGACCTTCTGAGGGTGAAAGTTGACCTTCTGAGGGTGAACGTTGACCTTCTGAGGGTGAACGTTGACCTTCTGAGGGTGAACGTTGACCTTCTGAGGGTGAACGTTGACCTTCTGAGGGTGAACGTTGACCTTCTGAGGGTGAACGTTGACCTTCTGAGGATGAAAGTTGACCTTCTGAGGGTGAACGTTGACCTTCTGAGGGTGAACGTTGACCTTCTGAGGATGAAAGTTGACCTTCTGAGGATGAACGTTGAGGTTCTAACTCTCCCTCATCTCCCCATCTTCCCACCTCCCCATCTTCCCACCTCCCCAAAACCCGCCCCAACTCCTCCACCCAGTTGGTGTAAACGCGTATTGCTAGAGGTAAATTATCTTGAATACCTATTGCTTGATTCTTTAAAGCTGGCACTAGTCCCGCATTTACTAAGGAACTTTTACCCACACCCGATTGCCCGTGAATTACTATCAACTTTTTATCTGGGCGGCCAATGCGTTCGATTAAGCGTTCCACATCCAATTGACGGCCAGATGCAGCGATTTCTGGGGCAATACTATCTTTATGATTAACGCGCAGCGGTGCAAGTCCTGTTGCTCCTAATTGTTTTGTCGCCTGTAATTTGCCAGCACCAATAAACGCCCGCAAACCAAATTGCTGTTCTACAGAACGTTGTTGCTGTTTAGTTTCATAAGCTTTCAAGTATGCTTTTTGCTCAAAGTAAAGCTTTTGCAAATGATAGAGAATATTGAGATAAAGCTTTAAATCTACTTGTGGGTTGCCGATATCTTTTGCAATTTCTAAGTTCTGAATTGCCTGTTCATAGTCGCCTAAATGATATTGAGAACGAGCCAAAATATATCGATAGAGGCTCAAATCATTGAGTAGGGGTGCAAAGCTGTGCGCCTCTACAATTATCTCTACAAGATTTATGGCTTGTTGTGCAAATTTATTTGCTTCTAAGGAGCGTTCTTCAGCTAAAGCTACTTCAGCTAAAAAGCCGTAATCCTTGGCTAATTCTATTGATTGATTATCAGTCTGATGTATTTCTAATGCTTGTTCAGCAAGATTTTTTAAGCTTTTCCATTCTTGGAGATCGCGCAGAATAATGCCAAATTTATATATAAATTTGGCAATTATTTTTTTATTTTGCCCAATTAAACGGATACATTGCTGAATATAATAGCGAGTTTCTTGCCAATCTTGATGGTTAATATCTGGAATTTTAAAAGCTTTTAAATAATAGCAAAAAGCAATATCGCCAAGAAGTTTTATTTGTTGTTCTGTATAATTAAGGTTTTTAAAGATTGATAAAGACAATTGATAATGTTCTAACGCGACATCGATTTGATTATTAACTTGTTTTACTAAACCCAGTAAAGATAATAAGTTGGCTTTAAGTTGCGGATTATTATCCTGTAATTCAACTGGTAAATCTCTTTGGGCTGCTGTTAATTCTGTTTCTAAAATTCTATACTCATCTAAATTGAAGTTGAGGGTATTATTAAAGTATTGTTCGGCTAGCTCTTGGAGTAAGTTGATTAAATCATCTTGAGCGATCGCAAAATTCCTCGTAGTAGCCCAACTCTCTAAATCTGGAGCCATTTGCATCAGTTGTTTGTAGATTTCATCGTCAATCCACAACACCAAGGGAAATGCAAAGTTCTTGCGGAACTCTTCCCGTACCTGATTAGCAGAAGTCAGCATCGCAGCTATATTTGGCACTGTCTCTAAACCCACAACCATCACGCAGCCTTGTAGGTTCTCGCCAAATTCTTCTCGAATGGCTGTATACAGAGTTCTCTGAGATTGCTGGACGACCAACAGCTGAATTTCGACTTGGCAGATTTCCCGCAATTTTTGGATCAGGCGATCGCGCTGTTTGGCATAATTACATCGTGCCAAAATCAGCTTAAATTGTCCCACAGAAGATTCAATCGCCCAAGCTAATTGTTGCAAAGAGCGTAGGCTTAGCTCGTCGTAGACATCGTTGTTTACAAGATTATCTTTCGGTGGATGTGGTGAGTCGGTCATACCAATTTTGGATTTTGGATTATAAAGAACCAGGGGTAAGAAAAAATTGAGGTTTTGAAACCTACGGAGGTAGGTTTTGCCTGTGTAGCTGCGGTTTCTAACCGCCCATTTCGAGTTAATTTGACTTAAACAAACTTCAGATGCTTTTATGGGAAAAGGTAAACACATATTTCATCTATGAATCTTCAAGCCGTCTCCAATTTAAATAAAATGTCTTTTCATGTTCTGGTTGAACAAGTTGAGTCAGGCTATTTTAGAGCATCAGTGCCGGAGTTGGCAGATTGTGTTGCCGAAGCTGAAACCCGTGAGGTAGCGATCGCGGCTGTACAGGAGAAGGTCAAAGTAAGACTGGCGAATATTGAGGTTTTGACGCTAGAAGTTGCAAATAATCCCTGGACAGAATTTATTGGAATGTTTGAGGGAGATCGAGAGTTTGCGGATCTGGCGGCAGAACTGCGGATGGAACGTGAATTAGATATAAATGGCGCTGCATGAGTCTTTGGTTGTTAGATACAGATCATGTGTCGCTGTTATTAGAGCGTCATCCACAGGTGAGCCGTAGGGTAGCTCACCAGGGGGCTGAGGTTGCAATTTCCATTGTGACGGTTCAGGAATTGTTTAATGGTTGGGTCGTGCGAATAAATGGTGCGCGAGAGGTTGAAGATGTTGTGCGGTTTTATGGAAAGTTGAGCCGGACAGTTGCTCTATTCGGACGAGTAAGGGTGCTAGACTTTGATGGAAAAGCTGGCGAAAGGTTTCAGCGATTGCTAACAGAAAACCCAACGTTATCGAAACAGCGATTACAGAAGGATATGCGAATTGCTGCAATTGGCTTAGTGAATGATGCATTTGTGGTGACGCGAAACTATCGAGATTTTTCTCAAGTACCAGGGTTAAATATTGAAGATTGGTCGCAGCCCTAATTCCTCACTGCAACTCCCTTGCTTCTGCCAAAATCGGATTAACATCGAACCAAGATTCCCCGCTATCCCGGTATTCAAAGACAAAGCGACTGCGAATTAATTTTTGGTATCCTTGGTCATCGCTGACTTTTTTGTTTTGCTTAACGTGTCGTAGCAATTGCCATTCGTCATCGGCAATGGGCATCATCATTTCGTTTCGGCGGGCGCGCACAACTTGGTCTAAAGTTTCACGGGAAAGGGGAAGCGCCATTTCCTCCATAATCCAAGTGTTCAGCAGTCTGAGCAAGTCTCGCACATGACCGCCACTCAATCTACACAAGCGGTCTAGGGAAGCGGCATTATCAAAAATTTCAGTAATCTGATTCAAGCGCTCATCTGCTGGCAAGTTAGGAAAGGCTCTTGCTAGCACCATCTGTTTCATGAGTGCCATTCCCTGTTCGTGAATGCTGCCATCAGGCCATTGCACTGGCACCATCGGTAATACTTTGGGGTCTTCGGGGAATCGCTGGGTCAGCATTCCGTAATCGTTGGAAAATTTCAAAGAGAGGGGCATGGTGTAAATCAAATGACAATTAAGCTTTGTCAAAAATTCACCCTGGTCTACAAATAAGTATTCCTGCTGCGGACGACCCCAAGCTTTGGCGCGATTATCAATGCGATCGAGGTTATCTACAATTACCACCAGACCTTGTTTACCCTGCTGTTTTAGTTTAGCGATCGCTGTTTCCAATAATTCCCGATTAATCGCTTCTAATAAGGTCGTTTTCTGCGGCGCTAAATATTGATTGAGTTTTGTGCGTAATGTCGGGTCGCTTTTCATCTTGGTGGTGATTTCACCAATACCAAAAGCCAAAGACAACTTTTCTTGGTCAACACCAACATCGACACCACCAAACTTGACTTTTGCTCCAGTGACTTCCGAGTTTAAGACCTTCCACGCACCTTGGAGTAAATCGTTAAATTTGCTGCTTTCCTCTAGTGTAATTTTATCCAGGCTTTGACTGACACGACGAGCGATCGCCAGTAGCACATCAGCGATATCCACATCAGTCATTTCCAGGTCTTCGCTAGACTCAAAATACACCACGTGAAACCCTGATTTTTCTAGTTCTGCCTGTAACCTCAGTAGTTCTGTTGATTTCCCACAGCCAATATGCCCAGTAAATAAAGTGCATGTAGGCTCATTCGGCTTAAAGAAAGTAATTTTTTGCTTGAGTTTACCGATAATATCTCCACCCCGTACCGCAGAAAAATCAATGTAGTATTTTACATCTGACAGATTGTTGACGAACAGGGTTCGACTGGGGTCAGTAGCCTGAAAAAATGCTCGTAAATCTAGGGACATGAGGCTGGTAAATATGATTATCTTTTATAACTTAGATATCCTTGAACACAAGAATAAAGTTACTTACAGCATTTGAGATGAATATTTCAGATAATTTTCCGTTTAGTTAAACTAATCCCTCTGAGGAATAAGGCAGATGAGGGAGAATAATTTTGTAGAAGCTGCTTATTTTCTGCTTGGTTAGTTAAGACAGACTCAATAAATCTTTATGACTAACTTGGATTACGTCACAAATCGTAATCTCCAACAGATTCTTCCACTTATATTTCCAAATACTTAAATAAACTTCTGCAAAAAACTTCAGCAACGCCTGCGTTAAGCTGTATTAACCCAGAAATTAGCTTAGATTTCTAGCATCCAATAGCCAAATATCGTCCTAAAACCTAGCATTTATCAGCGTTTCTGCTCCATCCCCCCATCTGGCTTACCTTCTTTACTGCCCTGCTTTATCGTCCTCTGTTTCCCTCATGACTAGGGTTTTCACTAAGTATTTTTTCCTACTTTTGGGGTTGTTTTTAGTGAAACCAGTACCCTAAAACTACAAAAAATCCTGAAATCTATATAAATTAATGGTTTCATCTATCCACATCAGGCTACAACACCTTAGAATGATTCATTGAAAAGTCGAGCCGATGGGATGTACAGCCGTTTTGAGTAGATATACTCCCAAAGGATGATTTTTGTATTTCTAACAACAGAGATTTAGGTACAGATGTATCAACATACATCCGTAAAAAAATCTCAAGTAAACCTCAGGAGTTTGACATGAATAAAGGTGAATTAGTTGATGCCGTAGCTGAAAAAGCTAGTGTTACCAAGAAACAAGCCGATGCAGTTCTAACAGCTGCACTGGAAACGATTATTGAGGCGGTTTCCTCTGGCGATAAAGTAACGTTGGTGGGATTTGGCTCTTTTGAATCACGGGAACGTAAAGCTCGTGAAGGTCGCAACCCGAAAACAAATGAAAAAATGGAAATTCCTGCGACTAAAGTGCCTGCCTTCTCAGCTGGGAAGCTATTTAGAGAAAGGGTAGCACCCCCAAAATCATAGGCTCTGTTTCCGGAAACCTTTTTTTGATGCGGCAACCAGCACACGGGGGAAATTTAGCCTGGGCAGCAGCACTGGCTGGCTGTCCCCCTGATGCTATTCTGGATTTTTCTGCTAGCATTAGCCCCTTGGGACCGCCAAACAGCGCGATCGCTGCTATAGTGTCCCAAATCGGTAATATTAAGCACTATCCAGACCCGAGCTATAGTGAACTGAGACTAGCTCTCAGTCACTTCCATAAACTGCCGCCTGAGTGGATTCTGCCGGGTAATGGCTCAGCAGAATTACTTACTTTGATAGGTAAAGAATTATCAGAATTAGCGGCAACAATTTTAATCACTCCAGCCTTTGGCGACTACTACCGTACCTTGGCAGCGTGTAAAGCTAAAGTGCTGGAGTCTCCCTTGATAAGCGCTCAACAAGGAGCGATGAGTGCTGAGTTGGTAATTTCACTTGGCGCTCAACATTTAACGCCCAGCGCTGACTGTGGACTACTGCTAAACAACCCGCATAATCCAACAGGTAAGCTATTTTCGCGGCAGTCGATTTTGCCCTACCTAGAGCAGTTTGCTTTGGTAGTGGTAGATGAAGCGTTTATGGATTTTGTGCCACCCGACGAAGACCAAAGCTTAATTCCGGTGGTGGAGAAATATGCGAATTTAGTAATATTGCGATCGCTGACCAAATTTTACAGTCTCCCAGGGCTGCGACTGGGATATGCGATCGCTCACCCCGACTGTTTAGCTAAATGGCAGCTATGGCGCGACCCTTGGCCTGTAAACACCCTAGCGGCGGCGGCGGCAATGGCGGCACTCCAGGATAAAGAATTTCAACAGCAAACCTGGACATGGCTACCACCTACACGAAACCAACTGTTTCAGGGTTTAGCTGAAATTCCAGGATTGCAACCCCAAGCAAGTGCTGTTAACTTTTTACTGGTTGAGTCTGAAAAATCTACTTCCGAGTTACAGCAAGAATTACTCAAGCACCATCAGATTTTAATCCGCGATTGCCTTAGCTTTAAAGAACTAGGCGATCGCTTTTTCCGGGTTGCTGTACGTCAAGAGTGCGATAATCAACGCCTTATCGCGGCGCTGAGTGGGGAGATGGGGAGTAGAGAGGGAGAGGGAGCAGGGGAGGCAGAGGATTAATAACTAATGACTAATGACTAATGACCAATGACCAATGACTAATGATTATTGACAAATGACTATTGATTACGACGTCGTAATTATTGGTGGCAGTCTTGCAGGATACTACGCTGCCCTTGCTGCCGCGGAGCTACGTGCTACTGTTGCTTTGGTACAACCCAAACCAGACTACAGGTTTATTCATCATCACGCTTTAAGCGAAATTGGTAAACTAGCACAAAAATTGAGTAATACCACTGGTTTTGGTATTCATGCCACACACACTCAAACCTCAGAAAAATGCCATATATCTCTAGCATGGCAGGAAGCGATGCTATATGCTCAAGGCGTCGCTTCAAATCTGGAAGAACAATATTCTCCCGCTATCCTAGCCGCGCTGGGAGTCGATATCATTGTTGGCGCTGGGCAATTCCAACCCTCGCCTCAACTGAGTTTTGTTGTTAACAATCGCTTATTACGCGCGCGTACCTATTTATTGGCTAATGGTTCGCGTCCGCAAATTCCAGAAATTGAGGGATTAGAAGCTACAGGCTATCTGACCTTAGCTAATATTTGGCAATCCTTAAATAAAGTGCCTTTACCCAAAAATTGGGTAATTATTGGCGGAATTCCCCAAAGTATTGAAATCGCTCAAACTTTAGCGCGTTTTGGTTGCAGTGTGACCCTGGTAGCCAAGTCTCCTTACCTTTTACCTCATATTGACCCTGAAATAGCCATACTGCTGCAAGCACAGTTGGAAGTCGAAGGTGTGCGCGTCCTCACCGAAAAACCAGTGACTCAAGTCAGGCGAATTGATAATAAAAAGTGGCTTCAGGCGGGAGATAAAGCTATTGAAACTGATGAAATTTTAGTGGCGACTGGACAACAGCCAAATCTTGAATCTCTAAATTTGGCAACGGTAGGCGTGAAATGGCACGGACGTCGTTTGGTGGTGAATGAGAAACTACAAACTACTAATCACCGAATTTACGCTTGTGGTGATGTAATTGGTGGTTACAGTTTTACGAATCTCGCTAATTATGAAGCAAAAATCGCTCTGAAAAATGCACTCTTTTTCCCAAGATTACGAGTAAATTACCGTTACATTCCTTGGGGAATATTTTCAGTGCCGATGATGGCGCAAGTGGGTTTGACTGAAGCACAGGCAAAAAAACAATTTCGTCCAGACCGAGTTTTAGTTTTGCGACAGTATTTGAAAACAGTTGCAGCAGCACAACTCCAGGATGAAACCACTGGTATGTGTAAATTGATTGTGCTACGCAATGGCGAAATTTTGGGAGCTTCGATATTGGGTGCCGAAGCTGGAGAATTAATTAATCTGATTGCTTTGGCAATGTCGGAAAAAATTAAAGTTCAAGATTTAGCAAATTTCTCTCCTCTCTATCCCAGTTTCTCAGAGATTATCGAACAAATTGTCAGAGAGTGGAATAAACAAAATTTAAATAGCAATATTGCTTTGCAAGAATTTCTAGAAGGGTTCTTCCATTTTCGTCGCAATTGGAATTTGTAAATTAGTCATTAGTCATTGGTGAGAATTTGTAATTAATTAGCGATTATTAAAATCTGCATTATTAGCCATACTACTGCTGACGCTACTAATGGTACGCTGAGATTATCCGTGCCGTGCGGTGAGACTGCTTCAGCTAGGGTTGCAATAATAGCAGTTATTATGGCAATCAATAAAGCCCATCCTAAACCCAAAGGTATTGCTAAGGGGCTAAGGGACGACCCAGGAAGTAACAACAGCACCAAGAAAATCGCTGCTGTACTCGCCACAAACATTGCTGCGGAACCCTCCCAGGAACGTACAGAATTTCCCACTTGGTATTGATGCTTCCCAAAGCGCCTACCAACTAAGGCCGCCAGTGCATCTCCCCAAGTCATCGCCATTATTCCAGCCACAGCAATTGGTACGCTATCCACCGGCCCATTTGGTCGCCACAGTAAACCAAATAACAGCGTTACGGAAATAGCAAAATAAACTGTACCAGGCGAACTATCTTCACTATCCATTGCGCCAATGACCCGGTAGCGATAGAACAAGTAGTTGAGTCCGATAAACGTAGCAAAAGGTATAATTCCAACTTCCCAGCGATTAAACAGCAGCAGGACACCGAAAACCCACATCCCTGCGCCAATATGGATTACCTTGCGAGTTAAATCCGATTTCACGCCAAACAACCTACTTAGTCCCTCCCCAACAACCAGCAAACCAGTTGCGTACACATAAGAAACTACCAATCCGATAAAATCATTGTTAGTCATTAGTTATCCCTCTTCTGTCACTTTCCGGAGAGTCAATCTCTGAAAGCTTTATCAGTCGGTCAATACAGGCTTTCCTATTAGAAAAAAATAGGTCTTGTATTTGTTATTAGGAAATAATCGAGCGATCGCTGGCTATACATAAGCTCTAGAATTCAGAAATGGCAAAAGTTTTCGGAGACTGACAGAAGAGGGTTATTAATTATTCTCCTCTGCCTACTCTCCCCCCTGCCCCTAAAGCCCATCATTTCCCCCGATCGCTATTTCGTTTAAAATTCTTTTCTACTAACGAAACACTACCAATACCTTGGAGAATACCACGACCGATTAAACCTAAACCACGACCGATAATTTGGGTCAAAACAAACACAATCCCAGTACCTAAAAAAGCTAAGAGCGATTTTAAACGCGGTGCGATCGCATCACTAAATTCTAGAATCAATGTTACTAATAAAGGAATATTAGAAAGCTGTTCTAACTCCTGATGGCGCGGAGCATAAATTGAAGTTTTGGCAATACCACGAGGTACAATTACAAATATTTCATAGCGGCTTTCAAAAACTGCTTTGGCTTCATTTATATAATTATTAAAACGATATTTCCAAGATAACTCGTTCCTAAATCGTTCAATCTCTCTTGTAGAAATCAATCTACTTCCATAAAAATTTTGCTTAATAAGTTCTACATCTCCCAAAGAATTTAATAATGGTTGTACTACCCCATTTGCTACCTGAATTAATAAATTATCTAAAATCATTAATGCTTGGGATTGTGCTTCTGCACTGACGGCTGGATACAAAATATTATTAATATACAATTCTGTTTGAAATAAAAAATAGCTATATAATTCTAAAGCTAAAGGAATCTTATTCAGAATCTCTGCCTTTACAATTTCAGATTCTTGCAGTAATAATTTAACAATTTCTCTATTTTTGTTTCCTATTCTTATTAAAGAAAATTTTCCAAAAAAATCTGTAATTGCTGCTTGCCATAAATCGCTAATTAAAGTATTTTTTACTTCTAGTAATTGATTAATTTCCATTTGCGAAGCCCGCAATTCATCCAATTGTTGGGCTAACTTTTGGAGAATCAAATAAAGTAGTTCTCGTTTTTTTTGTTCGCGCAAAATATCAATTTCTAACGGAATTTCTGTAATATTTTCTAAAGAAAATTGAAGTTTAGTAATGCAAGTCGCAAACAAAGCAGATTGTAACGCTGCCGTAGTTAGCAGAGGCGGTGGTGTTTGCGTTTGTTGAATGGCACTACTCGATGAAGCACTCACAGGCGGCTCATCAACAGGCGAAATATTTTCTTGTTCCTTTTCTTGCGCTGAAACCAACAACCTATTGAGCAACCAACGAGCTGCTAACAGTTCTCGTCTTTGTCCAGCCAGAATTGCCCGATCTAATACTGGTATTCCAGGTATTTGTAATTGTGCCGTTACTGCTGCTAGGGTCGCATCAATGTAACCAATTCCTGACAAACGTAAATTATTTCGCAGTCTAAATAAAGGCAGTGGAGAGTAAGTAGAGACGCGATTCATCGCGTCTGTGGGGTTAGGAGTTATTATTGTTTGGCTTTGGTCAAACCAATGGTAACTACCAGCTGCAACTTGCTGCATGGCAGCAACTAGCTCAGAAACAGGCGCACCCTTGGGACAGTAGCCATTTATACCAATAGATTTGGCAGCTAATAATAATCCTTGCTCTTGAACAGAACTGAGGAGCAAGATTGGTAGGTTGGGATATAAGGCTTTTAACTGCTGACAGAATTGCAAACCTAGCTGCGGACTGCTAACACGACCGTTACCTAATTCCAAAACTACCAGATTTACTTCGTTAGGGTCTTTTTGGGCGATTTCTGCTAAAACCTGCAAGGCAGCAGTATCAGTTTCTACCACTGCTGTTACTCGCACCTCAGGAATTGCTTCTAAAGCTACCCGTAATCCCAAACGAAAAATTGGGTCTTGGTCTATAAGTAGTAATTTTAAGGGGCGATCGCTCATAGTTTGCTCAGTTATACAAATACTGTTTTTTACAAGTCAAAAAACAGCTTTGATAGAAAACTTTGTCTTCCCCATTGTTACCTGTTTTCGCAAACTGAAGAAATCGATCATAATTGCCATAGCAGGCTTCACGATGTAATTAAATGAACCTAAGTATTCGGCACTGGTTAGCAGAACGCTATATCGCAATCCATCAAATAAAGGGATTTTCAGCAGGGCAATTAGCAGGTATTGCTTTCCGTATTGTTCGGGAGATGGAAGCCAAAAGCTTGATGCCTTTTGATATCTGTACTCTAGTAGAGGTTTTAGAACTACCGTTAAGTATTGTTTGCGAAGAAATCAGTGCCATTTCTGAGTTGACAGCAAGCTTGTTGCGTAGCCTCAGCCAAAAAAAACCTTTAAAGCGTAACGAAGGTACATGGTTAGCTTTTCAAATTGCTTATCTTCAAGCTTTGCAAGCAATTTTAGAGCAGGAATCGAGCCTACAAAGACTGTGGCTTGACCGAGCAAGAATACCTATGCAAACAAACATCCTGCAAGATTCTCAACTGCAAGGACTGTTGAAAACTCTCACTCCGGGCAAATTAACTGACACTCAAGCCGAACAAGCGCTGTCTTTGATTGCCGACTCATTACTGATACAACAAATAAATAATGCTGCCATAGCTTGGTTAGTCGCCAATGGTGCAGAGGAGGCTGAAGCTAAACTCTTAATACAGCGTTTGCTGAACTCATTTCCCGGTCACTTACTAATAGTAGTTAGCGAAAATGCTGCTGCTTTAGCCCAACTACAAAAATTTGTCAGATTGGGGATTTCATCAGCTAATTCTACAGCGAGCGATCGCATTGACTTACAGCGAGAAAATTATCGGGCAAGTTTGATTAAAAATTTGAGTCTACCTTTGCTGATGGAATCCTTTGCTCTGAAGGATATTTATGTGGCACAAAAAGGCTTACCAGTAGAAGAAAATATTTCCGAGCAGGATAAAAAAACTGTTACGCCAGTTGATTTGAATACATGGGCACAACAACAGTTAACAGATTTAGAAACTATCGCTGTTATTGAATCGGAACCAGGTTATGGAAAGACTAGTTTTTGTCAAATTTGGGCGGCACAGGTGGCAGAAAAATTTTACCCTGATTGGATACCGATACTAATTAGGTTGCGAGATGTAATTTATGGCAGCACTTTTCTTGAAACTCTTAATTCAGCTTTTCCGATTAATATTTCAACTTGGTTAGAACAAGAAAATTCTCGTTGTTTGTTGGTGCTTGATGGGTTTGATGAACTACCTTCTGGCGTTATAGGTATAAAAAAACAAGTAATTTTTATTCAACAATTGCTCAATTTTCAGTCTCAGCAACGACACAAAATTGTGTTAACGAGTCGGTCAATGAGTTTAGAAGATATTGCTCCACAAACACTGCTTTTATTCAAGCGAATTACCATTCAGCCTTTTGATGTGGAAGAACTAAAACAATGGTTTCAGCAATGGACAAAAGTACAATCATTGGCTAGTGCTCAAAATTTATTTACATTTTTAAAACAGTCAGGTTTATTTGCAAAACCAAAGTTTTCAGAAGTGTCTGTCTTTGTTCGTCAACCTTTAATGCTGTATTTATTGAGCATTTTGCACCGCGAAGGAATGCTAGATGATGAGTTATTGCAGTTATCTAATAAGACTGCTTTGTTATGGGAAATTTATCAACGTTTGAGTCGCTGGTTGTTGGGCTATCCGTCAACTGGTGGAGTGAAGCCTATGCTGTTGCGAACCGGATGCGCTCATATTCATCGTACTCCAGAAGCGATCGCTAGTTTACTTGGCGATCGCCATCCACAGGATTTACTCGAGCAAATGCAAGCGATCGCTTTGCAGATTTTACAATCGCAGCGTTATCAAATTAATGAGAAATTGAAGAGTTTGCCGGGGTTTTATTTTGAAATTAGGAACGTGGAAGGCTCACGCAGAGGCGCGGAGGCGCAGAGGAGTTTAGTGGAGTTTTCGCATAGTAAGTTGGGAGAATATCTTTGTGGGGAAGCGATTGCTGGTGATTTAAAATTGTTGACTAAGCGCAGAAATGAGGGTTATGGAACGCTTAGTTTTGTACTGGATTCTGCTAGTAGTGTAGCCGAGCATATTTATAATTTACTTGGCTATGGAATTCTGAGCCAGGAAATTGAAGAACTGGCAATTGAAGGGTTGCGTAGGGAAGAAAAATATAAGTTTTCTTTTGAAGTTTTATTTCAACGTCTTTTGTCTTTCTGGCGCGGTTACTGTCAAGGACGTTGGTTAGATGAGGGAATAGCACATAAAGCTTTGACTCGTTTTCACGCACTACAAAACCCTGTCAATGTCGAGCAGGTAAATGCTGCGGTGGGTCTGAATGTATTTATATTACTTTGTGCTTGTTACAGAGAAACAAAAATCCCTTTTTGGCCATGTGGCAATCCAATCAATTTGACAGAATTCAATTCTGAGGCGTTAAGTGCATTGATTGCTAGGACAAAAGTTTTGCATAAAAGTGCTTTCACAACCCGAATCAAGTCTCTAGCTGGAATAAACTTATCGGCAGCTTCTTTATTGCAAGTTATGTTACCTCAAATAAATCTTCAGCAAACAAACTTATCTAATGCTGAGTTAATTGAAGCAAATCTGGCAGGTGCAAATCTTCAACAAGCAAACCTCGCCGGCGCAAACCTTCAACAGGCAAATCTTAAAGGCGCAGACCTCCAACAAGCAAATCTTACAGGCGCAAATCTCCGGGAAGCAAACTTAATGGGGGTAAATCTGAATTTTGCTAATCTCACCAATGCTTGCTTATTGGATGCCATACTTTCCGACGCTGACAAAAAAATAGCAGCCGATAATGGTGCTTTGTTGTCCAAGGAATCGGTTGAAAAAGTGAAAAATTTGCAGCAACAGCCCTTATTGAATAGCGAAAAAATCAGTTCAAAAACACACAGCCATCCCCTAACAATCGGACTCATCGAAAGCTGCGAAGGTACAATTCTACCAGAAGATTTATATGATGAGGATTCTGATGATGAGACAGTTTTTGGCAATAATTCTATTAGGTAATAGGGCATGGGGCATGGAGATAGGGAGTTAGGGGAAAAGGTTAAAGGGTAAAGGGAAAAGGGATAAATTTAACCTTTCCTCTTTACCCCTTTCCCTTTCCCCATGCCTGTTTGACCAATGCCCAATGCCCATTAACTCTCTTGCGAATTGCGGTAACCATAAAAATTAATACTATAGTCAGTAATTCGCACTCCTGTTTGTTCTTCAACTTGGCGGACAAAATCTTCTGGTAGTTGCACGTGAACATCCAGAATTTGATTTGTATCCAGACAGTTGACATGACTGTGAGAATCGCTAATATTGCCGTACAAACGCCCGTCGCATCGTTCGATAGACTCGATGATGCCTTGACTTGATAAGGCTTCCAAATTTTGATATACCGAAGTATGACCGATTTCTTTGCCTTGTTGGTTTAAGCGATCGTAAATCTCTCTAGCAGAAAGATGCTCGTTTGCTTGCCAAAGTAGTTCCAGAATAAAGCGACGCTGGCGACTGACGCGCATACCAAGGACTTGGCATCGCTCTAGCGCATCTTCTAGGGAACGAATTGGTCTTGTAGAAATTGTTTGTTTTTGCATATTACAGCTTGTTAACTGTTGGGGAAGTTTCCCATCTTAAATGTTTATTAGTCAGTCAATATCTGCATGGATATTGCACGCAATTTTTTTACCTGTACTTGTGTTTTGGCTTTTGATGCTGCGGAAGTCACAGGTTGGAATAATGATTTTTTTCTTTTTGATGCCTACTTTGCCAGACCTTAATCTAAAACAAACTCATTACAACTTTAGCTTAAAAATACTATAAATGTCTACCAAAGAGCAGACGCTGCCTTGACAAAAGAGGCTTATTCTGGTGACGTGGTATCTTGTTGGTGTAGTAATTTTTGAGTTAAGGGTTTGTAATTCTAGCAGCTATCAGAGTAATATTTCAATTCAGCAAAGTATTTTTAATTAAAACTAGGGTTTAGGGTGTAAAAAGAGAGAAAATTTGTATTTTTATATACTCTGCCCCAAAACCAATAAGCTTACAAGCGCTCATCAATTACCCCACACCTTCGGATTTGACTGAGGACTTTTTTTGCTGAATCTAGCGTCAATGGCTCAAAGCTGCTACTGTGTATTCTCGATCTTAGAGTTGAGCAAAAAGAAAGTGGCTGCTGAGTCAAAAACAATTGCGATCGCACTTAATAATGATTTGATTAACAATTTGGATCTGTCGCCAGCGTCAGCGGCGATCGAACAGGTGCTGCAAGATGGGGCCGCATCCCACGAACAGCAGCTATGCTTTGATATCAATTATGAGAAAGAACCCGAAGATCCGCGCGAACTCTCAGAAATTCCAGAGATCCGGCTGTGGTTTATCCGTTTAGATGCTAAATACCCCTGGTTGCCATTTTTACTAGATTGGAAAGCAGGAGAATTTGCTCGTTATGTCGCCATGTTAGTACCACATCAGTTCAGTTCCAAAGAAGGTATTCAGTACAATCCTGAAGCCTTAGAGATATTTTTGATGCACAAAATCTTTGTTTTGAATGATTGGCTCAAACAACAAGGTATTCCCAGCTTATCCCGCCTCAAATCTATGGCACAAATGCTGGGTTATGAATTAGACGATGCTTTTTTTGAAATGTTTTGAAGAATTCAGGAATCAGGATTCAGAATTCAGAATTCAGGAGTCAGAATTGTGAATTCAGGACTGCTTGAAGTAGGGGATTAGGCAAAAAGTTTTACCCTACTAAGATTACATATTCCTAGCGATCGCTAGAAATATGGAATCTCTTAAGGCTGCACCTGAAGTTAACACAGAAACAACTTATGTGTTTATACGTAATTAATGAGTTGTAATTCTCGACTCAATTCATTCTGAATTCTGAGTTCTGAATTCTGTATTCTTCTTCAACCCCCCCAAATTTTCTCCAAAACAGCGTTTGGTGGAATATCCGCCGTTTTGCCCGTAGGAGATTTAATGGCAAGGAATTTATCGTTTTTCGGTACCAACTTAGCGGGATCGGTGGGGCCAAATAGAGCAATAGTGTAAGTTTGTACTGCAACACTAAGTTGTAGTGCTGCACTGTCAGTAGACAACATCAAGTTTGCTCCGGCAATCATGGCAGTTAACTTGCCGATATCGTCTGGGGCAGTGACTTTGATACCTGGAGAAGACTCCAGAAGCGATCGCACAAACTGGTCATCATCACCCTCTTTGATGACCACCACAGGCAGATCCGGCTGCTTGTATTGGAAATCTTGGATAATTTGCCGCCAACTCTCGACAGGGTAGATTTTATCCTGTTCTTTAGCTGAAGATAAATGCTCAGAAACACCATGAATCAAGACATAGCCTGTTTCATTTACCCCTAAGCGTTTTTGTTCTTTTTGTGCCCACTCAATATCTGGTTTTGGCACATTTACAGCTAACTCTGGTGCAGGAGTATTAATACCCAATGGTTGCAGCAACTCGTTATATGCTGCCGCCCCATACTCGGATGGTTTGAACAGCACAGCCTGGGTTAGAAAAGACGAACCCTTGCCTTGGTAGCCAATGCGTATGGGAATTCCCGTCAACCAGAGTAAAAGACCAACCAACCAACTTTGTCTAGCAGAAATGGCGACTTCGTACTCCCGATCGCGAATCGTGCCCACGAGGTTGCCCCAATCTGCCAAACTGTTACGGTCTTTGAAATCAAAAGCCAGTACCTCATTAACTGACTTGCTGACCTGATAGGCAGCCTTTGCTTGGGGTTCAACAACGACATCTACCTGAGCGTTTGGGTAATAGCGCTTCAGGTTATCTAGAGTCGGAAAGAAGAGAATTTGGTCGCCAATCCCGCCAGGTACAAGGGCTACTACTCGCATAATATTTATTGACGCTTACTCGCTCCCTATTTTAGGGGAAAATATATAGCTTAAAGATTGAGGAATTCTGTGTATTTACTAATTCCAGCTGCCGGAATCGGAAAAAGAATGGGTAGTAACCGCAATAAACTGCTGCTCAAGGTGCGATCGCAACCAATTATTGCTTGGACTTTGTTAGCCGCCGAAGCTGCTAGTACAATTAGCTGGATCGGGATTGTTTCCCAACCGACTGACTGGCCTGATTTGAAAGCAATTCTCGCCGATCTCAAGCTCACCAAACCAGTAGAATTTATTCTTGGCGGCTCCACCCGCCAAGAATCTGTTTACAATGGCTTGCAGGCGCTCCCAGCCAACGCAGAACAAGTTTTGATTCACGACGGCGCTAGATGCCTCGTAACGCCAGATTTATTCAACTCTTGCGCCCAAGCCATTCGCCACTGCCCTGGTTTAATTGCCGCAGTGCCAGTTAAAGACACCATTAAAGTTGTCAATAAACAAGGAATTATTCAAAGTACGCCCGACAGACAACAATTGTGGGCGGCACAAACTCCCCAAGGATTTGATGTCAAATTGTTAAAGCAGTGTCATGCTGAAGGTGTGCGCCAAAATTGGGAAGTAACAGACGATGCTGCTTTATTTGAAAAATGCGGCATTGAAGTCAGAATTGTTGAGGGAGAAGAGACAAACTTAAAAGTCACCACTCCCCAAGATTTAGCGATCGCAGAATTTATCCTTACGAGTAGGGGTTTTTGAAGGGCAGGGGAGCAGAGGGGCAGAGGGGCAGGGGAGACAAGGAGAATAATTCTTAACTTTTAACTCTCCACTCAGCACTCCCAGTCCCCAATCCCTAATTTAATTTTGAGATTGTTAAAATATTTTTGACATTTTAGGATAAGATCCCAGAGACTTGTTGATTGTTAGTTGTAATTTGTCTTTGAAGTTCTACTTGCAGAAACCCTCCGTTTAAAGTTCTGTGTTTGTCATCGGTAAACAATCAATGACCAATGACTAACAACTAATGACCAATGACTAACAACTAATGACCAATGACTAATGACTAATGACTAAATGATTACAGCCACAGCGACTAAGATAGAAGCGATTCTCTATTTAAAGGGTAAACCCTTGTCGCTCGGCGAAATCGCCGAGTATGCAGCTTGCGATCGCGCCAGTGTTAAGGAAGGCATCATTGAACTAATGGACAATTATGCCCACCGAGAAAGCGCCCTAGAAGTAGTAGAAACCCCAGATGGCTATAGTTTGCAACTGAGGTCAGATTTTCACGATTTAGTGCAAACTATGATACCAGTAGAATTGGGTGTAGGTGCATTGCGAACATTGGCAGCGATCGCCTTGAATAATCCCATACTCCAGAGCGACTTAATTAATTTGCGGGGTTCAGGAGTATATCAGCACGTTCCAGAACTAGTGGAACTCGGTTTCGTCCGCAAGCGACGAGACAGCGATTCTCGCTCCTACTCGCTGCAAGTAACCCCAAAATTTCATCAATATTTCCAAATCGAAGAACTCCCGCAAATACTTTCCAACAACCAAAAGGAAGAACAACTCGAACTACAGCTAGAACTCAAGGGAGT
The DNA here is from genome assembly GCA_034530875.2 of Nostoc sp. DedSLP01. Taxonomy (GTDB): domain Bacteria; phylum Cyanobacteriota; class Cyanobacteriia; order Cyanobacteriales; family Nostocaceae; genus Nostoc. The sequence continues at coordinate 68,744 of JAVRCJ020000015.1, forward strand.
GGGGAGTGGGGAGTAGGGAATGGGGCAGGGGAGCTCTTGAGACAGGGGAAAAGGTTAAAGGGAAAAGGGAAAAGGAATAAATTTAATCTTTCTCCTTTCCCCTTACCCCTTTCCCTTTCCCCATACCAATGCCCAATCCCAATTTCCTCTTAATGACTTATATCCGTGGTGAATGCGTTACCCTTGTACTATGGTTTAGAGTAGAGTTAGCAATTAAGCTAAATAAAACTGCCAATGGTGTTTAATCCTGACTTCTTGAATGACAACTCTGAGGAACACCCTAATCAACTTCTTTCAGATCGTTCTGACGAATACCCCAATCAATTACTCAAATATCTACAACATCAGTCTCCTGATGTTCTAGCTAGAGTAGCCCAGTCTGTTAGCCCAGAAATTAAACAAATCATTTCGCAAAACGTGCAAGGGCTAGTAGGAATGCTCCCCGCAGAAAATTTCAACGTGCAAATTACAACAGATCGGGAGAACCTAGCTGGGCTTTTAGCATCAGCTATGATGACAGGATATTTTCTGCGGCAGATGGAACAAAGAATGCAGCTAGAGCAAAAGTTATAAGCAATGAGTTGAAAGTTATAAATTATGAGTTAGGAGTTGTGAAAAGTTTTTCCGGAATTTCCAGCTAAAAAAATAGCCAGTCCGGGGGCGCAAGGACTGGCATCCCTAAAAATATACTAATCATCTGGGATAATTTATTTTTGGGAAATTCTTAACTTCTAACTCTTGTACAGACATGATTGATTGCGTCTCTACTTTTTTGTACAGACATAATTGATTGCGTCTCTACTTTTTGGGGTAAGTCCCTGATTGCACTTTGAAGGTTTGGATTTTACCGCTGCGGTTGACTTCGATCGCTAAAATATCCCCTACTTTGCTGGACTCTACTAGCTTCTGTACTTGGGCCGAGGTTTTGACTGGCTGACCGTTGACTTTTTGAATTACGTCTCCGGGAAGAAGTCCTCCGCGCTTGGCTGGAGAGTCATCTGCTACTGATTTAATCGCAATTCCCGCTTCCTGCTGAATATTCAGTTGATTTTCTTGATTAATCTGCTGTTTTCTGGTGGGAGAAAGGTCTACCATGTCAATACCCACGAAGGGATGTTCTACACGCCCTTTGGTAAACAGTTCATTGGCAATGCGGGCGGCGGTTTCAATGGGGATGGCAAAGCCAAGTCCTTGAGCATCAGCGCGGATGGCAGTATTAATACCAATGACTTCCCCTTGCGCGTTTAACAACGGGCCGCCGGAATTGCCAGGGTTAATGGCGGCATCAGTTTGGATAAAGCTCACTCGCTTGTCTGGAACGCCAACTTGGGAGCTAGTACGGTCTGTGGCGCTGATAATGCCAATAGTGACAGTATTATCCAAACCTAAAGGATTGCCAATGGCGATCGCCCATTGTCCTGGTATCAAGTTTTGCGAGTTTCCCAACTTCACCGTCGGTAAGTGGTCGGCTTTGATTTTCACTACCGCTACATCAGTCATAGAATCAACTCCCACCACCTTCCCTTCTAAAGTCCGACCATCTTTAAGGGTAACTACTACCGTATCTGTATCGGCTACTACATGAGCGTTAGTGAGTAATTGTCCATCTTCGCTCAAAATAAATCCCGACCCTGTACCGCGCTCAATGCGTTCTTGGGGAATTGGTTGCTCATCTTCTCCAAAGAATCGCCGCAAGAGGGGATTTTTTAAAGCGTCAGAAATAGGATTGGCTACTTTGCGGGTGGCATTAATCCGCACCACAGCCGGGCCAACTTTTTGTACTGCTGTTGCAATAAAATTTACATTATCGCCCCCAGTACTTCCAATTGCTCCGTTAGGAGAATGGGGAACTACTGATTCTGGGGGCAAAGCCATTGTTACATTTTTTAATTGTTGGAACGAGCGATTTTGTGGCAGCAGATAACGACTGCCAAACAAACCTGCACCACCGCCGATCGCGAGTAAAAACAGATAAACCGCTAGTTGCTTTAAGGATAACTTCATAATCATTCTGCTTAAGGACAGCAATGCAGTTGCTAATTTCTAAGTGTAATCAAGTCAACAGCAAGTGGATAGATCAATTTAGGGAATTGGGCATAGGGGATGGGGGGATGAGGAGGCTCTTGAGGCTGGGGAAAAGGTTAAAGGGAAAAGGGAAAAGGAATAAATTTAATCTTTCCCCTTTCCCCCTTACCCCTTTCCCTTTCCCCGTACCAATTGCCCAATCCCCAATCTCTCCATCTAAAATTTAAAGTTAATGCGCTTTTGACTTATATACATGACTTTAGCCTTTCGTCAACTATTTCTCTGTAGCTTAGTTAGCGCCTTGGGCCTAGTATCCATACTGCCAAACTCGAACAGCGCCAGCGCTGCTGGAAACGGTTGCCCAACTCCAGCCCTATCTCGCTTCCAACGCCATAAAGTAGTTCGTGGCGAAACTTTGGAGAGTATAGCGCAGCGTTACAATCTGATTCCTACAACTATTATTGGTATGAATCCAGTTTTACAGAACAACGGGGCAATCGCAGCCGTTGGTACTGTGCTGCAAATTCCTCCCTACAATGGGATTGTAGTCGAAGTGCCTAGCGGTCAAACTTGGCGGCAAGTGGCAGCAAAATATAAGGTTCGTGCTGATAGCCTTTTTGAGGTCAATGGTTGCCAACAAGACCCGAGAATTGTCTTTGTTCCGGGGGTAAATTGGTCGCCTAGTGGTGTTGTTACTAAGTCCCCGATACCTAGTGGCACAAGTACCCAAAACCGTGCATCTCTATCAGGATATCCCTTAGCAGAAGTGGTGGCTGTAGCATTAGCTTACGGCTGGCAGATTAATCCTGCTACAGGTCAGGTTTTCTTCCATAGTGGTGTTGATTTGTTAGCCCCAGTTGGTACAGATGTGTTAGCGATCGCACCTGGAACCGTAGCCTTTGCTGATGACCAAGGTAGTTATGGCAAATTAGTCATCATTAACCACGCTAGTGGACTCCAAAGCCGTTACGCCCAACTTGACAGTATCAAAGTCAGTGTCGGTCAACAAGTCAACAAAGGAGACTTATTAGGAACCGTAGGCACCAGTGGAACGCCAAGTGCCATTCAACCCCATCTCCATTTTGAAGTGCGTTCTAGCTCATCTCTGGGTTGGGTAGCGCAAGATCCTAAGGGTTATTTGAAGAAATGAGGAAATGAGGACAAGGAACTTCCAAATAAAAAAATATCCTATCGTTGTGTAAGCAGAGGGGCAGAGGAGGCAGAGGAGACAAGGAAGTGTGGGGAGTGTGGGGGGAAAGATTTCTTCCCCATCCTCCCACACCTCCCACACCTCCTGCTTGCTCCATGCCCTATGCCCAATTCCCAATATCGCTAGATTTGACGACGTGCATTCCTGCCTCTGCAAATCTGGTAAACGCCGCATCTGCTTGTTCTGTATAGTCCACAACACCAGGAACAACAACAGGAGAAGTGCAATCTTCTAGCAAATAAATTTTTTGAGCAAGGGTGGCATCTACCTGTTTAATCTCTGTTAATAAATCGTCAATTGTCCAAGCCACACAATGGCTTTTAGCTTGACCCCCAATAATCACAACATCAAATTCTAAAAGTTGCTTAATCAAGCACGTATTTTTTTGAGCGAGTGGACGTTGCTCAAAATCTTCTAACACTTCCGGACGCAAAATAGAATAGTTTTCTGTTAAAGGATTTTCACCTTTAATTTCAAATTGTGTTTGATTTTGACGAGCAATATTATGGAAAAATATTGCCTCTTCTACTGATGAAACTAAAGCATGACCAATACCACCCAACATTGAATGATAAGGCCAAACAATTAACGGATATTTACCGTCTTGGCTGAGTTTCTTAACGTAATGGTAAGCATGTTTCTCTAATAATTCATAATCGCCATTAGTCACACTATTAGCAACTGCTGGGTTGACTTTCCAAATACCTTCTTCGATATCTTTGGGAGTTATGGTAGTAGCTGCTGGAGTAGGATGTTCGCCAGCAGCATTTACCCAAAATATCGGATGAAAAATTTGTGTTGCTGTGTGAGTATCTAAAGTAGGTACAATTTTTGTAATTACTCCTAAGTTGCGGTAAATAAATTCAGATAATCGCCGATTATCATCTACTGCCGCATTTCCAGATTTTCCACCGACAAATAATTCAAACCCAGGTATGCAGAAAGTGTTTTGGACATCAATTAATAGTAGACAAATTCGGGTTTTATCTGAAGATGCAGGTTGAATATTATGTTGCTTTGCCCAGATTTCAGCTTCTGTTGCACGTTCTTGATAAGGTACGCGCCAAACTTCGCCCACTTGATTGGGGTTAAAGTGTGAGGGAATTGGTAAATGGGTTGTTGTGAGAGTATTCATAATTACAGGTAAATTTATTCTGTAATAACATCAATAATTTAAATCCCAAAATTTTCTTAAGTCTAGCGTTACTTTAGTACACATCATCATGAGAACCTAAGGTTACCAACAAAATTTCTTCCTCTCCTGATTCAGGATTTGTAACAAATTTAAATAAAATCCGATTATCATAATCCATTGAACATGAGTATGTACCCGAGAAATCACCTTTTAGCTTGTGACTACGTAGACTGGGTTGAAAAGGATCTGCCGCTATTTGTTGTAATAGTTGCTCAATTTAAGAACGTAACTCAGGATTTTTCTTAACTACACGTTTAAAAGCACGAACAAAAGTCGGACTCCAAACCCAATTTTTTACTCGTCCAACTCCGCCATCAAATCTGCAACTGAACCACGGCGGACATTACCTTGAGCATAATCATTCTCTGCTTGCGCGATTTCTTTTAATAAGTCATCCCGTCGCTGTTGTTTGAGGCGCTTTTGGATAATATCTACAAGAATAGCCTGAGCTTCTGGGTCTAGTGCTTCTACTGCCTCTATAGCTTTCTGAAATGTAGATGTTTTTTCTAACATGCGGGCCGAATAATTTAGTGAGAAGTCTAATGTAACTGGCGGTGGCAAATGTCTGTATAACACCTAAAGCCCAAGAGGCTTTTTAGCTTACTCCATTTTTTTTCTCCCTAATCGTTCAAAAATGCCCTAGCTGTGGCAATCTGGGAACAGAGATTTATCCAATCTGAATATTTTAACTACAACAAATTTGCCTAGTCAGGTTATGCAAACTCTGCCCGCACAAGATAATTCAAATACTACAAGCCAGCCTACCTTTGATACAACTATCAAGCGGCGTCAAACCCGTCCCGTAAAGGTAGGTAATGTCACCATTGGCGGGGGCTATCCCGTTGTAGTCCAGTCAATGATTAACGAAGACACTCTTGATATCGATGGTTCCGTGGCTGCTATTCGTCGTCTGCACGAAATCGGCTGCGAAATTGTTCGCGTCACAGTGCCAAGTATGGCTCATGCTAAAGCTCTAGCAGAAATTAAACAAAAATTAATTAAAACTTACCAAGACGTGCCAATTGTGGCTGATGTCCATCACAATGGTATGAAAATCGCTCTGGAAGTTGCCAAGCACATTGATAAAGTGCGGATTAATCCGGGGTTATATGTCTTTGAAAAGCCAAACTTTAATCGAACTGAGTATAGTAAAGCTGAATTTGACGAAATTGGCGAAAAAATTCGCGAAACTCTAGAACCTCTAGTTGTTTCTTTGCGCGACCAAGGTAAATCAATGCGAATCGGTGTAAATCACGGTTCCCTGGCCGAGAGGATGCTATTTACCTACGGTGACACCCCTGAAGGAATGGTGGAATCAGCCATAGAATTTATTCGCATCTGTGAATCTTTAGATTTTCATAACTTGGTAATTTCCATGAAAGCCTCACGAGTACCGGTGATGGTAGCCGCGTATCGTCTCATAGCCAAGCGCATGGATGAACTAGGTATGGATTATCCGCTGCACTTGGGTGTCACAGAAGCCGGTGATGGCGAATACGGACGGATTAAATCCACAGCGGGTATTGCGACATTACTCGCTGATGGCATTGGCGACACAATTCGCGTTTCACTTACAGAAGCGCCAGAAAAAGAAATCCCCGTCTGCTACAGCATTCTCCAAGCTTTGGGATTGCGGAAAACGATGGTGGAATACGTCGCCTGTCCTTCCTGCGGGCGGACTTTGTTCAACCTGGAAGAAGTGCTGCACAAAGTCAGGGAAGCCACTAAACACTTAACTGGGCTAGACATAGCAGTTATGGGCTGCATCGTCAATGGCCCCGGAGAAATGGCAGATGCCGACTATGGTTATGTTGGCAAAACACCAGGCTACATTTCTTTGTATCGTGGCAGAGAAGAAATTAAAAAAGTCCCAGAAGACAAAGGTGTAGAAGAATTAATTAACTTAATTAAGGCAGATGGACGCTGGGTAGAACCGTAGGAGGAGTGGGGAAATGGCTTCGCCAAGGGGAAAGGGCAAAGCGCAAGGGGCAAAGGTCATAGGAACAAGCAAAGACCCCTCCTTTTTCCTTTAACCTTTTCCCTTTCCCCTTGTCCCCTATCTCTACCTCTTTTCCCTACCCGAAGGGTTGCCCCATAGCCAATTTTAAAACTTTTGTATAGATGACCACCAAGAACGGCTGATTGTCAAGTATTTTGTTGAAATTAGAAATACATGCTTAAGCTGTACAGTAATACCCTGTGTTAGATTGAGCATACTGACTATAAATTTTCCCTCTGACGCAGCTGTCATTATGGTGATTACAAAAAATAGGCTTGTTTTGGGTGCTACGGCAGTAACACTCTCCACGATCGCTGTTACTAGCCTTGGCATTCACTCACGAGGTCAGGCTTTATATGAAGCAAGTCCCAAGGCTTTAGTTGATGAAGTATGGCAAAATATATACCGTAATTATGTAGATGGTACTTTTAATCAAGTAGATTGGCAGGCTGTTCGTAACGAGTATGTGAAGAACAAGTCCTACAGTAATCAACAGGAAGCTTATAAGTCCATTCGGGAAATGCTCAAAAAGCTTGACGATCCCTACACCCGGTTTATGGATCCAGAGGAATTTAAGAATATGCAAGTGGATACCTCTGGAGAATTGTCAGGGATTGGGATCACCATTGGTCAGGATGAAAAAACCAAGCAGTTGGTTGTAATTGCGCCAATTGAAGATACACCAGCTTTTAAAGCTGGCATTCTAGCCAAGGATGTCATTATCAAAATCGACAACAAGAGTACTAAGGGAATGGATACTAATCAAGCAGTATCCATGATCCGAGGTGAAGCCGGAACCGCAGTAACTCTAACAATTCAGCGAAGCGGTGAGACAAAAGAATTTAACATCAAACGAGCGCGAATTGAAATTCATCCAGTTAAATATTCTCAAAAACAAACTCCAGCAGGTAACCTTGGCTACATTCGTCTGAACCAGTTCAGTGCTAATGCTGGTAAAGAAATGCAATCAGCTATCAGAGATTTAGAAAGCAAAAAAGTATCTGGATATATCCTCGATTTACGTGGAAATCCAGGCGGTTTGCTGTTCTCCAGTATAGAAATTGCTCGGATGTGGTTAGATAAAGGCACAATTGTTTCCACCATTGACCGTCAAGGTGAGCGAGAACGGGAAGTGGCAAACGGACGTGCCCTGACAAATAAACCTTTGGTGGTATTAGTAGATAAAGGTTCAGCTAGTGCCAGTGAAATCCTCTCAGGAGCGTTGCAAGATAACAAGCGTGCAACTTTAGTGGGTACTCAAACCTTCGGGAAGGGATTGGTACAATCGGTACGTCCCCTAGAGGATGGTTCGGGTTTGGCGGTGACAATTGCTAAATACCACACCCCTAGCGATCGCGATATTAATAAGCATGGCATCGATCCAGATGTGAAAGTGGATTTAACTGATGCCCAGCGCCAGGACTTGTGGCTTAACGAACGCGACAAACTTGCTACCCTCAAAGACCCCCAATTCGCTAAAGCAGTGGAAGTAATAGGTAAAAAGATTTCTGCTAAAGGCACAACCACAGCAGAAAAATAATTATTGTGGGTAGCAGGCAGGGGGCAGAGGAGACAAGGAAGTGTGGAAAGTGTGGGAAGTGTGGGGAGTGTGGGGAGTGTGGAGGGAAAGATTTCTTCCCCATCCTCCCACACCTCCCACACCTCGTGCTTGCCCGATGCCCCATTCAAACTGGTTGGCACTTCCCAGCCCTAATGAGTCCAACGCGACGGGCGATCGCTTCTTCTTGTGAAGTATAAGGCCCCCACTGTTCTATAATCTCTGGATTGTCCTCTGCTACTTGGTCGCTGGGGACTATTTCGCAATTACCAGCAGAACGCTTGACAATATACCAGTTTTGTGCGTCGGTCATACCGGAAATAAAAATTTGGTTTTGATAATAAGAATTTTACAAAGCAGATTGCTAGGATGGGCATTAAGAATCTTGTTTTGTTAAGCTTATGCCTTCACTGTTTTCAGGGATGAATCCTTATTTAGAAAATCCTGAACTGTGGGCTGAAGTTCAAAGTTGGTTAGTTATTGCGATCGCTGATGCAATTGCTCCTCAACTACGACCGAAATATCGAGTCGCAGTTGAAAAGAGAGTATATCAAATGATAGATGAAAATTCTATTCTCATTGGTATTGCTGATGCGACCGTAGGACGTTTATTAACAAATACAGATAAACGAAAATTGAATATTGCAGTAGCTTCTCCACCTGCAAAACCAATAACTGTTAACGTTCCAATACCAGAGGAAGTGCGAGAAGGATACCTAGAGGTGCGGGAAGTTGGAACAGGAGAAGTTGTAGTTGCAATTGAGGTTTTATCTCCAAAAAATAAGCGTCCTGGAGAAGGAAGAAGGGCATACGAAAACAAGCGCCAGCAAGTATTAGGTAGCTTGACTCATTTGATTGAAATAGATTTGTTACGTGGTGGCGAACTTATGCCAATTTTAGGCAATCAAATTAAGTCAGATTATCGTATTTTAGTAAGCCGCAGCGAATTTCGTCCCAAAGCAGAATTATATGCTTTTGAAATCCAAGAGCAAATTCCAACTTTTTTGTTACCTCTACGTCAAGGCGATACAGAACCTTTAGTAGATTTACAAGCATTAATACACGGCGTGTACGAACGCGCCGGATTTGATTTGGCTATAGACTATACTCGCGAACCAATTCCGCCCCTTGCTGAAGCCGATGCTGCTTGGGCGAATGTATTGTTGCAAGAAATAGGGAAAGATTAATTGCCTTTAGCTTCTTATACAAATTCGTAATTCGTAATTCGTAATTTATATTGTATCTAAATTTCAAAACTAGACCGAGAGCCTATTATAATTCTGAATTCTGCTGTAACAGAAATTTTAGGGGTTTGATATTTTTGGTTCTTGCTGAATAATAATAGGCATTGCACCTTTTTCAGAACCGAGAACGACAATTTTAGAATTATTAGATTGAGCCAGTTTTTCAGTGGCTTCAATCGCTCGTAACTGTAACACTTGATTGGTGAGTCCACCAGAAATAATTTTTTGGGAATCAGCTATACCTTGAGCTTCAATACGCTTTCGCTCTGCCTCTTGACGCTCTTTTTCTAAAACAAATTCCATCTGCTGGTTTTCTTGCTCTGCTTTGAGTTTGTCTTGAATTGCAGCTTGTAGAGTCTCAGGCATTTTGATATCTCGCAAAAGTGCTTCCTCAACGATGAAACCTAAAACAGGTATTTCCTGGGTGAGTTGTTGGTCAATTTTTTGGGCGATTTCTTGACGTTTGGTAGAGTAAATAGCGCTAGCTGGGTAATTTGCTGTAATGGCACGGACAGTGGAACGGAATCTGGAAATTAACAATTGTGTTTCATCAGTTCCAATTGTTTTATATACTGTGGCTGCCTTTTGCGGATCGAGCCTGTATTGAAGGCTAACATCAAGATTTAAGCTTAAACCTTCTTGGGATGTTGCATTTATGTTTTCCTTGACATCTTTAAGGCGAGTTGAAAAATTCAGCACCTTGCTAAAGGGGTTCAATAAGTGAACGCCTGGATTAAGAGTAGTTTCAGAAACTTCACCGAAAAAATTGACGACGCCGACATTACCTGGTGGAACAATAACCACAAGCCTAGAAATAGAATTTAGCACTGCGATCGCACCAATCAATACTGTAATTGTGCGTATCGCTAAACGCGACCTTTCGCTAGATATTCTATCTGTATTGAGATAAACGAGGATTGCAATCAGGGTAGTTAGCAGAGAAACTATAAAGCCCATAAGTTTTTTTGTCTGGTTAAGACGGATATAGTTAATCACATAATTCCCAGACGCTTTTATGAAACTAATATTATTTCACGCAAGTTTTAACGAATCTGCATATTTTTAAACTGGAAGTGCGATCGGTTCGCTCGAAATGAATAGAAATATTCAGGGATGAGTAGCATTTGAGAGATAACCCCAATAGGGTGCTGAAAGAAGAATCCCCTGCCTGATTAAGTATCGCTTCGTCACTTAATCGCAAAGGCAGGGGAGGTCAATTCAGGCTGTAAATACGCATCTATAGTTAGCGAACCGCAAAGCCTTCGGGTCTGATAGCCTCTTGTAAATCAACTCCCATCAGGTTCGCTCCTTGGATGTTTGCATTTGTCAGATTTGTTCTTTCCAACTCTGCGTTCTGTAAGTTTGCAGCTTGTAGGTTTGCTCCCAATAAGTTAGCCTTTTCTAGGTCTGCATCAAATAGGTTTGCTCCCGCCAAGTTTGCACCTGTGATGTTAGCCTTGCCTAAATCTGCTCCTTGCAAGTTTGCCCCTTGGAAGTTTGTTTGCTGTAAGTTTGCTCTTTCAAAATCTGCTTGTTGTAAGTTCGCACCTTGTAAGTTGGCTGCTTGCAGGTTTGCATCCTTGAGAATTGCACCAGTCAAGTTACAGCCGACACATTCGTTGGTTGTGAGTAAACGTTGAACGTTGGCTGCTACAGACTCCACTGGCAATGGAACAGGAGATATTACTGGAGCTGGTTCCAATACTGGCGATGCTGCTGGTGATGTGATTGGAACTGATTCTAAGGCTGGTTCGGATGGTGCTACTGTTTGAGCTTTAGCACTGGGCTGATCGAGTAGTGAAAATGTAGCTACAACTACTACAAATAGGGCAGTTACGAGCCACTGAGTTAATTTTTTGGGATTTGGTTTATTCATTGTTTGCTTCCTTTGATAATTGCAGTGTTAGATTTTGTTTTGTAAGAGCCGTTAATAATTTGCTTTATGTTCACTTTAAATAAGTTGATTCATAAGAGCAAGTGTTTTTTTTATTTAAAAGCATAAATTACAGTGATTAATTTTTGGGTATGGGAAGCGGCTTAGAGAAAAGCAGCTATAAACAGTTGAGCTAATTGTGTAGACGTGTAGCAAGTTGTTGTTAGACATCCCATCCCAAAGTGCTAAGTTTACCACTGTGGCGATCGCCTCATCACTAATGTCCAAGCATTGCCAAACTGGGTAAAAGGCGATAGCTTTCACTTTTAATCAAGATGGACAGTCCCACCCAAATTAAGACAAAGGGAAAGACTTTTCGACCATAGCGAGCTAAAACCGGTGCCATCAGAGGATTACGAGTCAGGTTATAAGACAACAAGCACCACATTCCCAGAGTGAAATAACATACACACAAAATTACGCCCAAACTTGGGAGGCTGCTAGTAGCGAACAATGGTACATAAATGCCGATGTTGTTTCCGCCATTGGCAATGGTAACTGCTGACACGCGGTAGGTTTGGGGATCGCGGATGATTGCCAATAATGATTTCTTCTGCCGTCCAGATTTGCTAGGAGAGGGTAAATTAACTGACACATCTTGTACCATCTGTTCATCGTCTTCTCGGCTCATGAGATTAGTGATACCAATAACGATGGGAAGTATACCTAGTAAGCCAATCCAACTACTAGGAATAATCAAACCGCCGAAGAAACCAGGGAGACTAGCACATACTAACGCAGTGAATCCCACAAATTCACCGATAACAATATGCTTGGGGCGAAAGGTGCGGTTGACTTTTCCGAAGAAAGCCGTCAAGTATAAATTATCATCAAAAGTGGTTGCAAAAGCGACAGAGAACCCTATAATTACCGTACTTATTAGCCAACTCATGGTCATTACTCACAATGATTCAATGCTGTTTTTCTTGATCCTTCTGGGCTTTTCGATTTCGATAGCTGTTTAGGATCTGGCGTGACTGTTTTTCCTAGCAACAACTGATGGAAGTTGACTAGTTAGCTGTCAATTTCCCAATTCGGAGTATTTTTTAGAAGCGATGCCTACGGCAGTAAACTACGCCTCTAATCAAATTGGTGATTTTTGTTCTCTGCAAGGTACCTTGGAGTTTATGCAGTCAATATTATGACTTTTAGCCAAATAAGAGCAAATACTCTTGTTTTTTAAAATGATAAATTGAATTTATCAGCGAAGGCAGGAGGCAGAGGGCAGGAGGCAGGAGGAAAACTGCCCTGTGCTTCCTGTCGTGACCAGAGCGAACTTGCGGTTTAAGACCGCCACCTTTGTTGAAATTTGGTGGCTGCCCCTTCAGGGGATGTGAATCCCCTTGGAGAGCGGAAGCTTCTACCTCCTGCCTGTTTCAATAATCGTTTGATTCAGAAGAATTCCTCGATCGATCGCTGTGCCTAGATCGATTCATTTTTTGTAAAGATTTTTGTCAACGATATTAGTAATGTTTAATTTTTTTAATAATGCAGAGTTCAATAGTCAAGAGCCAGAAGAGATACCAATTCACTAAAATTTTGAAATAGATCCAAATCCAGAAACCCTTGTAAAATATCGATTTCTTAATTTTGAATTTTGTTAGCGCAGCGTTACTGAGCCTACGAGCGTCATACGTGAATTTTGAATTGGTATGAATTGGGTATTCTTTATAAATCGCGAATGGATAAGCGGTGAAACACTACACCAAATTTTCAATTTCGTGGACTACAATTAGTGGCGGGTCTAAACTCCCGATTTTGGTGCTCTAATTCCTGAATTCTGAATCGGACAATTCTGAATTCTTCTCTTTAACTTGTAATTATGCTAACTAGTGTTGACCGTCTATTATTTGTCCGGCGAGTCCCGATTTTTAAGGAATTGCGGGATGACTTTATTGTGCGGCTGACTTCAGTGATGAACGAACTATCATTTCCGGCTAATTACACAATTTTTAGGCAAGGAGAAGAAGGCCGATCGCTCTACATTGTAGTATCGGGCCGAGTTAAAGTTCATATTGGCAATAAACAGCTAGCAGAGGTAGAACGGGGAAAATACTTCGGTGAGATGGCGGTATTTGATACTCAACCGCGTTCCGCCAGTGCCACGACTCTAGAGCCTTGCGAATTTTTAGAACTGACACAAGAGCAGTTATATGATGCGATCGAAGAAACTCCCGAAATTGCAGTGAATATTATTCGTGAGTTATCGCGGTTAATTCGCAGGTTGAATGACGATATGAATACAAATGGAGTAAAAACTTAAAAATAGAGTTTCAAATTGAGTAGATATTTAGCGATCGATGTCCGCTACATATCGATAATTATTCCTTTTCTTCCTGATTATTTTTATTGTCGCTCGAATTTACAAGATTAAAATAATAACTTGTTACTCCAGCTGCTAAGGGTGTTAAAAAAGCATATAAACCTCTTGCCGTATCATTGTTAGCTGCAATAGCGTCTTTAATATGGCTATCTTTATCATCTGCTTTGAGGTCTGCTAATTTTTGAGTAAGCTGATTGACAGTCCAATAGTTAAAACCGATAAGAACAATCAAAGTAAACCATAAAGATCCTCCAAGAAACATTGACATCAATAGCTTAAAAGTTTTACGCCCATCGACACTGGTTAACACCTTCACTGCTTCAGTTTTTGAAGGTGGGTCTTGAGTGAGATCCTTTGAAGATTCTATTGTAAGTTCTATATTTTCTGAATTTAAAGAATCGGATCGTTTTTTGTCCTGTGGAGACAGAGAATTAGATTGGTCGGGGTTTGACATAATTTACTACTTAAACAAAAATTTTCTCCCCTATTTTTAGGAAATAAGGGAGAAAAGTCTTATACAAAGCTTTTGCTGCATTTTTGAACAAGACTAAATTTCTTCAACTCATGTATGCTCTAAAAATTTACAAGTGCATACCCAATACTAGGAAATTAGACTTGCTATTATGCAACAACCAGCTTTTGAGCAGTATTCCCTTTCCTTAACAAAAGTTCAGGTTTTGTCTCTTCGGTGCGACTAGCATCAGAATAAACTTTCATTATTTCTAAACCTCTACGAAGAACTTCGCTTTTATCAATGTTCAGTTGTTTGGAAATTTCTTCGAGGTCTTTAGTAGCAGTTTCACTGAGACTAATATTAACTGAGCGTGCCATCTTAATTCTCCACTTTTATTGTATTAGTTGAACAAGCTTTTTGCTGCTTCATACTATTTTTTGTCATAGCTAGATACATTTATGCTAGCTTAAAAAGGCATTACAGTCAAGATTTTGATTAACTATAACTTGTATTTAAGTCATATAAATCAAACTTTTAAGAAGTATATGTCTTCAGATAGAAAATTATTAGAAGTGATGACTATTCAAAAGTATTTGATATATCTCAAGCTAGATTTTATAAATTTTAGTGGAATTCCTATACTTGTCCCCCAATGTAAATGAACATAAGAAGCATAAACATTCATAGGCAAACCCCATCCCTCACATCCCATATTTTCTTCACAATCGTAGCGAGAAGTTTTAAATAAAGGCTGAGTAGGAGTTGCTGTTAAGGAAGAACGATGAAACTCATGCCCGTAAACAGTTTCACCTGCCTTAACTAACAAATTATCTTGCAAAGCTACAGCACGACGATACCCTAAAGTTAAACGTCCACCCATGACGGCAGATGTTGGTAAAACTCCCACCATCGACCAAGATTTTCCTGCAAAATCAATAATTTCCTCACACAAATACATTAATCCTCCACACTCAGCAATTGTGGGCATTCCTTTGATAATTGCTGTTTTCACTGCATCGCGGGCGCTGATATTTTCTGCTAATTGCTGGGCAAAAACTTCTGGGAAACCACCGCCAAAATACATTCCGTGAATATCTTTTGGTAGTTCAGCATCTATTAGAGGACTCCAGTAAATTAGTTCTGCACCTAGTTGTTGGAGCAAATCGAGATTGTCTTGGTAGTAAAAATTAAAAGCGCGATCGCGGGCAACGGCAATTCGGATTGGGGAATAGGGAGTAGGGAGTGGTGAGTAGGAAATGGGGAGAGATTTTGATTTTAATAACGGTAGTAAGCGTTGCCAATCAAAGCAGGTATCTCCTAAATCGGCAAGGCGATTGATTACAGCATCGAGTTCGGGAAGTTCTGCGGTGGGTACTAAACCCAAATGGCGATCGGGAATTGTGATGTTATCTTGACGTCGCAACACGCCAAGAATGGGTAATTGTAGGGATTCTAGGGAGTCTTTGAGGAGAGACAGATGGCGATCGCTTCCCACTCTATTTAAAACTACACCAGCCATTTTAATGCGGGGATCGAACGATTTGTAGCCATGAGCGATCGCTGCCACAGAACCAGACAAACGACTACAATCAATTACCAACACCACGGGTAAATCTAAAAGCCGTGCAATGTGTGCCGTACTTGCAAAGTCAGTTGAGCATTGGGAGGGTTGATTGTTGACTGTTGACTGTCGACTGTTGATTGAGGAGTTATCCTTCCCATACCCAATTCCATCAAATAACCCCATTACCCCTTCCACTAGGGCGTATTCAGTTTCTTGACTATGACGGGCAAAGCATTGCTGAACGTAAGCTTCAGAAGTTAGCACTGGGTCTAGATTTCGACAAGGACGACCAGTTACATATTGATGAAACATCGGATCGATGTAGTCCGGGCCTACCTTGAAAGATTGTACGGGGCGATCGCGGCGACATAAAGATGCTAAAAGGGCGAGCGTAACTGTTGTCTTGCCCACCCCACTACGTTCTCCAGCAATGATTACAGACATGAAATAAGTTAGGAGTTAAGAGTGAGAAGTTACAAATTATAACTCCTAACTCTTGTACAGACGCGATTAATCGCGTCTGTACTTTTAACTCCCAGTCTTAAAAGTCTTCGCCATCACTGCTAGACTTTCTTCAAAAAGTGACTCGCGACCCCAGCGTTGCACCTGCTGACTCAGCAATGCTTCCGCCTTTTGTTCTGAAAGCGAACTCACTTGTTGAAATAGACCTGCGGCTTGGGCGCCACCGTGTGTTTCCATCCGCATACAACCACCCGTTTCCGAGCAAATTACCGTACCACAGTCTGCTTGCGGATTTGTGGAACTCAGGCGGATAGCAATCAAGTCACCAATAATTTCACCGACATCAGCAACTGGGACTCCGGCTAACTCGGCTTCTACTTGTCGCTGGTCTTGGGCAACAAAGCGAATCCGACTGATGTCGTAATCTCCGCTTTCCTTTTGATAAGAAACTGGCTGCCATTCTAGCCGACTTGCCAGCCAACCCAAAAACAGCAATCCTTGTGCTGGGTTACCTTTTTCGTAATCAATTGTGACTCTATCAATTTCTCTGAGGGCGGCGCGACGGTGGGGTGCGTCGTAGGCTTCAGCTGTCAACTCTTGCCATGCTGAGAGGCGACGCCAGTTCAAGTCAGCTAAGGGAACGCCACTTTCTACTAATTCTTGTAGGTGGAGTAAGTCGTTTTCTGGCTCATTAAAGCGGCAAGAATCCACAATCACATTATTGCAGACTGCTGCCAACCGCTTGAATAAAGTGTTGTTGGGGTCTGGTGTTGCCTTCCACCATAGAAATTTAGGCAAGCCACCAATTAACAATGCTGGAAGCATCCCTCCTACACGTTCCAAAGCGGCAGCAGTGCCACTGAGAGTTATGTATTCGCAGCAGACGAGTGTACTTGAGGATTGCTTTTGAATGGGGCAATAAGCGGAAACTTGAGCTTTGACGCCTTCATCTTCTCCAGTAATCGGGAATAAGGCAATAATCCGACATGGATTACGGAGAGCGATTTCATCAGCTATTGTGGGGCTTGGCGCATTTAAGTTATAGGAAGAACCATTATCTCCGCCAGCGCCATTTCCCTGACGTTTGGTGAATTCTTCCCGCAATATAGCCAGAGTTTCAGGTGTTGCGGTTCCGGTTTCTGGCAGTGCATATTTTACTTGTACTTGTCGCAGGGCAGCTTCCATCTGCGGCCCTAAAATTCCGTCCAGCGGCCCGTTATAAAATCCTAAAGTAGCCAGAAGATACTGAGTTTCTTCTGGTTCGTAAACGACTAAAGTAAATGTCGTGGCACGAGTAGCAGCAGGAAGCCCGCCATCCTCGCCAGTAATGCCGTAACTTTGCCAGATTTGATTAAGTTCCGCTTCTATTTCTGTGAGTGAAATATCCTTCGGAGCTTGAAGTGAAAAAATAGTAGAAGCTTGGGGAGCCATAGTCAATTTTGGATTTTGGATTTTGGATTTTGGATTTGAGATTTGAGATTTGAGATTTTGGATTAAGAACTAGTAATTTGGTAATTAGTAATTGGTCATAGTTTTTCATATTTCCTATTACCTATTCCATATTCCGTCCCAATCTAAAATCTAAAATCTAAAATCTAAAATTTTACAGTCTGCGCCAGCGACGGCCATCCTGATTAATTAATAATTCTGCTTCTGCTGGTTCCCAAGTACCTGCTTCGTACCGGGGAATGGAGGCCGGGTCTGTGGGTGCATCCCAAACGGAAAGGGCTGGAGTTACTACTTGCCAAGCTGCTTCTACTTCATCAGCGCGGGTGAATAATGTTTGGTCGCCCATCATACAATCAAGGAAAAGGCGATCGTAGGCATCGGAAGTTGCTTGGATACCAAAGGAACCATAACTAAAGTCCATGTCCACAGAACGAGTGCGGAATTCTGCTCCTGGCATTTTCACATCAAAGCGCAGGGAAATTCCTTCATTGGGCTGAATCCGCATTGCCAAAATATTGGCATTTCTTTGTTGCGCGGCGGATTGAAACATGCGTGAAGGAACGTCGCGGAAGTGGATGGAAATCTCACTGACTTTTTTCGGCATCCGCTTTCCAGTACGCAGGTAGAAGGGAACACCTTGCCAGCGCCAGTTATCAACTACAAACTTCATCGCTACGTAGGTGGGCGTTGTGGATTGGGGATTAACGCCTGGTTCTTCGTGATACCCTGGTACTGGTTGACCTTTCATCCAGCCGGCGCTGTATTGACCGCGCACTGCGGAACGTGAAAGATTATTAACATCAGCTAAACGGGTAGCTTGGAGTGCTTTGACTTTTTCGGTACGGATGCTGTCGGCATCCATTGAGTTGGGTGCCTCCATTGCTGTCAGGCAGTAAAGTTGCATTAGATGGTTTTGCAA
Organism: Nostoc sp. DedSLP01; assembly: GCA_034530875.2. Lineage (GTDB taxonomy): Bacteria > Cyanobacteriota > Cyanobacteriia > Cyanobacteriales > Nostocaceae > Nostoc. The sequence goes on from JAVRCJ020000015.1 coordinate 87,079, forward strand.
CATATCCCGCAGTGCGCCGGCGCTTTCATAGTAACCAGCGCGGTCTTCTACGCCTACGGTTTCTGCCACGGTAATTTGTACGTGGTCAACAAATTGCCGATTCCACAAGGGTTCAAAAATCGCATTGGCAAAGCGAAATACCAGCAAGTTCTGGACTGTTTCTTTACCCAAGTAGTGGTCGATACGATAAACTTGGTTTTCTTTGCAAAATTTCTGTACTACTTGGTTGAGACTTTGGGCTGAAGCTAAGTCACGACCAAAGGGTTTTTCAATTACTAGACGATGTTTATAAGGATCTTCTAGCATCCCGGCAGTTCCTAACTGCCTAATAGCTTCGGGAAAGAATGCCGGGGCAACGGAGAGGTAAAACATCCGATTCCCTCGCGTACCCCGCTTTTCGTCTAATTCAGTTAATAAATTTTTCAGTTTTTGGTAGCTTTCTGGCTTGTCGATATCGCCAGGACAGTAGAACAAACCTTGAGAAAAGTCTTGCCAGAGTTCGCCCAATTCAACATCGGGGTGTGCCTCTTCCATACCTTTTTGCATTTGTTCGCGGAAGTATTCGTGAGTCCACTCTCGACGTGCTACGCCAACGATGGTAGTTTCAGGTGGAATCCGCCGTTCTCGCCGCAATTTAAAAAGTGCTGGTACTAGTTTGCGCCAGGTAAGGTCACCGGAAGCGCCAAAGATAACTATAATTTGGGGTTCGGGCATCCCTTGTTGTTGCAGACCAACGCGCAAGGGATTTTCTAGCAGACTGACCATAGGAATTTTGGATTTTAGATTTTGGATTTTGGGTTGGGGACTGGGGTATGGGGCAAGCCGGGAGTGTGGGAGGTGTGGGAGGTGTGGGAGGATGGGGAAGAAATCTTTCCCCCTTCTCTCCCCACACTCCCCACACTTCCCCATCTCTCCATCTCCCTGTCTTCCCATCTCCCCATCCCTTACACAGGCGACAATACCTTGATTTTTTCTTCTAAAGAGTTCATCAAGGACTGGAAGGGTTGGATGAATTTGTCAATACCTTCAGCTAGGAGTTCATCCATTACGGCATTGAGGTCGATGTTGATGTCGGGGTCTTTGAGGTTTTCGATGAGCGTATAAGCTTGTTCTGTTCCTGTTTCTATACGATCGCCTACGTTACAATGATCGGCACAAGCTTTGATGGTGGCTGGTGGTACGGTGTTCACGGTATCTTTGCCAATCAACTCATCGACATACATCACGTCGCTGTAGCTGGGGTTTTTAGTGCTGGTGCTTGCCCACAGTAGCCGCTGTACTTTGGCTCCTTTTGCTGCTAAGGCTTGCCAACGATCGCTTTCTACAATTTTCTTGTATTCTTGGTAGGCTATCTTGGCGTTGGCGATCGCAACTTTTCCTTGAACAGCTTTTAGCTTGGCTTCCAAGGCAATATCATCAACACCTTTTTTCAACTTAGCATCTATTTTGGCGTCGATGTTGTTATCGATCCGACTGAGGAAGAAACTAGCAACTGAAGCAATTTTGCTGATGTCTTTACCCTCGCTTGCCCGTTTTTCTAAACCCCGAATATATGCCCAAGCTGTGTTGACGTAGCTTTGTACGGAAAACAGCAATGTGATGTTAACATTAATGCCGTCGGCAATTACCTCTTCTACTGCTGGTAAACCAGCTTCGGTGCCAGGAATTTTAATCATCAGATTTTCCCGGCCGATTTCTTGAAAGTAGCGTCTGGCTTCGGCGATTGTTGCTTCGGTATCGTGGGCAATGACCGGTGGGACTTCGATACTTACGTAACCATCGAGGTGATTCGAGGCTTCATAAACAGGGCGCAGAATATCGCAAGCACTGCGGATATCTGCAAAAATCAGCGATTCGTAAATTTTGTCTATTGGTAAGTTAGCGCGAACTCCAGCTTCGATATCGGCATCGTAAATGACATTGCCAGCGATCGCTTTTTCAAAAATCGTTGGATTGGAAGTAATCCCCACAATTCCTTGATTTTCAACCAAGTCTTTGAGTTCGCCTGATTGAATAATGTCACGGCTCAAATTATCCATCCAGATACTTTGGCCGTATTGCTTAATTTCTAGTAGATGATTGGTTGCCATAACTCTGGTTTTCCACTCCTGTATGATGTTTCTTAGTGAGGTTGGCATCCATCAAATTTTCAACTAGCTATCAGTTAACATCTGTTGGTTATTAGGCGTTAAATACTGTTGATTGTTGATGGTGACTTTTGAATTTTGACGTTGCCAATCACTTATTGCATCGACCAGCTGAGATAATCCTTAATTAATTTCAAGAATTGCTATTTATGCATTCCCAATCCTAAATCACCATGATTAATTTTTAATTAATGGCATCTAAATGCATTCTCGCTCTGGTTCTCATCCTCATCTAATGACCGTTTTGAATAAAAGACTCGACTTTAGCGACGTCTTCTTTACTACCAATAATTAAAGGCGTGCGCTGATGCAGTTTTTTTGGCACTACGTCCAAAATATCTACTAATCCTGTAGTGGCACGACCGCCTGCTTGCTCGATCAAAAAGGCTAAAGGAGCGGTTTCATAAAGCAGACGCAATTTTCCTTCTGGTTTTTCAATTGTGCCTGGGTAGAGAAATACGCCGCCTTGAACTAAAATTCTATGGATGTCGCTCACCATTGCGCCGCTATATCGAGCGCTATAGCCTTCTGTGCGGTGAACGTAGCGAATGTACTCTCGAATTGATTCTTCCCATTGCCAGAAGTTACCCTCATTCACGCTATAAACAGCGCCGTGGTTGGGAATGCGGATATTTTCTTCTGTGAGAATAAATTCACCTAAGCTGGGGTCGAGGACAAAGGAGTGAACGCCTTTACCTATAGTATAGACGAGCATTGTGCTGGGCCCATACAGGATGTACCCAGCAGCAATTTGCTTACGTCCGTTGGCGAGTAGGTCAGTTGCAAGGCGATCGCTATCAGTACCTTCTTGTTGGCGAATGGCAAAAATAGAACCTAAGCTGAGATTGATATCGGTATTCGATGAACCATCAATTGGGTCATACAGGAGAGTATACCGTCCAATGGGGCAATTTTCTGGAATATAGTACGGTTTTTCCATTTCCTCAGAAGCCAGGCGACAAACTAAGCCGCTTTGCTTAAAGACTGAGATAAAGACATCGTTAGCATAAACATCCATCTTTTTGACGGATTCACCTTGCACGTTTACTTCTCCAGTAAATCCGAGAACGCCTTCCATTAAACCAGCGCGACTCATGCGACGAGCAATCAATTTGCCAGCCAGGGCGATGCGATTCATGAGGGCGCTCAAATCTTGTGCATCTGCGGAAAAACTTTGAAGTTGCTGTAAAACGTGACGGGATAGAGTAGTACAATCACGATCTAAAGCTCTGTCTGTAGCCTCGTTGACGGACAAACCTAAAGATTCTGGGGCTTGAGTCATTTTTTGTGTTCTCCGTAGCCACTAGCTGTTAGTTGGGTCGAATCGCAACTTTATGGTTGCTGCTTCTATCTTAGAAAGGTAATTTGAGAACTGAGATGCGACTTTAGATAAACTAAAGAAATGAATCTTTGATGACTCTCATCCACAGAGCAATAACCGATATTGAGATGTTCGGGGGAGCGATCGCGCTCTAAATTCGATAAATTATTCTCTGATAACTAAAGCTGCAAGTTATGATTTGCCAAATTTATGATATAATCGCAAATCTGGGGCGATTAGCACAGGGGTAGCGCACATCCTTCACACGGATGGGGTCACTGGTTCAAATCCAGTATCGCCCATTTATGTAGAGCGACAAATTATTTGACCACTTCAACAAATAATTTGTCGCTCTACAATTTATATGCACTAACAGTTTCAGCTTAGTAACGAGCGTTCAATTACCTTAAACTTTTTCACTCCAACCAGTATCAAGACTAAAAGTGTACGATTGAGTTGAACGCAAAGTCTATCGAATCTGGGATGAAGCACGTCCGATCGCACCAGAACCAGAAGACATAGTTGAAATTTATCTTGTTCCAACTCTAGAGACTTCTTGCAGTGTTTGAAGCAACTCGTTAAGCTAATGCTTATAAATTGATGTTTTTCTTGTTTTTTCAAGAATTTGCTGAGGCTAGTATTGGATCAGCTCTTCTCGCCAGTCGGCGGTGCTTCGTTGTCTGAATGTAATATTTCCATTGATTTATACTTCTACATCAAGGATACATAAACGATCCTTGATTAATTGTTTGCCTAGATGCATTGGATATGGTGAGAGAATATTACCCATAGACCAAGCTGGCGAGAACCGTAAATAATGAGGTACTCGACAAAGAGCTTTGAGACTTTCTTCTGTTTTTTGAAAGTCTGGGTGAACGAAGAAGGGAACCATTTCTAACATTTGTTGATGTTTGAATGCAATATTGGCACCATACTCATCATTTTGTGAATCAAGCATGTAGAGTTCGCGTGTTATCGAACTATCTTGTGCTTTTTGTGTTGTTGGTAATCTTCCGATGGAGAAATAATGTAGCAACTCAGGTACAGAAGTATCGTAAAAGCCGCTTAAACGAATTAGATCTCGTGCTGGAGAATTTTCATCCCAAGTTTGTCTATTGGTGATGTATTGGGTTGTCTCGTCGCCAGTGCGGAAGCGAATTACTGCAAGCAAATTGCTAAGATTTTTATGGTCACGAGGATATACACAAGCATGGCCTGGAACATGTTGAAAGTCTAAGACATCCCGCTTTGCAAGCAGATATTCATTTTTTAATTGAAACCAAGCTTGACCTTCATTTTCCTCACCACGCTCATTACGCCATACATCGGCTTCAATTAAAACAAGAGTCGGATGATCCTTTACTTGCGTTAGTACATCCGCCGCAAATTTTGCCAAATCTATTCCTTTTAACTGAACTGTTTTAAGATTACTGCGATCGCGGCGTACCTGTGAGAAAATCTGTCCTAGTTCAATACCTGCTTGTGTGTAAGGAATCCAATTCTGACGATTAGGAAATAATACATCAACAGTACCAGTTGCCCGTAGACGAACAGCTAAGGCATAGTGAATATTATCTTGTCCTTGAGTAGCTTTTCGGCGACAAAGGGCAATTACATCTAACTTTTGTGCAATTTCTTTGGGTATCGCTGCTTGCTTGTAGACTTCTGAAGGTATTCCATAAAGCGCCCCAATTTGGCGTAGGGTTACATCTAATACAGCATTGAGAATACGTCCTTCTGTCTTCTTGCTGTAAGATGATGTGTCTGTGCTTTCGTCTTCTTTGTCAGCTGATTTTGGTTTAACCGTAACCGTTTGCACCATTTGAGAGCTAATTTTTTCTAACACACAAGCTTCACGAACTATTCTATAAATGCTTTGTTTGGGATGAACGCCTTTCTTTTTACTTTGCCCAATTTCAATAATTGTAAAACAGTAAGGCTTAGTATTAGAGTCAATAGAAGCAATAACTTTCTGCTTCAAAAAGTTACGCCATACATCGAGTTTGATTTGATGCTGCTTGCGGATTTGGTTATCAAATTCTTGACCATCTTTAGGTGCAAGTCCGGCTGTGTCAAGAGGTTTCAAAAGATTCGGATCGTCAATGCGTATAAATGATATTTTGACATGTTCAGGAAAATTTTCTTTTTCATTTAATAAGAACGCATCACGCAAGCTTGGGTATATCACATCATAAGTATTTCGTTCATACCAAAGAATAAAAAGATGCATAGGTTTTCCTTGTAGCGATCGTTCAATCGCATCAGCAATGATCTTTTGTCTTTCTTGACGATGTTCATCTATACGTCGCTTAATTTCTTCTTCACTCAACTTTTGTTTTTGTTGTTTTGTGATTGTTAAAGCCTTAGATACGTATTCGTAATCGCGCATTGCCAAAGGTGTTTTTTGACCAGATGGAGCAGGAATATCACACTGCATTTGAATATCTGGTATTAATACACCATCTAGCAGATTTAATACTTGAGCAATAATATTGCCCCTTTCTTGTAAACTAAATCCAGTTTTAATGCTATGTCCTCTTTTATGCTTTTCGTGTTTATACTTGTAGCCTTCAGCATGAATTAAATAATATTCATCTTTTTTCCAGTCTGACTTATTATCTAAATTGCCGTATTGAGAGGGATTTTGAAAAATATTTTCAGTAGTTTCAAGTAGACGCGCTTTAAATGCAGTTAGTAAATTAGATAACTGGTATTTCCACGGTTGACTATCTTCTTTTCCACTATTTTCAATAGTAAGACGTATAAGTGTTGAATCTATTTCATAACCATTTATACGTTCCTCATTCATCCCCATTAGTACAGAAATATCACGATTGTAATTAGTTTCAATTAATGGTTCATGAGCATATCTTTGACAACTTAAATGTATAAAAATCCACGGTTTTAGTTTGCTATTGTTATTAAATCGCCCTGATTGAGTTTGAAGGCGAAAATCTAGACGATAAACAAAGTAACCTTCCCTTTCTTTGTCATTATCGTCTATGTATAGCGTCCGAAATGGTTGACTAACTAGGAAAAGTCCTGTACGACCATAACCATCACCTTGTGCTTTTCGCCACTGGATTTCTTGCTCTCTTGCTCCAGAGTGGATGACACATTTTTTTCCATGCAGTAACGTTGCTATAAAACTGGGAATCGCTTGAAAACTAATTCCTTTTTCGGCATTGATGTCTTGAATAAGCTTTTTTGTACTAATAGGTTGCCAATCCCAATTATCGGGAATCATTGCTATGTCTTCGAGAAAGCGATCGCAAACACTCTTCACTTGATCTGCTTTCCCTTGAGCATAAAATTGCTCTGTCCATTCCTGCGCCCAAATTATCACTAACTCATGTATTTGCTCAGATGTTGGAACTCGCAGTGGATTTTCAATTGTTCCCACAGCTAAAGCTCGATAATCGCCTTTATTAAAGGATTCAAAACCATGTGTCAATGTTGGTGTACAGGCAAGCAATCCATTGTTTAATTGTCGATATGGTATCCAAACCTTTTTTTTGCGATTAGGTGAAAGAACCTCTTCCATTTTGTTGCTAAAATTAGCAACAATTTCTGCAAATGGAAATTCAAGTAACACAATTTCTAAATCTCTAAGAGCGTCTTCTGCAAGATCCATTCTGGCAGGTAAGAGAATAGTAGATTGCACGTCTTTTTTAACCATCGTCAATTCCTTTAAACAAAAAAGTTACCAATACAAACCGTCGATATTTTCTAGTGCATCGGCTAGAGGTTTGTAAAGCGCATTTCCGACTGTGTTTTCCTCGCTGGCGTAATCGCAAATTCTTAAAAGCATGGCAACCAAAAGGCTTGTTTCCTCTGTGTCAACTTCAGAAAGTTCTGGATTAGCTTTCCTCGCAGCACTTATGGGCGCCCAAGCTGCATCGACAAAATAACCGTGAAATGGTACACCTCCACGCAAAAGACGACCAACAGCTTGAATAACTAACCCAGCAGTAGTTGCAGCGAGGTCAAATCGGGGAGAAGCTAATAATTCCTCATTATTACGTAGAGTTTTGTAATAAGAACGTTGCTCAACCGATCGCCAGTAACGCGCTGCTAATTGACGCACCTTCTCTGCACGTTGTACAATACCATCCCCCTGTTGCCATGCGATAAAGTCTGCTTTATCCGCCCAGTCTAAAGCGCGACGGTTCATTTCTTGGGCGATCGCTTGTGTATCATGTGGATGTGGATATGGACGAGTCAAAAAGTAAACTGCACCAAATGCAGCTTTACCATTTGCATTCAAAATATTAAAGCCCCGCCCGATGGCATTCATCGGAGCAACAAGAATTTTTCCTTGAATTTGCCCAAAAGTTTCAATATCTGCACGATTGAGCGCACCTTTATCAGTTAATTTGGTAAATCTTTCTACTTCATCAAAGTCATTTTCGGTATATGTCTCTATATTGTCAGGAACTAAGTGATAAATAAAGTCCTGCATACTTGACCAGCAATTACGAATTTCATTTGCTGCCCAACGAGCTTGATCGTAAGAGTTTACAAGTAACAAAAGGCGATCGCGATCGCTCCACTGGTTATTTAAATCATTTTCGCCAAGGCGCTTTAATTCCTTGAGTTCTTGCCCTAAATGACCAGTACCGCTACTACCAACAAGCGATCGCGCTATTTCTTGAAATAATCCCATTTTTTGGCGTTCGGGGCTACCAGAAATCCGGAGGGGTTTGTTCTTTTGGGTGATTTGCGGCAGAAATTTAAAGGAACTTTGAGCGATCGCTTCTCTCGCCTCTGGTTCTGGCATTAACACACCCTGCGGCTTACCAACGTGAAAACTGGTAGAATCTGGTAAGTAAGATGTTCCAGAAAGTGCTAGCACATTGGGGCCACGTTGACCGTTAAAATCTGTTAATAAACGATGAAAGTTTAAAATATAGCAGCGTCCAATATTGGTGTAGGCGAACAATGTCAGGGCATTATTGTTGGCATTTTTGTCGTCATTATTTTCTCTAGAGTAATAAGTGCCGAACTGCCGTCCCGTAGGAGGCAATGGCAAAATATTTAACATTGCAGCAGGCATTCGCTGATGAGGTGAATCATCATTGATTGATGTTGGTCGATTTTGCCATTCATAGAAGACAATTCGAGTATGTCGATCTAATAAAGCGATCGTCAGGGCAAATTGTAGACGATAAGCCAAGGTTTCAAGAGTGTCTACTGGGTCTTGCTCATCTTTGTTGTAAGTTGATTGTGGCGAACTTTGATTACGATTCTCTAGTTCTGCTCGTAGTCGCGCCAAACGCCGTTCTGTATTTCGGAAAAATTGGATAATCCAGGCTCTACAAGCCAGGTAGATATTAGCATCTGAAGCACTTTCTCCAGTACTGTTAATTTCTTGCATCAGACGCGCCAGGCGAAAGACTGGATCTCGGTTTGGGTTAGCTGGAGGCTGCATCCGTAAAGGATCATCGTCGTTGAGTAGTGCATCAAAACAGCGCACAATTGGCTTTATCAGCCGCGCATTTGCTTTTGAAACTGCCTCAGCTGTCTGTGAAGGTTCAAATTCTTCCAATCCAGCAAGACGACGCGCAAATTTGTACAGCAGCGAGTTAGGGGTAAAGTAACCTCGTTTCACCCATTTTCGGAGAAATTGATGTCCAACCTGTTTATCTAATAGAGTCAATATTGCTGTAATAGCTTTTTGTGCATCACGTTGTGCGCCCGTCCATCGCTGTGTTGTTGGAGGCATAACCCTGTTAGTTATGGAAAATTGCTCTGTTTTCACGCCAATATCATCAAAAACGCCGTTATTACCACCGTCAGTCAAAACAACTTCTTCAGCGTAGGTATCATCAAACCACTTGATAACTGTCTCTACTTCATCAAAGACCACAAAATCTGATTGTTCGTTGACGAGTTCACCGATTTTGAGCGGACGTAACTCTAAATGACGCGGTAATCCCGCCATTGCCATTGCACCGGGAGTTGTAATCCAAATACGGGCATTTGGCATATCTCGATAAACTTGTTGGGATGGGCATTTATCAAAGAAGGGACACAAATAAAATGAACCCCGGCCTTTACGTCGCTTTTTGCGATCGCTTTTAGGCATTTCTTGGAGAGAATGACAAGGTTCAGTTCCCGGTATCAGTGGTTTGCCGTCTAAAAGTTGAATAAAATCACGCGCTTTTAGCTGACCTTGGAGAGGACAAGCTGTGCCTAACCAACGTTCACCCCAGTGGGGCTGACCGCGTTGTTGATGTTCCTGATAATCTTTTGAGGCAGAGAAACTTTGAAGATGTGCATCGCGTTTACTGCGTCCCAAGATTGGCACCGCTACCGGATCATCATTTTCTGGATCGTTACAAAACCACCAGTTAATTTGGTTGGCTAGTTTAATCGCTGATTGCACATCACTAACAACTAACGTGATGCGGCGATCGCAATCATGCCGCAAAATGTTAACACTCAACAACTGCGAAACCGTGGTTTTTCCAGAAGCAACCATGCCTGCAATGTTGGTAAAGCCATCTAACTCAAGAATTTGCTCTTGTTGCAAAAACAGTGTTCCGTCTTCGTCAACTCTGTGAAAGTTAATTTTGCCAAAGCGAGCAACCCAATGTCCTTTGGCAGTTTCATCCCAACCATATTGTTGTGCTAATGCTGACTCTCGCCGATCGATCCATGCTGCATCTTGCTCTAAATCTGAAATGCGAAGTGAAAACGAACTACGAGAAACAGGTGTGGTAAACCAAGGTGAACGCTGTACCTGTGCATTTTGTATCTGCTGCTGCTTAAATCTGACTGGTACTATAACTGTCTGTTCTCCTGTCTTGGCCTCAAACTGATAAGTGGTTTCGGCTTCTACTTGTTGAACTTTGCGAAGCCGGAAAATTAAATTAGCTGTTAGGCATCTTTCGTACACATCTTGATTAGCTAAATGCCGGAGATTTTTGGCAGCATTAATAATATATTTCTCCCAGTTTTGCGGAGTGAAGTCGCCATAGTTACGCCGATCTAACGGTATATCTAGGTAAACACGCAGTGCGTTTAACCAAGCAAAACGAGCAGAAAATGGAACTATTTGGCGAGTATTAGCGATCGCTCGACGTTCCATCTGGTTCAAGTTCTGTAAACGTGGATGTCTCAAAGGCATTCCACTCAAAATTGCCCAAGGTGCGGTAACTGGCTCATCATCAAGTTGCAAATATTCCATCAAAGCAAAGGCAAGCTCTATCTGAAGCAACAATTCAGCTTGAGTACGCTTCAAACCTGCTTCCTTCAACTGTTCGAGACGCTCTTGAAACTCTCTTGGTGGGTCAAATAAAGTCATCTGGCTCATGGCTATTTTCCTTGCTTCAAAGACTCAATCTTATTGATAACCCGCTGCTCAAATGCAGTATCACTCACAAGATGTGTACTATTAGGCAGCTTTTTTGCCTGTTCGCGGAGAATTTCGATATAGTCCTCTCGTTGTTGTAGGCGCTCATCAGGAATGACATAAAAGCTTTCGTTATAACGCAGGTTGCCCTCACTAAATAGAGGTGTCAGCTTTGGTGCTAATTTGTAGGGATTGTGGTAATCTTTAACATCCACAGCCCAGGTTGATTTGTCACAGAAGCATAGCTGTAAGTCATAACGATCAATGCCGGGGTAAATATGGATACTACAAATTTGTTCTGGATATTGCTTTTGTAGTTCTTCCAAAGTATGAAATAAGCGCATTTCGGGTATACCTGGTAAACAAACACGTAAGTGAATGCCTAGCTTCAGACGACGCAGGCCATGTTGCCAAGTAATTTTTTTAACATAGAGTAAATCTTGACGATGGTCGTTGCAAGCACTGGGTTTAACACCACGTAACTTGCCATATTTTTTAAATAAAGGGCCGCAGCGATCGCAATTCCAGCAAACCTCGTCTTGTTCGCACTCTTCGTAAAGTTCACCAACTTCTTCGATGTGAATATATCGTGTCTTGAAAAATACCTTGCGAAGCTGCGCCGTAGTTGTGTACGGTTTCTCAATCAAAAATCGACGCAATAAAACATATTCCCTTTGAATCCGCTCAGGCTGGCTATCGTTGTTGTAGAGTTCTTGCAAACTTTCTAAAATTTTCTTAAAAGAAAAATTCTCTATTGCCATCTGCTTAGTTGCAGCAGTGGCAAACTCAGGTATTTTGCCTTGTTCAAGCAGTTCCTCATATAAGTATCGGCTTGCTTCTTCGCTTAACCCCCCTTCATAGAGCAAACCAAAATCTGAATCAAACTCTTTTGGTAATAAATGCTGTGGATACCAAGATTTCACGGGTTTTTCGAGTAACGCTAAAAGACCTGTTAAAGTACGCGGATAATTTACAGCCGTTACCTCTAGAGCTAGTTTATTCAGAGCATGGCAAAGCAGTTGCGGATATGGATACTTGCCGTTTCGACGGACAAACTCTGCTAAACCAAGGATGAGGCTATTAAATTCATTATTTTTCATGAGAAGTAATCCTTCATTCAAAGGATTTTTTACAACACGATTTTTCATTTGTGATACATTTGTTTCATCCACCTTACAGGATTATTTATTTTGTGTCAACTAAGACGCTATTGATTTTTTTGTGAGACAGAGGCAAAGGAATGGAAAGTTATCTAGATATCGAACGATTAGCAAGTCTAGTCCGCAAAAAGCGCGGTAGCAGAGGATTGCGGGAAACGTCAGTGGAAATTGGTAATGTTAGTCCATCCACTCTTTCAAGGGTAGAGAGCGGTAAAATGCCGGATATGGAAACTTTTCTAGCACTTTGTAACTGGCTACAAGTACCACCTGCTGAGTTATTTAGAACTGCACAAGAAAATCAACTGGATACACCAGAAGCGATCGCCATTCAACTACGCGCTGACAAAAAGCTTGATCCTGCGATCGCTAATGCTTTAGCATCCTTAGTCAAAGCAGCATATCGTGACTTATCACAAAATGATGGCGAATTGAAGCAAGATCCCTAAAGATATGTCACTAATTGAAAGTTTATCGCCTGAATTTAGGCAACGCTGTGAGGCGATCGCAACTGAACAACGAAGCCTGCTTGGAGTGCAGGCGTTTGAAGCGTTACCCGCAAACACTTTGGCAGCCAAGTTAGGAGCAACACTGCTAACACCCGATCAAATTCAAAATTTCGAGCCAGACCAAGTAGCGTTATTACTTGCTAGCGATGGGTGGTCAGCAGGCATTATACGCCATAACCCACTGTGGATCGTATACAATCCCCGTCATGCACCTACACGATATGAATCAAATGTAATGCATGAAATAGCTCATGTGTTGCTCAATCATCAGTCTGTTGGCTTTGATCCTGTAACCGGATTACCAAAACGTAAACAGCACAACGAAGATCAAGCAACTTTTCTTGGAGGATGTCTTCAAATTCCTAAACGTGGTTTACTATGGGCGACACAACGAAAGATGTTGTTACCTCAAATTGCAGCACATTTTGGTGCTAGTGAAGCGATGGTGTTGTTTCGCAGCAATGTAACAAATGTCTCTGTCAAATGCTAATGTTTCCAAATATCTGCATCTATCTATAGGAATCATATTTGATATCAATTCCGGTTGCACCGGAATGATAAAGCCTTTGTTTTAGGCCACCAGTGAAAACATGCGAACGCTTGAATTAGAGACGGCTGTTTGAGAAGAATTTGACAGCGTTGGAACAGCACTTGTTCTAGCTCATCAAGATTTTTAAATGAACGATTGGCTATTGGTTCATTAACTAGAGGCCACAGACGCTCGGCAGGCTGTAATTCAGGAGAGTGAGAAGGTATAAATTCCAGATGTAAGCCGAATGGTATTTTGACTTGTTCGCTGGTATGCCAACCAGCTTGGTCTATAGTCAAAATAATGTGTTTATCTTTACCAACTGCAAATTCTCTAGCAAAGTCTGCTAAAACTTGATTAAAAAGCTCAATGTTTACTTTTGGCAGAATCCAAAAATAAGTTTCCCCAGTTTGTGGATGTACAAAACCATACAGCCATAACCATTGATAGCGCCAGTGGACGTTGGCAATTGGTTGCTCTGCACGGGCTACCCAAACCCGTCGAATTATCGGCTTTAGTCCAAGACGATGTTCGTCCATTCCCCAAACTTCTACTGTTGCTTGTGGGTATTCTCGTCTAATTTGTTGCACTTGTTGATTGAGTTTTTTTTCCAGGCTTGTTGAACATCTGGGTCGGCTAAATCGTGTTCTGGGCGGGGCACTCGCAAGGGAAATTCAAGTGAGCGTAGGTAGTCCCAACCTCGCTGTATACTCACCGGGCGCTCAAGAAGATTACTCATCCAATCTGCAACCTTACGACTATTCCACAATCCTCCATCTGCGGGTGGAGTTTGTAATGGGGAGCAACAACTGTGCTTGCTCTATTTCCGTCAGCATTGGTTTGCCGCCTGGATGTTCATGACGCAAGTCTTTCATGCCATCAATGCCCAATTCATTGTAACGACGAACCAAACGATATATCGAGTTACGGCACTAACCTGTGACTGCTGCTACATCTTCTGTTTGTCTTCCTTGAGCCAGCAACCAAATAATTTGGTAACGTGTCCGTTCTATTGGGTCAGATGCTTGACGGTAAAAGTGAAACAATTCTTTTACACTTTGGTGAGCTTCTAAATTTAAGCGTTTAGGCATAAATTCTCACTTTGCACCCTTGAGACTCCCAAAGCGATCGTATCATTCCGACGCAGACGGAATCGATATTACAGATTTCTAAGCTTAACTTTTTCGCTTTTGTTCCAACTTCTTAAGGTGTTCTTGCATTGCTACTTCCATAATGGTGAGGTTCTCAGGTGTGTCTGGAATAGGGTATAAATCAGTATCTTCAGAACTCGCTTCTAAGCGATCGGCAAGTTTGTAAAATGCTTCGTCATCATTTCGATGTAACAGAACATAAGCTCGCAGTTGGGCAATGCTCATAGTGTGAAAATCCGGTTTCATCTAAACCTTGATTTGCCATCTAAGGGCTAGAATCAATTATATAAAAATATGGATATATTTTATATATCCATTCTGTACAAAACTCAAAAATTGCTTATCGAACTTTTTGCCAAGCTGAGGTAGCAGTTCTAGTTCCTGGTACTAATTCTATTAACCCCCTATCTCTAAGTCTATAAAAGGCTGCTTTGATAGTACTTTCAGAGGCTACACCTGTAATTTCTCTTGCAATTTTGTTAGTTATAGTATTGTTTTCAGATAAGTATTGCATGATTGCTGATTCAATCGAAGCAAGAGGTTCATGTTTAATATAAACTATAACTGAATTTTCCAATTCTTTAATAATAGGAGGCTTAAGCCTCAGACGACTCATAGCTTCAAAAGCTGTGTTTAGACCCTCACCCACGTCTTTATTAGGTGCATTGGGAAATTTGTTGATAAGGCGTACTATCGTACCGTTCCTTGCATACTGCTCTCTCAAAATATTGGTTATTGTGATGTGTCCAGGCAATCTACCTGGGCTTTCAATTTCCACACGATTATCAAAGATGCGAATTTGTACATCTTTCAAAATACTATAGTCTCTATGTAATACTGCATTCGTAATGATTTCGTGCAGCGTTTCTTCAGGATATTCTATCTGTTCTAATCTTCCGTCATCAAGTTTGGGGATTTCTTCAATTATCTCCTTAGTCTTTTGTACAGCCTCAGAAATTTGATTATATAACCAGCCTTCAATAGTTATTGGATCGAATGCAAGATTTTCTCTTCGACCTTCTTCATCAGATGTTTTGTACCTATAGATTTTCACACCACATCTTTTTGGAAGTAAAGCCTGTGGTTCTTCAGAGAAAATAAGAATACCAGCAACAGTTGGTTTTCCATTAATAATCAACTGTTGCTTTTTTAACCACTGTTCTGGCTCTCCTGTTGGTATAATCTGAAGCATAAAATCAATAATAGGAATAGAGTTAGTAATAATTTCTATATCAGCATTAACTGTGGATTTTTCAAAGGACTCTATACCTTTATCAAGTCTCAGGCGTGCAAGCTTCTCCTCTGTATCCTGCGGTAAATTTTGTGCCCCACGTCGGATATAAGGAACGCCATCCGAAGCATTAACAATCTCTCGGCTCTTATGAATGACTACTTGAAGCACTAGACCACTACAACCATCACAAAATAAGAAAATATAGCTATAGTATTGACCTAAAGGGAATAGTTCTTCAAAAACTTGTAAATGTGCATTTGCATTTTCTTGATCTGCAAAGCCACGCCAAGTTCGATGCTTTACGCCATCAATTTTATCCTCATCAATTCCAATGTAAAGCTCCCCGCCACTAGTGTTGGCAAATGCGGATATAGAGCGAGTTAGCTTAGCTGGCTTTATATCTATCGACTTCAAGTCCAGAAAGTGACTTTCCTCAAATGACAAAATTTGATCGAGCTGCTCAGGTGTAATTTTTTCGACTTGAATTGGCATAAGAATATTCTTGCATTTTCTATAGTTTTAAAGCTTTTTTTAAAAGTTACAAAAGGTATTTATAATTCATCTCACAAAGGCAGCTTTGCAATCCGATCGCTCCACTCCTCGGCACTGGATATAGCCCAAATCATCACCAGTTCTTCGATAACGACTTCAACTGGTAGCCTTTGGGAAACAATGATAACTCCTGTACTATGATTGCTGGTGATGAACTGGGCAAATTCTAATGGCATTGTTTTACGGTCGTGGCTGACAAGAATACGTCCCTGCTGTGCTGCGATCGCCAATACCTCAGAGTCTTTTCTTTTACACCTTCTAATCCAGCAGCCAAGGCGGTTTGGAAGTCAATGCTGGGTTCTCGTCGCAAAACTCCTGTGACGATCGCCTGATTCAAATCAGCATCGGCTTGGTAGCTAATATTCACGATTCTACTTGCTGTCTTGCTGTCTTAGCTGCCATCAGCTTGTTATACAAAGCAGGATCGGTGGTTTCTAGTGGTTGAGGCATAGTATCAAATGCTGCTTCCTCAGCTTCTAAATAAGTATCAATGTCAGCACGATTGGCTAGATAAAACGCGATCGCTCCATAAACTTGTTCAAGTGTCAGCAACGGAAAAGAATGAACAATGCTTTCAGGTGATAATCCTTTTCGGAAAGCATAAACAATCGAGTCCAAAGAAATCCGAGTTCCCGCAACCCAATAAGCATCTTGACGATATTCTACGTAAGACTTAGCTGTTACAACTGGCATAGATTTATTTTGTCTCTACTTATAAATTTAAACAACAGCTGCCTCTGGAATTGCACCTTGCATTTTTGCGAAAGCATCAATCAAACTTTGCAATTGTTGGTCGGCTTTGAAAACTCCTAAACCGCGCACTGTGACTTTTCCAGGAGAATAGACAAAACGGGTTTTGAGATTGTCTGGTAAATTCGCCGCTAACAAATTCCAAGCTGGTTCTTCCATTGGTGTTTCTAAAACAACGTGCTGTTTGTTTTCTGGTTTAATCCTACTAAATCCAAGTTTTTTCGCTAACTGTTTGAGTTCCATAACTCGCAATAGTTGATTGGCTGGGACTGGCAAAGTACCATAACGATCGCTCCATTCAGCTGCAATCTGTTTTAATTCTCCTTTGGATTTCGCTGTCGCCACCGCCCGGTAAGCACTCATCTTTTGATCTAAATCGGTAATATAATCTGCGGGAATAAATGCCGTCAGGTTGAGGTCAATCTGGGTATCCTCCACTTGGGGAATTTCTTGGCCGCGAATTTCTCGAATTGCTTCTTCGAGCATTTCCATGTATAAATCAAAACCGATGGCATCCATTTGACCGGATTGTTCTGCACCCAGTAAGTTACCAACCCCGCGAATTTCCATATCGCGCATTGCTAATTGATACCCAGAACCGAGTTGAGTAAATTCTTGAATTGCTCGTAACCGTTGCCGCGCTGCATCAGATAGCGTCCTTTGCTTGGGATAAAATAGCCAAGCATGAGCTTGGATACCTGCACGACCGACACGACCGCGTAATTGATACAACTGAGCCAAGCCAAAGCGATGAGCGTCTTCAATTAAAATGGTGTTGACTCGCGGAATATCTAAGCCAGATTCGATAATTGTCGTACAAACGAGAATATCTGCTTCACCGTTGCTGAAGGTGAGCATGGTTGATTCTAACTCGCTTTCATCCATTTGACCGTGAGCGATCGCAAATCTACCCCCTGGTATCATTTCTCGCAAGCTTGCGGTTGTCTCTTCAATGCCTTCAACTCGTGGAACTACATAAAATACTTGTCCACCTCGGTCTAATTCTTGACGTATGGCACTACGCACGCTTTCTGAATTTAGCGGTGCAAGGTGAGTTTTAATCGGGCGTCGAGTTGGAGGTGGTGTAGTAATTAAACTCATTTCCCGAATTCCCGACAAAGACATATACAGGGTACGGGGAATGGGAGTAGCAGAGAGAGTCAGCACATCAACTTGAGTTTTCAAGCTTTTAATTTTCTCTTTTTGGTTCACTCCAAAACGCTGTTCTTCATCCACCACCAACAGTCCTAAATCTTTGAATGATACGCCTTTGCCTAAGAGTTGGTGTGTACCAACTACTACATCGAGTTCGCCCGTTGCCAATCGCTTTTGAATATCGCGGCGTTCTTCAGCGGAACGAAAGCGGTTGAGTAAGCCGACATTCACGGGGTACGGAGCAAAACGTTCTTTGAGTGTATGGTAGTGCTGCTGAGTTAAAATAGTAGTTGGCGCAAGGAGTGCCACTTGTTTACCGGCGGTGACTGCTTTAAAAACAGCACGAATCGCCACTTCCGTTTTTCCAAAACCGACATCGCCACAAACTAAGCGATCCATTGGTCGATCGCTTTCCATGTCGCGTTTGACATCTTGTACGGCTTTTAGCTGATCTGTTGTAGGTTGGTAAGGGAAAGAATCTTCCATTTCCTCTTGCCAAGGCATATCGCTGGGGAAACTAAAACCTTGTTGTTGCGATCGCGCTGCATATAATTTCAGCAAGTCCACCGCCAATTTCTTAATCGCTTTGCGGACTTTGTTCTTGGTATTCTCCCAAGCCTTACCAGTCATCTTGTTGAGTTCTGGTGCCTTATCTCCTGCGGCACGGAACCGAGATAAAGCACCTAATTGGTCGGCTGCAACTCTCAGTAAACCGTCGGCATATTGCACCACCAAATAATCACGAGTTTCATCATTAATCGTTAAGCTTTCCAGCTTGACAAATTTGCCAACACCATGATTTCTGTGAACTACATAATCCCCTGGACGCAGCTTATTGGGATCGACTTGTTTAGAAGTTGCTTTGTGGCGTTTGCGAATAAAACCGGGAGTTGCTAAAGAATGCTGACCATAAAATTCCCGGTCAGTGACAACTACTAGCCGATAAGTAGGCAGAATAAAACCTTCGAGTTCCGCCAAGCCAGAATATTTGAGTGCGACTGGAGTGTGGTTGATTTGTAGCTTATCAATCGCTAGGTAATCGCGGGGATTGGGGATAAATTGCGCCGGACAATCGTGTTCTTGCAACAGCGACACAGAACGCGAAGGTTGAGCCGAAATCAGCCAAATCGAGAAATTGCGATCGCGTTCTTGGCGAATAGTGTCAGCTAATTTAGCAAACTGATGTGGCGTAACCGGAACGCTTCTACTCGCAAGATTAATTCCATCATTTTCTTCCGACAGTTCCGATAAATAAAGTGTTTGAAACCTCGCAACATCAGCCAAACAATCATCAAACGACCGATGAATCTTCGGTAATTTTGGGGGAGTGGGGAGTGGGGAGTGGGGAGTAGATTGTTCGCTATTCCCTATTCCCCATTCCCTATTCCCCATTCCCCATTGTTCTTCCGCATTTTCTACCCAGCGATCGCTATGAGCGTGACACTGTTCTGGTTCATCAATGGCAATCAAGGTGTTTTCTGGTAAGTACTCTAGCACCGATGCTGGTTGCTCGAACGCCAAACCCAAAAAACGGCGGCTACCTTCAATCAGTCCTGAGTTTCCATTGTCGAGTGCTGAGTCAGAATTTAACTGGGCACTCAGTACTCTAAACTCAGGACTATCCTTGAGTGGTGCCATGATGATGGGAGCAAAGCTAGTCGGCGTGAGAATTAACTGCTCAACTTTGTCAAGGGCAGAACGTTGAGTTGCTGGATCGAATTCCCGTATTTGTTCGATTTCGTCGCCAAACCATTCTAGCCTGACTGGTAACTCCGAGGAAACCGGAAACACATCAACAATATCGCCACGCCGACTCCATTGCCCTTCGGTTTCCACCAGAGGTACTCGTTCGTAACCTAAAAGAGTGACTTTTTCACTAAAAGCATTGAGATCTATCTCCATCCCTCGCTTTAGCGTCAAGCAAAATTCTTGAAAAGCCTCTGGCGGTGGCAAATGTGGTTGCAGTGCCCCTTGAGTGGCCACAACCGCTATATTTGTCCTTTGGTTTGTTTCTAATGACGAATGACTAATGACTAATGACTCTTGACTTTTGACCAAATCCGCCAAAACCTGCATTTGCCCCCAACTCATTTCAGTTTCAGGGTCAAAAGGTTCGTAAGGAGAAGCTTCAGAAGTGGGGTAAAAATGTACTGTTTGCCATCCCATTGCCTCTAGTTGTGCGTAAACGCGCCCGGCTTCTTCCAGAGTGGCGCATACCACGAACAAATTTCTGCCTTGAGTTTGCGCCAATGCTGAAGCTACCAAACCCTTCGGCAGACGGGGAATGCCATTTAAGCGCAATTCTTGTTGGCGATTTAACTTAGAAATAAATTCAGTAGTGAGTGGCGATCGCCCTAAGGCACGCACAATAGAAGAAAATGACATAAGTTCTACTAGCAATGGAAGTCTTAGCGCTTGTCGATCATCTTTGGGCAGTTTATGTCCACCATTTTAAAAGTGTTAACAGCCCTCTAATTCATTCTCAGGAAGAATAATGTACAACGACATCATAAAATCAACAACTCATAACTATTACTTTCTGTATAGTTAAACAATTTATCGCAGCACCTTTAATACTAGATACTAAGGATTGAGCTACGTTCGCTCTGATAAGCGGCAATTTTAAACATGTCCTCCATCACTTTTGAAATTTTAATCATCTTGGTGCTAATTATTGCCAACGGCATATTTTCAATGTCTGAGATGGCAATTGTCTCAGCGCGGAAAGTCAGACTACAGCAGCTTGCCAATCAAGGGGATGCTAAGGCAAGGGTAGCACTCAAACTCGCGGAGTCTCCAAATAATTTCCTGTCAACCATTCAAGTAGGTATTTCTCTCATCGGTATTCTGACTGGTGCTTTTGGAGGAGCAACAATTGCTAACCGACTGGCAGTCTATGTGCGGCTTGTCCCAGTATTAGCACCTTATAGCGAACCCGTATCTTTCGGAATCGTGGTGTTAATTATTACTTATTTGTCATTGATTATCGGCGAATTAGTGCCAAAGCGTTTGGCATTAAATAACCCAGAAGGCATTGCAGCATTTGTAGCTATTCCCATGCGTGCTTTGTCGGCGATCGCTTCTCCAATGGTACATCTTTTAAGCGCTTCCACAGATATGGTTTTGCGTGTTTTAGGGGTTACCCAATCAACCGAACCGCAAGTCACTGAAGAAGAAATTAAAATCTTAATCGAACAAGGTACGGAAGCGGGAACCTTTGAAGAAGCCGAACAGGATATGGTAGAGCGAGTTTTTCGTTTAGGCGATCGTCCTGTAAGCTACTTAATGACACCACGCCCCGATATCGTCTGGCTAGATTTAGATGATAGCGCTGAAGAAAATCGTCAAAAAATGGTTGAAAGTGCTTACTCTCGCTATCCAGTTTGTCAAGGAGGACTTGACAATGTACTGGGTGTGATGCCAGTTACCGACTTATTAGCTAGAAGTTTCCGAGGCGAACAGCTAGATTTAACAGTGGGATTACGACAACCAGTCTTTGTACCAGAAAGCACCCGTGGCTTGAAAGTTTTGGAATTATTTAAGCAAACTGTCACTCATATAGCCTTGGTAGTTGATGAATACGGCGTTATTCAAGGATTAGTCACTCTCAACGATATTATGAGCGAAATCGTGGGCGATGTTCCTTCTATGGATGGGCAAGATGAACCGCAAGCCGTGCAACGGGAAGATGGTTCCTGGCTTTTGGATGGAATGTTACCCGTGGAAGAGTTTTTAGAACTTTTCGGTATGGAAGAGTGGGAATCTGAAGAACGTGGTAGCTATCAAACCTTAGGCGGTTTTGTCATCACTCATTTAGGCCGTATCCCCGCAGCAGCAGATCATTTTGAATGGGAAGGTATGCGAATTGAAGTCATGGATATGGATGGTAACCGCGTTGATAAAGTCCTAGTTGTGCCAAAGGCAAATAAATCAGCAGATACTACAACGACATCTGATTAGTATTGGGCATGGGGCATTGGGCATTGGGCATTGAGAATGGGGCATGAGGCCGGAGGACAATGAAAAATTACCTCTTCTTCCTCTGTTCCTTGTCTCCCCATCCCCTCATCCCCTCATCTCCCCATCTCCCCATCCCCTCATCTCCCGACTCTCCCATGCTTACTGTTGAGATAAGCGTTTTACTTCTTCACCTGCTAACAATTGATGTGCTTTTTGGAGAATTTGCGGAATTTTTTCAGCGTGAGGACTGCGGGCGAGACATTGGCGCAAGTCTAATTCGTTTAATCGATCGCCCTTATTACCAGGAAACCAATGGCCACCATTACCAAGCAGGTTATAGCGCATTTTGGCATACTCTACCAAATCGTAAGCGGCCGCTAAATTCCACAACCACAAAATCACCCGAATATTGACTTCACCAGGCGTTTCCTCCACCTTGGGTAAATTATGTTCCCAAGTTTTTACCCAATCTTCTCCCAAAGTGGCGATCGCTTCTGCTTCTAACCGTGCCAAAATTGGCGGCAGAATTTCTGATGCTTTATCTACTAAGTCTAAAGTCTTGAGATGTTCGTCAAAATCTTCTGGTTTTGCTGCACCCAAACTCAACGTATGTACTTCTGGGTGGCTCAAACAAAACAGATCGTTAAATACTATTGGGCTTAAAGGAGTGCAAAGATTAACTAATTTTTGCGGTGGTTGATACAACAAACCTCCTTTATTTGATGGGCTAATAATAAATACTCCCATATCGTGACGTTTAGCTGCTTCAATTGCTGCCCAATTCCATTGATTAATGTAGTACCAGTGCAAGTTTACATAATCAAATTGATTGGTATTAATTGTTTGCACAATTACATCTGTTGGGCCATGTGTAGAAAAGCCAACAAACCTCACTTTTCCCTCTGCTTGCAACTGACGCACCACATCCAAACAGCCACCAGGACGAATGCTGAAGTCCAACAACTCAGGAGTATTAATGCCGTGCAAACCTAAAAGGTCAACATAATCTAGTTGGAGATATTGTAAGGATTTATCAAAAGTCTTGCGGAATTCTTTTGCATCTTCGTTGGGATTGATTTTAGTTTGAACAATCAACTTTTCGCGGGGAAACTTAGGTAATATTTTCCCCAATTGCATTTCAGAAGTGCCATAACCACGGGCTGTTTCAATGTGATTAATGCCAACTTCCACAGCTTTTTTGATAGTCGCTTCCAAATTAGCCTGCTTATCGGCAGGAATTTCTGACTCAGGAACATCTTGCCATTTGAACTGATATCTCATGCCGCCGCAGGAAAACACTGGCATTTGTAGTTCTGTGCGTCCAAATCTTCTGTATAGCATTAGTGGATTGTTTAACATTTCCCCTTTTTTAAGGGCAGGGCTGTTTCATTTTCCAAAGAGCTTTAAAAATCAAGAGTTTTAGCAATTAAAAATTGGTTATTTTGTTACCACGTGGCGAAAAATGGAGTGAAACAGCCCTGCTTAAGACTAAATTAAGACATCTTGGTTTTATCCTTATGCAGCAAAGTAACGCTCACAGTGGCAAGAAGCGCTAAGAAGCTTAATGTAGAAGTATATTCAGGAACAGATTTTGGATTCTCGATTTTGAGAACTTGTCCAAGCCCTGGGCGATCGCCTCGGTTTGTGACGTAAATAGCACCATCAGCACCAATAGTCAAAGCAGTAGCCGACTCTAATCCATTACCACTAAGGATAGTTGTACGAGTGCCATCAGTTGCTATTTTAATTAGCGAACCATCTAGATTACCTTTCCAGAGTGACTGATTAGCGTACTGCAAAGCATACAAATTACCCTCATTATCAAAAGCTAAGTCAGTAAGTTGAGTAAAGCCATCGGCATAGACTGTTGGTTGACCATCAGAACCAACGCGGTAGATTTTTGCTTCACCTTCAGGAAAAGGAAAACCAGTTAATTGGCTAATATAGTAAGCACCATCGAGTCCTAATGCGACATTTGTAGGTACTGCTTGGATTTCAAATGGTGATGGCGATGGGCCAGAGGGGAAGACTGGATTAGTTAATGTCTGGCGCTTAATTGTAGCGATCGCGTTTAAATTACTTCCGTCAGTATTTACGCTTAGTAACTCATTCGCACCCGCATCAACTGCAACAACTTTATTTCCGTTTAGAAGCAGAGAAAAAGGATTGCTGATGACATCACCTTTATCTGGATTATTTGCAAGTTCATAATTAGCTAAATCAGCTACACTAGTCCAGGAATTTGTATTAAAATCAGCAGCAATGATTTTTCCTAAATCAGTATTACCCAATGTGGAACGAAATATGGGATTTGAACCATACCCAATCGCAATATAAGGCTTGCCATTAGCATCAAATGCGATATCTTGAGGCCCAGAAGTATCAGTCCCATTTGATAGTGCTAAAGAAGGAAGTCCTGTAAGTATGCGTTTTTGAGTACCATTTCCAATTTTTGTCACTGCACCAGTTGTGCCATAACATAAAGATTGGTTTTCAACGCTCGGTGAAGGAACACAAGCTCCACTTCCCCCTGTTCCTGCTTCTGTGACGTACAGACTCCCGTCAGTACCAAAAGCTAGACCCCTTGGATTATCAAGACCATCGGCAATTACCGAAAACGATGCTGCCTCTGCTGCTTTCGTTCCTGTAAAAGCAGCAATACAAACACTCAAAAATGTAATTCCAAATTGCTTTAGTTTCATTAGACCCATCCAAAAATTAGATTTAATCTTTGCAACATACCAATCGGCTGTAGGCGCGTACAGATATACATAACTATCAACTTAATATGAAAGCCGAGTCTAAGAGGTTGTTTGAATAGTCTAAATTATTACTCACCGGGTGATTGTAAATCGCGGCTATACAGACGAAACCCACCTGCGTGGGTTTCAAACCCTTAATTTTTCATGCTTTTTGCGCAGGCGGACGAAAGCCTGTGTAGTAGTGAATTATATATTTGCCCAATACTTTTCAAACATCCTCTAGGGACTGGCAAGACAAGGGAAACTAAAAAGATAATAACTCCTAACTGCTAATTTAGAACTTTCAAACCAGAAGTTAAGAGACTTACCAAAAGCTTGCAATCGCATTGCATCTACCTGCAATCGCATTGCATCGACCTGCAATCGTATTGCATCGACCTGCAATCGCATTGCATCGACCTGCAATCGCATTGCATTGACCTGCAATCGCATTGCATCGACCTGCAAACATTACAGCAGTCGTAGGGGCTTGACTGAATGTCACGCTTGTAAAGATGAAACGTCGTTAGGGTAGGGTGTAGTGGTTTAAGACAATTGAATTTAGTGCCTCAAACAAAACTGTCCTCCAATTTATTCCCTACACCCCACACCCCACACTCTACACCCTGCCTAAACCGATAACTTTGCGATCTACTGAAATTACCTTTTTCTTAACTTACTGTTATTTTTTTGTGGCTATGGGCACATTAAATATATAATTTCTACGGATATAATATGGCAACTCCAGATACAACACGCCGTTTGCGCCCTAAACTGATTAGTCAAGATATTACTTCATTGCACGGTTTGCAAACTATCCGCACCTACGATACAACTCGTGCTGATGCTTCTGTTGTAAATTTACAGCAAGCTTATCAAGCAATGTTAACTCAGCAACAAGCCGAAACGGAAAAACTAACTTTATACCGTGCAGCGGCTGATGCTGCGCGATTAGCGGAATGGGAATTTCACAATGCTGTATTAGCGATGAAAGAATCTGTACGCGGGCAATTTGGGTCGGACAGCGAACAAGCGCAAGCTGTTGGACTGAAGAAAAAATCAGACCGCAAGCGTCCTACCCGCAAGAAATCAGTTGCAACTGCAATTTAATCAAAATCTTTGCAACATCTCAATCAGTTGTACATTGGTGTCAACTTAACATGAAAGCAAAGTCTGATAAGCATTTCAAAATTTTTCGATGTACTACCTAGATTTTCGATCCCCCCTAACTCCCCTTGAAAAGGGGGGAACTAGAATCATTTGCCCTCTTTTTAAGGGGGTTGGGGGATCTAAAACTACGGTAAATTGAGTGTTTGAGCTTAAGTTGACACCAATGACTGTACGCTTTTATCTTTGCCAACACTTCTTGTCTGTGCGCCAGTAAACTCCCGTGAATTCACGGTAGCATTAAATGAGAATGAACTTACTGCTAAGTGCGATTGCCCCACGTCAATGACGCCAAAAATATTTTTTGTCTGCGATTAACAGTAAGTTTAATCTTGATTAGGTAATTAACAACACAATAATTGCTAATTGTTTTTACTATTTAACTAAGTTGTCTTTTTAACTTAATATTTATTTGGTTAGAATAGCAATATATGTAAATATTGTTTCTTTTTTGTCTGCGTATTTTATAAAATTCATTTTTGCAAATTAATTTAGAAACCTTGTTTTTTCGTACTTATAAGCATCTTATTTGCTACTTTTGTAAAAAGTATGATAAAGTTTCTTAAGATACTTAAAGTTTAATTTACTAAATAACTACTTAATTTGGAGGAAAAAAACAAGTATCTTTACTGACATACATATCCTAGCCAGATGAAGTAGCGATCGCAAAAGCATTCACAGCAAAAACTAATTAGATTTCTGAATTGCAGAATTCTGAATTCTGATTTCTTTTTTGACGAATTATTAATGATTAACCGTTTTTGGACGTTATTAAGTTACGAAACGATACTTTCTAGTAAAACTTAGTAACAAAATAACAGTCTAATTATGGGGATAACCCGACCGTGGGAAAATCAAAATACCGAAACCAGAAATTAGAGAGGAAAACCCTGTAATATGCATCTGAGCGAAATTACCCATCCCAATCAGTTGCACGGTTTATCCGTTCGACAATTGCAACAAATTGCGCGTCAAATTCGAGATAAGCATCTTCAGACCGTAGCAGTTAATGGTGGACATTTGGGGCCAGGGTTGGGTGTCGTAGAATTAACACTAGGGCTTTATCAAACACTGGACTTAGATCGGGATAAAGTCATTTGGGATGTAGGACACCAAGCTTATCCCCATAAATTACTTACAGGACGTTACGATCGCTTCCACACCCTCAGACAAAAAGATGGAGTTGCGGGTTATCTCAAACGCTGTGAAAACAAATTCGATCACTTTGGTGCTGGACACGCTTCCACCAGCATCTCAGCGGCATTGGGAATGGCTTTAGCACGAGATTTAAAAGGCGAAAAATTCAAAGCCGTGGCTGTTATCGGCGATGGCGCGCTTACAGGCGGTATGGCTTTAGAAGCCATCAACCATGCCGGACACTTGCCGAAAACTAATTTGCTGGTTGTTCTCAACGACAACGAGATGTCTATATCTCCCAACGTAGGCGCAATTCCTCGCTATCTGAACAAAATGCGTCTCAGTCAACCAGTGCAATTCATTAAAGATAATCTTGAGGAACAGTTTAAACAAATTCCTTTCGTTGGTGAATCTCTGTCTCCCGAACTGGGACGCATCAAAGAAGGTATGAAACGCCTAGCTGTTCCTAAAGTTGGTGCAGTGTTTGAAGAACTCGGTTTTACCTACATCGGCCCGGTTGACGGACATAATTTAGAAGAATTAATTGCCACCTTCCAACAAGCACATCAAATCCCAGGCCCGGTTTTGGTACACGTGGCAACAGTCAAGGGTAAAGGTTATGAAATTGCCGAACAAGACCAAGTAGGTTACCACGCCCAAAGCCCCTTTAATGTAGCAACTGGCAAAGCTATTCCTTCTAGCAAACCCAAACCGCCAGCTTATGCCAAAGTTTTTGCTCACACTTTAGTAAAACTTGCCGAACAAAACCCCAAAATTATCGGCATTACCGCAGCAATGGCGACGGGAACGGGCTTAGATAAACTGCAAGCAAAACTGCCCAATCAATATGTAGATGTTGGCATTGCCGAACAACACGCAGTCACCTTAGCAGCAGGACTAGCAGCCGAAGGTATGCGTCCCATCGCCGCGATTTATTCTACCTTCTTGCAACGCGCCTACGACCAAATAGTTCACGATGTCTGCATCCAAAATTTACCAGTCTTCTTCTGCTTAGATAGGGCGGGAATTGTTGGTGCTGACGGTCCCACCCACCAAGGTATGTATGACATTGCTTATCTACGTTGCATTCCTAACATGGTGCTGATGGCGCCCAAAGACGAAGCAGAACTGCAACGCATGTTAGTAACTGGCGTTAATTATACCAAGGGTCCCATCGCCATGCGTTACCCGCGTGGCAATGGCTACGGCGTACCTTTGATGGAAGAAGGCTGGGAACCTTTGGAAATTGGCAAAAGCGAAATTCTGCGTACAGGCGATGATGTGTTAATCGTCGGCTATGGCACAATGGTTAATTCTGGAATGCAAGCCGCGGAAATCTTAAGCGAACATGGCATTGAAGCAACTGTAATTAATGCCCGTTTTGCTAAGCCTTTGGATACCGAGTTAATATTGCCCTTAGCCCAAAAGATTGGACGCGTTATCACCTTAGAAGAAGGCTGCGTCATGGGTGGCTTTGGTAGTGCGATCGCTGAAGCTTTATTAGATGCAGATATTCTCGTTCCTGTCAAGCGTTTTGGCGTACCAGATATATTAGTAGACCATGCCGAACCCAATGAATCGAAAGCAGACTTAGGTTTAACTAGTCATCAAATAGCAGAGAGAGTTTTAGAAGCTTTCTTTAAACAGCAAGTATCTGCTGTTGTTTAGCTAATTCTTGGTAATTACGAATCGCCCACATCTGAGTAAATTGTATTTACTTAGGCGTGGGCGATTTGCTGAGGAAAAGTTTGCAAACAGAATATGAATCTGCTTCAAACGCTTACACTTGAATGTTCTTATCCATGTATTAATATTTAATGGAATAATTTAAACTTCAGTTTAATATTTCTAGATTAAATCTTTATTTTATGATTTAATAAAGACTTGCTCCCTATTTAATGTCTTTATAAAGAATCGCTAAAAGGCTAAACTGGCGAAAGTTCTGCATTTAAATAAATATCCCTTTTGAGAATAGATAAATTATCAAATATGAAATTTATTCTTGAATCTGCCCTGGCGCTGACATACAATCAACTGGGCAAGTTTTCTAATTCAGAAAATTTCTGGAATATATTCGCTACTGCCTTTGGTACGCAATACGATCGCACTATCGCTCAAACAGTGCGATCGCAATCGCAAGTGGGTGACTTTAGCCAGCTTCCTAAAATTGAGATAATTGATAGTGGCATCTTAGGTAATGCTAACGGCGTTTATGCTAGCAGTACAAATAAGATTTATCTCTCAGAAAAATTTGTATCAACTGCAACACCAGCATTAATTAGTGCAGTTCTCTTAGAGGAAATTGGACATTTTGTTGATGCTCAAATCAATCAAAAAGATCCTTTATCTGATGAAGGCGAACTTTTCTCAGCTTTGGTGCGAGGACAGAATTTAACTAATCGGAATTTAGAGAGAATCAAAGCAGAAAATGATTGGCAAACTATTACTATTGCAGACCAAAATATTGCTGTAGAACAAGCAACAGCCCTGAATTTTTCTGTCACCTTTAACGATCCTTCAGGAACATTTTCTTCCTATTACTCTGCAATCCAATCTCACATATTAGCTGCTGGATCGTATTGGGACAACTATATTGAAGGTAATGCTAACTTAGAGGTAATTGTTAATTTTACTAACCCTGGCATCACAGTTACAGGCAGAAGTTTTACTTCATCTTTTGTACGTAATAACGGCACATTTAACATATACGAACAAGGTGCAACAGCAGAAATTCGTACAGGAAACGATCCCAACGGCGTCGAACCTGACATCGAATTCAATTTCAATGCTGATTATTTAAGAAATGAACTCTGGTTTGATTCCGATCCCTTAGCACGAATTACTCCTGTACCAAATGATAGAACAGATGCTCTTTCTGTATTGCTCCACGAATTTGGTCATGCCTTTGCTTTCAATGGATGGAGAAATTCTTTTAACGGAACATTCCCAGGAGATTATCAATCCACATTTGACGAACAAACTATTTTTGATGGTAACAATTTCTTCTTTGTAGGAACTCAAGCAACAAGTGTTTATGGTTCTTTTGTGCCAGTGACATTTGGTAACGCCACTCATATTGGTAACGACTCCCCCAGACCAGGGAGCGATTTGATTTCCGATCTCATGAATGGTGTAGTATATTATCGCGGAAATCGCTACAACATTTCCCCGCTTGACATTGCCATATTAAAAGACTCCGGCGTACCCATCGCTGCTACCACTAGCAACATTACTCTTGCTGTCAACCCCGTTAATGTTAATGAAGACGGAAGCAGCAATTTAGTTTACACCTTCACAAGAAGCGGCAGCACCACCAATGCTTTAACTGTGAATTATGGTGTTGGTGGCACAGCTACTTTTAACAGCGACTACACCCAAACTGGTGCAGCAACTTTCAATGGCACCACAGGCACTATTACCTTTGCAGCAGGTGCAACTACAGTAAATTTAATTATCGATCCCATAGCAGACACTACTAATGAAAGTAATGAAACTGTTGCTTTAACTTTAAATATCGGCACTGGTTACACCATTGGTACAACAACACCCGTTACCGGAACCATTACCAATGATGATTTACTATCCATCAACCTGGGTGCTAATCAAACAATAGTCGAGGGTAACACCAGTCCTCAAAATGTTAGTTACAAAGTTAGTCTTTCCCAAGCCAGCAGCAAAACTATTACCGTCCAATATGCCACTGCTAACGGTACAGCAAGAGCAGGGTTAGATTATACCAACACCAGCGGAACCTTGACTTTCAACCCAGGTGAAACCAGTAAAGTTATTAATATTCCTATTCTCAATGATTCCCTCAATGAAGCAAATGAAACCTTTACCCTAAATCTGGCTTCTCCTACCAATGCCAGCCTTGGTACAACCAAAAGTGTTACTACAACCATAACCGATACCCTGACTGCTTCTGCCACCACGACTTTGCCAACCAACGTCGAAAATCTCACCCTCACAGGAACGGCAGCAATTAACGGTACCGGGAATGCAGGCAATAATATTCTCAAAGGTAACAGTGGTAATAATATCCTCTCCGGTGGTGCTGGAAATGACACTTATTCTTTTCTAGCTAACAGTCCTTTGGGAACGGACACAATTAGAGAAACCACGACAGGCGGCACTGATACTATTGACTTTAGCGGTACTACAGCTGCGGTCAACGTCAATTTAGGTTTAACCACCTCGCAAACTGTTAATAGCAATCTCAAACTCATCCTCTCTGCCAACAACGTCATCGAAAGGGTAACAGGTGGCACAGGTAACGACCGTTTAACTGGTAATTCCTTGAATAACAACCTAATTGGCGGGAATGGAAATGACCAACTCCAAGGTTTAGATGGAAATGACAACCTTCAAGGAGGTAGTGGTAATGATACTCTAATAGGTGGAGCTGGTGACGATATTCTCTGGGGAGAGTTGGGTAATGATATTCTCACAGGCAACGCCGGCAAGGATAAATATCAGTTTCAAGGTAATGGAGTTTTTAACTCAAGTTTAGGTGATGATTACATTACTCAGTTTGAAGTGGGGCAAGACCAAATTGTACTGAGTAAAAGCACCTTTAATGCTATTACTAATAACGTAGGGCAGACTTTCACAGACTTTGCAGTTGTGAGTGAAAATAAATTTGTCAACGCTAGTAAAGCACATATTGTTTATAGCAAAAGCACTGGCAGCTTATTCTATAACCAAGATGGAAATCTGCTAGGTACAGGAACAGTGTTTGACTTTGCTACTATCGGCAATCCTAATATTACTTTGAGTAGTAGCAATTTCAGTCTCATTGCTTAGTAGGATGCCAAGGGAAGCAGCATGAATAGCCATGTAGAGACGTTGCATTGCAACGTCTCTACTACAATAATTTTGATATCATGCACAATAGTTTTCATACATGAAATCAGCAACGCTTTCAAAATTATTAACCGAGTAATATTGAGTTTCCCTTACAGAATTAGAGAAATTATACCAATTAAAAAAAGAATACGTAGGGGCGCACAGCGTCATACGTGTCAACTTAAGCTTAAACTCTTATCCCACAGGCGTTTTACCCCACCCCTCAATCCCCTCCCCTTGGCAAGGGGAGGGGAGGTTTTGGCTTGAGACAAAACCGGGGTGGGGTAACGTGGATCTTGATGGTAAGTGAGATAGCTCAATATCACATCTTTACAAGCTTTCACGTTAAGTTGACACGTATGACAGCTGTAAAGCCCCTACAAACAATCGATGCATCACAAAACTTGTTGAAATTGGTATTTTTTCTTGAAATTATCTTAACTACCTTCACCAATAGCAATAAAATTAAAAGCAGACTTTTCTTTTGTCACTGCCAAATCTGGAGAAGCTGCGCTTGATTGTTGCTTAATTCCTAAATCCCAAATATTAACTTGAGCTTTATTTCTAGTTATATCCTTAACAATAATTTGATTATCAGCACCCCAATCTTTTAAAGTAGCTACAACGCTGGGAGGTTCAGCAAAAGCTTCTGAAAAACTAATTACATAAGTTCCTGTTTCCGGCGATTGGACTTCAAAACCTTGTCCGCTTTGTTTGCTGCCGTCGTCTGCAACTGTTCCGTAAATAATTTTTTGGGACATTTTTGCACCTTTTTACTTTAGTTTGTATTGACTTGCTAAACTTAGATTTGCGACAAATGACTTGTACTCAAGACCAGCGAAAGCTACTTGAAGTTCAGCCTGGCGATCGCAGTGTTTCAGCATTGCTTCACTTCAAACAATACACAATATTGTGAGTCAAAACTTAGCCTATTTTATTTATTTCATCAGAGTATATAAAATTTTAATTATGATTAAATTTTGCTAAAATTAAATAAATCCAGAATTTGAAATCCAATGTAATTTTGCAATACAAGAACTGCTTTGATTTCAATCTGTAAAAAGTTATTATTCTATCAACAAAGTTAAAAAATATTGCCCTTTTTTATGGCAGATTCTACAAACCAGATATATCCAGTTATTTGGCACAATGACTCAGTGTCACTAATTGACCAAACTCGCCTACCCAACGAATATACATCCGTGGAAATTCACCGCAGTGAAGATATGGCGCGGGCAATAAAAACCATGATTGTGCGGGGTGCGCCTGCAATTGGCGTGGCTGCGGCTTATGGCATGTATCTTGGTGCAAGAGAAATTCAGACAAGCGATCGCCAAGAATTTTTGCAACACTTAGATAAAGTTGCCGAACTGTTGCGTTCTACTCGTCCCACAGCAGTAAACTTATTTTGGGCAATTAGCCGGATGTTGAAAACTGCCTACGAAACCTTGGGAACGGTAGAAGAAACCAAACAAATGCTGTTGGAAACAGCCCAAGCAATCAAAACTGAAGATTTGCAAACCTGTAAAGCGATCGGCGACAATGCTTTAAAAGTCTTGCCTGCTAACCCTCAAAAGCTGACATTGCTTACTCACTGTAACGCTGGGGCATTAGCTACAGCTGGTTACGGTACAGCTTTGGGCGTCGTGCGTTCTGCTTGGAGACAAGGACGTTTAGAGCGTTTGTTTGCCGACGAAACCCGGCCGCGTTTGCAAGGCGCAAAACTCACTGCTTGGGAATGCGTCCAAGAAGGTATTCCCGTAACATTAATTACTGATAACATGGCAGCCCATTGCATGAAACAGGGACTAATTCATGCTGTAGTTGTGGGTGCCGATCGCATTGCCGCTAACGGCGACACTGCTAATAAAATTGGTACTTATAGCGTGGCGATCGCTGCTAAAGCACATAATATACCCTTCTTCGTCGCCGCACCGCTTTCCACCGTTGATTTTGAATTAGCCGATGGCAGCAAAATTCCCATTGAAGAACGCGATCCCACAGAAATCTATCAAGTCGGCGATACGATGCTCGCGCCTAGTGGTGTAGATTTTTACAATCCCGCCTTTGATGTCACCCCAGCCGAATTGATTACAGCCATCATTACAGAAAACGGAGCGATCGCACCTCGCGAATTGGCAAAATCGCAATTAGAGCAGGTAGTGTAAACCACACTTTCCGTTGAAACAACACACTCTTAAAATTTAATTTTTCTCTGTGTACTCTGTGTCTGTGGGTTTAAAAATAATTTACTGAACTACTCCAAATGCAGAGTACACTGAGTAATTTCTTTTCGACAATTGAAAATACCCCAATTAGTACAGGCGCAATTAATCGCGTCTGTACCTAATCCCTCTATTTCTTGCCATGACTCAACAGCAATGGACTGAGGTTGACAGTTATCTCACTGACCTGTTTGTGCCTCCCGATCCCGTGCTAGATGCGGCACTTGAAGCGAGTGCTGCGGCTGGTTTACCACCGCACAACGTTTCGCCCAATCAAGGTAAGCTTTTGCTACTATTGGCACAACTCCAACGGGCACGCACTATCCTTGAAATTGGTACTCTAGGCGGCTACAGTACAATTTGGTTGGCGCGGGCGTTACCAAAGGACGGTTACTTGATGACGCTGGAAGCCGATGCCAAACACGCCGAGGTTGCCGAGAGCAACATTGCACGCGCAGGTCTTGGCGATGTAGTCGAGTTGCGCCTTGGAAAAGCACTTTCTACACTGCCAGAACTTGCTGCCGAAAATCGCAGGTTCGATTTGATATTTATCGACGCCGACAAGCCAAACAATCCCGATTACCTAGCTTGGGCGTTGAAACTTTCCCGTCGAGGTAGCTTGATTATTGCCGATAATGTCGTCCGCAACGGAGCAGTAATCGACACTGCCAGTAGCGATGCTAGCATTCAAGGAGTGCGCCGTTTCAACGAACTGCTGGCCTCTGAGCCGCGTGTGAGTGCTACTGCCCTGCAAACAGTCGGTAGTAAAGGATACGACGGTTTTGCGATCGCCTTGGTTGTAGCTGACTAGCAGAGGACGCAAGGGAAGAATAACTCATAACTCCTAACTCAACACCCAACGCTCTCAGACTTGTGTAGTTTTTAATTTGGCAGAATGCCGAGGCTAAACAGCCCAGCGATCGCTACATTAGAAGATATATAAATAAATATATAGATGAAAATCATTGTTGATTTTTATTCATCGCGGTTCACAGAAAAACATGAGTGCAAGTACCATTCTTATTGACAATCCTTTACTCCAAGGCAACGGTCTACCTCGCTTTGCAGAGATTAAACCAGAACGAGTAGTACCAGCTTTTACGCAATTGCTAGCAGAACTCGACCAGGAGCTTAGTGTTTTAGAGGCTAATGTACAGCCTACTTGGGAAGGTTTAGTAGAACCTTTAGAAAAGCTCACTGAAAGGCTGACTTGGAGTTGGGGAGTAGTAAATCACTTAATGGGCGTGAAAAATAGCCCTGAACTGCGTGAAGCTCATGAAACCATACAGCCACAGGTAGTACAATTCATTAACAAGCTCGGTCAAAGCCAACCAATATACACTGCTTTTAAAGCACTCCGTGGTAGCGAGAGTTGGGCAACTTTAGAACCAGCCCAACAAAGAATTGTAGAAGCCGCCATCCGAGATGCAGAACTTTCTGGTGTTGGCTTAGAAGGAGAAGCAAGAGAGCGTTTCAATGTCATTCAAATGGAATTAGCAGAACTTTCTACGAAGTTCTCCAACCATGTACTAGATGCGACTAAAGCTTTTAGCCTCACCCTGACAACAAAAGCAGAAATTGACGGTCTACCCCCAAGCTTAGTAAGTTTAGCAGCGCAAGCTGCTCGTGAGGCTGGTGAAATCAACGCCACACCAGAAAATGGCCCTTGGCGCATTACTCTGGACTTCCCCAGTTACGGCCCTTTCATGCAGCACAGCACGCGCCGAGATTTACGTGAAAAGCTTTACAAAGCTTACATTACCCGCGCTTCTAGCGACGATTTAGACAACAACCCATTAATCAAGCGGATTTTGGAATTACGGCAAGAACTCGCAGATTTACTTGGCTTTGGCAGTTATGCCGAGTTGAGCCTTGCCAGTAAAATGGCTCCTAATGTTGAAGCAGTCGAAGCATTATTAGAAGAACTACGTCAAGCCAGTTATAATGCTGCTGTCAAAGACTTAGAAGAACTCCAAGCTTTTGCCGCGTCGTCAGGAAAAGAAGATCGAGATTTAAAACAGTGGGATATTAGCTTTTGGGCAGAACGCCAACGAGAAGCAAAATTTGCCTTTACTGCCGAAGAATTACGTCCTTATTTTCCCCTACCTCAAGTACTAGATGGCTTATTTGGACTTGTCAAACGTTTGTTTGGCGTCACTGTCACCCCTGCCGACGGTCAAGCCCCGGTATGGCATGAGGATGTGCGTTATTTCCAAATTGCTGATGAAACTGGTTCTCCCATTGCTTACTTCTACTTAGACCCATACAGCCGTCCCGCAGAAAAACGCGGCGGTGCTTGGATGGATGTGTGCATCAATCGTGCCAAAGTTAGAGAAAACGGTATCAGTGTCATCCGCTTACCTGTAAGTTATTTGATATGTAACCAAACTCCGCCAGTAGATGGCAAACCGAGTTTGATGACTTTCTATGAAGTAGAAACTCTATTTCACGAGTTTGGTCATGGATTGCACCACATGCTAACCAGGATTGATTATGCTGGAGCCGCAGGCATCAACAATGTAGAATGGGACGCAGTAGAACTACCTAGCCAGTTTATGGAAAACTGGTGCTACGAGCGACAAACTTTATTCGGTATGGCGAAGCATTACCAAACCGGGGAAGCTCTACCAGAACATTATTATCAAAAACTGCTGGCAGCCCGTAATTATATGAGTGGTACCGCCATGTTACGGCAGCTACACTTTAGCACCGTTGATTTAGAACTACATCACCGCTATCGTCCCAATGGCGATGAAACTCCAGCTGATGTACGTCAACGCATAGCTAAGACTACTACCGTTTTACCACCACTTCCAGAGGACTCAATGTTATGTGCCTTCGGACACATATTTGAAGGTGGTTATGCGGCTGGTTATTACAGCTATAAATGGGCTGAAGTACTGAGCGCTGATGCTTTTGCTGCTTTTGAAGAAGCTGGGCTAGAAAATGAAGAGGCGATAAAAGCTACAGGCAGACGCTATCGAGATACTATCCTGGCACTTGGTGGCGGACAACATCCAATGGAAGTGTTTAAAACTTTCCGGGGTCGCGAACCAAGTACGATCGCTTTACTTAGACACAATGGTTTAGTCAAGGCTGAGTAGGGAGATGGGGAAAAGGGAAAAGGAATAAATTTAATCTTACCCCTTTCCCTTTCCCCATTCTTATGCCCCATGCCCTACGGCTTATCAAACAAAAGCGGTTCTTTGGCAACATCATCTAAGCGAATACTGGTTACCAAATTCTGCCACTGCGTCTGAACTGCGGTATCTTTAGGGTTTTTCTGTTGTAGTTCAGCCAGTGTTGCTAGTGCTTCGTACACTAGTCCTTTTTGGGCATAGATTGCATAGCGCTTTAGAGGATCTGCGTTTTCTAATTCTTTAGCTGTGGATTGATTGAGGTTAACTCGTTGGATTACACCTTCAACGTAAGTCCAAGGAGCATTTTTTTCTGGGTCGCAGTTGATACTGAAAAACCAACGATATTCTTTGTTTACTGGCAAGGCGGGAACAGTGTTAGGGAGAGAAACGCGTATTACTCCTGGCTTATCTGGTGGAGCGATGGTTGTCCGGTAAATTTCCGTAGAGTCCGTGTTATCTTGCAGCACAAATTCCACAGCATAAGCCACATTTTTAGTATATGGCACATAGAAAAACCAACTTGGGCGTTCTAATGTCGTCTGTGCCCAAACATTAACCACCCCATCAGCTTCCTCTGTATATGGCACTATAGCCGTGAGGTCAGGTTTAGCAGCTGGACATGTTTTGTCTCCCCGCGTAGCCCCACCCCGGACGCGTCCTCCAGGATTACCGCGGGGTGGAACTGGTTCTTTGTCAGAGGGTGGGGTTTGAGCAAGCACCATTTTAGAATGAGAGCGATCGCTAAATCCACCACCAAGACTCGAAGTCTCGCTAACTAGTAAACTGGTGCAGCTCAAACCTAGTATTAAAAATAGTTTTATCGGTTGTAAATTAGACTTCATAAAAATATCACCTCATAGAATTTTAGATTGGACGCAAGGAATGCGAAATCGGCACAAGGAGAATAATTATTAACTCCTAACTCCTAACTCACCACTCCCAATACCTAAGCATTTATACTAAAAATTACTTATTTTGTTTTTGAATTATAAATTGACAGCAAGCCAAGGGTGACTAGCAAAGACAAAGCCGACGGTACAAAGGGTACCCAAGCTCCGGAAATTAACAGACCTAAGCAAACTATATACAGAACGCTAAAAGTCGCACTGATTGCCAATGCTAACCAGGGTAAGGAAAGCTTTCGCCAAGCTAAGATTCCCCCGACTACAGACCAGCCCCAAATCCAGATGACCTCCACCCATAGCGACCAAACCCGCAACAATGGACGGCCATTTTCCACAGCACTGAGAATTTGACTAACCATGTGCGCTTGTACCATCACTCCTGGCATTTGTTCATCCAAGGGAATTCCGTAGGGTGTCGGCCAAGTATCTGGAGAATCGCCTCTTGATATCACACCAATCAAAACAATTCTGTCTTTGACAGCATTGGGATTAACGGGACTCGATAAGAATTGCGTTAAGTTGACTTGTTCGGCAATTTCCTTTGAGGAACGGTAGTTGAGCAAAACTTGACCGCCATTGGCATCAATATTTTGATAGCCACCACTACGAGGGTTGAGATTTGGAAAAATAGCCTTACCCAACTGTAAATCCTGTTGGGGAGTGAAATGAACTCGAATTCCTGAAGGTTTTAGATATAGGGATGCTAGTTGTAGACTGAATGAGTAAGAGGTAGAACACAATGATGTTGCCTCTTGGCTCATGAATAGAAGATGGCGACGGATAACTCCATCACGGTCGTGAATAAAGTCACTGAATCCGATCTTTGTTGGTGGAATTTCTGGTGGAGGCTCAATACTTCCAATCTTGGCTGTGCCATCGCTGCCTTTGCATACGCCAATCAAGTTGGCAGTTTTTTGCAGGCGAGAAATTAACTCTGGGTCTTTGGCCTTATAATCTCGGTAGATATCTAAACCGATCGCTCTCGGTTGGTACCGATTGAGTTTTTCTAAAAGTTTGTTTAGGGATTTTTCGGAAATCGAAGCTCCAATTAAGGACTCACCATTTTTTCTTTGAGTTGCTAGATCGCTATCATCTATTGTGATTACCAGCAGTCGGGGATCTATTCCTTCTGGTGGACGCGATCGCATCATCTGGTCATAAGCTTGAATCTCTTGATTTTCTAACGCTCCTAGCAATCTCGCTCCCACAACTAAGGCTGTAACTGCCAAAGTGGATAACAAAGCAATGCTAAATCTGCGTTTGATGGACACAGATAAATTCGGTTTCTCTTCAATTTGTGTAGACCTTAATTCATCCCAAGTCGGCGGTATCTGGGCTGGATTTTGACAAATCACTGGCAGCCAAGTCGCACAAGGAAACCTATCTTCAAGTCCTTGCAAGCGTTCCCGTGCTTGGCGCACCGACTGATATAAAGATTCTCCACTAGCATAAGCTTGGAGAAAATACTTTAAAAACTCTTGAGCAACCTGGTCTGGAACAGGTTCGCGCATGACGATGATTTGAGGAATTTGCAAATCAGCCAATTCTCGCGCTAATCCCAATCCATCACAGGAATTGAATATAGCCAGCTGCAAACCATTTTCTATGGCTTTCTTGAGAGCGTACTTTAATTCACCAATAGTGAGACTGTCAGTTTTATTTAGATAAATTCGTCCGCTTTCTCCATTTCCCTGACTAGAACTATGTCCGGCAAAAAAGAGAATATCCCAGTTTTTTCCCCAAAGATGGTCGGTTAATTCTTTGCGTTGTGGTTCGACAATAAAGCTAACTTCGGCGTTGTGACATTGTTGCAATAAAACTCGGTCGGCTTGGGTGTCAATTCCTTGACTATTACCGACAATGGCCAAGATGTTGACTAAAGGATTGGGGGCGCGTGACTTATGAATGCGATCGTAGGTTGGTGAAGAAAGAGCGATTTCAGCTTTTGGGTAGCGTTCTAATAAATCCCACAAATGCCAGGGTAATAGCTGCAATTGGCTATTTTCTGTTTGTAAAATTACTCGCACTTCTTCCGTAGAAGACAACCTTTCTAACCATTTTTCCCTTACAGAGCGAAATTCCTCTGCTTTTAACCAGGTATTAAACCGTGCCCGTAAAATATGAGAAGTGTTCTCGCAGTCTTGGATCATCGATACATTTGTCACCTGCATTTGCTCGGCATGGAGGCGATAACGACTGCCTATCTGTCGATAGCTAGACTGCCAATGACTGTAATAGAGAGGCATTTCGGGAAATGGAGGTAACTTGCCCGTAATCTCTGTGGCAGCACGCTCGTGTTCTTCACCAATTTGGAGGGTGACAGCAAATCCTTGCTCAAAACTACCCTCTCCGAATTTCAGAACTACTAACTTACCCATGACTGTCGCTATCCCTCTTCCTGTGCAAAATCACAAACTTCTGATGTCTGATGACAAGCTGCAAAAGCGCGTACAGAACTTTGTTGAAAATTTCAAAAAATTGTTTTGAATGTTTAATTCATGAATCGATCGCTTAATAAATTACCAACAAAGAGGGAAGATAGCTAGATGTTTTAAATCCGGAAATGTTCGGTAATACTAGTACCATTCAATGCTACCCTAACGCTAAATTCTTCTTTGGC
The DNA here is from genome assembly GCA_034530875.2 of Nostoc sp. DedSLP01. Taxonomy (GTDB): domain Bacteria; phylum Cyanobacteriota; class Cyanobacteriia; order Cyanobacteriales; family Nostocaceae; genus Nostoc. The sequence continues at coordinate 127,681 of JAVRCJ020000015.1, forward strand.
TTCACCGCGAAACTGTAACTGAACGTAATTGTCCGATCTTCTAGATTGAGCATCTAAAAATACTTCTCCAGAACTATCGAGAACTGTCAGATGAACTCCTGGTGGTAAATAGATTTGACTACCAGTAGCGTGTAATTGCAGGAGGACGCTAGTTTGTCCATTCTTTTCCGGGCTGATTTCTACAATCAACATCACGGGTTGATTGAGAATTTGAATACCCAAATCAATTAGTTTTGCACGTTTAGTAAATGATTCTGGGCGGTCGAGAGTATTTAGTTCCGCAGTTTCAGGACTACGAAAAGCATAAGCTGGTCTAAGTTCTGGCAGATTCCACAAAGATTCAACACTTTGCCAGCCGGTCTCAAATATACCTGCAAACCACTGACTCAAATTCACCAGTGACGTGAGTAGAGATTCCCGTAGTTGTGCTATATGGTCGATGAATGCTTCCAATGGTTGCAGTTGTCTCAAAGGTAGTGTTTCAGTTGCGACGCTAGGCACAAAACCTAGTAACTTCGCTTCTTCAAGCGATTCATCAAATTCAACCACCAAATAACCCACTCGTTCTTCCCAGGTTTCCGGAGGAATGGAACATGTATGCTGATGTTTGCGAACAGGCCGACACTCCAGACGACCAATTGAGGGTACTTCTAAATCAGCTACATCTGTGCACAGGCGCATAACGGGGTTCCAACTATCGCTAGCTGGGAGATTGGTTGGAATATCCATCATTTCCAAATAATCATTCACCACCCATACAGCTAGAGTATTCAGCCGCACTTGTTCTGCTTTTTGAGAACTTGGCTGCTCGCTAGCAAATTGCTGGGCAATTCTACGAGCTGTTTTAGAAATTGGCAATGTTAATGTGAAATCTTCTAGCTGATAGGTGGAGTTATTCATAAGTCAGTCCCTAACGATCGACGCTGCTATATACATATCGCCCGCATTCACTAAATTTATGCCACAAAATAATCATTTTTGAAAAATAGAATTGGGCATTGGGCATTGGGCATTGGGTATGGGGTATGCAAGATGATGAGAGAGGTTTAAAACTGAAAGTTTCAAGTTCAAAGGTTTAACCTTCGAGTTCAAAAGCTCAATGTTTGAGTTCAGATGTTCGCCATTCAAGCTCAAAACTTCAACCCTCAAGTTCGGAGTTTCAAGGCATCTACCCCATGCCGAATGCGCGATCGCTATTTTTAAGTTGCAGCATCTTACTCTAGAATTTCAGTTTAAAATAACTAAGTCAATATTCAAACTCAGGTTTATTTCAGTATCTCAGTTGATAAACACTAAAACTGACGATGCTGGAAATATCAAGCAAAATATGGCTGCAAAAATCCCGGTCACGGTAATCACAGGCTTTTTAGGCAGTGGAAAAACTAGCTTAATTCGCCACCTGCTACAAAACAACCAAGGACGCCGCATTGCCGTTATAGTCAACGAATTTGGCGAACTCGGTATTGATGGCGAATTGTTAAAATCCTGTCAAATTTGCCCTGAGGATGGTGAAGATGACAGTAATATTTTTGAATTAACTAACGGCTGCTTATGCTGTACCGTCCAGGAAGAGTTTTACCCGACGATGCAACAGTTGATTAAGCGGCGGGATAGCATTGATTGTATTTTGATTGAAACTTCTGGTTTAGCGTTACCAAAACCGCTAGTGAAAGCTTTTCGCTGGCAGGATATTCGCAATGCAGCCACCGTGGATGCGGTGATTACTGTAGTTGATTGTGCGGCAGTAGCAGCAGGCACATTTGCTAGCGATCCAGAGGCGATCGCAGCCCAGCGACAAGCAGATGATAGTATCGAACACGAAACGCCTTTGCAGGAACTATTTGAAGACCAACTTGCGTGTGCAGATTTAGTAGTGTTGAATAAAACCGACTTGGTAGACGCCGAGACGAAAGCTAAAGTCGAGGAATCTATTAAACAAGAGTTGCCCAGAGTGGTAAAGATTGTCGAGAGCGATCGCTCTCAGCTTGACGCATCTATATTATTAGGATTCCAAGCCGCAGTAGAAGACAACCTAGATTCTCGTCCCAGCCATCACGACACCGAAGAAGACCACGACCACGACGAACAAATTACCTCAGCCAATTTAATATTAGATCGTGCCTTTGACCCAGAAAAGCTGCAACAGCAGTTGCAAGTATTAGCGCAGGAACAAGAAATTTATCGAATCAAAGGCTTCGTAGCAGTACCAAACAAACCCATGCGCTTAGTGATGCAAGGCGTCGGAACCAGATTTGATAAATTTTACGATCGCCCCTGGCAACCTGAAGAAGCCAGACAAACCCGCTTGGTTTTCATCGGCCGCGATTTAAAATCTTCAGAAATCGAATCCCAACTTGTAGCGTTATAAATGGGCATTGGGAATGGGGAAAGGGGTAAGGGGGAAAGGGGAAAGATTATATTTATTCCTTTTCCCTTTTCCCTTTAACCTTTTCCCCTGCTCCTTTGCCCCTTGCCTCCCCTGCTCCCCTGCCCCATTCCCCATTCCCCACTTTACAAAACTATGATGATTTCCGAAATATTTAACATTGCAAATCTTTTCGTTTTGCCTTTTTGGACTTTGATGATTTTATTGCCAAATTGGAAAGTGACGCAGCGAATTATGGCGTCATATTTGCCTTTTGTGCTATTGGCTGGAGTCTATTTGTATTTCTTTATCAACAGCGTTACGGCAGAAAACGCTCAAGATTTCTCAAATCTTGAATTAGCTAATATTGCTCGACTTTTTGCGGATGAGAAAGTTGCAGCAGCGGGTTGGGTTCATTATTTGGTGATGGATTTATTTGTCGGCCGCTGGATATATTTGGAAGGTCAAAAAACAGGTATTTGGACAATTCATTCCCTAGCTTTGTGTTTCTTTGCTGGCCCTTTGGGATTACTATCTCATATCTTGACTGACTTGATATCTAAGAAATTTTTGTCGAAGTCTCAGGAGAATGAAGGCGTGACAGCAGCAGAATCATGAATGCCATCGCTCGGCATATAGTTGAGTAGTAGCAAGCATAGCTGTAATTTGAAGATATTAGCGATGCTATTCCTATGGGCGGTGTAAAATAATCGAAAAGTGGGTGACCTGAGATTCGAACTCAGAACCAGCGGATTAAGAGTCCGATGCTCTACCGTTGAGCTAGTCACCCACACAAAAAAATATACTAGCAAACTTCTCATAAATTTGCTAGTGTAACAGCCGAATAAAACCATTTAAACCGGAAGTTTGACAATAAAGGTGGTTTGACCTGCTGCACTCTCTACACTAATTGAGCCGCCTAAATGTTTGACCATTTTCTGTACTAATGCCAATTCCAGTCCGGTACCGCTGTGTTTCCAAGGGTCGTGTTTGGCAAAGTGATAAAAAGGCTCAAAAATCCGTGATACTTCGTTGTCGGTAAGTTCGATTCCAGAATTGGTAATCTTCAGTTCTATGGCATCGGCTATCTGTTCGGCCGCAACTGTAATCGATTTGCCTGCTGGGGTGTACTTACAGGCGTGGTTGAGTAATTCGGTGACAATCCGCTCTAGGTCTGTGATATCTGTTTCTAAAAGTGGCAGGGTGCGATCGATAATTAGGTTTAACTGCTGGCGCTGGCAGTTGGCAACATCTCGAAACGTTTCTATGATGGGGCAAAGCCAGGTTTGTAAGTCAATGGTGATTAAAGTTGGCGGATTTGGTTCGGCTGCTAAAGATGTGAGCGTAAGTAAGTCGTTAATTAATTTGTTCTCTCGCGCACACTCGTTATGCAATATCTGTAAAAGCTGCGGAACTATTTCTATATCTAATATTTCTTTTGGCGTAAGGACGCTTTCGAGAGTTTGGGCGGCGAGGCTGATGCTAGTGATTGGCGTCCGCAGTTCTTGGGAGAGGGTTCTAAGAAATTCGTTTTTTAGTCGTTCGAGTTTTTCTAATTCTTTTACCTGCGCCTGGGTTTTTTGATAAAGTTGTCCTTGACGAATAGCGATCGCACATTCATTAGCAATTTGCTGCACTAGCCCCACTTCAAATTCATCAAAGGCTTCTTGTGTTGGTCTTGTCAGCCAAATATTTCCCACAATTCCTTGAGTATCAAAAATTGGACAAGCCATTTGAGCAACAACCAATAATTTTGGTTGCCATCCAGGTACAATTTCTAAAAATTGCAAAGGTTGTTTTTGCAATAGTGGTTGATAAACTTCGGGACGGTCTGCGACTTGTTTGGTCAATCCCAAACACTTGGGTAAATTGGTCGTCGATTCGTAAGTAATATTTACTAAAGTTTGGCAGTTGCTATAAAGTTCAATTTGGCAGCGGTCAAGTTTGAGTAACTGGACTAATTCCTGGGTAACTGTCTGCAACACTTGACTTTCATCCACGCTATCGCGGATTTGTTCTGTCATCTGTCGCACCAAAGCTTGAAAGTTTCGTACTTGCTGCAACTGATTGATGTGCTTTTGTTTGTGCAAAACCATCTTGGCTTTGAACTCTTCTAGTTGCTGATGAAGTTCTGCCTGTTGGATGGCAATGCCGATTTGAGTTGCCAGTTGCTTGAGTAAATCGGTTTCTGTTTGCTGCCATTGACGAGGTTGGTGGCAATGCTGGGCAATCAACAGCCCCCACACCTCTTGTTTAAAGAAAATTGGCACGACTAGATTGGCTCTCACCTGCAAAGAGGCGAGAAAATTTTCATAGCAAGGATGCAATCCAGCTGTATGAATATCTTCAATAACTTGAATGTAACCTTGGCTATAGTGTTCTTGATATTTGCTATCAAAGCAGAGATCGCCGATGTTTTTACCCAACAGCGGATCGCTATTAGCCGCAGTTGATTCAGCAATAACTACTCCGCTATTATCACCAGCAAAGCGATAAATTAGCACGCGATCGCTCTTTAAAAACTGCCGCAATTCTTGTGTTGTTTGATGCAGAATTGTCTCTAATTCTACAGATTGGTGAATCCTAGAGGCGATCGCTTCTAATAATTGTTCGCGTTGTGCTTCAATTCCTTGTTCTGCTTGCTTAATATGAGTGATATTAATACTAGTACCAATCAATCGATAAATCCTAGAACTATCATCCCGTAATGGAGTCAGAGTTGTACTCCACCAGGTAGGAACTCCCTGCAATTGCAAACATTGTTCGTAAGAAATTGTTTTGCCAAATAGCACGCAGTCAGTATAACGCTGACGCACTCTAGCAGCATCAATGGGCGAGAGAATATCCTCTGGTTTTTTGCCACGCAGATCGTCTGAGCTAATGCCTAGCAAGCGTTCGTGAGTGGGATTTAGCGCTACATATCGAAAATCTCCATCCTCTAACACATCCACTACAAATATTGATGCTGCTAGAGAATCGTACATGCTCAGTAGAAACTGCTCGCTACTACTTTTTTTATCTGCTTCTGTGCCGAAGAGAATCTGAGGAGGTGATAGTTGTGTCAACTCGATAGTTGATTCAGTCGGATTTAGATTCATGCGAGAGTCCCTGTCTGGTATTACTGACTCATGTAGGCGCTCTCTTGTAGCTATGCCTGTAGTAGATGCACTTAGGCGCCTAAGGCAAAGTGTTGTCAGCCGTTGCTCATCCAAATTTGGTTAACGAAGGCAGGAGGCAGAGGGCAGGAGGCAGCAGGCCGTTTTTGGAACGAGGATTTATACCCCGTTCCAAAAACTTTTCGCCTTAAAAGGCGAGGTTTTAGACCCGATTGTTTCGATAATTGTTTACTTACAATTGAGAAATTAAGAAAGCTAGTAGGAGTCAGCTTAACAAATCCTGCTTTTTGAAGGCGAAAATGCATTGCAGGTAAGTAAAAATTCCCTGATTTTGCACGGTTTTTCAAAATTCTTGCATATACTTAGGTACAGTCATCAAATTATATCAATTAAATTCACAATTTTTAATATTGGGCATCGGGCATTGGGCATTGGGGAGTATAAGAGTGGAGTTTAGAGATTCGTCGGTGAATATCAAAGGTTCATCGGTGAATATCAAAGGTTCATCGGCGAATATCAAAGGTTCATCGGCGAATATCAAAGGTTCATTCACGAATATCAAAGGTTCATCAGCGAATATCAAAGGTTCATCAGCGAATATCAAAGGTTCATCAGCGAATATCAAAGGTTCATTCACAAATATCAAAGGTTCATCGGCGAATATCAAAGACTCATGCCCAATGCCCCATACCCCATTCATCGCAATTTTTTGGCATTGATTCCTGTGAGGATACCAACTATTAGCCAAGCGATCACTAATCCGATGACTTCGCCTAAGAATAATTGAGTGAAGCGGTGTAAGAGAATTCCGACAACAGAACCAAAAGGAATGGCAATTGCCCAACTTGCCGAAGAGACAAATATCCATCGCCACAGTACAGGGAATGGTTGGGAAATTGCTAAACATTGTGTCAACCCGATTCCCAAGCCGCCGAGTCCTCCATAAACGGCGCCATAGAGAATTCTTGTAGGGAGAGACTGAGTGCTAGGTACAATCCAACCCAAGCTACCAATACCGATGGCAGTGATGATACTCCAACCCAAAAGACTTGACAAAATCCACCGAATACAAAATATGGGTTGTTTGAGAAGAAAACCTTGGAAAAGTGCGATCGCAAATCCGCCGATAGCTGCTTCTAATATCCCAACATCAGGCTTTTCACCGATTTCTATTAACAACAAACTCAATAAAAAACCGCCAAAAGTAGCTAAAGTCCAGAGAAACGTAAAGTTAAATAATGGCATCGAGGGGACTGGGGACTGGTGACTGGGTACTGGTTAAATAGGGTATGGGGCAATACAGTTCAGTTAAGAAATTTATCTGTTAAGGCAGGGAGGGGGAGCAGAGGAGGCAGGGGGAGAGGGAAAGACTTACTGCAAATTCCCCTTTGCACCAGTCCCCAGTCACCAGTCACCAGCCCCCAGTCCCTTTTGTAAACATATCCAGAAAAGCCTTGCGTCGGTGTTGGGGTGATTCTGGTACGATGTAACCCCACAGGCTTTCCCAGTAGAAAAAGGAGATACCGTCAAAATTGCGATCGCGCACTACTTGAACCTGTGCTTTAATTTGGGGAATTTTGACCGGATTATGCACGGTTCCTGTTAAGATACCAATTCCTACCGGGATTAGACTTTGAGCCAATTTTACAGATGGTTGTTCGAGTTGAGCGATAAAAGAGTTTTTATCGCTGCGATATACCTGCAAAATTAACTCATCAGCTAAACCTTTTTTTACCCAATCTTCCCAATCTTGCAAATAGTATTTGTAGGCAAAAGCGTGGTAATTGGGAGACAAAGATATTTTTGCTTTCGGATTAACTGCTTTGACAGCTTGATAAATTTCTGCCATGAAATCAGTGATTTTGTCTGCTCGCCAACGCATCCATTCTGGGTTAAAAGGATTACTTGGGGGATTTTTGCCTTGATGTTCTTGTTGGTAAAGTTCAATAGTGAAGCGATCGTAGCCAAACTGTACCGGCATTCCAAAATGGTCGTCAAGTTGAATACCATCGACATCATAATTTTTGACGACTTCCACAATTAGCCCTTGAATAAACTCTTGCACTTGTGGATGTAGAGGATTTAACCAAGCTTGCTTATTTACTAACCCATTGTCAATTTCTTCTGGTGGAGTATCTTGAATAGAGTTTATACCTTCTTGTCCCATTGTCAACCAATCAGGATAACGCCTTGCTAATTCTGAATAATGCGGCGTCATGAACCCATATTCAAACCAGGGAATGACTCTCAAATCTTTATTTTTAGCAAGCCTGACTATCTTGGCTAAAACATCCTGTCCGCCATGCATAAACTTGAGCAAAGGTTGAGTATCAGAACCTGTAGTCATTTTAGCTACAGTACTGTGATAAAAAGTATGTCCTCGGTTCCAAATTACAGGATAAATTGTATTAAAGTTGAGAGCTGATAATTGATTAACAGCGCGATTAATGCCCCAAGGGACAAATAGTACACCACTAGCAACATTAGTCAGCCAAACGCCGCGGATTTCTGTAGTTAAAGCACTTGTTTTTTGAGAATAGACTGGGGTTGAAGAGTGTGAGAAAAATGTTATCGCTATTACTAATCCCAAACAAAGCAAGTAAGAAAAAAATCGGCGTGCAACCTGATTCATTGGTCAGCGTTACCTAATGCGATCGCAATATTATATATAACTACAAAATAAAATTCTAATCCTCCGGTATTTATGAATAAATCATGATTAAATTTTCTAAAACCTGCAACCATATATAGTTAAATTGGCTACAAAAAAGAGCCAATGCTGTCATCAACAGCATTGGTTTCTAACTTTTATTTACAATGATTCTTTTATTTGTTGCGAGGTGCTTATTCGTTAATTTGCACGCTTGTCATCCGTAGGGTCAGCCGGAAAATTCGTTAAATATCAGTGAGATGGACTGCTTACCCTACTCTACCTTCTCCCGTATGGTGTCGTCTTGTAGCAGACTCAAAACTGTAGAAAGTTTTTATCTTGCTTATACCTCAATACGCTTGGTGTTAAGCCCAAAAAAATAAATTGTGTAGATTGTGTTGAACAAAGTGAAACCCAACAAATGCCCGATAGTGTTGGGTTTCGTTCCTCACCAACCTACAATTATCCTTAACTGACCTGTATTGGCTTATACTTCTTTTTTAAAATCTTTCGACACCTTCAAATTGCTTGATAGACGACGCATTTGCAGCTTCACCACAAGTTCGTGGTGTGGGGAATATCTTTTCAGGATTTGCTAAACCTTGAGGATTAAAAACTTGTCGTATCCATTGCATAGTTTCTAAATCAACTTGGCTAAACATTTCCGGCATATAGCACTTTTTCTCTTCACCAATGCCATGTTCGCCAGAAATACTACCACCAACTTGGACGCAAAGTTTGAGAATTTTTCCTCCCATTTCTTCAACTTTTTCTAATGCTCCAGGCACAGAATTATCATACAGAATTAGCGGATGCAGATTGCCATCCCCAGCGTGAAACACATTAGCAACTCGATACCCATATTGTTCGCTTAAAATTCTAATTTCATGCAGCACATAAGGCAACTGAGTCCGAGGAATCACACCATCTTGTACATAATAATCTGGACTTAAATTTCCAGCAGCAGCAAAAGCAGCTTTACGCCCTTTCCATAACTTCAACCGTGTTTCTGGGTCGCTAGCAGAAGTAACATTACGCGCTCCATTCTTTTTACAAATTTCTATAACTCGCTGCTTATTGCCTGTAACTTCGACTTCCAACCCGTCAATTTCTATCAGCAAAATAGCAGCAGCATCGCGGGGATAACAATTAGTTGCGACAACATCTTCAACCGCATTGATAGTAAAGTTATCCATCATTTCCATACCACCAGGAATAATTCCGGCACTGATGATGTCAGAAACAGTAGCTCCAGCAGCTTCAATACTTGTGAAATCTGCTAATAGCACACAAATTGATTCTGCACTTTTGAGAATTCGCAAAGTAATTTCTGTCGCAATTCCTAAAGTGCCTTCAGAACCAACAAAAACACCAGTTAAATCGTAACCAGGCATTTCTGGAATTTGTCCGCCTAAATCAACAATTTCTCCTAAAGGTGTAACAATTTTTAATCCTAAAACGTGGTTAGTAGTGACGCCATATTTCAGACAATGCACGCCACCAGAATTTTCGGCAATATTTCCGCCAATAGAGCAAATAATTTGGCTAGAAGGGTCAGGAGCGTAGTAAAAACCAGCACCACTAACGGCTTGTGTCACCCAACTATTAATCACCCCTGGTTGCACAACTGTCCGTTGATTTTCCAAATCAATGCTGAGGATTTGCCGCATTAATGAAGTGACAATTAAAACCGAATCTTCCAACGGCAAAGCACCGCCAGATAAACCGGTGCCAGAACCACGCGCGATGAACGGGATAGAGTATTGGTTGCATATTTTCACAACTTGGGCAACTTGTTCTGTAGTTCTCGGTAAAACCACCACAGCCGGACGTTGACGATAGCCGGTTAAACCATCGCATTCATAAGTAATAAGTTCTTCGCGGCGTTGCACTACACCATTTTTGCCAAGTACAGCCTCGAATGCTTTGATAATGGGTTTCCAGTTACGTTGTTTTTTATCTTGGGTAAGCATAGGTTTTTAAAGGTAGATGTTTAAGCTTGATTAGGCTGTAATTACCATTGTTGCAAGAATAGCAGTTCGTGAGAAGTAAGAAGCGATCGCTCTGGTCTTCTGGATTCCGCTTAAGGTTGAGGAGGCGATCGCATTGCTTATATTTATTTGTTTAGGGTATCGATTAAGGTGAGGTAAGGTAACTTAGGAATTTACAATTAGCCCTTACAACCTCATATATTAATAAACAAACTTTCGTATCTTATGAAATGATTTCGTTACTCAGGTCATGCCCTTCAATAAATTCCTGGACAAGATAAAATTCTCTATTTTCCTCAAAAAAGTCATACAGTTCAGGAATTTGCAGATGTTCTTTACCCAATTTGAACAGAATTGCTGCTTCTTTCTTAAATCTTTGCTCTGTATCTAGGTCTGGGGCTGAGGATCCGATCAACCGTTTGATAACACATTTATACTTAGGTATGACTGGTAGATCCTGTGGGTATTTAGCCAAATAGGTTTCTCCGAACCCACCTGCTCCCAATTTCTCTACAATTTTGTAACGCTGTCGGAGTATATATCCAATCATGACACTGATACTAGAAACCCTTTGTGTAGATTTTGGCACAATTTATTTGATAACAGCATTCTTGTTGTTAATTACTCTCTTATCCTGAATCAACTAACCTAGAAATAACGCTCTTAATACTGGATACAGTGATGGTTAATCAACTTTTAATCCATGATGATGATTACTATGTGCCAGATGCCAACCAGTTAGTTACTGAAGATGATACACCTGTGGACAATTTTGCTTCCGAAAAACAACAACGTCTCTTGGTTGGCTCTCTTTACAGTTCTCCACAGGAGCAGACTTTTTTAGCAGCAGCGAATGTCGGCATTTACCATACAGATGGTCAACCAGCAATTGTACCTGATGTCTTTCTCAGCTTCAATGTCCAAGTACCTGAAAATTGGTGGGAAAAACAAAATCGTTGTTATATGGTTTGGCGTTTTGGTAAACCACCAGAAGTTGTCCTCGAAATTGTCTCTAATAAAGAAGGTGATGAACTGGGCAAAAAGCTGAAAATTTATGAACACATGCGGGCTAGTTACTACATCGTATATGACCCAAATCAGCAATTAGCAGAAAAAATATTGCATGTTTATGAACTTAGGGGAACACGCTACTTTGAAACTTCAGAAACTTGGTTAGAACAAGTTGGTTTAGGTATAACTCTATGGCAAGGTGAATTTGAAAGTAGACAAGATACTTGGTTACGCTGGTGCTACCAAGATGGAACTGTTTTAACAACAGGAGATGAACGTGCTGAACAGGAACGACAACTTGCTGAACAGGAACGACAACGTGCTGAAAAAGCAGAACAACGCAATCAATTACTAGCAGATAGACTACGGGCTATGGGCGTAGATCCTGACACTCTTTAAGACACTCGCTGTAAAGACGCAAAGTTCTTTTGCGTCTTTGCATAAGCAAAAAAATCTTACTAACTTGTGCAATTGATAAACTCATTTATCCGTCGCCAAACCTTCTCTAATAACTCAGGATCGTCCGCATCAAACCACTCAATTTGTGAATATGCTCTAAACCAAGTACGTTGTCGCTTGGCAAATTGTCTTGTATGCAAAATAGTTAATTCTTTCGCTTCATCTAAGGAAATATCCCCAGCTAAATATTGCTTGATTTCTTGATAGCCCAAAGTATTCAACAATGGCAAATCAGCGCCATATTTTTGACATAAATATTCCACTTCAGCGACCAAACCATTTGCTATCATTTGCTCGGTACGCTGTTGAATACGTAGACCCAACTTTTCAACATCGCAATCTAACCCAATTTGTAAAATCGGATAATTTGGTGGATTTTCCCCTTGCTGTTCTGAAATTGGATATCCAGTTACATAATATACTTCTAAAGCTCGTAAAGTTCGTACTAAGTCATTAGCATGAATTTTTTGGGCAGCAACGGGATCGACTTGTTGCAACATTGCATAAAGTTGATTTTGACCGAGAGATTCAAGTTGCGATCGCAATTCATTTTGCGCTGCCACACGAGGAATTTTCATCCCTTGGACAATAGACCGTATGTATAAACCAGTACCTCCAACCATGAACAGTGGCAAGCCAGATGGAAAAGAATTGATTAAGGCTTGCACTTTTTGCTGATAGTCTGCTACTGTCATCGTGTCTGTTGGGTCGCAGATATCTATTAAATAGTGGGGCACTAATTTTTGTTCAGCTAGACTTGGCTTTGCCGTTCCAATATCAAACTCCCGATAAACTTGGCGAGAGTCAGCACTGAGAATTACAGAACCCAACCGCATTGCCAAAGCCAAAGCCAACCCTGACTTCCCCGTTGCCGTCGCCCCACAAATTACAATTAATCTTGTCATTAGTCATTAGTCATTAGTCATTAGTCATTAGTCATTAGTCATTAGTTTTTTTCCCTCTCCCCCTGCCTCCTCTGCCTCCTCTGCCTCCCCTGCCCCTCCACCCCTGCTCCCAAGGGTACTGCAACCCCTGTATAAACTTCTCTTGAAAATGCCCTACAGACGGCAGCAAGGCTTTTGTGTTACAATTTTGGAGTGTTTTTACTTTTATTTGCCTTTCGGCGAGTTAAACCCCACGCATCAGGAGAATTTACATGACGAGCAGTTACAGTGCCGATCAGATTCAAGTTCTGGAAGGTCTGGAAGCCGTCCGCAAACGACCAGGAATGTACATCGGTACTACAGGGCCGCGAGGACTCCACCATTTAGTTTACGAGGTGGTAGACAATTCAATTGATGAGGCTTTGGCGGGTTACTGCACCCATATAGAGGTGGATATCAACGCTGATGGTTCTGTAACTGTAACAGATGATGGTCGCGGTATTCCTACAGATACTCACTCACGAACGGGAAAATCAGCTTTGGAAACTGTGTTAACCGTACTTCATGCTGGGGGTAAGTTTGGCGGTGGTGGTTACAAAGTTTCTGGAGGATTGCACGGGGTTGGTATTTCTGTTGTTAATGCCTTGTCTGAGATTGTAGAAGTTACAGTTTGGCGAGACAAAAAGGTTCATACCCAACGCTATGAACGGGGTGTACCAGTTACCGATTTGCAAGTTAAGCCTTACAAAGAAGCTAGAACTGGAACTTCTGTCAGCTTCAAGCCAGATACTCAAATTTTTACCACTGGTATTGAGTTTGATTACATTACTTTATCAGGTCGCCTGCGAGAATTAGCTTATCTAAATGCTGGTGTCAAAATTACCTTTAGCGACCACCGCCTAGAATTACTCAAAAGCGATACACCCAAGGTAGAATCCTACGAATACAAGGGTGGGATTAAAGAATATATCGCTTACATGAACCGTGAAAAGCAGCCACTACATGAAGAAATTATCTATGTCCAAGGGGAACGGAATAACGTTCAAGTAGAAGTTTCTTTACAGTGGTGTACCGATGCTTATACGGATAACGTGTTAGGCTTTGCTAACAATATTCGCACGGTTGATGGGGGCACGCACTTAGAAGGGTTGAAAGCAGTTCTGACTCGCACGTTAAATGCGATCGCCCGCAAGCGAAATAAAATTAAAGAAAATGAACCCAACCTCAGTGGCGAACACGTCCGCGAAGGTTTAACAGCAGTAATTTCTGTCAAAGTCCCCGACCCAGAATTTGAAGGACAAACCAAAACCAAACTCGGTAACACTGAAGTCCGGGGAATTGTCGATTCTTTGGTGGGAGAAGTCCTCACGGAGTACCTAGAATTTCACCCCGGTATTGCTGATGCGATTTTAGATAAAGCCATCCAAGCTTTCAAAGCCGCAGAAGCCGCGCGTCACGCGCGGGAATTAGTCAGACGCAAATCTGTACTGGAATCTTCGCCATTACCCGGTAAATTAGCAGATTGTAGTTCTCGCGATCCTAGCGAATCAGAGATTTTCATCGTGGAAGGTGACTCAGCGGGTGGAAGTGCCAAGCAAGGACGCGATCGCCGCACTCAAGCTATCTTGCCTTTACGTGGTAAAATTCTCAACATTGAAAAAACCGATGACGCCAAAATTTATAAAAATAACGAAGTGCAAGCGTTAATTACAGCACTGGGTTTAGGCGTCAAAGGCGAAGAATTCGACTCCTCCCAACTGCGCTATCACCGCATAGTGATTATGACTGACGCCGACGTAGATGGAGCGCACATCCGGACTTTGTTGTTAACTTTCTTCTATCGCTATCAGCGATCGCTCATCGAACAAGGCTTTATTTATATTGCTTGTCCGCCATTATATAAGGTAGAACGCGGGCGCAATCATGAATATTGCTACAGCGATCGCGAAAAAGACCAAGTAATCGCCAAATTCCCAGCCAATGCCAACTACACCATCCAACGCTTCAAAGGTTTGGGTGAAATGATGCCACAACAACTCTGGGATACGACAATGAACCCAGAAACTCGCAAACTCAAACAAGTCGAAATCGAAGACGCCGCCGAAGCCGATCGCATTTTCACTATTTTAATGGGCGATCGTGTCGCACCTCGAAGAGAATTCATTGAAACCTATGGTTCTAAACTCAACTTCACCGATTTAGATATTTAATTCAATTTTTTCTCAGCACTCTCATAATTTGTGACGTTGGCAATGGGTAATAGATACAAAATCTATTACCCATTGCCTTTTTTTTCATATACCATTCAAAGTAAAATATTACTAATAAGCAGGAATTTGAAAATAAAAAATATTCAAATTTTCTTGTGGGGTGGGCGTCTCGCCCGCCCGTAATCAAGGCAGACAAGATGTTTGCTCAAAAAATACTAATTTATTTCTTGGTAACCCCTTAGTAAGAAACTACCTCTTTTGGCGGATGCTAAACTCAGAAATTATTCAATATTTTATATTAATTTTTATAACTAACAATTATACCGATAAATAAGTGACCATATTCATAAATTCAGGAATTATTAACTATAATTCTTGAATTAATTTAATTATAAGCCAAATTATGAAAGCAACCAAAGGCATAATCAGAAAAACATTTTTTAAAATTATTAGCATTAGTAGCCTGGTTTCTCTGTCTGCCTGCGCTGAACCTGTGACACAAACTCCTACAGCAACCGTTCCTTCTATTTCCCAAACCCCTCTAACAACTGTCCCTCCTATTGTGGGAGTTCCCACAATAATTCCTTCTCCCGTAACGCAAACTCCCCCACCCACTCAAAATTTAGCAGAACTGGCAAAAACAGCAGCAGCTCAGGGACAATTTCAAACTCTTATAAAAGTAGTAGGCATCGCTGGCGTAAACGAACAATTAACAGCACCAGGCCCTTACACAATTTTTGCACCCACGGACGCGGCTTTCTCTGCTTTACCACAAGTTACTCTAGATAAACTCTTACAGCCAGCTAACAAGCAACAATTAGTTAGACTTTTGGCTTACCACGTTATACCCGGGCAAATTAACTCCCAAGAATTAACATCTGGAGAATTGAAAACCGTCGAAGGTACTCCGGTTAAAATCACAGTCGATCGCAATACTAAAACTATAAGCGTCAACAATGCTAAAGTGACTCAGCCTGATATCCCAGCAACCAATGGGATCGTTCACGTAGTTGACCGCGTACTTCTACCACCCAATTTTCCCACAAGTCTCAACGCCACCCCAAAACAACGCTAGCGATCTATTAATCCAACAATCTTGCGATCGTAATCGCAAATCAAAGAAATACAAAGACTCTTTCCTCACTCCCTACGTCTATTCAACATCACCTGCAAAAAATACAAACTTGTACTACATAAACTACAAAAAAACTCAATTTTTCAGTTAACAACTCATCATATAATTTGAGTTATTGTGAAGATTTAAAAAACTCAATGTTCAAATTTTGGCAAAGCTACCAACTTTTTTGGAAAATAGGCGATTAACTCTGCCTTGGATTAACTTGCCGAGCAATTTCATCCATCAGTCAGAAACACATTTGTTATCCTTGAATAACATAACTAAATATCATCTATCAAACAACAATTAATAAGTATTCTGAGGATTTCTCATAATCAGATGACAAATCAATCGCAAACTACTGAATGAAAAGTAGTTAAAAATACAACAAATTTACTTAAAGAAACTCATCAGGCAAATACTTGAGTTTTCTTTCCTCAAGCTTATGCTTAATAAAAGCAAGCACCATCTGACTGAAAACTTGTTAATATCTTCATGTAGCACTGTGAGAGTAGTTATTGCATTGGATGTAGCCAATGTACTTGCGGTTTAAGTAAAGCAACATTGACGATCTTTCAGGACAAATCCTTTTTCAATTGATTAAAATATCCTTGTATACAATAAGAAAAGTTTGTCAAGTTTCATAGGGCTGAAATCGCCACATTGCGCTAACGTGTGAATAAGACCAAATTAGTTAATCCTAAAGAGATCTACTATCCGGTCGATTCTGCAACAACCTCAACTCCTTAGTTCAGGTAATTCTTACGCAGAAGGTTAACTACTTAGAGGCAAGCACCACGACTCTTGTTGTATTTATCCAAAGGAAAAGACCACTTCGATCCAAGGGCTGATTGATTTATGAAGGAAATGTAAAATGGAAAGGTTAAGACTTTTCGCCTGAGCTAATATAACAATGTACTCTTTCTCAGTAATTAATGTTGTGTAAAATACATGAAATTAAGCAAAACAAAGTGTACCTAACTTTGTAAATGTAATCAAAGAACCACTGCAATTCTGAAAAGTGTAGAAAATATTAAAGGGTAGAATTCCCGTTTTTAATGTCTTTTTGGTAAAAGTGGCTAACAATTGCTTAATGAATTTGCGATCGATACACAAAAAGAGTGCAATTTTTGTGAAACAGGCTACAATCGGAAGAGTCTTTATACTAAAATCTGCCAAAAGTCTGAATCTGTTTATATCGAGTGGCAAGTTTTTGATAAAGGCGAGTCTTTTTTTAAGGCAGTCACTTAAAAATTAAGTGTGATAGCAATACATATCACATTTACTAAAGCGAACAAGTCAGCTTTAGTAGTGACTTAAACTAAAGCAAAAAGCCCTCCAACAGAGGTGCAAAAGTACCGAAAATATCTCTGGTAAATCTGCCAGAAAACTGATTTTCGGTTGTCAAATCGCTCGTTAAAAAGAGCATTAACACACATCTTGAGTAATTGATTCTGCAAGGAGCATGAGGAACGCGGCATGAACCAGGCTAACAACGTACTCGAAAGCATATATCAGCCTGACCTAGAAATAATGAATCAGCCTGAGCTCGAGTTAGAGGAACTCTTAATAGATGATGAAGAGGACTTGCTGATCGTAGATGAAGGTGACGATGAGTTTTTAGAGCCTCAGTCTGATGAGGACGAGGCAAAGTCTGGAAAAGCCGCTAAATCGCGTCGTCGGACACAAAGCAAGAAAAAGCACTACACAGAAGATTCGATTCGGCTTTACTTGCAAGAAATTGGTAGAATTCGTCTGTTGCGGGCAGATGAAGAGATCGAATTAGCCCGTAAAATAGCGGATTTACTCGAATTAGAGAGGGTACGGGAAAGACTTTCAGAACAGTTGGATCGCGATCCTCGCGATAGTGAATGGGCAGAAGCCGTACAATTACCACTACCAGCTTTTCGTTATCGCCTGCACGTAGGACGCAGAGCGAAAGACAAGATGGTGCAATCCAACTTGCGTCTTGTGGTTTCAATTGCCAAGAAGTACATGAATCGTGGTTTGTCGTTCCAAGACTTAATTCAGGAAGGCAGTCTCGGTTTGATTCGCGCTGCTGAAAAGTTTGACCACGAGAAAGGTTATAAGTTTTCTACCTACGCTACATGGTGGATTCGCCAAGCAATTACTCGCGCGATCGCGGATCAATCCCGCACAATTCGCCTTCCTGTCCACCTTTACGAAACCATTTCTCGAATTAAGAAAACCACCAAACTTCTATCTCAAGAAATGGGTCGTAAGCCTACAGAAGAAGAAATCGCCACTCGTATGGAAATGACCATTGAGAAGTTGCGATTTATTGCTAAATCAGCCCAGTTGCCTATTTCCTTAGAAACGCCCATTGGGAAAGAAGAAGATTCTCGATTGGGCGATTTTATTGAATCCGATGGTGAAACCCCAGAAGATCAAGTTTCCAAAAACCTGTTGCGTGAAGACCTCGAAAAAGTCCTCGATAGTCTCAGCCCTCGCGAACGGGATGTTCTCAGATTGCGCTACGGCTTAGACGATGGTCGGATGAAGACACTTGAAGAAATTGGGCAGATTTTCAACGTCACCCGCGAACGCATTCGTCAAATTGAAGCGAAAGCACTGCGCAAGTTACGCCATCCAAACCGCAACAGCGTTCTCAAGGAATATATTCGGTAATCAACAGTTATTTGTTGTTAATAGTCATTAGTCATTAGTTAATAAACAAATGACTAATAACAAATAAATAAAAAACCTGGTAGTGAATTAGCACTCCAGGTTTTTTTTATTTATGGCTCATTTTAGATATTAAAACTTATACCAATTTGAAAAATGAATGAGATGGACGAATTTACAAAACCCTTTCTAGGCAAGAAATCTCAATCGAAAATCTGAAATCCAAAATTCAAAATGGTATTAGAGAATACCCCAGAAGTGTAGAAAACCTTCGCCAGAAAAAATTTCAATTAGTAATGCTGCAAAAAAACCAATCATTGCCAAGCGACCGTTCCAAATTTCTGCTTGTGGAGTAAAGCCCCAACGCCAAGCATTACGATCTTCAACTACGGGAGTAGTAACTTTTGTTGTGGTTGCATTTGTCATGATTTATTCTCCAAATTAAATTTTTAATTTTTATTGTCTTACGTAAACTAATATAACAATATTTTTCATTCTTGCAACATAGTATTATATTTTTATTGCGATAGCTTGACATTAGCAGCAAGAGTTGAAATTTAAAGTAGCTAAAACATCTATCTGTAGTTTGATTTACCTGTAAGTAACAAAAAATTTTATTGATATAGATTGTCAATTATTTTAACATTCTAGGTATGATTTACAGCTAGATGAGTTTAAAAAAGCAACTTAAATTACAGCTAGATATATATTAATTAGCTTCTTATTAAAAATCTATAGCGTTAGCTTAGACAAAATACTTACAGTTCAAAGTTTAAAGTAAGTTGGCGAAAAAAATTAAATGTATATGAAGAAATATAAATTCGCCGTAGGGTGCGTTAATCCTAAAAAAGAGTACGACATCTTCAGGTGCGTTGCACCTACTTTAAAAAGTTAAATTAGAGCTATTAAAAATAAAATAAATTTATCAGTTTTAAGAAGTGAAATTTAATAAGTTAATGTTTAAACTGTTTGAGCGTAGAGCGAAAAAACTTAGAGCAAACAGCAAACTAATGAGTTTGACAAAACTATAGCGATTCTCGTTTGGATGCAACACGCTGTGAGGGCTTTACAGCTGTAAAGCCCCTACGAATTGGCGTATTTTACCCAATTGAGAACCGCTATATTCTTACGTTTCTGGTGGCTACTGCTTTGGAATTATCTTTAATATCGCCAGCCTCATGCAGGAGTTGAAGGCGTAGTCGAACTAGTACCTCTAACTCCTATAAATTACCTTGTTGCAAATTAAACATCACGCTAATTAAGCTCGGACTTCGGCGACGGTGATAATTTTTTCATCGCGGTTGAGTTGGACGATGCTTTCGCCTTTGACATCTCTGCTTAAAATAGGCACTTTTTCTACAGGTATCCGCACTACCCGGTCTTTGTTTGTCACGAGTGCTACTTCACCAGAAGCCTTTACCATCGCGGCTAAATTATCAGTTTTACTGGTAAATTTCAGTGCTTGCGTGCCTAAATCGCCGCGATTAGCTCCTCTTAATTGACTCGCAATCATCCGTTTCGCATATCCTTCTTGAGTAACTAACAATAGCTGGTCATCTTTACTTACAGTGACACAGCCAACCATTTGCTGATTTCTCAAGAGTCGGAATGCTTGTAAACCCATCGCTGTGCGCCCCATAATTGGTAATTGTTCGTCATTAACCGCAAAGCGCAATACTCGCCCTCCAGAACTAGCTAAAATTAGATGCTCCCCTGGAGTAGCGAATTGAGTAAATGACAATTCATCGTCATCTTTTAGCTTCAAAATCGTGATGCCGCGACGAGTTAAATTACTAAATTCCTCCAAAGCTAAACGCTTAATTCGTCCCTGTTTTGTCAGCAGAACCATCTGGCTAGTTTCAAAATTCTCTGGTAATAAAAATCGACTAACCACATCTTCTTGAGCGCCTTGAGCAGTATTGCTGAGCATGGTAATCAGCGGCGTTCCTCGTGGAGAACGTCCGGTAATGGGGGGAATTTCTCCTACCTTCACAGGGTAGACTTTACCGCCACTAGTTAGTATCAGCAAATCTTTGTCTGTATCGGTCAATACACTTTGAATAATAAAATCATTCTCGTGCAGACCATTTTCAACTTTCGACTTTTTCCCAGAGGTATTAATACGACGGACATACCCGCGTTGAGTAAACTCTAATACTGCTTCCTGTGCTGGTTCAGAAGGTTTGGCATTGTCTTCTTCTTCCTCTGCTCCTCTGCCTTTCTGCCCCTCTGCCCTAGACCTATGCTCCTGCGCTAATGTACCCTTTGGTTCCTCTACTATTTTTGTGCGTCGGGCATCGTTGTACTTGCGCTTGAGCGATCGCAAATCTTTTTTCAGCGCCTTGAGTAATTCGTGGCGATCGCTAAGTAATCTTTGTAATAAATTAATTTGCTGGCTTAACTCTTCAAATTCCTGCTGCAAGTTTTGCTGCTCTAAACTAGTGAGGCGACGCAACGGCATAGCGAGAATTGCATCTGCTTGTCCCTCACTCAAATCTAGGCGGGTGCAAAGGTTAATTTTTGCGGTACTACCATCAGCAGCTTGGCGCAAAATTTCAATTACTGCATCCAAATTAGATAAAGCTTTGAGCAAACCTTCCACCAAATGCGATCGACTTTGGGCTTTCTCCAACTCATAACTGTAGCGACGGTTGAGAGTTTGTTCTCTAAAACTCAAAAACTCCTGCAAAAGTTGCCGCAAACTTAACTGGCGGGGTTGTCCATCTACTATTGCCAAGAGAATTGCGCCAAAGTTACTTTGTAAAGCAGTTTGGTGAAATAAATTTTGCAGAACTTCTTGGGGATTGGTATCGCGTTTGAGTTCGATTACTACACGCATACCTTCGCGATCGCTTTCATCCCGCAGGTCAGAAATTCCCTGCAAGCGGCCTTGATTTACTAAGTCCGCTACCTTCTCAATCCAGCCTGCTTTATTTACTTGATATGGCAATTCAGTGACAATAATTGCCGTCCGTCGCTTGCTTCCCCTCGTGGCTGGAATTTCTTCCAACGTCACCAGTCCCCGCAGCACAATTCCACCCTTACCTGTGGTGTAGGCTTCCCGAATTCCTGCTTCACCAACTATTTCTCCACCTGTGGGAAAGTCGGGGCCTGGAATTAACTCGAATAACTTTTCATCTGGTAAATCTGGAGTATCAATTAATGCAATCAAGCCATCGACTATTTCCCCCAAATTGTGCGGTGGAATATTTGTCGCCATTCCCACGGCAATCCCAGAACAGCCATTGAGCAATAGAAAAGGCAATTGAGCAGGTAGTACCGTCGGTTCTTGCTGGGAATTATCAAAGTTACCGACAAATTCCACCGTTTCTTCGCCAATTTCCGCCAGCATTCCCTCATGACTGATAGGCGCAAGCCGCGTTTCTGTGTAGCGCATCGCCGCCGGTGGGTCATTATCGACGCTGCCAAAGTTACCATGTCCTGCCAGTAGGGGATAGCGGCTAGAAAATTCCTGTACCAGCCTGACTAGCGCATCGTAAACCGCTTGATCCCCATGAGGATGGTATTTACCGAGAACATCACCCACTACACGGGCGCATTTGCGATAAGGTCTATCCGGTACCAAACCGAGTTCGTGCATTGCGTACAGAATGCGGCGATGCACTGGTTTTAAGCCATCACGCACGTCTGGTAGCGCTCGCCCGACAATTACGCTCATGGCATATTCTAAGTAAGACCGTTGCATCTCCGTGTGCAGGGCTGTTGTAATGACCTGTCCCGTTGAGAGAAGGTTTAACTGTTTTGCCATGAGTTTTTTCCCTGAAATTTAACTATACAAAAACCGATGGAACTCAATACTCCAGCAACCACAGCATAACGGATGAAATGGGATTCCTGACAAAATCTTGATAGTCACAGAATAAAAAGCAGTAGTATCATCCTTGATGATGAGGCTGTAAATTGACTATTAAAAAGAAGACAGACGAATATAATCTACATACATTTAGTAGCTAGGATATTTACCATGATTGCATTTCTTAATTTTAAATTTTGGGCAAAGTTTGGATCGGTTGGGATAATGGCTATGCCAACCCTAAAAGCCAACTGACGCCACTGCAACGCTAAAGGCAAATAAGCCAAGATACAAATACAACAAAATGGCTCAACTTTCCAACAGTAATTTTGAATTCTGCCAAAAGTTTCTAGCTTGCTTGCTGAGTTGAAAACTTTTGCTCCGATCGCTAGCAGAACCCCAAAGATTATGCCTAGCGCTCGCAACAGCCCAAGACGAATTTTTGAGTTCCTCCACCTCTATAAGTAAAATTCTCATGAAAACCGTTTTAATTGTCGAAGACGATCTAATTAATGCTCGTGTTTTTTCCAAGATTTTGTCCAAGCGTGGCGGCTTGGGTGTAAAACACACTGAAAATGTGGAAGAAGTAATACAAATTGCCCAATCAGGAGAGGCAGACTTGATTTTGATGGACGTTTCTCTTTCCAGAAGTGTTTATCAAGGCAAATCGGTTGATGGAATCAAGATTACACAAATGTTGAAATCAGACCCAAAAACGGCAAACTTACCCGTTATTCTGGTGACAGCACACGCTATGGAAGGCGATCGCGAGAACTTTCTCAAACAAAGCGGCGCCGATGGCTACATTTCTAAACCAGTTGTTGACCATCAACAATTTGTTGACCAAATCATCACGCTTCTACCCACAGACAACCAGTGACACATCGCGACTTCTTTTCGGAATACTTGTCCATCAATCTTTTTGACCGACTAGTTCCTATCTTTAATTAAGTATATATGTACTATAAACAGGTACTCTTCGGCAAGTAGTAATGGGATTTGGTTATAGGGCATGGGGCAGTGGAATGGGGAAAAGGAAAGGGGTAAGGGGGAAAAGGGGAATGATTAAATTTATTCCTTTTCCCTTTTCCCTTTAACCTTTTCCCCTTGCTCCCCTGCCCCTCTGCTTCCCCCACTTCTACTGTGCAGGCTGTTGTTCCGGGGCTGATGATGAGCTTCCCCCTTGTAGGGCTGCTTGAATACGAGGTAATTCTAGGAATTTTTTCGTATCAGCTAGTAGGCGATCGCCCCAAAGATTTTCTTTAAGAAAATTTAAACTACCATAGCGCGGATCGATGCGGAGTGCGGCTTCTCCAAAGGTGAGTCCTTGTTGTCGATCGCCTTTAGTATATAGTGCCACTGCCAAAGCGAGTAAAGGTTCTGCGGCTTGTTTATCAATGCTTACAGCCGATTGCCATTGTTTAATGGCTCCTGAGATGTCACCTTGTTCGTAGTTGATTAAGCCTATATTGTTAATCGCCGGCCAGAATTTTTTATCTTGATTCCAAGCTCGATCGTATTGGGCGATCGCATCTGGCAGTCTGCCCAATTGAAAATAAGCATTACCCAAATCAAATAACCCTTCTGGGTCATTGGGTTTTAACTTCAAACCGTCTTGATAATTGGTAACAGCCTCTTGGTACTTTTTCTGCTGAAAATTAGCTGAACCTAGAGCAAAGAGAATATCAGCATTTTTAGGGTTTAGGGATTGGGCTTTTTTTAACGAAGCGATCGCTCCATCAAACTCTTTGGTTTGTAACTGCAACCCACCCAAAAGCAACCAGACTTTATCATTTTTAGGAGCCAGTTGACTAGCCAATCGCGCTCGTGGCAAAGCTAAGTCAACCTGTTGAAATTGAGCTAGTTGAGCCGCCTCTTGTGCCAGAGTTAACCCCTGCTTTTCTAACTTTGCCGGATCTAATTGCAGTGTATGGGGTATTAATGCCTGTGCGTTAGCGGCTTTTGGTACGCTCCATAAACTACAGACAACCAGAAGAAAAATTAAATAAAAATGTTTATGCACACTACCGCCTCTCAGCCATTTCTCAAAGAATCTTTCAGCTAGCTTAAACGATCTCCGCTATTGACGGCAGTAAAATCTTGGATTGGGCATGGGGCATGGAAGATGATGAGGGAGAGTTAAAACTAAAAGTTTAGAGTTCAGAGGTTCAATATTCGAGTAAAAAGGCTTAACGTTCGAGTTCAGAGGTTCAACGTTCAAACTTATCTCCCCATGCCCAATGCCCAATGCCCCATGCCCCATTCCCTACTAGAAAAACTGATGACTTTGGTCATACATCAGTCTGGAATTAGTAGTGACTTTGGTCATATATGGATTTGGACGTTTAGATCGATAATTATTATGTATGAATTTATACGATAAGCTAAATATTAGGTATTTTACAGAAGATTTCAACTTAGTAAAGTACGTAACTTGGATTTGTAGCCAAACATCAAGTATGTTGTACTTCCCAATTATCAATTCTGAATTCTGCTGTAATACAAAAACAACTGTCTAAAATTCTTGAATTAAAACCGAAGCACAAAGGAGTTAATTCTATGTTGAAAAAAAACTGTGCGTTTATAATCTTAGCTGCTGCGACGCTCATTGCTCCTACTTTCTTGAGTGCGCCCGCAAGTGCCCAAACGGAAGTTAATGTTATTGGTGAGAGCGATGAATATTGGAACCGCGACGCCAGACCCAATCCTGTACAAGTCGGCGCTCCTCCAAGGTGGGACAATTCTAATCGTGGCGCCAGACCCAATCGCGTAAAAGTCAGAGCTTACCCAAGGCGCGAAAATTACAATCGCCGCCGCACAACCAATCCTGTGGAAGTCAGAACTTACCCAACCTGGGGTAATTCCAATCGTGGTGCCAGACCCAATCGTGTAGAAGTCGGAGCTCCGCCAAGGTGGGACAACTGGAACCGCGATGGCAGAGCCAATCCTAGAAGAGTAAAAAATCGTCCAAACTGGGGCAATAGGAACCGTGGCGCCATACCCAGTCCTGTAGAAGTTAGAACTTCACCAACTTGGGACAATTGGAACTGGAACAACCAACCTGATACTAGGTAATCAGACTTGGTAAAAGTGACATTAGATATCCCAATGGACAGATTATTATTGCTAGGAACTTAGTAAAACTTGATAATCAAAGCTACTTTGAAATCCTAGTAAGTTTATTCTTCAAATTCAGGAAATTGTTCCTGCTAAAGGATTGCTAAGAGTGCATAATGGTTATTTCAGTATTCCTGATGGACAGCTACTGCAAATCAACCTTTAAAACACTAAAAAGTCACAATTATTGTCAGCATGGAGCTACCAGGCTATAGTCTAGCTGTAAAGAATAGCTTGGTAGCCATTCCTTATAGGCTAAAAACGGATATGCAATTTGATACAGAAAATTCTGTAAATTCACCAGTTTTAATTCCAGAGACAAAGAAAAAAAAGGGTAAAAGAAATTTGCTTTCTTGGTTACTTATCTTTGTACTTTTGGGTGGGATTGGTTACACAGTTTATTACCAAGTAGCTGTAGTTCCGCGTCAAGAAGCCAGACGTCGGGTGCTAACAAGACCTGTAGAAAGACAGAATTTAGTAATCAAAGTTTCAGCTAATGGTGAGGTGAAACCTGAGCGCTCAATCAACCTCAGTCCGAAAAATTCAGGTGTACTCAAAACATTACTTGTAAAGGAAGGAGATATCGTCAGGCAAGGGCAGATTTTAGCTTACATGGATGATTCCAACCTCCGGGGACAACTCACTTCTGCTCAAGGACAATTGGCGCAAGCCCAAGCAAATCTGCAAAAAGCTCAAGCAGGCAATCGCCCTCAAGATATTGCCCAAGCACAGGCACAACTCGATGAAGCCCAGGCGAATCTGCAAAAGGTACAAGCAGGCAATCGCCCTCAAGATATTGCCCAAGCACAGGCACGTTTACAAAGCGCTCAAGCAAACTTGAGCAAAGCGGAAGATGATTTTCGCCGCAATCAGGATCTTTACAATGCACGGGCTATTTCTCTTCAAGCTCTAAATCAAAGCCGTGCCGATAGGGATAGCGCTCAAGGTGCTGTCAACGAAGCACAGCAAGCGCTGGCTTTGCAACAAGCTGGGTCGCGTCGAGAAGACATCGAACAAGCACGAGCTGTGGTCAACCAAAGGCAACAAGCTTTGGCACTCCTCAAAGCCGGAACGCGCCAAGAAGACATAGACGCAGCCCGCGCCCAGGTAACATCTGCTCGCGGTTCGTTGCAAAACATCCAAGCCGAAATCAATGACACGATTATTCGCGCCCCTTTTGATGGCGTGGTGACAAAGAAGTATGCCGACCCTGGCGCTTTCGTAACTCCCACAACTGCTAGTAGTGACATATCTTCTGCTACTTCTTCTTCAATCTTGTCTCTGGCCTCCACAAATGAAGTTGTCGCCAATTTAGCGGAAACCAATATTTCTAAAATCAGCCTCGGTCAAAAAGTTACCATTCAGGCGGATGCTTACCCGGGAAAAATCTTTACAGGAAAAGTCAGGCAAATCGCAGCCCAATCTGTAGTAGAACAAAACGTTACCAGTTTTGAAGTCAGAGTGTCGCTTTCAGACCCGGAAAAGATACTACGGTCTGGGATGAATGTGGAAGCAGATTTTCAAGTCGGTGAAGTGAAAAATGTTTTAGCGGTGCCAACAGCCTCGGTGGTACGTCAAGAAAATGCTACAGGCGTGTTTGTCCAAGGAAAGAATAACAGACCTGTATTCACTCCGATTGAGACGGGCGTCACCGCGAATAACTTTACTGAAGTTAAGTCTGGATTGACAGGAAACGAAAGAGTATTGCTCAGTTTCCCACCAGGAGCGCGTCCCCAATCAACACCAAGAGGAGGAGTTTTTCCTGGCCTGGGAGGTGGCGGAGGCGGAGGAGGAAGAGGATCTGGCGCAGGAGGAGCAGGCGCAGGAGGAGCAGGAGGAACAGGAGGAACAGGAGGAACAGGAGGCCGTTCGCGCGGTGGTTCCCCTTAAAGTTAGTTTTAAATAATACTTTATGTTTAAGATATTTAAGGGTTTTTACAAACCTAAGAATTCCCGCACAGTGCCGCTGTTAGAAATATTCTCAATGGCGATTGAAACACTGTGGAGTAATAAATTACGCACAGGGCTGACTATGCTGGGCGTAATTATTGGCATTTCTTCAGTGATTGCAATTACCTCTGTTGGTCAAGGGGTGCAAAAGGGAGTTGAACAACAGATTCAAGCATTGGGTACAGATGTGCTGCAAATTTTAGCCGGTGCAGCCAGAAGCGGTAATGTTCGCCAAGGAGTAGGTTCTAGCAGCACTTTAACCTGGGAAGATGCCAAAGCGATCGCCACACAAGCCCCATCGGTGCAAATGGTTTCTGCTTACCTGCAAAGGACTGCTCAAGTTGTTTACGCAGGGCAGAACACTTCAACGACAATTTATGGTACAGATTTAAACTATCCAGAAGTCAGGAATACTCACCCCCAGCAAGGGAGATATTTTACTCAAGAAGAATTAGATAGCGCCGCCCAACTTGCCATTCTCGGCCCTACAGTCCAAAAAACACTCTTTGCACAGGGTGGTAATGTTATCGGCGAGAGAATTCGGATTCAGGGAGAAGCTTACGAAGTGATTGGGGTAATGGAACCTAAAGGTTCTCAAGGCCCAATGGATCGAGATGACCAAATTTTTATTCCTCTAACTAGTATGTCGGCAAGACTAGTTGGTAATAATGCTTTGGTAGGCGTTTCTGTAACTGGAATTTTAGTCAAATCTGCTAATCAAGAAGATTTAGAAGCGGCTCAGTTTCAAGTCACAAATTTATTGCGTCTGCGGCATAATATTTATCCGCCCCAAGCAGATGATTTTCGCCTGACGAACCAAGCTGATATTGTGAGTACCTTCACAAATGTTGTGGGTTTATTTACAGTCATGGTAGTGGCGATCGCTGGAATTTCTTTAGTAGTTGGTGGTATTGGGATTGCCAACATTATGTTAGTTTCTGTAGTCGAACGCACGCGGGAAATCGGCATTCGTAAAGCTGTAGGAGCCACCAATTCAGCAATCTTAAATCAATTTTTAGCAGAAGCGATCGTCATTTCGATTGTTGGCGGAGGTATTGGTATGGTAAGTGGCATTGTGCTTGCTTACGCAGCTGCAAATATTTTTAAGTTTCCATTTGTAATTTCTTTCTTATCAATAATTGCTGGATTTGGACTTTCAATAACTGTTGGTTTAGTTGCTGGAGTGATTCCCGCACGTAACGCTTCCAAATTAGATCCAATCACTGCTTTACGTAGTGACTAAATAATCCCTAATTTTTCTTAAAACAGGTGACTAAATGCAACTTGAACTAGACCATATCTTTGTATGTGTTAAACCAGAAGCACCACCAGCAGAATTGCTAACTACTTTTGGACTTATAGAAGGTACTCGGAGAATTCATCGAGGTCAAGGGACTGCAAATGTTTGCTTCTTCTTTGAGAATGCTTATCTTGAATTACTTTGGCTTTTTGACACTCACGAAATCCAGTCTCCTCTTGTTCGCCTTACAGGTTTGTGGGAACGTTGCCGTTGGCAAGAAACCCAAGCTTGTCCTTTTGGCATTGCATTTCGGTCAACAGCTTTAGATTTAGGAAAAATACCATTTTCTACTTGGGATTATCATGCAAAATATTTACCACCAGAAGCTTCGATTCCAATTGCAACCAATAGTGACAATTTATCAGAACCGTTGATTTTTATTTCTCCCACAAATAAAAAACCTATAGATTACGCCTTAGAACGGCAACTTCCTCTAGTTCATAAAGTTGGATTCAAAGAAATTACAGCATTACAGGTCATCTTACCCAGTACTCAAAACTTTTCTCCTGAAGTTAGAACGCTAATTGAGCTGGGATTAGTACAATTTTCACAAGGCAATTTTTACCAAGTACAAATAAAGTTTGATAACGGCAAAAAAGGTAATTTACAAGATTTTGGATCAGAATTACCGATTTTATTTAAATGGTAGTTAGAGAATTTTTGGTAAAAGTTTTAAATAATATCTTATTTAAAAAACAACAACTAACTATTTAATAACAAAAAACCAATATGCCAACAATGATTTGGATGGAATCGATTACTAAGACCTACCATTTAGGAGAAGTGAGCGTCCCTATACTCAAAGGTATTCAACTCTCTATTGAAGAAGGTGAATACGTCTCTATTATGGGTGCGTCAGGTTCGGGTAAATCTACACTGATGAATATTTTAGGATGTTTGGATAGACCCACAACCGGACACTATATTTTTGAAGGCAGAAACCTCACAACTTTTGATGATGATGAATTAGCTTATATTCGCAATCAAAGAATAGGTTTTGTTTTCCAACAATTTAATTTATTAGCACGGGCGACAGCATTAGAAAATGTCATGTTGCCAATGGTTTATGCTAACTTACCCAAACCAAAACGCCGCGAAAGGGCATTAGAAGCTCTGGAAAAAGTAGGACTAGCAGAACGCATTTCTAACCGTCCAAGTCAACTTTCTGGCGGACAACAACAACGGGTAGCTATTGCTCGTGCTTTAGTTAATCGACCTGCATTAGTGTTGGCAGACGAGCCAACAGGTGCGTTAGATACTGAGACTTCTTATGAAGTAATGAATTTGTTGACAGAACTTAATCAGCAAGGCATCACAATTGTGATTGTGACTCACGAACCAGATATTGCTGCTCAAACTAAAAGAATTATCCGAGTTCAAGATGGTTTGATTGTGGGTTAGGGAATGGAGTATGGGGCATGGGGCATTTCTCATCAGTTATTCTTCCTTCCTTTATTCCCCAGCATCCAATCTAATTAGAAATTACGAATTACGAATTACGAATTACGAATTATGAATGTAAATTCTACCTGGATTGTTTTGGCACTGGCTATTTTTTTCCCAACTTTTGCAAGTGCAGCAACTCCCCCACAACTACAAAATTCCTCAAGTTCTTTACAAGTTCCCGATTCTCTCAATCCCAATCCAAATCCTCTACAATTTCCTACCAAGCCAGAGGAAGTGAAAATTCAGCAAACTGTGCCAATTAGTTTGACACAAGCTCTGGAATTAGCACAACGCAATAATCAAGATTTACAAATAGCTATTTTAGAATTAGAACGCAGCCGTGCAGCAGTGCGGGAATCTCAAGCAGTTTTATTTCCTAATCTTGGAATTAACGGAAATCTTAGTAATAGTGGTAATGGTTTTAGCCGCAATTCATCTCAAGCAAGTACTTCTTTTAATGGTTCAGCACAACTGAATTATGATTTGTATACTTCTGGTAACCGACAAGCTACTATTCGAGCGGCTGAGGAACAGTTGCGAATAGATGAATTAGATGTTCAAAGTAGAGCTTTAGAAATTCAACTTAATGCGACGACTCAATATTACGATCTGCAACAGGCAGATCAACAAGTACGAATTAATCAGTCTGCTGTGAATAATGCCGAGGCGAGTTTGCGGGATACTCAAGCTAGAGAAAACGCTGGCGTAGGTACGGGATTTGATGTACTGCAAGCTCAGGTGAATTTAGCTAACGCTCAACAAGAACTGACTAATGCTCTTTCCCAACAGCTTATTGCGCGTCGTCAGTTAGCAACTCTGTTAAGTTTGGCGCAGTCAGTTAATATCACTGCCTCAGATCCCGTACAATTAGCGGGCCTTTGGCAGCCAACATTAGAAGAAACTATTGTCCAAGCTTTTCAAAATCGGCCGGAATTGCAACAGCAATTAGCACAACGTAATATTTATGAGCAACAGCGACGGCAGGCACTTTCACAACTAGGGCCGCAAATTAGTTTAGCAGCTAACTACAATCTACTAGATCGGTACAACGATGGTGCGAGCATTGCTGATGGCTATTCTGTAGGACTGCAAGCAAACCTGAATTTATTTGATGGGGGAGCAGCAAGAGCGCGTGCAGCTCAGTCTAAAAGTAATATTGCGATCGCCGAAGTACAATTTGCAAGCCAGCGCGACCAAATTCGCTTTAATGTAGAACAGTACTATTCTCAACTACAAGCCAATTTAAATAACGTACAGGCTTCTAGTGTCGCTTTAAATCAAGCTACAGAAGCTCTGAATTTGGCTCGGTTGAGGTTTCAAGCTGGTGTCGGCACTCAAACAGAGGTAATTGCTGCGGAAAACGACCTCACAAGAGCAGAAGGCAATCGAGTCACAGCTATCTTAGATTACAATCGCGCTTTAGCTAATTTACAAAGATCCGTTACTTCCGGGGCTTTGCGGTAAAGTCAAATCATTGCAAAATAGTTTGTTGCCTTCTACTTAATTGATGTCAATGGTTTTGATGAAGCTGTATCCCCATATTTATTTAGCAATTGCTCTTATTTTCCTTGCTTCTTGTCAATCAACTGAAATTCAACCAAAATCACAACTCGACGTTACCCAAACAAGCACATCTCAGAAGATAGTAACTCTGGATAAAAATTTCCAAATAGCAACAGGTCAAACTATCTATGTTCCTGTCTATTCTCATATTTACCATCATAATAAGCAGGAAATTTTTGAATTAGCAGTTACCCTGAGTGTTCGGAATACAGATTTGAACAATCCAATGGTTGTTACTTCTGTGCGCTACTATAACTCAGAAGGTAAATTAGTTAAGCAATATTTGGAACGTCCAATTCAAATCGATGCTTTAGCGTCCACAGATTTTTTTATTAATAGAAATGATACTAGTGGAGGTTTAGGAGCAAACTTTATTGTTGAGTGGGTAGCGCAAACGCAAATATCCCAACCTATAGTAGAAGCAGTAATGATTGGTACTGATTTTCAGCAAGGAATTTCTTTTACTAGTAGTGGTAGGGTTATTAAAACTCAAAATAACGATAAGCGATCGCCTGCAAAATAAGCAACTTTTAAATAAAAAATATCTCATGAGTTAATCGAATTGAGTTTGCTAGCAAGCTCCAAATAGCCTGTTGTTTATAGTTCTTTTACAAAGCTGGGAATAATAAACACAGTAATGGCTATATTTATGAGTTTTTTCAACAAATTTAACTGGAATATTCGGCATCAAAATTCTCAAAATCAGTCTGGGATATATACACCTACTACCAGCCAACAAGCTGTAGTACAGTCCCATCACCAAGCGCCTACCAAACGCAAGGGGGGTATAGGGAGTAAACTTATTTGGATAACCATACTTATAGGCATTCCTGGTGGCGTTGTTTGGGTGGCGAACCTGCCTTATCCAGTGATTCGCCGTCCGGTGGTGCAAAATGCGCCTGTTTTGTTATTACCTAGCTATATGAGCGTGGATAATCATTATCGGCAGGCATTAGTAACAGTGGAACAAGCTGAACAATTGATTGAAAAAGCTACCAGTTCAGCAGATTTGGATTTGGGAGAACAGAAGTTACAACAGGCACAACACCATCTTGATGAATTACCAACTTGGTTTGTTAATGATTTGTCTGAATATAAATATTGGTGGTACGATCGCCAGTTTACAATCTACGGTTTTAATGAATCTCGTCGTCTAGTTGGGCAGCTAGAAGCTAAGGTTTTTCAAGAAAAGAACGCTCAAACTTTGCTTGCAGATAATACCCAAGCTTTATTAAAAGCAAAACAGCAATATCAACAGGCTACAACAGCAACAGATCAAAAAACAGCGATCGCAGCTTGGCAAACAGCACTCGATGGATTAGAGCAAATCCCCAGTCAAACCCTAGCAGGAAAAACTGCACAAAATCAACTAGATGCCTACGAGCGTGAGTTTAAGGAAGTTGTAGGATTGGCCGCAGGAAATGAGCGCATCAGTGCTTTAATCGCAGCAGCACGGCAATTTTCCTGGCAAGCTGCCAAAGCTGGCCAGAATCCACCACACGCTGTAAGTGAGTGGGAACAGATAGAACATTTATGGAAAGAAGCTATTGAACGACTCCAAGAGGTTCCTACAAACGACGTAGCTGGTTATGCTCAAGCACAAGAGTTACTAGCAATTTATGAGAGGAATTTAGGTGAAGTTAAAGTTAGACGGCAAGCTGAGGCTGATGGTGTGGACGCTTTATCAGCAGCGCAACAAAAAATCGAAAGCTTGCTGGCTTCAATTCCTGATGATGCTCATTCTCTAGATCGCAATCGCATCACTAGCAAATTGCAGAGTATTGTTCATGAATTAGAAAAGGTGCAGAGTGGCACAACTGCCTATCTCAAAGCTCAAGAGTTACTCCTATCAGCAAATAATAAACTCAAACAGTTGCAGGCTAAATAAATACTAGAAGTCCTTCGTCATTGAAGTGTAACCAGCGATTAAGAATGTTACTCCACAGGAGAGAGCGATATTACTAAGTTAGTGAGGTAGAGTAAGGTTATTCTGAAACTCAACTACAAATTTTGGGCTGCAATCACCCAGGATTTTACTACCGTATCTGCATAACTTAGAGAGAAAGCGATCGCCAGCGTAAATAATTAACTGCAATGCATAAATTGTTAGATTATTACAGTTAAATATACATACTCAATAACAAAACATAATAATCTATGAAACTCACTAAGTCCCTCAATTTTCCTAATCTGGTTGGTTCTATTTTCCTACCTAAAATTACCAACAATCAAAAAGCTACTTCTAGGAAGAGCGAATCAATTACTTTACCTACTAATCCCATAAATATCAATTACCTCCAATCTTTTGATACTGCTGTTATTGCTTATCAGATGATGGGTTTTGGCGACTTTGAATAAAGTACAATCTCACCACAGCGTCTAAAAAGCTACTTTACCTCTCCCAATTAGGAGGGGTTTTTTATTTCGTTTTGGACTTTGAGTCTTGTAGGGGTAGTAAGACTTTCTTGTTTCCCCTACACCCTATACCCTATCCCCTGCCTTAACGACAGGACTTCCCGTGAAAAGTTAGAACTGTATTGCTTCATATAGCTGTAGCCAGATAGGTTGGGACATATTAAAAGCTTGAATGCTGGAAATAGTCAGACTTTCCCTCCTGCCTTCTGCCTCCTGCTATAGCTGACCGTACTTTTGTAAGTTATCCTTAACTATATCTCTTAACTTTCTAGCTAAGCTTCCACGTTTAAAAAACCAAAGAGCATTGAGAGCAGCACGGCTAAAACCATCGTTTATAGATTGATTAATCAAACGAGGAACAACAACCTGAATGCGTTCTTGGATTTGTCTTTCGAGAGATTTAAAATTTTCTTGTTGATATATAGGCCAATTAGGTAGATTAATTTCTTTTGTTGCCGAACCAAAAAGAGGAATAATTGGCAAGAATATTTCTTGCTCTCCGTCTTTTTCAACCTGTAATTGAGGATTAGTCTTGAGTGCTTCTGACCATGCATTGAATAGTGGATTAGAAGCTGGTAAGACAAAATATTTTTGCAGAAATCTTTGGCAATTGCGACGACCAAGTATATAGTCGTGATGGCGGAATTCCCGGGATAAGAAGCCACCAAAAGCATTGAGACTACCACAAGCTAGAGGTTTTCTGCCTTGGCGATCGCTGCGTACAGGAGCAATCAAAAATCGGCTGTAAACATCTTCATCTAATGCAAGAATTAATTCATCAGCTTTGAATCTATTTTGATTAATAAAACTTTGAAATATCCGCAATAGTAAGCTGAGTAAATTACTTTGTGGATTTATTGCATCCACATCATTGGGAAATGGATCTATTAACACAGTAGCTCGATTTGCACGCTCTCCATCGCGTAGATTGCGCTCTTGATTGCCTCGGAGTGTCGAGCGAACTAGTTCTATAGGTTCGTTGCTAATAATTCCACCGTCCACTGTTACAAACTGATATAGACCTGGAGGAACTAAATCTTTATCGGGACTGATAGAGCGATACTCGGAACACGTACCTGTTTCTCTTGGGTTACGAGTTGGTATTTCCCACTTACGTTTTTCGTATTCATCGATACTATTGCGCTGAAGCTCGTAAGGAGGAAAACCGACGGGAAAGGCGCTGCTGGCTAATGCTGAATCAATCAGTATTCTCCAATTACTAGTATCACTTTTATCGGGATTGAGAGCGATCGCATCTTCATCCCCACTACTATTTTCACCTATAGCAAAATGCATGAAATCTGCATGTTTAACCATAGTATGTCCTTTAACGCTAGAGTTCTCTCCTTGAGATGTAATTAGATAAGGAACCCCACGCAGATTAGTAATACACAAATAAACTTCAAACGGATCGGCAATATAAGGCCGTTTGTTACCTGTAGATTCTATACTCAGAACATCGTTGCCAAGCTCTTTGAGAATAGTAGGATCGAGAAATGACAAAACAGGGACTTTGGAATCCTGCAAATCCTGAGTCTTTAAAAGTTCAGAAATGTCTATTCTTTGTACCCAAGTTTCATAAAGTTTATTCCTCACCGGATTGTTCAATGGATATCCATTTACAGGGATGATATCGCTATATAATGACGATGCTGTAGTAGCAGCAACAATAGCACCTGCGGATGCTCCAGACATTGCCTTAATGAAAACATCATGTGGTGGAATTTCCCATTGTGAAAAATTATCGCCATATAATTCCTGCTGCTTTGCTTTTTGCTCGTACCACCGATCTAAAGCTTCAAACATAAAATCAATTACACCAGAAGTATATGCACCAGCAGAGACAGCGCCAGCCATCACTAAACCAATATCAAAGTGTGGTAATTTCCCATTCATATTTAAATTCCTTATTAGTGAGTCAGAATTCACGAGAGAACCCTGGCGGGCAATTTTCACCCTTGGTACAGCCCACCGCAAGCATCACAAGTCCGCAGAATCAGAATAATTAAATCAGGATAAAATCCGATGAATAAATATAATTTAATTCATCTACACTCAACTCGATTGTTAAAAA
Organism: Nostoc sp. DedSLP01; assembly: GCA_034530875.2. Taxonomy (GTDB): domain Bacteria; phylum Cyanobacteriota; class Cyanobacteriia; order Cyanobacteriales; family Nostocaceae; genus Nostoc. The sequence continues at coordinate 163,809 of JAVRCJ020000015.1, forward strand.
TTAAAAATCAAGGTCATTGCCGATTAATAAGATGATTCTGATAATTTTGCAAAAAGGACATCTGACCCCATGCTTATATTTTGGGCAGGTCGAAAAGCCCGCCCTACAACCTGCATTCCGCAACGCCAAATTAAGAATTAGCTCCAGATGATTTAGTTGCAGCATATTGCAAAATCACATCGCTTGCTTTTTCACTAATCATATATATGGGCGTCACAATAAAAAATCCAGGAATAAAAGGAAATACAGATGCATCTACCACGCGTAAATTCTGCGTTCCATATACACGGAACTCACTATCTAAGACTGCCATTGGGTCATCTTTGCGTCCAATTTTACAAGTTCCGCAAGCGTGATGTCCCCAAGCTTCGTCTTTGATAAATTGCTTAATTTCATGTTGTTCGTCTATACTGTTTCCTGGTAGCATTTCAGCTTTAACGAACAACTGAGTACGCTCGGTCAAGCGTCTAATAAATTCGACTCCTTCAACAATAGATTCTAAGTCTTGTTCCTTGGTATCGTTACCTTCATCGAAGTATCTAAAATTAATTTCTGGTACATCTCTAGGGTCAGTTGTTTTCAGTGTTACTGAACCTGCTGTGTTATTGGTATGAGCCTTGAGTACAGCCCAAGTAAACAGGTCTTTATACTTACCAATATCTTCAGAATATTTGAGGAAATAACCTTTGAAAAAAGCTGGCAATCCAAAAATAAATAAATCTGGTTCTGGTCTATCTGCGTGGGATTTCTTGATAATCCCTAAAACGGCTCCATTAGTTACATATACACCCGATTTAGAACGATTCCATTCTAATAAACAAGTATCGTTAACTTTCTGTCCGGGTTCTGGTTCGGTAAAAGTACAATTATCCAGGATGCTGAAGTTTCGATTCATCTGACTTACCACACCGACTTCATAGCGATCCTGTAAATTCTGACCAACTCCCGGAAGATCTACGCGGACTTCTATTCCTAAATTAGTTAATTCTTCTTTCGCGCCGATTCCAGACAGCTTGAGTATTTGGGGAGTATTAAAAGCACCTCCAGATAAAATTACTTCTCTTTTTACAAATACTTTGTGGCTATCTTGAGAGTTATTTACTGTTTTATCTGCTTGAGGATCTGCACGATATATGTGTTTACCTTCAAGGTATTCTACACCAATGGCAGTGTTATTTTCATCAAATAAAACTTTGGTTACCAATGCATGAGTTTTGACAATCAATTTATCGGGAAATTTGCGTTCGATTTCCCGAATATATTCTCTTGTACCATTGCGTTTTCCGTCCTTAATCGCCAGCGGTACAGAAAAGACACCCTCACCACTGACTTTGGTGATTTTCCAGTCATTGGGGTCTAAAAGTGTGTCTAAAAACTCCAGAGGATCTTTTTGTCGCAGTTTGAGAAAAGCTAATAAATTAGCCAAGAAACTCTTCAAAACTACCTTAATCACTTGCGGTAGACTTTTACCTTGTTCTGCTAAAGCTTCAATAGCAGATTTCAGAATCACTTTCAGGAGTTGGCGATCGCGCACTACTAGTTTAGGATCTGCTAAGTTAGTTGTTAGCCAGCCATCAAAGCCGTGCCGAGTCGGATTATCATTAGGGTTGATGGGGCGATCGAGATAATTGCAGCGCTCTAACCTTTCAAAATACTTCCGCATATTATCGCTGTTCCAGGAAGTATCTCCTGTGATTTGGGCAATTTTGTCCCAATCGCTATTGTGAGGATACACGGTAATCATGGCATTATGAGCAGTGCATCCCCCCAATGTCCCAGCTCGTGGATACAGAATACCCTTATGTTCTGCACTAAACTTGGAATCACGACTCTGCTGTTCTTCGTTAGAGTAGTGTTTAACAAAAAAATCCCATCGCAAATCTTTATCTTCTGTCGCCCGTGCATGAAATGCTGGTACTGAGTAAGTATAGCGTTCTCTATCTTTATCCTTTTCATCGCGCAAAGGATCGCCACCTGCTTCTAATAGCAAAACTTTGTAGCCTGCTTTAGCTAAATTTGCAGCTACGGGGCCTCCTCCAGCACCGGAACCAACAACAATATAATCGTACTCGGCTTCTTTACTCATAATTTTTGTTTATTCAAATGGATGGCGAGTAGGGAGTGGGGAGTGGGGAGTAGGGAATAGAGAATCAGCCTTTCAAGTTGTCAGAAGTTTTTTCAAAAATTAAAAAAAGCCCGATATTAAACTTTTCTATTTTCCTTACTTCATACGCAAACAAAATGTAAGTAAAAACAAATCTTCACTATTGCCCACTCCCTACTCCCTACTCCCTATTTTTATCTAACGATTGCGGAATCTTTGATGTCTAAAAAATAATTGACTATCACCATAAAATGATGATATAAATTCCGATGTGGTTTCAATGTGTCCGATAATCTTAGCTTTTTGACGGTTATTATTTTTATCTGTAGCTTCTTCCTGGCTAACGCCATAGACAGTATATAAAGATGTGCCGCTGGGAATTGTAGCTAGGTCATTTCTAAAGTCATGTGGTGGACTTTCTGGAAATTTGATATTTGGATTAGGAACGAGGAATACTTGGGCGGGATAATCAGCTTTACTTTCTTTGTGACCGTGCTGGTCAATTTCTCCTAAATCTTCTAAATACAATTTAGTGGGATATTTGGTAACTCGGCTAAATATTAAGTTAGTGACAATAGGGCCAAAGCTCTTAGCTACTGGAACAATATTTGATAATTCATTAGCGAAGAAATTATAGTTTTTACCTTGACCAACTAAAGATACTAAAGCTGAAAAATTTCCTGAAGGATTTTCATCTACAAATAACTTGAGGGCAAGACCTGGAGCAAATCCGCGATCGCTCGGTTCTCCAGTTACAGATAATCGCAAAAGTCCGTAATCTGCTCCCTTAAATAAACCCGAAAATGAAGTGTTATTTTCAGGAATATACTTGATTTTCGCAACACTTCCGTGGGCGTGGATTGCTTTCTTCCAATTAGTAGGTGCTTCGTCTGATTGACGATCCATCTTAGTTTTCAAAGCTGTGAAAAATAAACCCACAATATCAATTTTTCTCAAGGGCGGAAGTTCATCGTATTTAGATTTGAGAATTCTAGAGTTCCATAAAAAATCTTGTTTTTGGGCAGCTTTCCAAGATTGGTAATCTTCAGGTAAGGAACCCAAATCTTGAGCGTTATGCCAAAATTTCCGAATTTCTTCTAAATGTTCCATAATCTTTGTGGGGAGTGGGGAGTGGGGAGTAGGGAGTAGGGAACGGGGAGATGGAGAGAATAATTTTTAACTCCTAAGTCAACAGTCAACACTCCCAATTCCCCATAGGCGATTTAACCGACCTTTCTCCAAGGTTTAAAGCCGTTGCTGACACCGAAGAAAGCAGGTGCTAGTTCTGGATAATGGCGGCGCAGGATTGTTAGGAAGGTGTTGTTGTCAATCCAATCCAATCCGAATTGGGTGTAAACTTCAGCTGTATAGTCTTTGGTAAAGAAGCGATCGCTTTTTAGTCTTCGAGATGCCATGAGGATAAACACACGAAAAGCAGTATCGCTAAAACCGAAACCTTCTGGCAGATCCTCTGCAAATAGACCCACCATCAAATCTACGCTGTCAATATCGTTGTTATAGACTTCGCGTAATTCTTTAGCCCATTGTTTATTACTTGTAATCTCTTCAAAAGATTTAACTCTACCCCGACCTAATAACTCACGAAAACGGTTATAGCGAGGAACGCCTCTTTCCCGGTCGCGCAAAATATCAACAGCAGCCAAATCAAATATTGGTGTGTCGTCTCCAAAAACTTCTCCGGTCAACTGCCGCAAAAAGCGGGGATAATTATGCAATCTTACGGCTCCTGGGTAAGAAGTTCCAAAAGAGTAAAACAAATCTTGCATAGAAGTTTCTTTTAAAATCCCATGAGCTTTGCTACCAGCTACCTCAGAAAATTCTTTTTTCTGCAATAATTTGCCGTTACTAACTGCATGAAACTCCAAATCATCTGGAATTAAAGGATGCATTCGGTATACAGATACGAATTCTTGGGTGAGGTAATAAGGAGCAGTATGGTGGTCGGTTGGCGAACCAACAATTCCACTAAACAGTTCGCTATCGCCAATGCGACCCCAACGCTTTTTAAAGTCTTCTCCCAGTAATCCCCACCAGTTGGAATTCAAGGCAATGTCGGTCGCCGGATGTGGGAGGATAGCAGGAGTCCATTCAACAGTATGAATCTTAGCAGTCAAAGCTGCGACAATCAGCCGAGCGTGGTCGAAGAGTTCGTTATCTGTCCACTCAGGATAGATTTTCTTTAAATGGTCGCAGATCGTATTATGTTCTTTGATAAATAAGATGTGCAACATGCTTAGTCCTACCCACCAAGCACCGGCAAAGCCTACCTTGTGAATGCCATTTTCTGGGTGAACTGGTAAAAAGCCGTCTTCATCAAGAAGCATTTTGCCATCAACATGAGAGCGCAGTGAGTCAATGGTTTCTTGATTGCTGCCATAAATTTGTGAAGCATCCCACCAGTGAGTAACTTCATTAATAAAACTCGGAGGTTTTGTTGTATCTCCGGTACGGGTTTTGTCTTCTAAGGTTTTGTTGACTGTCATCGGCCCGTGTTCTGATAACCACGGGTCATCCTTTTCTATGGGAATTTCAAATTTGTTATTGCGTTGGTTCGCGCCATGAGTGAACCAATCATGTGTTTGAAATTGAATCCAGGAAGCAGCGAGTAAATTCAAGATTGTCGCAGGTTGAAATTCACCTCGTGCTAATAACACTCGGCTGACAGTGCGCGGATTTGGGGTGAGTATGTTTTGTTCGTCAAATTTCGCATCTTGCAGTGGCACATTGCGCCCAAGCCGAGTCCCAGCCATGCCCATTTCCGGATGCTCAAGGTCATTGTAACTGCCATCCGCGCTGCGAACTTTCAAATTGCGATCGCCCGCAATGGGAGCAGGCTTAGGCAACTTATCTTTATCTGGTAGTTGTGAGGTATCGTGGAGGTTCTCTTTTCGCAGCTTACTACGGAATTGAACTAATTTTAAAAGTGCAAGGGGAGTCGGCAATTTATGCCACGGAATTCCAAACATGATTTTACCTCCTGGCAAATAATTTCAAATCTCGTCAACTCTAGTTCTCAAGGTTATTTATTTGATATTAAAAACTTCCTTGAATCTGCCTAGAACAAAATAACAAAATTACTGAAAATGACCCATCTTTTACAAAGCTAATTTATAAAGAAAATATTAAATTTTTACCTGCATTCAAGCAGTATGATGCTTCGCTATTGATGTTGTATTAGAGCGTAAAAATTTGTAACTACTGGAGTAATTACACCTGAAATTGCGCCTAATACAACAATAGCGATCGCCAGCAGAAGACACCATTCATCTGCCTTTCCATAACCTTAATTTAATATTTACTTTACAAGTTGTCTCTAAAATAGATGCTCGTGATAATAAATTCAGCGCCAAATTCCAAGCAGCAAAAACTTGCAGCAAAGATGGCATTAATTTGAATTTTCGGTCAATCCTGCTCCTGATTTACATCGTCAAGATAGACGATCCCACTAATGTGGTTAATTGAATAATGCAATATAATTTTGATTTTAACAACTGAATTTTAGTAAATTAACATCTGACGTTAAGAGTTATTTTGTAAACGTTTGTGAAGTAAAAAAATATTATTTTTGAGCAATTTAAATCTTAAAAATAATGGGGAATAGGGCATTGGGCAAGCAGGAAGTGTGGGAGGTGTGGGAGGTGTGGGAAGATGGGGAAGAAATCTTTCCCCCCTCTCTCCCCTCTCTCCCCACACTCCCCACACTTTCTTGTCTCCCCTGCTCCCCCTCTAATCCCCCTGCGGATATTCGTCCCACAAGGTTGTCAGTTCTCGTAAACTTTGATGGTTGCCATTACCGAGAATGAGATGATCTAGTAGGGGAATGCCCAAAAGTTGCGCTCCTGTTAACAACTGGCGCGTCAATTCTATATCTTCTTGGCTGGGTTCGAGGTTACCAGATGGATGGTTGTGAGCAACTATTACTTGCGTTGCGCCATGACGAATAACTTCCCGAAAAATTTCACGCGGAGAGGCTAGGGTTTCGGTTGCAGTACCAATAGTAATTACTTGCGTACCCAGCAAACGATTTTTAACATCTAAGAGTAAAACTGCAAAACGTTCTTGTATCTGCCACATCAAATCTTGACTGAGGGTTGCAGCAGCAGCAAGCGGACTATCAATTAGTGTCCCCTCAGAAGGTCGAGATTGAAAAGCACGTTTGCCCAATTCAATTGCTGCTAAAATACTTGTCGCCTTTGCCGGGCCAACACCAGGAATTTGCATTAATTCTGCGGGTGAAACTTCTCGCAAAACAGCTAAAGGATCGCGTTGGTGTTTGCCTAATTCACTCAAAATATATTGTCCCAAACCCACAGCTGACAGTTTCCCTGGCCCTTGACCAGTGCCTAGTAGAATTGCGATTAACTCAGCTGTGCCTAAAATTTTGGCACCATGCGTCATTAGCCGTTCGCGCGGACGCTCATTTGTCGGTAGGTCAGCAATTCTAAGGCAATAGGTCATAGCAAACTCAGAGAATAGTCACCAAAGATGGAAGTATTTTTAGTTATCCCTTGTTTGCTATCTAAATTCTCTTTTTTTGAGAAAATCTTTAATTTTGAGGATTTCTTGGGGTCATAAAATGTGTAACTTTCTCAGGGAATACTAAAAATTATTATGATTTTGTGGCGATGCCTACCGCAGTAAACTACGCTATGTTTGACGATTTATTCAATAATCTCAAAGGTTTTATTGACTCTAAAATTCAAGAAGTTGGTAACGAGCTGCAAAAGCGCTTCGGCATTCCCGAACCCGCAGAGCCGTTTGTGCTGATTCGTCGATTCACGACTGCTGATTCCACAATTACCAGGGGAGGCATTAGAACTGTAGGAGAAACCTGGGAAATTGAGGCTTATGAAGATAATACTCAACTGTTGATAAGCAGTGTCGATCCTTTGCGAAATGTCATCTTGTTTGAAGTTGCAGAACCGGATGTCCAAGAGTGTGTTTTTGCTTGTCAATTTAATGCGAAAGCTCTAAACACAGAAAAACCAATCAAAGTAAGCTTAGGTTTACGTAAGCCAGGACAGTGGGGTGCAATGACAACAACTTCATGGTCTACAGGAATTTCACCAACTCAAGATTTTCAGCGTTACGAAGTGCGTGCCCATTTTAAAAAAGAAACAGATGCTGCCAAAGTTCAAATTAGCGTGCAATTTGAAAGTAGTGGCATTCTTGAGATTAGAGACATTCAACTGCTGCAAGCCTCGGTCAAATCACAATCATAAGCAATAGACATAGGAGTGAAAATGAATGTAGAGGCGTAGCAATGCTATGTCTCTACAAGGGTTCTGGATGACGCATATTTAATTTCTGGAGATGTCTAATATCTAAACACTTCACTCAAATGCTAGCAACTTCAATTCCTTGTATTTTATATATATATTTGCGTTGCTTTGAGCATGTGGTAAGTAATAATTAACTGAGTCAGAGCGAGGGGATAACTTTGGAGTGTTTCCCCAGTTGTACCAGCAATTTTGCCGAGTTCTGGGTTGCTTTCGCGATCGCAAATATTTCTCAGATGAGGCATATCAGAACAGATAATATGCTCTAATTTATTCACCTGTTCTAAGGTGGCATGACCATCAACTTCTAAAACATCTACAGGTTTACCCATATCCCTGTCTAGTCCCAGACGGATGGCTGACTCGGAATTCCAGCCAGAGGTAGTAATTGTGGTGAAATCTGGATGAGGAATTGTTGGACGGAGTACTAGCCGGACATTCAGGTGTCCGTTGCTTTCATCTTCTTCCTCGGCAGGTGGATAGAAACTAATAACGATATCAGACCATTGACGTTGGGGACGGATGAATTGTGCTGAGTCTGGTTCGCGCTTTTCTAGTTCCGCCAGCACTTGTTCGGGAGTGTAACCCCGCTTTTGGGTATCTCGTTTGACTTTCCAGTTAGCGCGTAGTTCTTCAGGAGGCGCAAGGTAAACTTTTACGTCATAAGAATCGCGGGCGACGCGGGTAGAATAACCGAGTAATCCCTCAATAATCACGAATTTATTCGGTTTTATATACTGCGGTGGCTCGAATGTGCCTGTTTTATGGCTGTAAACTGGCTTGAGAATGGGCTGTCCTGTGCGTAGTAGCGACAGGTGTTGCTGCATAATATCTAAGTAGTTGCAGTCAGGGTGGAGAGCAGTGATGCCGATTTCTGCACGTTGTTGGCGATCGTAACGGTGATAATCATCCGTACAAATCAGCGTTACATTTTCTGGCCCGAGTACCTGAGCGATTCCCCGCGTTAGTGTTGTTTTCCCAGCAGCACTGTCGCCTACAATACCAAGAATTATTGGACGGCTCACATCCTACCTCCCACAATAAAAACTAGTTTAGTAATAAAATTTCCTCGTAATAGTTTTAATTCTAAAAGGGTTTAGGCAAGTAACTCAAACAATGACTTGGTATGCAATATCTCTACACATAGAGCCTCTGTGCGCTGTTTTATTACGTAATAATTACAATCTGCATTATTTGTCAAGTCATCTCTACGCACAATAAAAGATACGAAATTAAATATCGCCTCTTAAATCTACTTTTAACCGCAGATACTCAATTTTGATGCACGCATCCATCACTAGATTGAGTCCTGCATCTAAAGCTTTTTGTGCTGATGGTTGATGCGAGATACCCAATTGTGCCCATACGGTTTTTGCATTCGCAGCAATTGCTTCATCTACAATTTCCGGCAAGTACTCAGAACGGCGAAACACGTTAACGATATCCACGGGTTCTGGTAATTCCTGGAGTGCAGCATAACTCGGTTTACCGTCTATTTCTTTAACTAAAGGATTGACGGCGTAAACTGTATAGCCTACCTGCCGTAAGAATTGGGCGATTTGATAGCTGGTACGATCGCGTTTATCAGAGTGTCCTACAACAGCAATGGTTTTGGCTTGAGTCAACACCTCACGCAAGGCGTTATCATCTTCTTTAAGGTTTGGCACGATCTAAATATCCTTTGCGATCGCTTTGCTGATTGTACCTAATTAATTCCCCAATCTGATGACAACGCAAACAATAGGGCTAGAAAAAAATTTATACGATTATTTACTGTCAATTTCGATGCGAGAACCGGAAGTTTTAACTCAACTCAGGCAAGAAACAGCCCAACATCGAGCAGGTAGAATGCAGATTGCTCCCGAACAAGGGCAGTTTATGGGATTGCTGGTGCAGTTGCTTGGCGCTAAGAAAACTTTGGATATTGGTGTATTTACTGGCTATAGTTCCTTGGTGGTAGCATTGGCGTTACCGAGGGATGGTAAAGTAGTAGCCTGTGATATCAGTGAGGAATTTACAGCGATCGCTCGGCGTTATTGGCAGCAAGCAGGAGTAGCAAATAAAATCGAGTTGCACATCGCGCCAGCTTTGGAAACTTTAGATAACCTACTGGCAACAGGAGAAACAGAAACCTTTGATTTTGCGTTTATCGATGCAGATAAAAGCAACTATGATGCATATTACGAGCGATCGCTGCAATTAGTACGTCCGGGGGGAGTAATTGCGATCGATAATGTCTTATGGTATGGCAAAGTTGCTGACCCGCAAGTGCAAGATAATGCAACTAAAAAAATTCGTGCTTTTAATCAGAAGTTGCATCAAGATGGGCGAGTTAATCTGAGTTTAATTCCTATTGGAGATGGTTTGACTCTGGCACTGAAGAAGTAAATATACGACTACAACAGATGCAGTAGAGAAGAATCTTAGCAAGTCATAAATGCTAGGCAGTTTATAATATTTACCCTTGGTAAAGAGTACCAATATATTTATTATTGTTTGTTCTAAAAATTTAACTTATAACAAAAGTTAGAGAATGAATTTAATACCTGCAAATTTTCGCATTTCGACAAATTTTATAATACCAAATTGAAAGCAGAATGCGACAAATGATGTAGGGGCTTTACAGCTGTGCATTGGTGTCAACTTAAGCTCAAACTCTTGCCTCAGAATCGTTTTACCCCACCCCCAACCCCTCCCCTTGCCAAGGGGAGGGGCGGTTTTGGCTTTAGACAAAACCGGGGTGGGGTAACGCGGATCTTGACCTAGTTTTAATTATAATAACTTTTATTTATCAATTTAAATACTAAATATATTTGCTTTTATCTAGCAGATTTTTTAGCATATCCATGTGGAAAGTTATTTAACTAACAAACCTGAAGATGAACTGATAATTCTAATTCAAAAAGTGAATTATCCAGTCTAAATATTCTGCAAGTATTGTTGAGGTTGATTTTATGTATAAACTATTTAGTATTTTTACAGCTAATCAAAACAAGATAAGCGTACCAATAAATAGACCGGAAAAATTTGAAGCTTGGTCTAGGCATTATACAAGGGTGAATTATCTTAAAAGCTTTGATACTGCTTTTATTGCCTATTACATGATGGGATTTGACAGTTTTTAAGGTTGTATACAACTGCTCTTACATTGCGTTAAAAAGGTGACAATACTCTCGCGCTTGCCTACTGTTTGTTTACAGGTAGATAAGAAATTTCTCATGAGGATAAACTGATGAAAATCACAAAATTTATAAATTCTGCACTACTCATTGCTTCTATTGCTTTTGTACCTGGAATTGTTGGCGCCGAAACAGTCAATAATAGCAACAATAGCAGCTATATCCAGCCTTTTCATCTTGTCTTTTTAGCTTATCAAGGTTATTTAGAAAAACAGGGTATTCCCAGTATGGCCAATCTGTTATATGAATACCGAGTAGGAAAGGTGACTGCACAAGATATAGTTGAGGCTGGTGTTAAGGCTAACAGATTACCAGCAGAAGTTATCAATGATGAATCTTATCTCAACGTAGTTGATTTACAACTGTCATCATTAGATAATAATGATTTAGATTTTTAAACAGGATTTCGTAAATTTGGATTTTAGATAATCCTGTGTTCAGAAATTAAATCGCATTGTTATACAAAACTAAGGCATTTTGACGTAAAATCGCAACTGCGATCGCCTCTGCTTCACTTGCGGTAATATCCAAATCGTCAATTGCTTGTTGTAGTACTTCTCCTAATATTTGGCGTCCCCATTTTGCCCCCAAATAATATAACTCTGGAATTGAGTGTGCGTCAGAAGAATACATCAATTTACTCGTAGGAGTTAGTTCTAATAATTGACGTATTGTCTCGCGCATTCCAGAGACGCTTAAAAATGGTATTGCCAAACCAAAATCTAAATGAACTTGGGGATAAACAGAAGCAAGATATCCAGCTTCTCGCATATAAGGATAGGAAGCGTGTAGCAGTACAATGGGTGCATTGCGATATTGGGGTATTTCTAAGAGCGATCGCAAATGCAGAGGATTCGCCAATCGTAAATCTAAATCGGGGTCACCGTAACCGGTATGCAGTTGCACAGGTAACCGATATTTAGCCGCAATTAATAACGCTTGTTGTAAAAGAAAATCAATCAGCTGTTTGTTTATCAGACGCAGCGGTTGATTTTGCAGTTGTTTTTTGAGGTGATTAAAGTTAGCAGCAGCCGCATCCACAGTAACAGGTTGAATATCTAAACCAGTACGGTAACAAACAATGCTTTTAAAGGCTACAACCCCATTTGGTGGCGGGTCAAGTTGACTATTGAATGTTTCGAGGAAAGTTTCAAAATCTTCTATCTGGGGAATCAACTGTTCTGCCAATACTTCCAAACGCAAAATCCTTTGCACCGAAATAAATCTTTCATGCCATGATATCGGCAAAATATTCTCTGGCAGCAATCCATCATCCAAGTAGATTGCTTGCAAGTTGGCAGCCTTAAAATATAGTTGTGTTAAATTTTCTAGCCCTAAGCTTTCGCGACGTGCCAAAATTGCCGCTTCCTGCGCTTCACATTCCAATAAAGCGGCAATATCCCGTAAGCTACGCCGATAAAAGAAAGTGTGACGGGCATGATAATTGATAATCTCTGAATCATAGCCTTCGGTAAAAGCAGCAGCATAAGGATAACTGGCGGCTACTTCAGGTTGTAAGAGATTGTGCGCGTGTTGGTCAATTAAGGGAATATCAGCAAGATTCATTGATGATACAGGGTTTTCCCCTTGCATGAAATATAAAGAACTTTACCAATCTTATCGGGTGCTTTTTAAACTGGGATGAAGTTTGAAGTTAACAATTCCCTCCTGTCCGTTGAACGACGAGGATTTTTCCTTCATTCAACATCCCCCTAAAAGCAGCCAGCCAGTAGGGTACGTTATCGTGCCAGCGTAACACCGTCAACTTGATGAAACTGATACATACACTTCCTCGATTTAGTATTTAAGTGTAAAGAAATGCGATCGCAATCGCTTCGATCCGCGATCCGTCCATACCATGATTTTTTAGCGCAATACGGATCTAGCTTGTCAGTTTGAACTGTGTAAAAAAGATGTAAAAAATGTAATCGTTTACCTCCACAAGTATTTACCAAATAAAAAATAATAAACCAGTTGAGCAACAATCAGCAAAACGCTTTTGCTACAAGGTTTGTGAGAGACATTGCTCCTTACTCTCTAGAAATGATCGCGCAAAGTAAAGTGATAACTACTGATAAATATTGATAAATAGTGATAACTCTTATGTATCAATTGTTTCTATCATTCGCCTCTCTTCATAAGCCGCTGCCACCATTGCGATCGCTGCTAGTTTGGCGGATCAATGCGTGTTAGCTGTACCAGGATAGCCCCAAGCTGGTTTAATGCCGCGTTAGTGGTTCGCTGATTCTCTAAAAAATCTCGCTTCAATTCCTCATGGCTATCGCGTAACTCTAGCAACACATCATCTAAGATCGCACTACGACCTAAGACACGTGTAACGTTATCAGTTAACTCAGCGATCGCCTGAATATTAGCTTCTTGCTGTTGTTCAATGCGGGTAAGTATTTCATCGTGCCGTGCAACTGTTTCTGATGTTGTGGTGGCTATCTGGGCTACCTGTGCCATCAATGGAGCTAGTTGATTAAGCATTTCAGCATGGCTTGTCAGCATGGCTTCAAGCCGATCTAGTCTGTTAGGTGGCGTTCCTCCATTACTTGTCATCGCCCTGCCTCCAGCATTTTAGCGATCGCCTGCCTTCAAAAACATTCAGGTGTGGTTGGTGGCTAGTTTGTTGGCGTGTTACCATTGCCGCCCTGCCTTAATAAATACTCCCAAATACGATCGATATTTTGTTGGCTTGTTCTCAAGGCTTGCTGATGTAGTCGGGCGATATCAGCGAGATTAGCTACCGTTCTCTCTAGTCGCGCAAGCGCTTGACTATTAGCACGAGTTTCACGCCTTACCCCATCTTGAATAGTACGGATAAGGTCAATTTCATCTCCCAATTGCTCTAGGCGATTATCGATATCGTCAAGCCTTGGAGTTAAATCTTCTGGGTGTGAATTGGTCATTTACCCGCCTCCAGCATTTTAGCGATCGCCTCTTTATCAAAACAGTCTAGATAGCTTACCAGTTCTCGAAATTGCTGGTATTTTTCCTCAGCATAGGTATCTGGTGTGAATCCTAGAACTTCACAGAACTTTAAGTAGTCAGCCCGCCAATGGAAGTTATTTAGCGCAGTAGTAAAGCTTTCTGCTGTCTCTAGCGCTTCTGGGGATATCTCTGGTTTTTGTCCCTGGTAAGTTCCTCCTAGCGCTTCGCTCATGCTGCCCCCTTACCTTGGCTCGATTCCCGTTCAGCTACGTAGTCTTTAATAAAACTGAGTAAAACATCTTTCATGTTTTTCCCTTCCCTAGCTACAGCTGACTTGAACTGATTTCTTAGCTCGTCAGGCATTTCTACTCGAATAGCAACAAGTTTAGTTTCATCCATATAACAACTTTAAGCCTGTAGTGCCTATATTCTTGCACTTCATGCCTTAATACCGCTATTGGATAAAATGAATTTATTTGTCTAGTATGCACTATATGCTATATTGCAAACTAATGCAACTTATGCATTGTTTGGAAAAGACTGCAAACACTTAAAACCCTTATGAGTCAAGGCTTTATCGATATTGAATGCAATGTGACTGAAGGTTTCGCTGAAGCTTCACTGCAAACTTTCACTGCAAACGAGTTAGCCGAACGGCTTTCAGTGTCTGTTCGTTCGATCTATGGGTATGCCAATCGCATCCTTGAGGCATGGCACTGGCTACCAGAGAGTGAATTTAGAACCAATGGCATCTACCTGACTTTTCCCGTTAAGTCTCGAAAAGCTTGGTGGTAAAGGATTTAAGAAACAGTACAGCAAATACGGTACAGTAATTGAAATCGCGTGCTAAAGGTAACAAGCAATGCTGGACTGGTGGGAGAAAAATTTTGCAACCTTACAACTGGGCGATCGCCGATTAAATGAGCGTGCAATGTCGATAGGCTATGCTTTAAGTCTGGAAGTCCCTTAACATTGCAGGTCGATGCATTAAGGATTTTAGCGCTTATTTTAGTATTTCTCTAATAAAAGCTTGACTTCTGCTTGCAATTCCCAATCTTTCATTGCTTCCCACTCAGCTTGACGCACTGCTAAAAAAGCTGCCGACAAATGAGGATTTAAAGCATTTAAAAGCATATCATCGTTTTTCAAGCGGTCTAAAGCTTCCCCCAAACTTTGTGGTAAAAGGTCAATACCATTGGCATGACGTTCTTCAATAGGCAAATGTCCGGGGTCTTGTGCAACAGGATTCCCGGGTTTTAGATTCCGTTCCACACCATCAAGTCCGGCTGCAATTACGGCACCTAAAGCCAGGTAAGGATTAGCTGATGCATCAACGGTTTTTAACTCAAAATGAGTGGAACCGATGAATGCGGGATTACTTGGTACTCTCACCGCGGCTTCACGGTTATCTAGTCCCCAACAACGGAAAGCACCACTCCAAAAGTGAGGACGAATGCGGCGGTAAGAGTTAGTACTAGGAGTAGTTAACGCCATCATTGCTGGTAAATGGTCTAGTATGCCAGCGATAAATGCTTCACCTATCTCGGAAACGCCGCAGATACCTTGCGGGTCTGGTAAAAGATTTTGTCCGTTACGCCAAAGACTAAGATGGATATGACAACCGCTACCAGCAGCATCGGCAAAAATTTTCGGTAAAAAAGAGGCTGTAAGATTGTGTTGATGAGCGATCGCTCTCACAGTTTCTCTAAAAGTAACCTGCCAGTCTGCTGCCCGTAAAGCATCAGTATATCGTATAGAGATTTCTTGTTGACCGGGGCCGGATTCTGGATAATACTGCTCTACAGGAATTCCTTGGTCAATGAGTGCTTGGGCAATTTCATCAATTACTTCTCGATTTCTATCCATTGCTTGGGTAGAAGCAAAAACTGTAGAATCTGCGGCTACAATTCCTTGTGATGTTTGCTGTAACAGGTAAAATTCATTTTCAAATGCAGCGCGAATTTCCAACCCCTGGCGTCTGGCTGCTTCAATCATTCGTATTAAGAAATTACGCGGACACAACGCCCAAGGACTGCCATCAAGTACCATATTTCCCATAACACGAGCATGGCCGGGAGCGTAGGGTAAAGGAGTGAAGCTAAACCAATCTGGTATTAAGCGGATTTCCCCTACTGGAGTTAGGCCAGTTTCGGGAATCACAGCATCGTACATTACAGGTACTCCCTGCTGTCCCGCAGAAATGCCAACACCATAATCAAAGTACTGGGATAACATTTCTACATGAACGGCTTTGCCGCGAATGATGTTGGCATTGTCACACCAAAGAATACGGACAAACTTGATTCCACTTTGTTGAAGAGATTTTTTAACTTTCTTAAACGTTTTATTTACTGCCATTGTTGAACAAGACGCGGGGACTTGATGAAATTATCGGGTTTTTGAGTTGGTTTGACTATGGTTTTTTGGCAGGGAACAGCTTTGAAAACCTGCCTAAATATGGGTCGTAAGCTCCTAAGTTTATTTATAAACAGGAATAAAAATATTTTTTCATAAGACACGTAGTCTAATAAAAGATATGTCCTGATTCAAATCCCCTAATTTGAATTATCAGGATTTCCCTATTGCCCATTCCCTATTCCCTTTTAAAATGAATACATCCCACATCCCCAAATTACCCGTACCGCCACCGCTTGTGGGGTCAGAAGTTGGTTCTTTTACTGAGTTTACAGTTACCCAGCGAATGCCTGCGATCGCCCGCCGAGTTATCGCAGAAAATAACTTCCCATCAGAGATTAATACCAGTTTGGAAAATCTAGCTACAGAATTGCCAACGGGATATGTGCGGCCGCTGGGAAATGATACTGGTATAGATTTTTCTGCCTGGAATACACATTTAGAATTTTATAAAAATCAGCGTTGGGTAGATGTTCCCTGGTTTTTTGCCGAAACTTATTTTTATCGGTTAATTCTGGATATTACCAATTATTTTCGCCCTGGTGAATGGCAAGGTGTCGATCCCTTTGGGTTGCAAAAATCTCAAGGTTTGGAAGCCTCTATTGATTCAAGTCTTTTATTGTGTACTCAAGTAAATAATTGGTTAGAGAATTCACAGCTAGATGAAGAATCAAAGCAAACAGCTTTTATCGCACTTTTACACTTTGCTTTATGGGGCAATCGAGTTGATTTGAGTTTATGGTCAGCATTCGAGGATGACCGCAGTCGTTTTGATATTCAAAGCCAACTAGCTCACATCTTAGTAGATGATGCTCCCCAAGTTGCACAATTATTAACCAATTCTCAGGGAGGGCGAATTGATTTTGTTGTCGATAACGCTGGTTTTGAATTAGTTTGTGATTTATGCTTGGTAGATTTTCTCTTAAATAGCGACACGATTAATCGAGTTTATCTACACTTAAAGCCACATCCAACTTTTGTATCTGATGCCACGATTAAGGATGTACATTCCACAATAAAATTTTTAGCTACTACTAGCCACGAACAAGTGATATCCTTCGCCCAAAGATTGCAACAAAATATAGCATCAGGGCGTTTAGTTCTAGCTGAAGATTATTTTTGGACATCACCTTTAGCCTTTTGGGAAATACCAGACTCTCTAAAAGATGAGTTAGCTAAAGCCAATTTGCTTATAATCAAAGGAGATGCAAATTATCGTCGATTATTAGGCGATCGCCATTGGGATTTCACCACCAACATTGCAGATGTAGTCAGTTACCTACCCGTACCAATGGTAGCTTTACGCACTCTAAAATCAGAAGTAGCAGTCGGTTTAAAACCAGAACTTATTGAGCAAGTAGCAAAATCTGACTCTTCTTGGTTGACAAATGGACAATGGGGTGTTGTTCAGTTAGTAGCTTAGTACAGCATTTCATGAGTTCATAGCGAATTCTCTGCGTCCCTTTGCGCTTACCTCTGTGATACTTTGCGTTTAAATTTCAACCCTCAGTTTGCCACGATTTTATGCAAAGCTGTACTTAGGCAATGAAAAATTGAGGGCGTTGCATAAATGCGGGTTATCTCACGCAGAGGCGCTCCAGACGCGGAGAGAATAAGGAGTTAAAAATTTCAATACATCAAAATTCATCCCCTGATTCAGCAATGCCCTAATTTACTTCATACCTCTGTTTATGACGAGCCATAAGCTTGAGGTATTTTTCATTTGTTTTTGCTTGCATCCATTTAGTTTTAAATATTGCCGCTGATTCAGCTTTTATCGGGTCTACTTCATAAGGTAAAATCTCTTTTGGCGAATCTTTTTTGTATTTTCTACCGCTTTTATGATTGGCATAACGCCGAGAGCGAGTATAACCCATTTGAATAAATTTTCTTGCCATATCTGCTCCGACAAAATCATCTTGTTCGAGATAAGCAAGAAACATTTCGTAGATTTTTTCGCTTGATTCTCTAGCAATTTCAGGAGTTTTAAATCGCCAGAAAGGAAGAATTTCTGATTTGTAAGGTTCTACCAAAAGTACACCTTGCTCCCCCTTCCCAACGCGATAAAGTTCGGGATGCTGCCGAAAATCGATATTTGGAAAATCTAAAGAATAATCAAAAGGCATGGTAAAACAGAATTCAGAATTCAGAATTCAGGAGTCAGAATAAATGAAGGTATATATTAAACCGTTGTATTTATCCATTAGTCGGATAAAATTTCTTGTAGATGCTGACTCTTTTATTGATAGATTCTTATTAGAAATAGTAAACTTTAAGAAAAAAGCTCGACTTCTATCTGTGTACGTAAATTTTGTTTACTATGCTATCTAGTGCCCAATCAACCAACAGCGTCCTTACTCCCGGCGATTTGCGTAGAGTGCATCATATTGCGCTGAACGTCAAAAATATGCAAGCTTCCCGACATTTTTATGGGACTATCCTCGGTTTCCACGAACTGACAGGCGATGAAGTACCCGCAACCCTGGTGGAACTCGTTGCATCTGGAAAAGTAGCCAATTTCATCACCCCAGATGGTACGATACTAGATTTATTTGGCGAACCAGAATTATCACCACCAGATCCCGATCCAGAAAAGACATTCACTAGAGCCTACCATCTAGCTTTTGATATCGATCCGCAGTTATTCGATCGCGCGGTGACAGTAATCAGAGAGAATAAAATAGCGATCGCTCACGGCCCAGTCACTCGTCCTACTGGTAGAGGAGTCTACTTGTACGACCCAGATGGCTTTATGATTGAAATTCGTTGCGATCCAGAAGCTAATTAAGTCAAGAATAATAGCAAAAGTATCTCTTATGCCCGCAAACCTGACGCAAATATTTAAAGTAATTGAAGACACAATAACCAAACCGCCAATTCCCCACGAACCATACAAACAATCATTAAAAGCCTGGGCAATGTATTGTTTGCGAGATAAAGGCTTTAAAGTTATTTACGCCCAAAATGCCGACTTTGCCATTGAAACAAAAGGCATAGAAAAACTATATTTTAAAGTCTCCAATAGTCCCGATAATTTAGATAACTCTATTAACTGGATAGTTTGGGATAGTACAACCAAAACCGCTACCCTCATTCCTCAAAATATAGACTGATGCTATTGCTTTAGGATAGAGATTTAGAATCGGCAGTTACGCGATTTTGTGAAATCAGATTTGAATGTTTTAAATCTTGCCCTAACTCAGATAGTACCACTTTGTTTTAAAGCTTATTACTGCTCCAGCAAGTCCGCCTGTCAATAAGTTTTGATACGCAGTAACCATGTTTTGTTATGCGTTAGTCTAAACTCTATTTGTAATTAGATTCAGAGAATAGACTTCTTGCAAAAGTCTTTCTTTTCGTCCTCTTATTTGCGCTTAAGAATGCGGGAACGCTCAAGGCAAATATGCGAGCAAAAAATCATTTATGCAAGAAGTCTAATATTTCGGAGCAAATTTCACAGGACTAAAAAGATGGAGTTAATTCAGTCAGAAGCCGTTCGGCACATAGTAATTTTTAAGTACAAAAAGGAAGCTACAGAAGAGAAAATTACTCAGGTGACAAAAGCCTTTCGGGAACTGAAAGATAAAATTCCAGGTATTCTCTCTTTTGAGACTGGTGTTAACAACAGTACAGAGGGATTAAATCTGGGTTTTACGCATGTATATCTGCTAACTTTTGAAAATATTAAAGCTCGTAATGATTATCTGCCTCATCAAGAACACAAAAAATTTCAACAACTACTAGAAAGTTTAGATATCCATGAAGATTCATTTGTAGTTGATTATATTCTCGAAAATTGATATAAATTGCGTCACTCTCCTTACCTTGTAGGGAAAGGGAATAGGGATTATATCTGTGCGGTATATTTTCCTTATTTCGACAAACACTGCACGAATAGCTGATGTTCTGGGGAATTTAACCCCAGCTGCAACACAGCCAAAACTTGCTGTATATTCCCAGCAAGTAAATCTGAGATTGACAACCACAAACCAGGAAAGACTTGACTTTTAATAACTCCATTTGCATCCATTTCTAAGGATACATATTCTCCTTCTTGCAGCCGAAACCAATCTAATTTATTTTCAAATATTTGCCAAACAATATATTCTTTAACCCCATTGCGAGAATAAGCTTTTTTCTTATCATGTAAATCAATAGCAACACTACTAGCTGCTATCTCCACTACAAGTTCTGGCGCACCTTCTATATAATCATCATCGCCCAAACGAGATTGTCCTTTAGCTATCGGTGTAATTAATAAGACCCCATCTGGTTGTGGTTCATTATCTGAATCTAAGCGGACAGTTGGTTCAATTCCTAACCTCACACTAGGGGTTGATGCGGCATAAACTCCCAACCAAGTGATTGTATGACCATGTGGTTCAGCATGACTTTCAAAACGCAATGGTGATCCCAAGTATACAACTCCTTCAATTAATTCTGCCTTTTGATGGCGGGACATTGCTTGATAGCGTCGCTCAAATTCGTAGCGAGTGAGGCGATCGCCATTTTCTAAAAAAGGAATTTTCTGCTTGAGTGCTAAGTCTACCATAATTTCTGACTCTGGCAAGGGATATTATTTTATTATGGCTTGCTGGATATTTATCTTGTCAAAAATTCGCTAGAATCCGGTTTTTCAAATATCATTAAATGCTGTTGAGGTAACAAATTTTTAGTTTCCCGCCAAACTAAACCAACAGCTTGCATTTCTTTCCAGACTTGTTTTTGAGTCATTTTGTGCAAGCCCTTTATCAGAATAAAAGGATTTTCACCTCGATACTCAACTAGTACTACCCTACCTCCCGGCTTCAGTGCTTTCACAATTTTTTGCATTACTTCTTGGGGATATTCCAGTTCGTGATAAGCATCTACCATCAACGCCAAGTCAATACTTTCAGTTGGTAAATTAGGGTCAGTAAGAGTTGCTAAAACAGGTTCAACATTAGTAATATTTTTCTCTTGTTTAAACAACTCAATAATCTCTAACATTTCTGGCTGAACATCTACAGCCAACACTTTACCTGTTATTAATAGAGGTGCAATCCGAAAGCTTAAATAACCAGTGCCAGCACCAATATCTGCTACCACATCGTTAGGTTTGAGGTTAAGCACGCTAACTATTTTGTTTGGCTGTTCTTCCATCTCTCGGCTTGGTCGTTCTAGCCAGCCAGCGCCAGTGTATCCCATAACTTTGGCAATTTCTCGCCCCATGTAATATTTGCCAATACCATCAGGACTATGAATTACACGTTGTTCGTAAACTGTTGTAGAAGAATCTGCTTTTGCTATAGCAATTGGAGCCAGCAGTAAGTACCCTAACACAACTAGAAAAATGAGTATAAAAGCAAAAAAATTAGATTTGGAACTATGAATCATATTAAGTGTATTTAATCACTTCGTTCATAGGTTATCACTTCTTGAAATGAGTTGTATCAATTATCGATCGCCAAATTCTTGTATTAGCTGAAAATTTGCTTACAACTGTAACCATGTATCGAGCGATCGCCAATCGTAATCATGCCTTTAAGAATCACAAATTAATCTTCTAGAGCGATGTGGAAGTAAACACTAACATTATTTACTAAAAACGGCTCTTTCAAAATTCGTTATCCCACCTTTAGACGCTGATATGGAAAACCTATCCCTAATGTTACTGCCCGTACTAGCTGCACAGAAAGGAGCAGGTGCTAGTCTAATTAAACCTCTGGGTCATCACGAACTGCTTTTGGTGCTGATACAACTATCGTTGTTGCTTTTAGTAGCACGGGGATTAGGTGAGTTCATGCGCCGGATTAACCAACCTCCAGTTGTTGGAGAATTACTAGCTGGTGTGCTGCTTGGCCCTTCTTTATTTGGTTTGCTTCTTCCAGACTTACAGGCGCATATATTTCCCAAAAGCCAAGAACAATCAGATCTACTTTCAGTAATTTCTTGGCTAGGGGTATTATTTTTGCTAATTGTGACTGGCTTGGAAACGGATTTAAAACTGATTCTACGTAAAGGTAAAACTGCCCTACTGATTTCATTAGGTGGAATTATTGTCCCATTTATCACCGGATTTGGACTAGGCTGGCTATTGCCAGATAGTTTTTTAGCCGACCCAGCAAAACGCCTGGTATTCAGTCTGTTTATCGCCACAGCGATGAGTATTTCAGCAGTACCAGTGATTGCTAAGGTGTTGATGGACTTAAACCTGATTCGCCGTGATATCGGTCAAGTTACCTTAGCAGCAGGCATGACCGACGACACTATTGGCTGGATTTTACTTTCTGTGGTTTCAGGTTTAGCTAGCAGCGGTAAATTTGACTTTGGGACAATTTTTCACTCGGTAAGTGCAGCGGTATTATTTCTCGCCATTGCCTTTACAATTGGGCGTACCATCGTAGACCAAATTTTGCGCTGGGTTGATGATTACATTGGTGGCATCGCTGCTAGTATGTCGGTTGTGTTGATTCTTTCACTCTCAGCAGCAGCACTTACCCACGCATTAGGTTTGGAAGCAGCCTTAGGTGCTTTCGTGTTAGGAATTCTAGCAGGTCAATCCCGCCGCTTTAGCAATGAAGCCGGACACATGCTAGAAGTATTCACTGGAAGCTTTTTAGCGCCGATTTTCTTTGCAGCCGCCGGTTTGAAAGTGAACTTACTAGCTTTGTTAGTTCCCCAGACCTTATTATTTGGTTTAATTGTGCTTGCTGTCGCCTGTATTGGTAAATTTACAGGTGCTTACCTGGGTTCTCGCGTCGGCGGCTTGAGCCATTGGGAAGCTTTAGCGATGGGTTCCGGGATGAATGCGCGTGGTGCAATGGAAATTGTTGTTGCCACCATTGGTTTATCTTTGGGAGTTCTTAACCCACAGATGTACTCAATTATAGTCATGGTGGCGATCGTTACCTCCTTGATGGCTCCACCCCTTTTGCGCTGGTGTTTGTCAAAAGTGGTTATGGGTGAAGAGGAAGCTCGACGTTTGGAACAAGAAGAACAGGCCAGCCGTAGCTTTATCAAGCGGATACACCGTATTTTAATACCGACTAGCGGCGGGCCTAATATTCAACTTGCGGCGCAGCTAGTTGGTTACATGGCTCATCAAAACCAAGTTGAAGTTACAGCTTTATACGCTCTGAGCGACAAGCAGCCCCAAAACAAAGCACGTAAAACAGCAACCCAAGTTAAAGATACCGCTGCCGAACAAGCTCTTGCTGCTGTTACTGAGGAAATGCAGCTACCTACCGATACCACCCTGCAAACAAAAACCGAGTCTGGACGCAGTAAAGCAGAGGTCATTCTCAATGAAGCGAACAAAAACTATGACTTAATTGTATTGGGAGCTTCCGAACAGGTACGCCCTCAAAAAGCATTGTTCAATTTGCTTGTTGACCGGGTAGTACAAGAAGCCCCTTGTGCAACGATGGTAGTGAAGTCGCATCTACCCCAACCCCAAGGCGAGACATGCAAAATCGCCCAACAACAACTAAAAAACATTCTTGTACCAACGGTGGGAACAGAATACAGCAAAAATGCCGTAGAGGTAGCAAGCACGATCGCAGCTCAGACTGGCGCACTAGTAACTATCGTCAACGTGATTAACTTACCACAGGTTGAGTATATTCTTTACGAACAGCGATCGCTAGCTCCAGTAAAGGAAATTGCTCAAGATCTGCTAGAACGGCAAGCAGCCATTGGTCGCAATTTAGGCGCTGACGTCAAAACCTATATTCTTCAAGGAACCAGCCCAGAAAGGGAAATCCTCAAATTTGCCCAAACCAAGCAAGCCGACTTAATCATTCTAGGCAGCAATATCCGCATGGTTACCGGTCGCGTTTTCTTCGGTCACAGAGTGGACGCAATTCTGAATAAAGCACATTGCCCAGTAGCTGTAATTACTGGGCCATAGTCTTTTTATAGCAGGAGGCAGGAGGCAGAAGGCAGAAGGTAGGAGGCAGAAGGCAGAAGGCAGGAGGCAGAAGGCAGGAGGCAGGAGGCAGGAGGCAGAAGGCAGAAGGCAGGAGGCAGGAAGCAGGAGGTAAAAGTATTACTATTCCTAGCATTTAGGCTTGTCATTATGTCCTAACATATCTGACTACCGCTATAACTGTCTAAATTACAAAAGGTTCAAGCTCACTGTTAAACCACTCTTCACCAACGCGTTCAGTAACCAGCGGTCTCACAATAAACTTGGGCGGACAACCGCCTAAGACATCAATCCGCACGCATGAATAAGGCAGTCGCGTATAAAAATTGTAATCATAGCGACCAACAAAAAGCATTGAATCAGCAACTTTACGAGTGGTGCTACCTGAAATCTCCGTAAAAGTCTCCATCAATTCATTCCCCTCTCGCCGTTGATATCGGGGACGATGACCGCTACCACCAGAGATAATACAGTTAATGTGAGAATCAGCAAATCCAGTATCAGTTGTGCGGAGATATTCCAAACAGTGAGCGTGGCCGTTTAAAATCAAATCCACTATGGGACGCTCTTTAATTAAAGAACCAAGAGTTTCAGCTACTTGTTCAAACACCCAACGCAAACGGTGACGAACCGCCAAGGTTTGTGCCTGATGCCATTTAGTAGCCTCTGTAACGTAGGGCGGATGGTGGAAAAAGATTACACGTCCGCGCACCTCGGAAGTATTCCAAGATTCGATGAGTCTGCGACGTAACCATTCAAGTTGTTCAAAATCGATCGCAGCCATCTTCTCAGATCCTAGCTGTTTTTCAATATCGATTTTGATTTCATCAATTTGTTCTAATTTGGCAGTTAATTCGTCAAGTTTTTCCGCTTCAGGAGGTTTATCTGGATTCAATCCCTCGCATATTTTCAAAATCTGTAATTCTTCTCTATCTATCTCATGGCGACGCTTTTGCAATTCCCGGCGGTAAATTTCCCCCTCTTGAGTTGCAGGTAAAGGTGATGGTGTATTAAAGGTGTTAGAATCCAGTGCAAAAAAGTCAATCCCACCGTAACGAAACGTATAATACCGATTGGGTAAGCACGTGAATTGTCCGGGTTCGTAACGCAAACAGCGTCCTGTGTCAGTTTTAGCAGTATAGTGCCGATCTAAATGACGTTCTAACTCTTGCGAAGACATCCCCGCCGTATAGTCCATAAACGCCCGAGTGTATGCATTACCTTGATACGAACCATGCCACCCAATCTCGATATCTTTGTACTTCAACAGTCGACGTAGCGACGATGTTGTTCCAGTAAATAAACGATACAACAACGGCACATCGTAGTAATCATGATTGCCAAGTACTGGCAAGAACGGTAGATTAAACACCATCTGGTTATAAGAAATGCCTTTCGGCTTGTCGCCACCGACCAGAAATTCTCGGTAAGGCTCAATAAAGTTTGTTGAGTAATACTCATGAGAACCCACCACATAGATGACATCTCCCGTGTGCAACACAAAACTGCAATCTTCCCGATGAGCAAGCATCAGTTCGGCAACTTTTCTTTGGGGGTGGTGTCGAGAATGAGATTTAGTACCAGAATCACCGATAACCATAAAGGAAAATTCTGGACTATCATTTTTGCGATCGCCAATAACCAAACTAGTTTGGTCAATTCCCCGTTGCACAAAACTCGGATGCATCCACCGCACCCGTTCCTTCATCTTTTGAATTTTTACAGGAATCGGTGGATCGAAAATCAAATTCATGGTTGATAACTCGTGAATGCCTAACGCACAAGCCGATTGTAACGAAATAATAAGGATAGGGGAGTGGGGATTGGTGACTGGGAAATTGGGAGTGGGGAGTGGGGAATGGGGAATAGGGAATACGGAAATAAGAAATAAATAAATAAATATTTTAGTAATACCCAATCCCCAATCACCAGTCCCCAGCCCCAATCACGGCAAATTCTCTCGCAATAATGCTCGAAACCCCGCTTGTTGAAAATGCTCGTCAGCTGTTAATGCTTCTGTGATTCCGCTATATTCCATCACAATAAAAGATACGCAATCGCTAAATCCCCATTCTTTCTCAGTGCGATCGCAATAAAGTTGAAAAGCACGTTCGTAGAGTTCTTGGGAAAGGGGAACAATTTCTACTTTGGCATCTGCTACCAAAGAATTCAATAATACGATCGCCGCCTGACGATAAGCTATTTGGGATAAGGCATTGCCAATTTCCAACATTACGGCCTGTGTTGTCACTAAACGAGTTTCTGCCGCTTGTAACATTTTAGCCAGATGTAAAGCTCGGTGATGCAAGCGATCGCTTGGTGCGGATAAAGCAATCGCAAATGAGGTATCAAGAAAGACTTCGGAATGCATGAAAAGTTTATTTACCGTACAAAGATTTATCTATATTGGCAGACCACTCAGGTGGCCCTTCGAGATTGAGCGATCGCGCCGTTTGCAAAAATGAGACTGTTTCATGTTCGCTAGGCGATAAAATTTCAATACTCATTCGCACGCGAGTATTAATTGGCAAGGCGATGGGTTCAGACGGATAGAACACTTTGCCATTAAACACAGCTGTGATTTTTTCTATCATTTTCCTCAAAAAATTCTTTTAGTCTATCCTAAGCTGCTTGTAGCCATACGGGTAGGTTAAACGACGCGATCGCTAGTTAAAAGTGCTGAGTTCCAAGGCTGCCCTGAAAACAAGTAAATAAAAATTGTAAATTTAATACTAATTTTAGAAATGATAGTAAATTCTAGAATGTCAAATAAAACAAAACTATGTGAATAAAAATCAATTAAACTAAAATCCTTATACTTCTTGCTTTTTGCCCGATTCTAATGAGAACTATTTACGTCAATTTATTTACTCTCAAATCAAAATTCCCCACAGATAAATGCAAATTGGCTCCCTCAGGCGAGAGAGTTTGCACCCTTTAGCCTGTTGTAAAATAGACATCAGAAGGATTCGGGGGACCATTTAACTGGTCAGAAACGCCTATAGAGACTATCTTTGGAAATCTCCAAGGTCTAAAGACCAGCCAGCTGAAACAACTACAGCGGCTTTATCACCAGCGCATCCCAGGCGATCGCATCACCACGCCTGAGTTTTCCCAGCGTCTGGCAGCAATTAGCACAGAAGTCAATCAGCCTGTATGTGCCTACCTCAACCGTCGCGGACAAGTGATTCGCGTGGGGGTAGGTACGCCGCGTCAAACACAAATTCCACCACTGGAATTGCCGCGTTACGGTGCTGAGCGACTTAGCGGTGTTCGTTGTATCGCCACTCATCTAAAGTCAGAACCGCCCAACGAAGCGGCACTCACGGCTATGGCGCTCCAACGCTTAGACGCTCTAGTTGTGCTAAATATTACTGGTACGGGATTTACGCGTCGGGGAGGCGGCGCTACTGGGTACGTCAAAGAAGCTTATTTAGCTCATTTGACACCCCAAGACTCTCGCACCTTGATTACCACTCCTGCGGGGTTGAACATAGACCAGAAGCAAGTCCAATCTCCGAGTTGGAATATATCGCCGCCTCTTGGTTTAGAGGATCTGGCACAGCACGATTTGATCGACTTAGTGGAAAATCTGGAAGCGGAATTCCAGCGCGAATTTATCGCCCAGGAAGTAGATGCCGATCGCGATCGCGTGTTAATTGTGGGGTTAATGACTGATGAAATGACCCTGCAACAATTCCAAGACACCATAGCAGAATTAGCGCGTTTAGTTGATACGGCTGGGGGAGAGGTATTGCAGACAATACAACAAAAGCGATCGCGCATTCATCCCCAGACAGTAGTCGGGGAAGGTAAGGTGCAAGAAATCGCCCTCACAGCCCAAACACTAGGAGTCAATCTCGTTGTGTTTGACCGCGACCTTTCGCCCTCCCAAGTCCGCAACCTAGAAGCGCAAATTGGCGTGCGCGTAGTTGACCGCACCGAAGTAATTTTGGATATCTTCGCCCAACGCGCTCAGTCCCGTGCTGGTAAATTGCAAGTAGAACTAGCACAGTTAGAATACATGCAGCCGCGACTGGCTGGTAGAGGTCGCGCCATGTCCCGACTCGGTGGTGGTATTGGGACTCGCGGCCCTGGTGAAACTAAACTGGAAACTGAACGACGTGCCATCGGGCAGCGGATTTCCCGACTGCAAAAAGAAGTCAACCAGTTACAAGCGCATCGTTCCCGCCTACGACAGCGACGACAGCATCGAGAGGTTCCCTCAGTAGCTTTAGTTGGGTACACCAACGCTGGTAAATCTACTTTGTTAAATGCTCTAACAAACGCAGAAGTTTATACAGCCGACCAGCTATTTGCTACTCTCGATCCTACTACGCGCCGCTTAGTAATTCCTCACGGCGAAACTGATGAACCCCAAGAAATTCTCATAACAGATACAGTAGGGTTCATACACGAACTGCCTCCATCCTTAATGGATGCCTTCCGCGCCACCTTAGAGGAAGTCACAGAAGCTGATGCCTTATTACATCTGGTAGATTTGTCTCACCCAGCTTGGTTGCGACATATTCGTTCAGTCCGAGAAATCCTCGCGCAAATGCCAGTTACTCCTGGGCCCGCACTGGTTGTTTTTAATAAAATCGATCTAGCTAACAGCGAGATTCTAGCTTTAGCAAGAGAAGAATTTCCCCTAGCAGTATTTATTTCCGCCAGTCAGCGGTTGGGATTAGAAACCCTACGCCAGCGCCTTGCTCAATTGATTGAATATGCCGTTGACTCTCGGTAAATACCGTAAGAAACTTGGAATTTTTAGTTGAAAATGCCGTAGCTATATTAGCTGCGGCATTTTTTCTTGAA
The DNA here is from genome assembly GCA_034530875.2 of Nostoc sp. DedSLP01. Taxonomy (GTDB): domain Bacteria; phylum Cyanobacteriota; class Cyanobacteriia; order Cyanobacteriales; family Nostocaceae; genus Nostoc. The sequence continues at coordinate 192,468 of JAVRCJ020000015.1, forward strand.
AATAACAGATATTTCTCCTTTACTTTACTGAAGCTTTATCGGATTATGTGGAATTTGCTGAATGACAATATAGGAAAATACGTGCTAAAACAATTTATTAATAGTATTTTTCTGTTTATAACTAATACAGTAATTATATTTATTTTATGGATAAAGCCTAATAATATATAAGACTTTCACTTCTTAACTGATTATTAATTAATTTGACAAGTACTGTATTAGCCTTTCAGGAAAACTTTTAAAATTTTCTCACTTATCAATATCTATACAAAGGAAAGTATATGCCATTGGCCTCACAGCAGTTTGAGTCCAAAGATGTCAAAGTTCAGCTTCTTCTAGCTGGAGGACATCAACACACTGTTTATTTGAAATCAGATGCACCTCTCCTGCATAGTCTTTTAACAAAAATTGTGGCTCGTGCATACAAACAAGACTCTGAGTTAGAGAATTTATTCCAAATTCCTATTAATGAAGGTCGCTCGGTTTTATGTTTTCCTAGCGAACATCTTATAGGCGTGGTTACAGAACCCCCAATCTTTATACAACAATCAGAGAACATACAACTTGAAAGTAGTTATATTGAGGCTTCTGATTATATCCATATAGATAATTTTCTGACGCCCGAAGAACACAAACGTTTACTCAAATATGTTCTAGAAAAAGAATCAAATTTTTTGCCAAGCAATACTTCTACAAACGATATTAATTATCGGCAATCATTGGTTCTTTACTCATTCCCTGAATTTTCTGAATTGATATTAAAGAAAATTCAAGCAATGATTCCTGATATTATGAGCAAATTAAACATACCATCGTTTTCTATATCACAGATTGAAAGTCAACTAACTGCACATAATCATGGTAATTATTACAAAGTTCATAATGATAATGGCAGTCCAGATACTGCTACCAGAGAACTAACATACGTTTATTACTTTTATCAAGAACCAAAATCATTTTCTGGTGGCGAATTGCGAATATACGATAGCAAAATTGAAAATAACATCTATGTAAATGCTGAGACATTCAAAACAGTTGAACCTCGAAATAACAGCATTATATTCTTCCCCAGCCGCTATTTACACGAAGTACTGCCTGTGAATTGTCCCTCTCAAGCTTTCAAAGATAGTAGATTTACCATCAATGGCTGGGTGCGTCGATAAACCAATTCAGTATCAATACTACTACAATAACTATCTAACTTTATGGAAGGCGATCGCCTTCTATAATTTTTTGCATACTCATAGTCAATCTGCTTTATGAAAAATACATATCTTTCAGTACATTATAAATAGTTTATCAAAATTACTTAAATATTTTATTTAAAATTTGATACTAAAGATTATATTTGCTAATTAAAGCTAGAAATATTACGTAAATAAGCCAAAAATATTTTTCATGTAGTAAACACTTAAATATCGAACAAAAGTTGCGTAATAGTCATTTATTTATAGTCTATTAAATTTTGGATAAAGCTTACAAAAAACAGTACTACATATCATTTTTGTGTGCCAATGTGGATTAGTTAATGATGGCAATAATGCTTGGATAAACATCATTAATTAGGAACCTTTTCCACATCTTGTTTTAAGACAAAGAGGTTTGATTTAGATGTCTCAACCATATTCAAAAAAAATAGTTGGCTATATAACTTGTGGCCTTTTATCATTCAGCTTAGCTGTAGGCTCGCAAATGCCTCAAGCACAGGCAGGAAATGGTAACGGTAATGGCAACAACAAAAACTCACCAGCGCCCGCACCTGCACCAGCGCCCGCACCTGCACCAGCACCCGCACCAGCGCCTGCACCAGCACCCGCACCAGCACCAGCGCCTGCACCAGCACCAGCGCCCACGATTTTGGGGTCTAAAAGTTTTTCAGCAACAGGAACCAATACCTACGACGGCTCTAACGATCCTTTGGGAGCGTCAGTCCTCTTTAATTACCTAAGCAATGGTTTATTGTCAGTGACCCTGACTAATAATTCTTCTGTAGGAATCTCAAACCCTTCTGATGTTCTAACCTCGGTCTTTTGGGACTATGCTGGTTCTGCCCTTAACTTATCGCTAGTTTCTGCTCTAGCTCCCACAGTAACCTCAAGCGCAGGCTCAACCACCACAAACAATGTCGATCTTCTGGCTCTAAATGAATGGAAATTGCCAAACACCAGTAATACTGGAGGACTTCCTGGCATTGACCAACATTATGGTCTAGGTACAGCTGGCTTAGGTATTTTCCAAGGTGGTGGCGGACAGCAATTCAATTACGGAATTATCAGTGGTTACGCTAATGATGCAAATCCAGCTGTAAGTTCAGGGACTTTTGCTAAAGGTTCAGCTACTTTCTTGCTATCAGGGTTAACCTCTGGCTTTGACATCACTAAGATTGGCAACATTCGCTTTCAGTACGGTACATCACTAGCCGAAACTAGTATAAAACCTGCCACAAGCCCAGCACCCGCACCCGCGCCAGCGCCAGCGCCAGCGCCAGCACCAGCACCCGCACCAGCGCCAGCACCAGCACCAGCACCCGCGCCAGCACCCGCGCCAGCCCCCGCGCCAGCACCAGCACCCGCACCAGCACCCGCGCCAGCACCAGCACCCGCGCCCACACCTACACCTGTACCACCGTACTATCAACCTCCTGCACCCGCACCTCAACCGAAACAAGTACCTGAACCTAGTACAACCGCAGCGTTAGGATTATTAGGCTTGGGTGCTTTCAGACTCCAGAAGAAAAATAAAAAAGATACTTCCCAAAGTTAAACTAGACTGCTGAGTTTTAGCAGTAGCATAGCTTCAATATGGATTTAGAGGAGCGCAAGCACTTCTAAACCATTTTTTGTTAGATGGAAGAAATACGAAACTAGAACTCACTTAGATAAATTCTGCTTTTTAACTATAGGAATCGAGTTGGATTCCTGAAATTGCTTGGCTTATTAGACAACAAGCAAAATGCAGTAAAATTCTAGAAGATTAAGGTATAGTAAGTTTTTTCAAAAATCAAATAGGAATCCTGTAGCGCTTAGTAGTGAAAAAATTTGAGCAACAGAAAGAATGACAATAATCTACGAACCCATAGTCAGTGGCAAAGTTCTAAAATTAAAAAGTATTAAATCAATTTGAGGACTTTATGGCTGCAAAAGTAGAAATATACACTTGGAGAACTTGCCCATTTTGCATCCGTGCCAAAAGCTTGTTGAAAAACAAGGGAGTTGAATTTATCGAATACAGCATTGATGGAGATGAGGCAGCCAGAAATAAAATGGCTCAAAGAGCAAACGGACGCCGTTCTTTACCACAAATTTTCATTAATGACCAGCATGTTGGTGGCTGCGATGATATCCACGCTTTAGACAATCAAGGCAAGCTGGATGAACTACTAGCTTCTAGCAATAGCGTTTAGATTCAAAAGATATCGCTCTCCCTAGCGACAAGCCGCTGGACACACACGGCAGTCGCTACAATTCTTAACTGCAATGGGTTGCTTAATTTATTGACTTTTTACCTACAAAATTCAATACTGCTCCATTAAAGCTTAAAAATAAGCATTGTGTAGGTTGGATTGAGAAAAGTAGCAAAACAACCCAAAAATGTTGCAGAGTTTTTTGGGTAATTTATTACCTTAACCCAACCTCCCATTTCACGGTTTTTGACGTTAACGGAACCCTATTGTCCTCTCATCACCCGTAACCTCAGCCCCCAATGACCAATGTCATAGACCTAGTAAAATACATTTTTGTGTATTTTTTTCATATTAATTACTACGTGGTACGCGTTCAATCTCAGCATATCCACTAAAAATAAGCTTTTGACCTTCAGTTTCTAATCGGTTCAGCCGCATTTTCACCCCATCAAGGTCAAAGCGGTCTAAATCGACCATATTATCCAAAATTTCTACCAGCGCTAGGCTTAAGGTATTAGAGATTTCCTGTTGTGCTTCTGGCACTTGGTCAAGTTCGATTTTCGGGTTTTGGAAAGAAACTCGCCGCCGCTTTTCAATGCCTATGGTTACAGTCATACTTAAGGGGACAAGTTCGCCATTATTTAAATCTGCCTTTGCTATCAGCTGCAACCGATTTTCAGGCAATAACTTTACCCTGACTTCCGTAAAGGAAACTGGTTCTCCACCAGATAACGCTGTTAAAGCAGGCACAGAGAGGTTAAGCAGCCGCTTTTTCACTAGTTCCGCATTGAAGGCTTGGTTAATGCCTGTTTCTGATAAAATTACTTGAGCAACCGCTTGAGTAGGTTGCTTGAGATTAAGTTTGCCACTTAAAACCGACCCAAAGTCAATAGCAACCGCATCGGTTTCAAATGACATTTCCTCCACCGCGAAATCTCTGCGGATTACCAAGCCACGGCCGGTCATTTTGAAGCTATCAATGCTGCCTTGTAAAAGTTTGCTAGAGGGATAGCAACGCACAAAGACTTCTACTGACTCGCTTTGGGTAAACAAGTGGCGAATCGTTTGGCTGGCGACCGTGTTGAGCATTTGCTCTCCCCAATCTGTGCCTTTAGGATTTTGTAAACCAGTAAGTCCGCCGAACATGTGGTTTTTAGTCTCTAGAAGTTCTTTGTACTTTTGTAACAAATTGTGAAGAATACAGCAAGCGATCCCACGATTGATTGTCCTGATAGGTAGGCGTAGAATAGCTGATGATTACAACTTAGATGTATCAGATATTACTTTTTAGTTTGGTAGTGGGAATAATTGAACTAGGTTATCAATTAAGATTCTCAACACTACTTAAGTATCATACAGCGAAATATTCTAGAACTTGCCAAGTTTAGAAGATATCAATATGATAGTTTCTCATTTTTCATCCTCCAAAGTTGCCATCTTCTCAGCAACCTAGTATCGCTACCAAAATACTCAGCAACTCTTCTATATCAGCAGGAACACGATATAAATTCAAGTCTTGAGTTATTTGTTTATCTTCTCGATTCAATAAGCGAAATTGCTAAATATCCCCTGTGGAAACAGCCCCCTGTAAATTTGGCTCTTGAGAGTCAGTCCACGCACCAATAGTAATCAGCTGACGGGGTGACAAGGAGTCTGGAAGGACTGGTATATCAAGATGTGACGATTGTACGGTAGAAAAAGATAGGTCA
>JAVRCJ020000016.1:0-195983 GCA_034530875.2 Nostoc sp. DedSLP01
GCCAAAGAGATGGGTATGAGCAGGGCGGATTTGATAGCAGCTATAGCTCAGGAAAAAATTTACTTAGTAGAATCGAATCCCTTATCGGAGGAGGAGATTTCGATCCTGGAAAAGTGTTAGAAGCCGTTCGCATGATCAGGGATGCACATTTATCTTATGTACGCGCACACAAGCAACGGCTGAAAACAAGACTTGATGAGGCTGAAGAGAACGAAACTGATTTTCTAAAATCCTGTGACCTAGTAGAACAGAAAATCCAGGGTTTTATAGACAAAACTGAAACACAAACAGACGAAAATGCATAAACCGTCCTGCCAGTAGAGGTTAGGGCGGTTTTTGCGTTGAATGGCGATCGCACTTGAGCTTCATGGAGTGCAGCGCCGCGGGGGTGAAGTGCGATCGCAGTTGACTAATAACCAATGACTAATGACCAAATGTAAAAACAGGCGCGGCAATGTCTGTGAGCCACCAAAAAACGATGAGCCGAGGTGCTTAACTTGCCCTTACCGTCCTTGGCGAACCCTAGAACCAACCTTAGACTACGACGAGGAAGATGGACTGTGCTACCTTGACCGCACCTCACCCCAAGAGTATGAGCCGGAACCAATAATTTGGATTTTTTGATCTAAAGCAGTTGACCAATAACTAATAACTAATGACCAATGACTAAAGAAAATAGAGATGACTTCCTAGCTCAGGTACAGCGTGCCAGTGATATTTGCGGAGTGGAATTAGCAAAATTTGTCAAATACATAGGAACCGTTGACCCAGAACTCGACTTCTATCAACGAACTATGGTAGCAGCAATAATTATCAGCCACTTACCATCTGCTTTTAAAGATAATCCCCAAATGCTCGCACAGCTCAAAGAACAGTGTCAGGCAATTAAAAACCAAAATTAAAAAACCAAAAAGCCACCGTAAGATTTAGCGATCGTGGTGGCTCTCTGAAAAATAACTAATAGTATTATGCCAGAAAGTACATATAAAATCAATCTTCCTTGGACGGAAGAACACGAAGCATTTTGTTATCAAAACCATATACCTCCTGCGGCAAAAACTCTATGGCAATGGCTAATGAGGCAGGGAGTAATAGGCAGCGAGATAGAACCAGATTTATCAGAATTTAATGCCACAGTAGCAAAATCTAGAGGTAAACCTTATGCCCATAATTACCTCAAGAAGATATTCGACATACTTGTATCAACTCGTGTTTTGCAGATAGTAAAACAATATTCCTGGAAGATAACCAAGTTAGTTGTTAGACCATTGTCTTGGTTAAATCCACCCAAGAAACCGCGAGAAAAAAAGTTACAAAACCATAACTCCAGTTACGATTTAGACGCCTCAAACAATAAATCTGCCGATGACGAGGTATACAGCAGCAGCAATACTCTTACTCCCACCACAGCCGAATTTATCGAGTTAGAAAGGCAACACGAAATACTGACCTCTTGTGCTGAGTATGAAATATACTTTGACCCAAATAAAGCATCAACTAGGCATTTATTTGAGTTTGATATTGAGTACATCAAAGAAGCTTTAAATCACTTTGTTAAACGCGGAGGACACAAAGAAATTAAAAATCCTCAAGGATGGTTAATTAAATGTTTACGTGAGTGTTACTGGCAGGATGAACTATTTGGTTTATCGAGTTTTATCAAAGTTTTGAAATCTTGGTTCCCTACTGTCCTGCCAAGGGATTACTAGGGAATAACTGCATATAAAAACTGCCCCTGAGGGGGCAGCGAGATAATAACCAGTTTGATTATGAATCAACCAACATTATTTGACTTAGAAGCTTTTACTAAGTCCCCAATCTCCACTCCCCTTTACGATCCTTCCTGGGATGAAATCGAAACTGCCCCCCAACACACAGATAGCGATCGCTGGAATCCGGCCGACTTTGGAGAAGTACCAAGAAAGGCGGACGGCGACCAGCTGACAATTTTCTACGACGATAGCCACGAGCCACCAGACCCAGACGACTATCAAAACTTGGACGATTACAACGAAGCTTGGCGCCAATGGGAATTACGTGTTGGGGGGCAAAATTCAGAGTCACAACTTCCGTGTCAAAGTGTTGGGGGGCAAGTTACCTGTAATACTCAAAAATCTGCCCCCCAACACGATACGCACTGGGTAGAGAAGTACTGGGTAGAACGCTCCACTAATAAATATTGGTATTTTCGTTATTGCTGGATGTTTGGCCGCAAAATACACCGTCGTTACCTGGGGAGTGTGGACAGTCCCAAAGCCAAATTTAGAAAATCGGAAATTGAAAATGCGATCGCGGACGGTCAGTCACCCCAGGAAATTGAAAAAATGATTCGCTCCTGGCGTACTGGGGAGATGGGGAGGTAGGGGAAAGGGGAAAAGGGAAAACTAATGACCAATAACTAATAACTAATAACCAATGACTAATAACCAATGAAAAAACAAACTATTTACGTTGCTCTTGCTCTAAGCCCTGACACCAGAGCCTTAGTTGCACTGTGCTGGCACGAAGACCAACTGAGAGCCGGCGACGTGGGCACAGTTCTAAGCCAGGAAAACAAGCTATCTTATTTCGGTGTCATCGGCTGCAATCATGCTGACTTTGAAGCCAGCTCCTCTTTTCCGGATGACCACTGGTTGAACGTAAAGCAGCAATCAGGCTAATCCCCATTCCCCATTCCCCAAATAAAAATTGCGCCGGGTGTGGAAAACTCATACCCAATGGGAGCAAAATGAAAACTGCGATCGCTTTGTTTGGTCTTTCGCCAAAGCGATCGCAGTTCTAAACGATTACATATTCAAGTTATTCGCCACAAACGGTTTTGTCACAGATTTGGGTAAATGGTATCGACTTCATCCCATGCCTGGTTCGCTAAGTTCTCCAGCGCCATCGCCAATAGCAGAGGATGATCGTAATGTCCGCGCTGCAAGCGATCGAAGAATATCTCAATTTGTAGGAATATGAGGTTGGGGTTCATAAAGTGGCGATCGCCCCCGCGAGGTCTTCCTCAGTCACATCGATGTACAGCGAAAGCATCTTCAAATCTGCATATCCCATCAGCTTTTGAATAACTCTTAGAGAAATACCCTTTTTAGCCAGATGTGTGACAAAGCTGCGGCGGCTACTGTGAGTACTGAACCCGCGGCCTCCCAGACCGGACTTTTCCACAGCTTCGCGAAACATCAAATCCGCATACCGCAGAGTGATGTGCTTGCTGATTTCCCCTTCGGTGTAATTTCTTTTAGCTGGGAACAGCCATTCTGAATCCGGATCTGGGGTGTATGCCATCAGAATTTCATTCAGACTTGGGTGTACAGGTACTTCCCTAGTTTTCCTAATTTTCTGTTTTCCGCCACAAGCTTTGCGAGTTCTGGCTCGAAAAGTAATCGACTTGCGCGGAGTACCGTCACAATTGTAAACATCACTGATTTTCATTTGCACCAGTGCCCCCCATCGTTCACCGGTAAACCAAGCCAAATCTAAAAGTACTTTGTATTTTTGACTCTTGATGTTTCTGCGGATTTTAGAATATTCAGCTTGAGTGAAAACAGCTGCTTGACCATTGCGATTGTTTTTCATAAATTAATTTTTGATGTTTGTGACTTCCGGTTTAACCATTGCAGTTGGTTAATTCGGAAGTCTTTATCTTTTAGCTAATACCTGAAATTGGATTAATCCTAACCACAGCAATAGTTTCATGGCTTCAGTGATACTTCCGGTTTTACATAAAAGTGGAAGATTTACGAATTATTGAATCTCTCTTAAAACGGATTTATTCACTCATCAAAAATTTATTTTTATGGCAGAGCCAACTTTAGTGCAGGTATTTGGAAGTGGAGCGACACAAGACGCTAGCACATTGACAATTCAAAAATCAGCGCTAGCAACAACTGGATTAACTGCAACCAGTAACAATACGGCTGAATCGTTATTAGTCGCCATTATTTTGAAAGCATCAAGTTATTTAACCGCAACTAATTTAGATGCCAATACAGACCAAAGTCTTTCGGTCGAGCAAGGTTATTCATCTATTGCTATCCGTAATAATTCAACTTACAGGCAGGATAGTTTCACGGTAAACCTACAGAAACCAGATACGTCAGGATCTATTGACCCCAACCTCTACTAATGCAATTAACCCTGCAACAGTTATTTGGTGCTAATGCCAGTCAAGATATCAGCCAAATCATTATTCAAAAATCTGATTTATTAGGGTTAACGCCAGCCACTAACAATACTGCTGAGTCCTTGTTAGTGGCTTTAATTTTAACTGCTGAATCAACTTTTGAAGGTGAAGTTGTAGACAGCAACGGTAATTACTTGGCTGACAATCAAGGAAATATACTCTCTTTTGATAATTCACTACTATATGAAGAATTGGTTGTTAGCTATTGGCGCAAGCTTATCAAAGGTCAAAAAATCATTGACCAATTTGTATTATTCAAGTTTTCCAATTATGTCGAAACAAATTAAGGATTACATTGCTAAAACCAATTCCATCGGGAATGATTTATTTTTACTGCAAGATGCCAGCGATAACGCTTATAAAAAAATCACTGGAACAAATCTAGCTAATTTTATTACTGCCACTGTAGTCACAAACAAATACATACAACTTTTAGATTTAAAATCAGATAATTCTCATGGTGGCAGCGCTACAGCAGGAAGTTGGCTTAGTCGCGACCTCAATACAATTGCTAATGATGATACTGGCTCGGTTGTTCTCAGCAATAACTTATTTGTACTGCCGGCTGGCACTTACATTGCAAATATTCAAATACCATTTGAAGTTACCGGGCGAACGAGGTGTAGATTGAGGAACACTACAGACGGCACCGATATCCTTTACTCTTCCTCTGAATACTTTCAAACGGGCAATGGTAGCAGCGGGCATTGCTTTATAAAAGGAAAGTTCACCATTGCTTCTAATAAAAGCTTGCAAGTTCAGTATCGCTGCAACACTTCTCAAGCTAGCTTTGGACTAGGAAATGCTACAGGATTTGGAAGCCCAAATGAGATTTTTACCATAGTTGAATTATCTAAAATCAGTTAATGTATTGCACTCAATCTAATAAAGGTAAAATCTTCTTTTTTCAGAATGGGAAGAAAGAAGTATTAGAAATTCCATCTTCTTTTGATATTTCTTGCTCCTCTCAAAATTCTGCTTGTGGATTAAGTGGAACCTATACTTTCAGTTACACAACTCCCGCACCAAATCCAATTGGTACAATGTCGTTTGCTAGTTTTAGCGGCGAAACTTGGTATTTTAAAAGCAAGCCAGCACCTTCCACCACAGAATACAATCAAGGTTTGTCTTGGGATTTGTACGCCAATTGCGCCGGGGCGGAAAGATTAGTTTATTCTAATTTCAGCATTTTAAGCGGTCATCCTATAGTTCTTAGCAGCAATTTTGTAATTGATTCATCAGCTAACAAATATCTCAGAGTAACTAACGCTTCCGGGCAGTTAATAGCGCAACTAAAAGCAGATAATTGCAACTTTGATGTAGCTTGTAGTGAAGATTGCCCAGCAGGTAAATGCAAATGTGCAACTGATAGTTACCCTGGATATTGTTGCTTAGATTGTGCTGCAACCGCTGCAAACATTAAAGCAATTACCAACGAGTTGAGGGCAAATTATGGCTGATTCATGCGCTGATTTAGCAGCACAAATTGCAGCGCTACGTGCAGAGATAGCAAAGATTAAGCCTGTAGATGAAAATGCAATTATTCAGAAGTCTGTAAAACTTTCTGAAGCTAATATTGTTCCTAAAATTGACACGGCGGTAGCAGCAGGAACAGCATTACTTGCCAACAAATTACAGCCACAAATAGATTCTGGTATAGAGAAAGCCAGAGAAGCCTTTAATAAAGCTTTCAAGGCAGATTCAGCAGCAACAAATGCTGAGGGTAACTCTCTAGCAGCCAAGAGGAAAGCGGATCAAGCGATATCTGATGCCGTAAAAGCCAAAAATGATGCATTAGAAGCGTCTCGTGCTGCCAGACAAGCTGATGCCCAAGCTGCGATAGCGAAATCAAGGGCGGAAGCCGCAAAAAATGAAGCATCGACAGCGACAAGTAAAGCCATAAGTGCCGAAAAGCAAGCTATTAATTCAGGGTACAAAGCTGCAAGTGCGGAGAGGCAAGCTTTAACTGCCAAGGAAGCTGCAAGAATAGCCTCTCAAGAATCACAACTGGCGAAAAATTTAGCTAATCAGGCGGATTTTAAGGCAGGCAACGCGATTAACAAGTCAACCAATGCAGTCTCAACAGCTGCTAAAGCATCCAAGGAAGCACTAGATGCATCGAATAACGTTACTGGATTAAAGGGTGTTGTTAATGGAATTGGCAACAAAGTTAACGGCTTGGGTAATTTGATTTCCAAAGTAGAAGCTAAGGCGGGACAAGCTTTTGTTAATGCAGCCAAAGCTATTGGCATTAGTGAAAATGCTTTAGGAGCAGTAGGGCGATTAGCAAGCAGGGTGTTGGTGCTTTTCAATATTGTCAGCACTTTGTTTACCCTCGTTGAACAACTCGCAACTTTAAATATTCTGGGCGATCGCATTGATGCGGTAGAAAACGGTTTAGTGTCGCTAGGCAACCAAGTCTCAGGGCTTCTGGGTAGGCTTGTCGGTTTGCAAAACAGAATTAAAGCTGTAGAGGGTAGTGTATCAAGCATTCGAGCCATTGCCAGTGATGCGCTGTCTATTGGCAGTCAGGCGGCCAGCATCGGAAGGGATGCCCGTAGTGCAGCAGGTCTAGCACAAAGTACAGCAAATCTTGCTCAAAGCAGTGCTACACAAGCACAGACCACTGCTGATGGTGCTGTCAGGAATGCATCCAGAGCAAACGAAAACGCCACGATCGCATTTAATAAGGCAAACGAGGCTCAAGGTATAGGCGAACAAGCCAAAAATATTGCTGGGCAAGCCTTCCAAAAAGGAACGGAAGCGCTAGGAGTAGCGCTAACAGCTCTCAGCCTTTACCAAGCTATTAGATTTCTCAAAGGGCCAAAAGGAGATCCAGGTATTCCCGGCAGACCTGGGCGAGATGGACTTCAGGGGCGTAATGGGCTAGACGGAAGGCCAGGCCGAGACGGACTTCAAGGTATACCGGGCATTACACAGATAATACAAATTCCCGGCAGACCTGGCAGGGACGGCAGAAACGGAATTAACGGACTTCCCGGTAGATCTGGCAGGGACGGCAGGAATGGAATTAATGGACTACCAGGAAGAGACGGGAGGGATAGTGATGTGAACCAGGCTGACTTAGCAGGCTTAAAAGCTTTCATCGCAGCACAGCACGCAGGTACAAGAGCAAACAGCAATACTAATCATTTGGGTACTCAGGCAAATGTCAACACTACCACCGTAACGGTAGTAGGGGCATTGTCTACCTATGTCGCAACACAGTTCGGAATTGTGGTTGCAGCGCTTACAATAATCGGAAGTCAACTAATTAACTTTATAAATTGGGCGGTAATTGATAGGGTTTTAAATCTGTTGATTTTAGCGACAACTATTCACAATGGATTGATGTTAAGTAATGACATCGGTCAAACTTTATTAAGTGCAATTGCTAATGTATTGTCTGTCTTTGGCATCAAAAATAGCGAAGGTCAACCGTTTGATATTGGCACAATTATTGGTAATACTGTCGAGAATTTTATCAAAGGAATTATTGGGCAAGATAATTACACTACACTAACAACAACATGGGCTAAAGCTAACCGAATATATCAAGCAACGACTAATATTTTAAATAATTTGATGAACGTACATGCTGTAATTACCAATGCTTTAGAGGTAATTGGTAGTTACACAGGTAAAATCGGTAATGCATTAAGGGCTTGGGGTGTTGTTGGTGAGAAAGCTTACGCATGGATGAACCCACAACCAAGCTTTGATAATAAATGGATGACTAAGCTTCAGCAATTACAAGAAGGTGCAAATACTGTTACTATGGTTACGCAAATTCCTGTTGATGCTGTCAACGCTGTAACTGAATTGAACAATTCAACTACAGAATTAGTTAAAGCAGTTAAACAGGAACCCGATACAAAAGATGGGATAAACGTAGGCGAAGCAGCGAAGGTTAAACAAGAAAAAGAACTTGCTAAAGCTGTCAGCATTCCTCTGGAATTTAACTTCTCTGATTTATTTGACGGAGAGGATTAATGGCAGACTTACCAGAGAATTTTAATAACATCGAGCATCTACAAAAAACTTGGACTCAAGAACATAACCGTAGAGTTGATAGATATTTTAGAGATGTTGTAGGTAATGGAGACTTGTCTTCAGTCCGAAGTTCTTTAAAGTTAGCTTGCAGGGCGCTTGATGCTGATAATATGTACGCATCTTGGATGCGGGCTGATTTGTTCTACAACATTATTGGCTATGCCAGAAAAAATTTAGCTGTCTTCTACGGTAATAGATTTGATACGGCTCCCCCTGTCGCCGGTCATCCACAATTATTTTTTGTGTTTTCTCAAGATGAATCTGCTTCTCCCCCTGAAGAATCACCAATACAGCATGAAAAATCTGTGAGATTGATGAAATTCTCTTGCGCTGCTGGGAATGCGAAGCCAGCTATTACCAAGGCGAATATGACAGAAATTGCTAACGAAATTAAAACTACTTTTTTATCAAATCATAGAGGAATAACTTATACAACTGGGAATAAATCAGCTAGTTATACCGACCCGGATAATGGATTTCCAAAAGGAAATTATTTACTTGTTAATTCTCGGAGTGATGCAGTAGAAATTTACGAAAAAATTTGCAACGTTATTGATGTACCTTTCCAATCAGAAAGGGTTTTAGTCAACGATCCAGATAAAGCCAGTACAACAACGGCAACAGCTGGGAAAACCACTATTTTAGGCAAACAAGTACAAAATCGCAGGTACAGACCCGTAGCAGTTCTCAGATTCAGGAGTGCCTACATTTCTTTAGGTAATCTCGTGCCACCAGTCTTTTTACTAGATACAACCCTCAGAAATCAGGGATTAGTCCCTTATCCATGATCGTAAATTCCTATCAAAGGGTAACTGCTGCTGAGAATAAAGATAAAAACCTAATAGGTTTCGGCACAAAATTCTAAGGATTTTAAAGAGTTAGAGTTACTGGTATCTGTAACAACTATCACCAGTAAATAATATGGGTTTTAGAGATCTGCAACGTTTTGATTCGCAGAAATCGCGTTATGACAAGTACAAAGCTTGGTTGGCAATGACTCCAGACCAAAGGCAAGCTGCATACGCCGCAATCACCGATGAAAGCAAACGGGCGAAAACAGAAAGAGAAAAAGGGTATATTTCTCCATTTGGCACGGCTGGCAGTACTAAAGTTTATGTGCCTGCGAATTTAATCAAGAGCGGTCAAACCGGACAAGGTTCTGGAGTGGCTGAGGTTCTTCGCGGTTTGCTTGCCAGCTACACCACTACTGCTGCTGAATTTGGCGCACTTACCACGCCAATTCTGATTGATGTCAGGAAGTTTAAGTCTGCCAAACTTACGCTGACTTCTGTTATCCCAGGTACAACACCAAAAAACAGTCGCATCACTGGCGCTGCATACAAAAAGCCTGATGTAGACTCCGTTACTGGTGAATTTGGTCAAAACACTGGCGGTCAAGATTATGATGCCGCTGTTTTAGCCATCAAAGGCGCATCAGCTTACACCACCTTCATTGCAGCGAACAGTGGTAAAAACCGGGCTAGGTTCACTCCTGAGGGTTGATGAGCAAGATAGCAGAGCGCACTGGAATTATTTGGACTCCAGACGATCCGTTAGATCTACTATCCGTCGATGTTGATGGCAACTGTTCGGAAGCTGAATTTCAAGGAATGCTTGCCATCAACCAAGCAGGTAGAGACTGGCTGACCGGGAAAATTGACATTGTTGAATACCTGGACAAACTGGAGTATTACGGCATTCCTAATCCGTTTGAGATATTAGATGAATTTGCCGAACACGTTGATTTTGTAATCGACCACGCTTAATATGACACGCAATTTACAGTTAGGGATAGAGAGTTACTGGGCTTTGCAATATAGTAATTCTATTCCTGCTGTAAGTTACGTAAATGACTCATCAGGAAAACCAATTTATCAAAAAATAACAGAGATACATGTTCCTGTAGTGTTTGATAAACCAATTATTGCTGTTTCTATCAATACTACTATTCCTGTTGGTAAGATTTGGGAATATGCAGGATACTTGCGCCGCAGCTTAACAACTGGATTGGGTGCGACTTTTGTGGGCGAACCCGAACAGTTGTTTTTAGGTAAGTTTAATTTAATAGTTTTCGATGATTTAAATATTAATTATTTTTTATCTATTAAAGTTCCTAAATGGTTCATCAGCGCTACTATTGCTATTTACCAGTATGAAGGAATAGATTCAACCACATTAGAAGATGATGTGCAAGCTATAAAGACATCGCTCGGTATTTAAACTTAACAATGAAAATTGACATTAACAATGCTTTTACTGTTGTTTCTTTAGTATTTTTATTGGTTGGCGGCATCTATCGTCTAGCACAAATAGAGGCTAATATTAACGCCAAAATCAGCAGATTAGAAACAAATCTTTTAGCTGCTATTGACTCTCTTAAAGATACTTTTGTTGATAGGCTGTACATCAATGAAAAAAAGTTAGATGTACATTTAACCGAGTATACAGAGAAAAAATTGTTTGCGGAATATAGGCACAACGCTACTGATAAGCTCGTTGAGCATAAATTTAACCGCCTACGAGGACTGATTAAGCAGCTTGCTGGATTCCTCAACAAGGAATCCGGCTTTATTCTCCGGGATGACGAGTATTAACTCTCTGGGGATTCACTGTACTACTTTTTCGTACACTCCTCGTCACTCAAGGATTGAAACTAACTTTTTGCATAGGTTCGTCACATCACAGCCCAACTAAAATAAATTTAAAATCCTCAGCAGGAATTAACTCAAATGGGTAAGCTGGTACTACCAAATCTTCAAGGTAAGCAAATGGGGCAAGTAATAGTTACCCTCACTGTCACAAATCGAATCGATAAAGTTCTGGCTCAGCGAGGCTTCATTTCTTTAGAAGAAGTGCGCTCTTGCACGTTGAATGATGTTTTAGTTGATACAGGGGTAACATTGCTATGTTTACCTGCTAGCGTTATTACTCAACTAGGTTTGGTTCAAGGAGGAGAAGCTCAGGTAGAAACTGCCGCTGGAGTGCAACAAGGGCGAATTTTTCGAGATGTGGAATTAAGTATTGGCGAAAGGGAAGGAACTTTTGATTGTTTGGAACTTACAGAAGTACCGTATCCGCTTTTGGGTGTAACGCCAATGGAAATTTTAGGCTTAGAGCCAGACCTAAAAAATCGAAAATTACGGGTTTTGCCGATGAATTACGAGCAAACTTATCTGAGTATATTGTAGGCGATCGCTAGATATTAAATATCATTCAGCGTTACAGGTTTTACTACTAGGCTCGTGGCGATCGCTTGGGGAAAAGCTCAGGTAGTATGTTAATTTATCTGTATGAAAAAGCTTTTATTTATTTGTAGCCAAAATAGATTGCGAAGTCCCACTGCCGAAGCCGTATTTGCAGAATATGAAGGATTTGAAACTGACTCCGCAGGTTTAGACCGTTACGCCGAAGTACCAGTTTCAACTGAAGCGATCGCGTGGGCTGATATTATTTTTGTTATGGAAAAATCACATAAAAACAAGCTCTCAAACAATTTTCAGCACTTCCTTAAAGATAAAAAAATTATATGTTTAGATATACCAGATGAATATGAGTATATGGAACCAGCTTTAATTGACTTGTTAAAAAAGAAAGTTTTACCTTTATTGAAAATAAAACAATAAAAACTAGAAAAGCTTTTAATTCATTTCTATAAATATGGAAATAAATTAGATATAGCTAATTATCTCTTATGAGTTTGATTTTCCAGGTTATTTACCAGCCAAAATGAAAAATTACCAGTTATCAGTTACCAATTCCTGATAACTGTTGCTTGTTTACAGATTCGATCTGGTAATCCCTAAGCTTTATCTTAGTAAGAACATAGCAATCCCATGTTCTTACCTCATCTCAGGAGTTTGTTGCAGGATTAGTAAAGTATTGTATACCTCCTGCTTTAAATTATTGTTGTTTTGTAGTTCTATGGTGATTTTGTTGAAGCGATCGATGCTCAAACCATTTTCTTCGACAATTTTTTGAGAGCGAGTACAGTAATTTACTGCAATATCTTGAGCTTTTCTGGGAAGACCATTAATACTGTTAGAATCATTACAAACAATCTTAGGAATTTCTCCATTGCCAATAAGTTTTTTAATTTCTTCAAAGGCATTTTGACGCGCCGGTTCCATTGTTAGCACGGCTTGAGCATAGTTTTTTATTTCAGTATTATTAACTGGTGGAGTTTGAGCGTAAGCTTTTGAACTTGATGAAAAACTGTTGGAAATCAAACCCACAGTAGCGATAACACCGAAAAAGAATGAGTGTGAAAGAATTCGCTTTCGGTGAGGTTGAGAAAAGAGACAAGAAATTTTCTTCATATTGCGTGTAATACGGAAATACATCAGGAATTTTATAAGAACTTTGAATTATTTTCGGAGTAGGAAGTTCCGGCAAGCGCTCAAGATATCAAGTTTTTATTGTGAATTGACTCGACATACTTGGCAAAGCTCAATTACTTTAGTTTGGAGTACTGACATTTCTGGTGCTCCTTGTTTGAGGCTCACTTCTAACTCTAATAGTAGGGGTAAGCAAGAGATTAACTGCTCTACAGAAAGGTACTTAATTTCTTGCTGTAAGAAGTAGATGCGTTTGGGGTTACCGATATCAGCAGCCTGAGCGATCGCTTGTTGATTTCGCTCACCACTTTCCATCATAATCTTTACCCATAGCCAGGTGCGAAATTGTCCAATTAATGTAGCAACTATCCGTAACCCTGGCTCAGAAGCATTGATGAGATCGGCTAAGGTAATCAAAGCTTTTGCGGTGTCTCCTGTTCTAATTGCTGCTGCTAATTGTAAACTATTCTGCGTAGTATTTCTGACTAACTTCGTAACAATATCTATGTCTAGAGTTTTATTGCTACCTTGGGCGTACAGCCGTAATTTTTCCATCTCATTATAGAGAAGGCGTGTATCATTTCCTACGGACTCAGCTACTAACTCGGCAGTTTTCGCAGTCAGTTTCACGCCCAAAGTTTGAGCTGCTTGGTTTACAGCTTGCACTAGCGATTCTGTTTTCCAAGGGGGAATCAGTGGAAATTCTTTAAACTCAGTAGTAAATTGTTTTAATAATTTTGTAGACTTGAGCCGTTCATCTGGTTTATTACGGGTGGTGAGTAATAAAAAAGAGTTTTCGGGAATTACTGGTAGCGATCGCCCTAATTCTGCTAAAACATTCTCTGGACATTGCTGGCAAACAGTAGTATTAATCAGCCAAACCAAACGCCCACCAGCGCCAAAAGCCGGCGTCATCGCCTGATTTAACGCTTGGATTGCAGCGTCAGCTTGGTCTGGCAAAAATGAAGTGTAGTTAAAACTAATCCATAAGGGATCGAGGACGCGATCGCGCAAAATAGCGATCGCTTTTTCCATTGCAAAATCATCCTCACCCCAATAAACGTAGATTGGCATAGACTAATCTCCTAATAAGAGGGATTGGGCAGGGGAGCAGGGGGGCAGAGGGGCAGGGGAGGCAGGGTAGGACAAGAGGACAAGGGGCAAAGGGCAAGGGGTAAACGAAAGATCTCTCATTTTCCCTTTTCCCTACCCGAAGGGTTTTGCCCCATACCCAAAAACTAAATACTTTTAAAATCATTCTCTTAAGTTGGATAATTTTCCCTAAAATCTATCAAGTGAGAGCGTGAGGCTATGAAGATTGGACGACAACTATCAAACTTACTTAAATCGGTTAGCACGGCTGACGCTGCCAGAAACGTACAGATCCCAAGCCCAGCATATCCAGGAATCTTCTAAATTTCAGGCAAATTCTGGGGTGAGGCAAGCAGCGCCCTTTCCTGGCTATACGTTAATTACGCCGCCTGCTGAAGAAGAATCAAAAAACTCTGCTTTCTATACCAAATTAGAGATTTATCAGCAGGAACTTTTGCAGTTACCTGTAAGCCACGAGCTGATTGTACCTGTACCTCCTGCTAGCTTCCATCTGACTTTAGCGGATTTAATTTGGGACAGTGCTTATCTAGATGCTTGCCAAAAAAATCCTACATTCGATCGAGAGTTACAGTCTTGTATAGCCGAGATATTTCAGCAATATCAACAATTGATGACAAACAGGAATCATCCAATTCAATGGCAAATGTTGGGGCTGATACTAATGCCAAGGGCTATAGCTGTTTGTTTAGTACCTCAGGATGAACGCTGCTATGAAGAAATTATTCAATTTCGCCGAACAATTTATCAAAACCGGGAGTTAATCTCTTTGGGTATCGAGCAGCATTATCACTTTACAGCACATATTACATTAGCCTATTTTGGAGAAATTCCATCTGACTTAGACCGTACAAACTTCAGTACGATGCTTTCTGAGTTGAATCAAAAATGGTTGTTGAATTTGCCAGAATTTTTAATCGATCGCGTCGAGTTGCGAAAATTTGATGACATGACACGCTATTATCGCGAACCAGACTGGCCGGTTTTAGCATTTTGACCAAAGGCAACTATTTTTCAACCAAATCAACTTGTCTTGAAAATAGGGTATTGGGCATTGTCAAAGAGTTTTTTAGTAGTGACGTGACCGGGCTAAATTAATGCAATAAATTTTCTTGTGGTGTGGGCATCTTGCCGCAGGACGCGCCAGACACCCATCCCACAAGAAGAAAGCTAATGTACTGTTTTAGCCCGGTAGCACTACGTTAAGGTGCGTTAGCCTTTGGTATAACGCACCATTTTATTAACCGTAGTCAGATATGTTAGGACATTTTAAAAGCTTGAATGCCAGGAATAGTAATACTTTTACCTCCTGCCTCCTGCCTTCGTTAAACTAATCTTGGCTGAGAGTTTCTAACTCTTCCTGTAAAACGCGCAACACCCGTGCGATATATTCTGCACGCCACTTTTCGCGCTCATTAATTACTTTGGCATCAGGTTCGTAACTTTCAATCTCAGTAACTGATAAAATTCCTTTAACTTCTAGCAACCGTTCAATAGTGTCGAGGCGATCGCGCAGTACGGATACTTCCCCAGTCAAAGCCATAACCATCGCCAACAATTTATCAATTTGCGGATTCTCTAAGTAAACTGGTCGTTTACCCTTGGCTGTTTTTGCCATCCTAACTCCAATTCTCGAAAAACGAGGTCACATAACAAAATAAGGAAACCCAGAGAAAAATCTGACTTTCCCAATTACGAATTACGAATTAGTTTACTTACTTAGTTGCAGCAACCACAAACCAAGTACCAAAGCTCTTGGACTTATCGCCTTGAGCTTTCCATGCGCCGTTAGGAACAAATTTCTCAAATGTCTTATCTGGTGCAAAGCCAGCCTCAGTAGCTAGTGCCACTAAATCTAAATCGCGTACAGCACTCCAGAAGGGTTCGTTGTTGTTAGCGGTTTCCCAATCAAAAACAAACTGTGTATAAGGATCCATGTGACGATACAGCGGTGCTTCCACATGCAGCATCATCCCACCAGGAGCTAGTAAACGATAACACTCTTGCATGACTTTGCGGATGGCTGGCGGGGGAATTTCATGTAGCAAAATGTGAGAAACCACTAAGTCGAAAGATTCATCTGAGAAGTTAGTGCGTTCGGCATTTTGCTGAGAAAAGTGTACGCGTTTGCCCAAAGATTCGGCTCTTGCATGACCGTAGCGCAGCATAGCTGCGCCTATATCTATGGCGTAGACTTCTGCATCCGGGTAAGCATCTACGTAGGGTAACGTGCTATTTCCAGCAGAGCATCCCATATCGAGAATTTTTTTCGGTCGAAAGTCTGGATACTCTGGTAGGAGATAGTTTTGGACTATGGATAGTCCCATGTCATCGTTGAGCGGTCCCAACCAACCTACACCATAAACATAAGCGCCGCGATCGTAAACTGCGCCAGCAGCGACATCATCAGCAGTAAATTCGCCGTGATATCCTCCAGGCATACAGTGAATGTCTACAGCTTTTTGATAAGCGGGAATTGAAAAATTGGGGTCGAGGGTTAAAGTACCTAGTTCGCTACCCTTGTCTTGAGCACGCTCAATCAACTCTGGCAGTTGCCTATCAACGCTGGTATTGACAGCATCCCATAACATTTCCTGGCTGATTCGTTTCAAGACACCAGTCCACTGGTAGTAGGGTTGCTGCTCCATCGCTTCCCGTATTTCATAACGATTTTCGGGAGGACGTTGATGTTCTCGTTCAAACTTCGGTTTGGCTAGTTTTTCATAAATTACTTTATTGCTAGGAGAGAGATTGCGGAAAATGTGCAGTTTTAAACTTTGAACAAATTCTTGGCGTGCCAACTCGTCTTGAGTGGTTTTCGGTAGCATAGCGTGTTGGAATTGTCGATCCATCGTTGCTTTCTCCCTAATCTTTTAGGTACATTTACGCAGGATTTAATAATTTAGCTACTGTTTGCACATCCTTGTCACCGCGTCCAGAGCAGTTGATGACAATTCGAGGACTGCCGCTGAGTTGGGGACACAGAGTTTCTAAGTAGGCGATCGCATGAGCTGTTTCCAAGGCTGGAATAATTCCTTCCAATTTCGATAATCGCTGGAACGCGGCCAAAGCCTCTGCATCCGTGACGCTATAGTATTCAGCCCGACCAATATCTTTTAAATAGCTATGTTCTGGCCCCACACCGGGATAATCTAACCCCGCACTAATTGAGTGTGCCTCAATAATTTGTCCGTCCTCATCTTGCAGCAGATAGCTCATTGCTCCGTGCAATACACCAACTCGTCCTTTTGTCAAAGTAGCTGCGTGTTTTTCAGTATTAACGCCTTCTCCGGCTGCTTCAACTCCAATTAACCGTACAGAAGGTTCATTAAGAAACTCATAAAATAGTCCCATAGCATTGGAACCGCCACCGACGCAAGCCATCAAGATATCAGGCAATCCGCCCCATTTTTCTATTGCTTGGGCGCGAGTTTCTTCGCCGATGACTGCATGAAAATCACGTACCATCATTGGGTAAGGATGAGGCCCTGCGACTGAACCCAGGATGTAATGAGTAGTTTCTACATTCGTGACCCAATCCCGAATTGCTTCAGAAGTCGCATCCTTAAGGGTTCCGGTTCCTGCTTCCACGGGGCGTACTTCTGCCCCCATCAAGCGCATTCTGAAGACGTTCAGGGCTTGACGTTCCATATCATGAACGCCCATATAAATTACACATTCGAGTCCAAAACGAGCGCAAACCGTGGCTGTGGCTACTCCATGTTGTCCGGCACCAGTTTCGGCAATAATTCGCTGTTTGCCCATGCGCTTAGCCAACAATACCTGACCGAGGGCATTGTTAATTTTGTGAGCGCCAGTATGATTTAAATCTTCGCGTTTTAAGTAAATTTGTGGCCCCGTGCCATCGGGACGGGCATACTGTGCAGTCAGGCGTTCGGCAAAATACAATGGTGTGGCACGTCCTACATAGTCCCTTAACAACTGCTGTAGTTCTGCTTGAAACCCAGGATCGTTGCGGTACTGCTGATAAGCTGTTTCTAATTCAGCAAGAGCAGGCATTAGCGTCTCAGGTACGTACTTACCGCCAAAGCGTCCAAAGCGGCCTAGCGGATCGGGAACTTGAGTAGTTGAATTTTTAGAGAGGGGAGTAGTAGTCACAGGCTGATTTTGATGACGGAAAGAACTTAATTATTATAAGAAAGTCTAGGCATATCTGGGGATTGGGGACTGGAGACTGGGGGCTAGGGAATCAGACTTTTCGAGGTATACAGAGTTTTTTCAAAAATCAAATAGCAGTTATATATCTATTATTAATGAATGCAGCAAGAAATACGTTTTCAAGACTTTTAAGAGGTAAATTTATGTCGTTAGTCACGATTAATCTGCCAGAAGAAGTATTTAGCGCCCGTTGCTTGAATCCAGAAGAATTTGTGCAGGACATGCGCCTTGCTGCTGCGATTTACTGGTATCAGAAGCAAGAAATTTCAATGGAAAAAGCCGCCACAGTTGCGGGATTAAATCGTCGGGACTTTCTTGCTGTACTAGCCCGCGAACAAGTTGATGTCTTTGCTGTTGACTTTGATCGTTTGCAGAGCGAGTTAAACGGTGGCTAAGACAGCGTTATATGATAGTCATAACAATCTACAGTTGAGCAATTGTTGCTTCTGTCCGCCAAACTTGAGATAGAAGTTTCCACCGCTTTGAAATTTTTCTTAATAAAAATTTTATGTCTTCTTCCAATTCCAAATCTTCCGATAAAAACTTTGTCTACCGCGAATTTGGCAACGATAACTCCGCCGCCACAGAAAGACCAACTCCAGAATTGCCACCAAAACAACAAAATCTGAGAGTGCAAGCTACTCGCGCCGGACGCAAAGGTAAAACTGTCACTGTGATAACTGGTTTTCAAGCCAAACCAGAAACTTTGGCAGATTTGCTTAAACAATTGAAAACTCAGTGCGGCACAGGTGGGACAATTAAAGACAACGAAATTGAAATTCAAGGCGACCATAAGCAAAAAATTCTCGAAATTTTGACCAAGCTAGGTTACAAAGCTAAAATCAGCGGCGGCTAATTTTAAGTAAGTGCGGTTTACCGCATCTCAACCGAAATCTAGATTGAGAGAGGCAATGTTATCTTTAAGAAGTATCAATCAGCTTGAATAGTAGCGAATAAATGAGCTAGCAAGCTGTCTTTGATGAAGATTCATAGGAGGTTTAGATGGATTTAGTTCGGATTCTTTGTGCTGTTTTTCTGCCACCTTTGGGAGTTTTCCTACAAGTAGGTTTTGGCGTAGACTTTTGGATTAATATAGTTTTAACGTTATTTGGTTACATTCCTGGGATTATTCATGCTATATGGGTAATTGCTAAGAAATAACGATCGCTCCGATGAATTTGGGTGTAATAATCTCAAAGTTAAAGATTCTGAATAAAATTTGTGTAGAGGTAATTGATGAATTGCCTCTACAAGATGAATCAAGTAAAAGTTAAAAAGTAAAATAAACCAAAATAAAATACTTTGACTCAACTAATTATCAGAATTTTAATAATAACTGGTAATTAGTTTATTTTATTTGGATTGTTTTTAACTAGAAAATTACTTTTGCAGCAAAATATTAGCGGACGCTCTCAATCTTCAAACAATTAGGTATCGCATCTCCGATCGAGAGAATACGCTAATAACCTTGCTTAATCAAGCAATTATAGTTACTGCTCCCGTATCCAAATCGTAACGGCCTCCGACAATTTTTAATTTACCGGACTCTAACCGTTGAGTTAAGAGTTGCGATCGCTTCAGTCGTGCAATTTGATATTCCACGTTAGCAACCACAGCATTTTCAACCGCGTCCCCTGGCTGAAATTTGGTAGTTTCGATAACTGGTTTAATTGCTTTAACAAAGCTACCAATATCGCCAAGTAGCGCTTCATTTTTCACCGCCGCGGTTACGGCTCCACATCGTTCATGACCCAGCACCATCAATACTGGCGTACCTAATAAAGCAACGGCATATTCGATACTGCCAAGCGATTCTGAGGTGACAATATTTCCAGCGAGGCGAACATCAAAGATGTCTCCGATACCCTGGTCAAAAACAATTTCTGCGGGTACTCGGGAATCCGCACAACTGAGGATAGTTGCAAAAGGATGTTGCGCTTGGGCAACTTCCTCTAATCTAGCCGCAGATTGATCGGGGTATTGAGGTTTATGCTGAATAAACCGCTGATTTCCGTCTATTAACTTTTGCAAGGCGGCGTCGGGACTAAGGGTTTGAGAAGGCAATTCGGCAGCTTTTACCTGTTCAACTCGCCAGAGGAAATCGCTGGCAGTTAACATCATCCCGAATGCCCCGGTGGCTCCTAACTTTAAAAAGTCACGACGTTCCATGAAATGCTTCATTAGATTTATAGTTTTCTTATAACGACGCAACACATTTCATTGAGCGAATTTCCATTACGTCCGAGACGTAACAAGTACCTCCAAACTTGTTGAGTAACGGTCTAATGTTTTCTACAACAGGTTTAATTTGTTCTGGCATACAAAAGGCAATGATGTATACATTATCAAGCATTGTCATGTCTAAATCTTCTGTTGTTCCTCGTAATCCCTTGCCAGCTACATTTCGGATTACAGCATGACCGTGTACGCCAGACTTGTCTAAGCTATCTAATATTTTGCCAAGCTCAAAAGAGTTAGCAATAATCTCTATCTTTTTAACTAGGTGCATATTATTACCTCCAAAACAGGTTAATTCCGTAGAGATATAACGGAATTCCCACGATAATATTGAACGGGAATGTCACTGCTAAAGCTGTAGAAACGTACAAGCTGGGGTTGGCTTCTGGAACAGTCATCCGCATAGCAGCTGGAACAGCAATGTAAGAGGCACTGGCACACAACACTGCGAACAAGAGCGAATCGCCTTGAGGCATATCGATCAATTTGGCAATTAGCAATCCAATGCCTGCATTAACTATTGGAATTAGTATGGCAAATGAAATCAGAAAAATTCCGGTTTTTTGCAAGTCTTTAATTCTCTTGGCAGCCACTAGCCCCATATCCAGCAAGAAAAAGCTGAGAACACCATAAAACATTCCCTGAGTAAAGGGTTCTAAAGTCTTTCCACCGCGTTCTCCAGTCAAGAAGCCTATTATCAGGCTACCAACTAAAAGAAAGACTGAACTATTAAGAAATGCTTCTTGTAAAACTTCCCCCCAGGCAAACTCTCGCTTTTGATCGACAGAGAATAAATTCACGAGGATCAGGCCAACAATGATGGCTGGAGATTCCATCAGAGCAAGGGCTGCTACCATGTAGCCATCAAAAGTAATACCAAGCTCGTTGAGAAAGGCACTAGCAGTGATGAAAGTTACAGCACTGATAGAACCATAAGTTGCCGCGATCGCCGCAGCATCATAAATATCTAGCTTGAGCTTGAGGATAAAAAACGTGTAAACTGGGACAACACAAGCCATCAACATGGCTGCCATCAGTGTCAGAATTACTTCTTGAGTGATTCCGCTTTTAATCAGTTCTACCCCCCCTTTAAAACCAATCGCTAGCAGCAGATAAAGCGAAAGGAGTTTTGGGACTGGTGGAGGAATTTCTAGATCGGACTTGACAAAAACAGCAGTCATCCCTAGAAAGAAAAACAGAACTGGCGGATTCAGGATGTTGGATACTATCAAGCTGACATCCATTTCCACCCCTCCTGATACTCGTAAAGTTGGGAACTAGACAAATTTATCATCTGAAAAAATTTAATGGCTCGATCATGATGTATCGTGTCTTGTCACCCCATGTCAATCAGGCAATAAAAAACTCCACCTATGAAGAGACGACGGGCAAAGGGGTGGAGAGGGATAATTAATAACTGATGACTAATGACCGATTTTGACTTTTTCCTGGTTGAACTAGTACAACACGGTGGAAATAAACATAACATTTAAAATTTTTAAAAGCCTTGCGCAACAGTAATTACGTAGCTTGCTTCTCACGCCTTGGCGAGTATTACAAATTACGAATTACGCGAAGCTGCATTAGCCTATATTCCATTCCAAAAGTAAAGGGCAATTATGTAATTGCCATTCCAAGGTTGAGACGTTCAAATCTTTGATTAATCCAGTACTGATATTTAGTACCCAGCCATGAACTATAGGTGCTTTTGATGTATAAAGTACTTGACGCATGATTGAAGTTTGGTAAAGATTTTTTACTTGGGCTGCAACGTTCATTTCTGCCAAACGATTCAGACGTTCTTCTCTTGTTGGTAAGGCGTCAATTTCTGCTTTTTTCTTTAAATATAATTCTCGAATCGGATTTACCCAGTTATCAATAATACCGATGGTTTTCCATTCTAAAGCTGCCTTGATTCCTCCACAATCGTAGTGACCGCAAACAATAATGTGTTCTACTTCCAGATGTAGAATTGCATATTCTAAAACAGCTAAGAAATTAATATCTGTCAGAGAAACTTGATTGGCAATATTACGGTGTACAAATAATTCTCCTGGTTCTGTACAGGTAAAGTTTGTTAAAGGCAAACGACTATCAGAACAACCTATATATAGAAATGGTGGTGTTTGTCCGCTAGATAATTCTTCAAAGTAATTTGGGTTTACAGCTAGTTTCTGGGCAACCCAAACCTGATTATTTCTCAATAGTTGATTAATGCTGTTATATTTCATTCTTGCATCAAAGTGGAGAGAGAATTGTTTGAAGAAGAATTCAGAATGGGCTACGCCCCGCTAGGCTAACAGGAGTTAGTTCTACAGAATACTCAACTCAATTCTGATGAACGATACTTTTCTTCTGTATTTTATAAATATATTAGCCGTTCTATTTTTATTTATAAACTAAGTTGAATCTCTGAAGATATAAAATTTTTCTAAAGCCAATAATTAATAGTTTTGTTTAATTTTCTATACTTCATTTTGTTTGAAATCTGGTGTATAGTCTCATTTCATCATTAGCAATCAAAAAGATACCCGACTTATTATGTAAGTCGGGTATCTGAAGCTGACAATTTTTACAAATGAAATACGATCGCTATAGCGTCTCTATATATTTAGCAGAGCAGACAAAGTTAAGTGGTAAACTAAGCTGATAAGGATAAAAAAATTTAGGTTGAAACATTTAATACCAATTGGCAAAATGATTGCAACACACGGATTTATACAATCTTTGAAGAGAAAAAATTCTCAATCCGGAACACCAACTTTGCTACCATTATGATGATTGATTGACCAACGATGATCGACATTCATAGAAGAAAACTGACAAATTTCTTCTAGTCGCTTTTGTTGCACGGCGGCTTTACGAAGAGTAATAATTAGCTGATTAACTTGATGCCGTAAATCTGGATTATCATTTACTGCTAACATTGTTTGTCTTTCTAAAAGTTGAAGTATAAGTTCGTAGTGGATAGGTGAAGGTAAGGGAATTTGCTCCATGAAGTTAAAGTTTCATTTCAAATTTGGTATTTTTATGAATCAGAGTTTGTCTTTGAAGTTCTGATGGCTGCGGTGAAGCATCCGATAGAACTTTTCTCTTATTAATAAATTGTTACATAATAATTAACTAATTGTTTAGGCTTTGATTTACCTAGCGATGAAGATTTAGCTAAGATGTTCTTCATATTAGGCAGCAAAATGCTGTATATCTACGTATAGTATGCCCAATTGCCAAACTATTATGTACACTGACCCTGCAAGAAGCAGGGTAGATGTTTTTTTAGAAATTCTTAGGCAATAAAGGGGCGATCGCAGCGCCGGGATCTGGTTGTTTGACTAAAGATTCGCCAATGAGTACAGCTGATGCGCCTGCTTTAACTACTAAACTCAAGTCGTCTGGTTTATGTAGTCCTGACTCGCTGACAACAACGATATTTTTCTCTTGCAATTGGCTACCTCTGGCAGCCAAAAGTTGGCAAGTAGTTTCGAGGTCAACAGAAAAATCTTCCAAATTGCGATTGTTGATTCCGACTAAGGAGACTCCATCTAAACCTAACACGCGGTCAAGTTCTGCCAAACTATGGACTTCAATCAAAGCTGCCATTTTCAGGTTGTTGGCAATTTTGAGGAAATATTGTAAGTATCGATCGTCGAGGATAGCCGCAATCAACAAAATGGCATCTGCACCTTTAATTCGCGCCCAGTACATCTGATAGGGATAGATGATAAAATCTTTGCACAGTAAGGGCAAATCTACCGCAGCACGAACCTGGGCTAAGTTGTCAAAGCCGCCCTGAAAAAATTTGCTATCAGTCAACACAGAAAGACAGCTGGCGCCGCCTTGTTCGTAGGATTGGGCGATCGCTACTGGATCGAAGTCTTCTCTTAAAACCCCTTTGCTGGGAGAAGCTTTTTTCACTTCCGCAATTACCGCTGGCTTTGTTTTCCCTTGGCGCAAAGCCGCAACAAAATCGCGGGTTGGTGGTGCGGAAAGTACCTGATGTTGCAATTCTCGTAAAGGTAACCTTTCCCGCATTTGGTCAACTTCTTGTTCTTTATGCCAAACAATTTCTTCCAAAATATTGTTTGGCTGTGAATCAGGTACAGCAGCCTGATAACGTAACGTAGATACAGCAATGGCTGGGTTAGGTGAACGACGACGGATTTGCATAAATTGGGGAATGGGGAATGGGGAATGGGAAATAGGGAATGGAGAGTGGGGCAAACAGGGAGGTAGGAAAGATGGGAAGCTTTTTTATAATCTGCCTTCATCTCGCCTACTCCCTACTCCCTACTCCCCACTCCCTATCCCCTAAATTGCGATCGCTCTTTTATAAGCTTCGTCCAGGACTTCTGAAAGTGTTGGATGGGCGTGGACTAGATGTGCCAAACTTTGGACAGATTGACGGTTAGCGATGGCGGCTGACGCTTCGTGAATTAAGTCTGAGGCGTGCAGTCCGAAAATGTGGACGCCCAGGACTTCGCCTGTGTCTTTGCGATAGATTACCTTGGCAATACCGTCGGCTTCATTTTCTGCCAACGCTTTGGAATTTCCTTTGTAGTAACTCCGACTGGTGGCGATTTCAAAGCCTTCGGTTTGTCCTAATTCCTTGGCTGCTGTTTCTGTTAAGCCCACATAGCTAACCTCTGGGTGGGTAAACGCCGCTGCGGGAATGCTGCGATAGTCTACTACCTTCTCCCTGCCAACTATGTTTTCCACGGCGATGATGCCTTGAGCAGAAGCGGCATGTGCTAACATCATTTTGCCATTAGCGTCACCAATTGCCCAGAGATGCGGCACCACTTCACCGGCTGACAATACTGCCATGCGATCGTCAACAGTGATAAAATTCCGGCGATCGAGTTCCACACCTACAGACTCTAAACCGAGATTTTGCGTCGCTGGGATGCGTCCCGTAGCCACCAAGCAAGCATCTACTTCGATGACATCTACATCTTCTTTGGTTTTGAAATCTGCTAACTCAATTACCACAGGCGAACCGGGGATGACTCTTTTAGCGTATATCCCCACTTTGGTTTCAATGTCGCGGGGAGTAATTAATACCCGTTCGGCCAATTTGGCAATGTCGCGGTCAAATCCTGGCATTAACTGGTCTAGGGCTTCAATCAAAGTGATTTCACAACCCAAAGCCGAGTAAATATCAGAAAATTCCAAGCCAATGTAACCACTGCCAATAATCGCTACCCAGTCTGGTAGTGATTCCAACTTCACACCTTGGTCGCTGGTAAATACGGTTTTGCCGTCTACTTCAATCCCTGGAGGGACAAAAGGAATCGAACCAGGGGAAAGGATAATGTCTTTGGCTGTGATGGTTTTTTCACCGCTATCTCCAGTGACAGAGACTTTTTGCGTGCCAGCGATTTTTCCCCAGCCCCTGATGATATTTACTCCCAGACGTTTGAGACTGTTTGTTAAGTCGCCTTGAATCTTCGAGACAAGATTGGTAGCATGATTGGCGATCGCTTGGCGATCGAATTCCACGCTCCCAACTTGGATTCCCAGCGACTTCAGGTGGTGGGCATTTCGTAACTCCCGCACACGTCCAGATGCTGCTAGCAGCGCTTTAGAAGGAATACAGCCGCGGTTAACACAGGTTCCTCCCATATCACCAGCTTCAATAATCGCTGTTTTTAAACCACAACTTACGGCGTGTAGGGCTGCGCCATGTCCGCCCACACCAGCGCCGATAATTACTAAATCGTAATCAAATTCTTGACTCACGTTAGTTTCCCCGTGTGCTTCGCCTATTTATTCTCAACTTGACCGACAATCAAAGCAACCCCTTTAACAGTTATATGAAAAGGGTGTAGGGGAGCCAGCGCCGAGGGCGGGTTTCCCACGCCACTGACACCGTTGGCGAAATATTTCTTAATGCTGGAAATGCTTGTGCTGTCGTGGAAACCTGCCAACGAAAGTTTCCAAAAACCACCCTTCCAATGAATTCGCCAACGGTATCCGCCACTTGCTACAACGGGGGGAACCCCCAAGGGCGCAGTGGCTCGACTTGAGGCGACTGGCGCGATCCGGTGTGGGGTGTAGGGATGAGCTATTATTTTTGTCCCCCTGTCTCCTTGTCCTATTTCTTCCTCTACACCCTACACCCTACACCGCACACCGATTTTTGGCCAGTTTTGCCGCTGGGTTTAACCCCTACTACATAGTTACCAGTTCTCAGCGATCGTTGAACGCCAGAAACTGATAAATTATTTCAATCTTCACCATACGCCTGATAACTGTTGACTGAATTTAACACGTAAATATTGCTAATTCAGTCAAATTATGATTCATAAGCGAATGGCAAAAATATGGATGTTTTTAGTAATTATAGTCAAATCTCCACACTTATTTTCATACTACCAATAAGTGGAGAGTGGATACACAGGCGATTAACCCTTGTCTGTATACTTGTATAACTAGTGGGGACTAAAAAATATCCGTTTGCGATCGCGATAGTCAAAAAATAATTACAGCCCGATTCATAGGCTCTGAATAGATCGCGCAATCAAATAGGAGTTCTATCCATAGCATTCCTATTTGATTGCGTGAAAAAACTCCTCACAATTCCTTTCTCACATACAGGCAAATAATTTCAAAATCAAAGTAGATTATTATCGGTTTCATATTTGATTGCATGAAACAAATCTTCTTCAACTTGAAAAGCCCGATCGCTCCCTACTCAGCTAAGTAAATTTTGAAATTTAATTATAACCCCATATATAGGAATCATATTTGATTTCTGAAAAAAATCAAGTACACCCAAACAAGGCTTCTTTCCCACTCCCTACTCCCTATTCCCTACTCCCTGCCTATACAAATAATTTCAGGAATAAAACCGGATTTCTATACTCAGCTATCGATTTAGAAAAATTAATTTGGGATTTCCTCTTGGTCTTCAAGCATCACAGATGCTTGTCGTTTAGCATGAATATTTTTCATGTGCTTTTTCACTGTATTAATAGTGATGAAAAGCTTATTAGCAATTTCTTTATAACTGTAGTCGTTTCTGTAGAGACACCAAATTTCTGCTTCTCGCCTCGTCAGTTCAAATTTTTTCACTTCAGTGAGTGCGACATATTTTAGAGACTCGTATTGATTTTGGATGGATACCAAAAAACAAGGTGAATCAAAACCATCTAAATCAATTAATCTAACTCGAATTCTAAAAATATTTGATTTGTCAAGTACAATTTCATCTGAGAGAACAATCAGTTTGTCAGAAAGCCAAGACCGATTGCTAAGTAAGGACTCACAAAGATTCCAGATAGCTGGCGGAACAACATTCTCATTACAATTGTCTTGATTAAATTGGCAACAAACACGATCGGCTGATGCATTAGCATGAAGCACTTTTCCAGCCTTACTTAAAATTAAAAGACCATCTTCTAAGCCTTCTATTACTTCTTCCAAAAAATTAGCTCGCTTTGAATCATAGTTAATATTTGTTTGCCGTTGTGTTTCAACTAATACCTTTGTAAGAGTCATCATAATAAGGATTTTAATATACACTGGGCTAGTGAATGATGAGATTCATCGAGATAAGATATTTACGATGATTTTTGACATCGTTACCTGAATCCATTGGTTGAACATTACAGTTCAATTATGGTCACAAAAACTAAAGCTACTGTTAGGTTTTATACATATAATTTAGATACTTACGTAACAGCATTATGTAGTTTTTTTGGATTATGTAAGACATACATTTATATACAAAGCTGAAATTATCTATTTCGGAAGCTGTAACCAATACATTTGAAATATTAGTGGAAGGGCATCTGTTGACTCGTAACTCTTCTTTACTCTTAAAACTCACTAGGTATCGCATTTAAATCAGCAAAAGGGTAGCAATTTGTCTGATTTAGGAGATTTCTGGCTCATCAACAACCTAGTTAAAGTGTATTGAAGACACTTGTCCTAAATAGCGATCCCCACAAAATACAATAATTATCTAAATTGCAATCAAAGTATACATACGTGTATATAGGAATCCGGTTTGATTTGGAGAATTTATTTGTGTGGTGCGCGTACCCCTGCGGGGAAGCAAGTTACGCAAAGCGTCTCGCAGAGAAGCGCAGCGCAAGCGCGATAGACAGGGAGTAGGGAATGGGGAGTAGGACAGAAGGCTTGTCTGGATGTACTGTTTTTTTCACGCAATCAAATGTGAGTCCTATATTTACCTTGCTATGCACTAGCAAGGTAAATCGCCAAGAATATATCGATTAAAAATGTAGTTTAGCGGCGAGGAAAATTTTTGACTACAATGCAGATGTCTACTAGGCGGCGTCCTGTCTAACTAAATTCACTAAATTATCGATGAGTAATCAACTACAAGACTATAATCCCAGCAGCGTGGGTGAGATAAATGGCAACCTTTTGGGTTTACCATTCGATTACGAGTCTGCAAACTTGATTGTCTTTGGCGTACCGTGGGAAGTCACTGTTTCTTATGGTGCAGGTACAGCTAACGGCCCGCAGCGGATTTTAGACGCTTCCACTCAATTAGATTTGTTTGATTTCGATTCTCCCGATGGCTGGAAACAGGGAATTTTCATGGTAGAAATCCCGCAAGACATTTTAGAAAAGAACAAATATTATCGCACCTTAGCAGCAGAAATTATCGAACGACTAGCCCAAGGCAGAAAACTCTCAGATGCACCAGATCTCACACCACTGTTGACAGAAATTAATCAAGCTTGCCAACAAGTTAATCAATGGCTATTTGAAAATTGTCAGCAAGCAATTCGTAATAATAAACGAGTTGCTGTTATTGGTGGAGATCACAGTTCACCTTTAGGTTATTTGCAAGCATTAGCAACTCACTACCCAAACTATGGCATTTTGCACGTTGATGCACATGCAGATTTACGCGATGCTTATGAGGGATTTGAATTTTCTCATGCGTCTATTATGTTTAATGCAATGAAAATACCGCAAATTTCTAAGTTAGTGCAAGTGGGTTTGCGTGATATTTCTCATGATGAAGTACAACTAATTGACGAATCCGAACGACGCATTATTGCTTATTACGACCCGATTATTAAACAAAAACTTTACTCTGGCACAACTTGGAGTTATTTATGTAGAGAAATTATCAATCATTTACCTGAATATGTTTATATTAGCTTTGATGTTGATGGTTTAGATCCAAAACTTTGTCCCAGTACAGGTACTCCTGTTCCCGGTGGGTTGGAATTAGAGCAAACATTTTGTCTATTTCGGGAATTAGTAAGTAGTGGGAGAAAAATTATTGGCTTTGATGTCTGCGAAGTCGGTGATGGTGAATGGGATGGTAATGTTGGGGCGCGGGTTGTTTATAAGCTGGCGAATTTGATGGATTTGTCAAATAAAATTCAGTAAATTTTTTGTAGGGTGCTTTACGAAAGAAGGCAGGAGGCAGAGGGCAGGAGGCAGGAGGTTAGGAGTATTAATTAAAACCATATTTTCTGGGTATAAAGCCCAGTTTAAAAGAAGAATGGTATCAGCCCAGCGCGAGATACAAAGCCCAGCCACTGCGGTGGCCGGGTTTCCCGGCATAAAGCAAGTGGTGTCCACCTACTTAGTCCCGTGTTTTAAAACGTGGGTTTCCCACACCCCACACCCTACCCTCTACACCCTTGGAATATCTGCTTAATACACCCTACAATATAACTTTTTCAAAATTGGTCAAGAGCGATCGCTAAATATTGAGCTTTGGTATTTGCAAATTCAGCGATTCTCAATAGCAACTAAGAATTAGCCAGCTAGTCTTGTATCTACTTTCTTCATTCTCAGGTAGGTTGGGAATGTAGAATTCAAATTATCGAAAATGTCTTTAACCGAAGAAATTCTTTCCCAATTACCGGGTGACGTTTTAGCAGGGTTGCGTCAGAGCGATCGCATTTTAACATCCCTGAGAGAAAACACTGCGCCCATACCAAATTTAGTTACCCAAAGTCAGCAGCCTTTGGGCGTTGCAGACTGGGATGTGGTTATCTGCGGCGGCACCTTGGGTATTTTAATCGGTTCGGCTTTAGCTGCCAAGGGGTTACGCGTAGCATTGCTGGAACGGGGAATTCTGCGGGGAAGAGAACAAGAGTGGAATATTTCTCGTAAAGAATTAGATGTATTTTTGGAATTGAATTTGTTAACAGAAGAGGAATTAGAAACTGCGATCGCCACTCAATATAACCCAGCACGAGTAGGCTTTCATGGCGGTACAGAAATTTGGGTAGAAGATGTTTTAAATATCGGTGTAGACCCAGTATATTTGCTGGCTACATTAAAAAAGCGATTTCTCGATGCTGGTGGCAAGCTGTTAGAAAACACACCTTTTACAGAAGCAGTAGTGCATCCAGATGGGGTGATAGTAAATAAGCAATTTAAAACTAGATTGTTAATTGATGCGATGGGGCATTTTTCTCCCATTACCCAACAAGCACGTCAAGGAAAAAAACCAGACGCCCTTTGTTTAGTAGTAGGAACTTGCGCCCAAGGTTTTCCGGAAAATAACTCAGGCGATTTGTTGTTATCATTTACATCTTTACAAAATCAATGCCAGTACTTCTGGGAAGCGTTCCCGGCTAGAG
The DNA here is from genome assembly GCA_034530875.2 of Nostoc sp. DedSLP01. Classification (GTDB taxonomy): domain Bacteria; phylum Cyanobacteriota; class Cyanobacteriia; order Cyanobacteriales; family Nostocaceae; genus Nostoc. The sequence continues at coordinate 30,681 of JAVRCJ020000016.1, forward strand.
ATGGTAGAACCACTTATTTGTTTACCTACATGGATGCACATCCCCAACGTTTCAGCTTGGAAACTTTCTTTGAGGAATATCTGCGTCTTCTACCAGAATATCAGGGTGTGGAATTGAGCCAGTTGAAATTTCAACGGGCATTGTTTGGCTTCTTTCCCAGCTATCGCCAAAGTCCCCTCAAAACTCCTTGGAATCGCATTTTACCAGTGGGAGATAGCAGCGGGAATCAATCTCCCTTAAGTTTTGGTGGTTTTGGTGCGATGGTGCGCCATCTGAAGCGTTTAACATTTGGCATTGATGAGGCACTGCAAACCGAACAATTATCTGCAAAAGCGCTGTCACTCCTGCAACCGTATCAACCCAGTTTGACTGTTACCTGGTTATTTCAAAAGGCAATGAGTGTGGGTATAAATCAGAAAATTCCCCCACATCAAATTAACCAACTACTATCAGCTGTGTTCGCAGAAATGCAAAAATTAGGTACACCAGTGCTCAAACCATTTTTACAAGATATTGTCCAATTTTGGGCACTAACTCAAACACTATTAAAAACTAATTTCTCTCATCCAGAAATAGTTATCAAAATAATTCCCCAAGTAGGTTGGACAAACTTATTAGATTGGCTAATACATTACACTAATTTAGGTGTTTATACTGCCTTATTTCAGGCAAGTCCAATGTTAGAAACATGGATAAAGAACCAATCAAGCGAACAACAATATTATTGGCATCGTTTGATTGATGCTTGGAAGTATGGTTCTGGCGGTGATTACTCAGATGAAACTTACAGCCGAATTCAGAATGGGCTACGCCCCGCTACGCTAACAGGAGTCAAAAGTCAGAATGGTTAAAAAATCAATAGTTTTATACCTACTGAATTCTGTTCAAATTATCAAGCTTGCATATTCAAGCCTGATTAATTCTGAATTCTGATTAGATAATATATGTGTGTGAGGATAGTATGATTGAAAAGAAATCTGTAGAAATCAAATACTTTGCAGTATTGATTGGTTTCCTGCGCGATCGCCAAGGCTTTTTAGAGGAAGTTCGCCAAGGTACGAGATTACCAAATAAAATCATCTCTTTACTTGTTTGTAGCTCCTTGTTCCTTGCTATCTACGGCGGAATCATTGGTGCATATCATAGCTGGATGCAAGCTTTGTCTTCCGCCATTAAACTCCCAGCCCTTTATTTAATTACGCTGCTGATTTGTATTCCCACGTTGTATTTTGCTAATGTGATTTTTGGCTCAAAGCGGACTTTAGCACAACATTTAGCATTAGTATTAACTGCGGTTTCAATTACTAGCGTACTTTTATTTAGTTTTGCGCCCATTACTCTATTTTTCTTAATCACTACCAATAATTATCAATTTTTGATTCTTTTAAATGTCTTCATTTTTGCGCTAACTGGATTTATTGGAATTTCATCCTTATATCACGCCACGAGTTTAGTTTTAGAACAAGATAATGAAGGTACTAAGACACGCCAGAAGATTTTACAATTTTGGCTATTTCTTTATGCTTTCGTTGGTAGTCAGCTAGGATGGACTCTCAGACCATTTTTTGGCACACCTGATTCTGCATTTCAATTGTTCCGAGAAAGAGAAGGAAATTTTTATCTGAGTGTAATTCAAGCTATTAGCTATTTGTTGGGAAACCGTTAATTTCCGATTATAAATCCAAGAAAATATCAACTGTAAATCCATTATGTTGGAAAAGCAATCTCGCGGCGTTAAACAATTTAATGTTTTAGTGAATTTACTACGCGATCGCCAGTCATTTTTAGAAGAAATTCGTCTGGGAATCAGATTACAAAGTAAAATCAGTTCTCTGTTCGTATCTAGCTCGATTTGCTTTGCCATCTATGGAGCAATTATCGGCGCATCCCACGGCTGGGCACAGGCATTATCTAGCGCTATCAAACTACCCACCTTTTATTTATTAACGCTGATAATTTGTTTTCCCACTTTATTCTTTTTTAATGTTTTGTTTGGTTCTCGGAGTAGCATTCAACAACATTTCGTTGTCTTGCTCACATCTGTATCAGTCATTAGTGTACTTTTATTCAGTTTTGCACCAGTCACACTATTTTTTCTGATAACTACCCCTGACTCTTATCAATTTTTCAAACTGTTGAATGTCTTCATCTTTGGAATCACAGGTATTTTTGGCGTTAAATTTCTTTATGAAGGAATACAATTACTGTCACAACAAGATGAAGTAGGGAAAAAAACCCGCACTACGATTTTAAGATCGTGGTTATTGCTTTATGCCTTTGTTGGAATGCAGCTAGGATGGTTTTTCAGACCATTTTTTGGTGCCCCCGACTCTAAATTTGAGTTATTTCGAGCCGTGAAAGGTAACTTTTACTTAGATATAGTAGCCGCAATTTCAGAAATTTTAGGTTTGCGTTAATCACATACCATGACTTGTGGTACAAAGCTTAACAAGCAGCAGTTAAACATTTGTGCTTTTTATAGCTTGGCAAATTGGCAACTATTACAAAAATAACTCTGTTATTTTCAATACCATACAAGGTGTATTTGCACTTTCAAGCTATTTAGACGGGTTACAACCCGTCTTTATTTATAGCCAAAAACCCAGTCGTTATGACTGGGCTTTTGGTGGGCTATATGACCCGAAGGTTAGTTATAGAAGTTAGATATAAGTCGTTCATTGTTCTGATAATTACTACAACCCCGAGATTGGGAATTCCAGAAAATGAGTGCTGTTGTTTCCTTGTGCATTTTATCGAAACAATCGGCTCTAATACCGTACTTCGTCCAAAGTTTTTGGAATGGGGTATAAATCCTCATTACAAAAATAACCTCCTGTCCCCTGCCCCCTGCCTTCGTTATTATCTGGAACTCGCTGAACTCGACTGTGGTTCGGCTGAAACAGGCACATCACTGGGACTCGTAGGAGTTTCAGGTTGATTTTCTGTCTGTGGCACAGGTGTTTGTTCTACATTACTTGTAGAATCTGAATTCTGGGAAGGAGTAGCAGTTTGGGCTTGGGGTTGCTGCTGGTCTTTCTTCTGGGCAATTTGCTGCATTAGCTGTTCAATTTTTTGGGCTTGTTCGATATTGCCTTGCTGACGATATTCATTATGAGCGCGTTTCAATGCTCCGTTAGCTTTTTTGATCTCGCCCTGATTATATAAAGTTACTCCCAAGTTATAGTAAGCTGAGGCATTTTTGGGATCTTGACGAATAGCTTGCCGATAAACAGAAATCGCTTCAGCAGGTTGACCGTGAATAGCCAGCAAACTTGCCATATTGTTGTAGGCTGCGGCATTTTTGGGATCTAGCTGTAAGGCTTGGCGATAATTAGCGATCGCAGCTTCTATATTTCCTTGCTGTTGCAAGGCGATCGCTAAGTTAAAATAAGCGTTGGCGTTACTGGTATCGAGATTAATTGCTTGTTGATATGAAGCAATGGCTTCTTGTAACTGTCCTTGTTCGTACAGTACTAAGCCTAAATTATACAAAGTATCAACTTTTGTTGGATTGATAACCAAGCTTTGGCGATAAGCAGTAATTGCTGCTTGTTTTTCTCCTTGTCGATACAAGACTAATCCCAAGTTGTAATAAGCTTCACTAAAATTGGGATTAATTTTAATTGCCTCTGCATATTCTTGAACAGCCACATCCAAGCGATTTTGTTGCAAGAAGATATTGCCAAGATAGTTCCTTGCAGCACTCAAGTTAGGATCTTTCTGCAATGCTTGACGAAAGGCATATTCTGCACCCTGGAAATCATTGCGGTTATAGCGGACAACTCCCTGTTGAAAGAAGCTTGCTGCTTCCAAGTCCTGAGAAATCACCTTTTGTGCTAACAGCTTGCTTCCTGGAAAATTAATAATTGTTGGTGCAGCCAAAACCACAAAGGCAGAACAACCAGAGAGTGTAATTTGGAAAAATAAATGTAACCACTGAGAAACTGGGTATTTTTTGGACATGAATACCAGACCTATACTTATTTTTAAACTCCTCATAAAGTCAGAGTACCCACGACGCCCAAAAAAAATGCCAAATTCTCAACTTTTAACTCCCAATTCTTGTACAGACAAGGGTTCATCGCGTCTCTACTGACTCCCGACTCCCACAGCTTCCGGTAAAATCAGCATGGCATCACCGAAAGAATAGAAACGATACCGAGAAGCGATCGCCTCGTTGTATATTTTTAACAACCGTTGTCTGCCAATCAGCGCACTCACCAACATCAGCAAACTCGAACGTGGCAGGTGAAAATTCGTAATTAAACCATCAACTACCCGCCATTGGTAACCCGGATAAATAAACAAGTTTGTCTTACCACAAAATGGTTCCAAAATACCAGATTGAGCCGCCCCTTCCAAAGCCCGTACTACTGTTGTCCCCACAGCAATAATTCGGCCGCCAGCAGCTTTGGTAGCGCGCATTTGCTCTACTGTAGCAGCAGGAACTTCAATCCATTCTTCATGCATTTGGTGGGTAGTTACATCCTCCACTTCCACAGGGCGAAATGTGCCGACACCAACATGTAGCGTTACAAAAGCTCGATTAATTTGGCGATCGCTTAACTTTTCTAATAATTCTGGGGTAAAGTGTAATCCTGCCGTAGGAGCTGCGATCGCTCCTGGTCTTTCGGCATAAACTGTTTGATACTGTTCGTCAGCAGCTTCAGAAGCATTAATGTATGGAGGTAGCGGTACTTCCCCAAATACCTCTAACAGTTGCACCAAAGATTTCCCCTCTGGCACATCAAATTGCAACAAACGTCCCCCAGTTGCGGCGTCTGTTTCTAAAACCGTAGCGGTAAGTTGGGTACTAGGGGTTAGGGAAGATTCTTCCCCATCCCTAATACCCAATTGCTTCGCTTCAAAAATAATCCTCGTTCCCAACTTAAAGCGTTTTCCTGGCTTGACTAAAGCTAACCAACAGTTATGTTGCCTCTCTTCCAATAGCAAAACTTCGATTTCAGCACCAGTGGATTTATGACCGTAAAGCCGGGCTGGAATCACTTTTGTATTATTCATCACTAACAAATCGCCAGACCGCAACAGTGTAGGCAATTCATAGAAAATGTGGTTTAAAGGTGCTGTTTCAATGCCTGTAGTAGGAGAATTGACTACTAATAACCGCGATGTATCTCTAGGAAATGCTGGGTTTTGGGCAATCAGTTCTGGAGGTAATTCATAATCATACCCAGCGATCGAACAATCTAATTCCAAATCTTGTGCTTGCGAAATCGAAGCGTTGTTTAAATTTAACTGTGCTATTTCTCTCTTCATTTACTGGTATTTATACTGCTGGAAAAATATTGGTTTGAGTTTAGGCTTATAAGCAACTCTAAGACATTCCTGCTCAATTTTATTTATATAGCAGAAGATAAGTTCTATTCGGTAACACGTATAAATGCAAGATAAAAATTGGGTAAACCTCCCCATCTAAAAACGGGGGCTTTTACCCTACCGGGAACAGGCATTAATTGACGAATATAGATATGTAGGATTGGCTTTGATCGCAGGCACCAACAAACATGGAATACTTGTATTATTTGGCTAATGCCAGTCTAACTCTGAGGGTCGTTCAATACCTACACGCTAGACCCCAGACACCTGTTTCGTTCGTTACCGTAATTCATCAAATTGATGGCTGGGTCGTTAGGATTAAACTTAAAGGTCAAATCTCAGCTCAAGAAGATGGTGACTTTCGCGCTTTTCTAAATGAATTAGGAATTAGCTACGAGCCACCAATGAGGGTGCAGATGGCACTTTGGAGTTTGGAAGCGGGACAGTGCCCTGTGGATGTAATGCGTCGGTATCAGGTAGCCATAGTCTCTCATGGCAGCCCAGAAAGAGATGAAATCGAAGCTTTCCGGCAACAGTTTGTCCGGGGCTTAGGTTATTGCCCAGAAACCTTGGCGTGATTTGATTTGCTTGTCACGCAAGTACAAAATTATTGGTAATTGGTAATCAAAATATTTTATTCATTACTGATTAACCATTGCTATTATCAATTAAACAGTCGAAAGCTGCGGGAATGTATTCTTGCAGCCTAAACTCATATCCGGCTGCTGACGAAGTAGCGAGAGCTTCTTGAGTAGCTGTCACCCCAATCATCTTTTTTGATAAGTCGCGAGAGCAGACAATAGCAACATCAAATCGGCAGGTATAATCTGCTTTTTCAGGATACTGGGCTAAAAATATTCCAGCAGTACGAGAAATTTTTGCTTGCTTTTGTGCGGTAATTGCGCTTCTTCCCCCTGCATCCCAACTGCCCGAACTGCGGGTTTTAACTTCAACAAATGCCAGTATTGAATTGGGAGTAGGGAGTGGGGAGTGGGGAGTGGGGGGTGAGGAGTTATGCTCTTTGTCCCCTCTGCTTGTCTGCTCCACACCTCCTCCAGAGTATTCGGCGATAATATCAATCTCCCCCCAGCGGCAAGAAAAGCGACGATGCAGAATTATCCAACCTGTAGATTGCAACCATTGGGCTACTAAGTCTTCTCCAAAATGACCAGATTTTAGATAATGAGATGGAGGAAGGTTAGTCATTGACTAAAAATATCATGAATTCGATGAATTCTAGGTTAAGCGATCGCACAACAGTTTCTCAGCTCGACTCATCCCATAATGAGTTGCAGTTGGGGCGTACAAGATATTATTTGATTTGGACAAGTATACTCAGCTTATTTCTTTGGGCAATAGTCGGCGTCACCGTAACCGTGGGTTTTGCTCCCCCAGCTTTGGCACTGGAATACAATAAAGAAATTTTGGTGGAAGCTGATTTTTCCGGACGCGATTTAACAGACTCCAGCTTTACCAAAGCTAATCTTCGCCAGAGCAACTTCACCAATGCTAATTTAAGCGGTGTCAGTTTCTTTGCCGCAAATTTGGAATCTGCGAATTTGGAAGGATCTAACTTGAGAAATGCCACTCTAGACTCAGCTCGCCTCATCAAAGCAAATTTGACAAATGCAATATTGGAGGGAGCATTTGCTGCTAATGCCAAGTTTGATGGTGCAGTCATTGACGGAGCAGATTTTACTGATGTCCTACTGCGTCCAGACGAACAAAAAAAATTGTGCAAAGTTGCCAAAGGTACTAATCCAACTACGGGACGAGATACGCGTGATACGTTGTATTGTCCGTAGTAAGTAGGGTATGGGGCAATGGGCATTGGGCATTGGGCATTAAAAAGTCAAAAGTCAAAAGTTCTTTAATGCGTGAATTTTGAATTTTGAATTGATTTATCTCCCTCATCTCCCTATTCCCCACTCCCCACTCCCCACTCCCCACTTTTCTACCAACCACCAGCACCAAGCTTTTCACAAACAAATTGCATTCCTTTGCCTGGTGAAGAATCTGCGACAAAAGGTATTTCTCCTGTTTCCTTATCCTCTTGAAGTAGCTCTCCCTCGGAACCGTAAATTGCTATGCGATTGAGAAAAAGCCGCGATTCTGCACACGATGCATCGAATGTAGTCTCAAAGATACCATCTCCATAGATGCCGTAAAGTTTGTATGTTGTACCTTTAATACTTGTCGTGTCTAGGGCTATGTCATTTCCTAATTTATCGTGACCTACAGTCACATACCTTTGTCCATCTTCAGCGATGGCTGCACTACTGCTCAATAAAATAGCGATCGCTCCCACAATGCCGCCTATCTTAAAAGACATACAATTTAAAAATATAAGATTTTATCTATTTCTACTCCCGAACCCAGAGATTTTGGCACTGTACAAGCACTGAAATCAAGATATAGCAAGGTGTTATACTGTTTTCTAATACCTTGTGGGAAGCCTAAAGCACTAGATAAATTGAGGACACTACCCAATTCCTCCTTTAGGAGTTGAACTAGGTTTATGGCAAGGAAGTTATTTGAATAATTCTGAGTAATTTTGGTTGCGCTGGTGGGATTTAGAGGAAAAGCTGTTACTGCTTTGTAAAGAAAAAGCCGAGCTATAAAGACAAAAGGCACAGCAAGCAGAACAAAAAGCTGCACAATTAGCAGAACGCCTCAGAGCAATGGGTATCGACCTAGATTTAGTAGAGTAATATTTACTAATTTATGGCAAGCCGAAAAACTTAGTAATCATGGGCAAAAGCTGACCACAAACTTCAACTAATTTCACTGTAGAAGGCAAATCAGGGATCGCACTTTCAATCACTTGAGGGTTGTTTTTGCTATCTTCTGGGTTTTTACCTGCCTGGGCGATCGCTTTTACTTTTTCTAAAGCTTCTGCACTGTTCAAGTTATTCGGCCTTTTGTAATTCATCATCATTTTCAGATTTATTATGTTTTTGTTCCTGAAAATCATCAAATAATGCAAATAATTTATCTAAAGCATCACGTTCATCTGCTGAGTAAAATAATAATAAGTTCGCCCATGTATGATTTGTCTTTACAGGACATATTTCTTTTATCCACTCTAGAAACTCATCAAACTGTATTTCCTCTTCTGTTTTGGATAATCCAAGATTAATTCGCGCTATCTCATAACCTTGAAGGAATGAGTTAAAATCGAAAATACTTTTTCTGCTTAAATACAAACCCGGTCTTCTTCTAATTTCTTTCAAAAGTTCGTAAAACTTCATTTTTAACTCAGATGCTAGCACTATTTGTAAAAATGAACAGCTTGTAAATAATATTCATTTAGACCTGCCTTGAAAATAGGGACTGGGAACTGGGGACTGGTGACTAGGAAAGAAATATTTTCATTCCTTCGTTGTGAATTGTATTGATGGAGTCTCTTGCAAAAGTCACTATTTTTATCTTTTTCTTTACGCCTTTGCACCGCAGTCGTTCATGGTAAGAACCCCCAAGACCATGCTACCTCGCCTTTGGGTGAGACAAAAAATATTGATGCAAGAGGTCTATTAGCTAAAAATGTGTGGCAAGAATATTTATTTAACGCTCCTAAACCACTCAGTAATCCCCTGAGCGATCGCATTTGCCATTTTCTTCTGTTCTTGTGGGTTCACTACCTCCTCAAATTCATCGGGATTGCTCATAAAACCCAATTCCAACAACACCGATGGCGCAGCATTGGGACGTGTCAGCGCCAGGTTATCCCAAAATACCCCATAGTCGGGTCTACCGAGGTTTTTAACTACATAATTTTGTAAAAATATTGCCAGACTGTGCGCTTGGGGATGATACCAAAAAGCGGCGAATCCTTTAGTTTTTTCAGCATCGCCATCATCCGGTAGAGAATTATGATGTATGGAAATAGCGATCGCTGGTTCTTCTCGATTAATAATTGCTTGACGCTCCACTAAAGAAACTTCCTTGTCGTCCTCCCGCGTCATCACCACGGTTGCCCCTCGCTTCACCAACTCGTCCCGCAACAACTTGGAAACTACCAAATTGACATCTTTTTCTAAATATCCAGTTGGGCCACTGGCACCAGATTCTTTACCTCCATGCCCTGGATCTAGTACAATCTTGAGATTAGCTAAAGGCTTTCGTCCTGTGTTCCCAATTTTAGGCGGATGACGCAAAGCCAAAACCAGGGTTGTACCGTCGTATCTCAGCTTATATCCCCACTGTTGAGCTTTTTTGAGGTTAAAGGTGTATTTTACTCGATCTGGTGTCTCCTGCTGCCAATCTAGGCGAGAAATTAGGGGGTCATCACCCAAACGAATAATGTCCGTTTGGGCAGTAGTATTGTAGAGAGTGAGAGTAAAAGTGCGATCGCTCTGTTGTACGCTCACAGGTACGGGGATTTGTAAGGGGAAAACCATCTCTGTCACGCCAGAGAGTTGACGGTATCCGACACTGCGAATTATTGTTCGTGGCGGAACTGCACCGGGTAAAATGCGGGTTTCCTGACTATTAATCCAAGCTCCATAGTCTAGGCGCAACCATTCACCTTCCCTACCTGTAACTGTTGCTCGTGTGCTTTTGGGCAGTGGTGTGAGTCGAGAATAATCGGTACTGGGGCCAGTGCGTGCTACACCTGCGTCTGCCGTCACCTCAGCAACTGGTAATTCTGCTGCGGACAAGATTTGAACTTTACCATTTCCTGGTTGAGTTATGGTCTTGCCCTTAAGCGTCAGTTGAAACTGGGGTTGTCCTAAATCGCCGGGATCTGTCACTGTGGTGCAACCTTTGTAGTCACCTACGCTAGACTGGCCATGAGGCTGATTTTGCCCCGTCAAAGCTGCCAAATTATTTGGTAGTTGAGCTTGTTGTGGTTGGGGGAAAAGGGTAACAGTTTGATTACCCAGCTGGACAGATACACTGGCATTAGGCGGTGCGATCGCGCTAAAACAAATAAGTTCTCCCGGTAGTCTGGCAATGTCAGCTGCGGGAATGAGGGAACCTTTTGCGAAGGCTAAACCCTGTGGAAGTTCAGGTACAGTGGCAACCCTTGTCACCTTAATCTGGATTTCGCGATCGCGGTAACGCACAGTAAACAGATTCTCTCCCAACTGCAAGGGTAAACTCGGAGAAAAATGACCAGCTTTGCTGCGGGTAATTGGCTTACCATCGATCGAAACTTCTCCATCGGGAGATGCTGTGCCCAGAAAAAAGATTTTTTGGGCACTTGTTTGGTAGTTATTCTCGGGAAAAACTACTACGAGAGATGGCTGTGCTAAGGCTACGGAGGAGGTAAGAATACAACCTAATACTACTAATCCTAAGAGGTTTTTCACGGGAAGCTTGTGGAAGATTCGATCGCAGTGACTATGGCACAATAACTGGATGTATTTTTAGAAGTTGTTAGAAATTCAAACTACTATGACTAAGTTTATCTTTGTAACTGGGGGCGTAGTCTCCAGTATTGGCAAAGGCATTGTAGCAGCAAGTCTGGGGCGTTTGCTCAAATCGCGGGAATATTCGGTGTCGATTCTCAAACTCGACCCTTATATAAATATAGATCCTGGGACGATGAGTCCCTTTCAGCATGGGGAAGTGTTCGTTACCCAGGATGGTGCCGAGACAGATTTGGACTTGGGGCATTACGAACGCTTTACCGATACTTCGATGTCGCGTTTGAACAGCGTGACTACTGGCTCGATTTACCAGGCAGTCATTAATAAAGAACGGCGCGGAGACTATGAAGGGGGTACGGTACAAGTAATTCCCCACATCACTAATGAAATTAAAGAACGAATTCTAAGAGTTGCTAAAAGTACAAATCCATCTGTAGTGATTACGGAAATCGGCGGTACGGTGGGAGATATTGAATCGCTGCCGTTTTTGGAAGCAATTCGCCAATTCCGTAAAGAGGTGGGACGCCAGAATGTCTTGTACATGCACGTAACCCTAGTGCCGTGGATTGCTTCTGCGGGTGAAATGAAAACGAAGCCAACACAGCATTCAGTTAAAGAACTGAGATCTATTGGCATTCAACCAGATATTTTAGTTTGTCGGAGCGATCGCCCCCTACCCGCAAAATTAAAACAAAAATTATCGGGATTTTGTGATGTGCCAGAAGAATGTGTCATCACCTCCCAAGATGCCAAAAGTATTTATGAAGTACCCCTAAATCTGGAGTGGGAAGGAATGGCAGAACAAGTGCTGAACTTGCTGCAAATGGAACAACGTACACCAGATTTAACCCAGTGGCAAACCCTCGTACAACGGTTACATAGCCCGAAACACGAAGTAGAAATCGCCATTGTCGGTAAATATGTGCAGTTAAGTGATGCTTACTTATCTGTTGTTGAAGCCCTCAACCATGCTGCAATCTCAACTTATGGAAAATTGCGCCTGCGTTGGGTGAACTCAGAAATTTTGGAAACTGAACCAGCCGAAAAACACCTTGAGGGTGTTGATGGCATAGTTGTCCCCGGAGGCTTTGGAATGAGGGGAGTAGATGGCAAAATCGCCGCCATTAAATATGCCCGAAATCGCCAAATTCCCTTCTTGGGTTTATGTCTGGGAATGCAATGTTCTGTAATTGAATGGGCGAGAAACGTAGGGGAATTAACAGACGCCAATAGTGCTGAATTTGACGCCCATACAAGCGATCCGGTAATTAATTTATTACCAGAACAGCATGAAGTAGTCGATTTAGGGGGTACAATGCGCTTGGGACTATATCCTTGTCGTGTTCTCCCTGATACTCTAGCTTTTAAGCTCTATCAAGAAGATGTAATTTACGAACGACATCGACATCGCTATGAATTCAACAATGCCTACCGCGATTTGTTGTTAAAGTCTGGCTATGTTATCAGCGGTACTTCTCCTGACGGACGCTTAGTTGAAATTGTGGAATTACCCAAGCATCCATTCTTTCTTGCTTGTCAATTTCATCCAGAATTTCAATCGCGCCCTAGTGCCCCTCATCCTTTATTTAAAGGTTTCATTCAAGCAGCGATTTCTCTGTCAACTTCTGGTACGCCAACACCATTGGAGGTTTCATAACAATTAAAAATTCAAGTTGTACTTTCACCGCACCTTTGGTGCGACTCAAAATTCAAAATTAATTTTTTAGATTTTGAATTAATCGATAGCAACATTAACTTAGGGCTTGGGTAGATTTGAAATACAGGGTGCATCATTTGTAAGTTTCGGACTTGAGGAGATGTTGTGACGTACTGGGTGAAAATCCTTTACGAGAGGAAAGAATATGTAGTAAATTTTGAGCATGTCCATGCTTTTTGTTATGAAAGAAATGGCCGGCTTACTTTTTGGTTACCTGATAGTGCCATTCCCATAGTGATTAATCCCCAAAATAATCTGGAAGATTATCAAAAGGTTATTAATTATATAGAATGTGTTACTGAATTGGAATTAAATCATGCCCATTGGGTGAAAATTCTTTACGAAAAAAATGAATATGTGATTGACCTCAACTGTATCAGTTCTTTTTGTCACGAACCGAATGGTAGGATAACCTTCTGGTTACCAGATGGCACTATTCCGATCGTTATCAATCCTGTGAGTAATCCTGAATCATATCAAAAAGTCGTGAAATATGTTGAGAAAGCAACAGGATATTTTTTGTCTTGAAATTCTTGTGTAGTAGAACAAGATAATAATAAATTTGAAAAACAGATTTAGTATTTGCTTTATAGCTCACCGCCATTCGTCAAAAATTTGCTCGATCCGTTCAATTGCCATGTCTGCTGCTTGCTCTGGAGATATATTATTGACAACTATTCGGTTGAGAGCATTACCCCAAACATTCTCTTGTAAAACTAGGCTGTAAGCAGGGTTTTGGACAATATAAAATGGGCGAGTTTGACCTTTAGTCAGTGTTTGAGTTGCAGTAAAAAGATGCGGATCTGCTGGATTTGTCCAAAAGGGGTCTTTCCAAACAGGCTTCATTATTGGTAAGTACCGACCTCCGGTAGCTTTGAGATAGTTTCCAATTGTTTCAGGTTTAATAAAATAGGCGAGAAAGTCCTTTGCTACCTTCTGGTTTTTAGACTTGGCAAACAAAACTATTTCATTAACTGAGACTAAGTAGCGCATCGGTTGACCATTGGGTTTGTTCGGAAATTCTAGGATACCAAGCTTGTGACGATAGATGTCAGGCTGTTGGCGGACAGCAGCAGGAATCGAAAGCGAGGAGTTAGGCGTCATAACCACGCCACGATTGAGCAAGCTGCGATTATTATCTGGATTTAACCAGTTCACTGCGTCTGGTGGTACGTAGCCCTGTTGGTAAAATTTCGCATACCACTCTAAGCTGTCAACAATACCTTGACGTACCTTAGGATCGTTGAGGAGAAGTTGACCTTTGGAGTCTAAAATTTCAACATTGTATGCCTCTAAAATCTGCTCAAACAAGTAGTAGGTATCTGTAGATCCAGTAGAGAAAGCAAAGCCTAAACTGTAAATATTCTGTTTTTGCTTTGCCCGGAGTTCATCCTGCACTTGTTTCCAAAACTCCCAGAAGGCATCCCACTCTTTGGGGATATTGCTTTGAGTCCGACCTACTTGCTGTAGCAAGTCTCGCCAGTAGAAGATGTGAATTGTTAATTGATTAATTGGAACTCCATAGTAGCTCCACTTTTTATCAACGTTGTTATATAAACGAACGGCTTCCAGCACACCTTCAGAATAAAGACTTTTGAATGGCTCAATTACATCAGAGACATCTGCCAGTTTGCCTTCCCAAGCAAGACGTGGATACAGCTCCCTCTCAGCACTGCTACTTATTACTATATCAGGCGGATTGCCTGCCTGAAGTGCCCTTTGAGTCTTTTGTGGCAACTCATCGTTAGCATAAAAAGAAAGCTTAATTTTCTTGCCGCTTTGGTGCTCCCAGTTGCTAATAATCTGCTCGAGGGCTTCATCTTCTTCCAAAGTATAACCTTTATCCGACCAAATCTTCAGGACTCTACTGTTAATAGGAAATTCAGTAACTGAGGATTGATTAGATTTTAAAGTATTAATGCAAACAACAATTATCAAGCTGAGTATTAATCCCACAAGTATATATCGATGACTAGCTTTTATTGCCATTACAGTAAAGGTTTGCTTGCCTGTTTGCTGATTCTTAAAGCCTTTAGCCATTGGACTAGCTTTGGTTGGGAATAACATACTCATTTTTGATGATTTTTGTCTCAGAAATAGTAAGGTTTTTACCTCCTGCCTCCTGCCTATAAAGTTTATCAAACAGAATAAAGCCATCAGTCGTCAGAATTCAGAATTAATACGGTAATCGACGCTAACGCATTACATCAATTCTGAATACTTTTGCCATGCCAACTTTGCTGCACCCACCATCCCAGCAAATTTTCCTAACTGGGCTGGCAAAATCTGTAAACCCTCTCGTGATAAAGGCTGCACTCGCTTCTCAATTTCTGCTTTTATCGCTGGGAAGAAAAACTCAAAGCTACCACTAATACCGCCACCTATAACGATCGCTTCTGGTGTCAGCACATAAACCAAAGTTGTCAAACCAATACCCAAACACTTACCATATTCTTGCCAAAAAGTCAAGGCTTCAGTATCTCCTTGTTCGGCAAGCATACCCAATTCGATGGGTTCCTTGAGAGTACGGCGACGAATGGCAGTAGCGGAGGCATATTGTTCCAAAGAGCCTTGATTGCCACTATTGCATATTGGGCCGTCAGGGTTGAATGAAATTAAACCGAGTTCTCCAGCAGCTCCTCGATGTCCAACAAATAATTTGCCATTGAGGATAACTGCGCCACCAACTCCAGTCCCTAAAGTGAGGAGAATCAAATTTTGAAAGTTGCGACCTGCTCCCAACCAAGCTTCTCCCAAAAGCGCGCAATTAGCATCATTACCAATTACAGTGGGTTTGCCAGTTTTACTTTCCAACCAGTCTGCTAAAGGCACATCGATCCATCCAGGTAAGTTGATGGCAATTTTCGCAATCCGTGCCGCAGCATCGGCCGGCCCGGGAGTTCCTACACCAATGGCCACAGCTTGATTCTCTGGATCGATTTGAGCGATCGCATCTACTAACACCGCCAGCACCGCTTCCGGCGTTGTTGGTTGCGGAGCTGCCAAAGTCAAAGATTGCAAGCAAGTACCATCAACTGCAAAGCGCCCCAGCTTAATTGCAGTTCCCCCCACATCAATGCCAATTACGTAATTAGTCATTAGTCATTAGTCATTAGTTATTAGTCATTGGGCATGGGGCATTGGTCATTCTCCACGTCCACGCATCTCCATCATCTTTCCACTCCCCACTCCCTATTCCCCACTTCCCAGTCATCAGGGTTTTGGAATATTAGGACGAAAATATTCTAAATCTTCTGTTTTATTGGGTGCGATTCGTAAGTTAGCAACAGTCGCGGTACGAATACTCGATTGCTCTTGCCAAGCTGTAACTGGAGTACCTCTTAAGATACCAGCAAGGGCGACCGAAAGCATAAACCCGCCAGTGGCGGCGGCAATTAATGTCAGGTTATCTTTCACACAAATCTCTCTACTAATTTGTTATTTGTTCAGTTATCAGTTGTCAGTTGTCAATTGTCTTTTGCAAATGACTAAGCGCAAAGTCTGAGCGGAGGTTTCCTCCGATCGGAACTTTGTAAGAGAAGACCAATGACTAATGACTAATAACTAATGACTACTTTCGGATTCTATTTTCTCTTCGTAAACGAGGATTGACAAATTCATTTAAACCTTCACCGAGTAGTGATAACCCTACTACCATGCATGTCATTGTTAAACCAGGGAAAAGGGTAGTCCACCAAATGCCAGTAGGTAAAGCTTCTAATGCTTGTTTTAAATCGTATCCCCATTCTGGTACTTCTTCTGGAAGCCCTAGCCCCAAAAAGCCTAAACCGCCCAATACTAAGATTGCATCGGCGGCGTTGAGGGTGAAAAGTACGGGTACGCTTTGAATGACGTTGAAAAATAGATATCGAGAAAGGACAGTCCAAGTAGAAGCCCCCATTGCTTGAGCAGCTTCTATGAACACTTCAGTTTTGACGCTAACGGTGTGGTTGCGAACAACGCGGTAATATTGGGGGATGTAAGCAATGCTAATGGCGATCGCTGCATTTAATATTCCCCGCCCCACCACAAACGCCAGTGTCACAGACAACAATAGCCCTGGTAGAGTGTAGATGCTATCCATAATAAACAGCAACACTTTATCCAATTTTCCGCCCAGATAACCGCTGAGCATCCCCAAAGGTACGCCGATAATCATACTCAACGCTGTCGCCAAAATCACCACTTGCAAAGCGGCTTGAGCGCCGAACAAGGTGCGGGAGAAGACATCATAACCCAGGCGACTAGTACCAAACCAATATTTTGCCGATGGTGGCTGGTGAATTGGATTTGAGAGAAAATCTTTCGGGTTCTGTAGCCATCCCCAAGCCTGGAATACAGGAGCGAAGAATGCCAGAAATACGAAAAATAGGGTAATGGCTAACCCTATAAGCATGAGTTTCTGGGAAAGATTGGGATTTTTAGCAAACTGGAAAAATATCGGCAGCTGCCGTTTTGTTATGGCCATAAAGCGATCGCCTGGATCGAGGAAGATACGCTGACCATTTTACATATTGGGGACTGGGGATTGGGGACTGGGGACTGGGGATTTGGTAAAAATGTTACATATTGGGGACTGGGGATTTGTAAAGATGTCCCATAAATTTGAGCGACTGGGGACTGGGGATTAGGGATTTAGTAAAAATGTCCCATAAAATTGAAGGACTTTAGATTGTGATGATATGCAAGATAGAAGCTTTGAGTCTTTAGACTTCTATCAAGACAGCCTCAAGCTACTAAAAGCGGCTTATCGATTAGCAGATAGTTTGCCGAATTGTGAGCGTTACAATTTGAGCGATCAATTACGAAGAGCAGCTTGTAGTGTTTTACTGAACATAGCTGAGGGTTATGGACGCTATCACTATTTAGATAGATTGCGTTTTATGTACATTGCTCGCGGTTCATTGACTGAAACCAAAAGCGCTTTCATTATTGCTGAGAGTTTAGGGTACTGCAATACAGAACAATTAAACTGGGTCAGTCAGCTTAAAGACCGGATTGAAAAAGGTCTTAACGGTTACTGTCGTTTCATTCGTTCCCAACAGCAGGGTAAAGAGGAGTACGGTACTCAGCTGGGTGACTGGTGATTGGTGATTAGGGATTGGGTTTGGTGATTAGAGATTGGGTATTAGCAGTTAATAAAAGAATTATTTCTTAGTCCCCAGTCCCCAGTCACCAGTCCCCAGTCCCCAGTCCCCAGTCCCCAGTCCCTAAAGATTACTTTCAATCAACTGCCGATATTCACTCTTTTGCTTAACGCCTTTAACTTCCTTCACCAGTTCCTTGTTTTTAAACAATTGAACTGTTGGCGTTCCTGTAACATTAGCATTTTCAGCAATTTCTCGGTCTTTGTCGATGTCAATTTCTACAAAGTGGATTTTGCTGTCAAATTCATCGACTACTTTATTTAAGATTGGCTTCAAGGTATGACAAGGGCCACAGCCAGGAGAAACGTATTTAACTAGGAGTAAGCGATCGCTTTCGTGGAATAATTTCCGTAAAGCATAACCGCCCTCATGACGGGTTGCATTCAAGTTAAATCCAGCTTCTTCCTCAGCTTCGGTCTTTTTGGCTGCTTGATGTTGATGTTCTAATTCGTTATCTGCTGTTTCTGGCTGTTGATGGAATTCTTGAATCAAGCCACTGGATGATAACCAACGTTCTGCCAACATCGCCGCCATACAGCCACTACCCGCAGCGGTAATTGCTTGACGAAATTCATGGTCTTGTACGTCACCAGCTGCAAAAACGCCTTCTATACTGGTTTCCGCAGAACCGGGCTTGGTGACAACGTAACCCACTTCATCAAGTTCTAGTTGTCCCTTAAATAAGGAAGTATTGGGAGTGTGACCAATGGCGTAAAATAAACCCTTAGCGTGCAGTTTGCTCTCTTCACCAGTTTTGGTATTGCGGATTTTCACTCCTTCCATGTGACCGTTACCGAAGATATCCACGGCTTCTGTGTTCCAATGCACTTGGATTTTCGGGTTGCTCAAAACTCGGTCTTGCATGGCTTTAGAAGCCCGCATTTTATCGGTGCGTACCAACATGTTTACCTTAGAACCGTACTTGGTGAGGTAAATTGATTCCTCTGCTGCTGAGTCGCCAGCACCAATTACAGCCAATTCTGCACCGTGAAAAATCGGTGTTGCGCCGTCGCAAATTGCACAAGCCGAAATACCCCGACTCCAAAATTCACGTTCGTTAGGTAAACCTAAACGCTTTGCTGTCGCGCCGGTAGCAATGACGATGCTGTTGGTTTTGATTTCTCTTTCTTGCGATCGCACCGTAAAAGGACGCTGACTCAAGTCAACTGATATAACATCTTCAGTATATAGCTCAGCCCCCCAGCGCTCTGCTTGCGCCTTCATTTTATCCATCAGTTCCGGCCCGGTAATCCCTTGGGGAAAACCAGGAAAGTTCTCAACTTCCGTCGTTGTCATTAATTGTCCGCCAGGCAATCCCCCGGCTTGGAAACCTTCAAATACAACGGGTTTCAAGTTAGCACGTCCTGCATAGATGGCTGCTGTGTACCCTGCTGGCCCAGAACCGATAATTACTAAGTTTTCTACTGTGGGGTTAGTCATGACAATATACGAACTCATAACGACTACGTTTAATATAGCATAACAAATTGCGATCGGCTACGCCAGATGGGAAGCGCTGGGAAAATGCCTACAGTACTATGCGATCAATACTTGCCGAAGATGCTGTTAACCGCTAAGAGTTTTCTCGCAGATATTTCCTGATTACTTCAACATCTATTTCTAGCAATTCTGCTATTTCTTGAATACTCATACCTTTCTCACTAAGTTTTGGGGCTAATTTCAACCTACTCTTTTCCAAGATGCTCTTGTACAATCGAGTATTGACGAATTCATCTAAATCAAGCATGGCTTCAATTTCCTCTAAAGAAAGATTTGGAAACTTATAAAATACAATAGCTTGGATAAATGCTAGCACTTTAGTTTGAAGATTTTCATCGGTAAAATCTTCTCTTGCCTGATTGATTAGCTGTTGAGCTAAGGAAGTAGCTTTTGTAGGTGATTCTACAAAGAGTTTGGCAATTCCTACACCCAAGGAATCATCAGTTCTAGTAGAAAATTCATTCAGATATATGCAGCGTAGATGTTGTTCGACTAAAACTTGATAGCGGGGGTGAGGTGGAGTTTCATTGATGCGTTTGTCGTAGATAACAATTGCATACCAGTTTGGGTTTGCTGGTTTATATTGACGGAAGTAAACAAAAATTTCCCCAAAAAGTCGCTCGTAAAATTCTTCATCTTTGTAGGTTTGCAACTCTACAAAATATAAAGGTTCGTTTTCAAATCCCTGGATAGTGGAAAATATCCCGTCTAAACGAAATGATTGTTGTTTGACTTCCGGTGCAATAAATGTGTAAATATCAGGATTAGTCTCAGGTTTGTCAATAAGTTCAAAAAATATTTGTGGTAGTTCCTTAATCAGTTCGTAAAAAATTACATCTGTTTTCATTGATGCTATAAATTGCAAACTATACAGCAGTTGTTCTTTGAATACAATATATTGTAACTTTCGGTGGTTAAGGCATTTATGATAGATATCAAAGCGTTATTTAGTGTATTATGTCCTTCACCATCACGGATTTAGAGCAGCTACAAAGTGAGCATCCAGAATGGCAGATGGAACTGGTAGAGGGAAAAATCATAATTTCTGGGCTATCAGATTACGAGTCAGAGGAAATAGGGACTCGTCTAGTTACCTTCTTGAATAACTGGGTAATGTCGCGCAAGCTGGGACGTGTAACTGGTTCTGGTACTGGGTTTATCTTGCCAAGTTTAGAAAAAGATGATTTACAAAAAAGAAACTTGCGATCGCCTGATGTGTCTTTTGTAAAAGCGGATCGCTTGAAGAAGACCAAGCGCGATTTTGTAGAGTTAGTTCCAGACTTGATGGTTGAGATTAAATTTAAAAGCGACAGAATTAAACCACTTGAAGAGAAGATTCAGCTATTTTTGCAACTTGGGTCTGTAGTAGGCATATTGATTGACCCAGACAAATTGACAGTAACGGTTTACCGACTAAACCAAGCCCCAGTAGTGTTACAGAATGGCGATACACTGACACTACCAGACTTGCTACCAGGTTGGGAACTGGCGGTATCAGAACTATGGCCGCCTGAGTTTGAATAAGTTACTGACAATCAAAGCTGTTTTGAATTGCCTGGAATATTAGGTTTTTCCTGAATTAGCACAGCTGTGCTACCTTACCGCCATATCTTAGTCAAAAATTTTTTTAGGTGCTGTGATAGGAAAGCGATCGCAAGTGGGTAAGTTACATTCAGAACACCCAAGCAGTCCCTACCCCAGGGAAAACACTTATGAAAACTGAATTGAAAGCAAAGTTTATCCAACACATCGTCGGCAAAAAGAAAGAAAGCGAAGGTTTTACACTTATTGAATTACTAGTAGTAATCATTATTATCGGTATTTTGTCTGCGATCGCTCTACCTTCATTCTTGAACCAAGCTAACAAAGCCAAGCAGTCGGAAGCAAAACAAAACGTTGGTGCAATGAACCGACAACAACAGGCTTATTATCTGGAGAAGAATACTTTTACAAGTAACATGTCAGATTTGGGTCTTGGTATTAAAACAGCAAGTACAAACTATAAGTTCTCAATTTCTACACTTTCTAGCGGTGCTGTAGTTGGTATAACCAACCGTTCATCACGAGTGACCGCAACTGCTCCTCTGAAAGTTTATATTGGTGGTGTAAACGTAGGTCTTGTGGCAGCAACAAGTGAAGCAACCACATTAACTGTATTGTGTGAAGCAGTTAATCCTGGTACTGTGTCAGGCGCTGCGACTGGGATTATTGATTCAGCTACCTATGCTTCTGCCGGCCCCAGTTGCCCTGGTACATACACAACTCTTAACTAGAATTTCTTAGAGAAGTTCGGGATTTGCACGAGGAATCACAAAGTACTTAAAATTTTCAAAAATTTAATTCCCGAATTTTATCAATGGTGAGTTACAAATAAGTGGGTAGATTATTCTATCCACTTATTATATTTTTCAGGAATCATTTCTTCGTATGAATCTTCAATCTTCTTCTTTGCCTCAAATGCTTAACTCTCAAGAGGAAGCTTTTCAATATCTTGTACAAGGCCACTATATAAAAGCTGCTAGTTTATATGAACAATTAATCAACACGGGACCAGAAGTAAGTTCTCACTATTGGTATTTGGGACTGGTGCTACTTTTACAAGGTGAAGAAGCGGAAGCCCAAATGACTTGGCTACTGGCAATGGAAAAAGCCGAAGCAGACGAGGTAGAGTTATGGACAGTTGAACTTATACAAATTCTGCAAACAGAAGCAACCAGACAAGAGACTCTGGAAAATTATTCTGTTGCTTGGGCAATTCGCCAACATATAAAAGAAATTAATCTCCATGAGATAAATAATTTATTAAGTATTATTAATCTTGATATTCAACTAGAAAGGTTCACAGATGATGAATTGAGCGATTTAGAAATAATTGATATCTTAAAAACAGAGGAAAATCTAGAGCTTGACTGTCAATTATTATTGCAAGTATTGCAACAATTATTAGAGGTTGCACCCTTACATACAGCATCTTTAGAGCTATTAGAGGTATGTTTACCTTACTTTTCTGATAATCAATCTCTTCTTAATATTCTGCTACCTGCATCTATGAAAATTGCTTATAATTTTAAGCAACCTCACATAGCAGCAGACATTTTAGAGTTTTACTTGCGTTTAGATCCTGAAAATAGAGAAATTTTGCTATGTTTAGCAGCTTTTTATCAAAATTCAGGTGATTATTTAAAAGGAATTAAAACTGCTAAGATTGGCTACTCTCTAGCGAAAGAAATTACAGATAGAATTTATGGAATTGCTGTTGTATTAAGGGGTTTGTTAAGTGCAGGTGGTTACTGGCAAGAGGTAGTAAGTACTTGTCAAGATTTAGAAAATTTGATGCTTGCATTAATAGAAAATCAAGGGTCATTACGCTCAGAAGAACTCAATTTTCGTTTGATAACTCCTTTTTTCTCTATAGCTCATATTAAAGATGAGCCAGCTACAACTAGATATATTTTAAATCAAGTATCCAAAATTTTTGAAACGCATACTCAGGTTGTATTTGCTGAGAATTTTGAGCGATATTATCAGCAGAATCTAAAACTTCAACAGACAAGAAAATCTACAAAAAAAATCAAAATTGGATATTTATCTCACTGTTTAAGAAGACATTCTGTAGGCTGGCTGGCTCGTTGGCTAATTCAGCATCATAATCGAGAAAATTTTGAAATTTATATATATTTTGTTAATTCTAATTTACTAGATGACCCTCTTCAGGATTGGTATGAAAATGAAGCGTCATATTCTCGTCGATTAGGGATGAATAGCTGCGAAATTGCCGACCAAATAAATCAAGATGAAATCGATATTTTAGTCGATCTTGATAGCGTCACTTTAGATATTACTTGTGAAATAATGGCACTCAAGCCAGCACCACTTCAATTAACTTGGCTGGGTTGGGATGCATCCGGAGTACCAAGTATTGATTACTTTATTGCAGACCCTTATGTATTACCAGATTCAGCGCAAAATTATTACACAGAGAAAATTTGGCGATTACCACAAACTTATATAGCTGTAGATGGATTTGAGGTAGGAGTTCCTACCCTACGGCGAACAGATTTAGACATTCCTAGCGATGCTGTAGTGTATTTGAGCGCTCAACGGGGATATAAACGTCATCCTGAAACTACAAGATGGCAAATGAAAATTATCAAACAAGTCCCAAATAGCTACTTTTTGATTAAGGGTGATGCTGAAGAAGAAGCTATTAAAGAGTTTTTCTATACAATAGCAGCAGCAGAGGGTGTGGATCGCGATCGCCTGCGGTTTTTACCTTTAGATCTCACTGAAGCTATCCATAGAGCTAATTTAGCGATCACTGATATTGTATTAGATACATCTCCTTATAATGGAGCAACCACAACGCTAGAAACATTGTGGATGGGTATCCCCTTAGTTACGCGAGTCGGAGAACAGTTTGCGGCTCGTAATAGCTACACCATGATGATAAATGCTGGTATCACAGAAGGTATTGCCTGGACTGATGAAGAGTATGTAGAGTGGGGTGTGCGCTTGGGGAAAGATGCTACTTTAAGACAGGAAATTTCTTGGAAACTCCGACAGTCACGGCACACAGCACCTTTGTGGAATGGTAAGCAATTTACCTGTGAAATGGAAAAGGCTTACGAGC
Source organism: Nostoc sp. DedSLP01 (assembly GCA_034530875.2). GTDB lineage: Bacteria > Cyanobacteriota > Cyanobacteriia > Cyanobacteriales > Nostocaceae > Nostoc. The sequence goes on from JAVRCJ020000016.1 coordinate 54,387, forward strand.
AAATGTGGCAGAAGTACACTGAGACTAATTGCTAACTTAGATATAGCAATTCTAGTTGATTTGTAAAAATTGAGGCTTTAAGAAACCCGACTTATTTATAAATTCGGGTTTCTTGGTATCTGTATAAATTGTAAAAAATTGCATTAGTCTATATGTGCAGCTTGAAAAACCTGTTCGGTAATTAAGTTCAATTCTGGAAAAATTTTTGATTCAATGCGCTCACTATCTGCGAACTGCCGAACTTGGTATTCACCTTCAACCAAAGAGTAAATTGAGATAGTTGGTTGTTTGGGATTGCCAATAAACCTCCTACCGCCTAAAGCTGCATAATCTACAATCCAGTATTCTGCTATGCCTACTGCCTCATAATCAGCAGCTTTTTTTAAATAATCATCTCTCCAGTTGGTGCTGACAACTTCAATTACTAAAGGGATTGATGCCGCTTGGCTAACAGTTGACTCTTTTTTCCACAAAGGCTCATTCACTAGATTAGGTTGATTTAATATCAAACCATCTGGTGAATAAGCTGATTCGCTCTCAGTTGGTTTAATAAATGCCGTTTTGGGAATAAAATAAGGAAGTTTTAGCCGCCTAATTTCAACAGATATTTCTAGCATCAAAAAACCAATAACTTCTTCATGATCACCTGTTGGTGGCGGCATTTCAAAAATTACTCTATCACGAAGTTCATAGCGTTGTTGTGAGTTTCCTGGATACCAACTAATAAATTCATCAAATGTTACTAATTTATTTAAAGCTCGAGTCATAAATTATCACTCTTGATGTTGGCTCCATTAACAATTACTAGGGTAGCACAGCTAGCTGTGCTGCCCTAGCTCATAACTCACGAAAGCGATAGATGCTATACAACTGCTAGATCTACTAAATTCTCTACTTTATAGATAGGAATATTTGCAGATTTAACTAGTGCATGAATTCGCTGTTGATTTTCTTTCTCCCAAGCAATTCGAGCAGAAATATTTGGCACAAGGACTTCCCAATCAAGTTCACTTAATTCTTTTAACAGCGAAATAGATGCTTTGTCTGTCAAATCTAAATCATCTTCCATCAGCAGATTCATAGTCACGCTAGATAAAATTAAGCTAGCTTCATCTTCAGAAATATCATCAATATCTATTAAAAGAGTTATTTTTTCTGCATCTGGATGATTAAATATTGTTCGTAAAATTTCTGCAAACTGTTCTAATAAAAACTCTTCAGATGCACTCCAATCTGGAAAGATAATTAAATTGATATCTTTTAAATTTAGATATTCTTGAAGAGAGATTAATTTTTCTTTTTGCAACAGTTTTTGAAGTGATTGAGGAATTTCACGAATGAACATCATTGAGTTTTCAATTGTATGAATTCCTGGCGTATGTAGAAGCATAAATAATAATTCTGCTGCTTGCTCTCTTGTGGGTATATGCCTCAACATATCTAGATTTTTTACCAATGCTGTTTTACGCATAATAGTAAAAGCCAGCAAACTAGGCGGATATTTCAGCCACGGCAAAGTAGTAACTGCTTCTTCATAACTCAAGCATTGATTATATGGTATAAATATTCCTTGGGGTAAAAATTTTCCTTTTAGCATTCTATTTTGATTAATAGGTAACCATCCCCCAAAGGAAACTCCTTGAATTACTTGTTGCCCATCAGCTAATAAAATTTGCATAGCTGATAAGATAAGAGATTCATGATATTGAATATTACTGTGGGCTAAAAGAATATAGTCTTCTGGAATCGTTTCTAATAAAGCAAGAATCGATTCTATTGTTTGTTTATGGTCTTCCAAATCCAAATAATTACATTTGTATTCATTGATTGCTTGATATCTAGAACGTTTCAAGCCTTGAGATAAAAACTGGTTTTCTTGCTCATTGTTATAAGTTAGTTGAACAACTCCTACAGATGGATGACTTATATTATTTTTGGGGTTTGTTAATCCTTGTTGTTTAACTTTCTGACGAAAATCTCTAATTTCTAATATATATTTTTCTAAAAACTCATTTTCTTCTGTAAGAGAACGCTGTTTTTCTTCGCTACCAGGTAAATTATATAGTGAAGAACCATATAAAACTCTATTGCAAACTTTATCTAATGTTGGATCGATTCCAGGTTTTAGTTCATTATTGCTTTCAAAGCTTAAGCCTTCTGAATTAAACGAGCGAAACTCATTGGAAAACTTAAAAAAGTAAGCATTTGTAAATCGATACAATCTTCTTAAGTCTTCAACTGTAGTTTTAGCAGATTCAGAGAATAAACTATCTACTAAAATTCTGAGAGATGCTATATCGAACTTATCAATTACATACCTTAAGGCAAAACTATATAAAGAGCTGCTAATAATTGCTGTCGGTATTCCTTTTGCTACAGCCTCTATTGACATTGTGCTGAAAAAAGCGATCGCTGCGTCAGTGTGCCATAATAAAGCATAAGAAGTTAGCTGCTCTGATGGCATAACAATTCGCACATTTTTAGGAGCAGAGAGAGATTGTTGATAGGCTCTAACAATAAAATCTATCTGAGCAGGTAAATATTCTCTGCCTGCTATATTAGGATGATGTCGAATTACTAAATATTCATCTTTGTCTGCAAATACCTCAATTAATCGATCAATTATATCTAGCTGCTGGCTAATCCCTAAATAATCTTGAGCTGCTGCTAATTCGTCTTCGCTGGAAGTGAATACTGCAAAAATTTTTGCATCTTCTGGTATATTTAGCTGGCGACGAACAGAAGCATATTCTGTTTGATAATTATAGAATGAAGAGAAATTTTGACCAGTTTCACGCTCTAACCAATATTTTTTAACCTGTAGCAATTCTGAATTATTAAGTGGAATATTTTCCCAAGCTTCAATTACATCTCTTGCAGGTTTAGTCTGCATACATCCATGATTATCTAGTAGAAGATAACTATTATTAATGTATCCCTTTTCTTGGACAATCGTATCAATATTGTGTTGACGCGCTACTTCAAAAGCAATTCGAGAAGGAGCCAATCTAGCTCCTAACAAAAATAGATGAGTTGGTTGATAATAATATATTAACCTAGATACTGCTTTGTAGGTAACTAAGCCATCTATCAAATACTGTCTGTGAACTTTTCTCACATCAGGACTAGATAGCCCTGTTGATGTAATCCGGAAATAAGTATATACAGATGAAGTAACCCATTGACCAATTGCTAAGTTATCATATACGGCCTCTGCATAGTTTACAGGGTCAACAGTTGCTAGCCATTCGTTAGCTAAGTTGTAATCATTATCTAGAACAAAATCCCGGAGTTGCTTGTAAGGTAGATGAAATGAATCACAAAAATATCCTTTGCTTGTCTGGGAACATAATTCACATATTTGTTGTTTGATTTCTCCTGTTCCTCGGAGAATGTAGCAAGATTCAAACAAACCGTCACAACCGGTTATTAAAACATCACACCCTCGCATCCTTAATGCAGTGGCAACAGTGGCATCAAGTTGATGATGAAATAACCAAGCTGGAGGAAGAGAATATAAGGATAAAAATAATATTTTTTTCTGTTGGCTCATGATTCAATTACCGATAAATAATTAATATCTGGAAATAAACTTAACCTTACAATTATTTGCTTTTTTACATCCTTGAAAAATTTAAATTTTTACCAATAATGAATTTTTTAGCAGCTAATTCATGGATATTACTCAATAAAATAGGTTTTCAGAAGCCATTTAAAGCCATTCATACTGGCGCTTCCACCGTAATTACACTGAAAAACTTATCTAGTTAAACAGAAATTTTAATTGTTTAAATAAATATACAAATAGTTTAATTTCAGCAACCTAATTTAATAGATGAGATATTTCACTAGCAATTCGGTCTGCTCCTCGTCCGTCAATTGTTTCCCATCCCAATCTAGCTAATTGATGAAGTAAAGTAATATTTTTTGTTAATTTTGTAAGGGAATTAACTGCATTTTGAGTTCGATCCAAATCTGCTAACAAACCAATGGAACTCAACTGCTCAACATAATATTTCATTGAATCCCAAGCAACTGCTGCACAAGGCTTGCCCATACACATAACTTCATAGGAAGTAATTCCTCCAAGGGTAACAATTAGATCGTGTTCTAAAATTAAATGTGCTAAACAACTAGGTGACTTTATAACACTCAAGTACTGACTTTTTTGAGCAATCACTTGCAATTGATTGACTTGCGTTAGATCAAAAGCAGGGCCAACAATAATAGTCGTAGAGAAGCTTGGTACAAGTTGTTGTTCATATAAACTTTGAACTAACTGAAGCGTAATATTGTCAGGATCGGCTCCCCCTAGAGTGATTAATATTTTGTTTACTTTGCCTTTTTGCCAAGGAGCAACAGGGCGTAGTTGAGCTACAGATTGACGGATAATCCGGTACGGCGCTCCTATTAGTCCTACCCCTTTAAAAGAGGGTGGCAAGTCTTTGAGGGATTTAAACGCATCTCCATCTACCAACATATCAGCAGCAAAACGTCCTATACCACTGTCGTTTACATGCACAAATGCTTGATATCCCTCACTTTTAGCTACTGCTATATCCTCAGCCTGAACATTGAGTAGGTCAGTAACTAAAATAAAAACACCTTGTTGTTTACACAGGTGCGATCGCTGTGTAAATGCAGTTTGAGAATCAGGAACTACAATGACTTCACACTCAGGAGGTTGAAAATAAGCAGCAAGTTCTGGAGTAGTTTCCCACAACAATATAACTCTTTGCCAAAATCCAGTATTCTTTAAAGCAGTGGCTAAAGTTGCTGTTCGAGACAAATGACCGATTCCAATTGTGCCACCACCAGCTGCTTGTAGTACAACTGAATAGCTCATATTAGATTTTCGTTTAAACTAAATTGCCACTCTGGGTGTGCATCTAAAACAGCTACAATATCTTTGACACTGGCATATTCAGCATTAGCACCAAGAGAATTTACAATCAAACGAACTCGATTCAGTTCCTCATTAGTATCTACACTTAGTTTCCATTGACGACGTGACAACTCTTGAGATGAACCTAATCGAGCAATTTTAAACTTTTCTGGAAAATTATCCACTACTAAAGTTACATGTTCTTTATCGGCAGCACTAGTGCCTAACTCGCTCATTTTTGCGAAGGCATCTTTTGTAAACAATTCGGCATTAAATCCGTTGGGGTAACTTGTTTGATAATGAGGTTGAGCCAGAATATGAGTATAGTCTGCATCTTCTCGTTGTTTCAGGTTAACTAGGGCATCTAGCAAAGTCCAATCAATTAAAGGACAATCTCCTGTAATCCGAAAAATCAAAGATGGATCAGTCTTTTGAATCAGAAGGTTGTAGCGAGAACGAACGTCTTGAGGATCTCCCCGCAGTACATTGGCTCTATTCTCAACTGCTGTTACTAGTACATCGTCTTCAGGATTTGTCGTTGTTAAAACCCAAACTTCATCTATTTGGCTAGCTCTTTTTACTCTATCTATTACCCAATGAATAATTGGTTTTCCCCCAAGGTCAATTAGGGACTTGCCAGGGAGACGAGTAGAACCCATACGGGCCTGAATTCCAGCTACAACCCTACTCACTTAAATATCTCCCATTGCAACACAGTGTTTTCTGCTAGGTCAGCAGAAACTTTCATACCCAAGACCGTATCTAGAAATTGAGGAGCAATTCCTCCTCCTGGTCTAACAATTTTGATATCTTCGGGCTGCAAACGATGACCTGCTGCAACTTTATGACGCAATACTAAAGAACGTACAGAAGTTTTACGCTCTGATTCTTCACAGGCAACAACACGTTTGCGGGGATGTCCTAGAGCAGTATAAGTATCTTTAACTCCACATACAAGTTGGTGAAGTTGAGCCATATTCAGACTAAACCAATGATCTGGCCCTACAGAATCCTGATTCAAGGTGACGTGTTTTTCAATGACACTAGCACCTAAAGCAACAGCGGCGATCGCTGCTGTTGTTCCCAAACTATGGTCAGAAAATCCAATCGCACATTCTGGGTAGAGAGTAGCAAGGGTAGGGATAACCCGCAGATTCATCTCTTCCATTGGTGAAGGATACTGAGCAACACAATGCATGATGCATAATTCACGGCAGCCACTTTCAAATAATGTTGCGATCGCAGTATCAGCTTCCGCTAAAGTACATTTACCTAAAGATAAAAAGACAGGCTTTCCAGTTTGGGCAATGTGGCGCAGCATTGGTAAGTGATTTACATCAGAGGCTGCAACTTTAAAAGCAGGAACATTTAACTCCATTAAAAAATCAACACCCTTTTCACTAAAAGGAGTTGAAAAGACTTCTAATCCTAGTTCATGAGCGACTTGAAAAAGGTCAGCATGAGCCTCACGAGGGAGAGAAAGTCTTTGAAATAAGTCTCCGATACGCTCTTGTTGTTCTTTTCCAGCAGAACCCCAAGTAATAATTCGTTGGGAATCAGCTACTAATTCTTCTGCTGTATAGGTTTGAAATTTAACAGCTTTGGCTCCGGTAGCAGCTATTTCCTGAAGCATTAATTCTGCTTTTTTAGCGTTACCGTCATGATTAGCGCCAATTTCTGCCACTACTAAAGGAGGTGTATTATCTCCTATCTGGATTTTTCCGATTGGAAAATTAGCCAAAATTAAATCTCCTGTTTTTCTTGAAAAGTCTTTTGATTATTCATTTATCTTGCCTCTGAAGAATGTCATAAATTTATTTCCAAGCAATCAATGTACCAACAAAATAATATTTAATTATAATTTAGGATTTATTCGGTTTTTTAGCCCATACAATCCACCAGCTATGTTTTTCTTTCATATTGTTTTTGTACCAGTCACAAAGCTCTAAATTTTCTAACTCAAATCCAGCCTCTTGTATCAACTCCCGAACAATTATTTCATCCAAGAATGTGTAGTGACATCCTGCATAAGCTCCTGCTCGTTCATCCAAAAGGAAATGGTCGCGATCTAACTGATTTCCTAACCCATAAAACCAGTTGTCCTTAGTACGAAAGTTGATACATAGCCGTCCACCAGGACTGAGTAAATTGAAAATCAGCTTAAGATCGGTAAGTATTTCTACAATTGGGCGGAGAAACACTACACCCCAACAAATAACAACATCAAATTTATTTAGAGTAAAGCCTGCATTGCGAAAATCATCTATGATAATATCACCGAGTAGTGGATTGTGGCTGTATAGATGACGCACGCGATCGCCTGCCTCACGAACAAATTCTACTCCACTGGCTTGAAAGCCAAATTCCATGAGTAACTGTAAGTGCTGCCCAGAGCCAAAACCAATGTCTAAAGCTTGTTTAGAGGTCTTTTGATCTATCTCCATGCTTGAGAGAAAACGCACCACATATTCACTTGGATAGTTCAATATATGTTTTGTGAGTTCCTTGGTAGCAAAAGACTGATTTTGAGTATTGATTTTAGATAAGTTCAAAGCAGAATCTTTTTGAATCATTGATTTTTCTCCATGTGAAAGTGAATTTTATTTGCTGTTTTATGCCAGATCAGATCGGCTTCGTCTCTTGTTTCGCCGCAGGTTAATAGATATCCGACGCGATAACCTGTAGCACCAGTACGAGATTCTTCAATTATTTCACCTGGTTCCAGAAAACTTTCAACATCAACTACTCCCGGCATTTGGCGAACTTCTTCAATTCCCTCGACTGCTAGAAAGCGCCCTCTCGCAGCTGAAAGCATCCGTAGAACTGCCCCTCTACGGTGAATTGGCTCAAAATTTGCTTCGTAGCCCAAACTGAAATTGATTAGCTCAAGTATAGGTGAAACTCCTATTACCGCAGGAATCATCTTTGCCAGTATATTAAATCCAGCAGGCCGTCCAGTAATTTCAATAACAATTGGTTCTCCCGATCGATCAACTATAATATCGGCATTGACTAGGCAATTCTTAAATCCCAATATGCTACATGCTTTGGAAAGAGTTTCTGCAATTTTTTGCTGAGTCAAACTAGGGAGTATAGAGGGAGACAACAAACCCTTACCTAATCGAAATGGTAGTTCTGTTATTTCTTTATCTCTAATAACTATTAATGAGTGGTAATTATTTACCACAACGCTATCTACTCCTACTTCCAATCCTTGAATACACTTTTCAACTAAAGACTTTCCTGATTCTTTATATTTTTGTCTTTGCTGAAGATGCCACGGTAACCAACGAAGAAACTCAGCTTTATCTCTAGCTACAAATACTCCCTGACTACCGCTTCCATAACGAGGCTTGGCAACTACTGGATACCCTATTTTTTCTGCTGCCTTTAGCAAAGATTCTTCATCAGTTGCCTCAGCAAATTCTGGTGTTGCTAATCCGCCTTCTGCTAAAACTTTCCGTGTGAGTAGCTTGTCTGTACAAAGTTTAGCTGCTGCTTCAGAAATTCCCTTTAATCCCAATGCATCATTAACTGCTCCTACAGTCGTCAAAATAGCACCTAAAGGAACTGGCAAAACACAACGAATATTTAATTCTCGTGCTAGTGCGATCGCCTTAGCAGTATTTCGTAAATCCATTACCATACCGCGATCGGCTATTTGCAATCCTCCAGCTTTTGAATTTTCATCTACAGCTGTAACTTTCAGTCCCATTTTTTGAGCAATCTCAATAACTGGGATCTGTTCAATTCCAGCACCTATACATAAAACATTAATTTCATTAACTTTTTTATCCATAAATAAATATTTAATTTAATGATATTTTTATTTGATTAAAGCTTTTATTGTATTAACTACAAAATCTTGTACTTCTTCAGTCATCCCATAATAAATGGGAATGCTAATTGTCTCCTGGTAGTAATGTTCAGCCTGGAGATAATCACCCCATTTGAATCCTATATTCTGGTAATAAGGCTGTAGATGAACTGGGATATAGTGCAAATTCACACCAATTCCTGCTTTACGAAGTTCTTCAAATACCTGCCGATGAGTTTTATTAATCTTATCGACTTTGAGCCGAATCACATAAAGATGCCAGCTAGAATTAGTATCTGGATGTTGCCAGGGCAGCATCAACGGTAAATCTTGCAGTAATTGATGATAACGGTTAGCTAAAAAGCAACGGCGTTCTACAAACTCATCCAATCTTTGCATTTGACTAGTACCTAATGCAGCTTGGATATCTGTCATCCGATAGTTGAAGCCTAATTCCAGTTGCTCATAATACCAAGAACCGTAAGATTCTCCTTGCATTAAATCTGGATTGCGAGTTATGCCATGACTTCTTAATCTAATTAATTTTTGATATAATTCCTCCTGATTTGTTAGCACCATACCGCCTTCACCAGTCGTAATAATCTTAACTGGATGAAAGCTAAAAACTGTCATATCAGAAAATTCGCAGCAACCAACAGGTTTTTTCTGATAGCGTCCGCCAATTGCATGAGAAGCATCTTCAATAATTTTGAAATTATATTGTTGCGACAAAACAGCAATTTTTTCCATTTCGCAAGATTGCCCTGCAAAATGTACAGGTACTAATACTTTTGGTAAACACCCTTGCTTTTGTGCCTTAGCCAATTTACTTTCTAATTCATCGACGCTCAAATTGTAAGTATTTGCATCAATATCAACAAAATCAACTTTTGCATTACAATAAAGTCCACAATTAGCAGAAGCGACAAAGGTATTTGGTGATGTCCAAAGAAAGTCTCCTTCTCCCAAACCAGCTGCAAGACAAGCAATATGTAATGCAGCTGTGGCGCTGGAAACTGCTACAGCATATTTAACATTACAATAATTGGCAACAGCTTGCTCAAACCTCTCTATGGATGGGCCTTGAGTAATCCAGTCTGAACGTAAAACTGCAATTACGGCATCAATATCTTCTTGATTAATATCTTGTCGTCCATAGGGAATGTAGTCACTCATTGCTTCAGCATATCGAGTAGTTGGAAACCTTTTAGCCATTCTGTATTTATCTCTGAGCTATACTCAAATCCTTCTGCTACAGGAACTCCTTTTTCACCCAAAGCGTTACAAGCGTAATCGATAGAGTAAGCATATTCAATAGTTGGTCTAATCACATAATGGTCAGGAAATTCTAGTGCTAAATGTGAAGCTTCAGTAGAAAACATCGCTTCATGTAGTTTTTCTCCTGGTCGAATGCCAACAATTTTAATTGGGACTCCCGGTGCAAGTGTTTCAGCTAAATCTGTAATTTTCATTGAAGGAATCTTCGGGACAAATATTTCTCCACCCTGCATTCTTTCAAAACTGTTAAACACTAAATCTACAGCTTGCTGGAGAGTAATCCAGAAGCGGGTCATACGTGCATCTGTAATTGGAATTTCTGTCGCTTTTTCTTGAATCAGTTTTTGAAAAAAGGGTACAACTGAACCTCTAGAACCAACAACATTACCATAGCGAACTACAGCAAATCGGGTTTTCATTGTGCCAACAATATTATTAGCTGCAACAAAAAGTTTATCCGCCGCTAGTTTGGTTGCACCGTAGAGATTAATCGGATTAACTGCTTTATCAGTTGATAGAGCAATTACTTTTTCGATTTCTTGCTCAATGGCAACATCAATGACGTTATTTGCCCCATGAATATTAGTTTTAATACATTCCATTGGATTGTATTCAGCAGCAGGAATATGTTTGAGTGCTGCTGCATGAATAACATAATCCACACCCCTCATTGCCAGACGCAAACGATCGCGATCGCGTACATCTCCAATAAAATAGCGCATCGCTGGTGCGTTAAACTCCTGCGCCATTTCATACTGCTTGAGTTCATCTCGTGAATAAACTATGACTTTCTGCGGCTGATATCGGCTGAGAATCGTTTTCACAAATTGCTTGCCGAAGGAGCCTGTACCGCCAGTGATTAAAATAGATTTACCATTAAACATGTTGTGTTTCTTTTTAAATTGAAAATTCTTATTTTCCAAAAATATTTAAGTGAAATTTTTAATGAACTTTGGGCTAATTATTTGTGTTGCGATCGCCCTTTGATTCTTGCTTCTTAATCTTCTCTAAGACAATTTTGTAATCTTGGCGATCGGGGTGCAACTTTATTAGCTTTTCTAAAGGTTCCATTGCACCTTTAGCATCCTTCAATTCCAGCCGCAGCAAGGATAGTTTTTCTAAGGCCATTTGGTTTTCTGGTTCGCGCTGCAAAACCAACTCATAACCCCGCACCTGTTCTTTTAACGCTGACTCAGGAGAAACATACGCACTTGCTGGCGTGGGATTCTGAATAGCCTGTTGGATTGATGGAATGGCTGAAAACCCTATAGAACCAAAAAACGACACCATCGACACTATCGTTAAAATCCTTTGTCGCCGTTCAATCTGCTTTTTGCGGGCAATTAAGTATTCTTCATCCTTTCCTACCATGTGTTCATAGTTGCTGTGGTAAATACTTAGGTATTAGCAAACCTCCCGCTATGAGGATACCCATCTGCTCAAGAGAAACTAACATTCTGGCTGGAAATTTTTCACACAAAATTCAAAACCTGGCTCAAAATGTCAAGCTAGTTTATGGTAAGCCAATGCTGCATAGAGAATTTAATCATGGGTTAGCGTACCCCTACGGGGAAGCAAGCTACGCGTAGCGTCTCGTAGAGAAGCGTAGGCATCGCCCCGTCAGCAACAAGACAAGGGAAAACCCATAGCCAACTCTCTGCCTTAGACTGTGGACACCTACTACCTCATTGCAACCAATCTCAGTATTAGTTTTTTCCTCATAAATAAATTCTCTTGTTCAAACGCTGTAGAGAAAGGAATTTTTTCTCCTTGTCCTTGGAACTTGTGAGCGCGAAAAGTTCACGCACCAGAACCTTGTCTTCTCCTTCCCTTGTCTCCTAAAACCCTGTCTTATACCTAAACAGAACAAGCAAAGAGATTTTATTCTCTGTCTACAAGATTAAAAATATATGAAGATTTGCTATAAATTTGTTTAACCATAGATGTTTGCGATAATGTAAATAACGTTTGAATCAATATGAAGGGTAGACATTTCTACTCAAGTGCAAACTTCACACTCAGCGTAAAACTTTCAAATTAGACCGTGTTTCATCGTTTCTTCGACAAGCACACTTATTTTTTGTGACTAAAAGAAATAAACTTTTACCAATCCTCGTCACTCAGGTGAGCATTGCAACTTACCCGTTATCGACCTCACCCCTTAACCCTTGCCCGACTTTTGCAAGAAGTTGGAAGAGTGCTTAGCACAATTAAAGTGTTCTGGTGGTGATTACCGTACAAAAATCAATTTCCCAGTAATTGAGTAGAGTTTGTTATGGTATAGTTAGAAAGTTAAGACTAGCTTTACCAAATTAAACCACTCTACGAGCCGGCAACAATTGCAGAATGGAAAGCAGTTTTAATTAAGCATTTACCAAATAAAATCTGAATTCAATCGAGGTTATGACTCAGCAAGTAATTCACCCAATGGTGAAATTGCAGCGTAACGTGCAATCACTCATAGAATCGAACATTATCAAGCCAAGCGATAGTATCTGGAAAATCGCTTTGCTCTACGGCAACGACTGGCAGCACTGGAAACAAGAACTGCTCGACTTTGGCTTTAGTATGCAAGACCCAATCAGCGAATTGCTAGCTGTAGAAGCTTGGGATGAAGAATAGGGATTAGGGCATGGGGCATGGGGCATTGGTTATTCTCTATCTCCCCACTCCCGACTCCCTACTCCCTAAACTTGACAAGTAGCTAAGGCCGCAGCTAATTCCTTGGCAGTCTGATAGCGATCGCGTGGCAATGGTTCGGTAACGCGATCGATAACATCTCTTAATTGGGAACTAATTGTCGGAACTTTTGCCACATCAAACCTGAAGTGTCGCCCCCGTTGGCGGTAATACTTGAAAGGATTTTCGCCTGTGAGCAGAAAAATTAGCGTTGGCCCAATTGCATACAAATCGGATTGCGTTAAAGGTTGTCCTCGTTCTTGTTCGGGAGCGCAGTAACCTTCTGCACCAATGCGAGTACCTGGCGCTGTGCCAATTTCTTTAACTGCACCAAAATCCAGCACCACTATGCGATTTTGAAAATTCCGCACCATCAAGTTTGCGGGTTTAATATCCCGGTGGATGAGTGGAGGATCTTGGCTATGAAGATAGTCTAAGATATCGCAGGTTTGGGTCATCCAAGCGATCGCTTGGCTTGGCGTTACCGGGCCAGTAGTAGAAATACGCTTCTCTAAATCTTGTCCGTGGATTAGTTCCATTGCCAAGTATTTTTTTCCATGTTCCACAAAAAAGTCGTAATACTTGGGAATTCCAGGATGCTTGAGAGATTTGAGAGTATGCGCCTCCCTCTCAAATAATTCTTGAGCCTTGGCAATTTTCACCATATCAGCATTCATTTGCTTCAACACCAGCAGTTGTGGCGTACCCGCAATCAAACCAGCCGGATCCCAAGCCAGGTAGGTAGTACCCATCCCCCCTTGTCCCAGAGTTCGCAACACCTGATAATGGCGAATTGTCTGTTGCACCGAGAGGGGTTGACCGCAGTGGATGCAAAACAGATTATTCGGCGAATTACCTTCATGGGTGCAGGTAGACGATAAGATCGGATTATTTCCTGAAGAGACTGTAGGAGTTGCGTTTTGCGCTCCTTCTTGTATCTCTTGCCAAGGCAACCAAACCTCCGGTTGTTTTACCTGCTGGATTTGGAATTGCAGTATCGGCCCTCCCTGTGCCAGCTGCAAAAGAGAATTATCAGGTAGAGGACTTTGAGTTACTAAAACACCATTAAGGAAAGTCCCATTTGTACCCTGACTAATTACTTGCCAAGCATCGCCATTGCTAGGAGAATCGACTTGTCTTAGTTCTAGATGATGCCGAGAAACCAAACTATCAGTTAAAACAATATCATTGTCTGCTGCTCGACCAATCCGAATTATGGAAGAGTTTTCAAAGCACCACTGATGGAGTGGTATTTTCTGTTGCGGTTCTAACAGGGTCAGAGTAACCACAATACAACCTATGAGTTAAGGGATTAGGGAGTAGGGAGTAGGGAGTAGGGAGTAGGGAGTAGGGGGAGATGAGGGAGAAATAATTCTTAACCCCACACTCGCCACATTCTCTAATCCCCACTCCCTACTCCCCATTCCCTATTCATATTTGACTTTCGAGATCTGGGCGTACTTTTGCCCGAATCAGTATAGCAGTAATGTTGTCGTGACCATTGTATTGGTTCGCTAAATCAATTAAGTCGGTAACGCCGCGTTCTAAGTTAGCGCCAGAACTCAGTAATGGTTCCAAGTGAGTCTGCCAATGGGTTTCTAGTAAATCGTTATCTGATAAACCGTCCGATGCCAATACTAGAAGAGTATCTTCATTAATCTCGAAAAAGCCCACATCGGGATTAATCGAGTTTTCATCGCGAGGCCCTAAAGCTTGGGTGAGTTGGTAGGCATCCGGGCGGGCGTAAGCTATACTCGCCTCTACTCCCCTTGTAATTTCTCGTTGCCCGACTTCGTGATCTACTGTGACTTGCTGGAGTCCCTGCTTGCGCGTTACGCGATAGAGACGACTATCTCCCACATGAGCAACTGCTGCTTGAGTATCTTGAATTAAAAGCATTACCAGAGTTGTACCCATACGCCCAACTCCAGAACGAGCATCTTGTTGATTGAGGTTATAAATCGCCTCATTAGCTAAATAAACTGCCTCACGAATGCTTTCTTCTGTTGGCAGTTGATTAGGAATCCAATGTTCTTGGAAATATTGCCTTAAAGTTTTGACTGCTAACTCACTGGCTACCTCGCCGCCAGCGTGTCCGCCCATACCATCGCAGAGGATATACAAACCATGCCCTTGCAAAATTCTAGCTTTGGGCAACTCCACTTTATCAATTTTGGTTTCAATACCAAAGTAATCTTCGTTGTGATGGCGTTGACGCCCTACATCTGTGCGTCCTGCATCTTCCAAACTACTTAATTGCATTGCCAACACAACAGTTGGCATATCATCACTTCTATTAACGATCTCTTCTGGTTTATCTGATTGCTCTTTAGTGGGCACAACAGTCTGTTTCTCCTGTATTGGGGGCATTCCGGTTCCTAGTGCTTCCAGTTCTACGGAGATTTCCTGCAAACGCGATCGCAACTGTGCCATCGTTTCAATTTTACCTGCCTCTAAATCCCCTAACATCTGCACCACAGAGCCAAATTGAGTGCGTTGAGTCTGTCTAAATAGCGTTTGCCAAACCCTGCCTAAAGCTTGGATAGTTAGCGGTTCCTCTGGAATCACAGATATTGGCGCTTGGGCATCTTCTGGGGAGCTAGCAGCCTCCTGAGTATTCTGTGATTCCACATACAATCTTTGAAGTGCCAGTGTTTGGTCTTCATCCAATCGCAAATTCGATAATTCCAACAGACTCTGACAACAATTTACTGGTTCCAATACAGCCCAAAGCTGGGCCATTTCATTACACCAGTGTAAAAGTTTTAACGAACTTGTTGTCTCTTCTTGCCACAAATCAACTAAAAGCTGCCAATCAGAACGGTCTTCGATTACTACTATTTGTATATTATCTTGCTGCCATGCATCGTGAATCCTCGGTATTGCTGGGTGGGCTTGCTCTTGTAAGGCAATATAAAGTTGAGCAAGGCTAGGAATTGTACTTTCGGCTACCGATGGCGTTACCAAATCTGATTGCTGATTTTCTAATATTGCTTCAATAGGCGATATTTGATAAGGCTGGCAATCTAAAACTCTCGCCTCTACCTCAGTAATATTTTCTAGACTAGGTAAGGTGTCTAACAATTGATAGCGTTGCTGAGGATCTAAATAAGAGCCTGATGTTACTTGAGGACTAGGAGTTGAGGGAGGCACTGGCAAAGAATTCTCCGTGTTACCGCTTTCTTGTATCTCCGTGTCTTCTTTTTCTGCTCCCTCATTACTCGCTTGTTGAGCAATAATTGCCCAAAACACTGTTCCACATTCCGTGCCACAGTTGTGACAACGCAGCGCATTCACAGGAACATCAGTACTGCATTCAGGACAGACTTTGTGAGTCAGGGACGTGCCACATTTTTGACAAAATTTATTGGTATTAGGGTTTTCAAATTTACACTGAGGGCAAATCAGCATAGTGGAAGTTCCTTAATTCCCGTTCCAAGGTGGTTCTAGCCACTAAGATCCAAGGTGCCATAATTGGCTGCCCCTGACTACAGTAGACTTACAATAGATTGTAGTTTTAACAGTGAATTTTGGTGGCAGTATTAATTCTGACGCATAAAATATTTTAGTGGGAATAGGGGAGATGGGGAGGTGTGGGGAGTGTGGGGAGAGAGGGGGGAAAGATTTCTTCCCCATCCCCCCACACCTCCCACACCTCTTGCCCAATGCCCAATGCCCTATCTCCAAGATTCCGGCAATTGCGGAGGTTCGGCGTTAAACCATTTTTGATAAATTTGCTTATAAGTGCCGTTGGATAACAAAGTGCTTATAGCTTTGTTAATTGTCTTCAGATGGGGCGAATCTTTAGGTGTGGCAATGGCGTAGTATTCTTCGGTGAGTAAGTCGGCAACAACTTTGATACCTTTGAGTTTGCCATTTTTAATCGCATACAAAGTGGCGAAAGCATCGCTAACTACAGCGTCAACATTGCCGTTGAGTAAGTCTTGGAAAAATTCGGGGCCAGAATTAAAAGTACTAATTTTGGCGTTGGGGATGGTTTTAGCAAAATCTGCACCAGTGGAACCTATTTGTACAGCAATTTTTTTACCTTGGAGACTTTTGAAGTCTTTAATATTTTCGTTGTCTTGGCGTACAGCGATCGCTAGTCCCGCTTTAAAATAAGGTCGTGAAAAAGCAATTGTTTTCAACCGTTCCGGGGTAATTGTAATCCCACTAATTGCAGCATCAACTCTTTTAGCTTGTAAAGCTGATATCATGCCATCAAAGGGCAGATTTTGAAACTCAACTCTAAAGCCTGCAACTTGAGCGATCGCATTCATTAAATCAATATCAAAGCCTTCTAACTTCCCGCTGGCTGGTTGGATTTCAAAAGGGATAAAGGTCGGGTCTGTAGCAACCTTAAGAAGTTTACCATCTTGGTTAGTGGAACTATTACAACCAATAATCAGTAGCAGACAGCCTAAGCTCAAAATTAGGTGTTGCCACTTGCAGTTAATCAATTTCACTGTAGTAATTCTGTTCTATCAGTCAATCTTCGTGATGCTTGTCATGATGTTATAAGAAAGAATACATCCATCAAGAAATAAAATCTACACTGCATTTTCGCTGATTCGGGAATTCTGATACTAAGTTGCGTTTAGAAATAGTATTCCTATTCCCCACTCCCTACTCCCAGCCCAAGTTACTATCTTTGATTGCAACTTGGCATAACTCCTGTATTATTCTTGATTTTGAATTGCTTATAGCTTTCATCATTAATAGTTATGAAATTGCTGATTTGGGGGCTGCAAGTGCTGCTGTGCCGGGACAAGAGGCTGCGATCGCTCTTAATTATGGACTGCCTTCAGATCAACTGTACGAGCAAATTATCCTTTGCTTCCAAGCCCAAGGAAACTCAGCAGCGATCGCGATCGCTGCTGAGTTTCCCAGCGATGTAGTCGCTTTGCGACCAGATGGCGGCTTTTTCGTTTGGTGTAAATTGCCGCAAAATATTAGCGCCAAAACACTTTTAAATACTTGTGCAACACACGGCGTCACCTTTCTACCAGGAACTCGCTGCTACGCCAACGGTCAAGGCGATGATGCTATTAGGTTAGCTTTTAGCTTTCAACCAAATGACAAGATTGTAGAGGGAATCGCTACTCTTGGGGCAGTCTTGCGCCAATGGCAGCGATGACCAGTAGAGGACAAGGGGAGGGGGAGACAAGGAGAGAAGTTGGGGCGGAGGTTTCCTCCGATCCAAACTTCGGAGGACAAGGGGAGAAAAAATCCTTGCCTGTTTGTCCTCTTCGATGCCCATATAATACCATGTCCGGTTGAACACTTAACTAATTAGGGCTTGCTGAATAAGGGTGAAAGATAGAATAATCAAGAGTTTCAGGGTCAGTAAAGAAGAATAAGGTGGAAAGAAAAAGGGTAAGATAAGTAAAAATCCTTGTAGCAAGTTGCGTTGAAATGTATCGAAAAGCGCAAAAGCAAGAAACAGCACCAGAAAACTTTGAACTACCCTTTGGAGGAAAACTAGCCTCAGATAACCGATGGGTAATCATGGCGAACATGATACCTTGGTCAGAATTTGAAGCAGAGTACGCAGAAATATTTTCAGCAAGTATGGGGGCGCCAGCGTCAGAAGTTTATCGTCAACAACTGTGGTTATATGAAAATAAAAAACGGAGTATAGAAGACCGGATTGTCAGTTTAAGTCAACCACATATTCGTCCGATAGTCCGTGGTAAAGCTAGAACAGAGGTAGAATTTGGGGCAAAGTTTTCCGCTAGTTGCTTTGATGGCTATATTTTTTTAGACCACATAAGTTGGGATAATTTTAACGAATCAGTGGATCTAAAATCACAGGTTGAAGCCTACAAAAATTACACAGGACATTATCCTGAGTCTGTTCATGTTGATAAAATTTATCGCAATAGAGAAAATCGAGCTTGGTGTAAAGAAAGAGGAATTAGAATCAGTGGTACACCACTGGGTAGACCACCTAAAAATGTTAGTCCTCAAAAAAAGAAACAAGCACGAGAAGATGAACGGATTCGTAATTCTATTGAGGGTAAATTCGGACAAGGAAAACGAAGATTTAGCCTTAGCAGAGTCATGGCTAAACTGCCTCATACTTCTTTAACTTCTATTGCCCTAACTTTTTTGGTCATGAATCTTTCTACCCTACTCTTACGGCTTTTCTGTGGCTGTTTGTGTCAATTTTTCAGAATTCCGTCTTTTTTCCCTTCTTTGATTAATGAAAGTGATGTTTTGGTGAATTTTAGACAACCAAAACTTATCTTTATTTCTGCCTGACTGCTTACTCAATTCTTCTGTTGTTTTTTCACGACTTTTTCAGCAAACCCTAATTAACCTGAGGCTCTGAGACGGAGGTTTTTAAATATAAGTAATTAAGCGAACTTGATTTATTCTGAATTTTGTATTCTGATTCAAAAAATTTGTTCTAAACGCTCGAAATCTCGCTGTACTTCATTCCAGAGGGTTTTATTATGAGGGTCTGTTTTCAGGGCTTTTTTGAGATAAATTCTGGCTTTGAGGAGCTGGTTTTCGGAAATTAGTGCTCGTCCCCAGATTTGATAGGCAACTGCTAGCCATTGGCGGACTTCTGCATCACCTGATAACCGATCTGATAAAGCTTCGGCTAGAGCGATCGCTTGGGGAAATCGTCTTTCTTGCAAAAACCGCTGCAATTGCTCGTAAGTTTTCCACTTGAGCCGCTGTTCTATTTCCACCAAATTGGGCGGCTTTGGTGTCCCTGGTTGCTGGGTTTTCGCCTTTGTGGCTGGCGTTTTTTCCCGATGCGTTGCCTTGGGGCGATCGCGTCCCGACGTTGACACCGAATTTGAATGTGCAGCTGTTTCCTCTGGCAGTACTACCGTCAGCAGGAGTTTGTAAGCCTCTGTCAAGGCAATAAACTTATCTTTGGCTTTGTTGTCATCTGGGTTGATATCGGGATGATATTGCTGCGCCAGTCGTCTGTAAGACGCTTTGATATCAGCAAACGAGGCTCCCGACCTTAAACCCAATAAACGGTAGCAATCTCCAAGATCCATCTTGAGCTATGAGCTATCGAATATTTATCTAGGGGCTATCAGCTACGAGCTCATAGCCTGAGATATCAATCATAAAGGTAAATTTAATATTTTAAAGTTCAATTTTGACAGTTTTTTCAACTGGGGAATTGGGGAGTGGGGATTGGGGATTGGGGAGTTAGGAGTTAGGAGTTAGGAGTTAAGAGTTATTCTCCTTATCTCCCTCATCCCCCCATCTCCCCCTACTCCCTATCTCCCCATCTCCCCATCTCCCCATTCCTACGGTCTTTCTTCAATCACACGGTCAATTAAACCGTATTCTTTAGCTTCTTGGGCAGACATGAAAAAGTCACGATCCATGTCTTTTTCAATTTTGGCTAAAGTTTGATCGGTGTTGTCAGCATAAATTTGGTTTAGCTGATTGCGAATCCGGAGAATTTCTCTAGCTTCAATTTCGATGTCGCTTGCTTGTCCGCGGGTGCCGCCAGAAGGTTGGTGAATCATAATCCGTGAGTGAGGCAATGCCAAGCGTTTGCCTTTGGCTCCACCTGCTAGTAGAAATGAACCCATAGAGGCTGCTAGACCCGTGCATATTGTAACCACATCTGATTTGATGTGCTGCATGGTGTCATAAATTGCCAGCCCGGAGGTGACCATACCACCAGGGGAATTGATGTATATGTAAATATCTTTTCCTGGATCTTCAGAATCCAGATATAGCAAGAAGGCTATAATCTCGTTAGCGATTTTATCGTCAATTTCTTCACCCAGGAAAATAATTCGTTCTAGGGAAAGACGAGTATAAATGTGAACCCATTCCTCCATCTGTCCCCCTGGCAAGCGATAGGGAACACTGGGGTAACCAATAGGCATAATTAGCTCCGTAATTACAATGATTTATAGCAAGGATGAAGCCTGGGCGCTCCTATGGGGTGGAGTGAGTTGATATCCCAAGAAATCAAACTCACTTCAGCTTTTAAAGGACGCTGGCAGGTAGTGGGGGATTAGCCAGTTCTTCTTTCTCAAAAACTCGGTCAATCAAACCGTATTCCTTAGCTTGATAGGGAGTCATGTACAGCAGACGATCCATATCTTTGCTAATTTTTTCTGGCGGTTGTTCTGTGCTGCGAGACAAAATGTCAATCAACGATGCTTTGTTGGCTAGAACTTCCTTGGCCCGAATTTGAATATCGGTTGCTTGACCTTGGGCGAAACTCTTGGGTTGGTGCAGAATGATGGAAGCATGAGGTAAGCTAGCACGACAACCTTTTGTACCAGCACTGAGCAGCATCGCTGCCATACCCATCGCCGAACCGATACAGATGGTGTGGATCGGAGGCTTGATATATTTCATTGTGTCATAGATGGCGAAGGCTTCAGTTTCAAAGCCTATGGGTTCGCCACTGTAACCAGAAGTGCCTGTAGAGTTGATATAAATTTTAATTGGTTTTTCTGGGTCATCGGACTGCAAATACAGGAGTTCGGCGATGATCAGTTTTGTGATTTGTGGAACTAAAGGAGTTCCTAAGTAGACAATTCGCTCCTTTAATAGTAGAGACGGTAAATCTGGCGGCGGTTTCCGGTAAAATCGATCGCCGTAATAAGGGGATTGAACAGCCTTGATGGCGGAAATGTCCATAGCAACTGATCGCCTGCAATTATGCCGTTAACTGTAATACATCCTAGCGTGATGCTAACTCGGTTAAAGGTGTGGATTTCTCCCTAAAGCTTAAGGGGGGGCTAGCATCTGCCAATATTTGGCTTCTAAGATATTCTGATTATATTAATGTATTGGATAGCTTTTCCGTAGCGCTAAAGTAGTGCTTTGAAGTTATTTACAAATATCTATATCTTAAATAGGAATTTTCGGTTATGAGGGTTAGCTTACAGCCTGCCTTGAATGATAGTAATTTGGATGCCAATCAACTCAACACTCAACGTCAGTTGGGAATTTCCATTTCGGCGATCGCAGAAGTTGAAGACCGCAATGTTCCACTGAATTTATGCCTGATTCTCGACCATAGCGGTTCGATGAATGGCCGACCCCTAGAAACAGTGAAAAATGCCGCGAATCGTCTGGTGGATAGATTAAATCCTGGCGATCGCTTGAGTGTTGTAGTTTTCAATCACCGTGCTAAAGTCCTAGTCCCCTGTCAGGGAATCGAAGACCCAGAAAAAATTAAACAGCAAATTAGCCGTTTAGCCGCTGATGGCGGGACTTCCATTGATGAGGGATTGCGCTTGGGGATTGAAGAATTAGCCAAGGGAAAAAGGGATAGTGTTTCCCAAGCTTTTTTATTAACCGATGGCGAAAACGAACACGGTGATAATAATCGCTGTTTAAAATTTGCCCAATTAGCTGCCAGTTATAATTTGACTTTAAATACTTTAGGATTTGGTGACAATTGGAACCAAGATGTTTTAGAAAAAATTGCTGATGCTGGTTTGGGTACTTTGTCTTATATTCAAAAACCCGATCGCGTAGTCGATGAATTTAGCCGTTTGTTCAACCGCGTTCAAGCAATAGGCTTGACTAATGCTTATTTGATATTCTCCTTGATGCCCAATGTCCGGCTAGCCGAACTCAAACCCGTTGCCCAAGTTTCTCCGGATACCATTGAGTTACCACTGCAACAAGAACCAGACGGACGTTTCGCTGTGCGCTTGGGAGATTTAATGAAAGATGCAGAACGGGTGATTTTGGCTAATATTTATTTGGGACAATTACCACCAGGGAAACAAGCGATCGCTAACGTGCAAGTCCGCTACGATGACCCAGCTACCAATGAAACGAGTATATTGACGCCAAATATCCCAGTTTACGCCAATGTCGTCGGAGATTACCAACCGAACCCCAATCCCCAGGTGCAACAATCGATTTTGGCATTGGCGAAGTATCGCCAAACTCAGTTAGCCGAGACGAAATTACAACAAGGCGATCGCACTGGTGCGGCGACAATGCTACAAACGGCTGCTAAAACTGCCTTGCAGATGGGAGATGAAGGTGCGGCGACGGTGTTGCAAACTTCCGCTACTCGCTTGCAAGCTGGAGAAGATTTGTCGGAAAGCGATCGTAAGAAAACCAGAATTGTCTCCAAAACAGTTTTGCAAGATACCCCTCCGCAATGAAAGTTAAATTGCTCTCGGCGTTAAATGACAATCATGTTGATGTGGCTCAAACAAGTAGCCAACGTCAATTGGCAATTACAATCTCGGCGATTGCTGGTGAATTTGACCAAAATCTCCCCCTGAACCTCTGCTTGATTCTCGATAAAAGCGGTTCCATGCATGGCAAACCAATTACAACGGTGATTCAAGCAGTAGAAGGATTAATCGATAGGTTGAAGCCTGGCGATCGCATCTCGGTTGTGGCTTTTGCGGGTTCTGCCGAAGTCATTATCCCCAACCAAATTATTGAAGACCCCGAAACCATCAAATCTCAAATTAAAAAGAAACTCAGTGCTAGCGGCGGTACGGTAATTGCTGACGGTTTGGAGTTGGGAATTACAGAACTGATGAAGGGTACAAGAGGCGCTGTTTCCCAAGCCTTTCTGCTGACGGATGGTCACGGTGAAAGCGGTTTGCGAATTTGGAAGTGGGATATCGGCCCGGATGACAACAAACGCTGTGTAGAACTCGCACTCAAGGCTGCCAAGCTGAACTTAACTATCAACACTCTCGGATTTGGTAATAGCTGGAATCAGGATTTGTTAGAAAAAATAGCCGATGTTGGTGGTGGTACTTTAGCTTATATTGAGCGTCCCGAACAAGCTGTAGAGCAGTTTAACCGATTGTTTGGACGGATTCAGTCTGTGGGGCTAACTAATGCCTATTTGTTGTTATCTTTAGTGCCTAATGTCCGGCTAGCAGAATTTAAACCCATTGCCCAAGTTTCCCCAGACACAATTGAGTTACCAGTGCAGCCAGAAGCCGATGGCAGCTTTGCTGTGCGTTTGGGAGATTTGATGCAAGATGTTGAACGGGTAGTTTTGGCTAATATTTATTTGGGACAATTGCCAGAAGGGAAACAGGTAATTGGGCATCTGCAAATCCGTTATGATGACCCTTTGGTGAATCAGCAAGGCTTACTTTCGCCCATCATGCCAGTTTACGCAGATGTGGTAAGAGACTATCAACCAGCATCTAATCCCCAAGTGCAACAATCAATTTTAGCATTAGCCAAGTATCGCCAAACCCAGTTAGCGGAGGCGAAATTGCAAGAGGGCGATCGCACTGGTGCGGCGACGATGCTACAAACAGCCGCCAAAACTGCTTTACAAATAGGAGATAAAGGTGCAGCGACAGTGTTGCAAACTTCCGCCACTCGCCTGCAAGCTGGCGAACAACTTTCGGAAGCAGACTTGAAGAAAACTAGGATTGCATCAAAGACGATTTTACAGGAATAGTAAAAATTCAGCGTTGTTGATTAACGGTATAAAAGTTTCGCGCCAAGGTGCAAAACGAGAAACAAGCTACGTGAAACAAATCTAAAATCCCAAATCTAAAATTAAATGACAAGCCTCTGACTTTAGTTATGGGGTCAACTAAAATCTAAAATTCAAAATTGTTTGACTTATGCTGATTCAAAAGATTGTCCAAGAATTGCAAGACATCCCTGAAGACAAACTAGCAGAACTTTATGACATAATTCACTACTTTCGACTAGGTTTAAGTCAAGAACCTACACAACCTCTTGCGGTGAGCGAAGTCGAACCGCGCACCCCTGGTTTATTGAAAGGACAACTCGGCGATGCATTCTTTGAACCACTGCCAGAACAAGAACTACAGCAATGGGAATGAGCTACCTCATCGATACTCATATCCTGCTGTGGTGGCTCTTTAACGACCCAAAACTTGATACTGACTGCCGAGACATCATTCGCAACCCAGATCATCGCATTATTGTCAGTAGTGCTTCTGCTTGGGAAATTGCCATAAAATACCGTATGGGTAAACTACCCGAAGCCAAACAACTTGTTGAACAATATTCACAGATATTGCATCAGGCTAAATTTATCGAACTTGCTATCACCACAGCTCATGCACTCAGAGCAGGAAGCCTACCTATTGCCCACCGAGATCCCTTCGATCGCATGATAATGGCTCAGGCTGTACTGGAAAGTTTACTTGTCATCACCTACGACAAAGCCTTCCAGACTGGACTGATTCAGGTAATTCCTGACTTCAAGTAAAGCCAAGTATCGCCAAACTCAGTTAGCAGAAGCGAAATTGCAAGAGGGCGATCGCACTGGCGCGGCGACAATGCTACAAACAGCCGCCAAAACCGCACTCCAGATAGGAGATAAAGGTGCAGCAACAGTGTTGCAAACTTCCGCCACTCGCCTGCAAGCTGGGGAAAAACTTTCGGAAGCAGACCTAAAGAAAACTAGAATTGCATCAAAGACGATTTTACAGGAATAGTAGAAATTTAGCGTTGCTAATTAACGATGAGTGTGTACAGTATTTTCAATTTAAAAATGAGCATATTAAACTCTAGTGGATATCCATAAAAAATTCGTTTAATAGCTAGTTAGCTAGCAATGTCAAGAAGATCAGCACATGAAGTTGTACGAGAGAGACTACACGATACTCACCCCTGACGAAGAAGCAGAATTCCGCTTCCTCAAAGAGCAGGAGATCGTCAAAGAGGTTAGTAACAAATTCAGAAAGCCGCTTTTTCATAAGTACTCTAAAGCTGTACGTCACTACATCAGCCTGTTTCCAAACAACTATATGGACGCTTTTGAGCTTCAAGAGCATGAGGAACTCAACAATAAACTTGCCAGCTTTCAACAATTGCTTAATTCGGAAGATGCCAATGAACGCAGTATTTTAAATTTCATTAGCGAATATCGCGCCTACTTCATTATTGCTTCACTTCTTAGTAAGTATTTTGATTTTGGTCACCACGCAACTTATCTTTTTCCTGAGTTTCAGCTTGGCAATTCTTATCAAGCCGACTACTTAATTATTGGCCGAGGTTCAGGCGGCCATCAGTTTGTCTTTGTCGAACTTGAAGCCCCCAAAGGCAACGGTATCATACTTACTGATGGCGAGCTTGGGGAAGTGTTTCGCAAAGGCAAAAAGCAATCACGTGATTGGCAAGGTTGGCTGGATGGCTATTATTCTTCACTCAAAGAGACATTTAATAAATCAAGACGAGCTGATGCCTCACTGCCTGATGAGTTCGTCATGATGGATAGATCGCGACTCCATTTCGTTGTCATTGCTGGAAAACGTACTAACTTCCAGAACAAGACTTACGAAATTAGGCGCAAAGAACGTATGGAAACAAACATCTTGCTATTACATTATGACAACCTGATTGACGCTGCAACTGATGTAATCGGTAGAAAAACTTACTGAATGCTTTTCACCCGGATGGATAGTGTCGATACCTGCATCACGTAGCAATGCTGCCGTAGAGAGTGGTAATCCCTTGTCAAGCAACAGTTTCATTGCGCTTAGGTAGTTCAATAATGCGATCGCTCAAGTAAGATGATGCAAAAATTAAGGCTTGTTGAATATCTTCATCTTCTAATTCGGGAAACTCCTGGCGCAGTTCTTCTCGATTAGGATAGGTAGCTAATAACTCAATCGCCCGACGAACGGTAAGGCGAAGATTACGAATACAGGGTTGTCCATTCATGCGATTAGGATTGCTGGTGATGCGATTTAATTTCATAGAAGTAACCCCGCCTGTTACATAAATTCTGGTTGTATATTACTTGATGCCATTGATTTCCGACAAACGCCCCAACCGCGATTTGAAGCTACAAAATGCGATGTTTGAGCCAGAAGGAAAGAAGTGGCAATGCCACTCGATACCCTGCTTTGGCTCCATAAATTAATCCTTTCTGTTCCAATCCTGTGAGCGCACCCTGAAAACCACCACCTCGGGAAAACTGGTGTTTTTGAAGATAGGGGCGTGAATGAGGGCTATCGGTGGGATCGATCGCTAAACTTTCTAGTACCCGTGCCTGAATGGGAGGCAGAAGTAACAAAAGAGATTCAAAGGTAACAGACAGATCCTCGACTAATCGTAAAGTGCTGCAATGGACGTGATGAAGTTGAATGAGTTTCGGGGAAAATTGGGGCGTAAAACTGGCTTGTTCATCCTGATAGAAGCAACAATGGTCGCTCCAAATTCGCCGCGCCAGAGCGATCGCATCTCCAACATGTCCTTGTGAATAGTCCAAAAACAATTTTAAGGCATCCACTTCAAACTTTAAGCCCACTGCTGCCATTGCTTCAACAACCCAAGTTTCAATTTCCTGGCGCTGCACGGGGAGCAAGGAGACAAGTTGAACTGAGCTATCTTCTAGCCAATCTTCTGGAGTTGTTGCCAAAACAACGTAGCTGACCCGATTTTGCTGTTGAATTTCTTGTCGTAAATACGATTCCCATCGACCTGCCCGATCCCAGGAGCGAATATGCGGGAAATTCTGAAAGACAAACACTACCCGGCAGTTTAAATATTCTGCCATCACTTGAGGTAAGTTCAATAAGGCTTGCAGAATCAGCCATTCATCATTTTGGGAAACCTGCCAAACCAAGCGGCTTTGATGTGGGGTTGGTTGCTCTAATTGCAAGGGATAGCCACAAGCCCATTGCTGAATAAAAGTTCGTTCTGCGGCTGTTGCAAAGATGTGCAGAATTCCTGAAGCCATCAACTCCAAAAAGCGAAAAGAGGTGGTGGCTCGCAAGCAGTCGATCTCCAAAATTCTAGCTCCAATTTGCTGCGCGGCATAGCGAATTAGCGATCTTCGTCCGCTTCCCGTGACGCCTGTGAGCATCAAATCTTGGTCAGCCGCCAAAATTTCACAGATTTGCTCTAGCTCACGCTGTCTGCCAATCAAACTCTGTGGCTTAAAAGCATCCTTCGTCATTGTCAACCAGTCCTCCTCACTTTAAGCCAATCTCAACTCAAAGACTATCTACTTTTCTCTAACAACCCCAAAAGAATTTTCGATGCAGGTTTGCTTGCACTATTTTCTAGTGCAAGGCAATGATATAAGAACTATTTTCTAGTGCAATTGATTTTACCCATGTCTGCTAACCTATCGCACCCTCAAATTTCTCAACCGTTTGAGAATAGATCGTGGCATACTATCGACGCCCAAAAAACTCTTTGGCTGCTCAAGAGCGATCGCACGCATGGTTTAACCCAGCAACAGATTGACGAGAATTTACAGCACTACGGTACAAACGAACTCATCGAAATGAGTGGGCGATCGCCCTTAGAAATTTTCTGGGATCAGTTTAAAAACATCATGTTGCTAATGCTGATCGCCGTAGCAATTATTTCGACGGTTCTGGATGTGCGCGAATCTTTGGTAAAGGGACAGTTCATTTTTCCCAAGGATGCGGTAGCAATCTTTGCAGTGGTGTTGCTGAATGGTTTACTGGGCTACCTCCAAGAGAGTGGAGCCGAAAAAGCACTGGCAGCACTGAAAAACATGGCATCGTCCAAAGTGCGGCTGATCCGCGAAGGTAAAGTAGTGGAGGTGGAATCTAAAGAACTGGTTCCTGGGGACATTATGCTGCTGGAAGCTGGGGTTAAGGTTGCAGCAGATGGGCGCATCCTAGAAGCAGCAAACTTGCAGGTGCGAGAAGCAGCACTCACCGGAGAGGCACACGCGGTTGAAAAACAAGCCAATGCCATCCTAAGTGAAGATACACCTCTGGGCGATCGCATCAATTTAGTGTTTTCTGGAACAGAGGTGGTGCAGGGACGGGCAATAGTAATAGTCACCAGCACTGGAATGCAAACCGAATTGGGTAAGATTGCAACGGCGTTGCAATCCGTCGAGACAGAACCAACGCCTTTGCAAAAACGCATGACCCAACTGGGCAATACGTTGGTTACAGGATCGTTGATTATAGTAGCGATCGCGATCTTAGGGGGGACATTGTTCAAGCCCTCGCTGTTTGAGGAACTGGTCAAAGTCTCCCTGAGTATGGCGGTTGCGGTTGTGCCAGAAGGATTACCTGCCGTGATTACCGTTACCCTGGCATTGGGTACGCAACGCATGGTAAAGCGGAATGCTTTGATCCGAAAACTGCCGGCGGTGGAAACCCTCGGTTCTGTGACGACTATCTGCTCGGATAAAACCGGAACTCTAACCCAGAACAAGATGGTGGTGCAGGCAGTACATACTGCTAGCTATGCCATTCGTGTAACGGGGGAGGGATACAGCCCCGAAGGTGCGTTTTACGAGCAGACCAATATCAGACCAGGACAAGAAATTGTAGTGGAGAGAGAGCCAGAATTGCGATCGCTGCTGCTGGCGTGCGTGCTTTGTAATGATGCCGTGTTGCATAAGGAAAATGGCGACTGGGCAATATTAGGCGATCCCACCGAAGGAGCGTTACTGGCAGTTGCTGGCAAAGGAGGGTTTCGCAAAGACCAGGAGGAGCAAGCTTTCTTCCGTGTTGCTGAGTTTCCCTTTTCATCGGAACGCAAGCGGATGAGCGTTGTCGTGCAGGATACGTCCAACAAACTGCCAGAGAGCGCGATCGTCTTTACCAAAGGCTCCCCCGAACTGGTTCTGGAACGCTGCACCCATATTCAGCAGGGCGATGAGTCTCAACCGATCGCAACACAACAACGGCAACAGATTTTAGAGGAGAATAATCAGCTTGCCAGTCAAGGGTTACGGGTCTTAGGTTTTGCTAGTAAAAACCTGACAGAATTATCAGACCACGATTCAGAGGATACGGCTGAAACCAATTTGACTTGGTTGGGATTGGTGGGAATGCTCGATGCTCCCCGTCCGGAAGTGCGCGATGCGGTGGCAAAATGCCGTACCGCAGGCATTCGTCCGGTAATGATTACAGGCGACCACCAGTTAACCGCACAGGCGATCGCCCAAGACTTGGGCATTGCGAAAGTGGGCGATCGCTCTCTCACGGGGCAGGAACTCCAAAAGCTCACCCAGCCAGAACTGGAAGCACAAGTGCAACAAGTTAGCGTCTATGCCCGCGTTACACCAGAGCATAAGTTAAGAATAGTCCAAGCTCTCCAGTCCCAAGGACAAATCGTTGCCATGACTGGGGATGGAGTGAACGATGCTCCAGCCTTGAAACAAGCAGATATCGGCGTGGCAATGGGCATTACAGGCACGGATGTCAGTAAAGAAGCCAGCGATATGGTGCTACTGGATGACAACTTTGCCACAATTGTCTCGGCAGTTGAAGAAGGAAGAGTTGTTTACATCAACATTCGTCGCTTTATTCGCTATATCCTTGGCAGCAACATCGGTGAGGTATTGACCATTGCAGCTGCGCCATTGTTGGGGTTGGGTGGCGTACCGTTGTCTCCTCTGCAAATTCTCTGGATGAACTTGGTAACTGATGGAATTCCGGCTTTAGCACTGGCAGTAGAACCCGGTAGACCAATCGTCATGCAACAACCTCCAAAAGATCCAAAAGAGAGCATTTTTGCCAGAGGTTTAGGTTCTTACATGGTGCGGATTGGGATTATTTTGGCTGTAATAACTATCTTGATGATGGTTTGGGCATACGATTACACTGCCCAGGTACAAAGTGAATTGTTAAATCGCGATCGCTGGCAGACTATGGTGTTTACTACACTTTGTTTAGCACAAATGGGACACGCACTAGCAATCCGTTCCAACACACGATTGATGTTAGAGGTGAATCCCTTCTCCAATCCCTACGTTGTCCTATCCGTTACCGTCACCAGTATCCTGCAACTGATGCTTATTTATGTTGAACCACTCCGTTCCTTCTTCAATACTCATTACTTGAGTGGGTTAGAGCTAATGGTTTGTATTGGATTTAGTTCTTTGATATTTGTCTGGATTGAAGCAGAAAAATTATTTATCCGATGGTATATCTCTCGTAAATAGCCCAAAATATGACACATTAGTTGAGTCCATATTGCTTATGAATAAAGCAGCTTCACCTTTGGGCGTTCAAACTTACTGCCAAGGGAAAATCACAATTGACCTAGAACAGTGTATCTATCAGCAATTACAGAAACAATCTGTTAGCACTTGTGAATTCATCCAAAAGTTGATTCCCTTCATCGCTACGCTAGAAAACAGTAAAGAGAGATACAATATCAATCCTTACACCGAAAAATTTCATAGAGGAATCCACATCTTAGGTTGCCATGATTCTAAATTAGGAGTTTTTCCTAATTCAAATCTGGCATTGAAATGTTCAGAAGGTCGCCTTGGTACAGAAAACCCCAGAAAACAATTTTTTAGGAGCATACAATTAGCCTGGGAATTTGAAACCAAGTTAAACGAGCAAGAGAAAGCGCTACTCCAGATTTGTCCCGCTTACTTGCATTTCCAAACTGGCGTTAGGAGTGCCTTATTTAAACGAGTACTTTTTATGCCAAAAATTGAGGGTATTCCGTTGGGAAAAACAGAAACTGGATTTAGTACTGAATTCTGTCAAACATTCAATATTCCTGATTTACACGAAATCCTTCGGAAATTCAGGTTCTCCCTGCATCGTTTAGTCGATCGCCAACAAAAGCGTCAACTGCTAAAAATTCAGACTACATACTTATTTCAACGTCTTTTTGAAAAAGGAATTAAAATTTTTAGCTTGAATCAGAAAAACATCCTAGCCACATTAAATATGAGTGGTAACTCTATTCAATATGTCATTATCGATCCGATAGCAGATTATTGCTTACCAATTTCTCCTGCTTATAATCTCTTAACAGCCCAACTGTGCAAATTTAAATAACTTTACTATTGGGGGATGTCTCAAAAGTAAAATATACATTTTGATGAAATTTATCTTTCTTACTAATGAAAGATAAATAAACTCTCCTTGTGTTGTATACTAAATTCTCAGTCTTATAAAGATGAAATAGTTATCGGCTTGTCAGTTATTTACTATTTCCTTTTCCTTGACATTGCTCTACGAAAAGCAAAGGTGTGAGTATTGATACACTCGCTAGTACAACGAAAGTTAAATCTGCTGTCTAAAGTTACGCAGAAGAATTTACTTGCTCTAAAT
The DNA here is from genome assembly GCA_034530875.2 of Nostoc sp. DedSLP01. Classification (GTDB taxonomy): domain Bacteria; phylum Cyanobacteriota; class Cyanobacteriia; order Cyanobacteriales; family Nostocaceae; genus Nostoc. The sequence continues at coordinate 86,053 of JAVRCJ020000016.1, forward strand.
TCTTACAAGAAGATAACAGTTTTTTAAAGACATTTTTGCTCTACTTATTTATGTATACAGCACAAGTTCCACTTGGCCCTAAAGGCCATTTTCTTGTTGGTAATCTTCCTGAAATCAATAGAGATGCGCTAACCTTCATCACAGAGTGGGCACGTAAATATGGAGACATTTTTCGCTTTTCTTTAGGGCCTTTTCCAGCGGTGATGATTAATCATCCTGATTTGATTGAGCAAGTCTTAGTTACCCAGCAACCTAACTTTGTCAAAAGTGCTGTTTACCGACGTGGACTTCGCTTTTTAGGCAACGGCTTGATTAACAGTGAAGGTCAATTTTGGCAACGTCAACGCCGTTTAGTACAACCAGCTTTTCATCTTGAGCGAATTGCAGCCTATGCTGATGTCATGGTTGCTTATACTAATCAATTAGTTGAGCAATGGCAAAATGGGGAAGTCCGCGATATTCATCAAGATATGATGTCGCTGACAGAAAAAATAGTGTCAAAGACGCTATTTGGTTTTGATATTAGAAATGAAGCTTTTGGCGTACAGACGGCACTGGACGCGATAATGGATTTTAATAACCAACTTAGCAATCAATATCTACTACCAAGTTGGATACCTACTCCTAGTAACTTACGATATGAACGAGCTACTAAACAACTAAATGCCATAGTTTATAAGATTATTAACGAGCGACGAGAAAGCGGTAAAGACATCGGTGACTTACTCTCACTGTTACTACAGGTTCGAGATGAAGACACTGGAACTGGTATGACCGACCGGCAAGTGCGAGATGAAGTGATGACTCTGTTTATAGCAGGCCACGAAACAACAGCTAATGCTATGACATGGACATGGTTTTTGCTTTCACAGCACCCGCAGGTACAAGCAAAATTGCATTCTGAATTAAAAACAGTACTGGGAAACCGTACACCAACTTTTGCAGACGTTCGTTATTTATCCTATACGCAGAAAGTTGTTATGGAAGCAATGCGGCTGTACCCACCTGCATGGGCAATAAGTCGAGTTGCCTTGCAGGACTGTGTTCTTGGAGGACATAATATCAAAGCTGGTACAACTGTATTTATAAGTCAGTGGGTGATGCATCGAGATTCTCGATTCTTTGAAAATCCAAATGTTTTTGAGCCAGAACGTTGGGAAAATAATTTACAAAAAAAACTACCCACATTTGCCTACTTTCCTTTTGGTGGCGGTTCGCGGATATGCATTGGTAAATCATTTGCCATGATGGAAGCAACTTTACTGTTAGCAACTATTGCGCGCTTGTGGAGTTTGACACTACAACCAGACCATCCAGTTGTGCTTCAGCCATCATTAACATTACGCCCAAAATATGGCTTAAAAATCCAGCTAAGTAAAAACCTGGAACTTTTATAATTCAGCTTCTTAGCTTGTAGAGTGGGCATTTCGCCTACTTTAACAGCCGCTATTACAGCAGTTTTCATTTACATGAGGTACAAAGTTACGGGTTTGGAGGCAGGAGGCAGGAGTTAGAAAGAAACTCTTTATGTTTGATGAATCAGTCCTGCTTGTACCTCACTTACTTGAAATCTGCTGTAACCAAACTCAATATCAATCTTCCCCTTTAATTTTCTGGGGTAAGAAACCCGCCCTAATACCATTTCACCTTAAGATTGATATATTTAGGCAAGCAGGAGCATTTATGAAAACCACTGGCATTCATCATATAGCGATTATTTGTTCTGACTACGATCGCTCTAAAAAATTCTATGTCGAAACTTTAGGTTTTTCGATTATTGCAGAGACTTTTCGTACTGCTAGAAATTCTTATAAATTAGATTTACAAGTTGGAGAAAATACTCAAATAGAGTTATTCTCTTTCCCAAATCCTCCCCAGCGTCCTAGTACTCCAGAGGCTTGTGGTTTAAGACATTTGGCTTTTAAGGTTGATGATATAGAGGAAACTGTTAATTACTTAAAATCCCAAGGTGTCGAAACAGAGAATATCAGAATTGATGAGCTTACAGGTAAAAAATTCACTTTTTTTAAAGACCCAGATAATTTGCCGTTAGAGATTTATGAAAATTAGGGGATATAGGTTATCTGATACTCAAGCAATAATGCAATTATTTTACGATACAATTCATGAAATTAATATTGCTGACTACACTCAAGAACAAGTCGATGCTTGGGCACCAAAAGATATGGATTATGAAGTTTGGCACAACAGATTACAAACCAAACTTCCTTACATTGCTGAAGAGAATGGTGAGATATTTGGGTTTGCAGAATTAGAAGCGGATGGTCACATAAATTGTTTTTATTGCCATAGTAAATATCAAGGTAAAGGTATTGGTTCGCAACTCCTAAGTCATATAGAAAATTCAGCAAAATTACAAGGAATTAAACGGCTATATGCAGAGGCGAGTATTACTGCAAAACCATTTTTTGAAAATAAAGGATTTAGCGTAGTCAGAGAACAGCAAGTAGAAAGGCGGGGAGTTTGGTTTAAGAACTATGTAATGGAAAAATATTTATAAATTTACTTTTGGGAAGACTAAAAAAATACATAGTTATTGTACTAACAAGTAAAAGCCGAAAAAGCATCTACATACCATTTACTCAAATTATTAAATGTTTGATAATATCTGCAAATTTCTCGCTGAAAATTTCTCCAGAGACTTCGCTACTTGGTTATTAGGCGAACCGGTTACTTTAACAGAACTCAGTCCAAAAGAATTATCTCTCGAACCCATTCGTGCCGATGCTCTAATTCTGTTACAGTCGGAACAAAGCATATTACATTTGGAATTTCAAACTCAAGTCGATCCCGAAATTCCCTTTCGGATGATTGATTATCGGTTGCGAGTATATCGGCGCTTTCCAGACAAAGCAATGCATCAAGTTGTAATTTACCTCAAGCAGACAAACTCAGATTTGGTACAACAAAATACATTTACAATTCCAGGTACACGCCATGAATTTGAAGTTATCAGACTTTGGGAATAACCAACTGAAGTGTTTTTGAGAACCCCTGGACTTTTACCTTTAGCCGTGTTGAGTAATTCGCTTGAGCCAGAAGTTATACTTAATGAAGTAGCAAGGAAAATTAACGATATTACAGAATCAAGAACTCAAAGTAATATTGCTGCTTCTACGGCTATTTTAGCTGGTTTAGTATTAGATAAAGAGCTTATCAAACGAGTTTTGAGGTCAGATATTATGCGCGAATCGCCAATATATCAAGATATTTTAGAAGAAGGGAAAGCTGAAGGGAAAGTTGAAGCTTTACTCGAAGTGGCAAGAAATTTATTTAATACTGGTATGCCATTATAACAGATAGCAGCAGTGACAGGATTAGCGATTGAACAGTTAAGTTATTTACAGGTAAATGAGTTTGGTGAGTCTAATTAATAAATAATCGGTGCAGTTTGACTACACCGATGGCTGCGCCGACACTACGCGTACGCATAACATAATTTAATTCTAATTCCACCGAACATTTCCCTCACGCCAATGCAGAAGCTTGGGGTTTGGCAAAAATCATCCGTCCGGCTGTAGTTTGTAAAGCACTGGTGACTACTACCCGCAGTTCGCCACCTACATAACTGCTACCTTCTTCAACGACTACCATTGTGCCATCATCAAGGTAACCAATGCCTTGGCTGGGTTCTTTGCCTTCTTTGAGAATCTTCAAATCTAGGTTGTCGCCAGGTAAATAACTGGGACGAACGGCATTGACTAAATCATTGACATTCAAAACAGGTACTTTTTGAACGCTGGCGACTTTAGATAAGTTGTAGTCATTGGTTAGTAGCGTACCGCTGATTTCTTGGGCAAAGCGGACTAACTTGGCATCAACTGTGGGAGTATCTTCATAGTCAATTGGGTTGATGAGGATGCGATCGGGGTAAGTTTCTTTTATACGGTTGAGAATCTCTAATCCTCTCCTTCCTCTTACCCGCTTTTGGTCTTTGCTAGCATCTGCTACTTGTTGGAGTTCCTGCAAGACAAACTGCGGGACGATAATTTGTCCTTCCAAAAACCCTGTTTCTAGTAAAGCTTCAATGCGACCATCAATAATGCAGCTAGTATCTAAAACTTTGGTATTGGCAGGTTTTAGCGTCCCTTCCACAACCATCGATTCTACGGTGCTGGGATTAATAAACCGCAATAAGCCTCGTCCGTGAGTATCAGCCAAATTCATGCCAGTGACGGCAAGGATTATACTGCCGACAACTGCCACGAGTGGCTTAATAAATCCGAAATCTGCGGGGATAGGTAACAAAAATAACGGCGCCAGCATGAGGTTCGCTAGCAATAGCCCAATCACTAAACCGATCGCCCGAGTTAAAATTACTTCTAGAGGCATTTCTTTGACTTGTGCCTCTAAGCGACGATATGTCGTTTGGAAACTCAATCCGATCGCACCACCAATGATGGCAGCGAAAACAGCAATAATCAAGCGTAAAGCTTCAACATTTGTCACCTTGTCTAAGGTGCCATTGGGTAGTAGTTCGATACTGTAGAACCCTATTCCCGACGCTGCCAGAATGAATGAGAAAATTATAATTGCGTCAAGCATGGTTATCTTGTGTTCCTGAACTGTGTTAACCGATAAAGTTAAGTATTTTTTATTTCATCGGTCACTATAGGCTAATCAATATTGATTTACACTAAACGATTAGGCAAACAATATCTGCAATTATTATAACTAAAGGCTTTTATCTTCATATTTTTCATTGTTTCGTTGTAAAAAGACAAAAACTTGTAAAAAAACTAATCATTTTCATGCTTTCTAATTTGTAGTTGGGCTAACTTAATTCTTTCTCAAAATGAGCCAAAAATTTCATGTTTCTGGAATTGCAAGTTCTGCTTATATACATATTCCCTTTTGCAGACGGCGATGTTTTTATTGTGATTTCCCTGTGTCTGTTGTAGGCGATCGCTTGCGAGGCGAAACATCTGGTACTATCTCCCAATATGTTGAAGCGTTATGTCAAGAAATCGCCATTACCCCGACATTTGGCGAACCCTTAAAAACTATTTTCTTCGGTGGTGGTACTCCTTCGCTGTTATCAACAGGACAGTTAGAACGTATAATCGCACAGCTAGACCAGCATTTTGGTATTGCTGCTGGGGTAGAAATTTCAATGGAAATGGATCCAGCTACCTTTGATTTAGAACATCTAGCAGGTTATCGTAATGCTGGCGTGAACCGTGTAAGTTTGGGCGTACAAGTTTTCGATAAAGAATTATTGCAAATTGCGGGGCGATCGCACTCAGTCGAAGATATTTTTGCAGCTGTGGAATTAATCCACCAAGTCGAGATTCCCCAATTTAGCTTAGACTTAATTTCTGGGTTGCCGCATCAGTCTTTGGAGCGATGGCAGGATTCTCTAAACAAAGCCTTAGCAGTTTTACCCACTCACATATCGATTTACGACCTTACCATTGAACCAGGTACAGCCTTTGGTCGTTACTACAAACCGGGTGACAGTCCTTTACCGACGGATGAAAGTACAGTCCAAATGTACCAAATGGCGCAGCAGATTTTGACTGATGCAGGCTACGAACATTATGAGATTTCTAATTATGCTCAACCCGGCCATCAATGCCGACATAATCGAGTGTATTGGGAAAACCGCCCTTATTATGGTTTTGGCATGGGTGCAGCGAGTTATCTTCAGGGAAAACGCTTCACTCGTCCGCGCAAGACTAAAGAATATTACCAATGGGTGCAAAGTGGCGCTGTAATTGATTGTGAAGTGACCCCCCCAAAGGAAGTATTGTTAGAAACGTTAATGTTAGGGTTGCGTTTAGCGGAGGGTGTAAATTTAGCAGCCTTTGGGGAAGAGAAGGCAGAGGAAATTTGTCGGTATTTGCGAGAGTATTTTGATAAAGGTTGGGTAAAAGTTGTAGGAGGAAGGTTGCGTTTGACCGATCCTCAAGGCTTTTTGTTTTCTAATGTAGTGTTAGCAGAGTTATTTGAAAAGTTGGGGTGAGAAACCGCTTATGCAAAAAAATCAAGTTAGAAAAGCTGTGATTCCAGCAGGTGGTTTTGGCACTCGTTTGTTTCCAGCTACCAAAGTTGTGAAAAAAGAACTTTTCCCGATTATTGATAGAGATGGTAGGGCAAAACCTGTAATTCTCGCAATTATTGAAGAGGCAATTAGTGCTGGAATTACAGAAGTGGGAATAGTGGTACAGCCAGACGATAAAGAAATATTTGAAGATTTATTAAAAAAGCCGCCCAAAAAAGAACTTTTTGACAAACTTTCACCGCAAAATCAAGAATATAGCCAATATTTACAAGATTTAGGTAGCAAAATTACTATCTTATTCCAAGAAGAGCAATTAGGTTACGGTCATGCAGTATTTTGTGCTAAGGATTGGGTGCAAAATGAACCTTTTTTGTTAATGTTAGGCGACCACATTTATGCATCTAATTCGGAAAAATCTTGTACTAGTCAAATTTTAGATGTTTACGAAAAAGTTAATCAAAGCGTTGTTAGCTTAACTGCTATGCCAGCAGAAATGCTTTATCAAGCAGGGTGTGTAACAGGAGTTTGGCAAGAGTTAAATTCAATTCTCAAGGTTACACAACTATATGAAAAACCTAGTATTGAATACGCACAAAAACATCTGCGTGTCGAAGGCATGGCAGAAAATGAGTTTTTATGTATATTTGGTTTGTATTTGCTAACGCCGAAAATTTTTGACTTTCTAGGAGAACACATCAATCAAAATTTTCTCGAACGAGGTGAATTTCAGCTAACATCTTGTTTGGATAGATTGTGCCAAGAAGAAGGAATGACAGGATATGTTGTCAAAGGTAAGCGTTTTGATACAGGTTTGCCAGATGCTTATCGTCAGACGATGATTGATTTTAGAAATGCCTAAATTGGTGCGATCGCCTTGCTGTGACAGCATATTCTGATAATTTGTTTGGCGGACTAAAGTTCAGTTAACTTGTCATTAACGATCTGGGAATACTAAATCCACCAGAAATTGTGAGGATTTAGCTGTATGGTCAGTGCTGTTGCGAGTATTCTCGGATATTGCATCATTGAAGAACTCTACAGTGGTTCTAGAACCCAAGTTTATCGAGCAGTTAGAGAATCCGACTTAGCACCAGTAGCGATTAAACTACTGAAAAATCCTTTTCCTAGCTTCCATGAACTCTTGTCGTTTCGCAATCAGTACACCATTGCAAAAAATCTCCATTCATCTTGCATTATTCAAACCTATAGCCTCGAACCCTTCCAAAATGGCTATATTTTAGTTATGGAAGACTTTGGGGGAATTTCTCTCAATGATTATTTTGCCAAAAATCAAAGTGTCGTGTTTTTAAAAGAGTTTTTAGTAATAGCGATCGCTTTGTGCGATACCTTAGATATACTCTACCGCGATCGCATCATTCATAAAGATATTAAACCCGCCAATATATTAATTAATCCCGAAACCAAGCAAGTTAAATTAATCGACTTTAGCATTGCATCTTTACTACCACGAGAAACTCAAACACTAGTCAATCCTAATGTTTTAGAAGGAACATTAGCTTATATATCTCCAGAACAAACAGGGAGAATGAATCGTGGGATAGACTATCGCACAGACTTCTATTCTTTGGGCGTAACTTTTTATGAATTACTCACAGGAGAGTTACCTTTTGCATCAAATGACCCAATGGAGTTGGTACATTCTCATTTGGCAAAACTCCCAGAAAAGTTAAGTAATCCCAAAACAGAACTTCCTTCAGTTTTGGGTGAGATTGTCATGAAATTGATGGCAAAAAATGCTGAAGATAGATATCAAAGTGCATTAGGATTAAAGTTTGACTTAGAGAATTGTTTACAGCAGCTAGAAGCAACTGGTGAAATTAAATCCTTTGAAATTGCACAGCGTGATGTGTGCGATCGCTTCCTCATCCCTGATAAAATTTATGGACGAGAAGCTGAAGTTCAAACCCTGCTGCAAGCATTTGATAGAGTCAGTCTTGGTGCAACAGAAATGATGCTCGTTGCTGGGTTTTCAGGGATTGGTAAAACCGCCGTTGTTAATGAAGTACATAAACCAATTGTCAGACAACGTGGCTATTTTATCAAAGGTAAATATGACCAATTCCAACGCAATATTCCTTTCAGTGCTTTTGTGCAAGCATTCCGGGATTTAATGGAGCAATTATTAACGGAAAGTGATGTCCAAATTCAGCAATGGAAAAATAAAATATTAGAGGCTGTTGGTGAAAATGGACAGGTAATTATTGAAGTAATTCCCGAACTTTCCAGAATTATTGGCGAACAACCTCCAGCGATAGAATTATCAGGAACAGCAGCAGAAAATCGCTTCAATTTATTATTCCAAAAATTTACTTCTGTCTTTACTAGTGCAGAACATCCATTAGTAATGTTTTTAGATGACTTGCAATGGGCAGATTCGGCATCTCTCAAGTTAATGCAGCTATTAATGGCTGATACAAGTCATCTTTTCATTATCGGTGCGTACCGCGATAACGAAGTTAATCCAGGACATCCATTGATGTTGACTTTGAGCGATATTCAAAAAACTCAAGCCACAATCAATACAATAACTCTAGCACCACTGAGTCAAGAGCAAGTTAATAAGTTAGTTGCTGATACTCTCAAATGTTCAGAAAATTTGGCAGTGTCTATTTCGCAATTAATCTATCAAAAAACCAAAGGAAACCCATTTTTCGCTGTTCAGTTTCTTAAAGCATTACATCAAGATAGATTAATTCAATTTGATTTTGAGTTGGGTTGTTGGCAATGCGATATTACCCAAGTAACAACTCAAGCAGTTACAGATGATGTTGTAACCTTTATGGGTTTTCAATTGCGAAAACTACCGCAATCTACCCAAGATTTATTACAATTAGCAGCTTGTATTGGCAGTCAGTTTGATTTAGCAACTTTGGCAATTGTTTCTGAACAATCAGAACTTGAGACAGCTACTGCTTTGTGGAAAGCATTACAAGAAGGATTGATTTTGCCGATAGGAGATGTTTACAAGTTTTATATCGGGCAAGAAAATCAAGTATGTACATTGGCAAATCAACAGAATGTTACATACAAATTTTTACACGATCGCATTCAACAAGCTGCCTATTCTCTAATTCCTGATGACCAAAAACAGATTACTCACCACCAAATCGGACAACTGCTTCTGCAACAGATTTCCCCAACAGCTAGAGAAGAACGCATTTTTGAAATCGTTAATCAATTAAATTACGGAACTACTTTAATTACCCAGCAAGCAGAAAGAGAAGAATTAGCACAACTCAATTTGATTGCTTGTCGCAAAGCCAAAAATTCCACTGCCTATCAAGCTGCGAGTGAATATGCCAAAGTTGGATTATCTTTGTTAGGAGAAAAAGCTTGGCAACAGCAATATGAAATGAGCCTTGCTTTCTATGAATTAGCTGCGGAAATCGCTTCTTTGTGCGGTGAATTTGCAGTAATGGAACAGTTGGTTGATAGTGTTATCGAACAGGCACACTCTCTGCTAGAAAAGGTCAATGTCTACTGTATTATAATTCAGTCTTACGTTTTTCAGAATAAACCAGTCGAAGCCCTTGATATCGGACAGAAACTCCTGCAACAGCTTGGCGTAACTTTTCCTGAATCACCCACACCAGTAGATATTCAACAGTCAATTCAAGAGATTAAAGAGTTAATTGGAGATAGAGAAATTGCAGATTTAATTGATTTACCTGTGATGACAGATCGGCAAATCTTAGCAATTATCCAGATTGCTAGTATTAGCATCTCACCAGCGTATAACTGTGGTTCTATCTTGTGTCCATTACTGATGGCGTTGTCAGTCAAATTATCCATTCAGCATGGAAATACAGTAACTTCTGCATTTAGTTATGCTAACTATGGCTTCCTTCTCTGCAATCTTTTCCAAGATGTAGATACAGGAACAAAGTTTGGTCAATTGTCACTTCAAATTATCTCAAAATTTGACGCTAAAGCTATTAAACCAGAAGTGCTTCTAGTGCTGGGAGCTTTTGTTCTGCACCGCAAATCTCACATCAAAGATACCCTCCCACTTTTGCAAGAAGGCTACGTAACTGGTCTAGAAGTTGGCAGTACGAGGTTTGCTGGATATCACGCCCGTACTTTTTGTAATGCTTCTTTTTGGTGTAATCAGCCTCTTGCTATTGTAGAACAAAATGCTCGTGCTTACTACAATGGGTTGATGCAACTTAACCAAGCGGCACTAGCAAATCATTGTCGCCTTTCTTGGCAATCGGCATTAAATTTGCTGGGTTTTGGGGAGCATCCTTGTATTTTGTCTGGGGAAGCTGTACAAGAGACAGAAATGCTGCCGCAGCTAATGTCTGATAATGATGTAAGTGAGTTATGTGTCTTCCATTCATATAAACTTATGCTCTATTTCTTATTTGGAGAAATTGAGCAAGCGCAAAACCATACTGTTGAGTGCAGTCGCTACTTATCTGCTGCTAAGGGATTAGTTTATGAGCCAGCGTTTTATTTCTATGATTCTTTGATTGCTCTAGCAGCTTTAAATTTGCGATCGGAACAAGTAACAGAGGTATTGCAAAGGGTAGAGCAGAACCAAATTCAACTACAACACTGGTCGCAATATGCTGCTATGAATTATCAACATAAGGTTGATTTGGTGGAAGCAGAAAAATGTCGAGTGTTAGGCAAAAAAGCCCAAGCCAGTGAATTATACGATCGCTCAATATCTGGTGCCAAAGCCAACGAATATATCCAAGAAGAAGCACTGGCTAACGAACTGGCTGCTAAATTCTACCTAGATTGGGGCAAACAGCGGATAGCTGGGGAGTACACGATCGCAGCATACTACGGCTATGCTCGCTGGGGTGCAAAAGCCAAAGTCGCTGATTTAGAAAAATGCTATCCCCAATTACTCGCCCCAATATTACAGCAGACTCGTTCGACTCTTTCCACCCAAGAAACTATCTTCGCTGTGGGGACTACTGTTACTTCTACAAGTTCTGCCACTTCTAGCACCAATGTCTCAAATACCTTAGATTTAAAATCTGTTCTCAAAGCTTCCCATACTATTTCCGGTGAAATCGAACTAGAAAAACTGCTCTCATCATTGCTTTTCATGGTTATGGAAAATGCGGGGGCTGATAAATGCGTGTTAATGCTGTTGCGAGACTCGCGCCTGCTAATTAAGGGTTTAATTACCCAGGGAACACAGCCAGTTGTGTTACAGAGAATTCCTGTTGAGGAAAGTCAGGATATTCCCCACAAGCTAATTTATAAAGTCAAGCACAGCAATCAAACTGTTGTGCTGGTAAATGCGACAGCAGATCCGATTTTGGCGAATGACCCGTATATTGTGCGTCAACAGCCGAAAAGTATCTTGTGCAGTCCGATTTTGCATCAAGGCAAGTTGATGGGAATTTTGTATCTAGAAAACAGTTTAGTTACGGGTGCGTTTACAAGCGATCGCGTCGAACTACTGAATTTACTTTGCACTCAAGCCGCAATTTCCCTAGAAAATGCCCAACTTTATGAACGTTCTCAGGAATATGCCCAGCAGTTAGAACAGTCATTGGCTGAATTGAGTACTGCACAGTCTCGCTTCCACAACTTAGTAGACAATGTGCCTGGTGTAGTCTACCAGTATTACATGGCTCCTGATGGCGCGATTTCATTAGCCTATATTAGTGCTGACTGTCACAGCCTATTTGAAATTACTCCCGAACAAGCCGCAGCCCAAGCAGAGTTTCTCACAGAACTGGTGCATCCAGAAGATATGCTCAGTTTTCAGCAGTCTAGGACTGATGCCATTCAAACTCATTCGTCTTGGCAATGGTCAGGGCGAATCGTCACTCGATCGGGACTCATTAAATGGATTCATGGCGAAGGGCGAATTGAAGAGCGTGCTGATGGTTCGGTAGTTTGGGATGGATTGTTTTTGGACATTAGCGATCGTAAACAAGCTGAACTTGCCTTGCAACAAGCCCAATTACAAATTATCCAAAGTGAAAAAATGTCTGCACTGGGTAACTTAGTTGCTGGTGTTGCTCACGAAATGAATAATCCATTAGGTTTTATTGCCGCTAGTCTTCAACAAGCTAAACCCTCTTTTGCTGATATTGTCGATCACCTAAAACTCTATCAAGAAACTTACCAAAACCAGAGTGAAGAAATTATTGACCATGCCGAAGAAATTGATTTGGAATATCTCATGGAAGATTTACCAAAAGTGATTGATTCTATGACAATGGCGTGCGACAGGCTGAAAAATATCAGCACCAGTTTACGTACTTTCTCTCGTGCCGATCGCGATTACAAAGTACCATTTAATCTTCACGAAGGTATTGATAGTACCATTCTTATTCTCAAACATCGCCTTAAGGCTAACGAACAACATCCGGCAATTGAAGTAGTAACTAATTACGGTAATTTACCGCCAATAGAATGTTTTCCTGGACAACTAAATCAGGTGTTTATGAACATCTTAGCAAATGCTATTGATGCTTTAGAAGATGCAAATCATGGGCGTAATTTCGTAGATATTCAAGCTAATCCTAACCGTATCACTATTACCACTTTAATAGCAGATTGTTGTGTCAAAATTGTCATTGCTGATAATGCTAAGGGGATGAGTCCAGAAGTCCAACAAAAAATCTTTGACAATTTATTTACGACGAAAGCTGTCGGAAAAGGGACGGGGTTAGGATTGGCTATAGCAAAACAAATCGTCGAACAAACCCACGGTGGAAAATTGTCTTGTCACTCTGTTATCAATCAAGGTACGCAATTTATTATTGAAATTCCCGGATAAATTTTTGTGAGGTCATCAAAATAAGTTGATATCTCTGGGAATACTAAATCGAGAAACTTTGAGGATAAGCGTAGTATGAACGGTACTCTTGCCAGTATTCCTGGATATTATGTAACTGAAGAACTCTACAATGGTTCCAGAACAAGAGTTTATCGAGCAGTTCGAGAAACTGACTCATTACCAGTAGCTCTCAAACTACTGAAAAATCCTTATCCCAGCTTCCACGAACTCTTATCGTTTCGCAATCAATACACTATCGCCAAAAATCTCAACTCACCTTTGATTGTTCAAACCTTTAGCCTCGAACCTTACCAAAATGGTTATGCACTGGTAATGGAAGATTTTGGCGGGACTTCTCTCAAAAATTATTTTGACGACGTGCAGACGTTACATCTAACGTCTGTACAGGAATTTTTACAAATAGCAGTGGCACTGTGCAACACATTAGATATACTCTACCGCGAACGCATTATTCATAAAGATATTAAACCCGCCAATATATTAATTAATCCCGAAACCAAGCAAGTTAAATTAATCGACTTCAGTATTGCCTCTTTATTACCACGGGAAACACAAACTCTAGTTAACCCCAATGTGTTAGAAGGGACGCTGGCTTACATTTCTCCAGAACAAACAGGGAGAATGAATCGTGGAATTGATTATCGCACAGACTTCTATTCTTTGGGTGTAACTTTTTATGAATTACTGACAGGAGAGTTACCTTTTGCGTCAAATGACCCAATGGAATTAGTGCATTGTCACCTTGCTCAAACAGCACCATTAGCGCATGAAATCAATTCCAAAATTCCTGCGGTCATTTCCATAATTATCAGCAAATTAATCGCCAAAAATGCTGAAGATAGATATCAAAGCGCATTGGGATTGAAATACGATTTAGAAAATTGTTTACATCAATTAAAAGAAACTGGCAAAATTGAGAGTTTTGAAATTGCACAGCGTGATGTGTGCGATCGCTTCCTCATTCCTGATAAAATTTATGGAAGAGAAGCTGAAGTTCAAACTCTACTGCAAGCATTTGATAGAGTCAGTCTTGGTGCAACAGAAATGATGCTCGTTGCCGGTTTTTCAGGGATTGGTAAAACTGCGGTTGTCAATGAAGTACATAAACCAATTGTCAGACAACGCGGCTATTTTATCAAAGGTAAATATGACCAATTTCAACGCAATATTCCCTTCTCTGCTTTTGTGCAAGCATTCCGGGATTTAATGGAGCAATTATTAACAGAAAGTGATGTCCAAATTCAGCAATGGAAAAATAAAATATTAGAGGCTGTTGGTGAAAATGGGCAGGTAATTATTGAAGTAATTCCCGAACTTTCCAGAATTATTGGCGAACAACCACCAGCAATAGAGTTATCAGGAACAGCAGCAGAAAATCGCTTCAATTTATTATTCCAAAAATTTACTTCTGTCTTTACTAGTGCATCACATCCATTAGTAATATTTTTAGATGACTTGCAATGGGCAGATTCGGCATCGCTGAAATTAATGCAGCTATTAATGGCTGATACAAGTCATCTTTTTATTATCGGTGCCTACCGCGATAACGAAGTCAATCCCGCACATCCATTAATGTTGACTTTGAATGAAATTGCGAAATCACAAGCAAAAATTAATACGATTACTTTAGCACCACTGAGTCAAGTACAAGTAAATAAGTTAGTAGCTGACACGCTCAAATGTTCAGAAGATTTGGCATGGAATCTTTCTGTATTGATTTATCAAAAAACTCAAGGAAATCCATTTTTTGCCACACAGTTTCTCAAAGCATTACATCAAGATGGATTAATTCAATTTGACTTTGAGTTAGGCTGTTGGCAATGCAATTTATCAGAAGTGACAGCTCAAGCAGTTACAGATGACGTTGTAACTTTTATGAGTTTGCAACTGCAAAAATTACCGCGATCGACTCAAAATGTCTTGCAATTAGCGGCTTGTATTGGCAACTCTTTTGATTTAGCAACTTTGGCGATTGTTTCGCAGCAATCGGAAATTGAGACGGCTGCGGCTTTGTGGAAAGCTTTGCAAGAAGGGTTGATTTTACCAATTGGTGATGTTTATAAGTTTTATCAACAAGAGTCATTAGTCATTGGTCATTTGTCATTAGACAAGAGCAAACAAATGACCCTTACGGGTGACGCTCGCAGGCTCGCTAACGCTGCGCTAACGGCAGTTGCTTCAAGTCGGGGAACCCGCCCAACGCACTGCCTCACCAATGACCAAGGACAAATGACAGTTTCTTACAAATTCTTACATGACCGAGTACAGCAAGCAGCTTATTCCCTGATTCCTGATGACCAAAAGCAGACGACTCATTACCAAATCGGACAACTGCTGCTGCAACAAATTTCCGCACAAGCAAGAGAAGACCGGATTTTTGAAATCGTCAATCAATTAAATTACGGCACGGCTTTAATTAGCGAACAAACTCAACGAGATGAACTAGCACAACTGAATCTGATTGCATCTCGCAAAGCCAAAAATTCCACCGCCTATCAAGCAGCGCATGAATATGTCACAGTGGGATTGTCTTTGTTGGGAGAAAATACTTGGCAGCAGCAATACGAAATGACCCTCGCCTTGCATGAATTAGCGGCGGAAATAGCACTGCTAAATGGTAGTTTTGAGGCGATGGAACAGTTCATTGATACTGTCATTGAACAGGCACATTCTTTATTAGAAAAGGTGAATGTTTACTGTATTAGAATTCAATCTCAGATTTTCCAAAGTAAATTGACCTCAGCGATCGCGATCGCCCAACCAGTCTTACAACAGCTTGGTGTCACCTTTCCTGAAACACCCACACCATCAGATCTGCAACAAGAAATCCAAGAGATTGAGGAACTGATTGGCGATCGGGAAATTACCGATTTGGTTAACTTGCCACAGATGAGGGATGCAGAAAAACTCGCTACTCTCAAGATTGTCAATATCATCAGCCCAGCAGCTTACCTCACTGGCTCAACGTTGTACCCATTGCTGAATACTTTGTCCGTTAAACTCTCGATTCAGTACGGTAACACATCGACTTCTACTTTCGGCTATGCGAACTATGGCAATATTCTCTGCAATTTCTTCCAAGTCGTAGATACAGGAACGCAGTTTGGTTCTCTAGCACTCCAGATTATCTCAAAACTCGATGCCAAAGCCAGTAAGACAGAGATTTTGATGATTTTGGGGATATTTATTGTACACCGCAAATCTCACGTTAAAGAAACACTACCCATGTTGCAAGAAGGTTACACCAGTGCCCTAGAATTTGGCAACCTAGTACTTGCTGGATATAATGGGCACACTTTTTGTCTTAATTCTTTTTGGTGTAATCAACCCCTGGCTACCTTAGAGCAGGATATTAGCGCCTACTGCCATAGTTTGATGCAAATAAATCAATTGACAACCGCAAATTATTGTCGGATTTATTGGCAACCGGTTTTAAATCTACTTGGTTTTGCAGAACATACAACCCTTTTGTCTGGAAAAGCCCTGGAAGAAACAGAATTTCTCCAGCAGCTACAATCTACCAATGATGGATATGGATTGTATATTTTCCATTTGTATAAATTAATGCTTTGTTTCTTGTTTGGAGAAATTGAGCCAGCGAAAAATCATGCTATTGAAGTCAGGCGCTATTTTATGGCTGGTGCGGGATTAGTCAGCGAACCAGTATTTTATCTTTATGATTCTCTGCTGACTTTGGCACAATTGAATCCACAGTTAGAAGAAACATCAGCAGCATTGCAGAGTGTAATAGAAAACCAAACCCGCTTACAGCAATGGGCGCATCATGCACCCATGAATTACCAGCATAAGCTGGATTTGGTAGAGGCAGAAAAATATCGGGTATTAGGCAAGAATTATGAAGCAGGGGATTATTACGATCGCGCTATTTCTCTTGCTAAAGCCAACAGCTACATCCAAGAAGAAGCCTTAGCTAACGAACTAGCAGCTAAATTCTACCTGGGCTGGGGTAAAGCCAAAGTTGCCGCCGGCTATATGCAAGAAGCTTACTATTGTTACGCCAAATGGGGTGCAAAAGCCAAAGTTGCCGATTTAGAAAAACGCTATCCCCAATTACTTGCCCCCATATTACAGCAAACTCGTTCGACCCTCTCAATTAAGGAAACCATCATCCCCTTGGGGACTGTTACCTCCACAAGTTCTGCCACTTCTAGCAGCAGTGTTTCAAATACCCTAGATTTAGAAGCGATTCTCAAAGCTTCCCACACTATCTCCAGTGAAATCGAACTCGAAAAACTGCTTGCATCGTTACTAAGAATCGTCATCGAAAATGCGGGGGCTGATAAATGTGTATTAATGCTGTTGCGAGACAATCGCCTGTTAATTAAAGGATCGATGTCCCAGGGAACACAGCCAGTAGTGTTGCAGAGAATTCCTGTTGAAGATAGTCAAGATATTCCCCACAAACTAATTTACAAAGTCAAGCACAACAATCAAACTCTTGTCCTGGTAGATGCAACAGCAGATCCGCTTTTAGGCAATGACCCGTATATTGTGCGTCAACAGCCGAAAAGTATCTTGTGTAGCCCGAT
Organism: Nostoc sp. DedSLP01; assembly: GCA_034530875.2. GTDB lineage: Bacteria > Cyanobacteriota > Cyanobacteriia > Cyanobacteriales > Nostocaceae > Nostoc. Next base: position 103,424 of record JAVRCJ020000016.1, read on the forward strand.
TTTGCATCAAGGCAAGTTGATGGGGATTTTGTACCTGGAAAACAGTTTAGTTACAGGGGCGTTTACAAGCGATCGCGTTGAAATACTCAATTTACTTTGCGCTCAAGCCGCAATTTCTCTAGAAAATGCTCGTCTTTACGAGCAAGCCCAACAAATGCTAGCACAACTGAGTGCCAGCAAAGCCCGCTTTCAAAAGCTGGCGGATAATCTTCCTGGCATAATTTACCAGCTTTGCCTCGCTCCCGATGGTTCTGTTTCAGTTCCCTACGTTAGTCCGGGGTGCGCGGCTCTATATGAAGTGCCACCCGAAGATTTCTTGGCAGGCATCACAGATTTTCGGATGCTGGAGCATCCAGACGATCGCTCAACCCTCACCGAAGCGTTCATTGATTCTGCCGAGACTCTCGCACCTTTTGAGCAAGAATGGCGCATTATTACGACTTCTGGCATTGTGAAATGGGTGCAGGCGGCATCACGACCGGAACGGCAAGCCGACGGTTCGATCGTTTGGGATGGCGTGATGATGGACATTAGCGATCGCAAACAAGCAGAATTTGCCTTGCAACAAGCGCAATTACAAATAATTCAAAGTGAGAAAATGTCTGCTTTGGGTAACTTAGTTGCTGGTGTCGCTCACGAAATGAATAATCCTTTGGGCTTTATTTCTGCCAGTATTAAACAAGCTAAACCCATCTTTGCTGATATTTTTGAACACTTAAAACTCTATCAAGAAACTTTTCCGAATAAGAGTGAAGAAATCGAAGACCACGCTCAAGAAATTGACTTGGAATATAGCTTAGAAGATTTGCCAAAAATGCTCAATTCCATGACTTTGGCGTGCGATAGGCTGAAAAATATCAGCACCAGTTTACGTACTTTCTCTCGTGCAGATCGCGATTACAAAGTGCCATTTAATCTTCACGAAGGCATTGAGAGTACAATTTTAATTCTCAAACATCGTTTGAAAGCTAACGAGCAACGTCCGGCAATTGAAATTGTCACTAACTACGGTAATTTACCGCAAATAGAATGTTTTCCTGGGCAATTAAATCAGGTCTTTATGAATATTCTTGCCAACGCTATTGATGCTTTAGACGAGTCGAATCTCGAACGAAGTATGGCGGATATTCAAGCCAATCCCAACCGCATTACTATTACCACTGAACTAGCAGATAATTTTGTGAAGATGAAGATTGCTGATAATGCTATGGGAATGAGCGAAGAAATTAAACAAAAGATATTTGACAATTTATTTACTACGAAAGCTGTCGGAAAAGGCACGGGATTGGGATTGGCGATCGCCCGTCAAATCGTCGAAAAAACTCACGGTGGAAAACTAAGTTGCAAATCTGTTCTGGGTGAAGGAACAGAATTTTTAATTGAAATTCCAGTGTAAATAGCAGCTACACAAACAAAGCCTGCCAGGGCGATCGCATCCTAAGCGTGGTTTTTAGTCCCGATGGTAAAACTATTGCTTTTGCTACTACTGACGGTAGCGTGATTTTATGGGATTGGGATCTAGATTCTCTAATGGTTAGTGCTTGCGATTGATTGGGCGCGAGATTATCTCCAGAATAGCGCGGCGCTAGAAGAAAGCGATCGTCATCTCTGCGACGGTATCGGTAAAAATTAATTTCACCTCTGTCTTATTCCACATTGACAGCAGATTCTAACATTCGTATTGTTCCAACATTGGCATCTATTTCTACTGGTACGCCAATTGGTAAGGTAAATTTATCTTTAATATGACCAATCATTGAACCATACCAAGCAGGTATTCTTAAAGGAAGTATATGGTCTTGTAATACTTGAATTAAAGTGAACGATGGTTCATCGCCAGGGCTACAATCAGTACATTGTCCAAAGATAAAGCCAGCAATTTGGTTAAGTATTCCAGCAGTTTTTAACTGAGTTAACATTCTATCTACACGGTAAACATCCTCGCCAATTTCTTCTACAAATAAGATACTCCTGTTCCAGGAAGGTAAATAAGGCGAACCTACCATTGCTGACAATACTGATAAGTTTCCACCAATAAGTTTACCCCTCGCTTTTCCCGGTGTTATTACCTCCACTTGCACGTTGTTATTATTATTATTTTGCATAGTGACAGCTTCAGCATTAAATAGAATGCGCTTGAAGTAATCTACTGTAAACTGATTCCAGGTAGACGTAGCAACTGGGCCGTGAAAAGTAATTACTCGACTACGAGCATTAATTGCTAACAATAAAGTAGTAATGTCGCTGTACCCAATGAGGATTTTGGGATGGGAGCGAATTAGTGAATAGTTTAGTAAGGGTAAAATGCGATTACAACCCCAACCACCACGCATGGCAATTATTGCTTTAATCGAGCGATCGCCAAACATTAAGTTTACATCATCGGCGCGATCGCTATCTCTACCTGCTAAATAACCATAACGGTCTAAAATATGTTTCCCTAGCTTAACTTTTAACCCTAATTCTAAAATTGATTTCTCTGCTGCTTCGATTTCTTTGGCGTCAACAATACCCGCAGGAGCAATTAATCCTACAGTGTCGCCGACTTGCAAGCGTGGTGGCTTGAGAACGGTGTTTACGGATAGCTTACCTTGAGCGCTAAATGTTGGTATTTGGGTAGCTAAGGTAGCTAGTCCACAAGTTGTAAGAAATTGCCGACGCTGAATAGTCATAACCTACGGTTGCAGCTACATCGGGAAAGTGGCGGCTTGAAAAATCTGTTCAGCAGTTAAATTCAATTCTGGGAAAATAGGTGATATGATGCGATCGCTCTCACGAAACTGCCGGACTTGGTATTCTCCCTCAACTAACGAGTAAATAGAGATAGTTGGCTGTTTGGGATTGCCTATGAATTTTCTACCACCTAATGCGGCGTAATCTACAATCCAGTATTCTGGGATGCCAATAGCTTCATACTGACCAAGTTTGGTAAAGTAATCATCGCGCCAGTTAGTGCTGACAACCTCTATAACCAATGGAATTGATGCTGATTGGCTTACTGTTGATTTAGTCCTCCACAACGGCTCATTGGCTAGGTTAAGACGATTTAATAACAGCACATCGGGTAAGAAAGCAGATTCACTTTCAGATGATTGAACAAATCCCATTTTAGGAATGTCATAGGGCATTGAAAGTCGAGCGCACTCTAGCAAAATTTGCTTGGTTAAGAATGCGAGAACTAATTCACGATCCCCTGTTGGCGGTGGCATTGGTTTGATAAACCCGTAATGTAGTTCGTAACGAAGCTGTGTTGTATTAATAGGATACCAGTCTAGAAACTGGTCAACAGTAATAGGAATTGGTAACGACTGAATCATTTACCTCCCTCCCTTGCGATAATTTCCAGTAGTTATATTAACCTCAATGTTTGAGTTTTTTCTAATTTATTCGTGTCAAATCTCTTGTACTCCATCAACTAAACCATCTGAAATTACAAATCCATTGGTAGCAAATCTGGCATCTGTACCTGATAGCTCAGGGTTAAAATACATAAATTCTACATCACCAATTACAGGCAAAAAATGGTCGGATAATTGCATTGACTGCAAACAAAGATTTATACTAGAAGCTGCTGAATTATACGTTTCGATATTTTCTTCAACAACATTCAATAATCGCTGGTTAGCCGCAAGTTTGGCTTCAGCTTCTTGCTCTAGCGTTCTTTCTAAAAATGCACGCGCTTGTGGGTACTGCTGCAAAATGTCATCTGCTTGTTGTTCCGCCATTGGTAATAACTGAGTTTTCAGAATTTGGTTGATGGTTTGGCGGAAAGATTTGCGAATAGTTTGGGAAACTTTTGGCTCAAAATCTAATTTTAATAATTGCCTAATTGCTGGTTCTGCTTCAACGATACTTTCAGCGTCGTAAGTTTGGGAAGTTTGTAATAAAGTCTGGTGAAATTGATATATAGAAAAAGTGCCTTCGTCGTAAAATCTGGGACTTTCACGCACAAAGCGATCGCATTCTACACTAGCTGCACTAACTACTGCTTGAGTCACTCGTTTTTCTAAATTTCTAATCTCTTGCTCAATGCCGCCATCATTATCTAATAAACGATACAATTGGCGATAATATTCTGATTTGCGAATTTTTTCAAGCAACCGTTGGAAAAAGTTGGCAATTATTTGTTGAGAAGATTCGATTAAAATATCTTCTAATTGATTTGCTAAATAATAAAATGCCTCAACTAAAATCGCCAATAAAGGTGCAGTAGCATTGCGAGGGTGGCTGATGGTTGCACGTCGATAAGCATAAGCTACAGAAAAAGTATCTAGTAACTCATCTAAACGGCGAATCATTCGTGATTGCAGTTGCTTAAAATCTGTTTCAAAAGCATCGCAAGAACTAGTAATTATGAGGTTAGCTTCTTCTGTAATATGTTGGTTAAAGTCTTTACCAATTTGCTGGAGTTGCTGATTTAGGCGTTGTAATTCTTGCGCCTTCATTGTTTCAATTTCTTGTGGCTGACTATCTAAATTTCGCTGCACTTCCTCGTAATATTTTTTCAGCTTTATACAAATATCTTCCAAGTCATTAGCAAGATTTTTAAATAATTGCGGACGCTTTTCTTCAGTTAAATAACGAGTAATGGCTATGCGAAATTCCTCAATTCCACTATCTTCAATTAGCTGTTCTATCAGTTCATTTCCCCAATCTTCCAAAATTCTTACATAATTTTGATTCGGCGTTTCAAACCCGTTAACAGAAACACGGAATTTTGTGGCAGATAATTTTCCGGAATTTACACAATAGTTGTTAAACGCATAGACAAATTGTGGCGTTTCTTCTTTACCTTCTAAACTTTTGACGCTTTCCGCAAAAAAAGAATCTAAACCAAATCTATTTGCTCTACTTGTTTGTTTAATTTGACTGCCATAAAATCCTAATAATCCACTAGTTTTATAAACTCTATTTGTATCCCGAAATTGCCCATTAATTAAATCATCTAATCGTTGTCGTAGCTGAGTATTATACCAAGTCTCATCGATACGGTTGAAAATATAGAAAACGCGATCGCGTACTCCTCCATTCTGCCGCATTAATTCCAAAAGTTCTGTTTCTTCTTTTGTCATATCGCCCGCCGAAGCAGGCTTTAGCACGCATACCACCGCCGAAGTATCGGGATGTTGAATTTTGGTGTATGTTAGCTGTGCATCTTTCTCCACTGGTGCATCGATGCCAGGAGTATCGATAATTACATTGTCATCTTGTAATAAAGGATGGTTGCAATAATATTCTATCCGCTTCAATACCGCGCTATTACTACCACGACGCGCATATCCAGCAGCTTCCTTGAGATTAGAAAAGTTAAACTGCTCCATTGAATATGTAGCATTAGTTACGGTGTGAATGCGATCGCGATTTGCTATATATCCTTCTAACAACAAGATTAACGCCTTCGCCTGTTTTCCACGTTCTGATTTACTCTCACCACCTTCCTGCTGAACGATCGCTTCGCAACCTTGGCGTAATAAATTAATGACATCAGGTTGGTTAATATTTGCTACTGTTTTAAATCCTAGTTGCTGACACAAAAAAACTGCCTGTTCTCGAATTTCCGCTTCACTTAAAAAGGTTAAAACAACGCGTTCCTTATCTAATTCTGCATACTCAATTTTGCACTCTGTACCTGTAGCGTGTCCTTCTGCACTGTATAGTAATTCTCTCTCCAAAAGTGCATTAATTAACATTGATTTTCCGGCACTAAATGCGCCTGCAAATACAATCTCAAACTTAGGAGAAATCGCTTTATTTAAAGAAGTTTGTACAAATGTAATATCTTGAGAACGTAGGGTTGGTTCTTGTTGGAAAAGTTGTAATATAGACTCGACTTGTTGTTTCAAATTTTTGCACTGAAGAGGCAGATCTGACATAATTCACGAACCTAATAATATTTATGTATATATTAGTTATATCTATTATCTTAATGGCTCAGTAAAATTCCTGAGAAATTCCTATTGAGTTGCTAGATTTTACCTAAAATACTAACTAATGGTATTTAATAATGAAAATTTTTGCTATCAGATTAAAACCCCAGAACGATTTAAAAAAAAGCTTAAAGAATTTTGTCGAACAAGAAGACATTAAAGCAGGGTTTATATTAACTGCCGTTGGTAGCCTAGAAGAAGCAAGAATTCGCTTTGCTAATCAAGCCATTAGTACAGTATTAAGCGAAAAATTTGAAATCATTGCTCTCAATGGTACAATAGCAACTACAGGTGTGCATTTGCATATCGCTATTTCCGATGGAGAAGGCAAAACTATCGGCGGACATCTTGACTATGGATGCATTATCTATACAACTGCTGAAATAGTCATTGGTGCGAGTGAGGAATTTATTTTTAATAGAACTTTTGACCGACAAACAGGTTACCAAGAACTAGAAATTATCCGCGATTGTTAATACAGCAGTAAATAGGGAATAGGGTTAAAATGCCAAATTTACGACTATTTAATTAGTCTTACAGCTAGAGTAAAACAAAATCTTTAAGCAAAAGACATTTTACGTCAGTACTGTTGTTAGACAAAATATAGGAATCATATTTGATTTGGTGAAAAAATGACTTACACATTGAAAAGCCGAATTCCCTACTCCCTACTCCCCATTCCCTACTCCCTACCTACACAAATAATTTCAAGAATCAAACCGGATTTCTATACAAATATCATCTGTTATGCAACCTTCTCTACCTCTTGATAGCTTACATATTCTCGTAGTAGAAGATGATGATGATATTCGAGCCTTTGTTACCACAGTATTGGAAGCAGATGGAGCTACCGTTGTAGCAGTTCCATCAGCAGCTGCGGCAATGGAAATTTTACCGCAATTGCAACCTGATATCTTAATTTCTGATATAGGTATGCCTGGGGAAGATGGCTACACCTTGATCCGAAAAATACGTGCGCTCAAACCAGATATGGGTGGAAAAGTCCCAGCTATTGCTTTAACTGCTTATGGCGATAGCGAGACTCGTATTCGTGCTTTAGAAGCTGGCTTTCAGACTCATGTATCTAAACCAATCTTTCCAGAAGAACTAGTTGAGATTGTCGCTGATTTGTTTGGTTCTTGTAATTGGTAATCGCTCGTATTTTTACCTCTTATTAGGTACTAGTACAGGCAATTTCCGAATACCCGCTACCGTCCTAGCGTGTTCTCCAACAGTCAAAACATTGAACTGAGTCGATATCATTTCTAAACTTTTATTCACCACTGCCAGCTTTTTGTAAGTGGGGACATCCATACCTGGAAAAAATGATAATTCTGGCACATCTTCTTGACTTAAAAAGTCTGTGGGATGGAGTAGTAAAGAAGGCTGCGTGCGTGTAAGTTTACACAGCCACAAAGCAATTCTCAAGTAAAGTAATGCCAAACCGCTAGAAAATCTAGTCAGATACATGATGTAGCTGAAATGAATTGGCACTTTAAAAATTGGCATGGTGCTAACAGGAATTTCAGTCAATCTATCCTCACCCATTTTCCACTGGTAAGGGTTGAGAGGCTGCAAACCGTCTTTGAAACTGCCGAATAAAGCTTCGCGTTTTTTGCGTTCTTCTTTGCTCAGTTTACAAGTCATCAAATAATAAGCTCGTGCTACCGGCCCCAAAATTGTGGGAAAAGTGGAAGCATCATATTCATACCCGCGTCGCGCTAAAACTTTCAACACTGCTGGAGAAAAACTGTATCCAGGGCCTCGAAAGCCTACAGGTTGTTGACGAGTGACGCGCTTGATATGTTCTTCAGCCATAGCCACTTCTTCTTCTATCTCACTTTCAGAATACAGATGCAGCCAGGGAGAGTGATAGAATGAATGGTTACCGATTTCGTGACCGGCGTTGGCGATCGCTTGTATTGCCTTGTGGTTCTTTTCCAAGGCTGCATCTTGACCAACGATGAATACTGTAATTTTCAAATTCCATTGCTCGAGAATTTCTAAAAAACGCGGTACTGCAATATCTAAGTAAGAAGGGAAAGTCTCCCAACCCTGAGCGCCTTGATTTTTCAGATACGACCAAATATTATCTAAATCTAAAGAAAGACTCGCTATTGGTTTATTTGCTTTACCTTTGTTTTTCATTATCTAGTTCAAGTATTTGACAATTTCAAAATAAAGAGTGAGTTTAAAAGCAACATTTTTTTAATTGCTGGCAATTAATATATCATAAAAAAGAAGTATTTAAACCTATATAAGTAAGTCTTAGCGATTCCTTGAATTTAGAATCAGATTTTTATAACTTAATTTCACAATGTAGCTTAGTTTGTACTTGATGGGCGATCGCCGCAAATAATCTCCACCACAAAGGAGTTCATCATGACCACAATACGTACTCAATAAATGGGAATTGTCACCACTACCATCACTGTCTCAAATTTGGTCGATCAAATTTTGGTAGAACGAGGTTTAATTTTGTAAATTGAGCGATTCTATTTATTTCAACCAGTAGCATATTCTGTGAGCGATCGCATCCAAACTGAATGAAATCCAATGACAATATCTTGGTTTGGTACTCCGAGTTTAACTAACTCTTCAGCAAAATCAATTTCTGTACCATTATACTGAAGCCAAATTTTGCCATCTTTGATATCAAAATGTAAAACGCATCCATATACGCGACGACGATTGTCCCAACCAACATTAACTAACTGGTAATGGTCATGCTCAATATTGAAAACCAGTTGTCTTTCTACATCAGCCTTACTTGCTCCAGTGTTGGCATAATCTACAATCATTTTTTTGAGTAAATTTCGGTATTTTTATAACTTATCCATTGTTCAATTAACTCCAATTCTGGGTCGTAAATTTTTATGTCGCAAGTATACCTAATATTACTCGTAATAAATCTTCTAAACCTTCAGGAACCCGATAAAGTTTGATATCTTCTGTAACTAGCTTTTGTTCTCTATTAAGAGTACCAAATTTCCAATCATCGCCGTTAGTAACAGCCCCATATAAAATAGGGGATTGATTATCTAAATATTTATCCAGAGCGATTAATTCTACTGCTAGTTGTGTAAATCCCCTTCTGATATCTGATTGTTTAGCTTCAATTATTAATAAGCAGTTAGATTTATATAAGTAATAATCTAAAGTTACTTTGAGTTTTTCATCTACATTCAGAGGATACTCACTATATAGTTGAGCTTTTGTCTGGTCGCAAATTTCAGCAAGGATAGGAGCAATCAGAAATTCTCTAATTGATATTTCTGCTACAGGATTAAAAAGTCTGATATTACGTTGTAAATATCCTTGCAAAAACTCTAAATATTGAATTTCATCGGGATACCTGAACAAATCCAAATTTGTACGCTGATAGCTGTACTCAAATTCAGCCAAAATCTCTGCTGTAGGGTTAGTTAGTTGAAAATATTGGCTGAAAGTATAGCTTTGGTCTGGTTTTAAAATTTTATATTTGCTCATGACAGCAGACAAGAATACTATTAGTATTAACTCTGGATTTCTTCATCACGTTCAACTACCTCAGCTTGATTTTGTAATGGCTTGACTACTCGGGCGATCGCTTCTTGAATAAAAGCTTTAATAAATTCATCTCTGCGATTAATTTGAAACTGTCGCTGTACAACTTCTGTCATGCCGCCATCACCCCAATCTTGGTCGTGACGGAAATATTCAATAAAGCTTTTTCCAGCAATTCGCGTTAAATAAGCGGCGGTGACACCTTGAATTGCTCTCCCAATAATAAAGGTGGCAACATTAAGTTGCAAAGCTGTAGATAATAATTGAATTGCTCCTTTAACAATGCCCAAACTGGCGATGGTTTTTGCTAAAGAAAGGGCTAATTCTCGTCCCCTTTCCATATTCAATTCACAGCCATATACTCGACCAATTTCTACGACCATTTGAGCATTGACAGCCGCAGTTGCTAATAAATCTACTACTGGTACAGGCGTAACTGAGACAACACCAGCACCAATCCATTGAAACCGTTCTACGATTTTGTCAGCTTGGCGGCGGCGCTGGCCGTCGATAAGTTTTCGCGCTTCGTCACCCAATCGCAGAGATTGTAAAAGGATGTTATCTGCTACCAAATCTTCACCTTCGGCGCGTAAAATTGCAGCCATACGCCGCAACAAAGGAACGATATCTGGTTCTGGCTGGAAGGTTTCGCCAGTTTCTAGTTGTGCAGTTTGGGGATTAGCAGCGATCGCTACTACATCATTAGTAGCAATAAATCCCCGCACCCGCTGACGCAACCTAGCAAGGATGGCTTCTTTATCTTCATCTGTATATAAATCAGTTTTGTTGAGAACTAAAAGCGATCGCTTACCAATTTCTGCTAATCCCCGTAGCGGTTCATATTCCGAACGCCGTAAATCGTTATCCACCACAAACAACAGTAAATCTGCTTCCGTCGCTAGTTCTCGCGCCATTTGTTCGCGTTCCGTCCCCGCCACACCAGCTTCTAAAATTCCCGGCGTATCCGTAATTAAAATTTTGCGTTCTAATCCCTTCAACCGCAGACAATAAGTTTCCCCAACTTGGGTTGTACCCATCGGCGCATCCACTTGGCCTACCATGCGTCCCATGATGGCGTTTACAAGGGAAGTTTTACCAGCACTGCCGGTACCAAATACCACCACTTGAATTTCACCCCGTGCGAGATTGGCTTCAATCTCGCGGGATTTACTTAATAAAGCTTGACGTGCGACTTCATCTTGAATTTGGGCTACCTGTTGGCGCACAGCTTGTAAAGTTGTAGAAGCCGCATCAGATTTGCCGGCGGGAATTTGCGCGGGAGTGACGCGAGAACGATTGCGGCGCGATCGCTTTTCGCCAGCTTGAAGCACTAGGACATAATAAACAAAAGCCGCAACCAACCCTCCAATCAGCACAATCAGCAGCAACAGCAGCAAATTCCCTAACAACGGCGAATAAGACAATTGCCAATAAAGCCGCGATAGCGAATCAATTAGCCATAAAGCTAGCCCCAAAATGACGATTAGACCGACAATCAGCGTTACGATGCGTGACAGAGGCATGGCTGGCAAGGATTAGTGGTATGAAGTAGGCACATGCTTCTCATCTTAATAGTTTCAGTATTTTTTATCAGAGTAGCAAGCAAATAAAAAGTTAAAAATACCTCTACACCCTGGCAACATCTTTCAAACTAGAATTAATTCTACTAACTCCCTAACCGAGAGGCGACGATGCACATCCTATCCCTTCATTATCCTGATGACTTACTCATTACCTCCGGAAAATCACCGCAAGCATTAGAAGCAGAACTCACATTTTTACTTGCAGTTAAACTATTTGAACTACGCCGGCTATCCCTTGGTAAGGCAGCTGCCTTTTGTAACATGAACAAACCCCAATTCATGTACGAACTAGGGCGGTTGCAAATCCCTGTTATCAACCTAGATGATGACCAAATCGCCGACGAATTGCGCGATGATTAACTCTGTTATTGTTGCCGATAGTAGCCCTCTCATCTCCTTGTCAATCATCGGGCAACTAGAACTTCTACCCCAACTGTATCAACGGATATTAATTCCCCCAGCCGTATGGGACGAAGTAACAGTGCAAGGTGTAGGTTTACCTGGCGCACAAGCCGTTAGTCAATTAACTTGGTTAGAAATTCAAATTCCTGAAGCCCTTATATTACAACCGTTATCAATTCTAGTCGATCGCGGTGAGGCTGAAGCTATTGCTTTGGCTCAGTCCACTCGAGATAGTACGGTACTTTTAGATGATGCTCAAGCACGACGGGTTGCAGAACGGTTAGGAATTCGCCGAATAGGTACTCTTGGCATTTTACGTAAGGCGAAAAAAGCAGGCTTGATTGTTGAGGTTAAAGCATACATTGAACAGTTATGCAGCAATGGAATTTATATCCGACCTAGCCTCATTGATGCAATATTACGGGATGTCGGCGAAATAGATTTTTGACCTTCAGAACAACTTTCAGTTATATCTTGCACCAGGCGACTGGAAGTCGCGGCTACACAGGCAAAACCCGCCTGCGCGGGTTGAAAGCCTTAGTCCACGCAGGCGAACTTTGTTTGTATAGCCGCGATTTCTAATCGCCAGGGCTAAGTGCAAGATGTAAGTTGACCTTCTGAGGTTCAACTTTGACCTTCTGAGGCTCAACTTTGACCTTCTGAGGCTCAACTTTGACCTTCTGAGGCTCAAACATAACTTTGTAATATTATTAACAAAAATTTTGCAATACATGTATTGAGTTTAAGAGCAGACATCTGTACATCCCTACTTTATACTTTCAGTATTTTTGACCAGGGTAAAAAAAACAACTTCTGGTAAACTAATAGCGCATTTTGTATCAAATTTGCTTTCACTCACCGCATTTCTCCGAAGTTCTGTTTGCAAAAGCTGACGCTGGTGATTTCTGTGTTTATCTTTCTACTTCCCACTCTCTAGCTAATTCAACAGCGAGTTACACCATGACTGCAACACCTAAAGTAAGATACTCTAACTGGGTTAAACGAGTGTTCTACCAGCTGAGTATTCGACAAAAAATCGTTTGTGGGTATGGACTATCTTTAGGAATTGGAGTTTTGGGAACGACAGCAGGGTTGGTAATAGGCGATCGCTATTTCCAACAAGCTAGAGAACAAATGGTCTTGGCAAATGACGAAGGAAGCTTGTTAAGTAGTTTGCAAGGAGAACTGTTAGAAATACAGGTTCGCCAGAAAGAGATAGTGCCTTTTTTACAACAGCCACAAGCCTTGCAAAGAGGAATTTCTAATTTTAAGACTGATTTAGCCGAAGCCGAAACATTACTTGCTCAGGCAGAAGAATTTAGTCAAACTCATTCCCAAGGAGATTTACACCTTCTGCTGCTCAAGTATGATAATTCGATAAGCATATATTTTGAGCAACTGAGGTCGCTAATTCGGCAAATTATACCATTAACTTCGCAGCCACAGGGAGCATTAAAAGCGCAGGAATTAATCTCGAACTTCAGTCAAAGTCAAGATGCTTTGAAGTTTTATCAATTTGCCCATGAATTAACTGACTTTGCTAAAACAGTTCGAGAAAGTCAAGAAAAAGCTGATATAATTCAAGATAAAGCTGCATTAATACAAGCTCAGATTATTATTGGTAGTATCTTATTGTCAGCGGCGATCGCAGCTATCCTTGCGTTGTATACAAGTCATGTTATCGCTCGTCCCCTAAACGAAGTCACAAATATTGCGAAAAGAGTTACCAAAGAAGCAAATTTTGATTTGCAAGCACCTGTAACTACAGAAGATGAAGTCGGTGCATTAGCTAATACTTTGAATCAGCTAATTCAACAGGTAAAGCAACTTTTAGCAGAACAAGAAGCCGAGCATCAAGCAAGGCTAATTCAAAGCGAGAAAATGTCTAGTTTAGGACGAATGTTAGCTGGCGTTGCTCATGAAATTAATAATCCCATAAATTTCATTTCTGGGAATCTCGTACATGCAAAAACTTATACTGACGATTTGTTAACGCTATTGCAAACATATCAAACTGAAGTGACTCACACTTCGCCTGTTTTGGAAGAATTAGCAGAAGAAATTGATTTGGAGTTTCTATTACAAGACTTACCAAAACTCTTTAACTCAATGAAAGTTGGTGCTGACCGCACCCGAGAAATTATCCGTAGTTTAAAAGATTTCTCTCGTTTAGATGAAGGGGAACCGCAGGCAGTAGATTTACACGCTTGTTTAGATAGTACGCTATTAATTTTGAATAATCGCCTGAAAAATGGTATTAACCTTGTTCGTAATTATGGAGAAATTCCCCCAATTCCAGGTTATACAGGTTTACTTTATCAGGTATTTATGAATCTTCTGAGCAATGCTATCGATGCTGTGCAGGAAAAAGCAGAGCAGAATCCAGAATTTTCACCTCAAATCACTATTATCACAGAACGCTGTCAAAATGATTGGGCGATCGTCAGAATTGCTGATAACGGTTGTGGAATTTCGCCAGAAAATCTACATAAAATATTTGAAACATTTTTTACTACCAAACCGCGGGGTATTGGTACTGGTTTGGGGCTAGCGATCGCATATCAAATTGTGGTAGAAAAACATCACGGTAAAATTTCCTGTGAGTCTGAGTTAGAGCAAGGTACAGAGTTTGCTATTACTCTGCCAATTTCTCAGAACTCAGCTAATAACACAGCAGCGATTATTGCATAATATTCAACATCTGGTAAAACTAATTCTGCATTACCCGAAATTCATGTAGAGACGTAGCACTGCTACGTCTCTACATGATTCCGCCTTGGGATACTAGCTTTTGGCAGATGATTTTTTGATAACGATCGGCAGCAAAAACAAAGGAAAAAAATTTATGGGACTTTTCGATCAAATTCTCGGTGCTGTTGCGAATCCCAATCAACAGGGCAGTTTAGGTCAAATAGGGAGTATTGTTAACACTGTAAATCAACTGAGCGATCGCACTGGCACAGATCCTTCTACCATCCAATCGGTTTTGTCAATTGTCGGTAGTCAAGTTCGTTCGGCTTTACAACACAAACAAGCCACAGATGGTAACGAAGCCGCAGAAACTCTAGTCAATCAATATGCTGGTACTTCTCCTAACCCCCAAGCAGTTGATTCCCTATTTCCTGGCGGTATCCAACAGCAAGTAGCTGAAATTGCTGCCCAACGCACAGGCTTAGATCCTAATCTGGTTCAACAATTACTGCCTTTAGCAGTACCTTTAGTACTGAATTTTCTCCAATCAGGCGCCAATGCTCAAAATCCCCAAGGAGGCGGAAATCCCGTCCTCAATTCCTTCTTAGATGCTGACCGCGATGGAGATGTTGATATCGCCGACGCCCTACAAATGGCCAGTCGTTACATCAGTTAACGAAGGCAGGAGGCAGGGGGCAGAAGGCAGGAGGTCGTTTTTGTAACGAGAATTCATACCCCATTCCAAGAACTTTGGACGAAGTACGGTTTTTGACCCGATTGATTCGATAATAATTCTCTTTGCCCCAAAACATATCAGACATCGGCAAAAAACCTTGCTAGATTCTAAACTTAGACATAGGCTCAAAAGAAGTGAAATCTCCTAAGACAAATCACACAGTCTATGGCTAAACTTTTTGACTGTATTACTGAAGAACTGCAAAACTTTATTGCTGCCCAACACATTTTCTTTGTTGGTTCTGCACCCTTAAGTTCTACTGGTCATGTTAACCTGTCTCCTAAAGGTTTGAATTGCTTTCGCATCCTCTCTCCCAATCGAGTTGGTTATATAGACCTTACAGGCAGCGGCAACGAAACTTCCGCCCATTTACAAGAAAATGGGCGAATTACTTTCATGTTTTGCGCCTTTGAAGAACCTGCTTGTATCCTGCGCCTTTACGGTCAAGGAAATACAATTTTACCGAATTCTCCAGACTGGAATTCCCTGTACTCTTTATTTCCAGAAATACCAGGAACTCGTCAAATTATCGTCGCTGACATCCAAAAAGTACAAACATCCTGCGGTTTTGGCGTACCGCTTTATGAATATCGAGGTCAGCGCGAAACTCTAGTAAATTGGGCTAATAAAAAAGGTGAAGAAGGACTTAGAGAATATCAACAGCAGAAAAATCTCGTTAGTCTCGATGGTTTATCGGCTCCACTGAGTAAGTTACTTTCCAATTGAAAAAAGCAGGTTTAGGGCAGGATTTATATCGAGTTAACTGAGATAATATTATTTTTTTGGGAAGTAGTTTTAACGAAGGCAGGAGGCAGGAGGCCGTTTTTGTAACGAGGATTTATACCCCGTTCCAAAAACTTTGGACGAAGTACGGTTTTAGACCCGATTGTTTCGATAACTTGGTATTAAAACATGATAAATTATTCTATTTTTCCACTCACAGAAAAAGATGAGCCTTTTCTGTGGCAGATGCTTTACGAAGCAGCGCATCTGGGGAAAGAAGGTAATTTGAAAGTACAAGATGCAATGAATCATCCCGATTTAGCAAAATATGTAAAAAATTGGGGATGTAAAGATGATAGTGGGTTTGTTGCGATTTTAGAAAGTACTAATCAACCAGTGGGAGCAGCGTGGTTGCGTTTATTGACAGGTGAAAATAAAGGATATGGTTATATTAGCGATCGCATTCCCGAATTAGCAATTGCAATTCTCCCCGAATATCGCAATCAAGGCATAGGCACGCAGTTACTCAAGCATTTATTAGCAGCAGCTAAAACAGCTTATCCATCAATATCTCTCAGCATTCGCGCAACAAATCCTGCCTTGGCTTTATATCAAAGATTAGGTTTTGAAGTTGTCCCCGGTAGTGAAACAATCAACAGAGTGGGCGGAATCTCTTTAAAAATGATAGTTGATTTATCAAAATAGAATTCAGATTTCCCTGGCTATGCAACTAAGTTATCCAAATCAAAACAGACTGCTATCAATTACTTATCGCACAACATAGGAGAAGGGCTGGAATAATTGGTTTGTGGAACTTGAGCTACAAGGATAATATCACCGCGATCGCTTTCGATCCATCCTTGAGCTTCTACAATCGGTTGAGGTTCTGGTATTTGTTGTGCGATTTTATTTGTTCTGGCGACTGGCAAATTTACCCAATTTGTAACGATAGCGCGCCCCCGCAATGGTTCCAACGGACTAGCAGGTAATCCACCCCGTCCTGTAGCTATAAAGCGACCGACTGTTTTTCCTTTGGCGGAACAGCTTTGAACTATTTTTTGAGAAGCATCAACTAAATCAGCAGGTAGCTGCACTAAGCCGCGACTAGGGTCTACATCTGGAGTATTAATAGTTACAAATCCTTGAATGCCAAATTCTGAACTAGCAGTGATATCGCTTAGTGGTGTTAGGCTTTGTTGGGGAAAAATTCCGAAAATACCGCTAGTTGCAATGTCTACTCTGCCACCTTTACCAGTGTAAGCATTAGCAGTGATGTCACTATTTTCTTGAGGAACGGCAGCAATAAATGGACTGTCGATAATAATATTACCGCCATCGCCGCCAAATCTACTATTACCTGCATCGGTGAAAATTCGGCTTTCGTTGCGTAGTAATAATAAATCTTGCAACTGCAAGCTAATATCTCCACCCTGTCCAGAGAAGCTAGCCGCGCTAATTTCTCCCTTGTTATTCAGAAGGATATTTCGGGCTGTAATATTTAACTCACCTGCACCTTGAGCGCTGGGAGATTCGCTTCTACTAGTAACAGTGATTGCTGCACCATTCGTCACACTCAGCTGCCGAGTTGCGATGTTCAGGTTTCCCCCTTTCCCAGTAGGCACAACAGACTCACCACTACGGCTGATTTCCCTAAAATTAGCGCCGACTTCAGCGACTATTCTGCTACGCAACTCACTATTTCTACTTCTACCAATTAATTGCACCCCATCTAAAGCATTAATTTCAATTTCTCCCCCACTACCAGCCCCAAAAGTAGAAGCAGATAACTCGGCTCCATCGCTGATAGTCAAATTTTGAGTATTAATTGTCAATTTGCCAGCATTTCCTCTGCCTCGAGTCTGCACGGATAATCCACTGGAACGTAGCCCTCCTGATGCACTAAAAGTGCCAATTAATTCTACAGAATCAGAGGCGTTGACCGTAATATTTCCTCCCACTCCATTAACAGAACTAGCTGATATTCGTCCTCCATCGCGGACAATTAAGCGCTGAGTATTAATCGTTAGTTCCCCTGGTATATTTCCTGTCGCTCGATTGTCAGTAGCGAAGGAGCTAGGACTTCGACGGTTATCTTGAGGATTATCTGCTGTGGTTCCACTGAGTTCCACTAATTCCGAAGCTGTTACTGTCAACTTTCCCCCTGGTGAAGTTGTCAGGCTAGTGGTTTCAATTTGAGAACCACCCTGTAGCGTTACCCGTTTACCCCTGATTTGAATTTCACCGCCACTCAAGCCGCTTGCATCTATGGTTGTCGCTTTCAAGAGCTGAATATCTTGAAAGTTGGTAATACCTTCGTAACCCAAGGAAAAGCCATTAGTTACAGGATTCAAGCTAACTGTACCACCTCTTACGCTACCTACTTCAATCCTGCCCCCATCTGTCTTTAACGTCCCACCCTCAAAAGTGACATCACCGCCGACCAAAGCCAAGGTTTGATTCATTGGGACGCGTAAAGCTTCATTAGTATCAATTACAGGGGATTCTTGATTTCTTATACCCCGACCATTTCCTTGGACTAAAATTTTTCCGGGACTATCTCCCAATTGCAATCCAATCGGTGCAGTAATAGTTAACAGTGGTGTGATGGCAGATGCAGTGGTATCCAAGCGAGTACCATCAGCAAAAATGATGTTCTGAGCAGTACTAGCAACAAAAGATCCTGCGATATCCAACCTGGCATTTTGCCCAAAAATTATGCCATTGCGATTGAGCAAAAATAGATTTGCTGCACCATCAACTCCCAAAGTACCCAGAATTTGAGAAATGTTATTCCCTGTGACTCTGGCCACAATATTGGTAATTCCTGGGGGATTGGCAAAATAAACTCGCCCAGATTCGCCTAGATTGAATTCTTGGAAGCTGTGAAACAAATTAGTATCGCGAATTGCTCCGCCATCAATGCGGTCTGCGGGAAGTCCTTTAATATTGATATTGGGGCTGATAGTTGAAGAAGATTCGCCTAATGTTTTATCAGGAATAATCTCAGCAGATGCGTGGTTTCCACCATAAAATATGGCAAAGGCAAACACTCCAGCAAGGCTGAAAACTCCTAAGAATCTTAAAAACCCAATTTTATCTGCTCTAATTGTCATATCAAAGCCAACCTCACAGTTGTTGATTTTACACGCGCAGCAGTTTTGCAACAGCTGCGCGAATTTAATATCTAGTTAATTGCCAGCTAAAAGAATTAGAATAGGCTCTGCAAATAAGTACCCAATTGAAATTGCGAACTTAAAATCTGCTGTAATTTCCTCAAAGATGCTGTCTAAATCGAAGTTAAATTTTATAATTTTAAAACAATTGCCATGTTCTCTATGCTAAGAACTGTTAAAGAGTAATTGCCATATTGGTCGCTAGAGTAATTCTATTTCATCAGTCAAAGATTAAAATAATCCTAGTTCGGATAATTGTAAAAGCTATTATTTTTGTAATTCTTAAACTAGCTTCTCTTTCCCTACAGTGTAAAAATAAGAAACACTAAATAGTTAAAAAAGGTGCGTTAGCGTTTCGCTAAACGCACCCTCCTACAAAGACTTAATTTTGTTCAAAAACGAAACCGGATTGCTATCAGTCCAGTTTTAAACTAAAAGGATGTCAAGACTAGGAATAAATCCACTACCTAAGTTGGGTTGGAGAGAGGCAAATTGCACTGCTCCGACGCCATCATAAGGAGATTGGTCAAAGTACAAAGCACCGCTGCTGTTGTTATAACTAAACTGGCTGGTAGAACTAGCACCAAATCCTAGTTTAGAAATCTGAATTTTATCTCCTTCAAAGTACTTAAAGTCTGAAATGTAATCCAGTCCATCATAGAGAGAGTCGAAGACAAATTTATCGGCTCCGGTTCCTCCGGTAAGATAATCGTTATCTTTACGACCATTTAAAATATCATTGCCTTCTCCTCCGTAGAGAAAGTCATAGCCTTCGCCACCATTGAGAAGATCGTTGCCACTGTTGCCGTAAAGAATATCGTTATCGCCCTGACCGAAGAGAGAATCATTGTCGTTACCTCCATAGATGGTATCTCTGCCAGTGCCTCCTAAGAGAGAATCATTGCCACTACCTCCGTCAAGATAGTCATCGAAAGCCCCTGCATTCAATGTATCGTTGCCACCATTGCCGTATAGGGTATCAGTGGTGTTGTTGAAGGTAAAGCTATCAGCGTTATTACTGCCTTTGAAGGAAATTTTTTCGACGTTAGTGAAGGAAAAACTGTAAGGGGTGGTGGTATATGAGTAGTCGGCTACGAGTAAATCGACTCCTGCGCCGCCATCTATATAATCATTAGTTCCAGAGCCAGGGTTAAGGGTATCGTTGCCATCTCCTCCATAGAGAACGTCGCTGCCGCTACCTCCGTTCAGATAATCATCGAAAGCCCCTGCATTCAATGTATCGTTGCCACCATTACCGTATAGGGTATCAGTAGTGTTGTTGAAGGTAAAATTATCAGCGCTATTACTGCCTTTGAATAAAACTTTTTCGATATTATTGAAGGAAAAGCTGTAAGGAGTGCTGACATTGGAGTAGTCTGCTACGAGTAAATCAACCCCTGCACCGCCATCTACATAATCATAAAGTCCAGACCCAGGATTTAAGGTATCGTTTCCTCCAAGCCCATAGATATTATCAGTATAAATACTACCAAGAATATTGTCATTCCAGTTAGTTCCAGTGTAAGTAGGCATTCTAGTTATTCCTCTGAATAAAAGTAAAAGTTTTAGTTTTAGCAAGCTCTATCTGAGGTGATATTTCATCAGATAAAGACCAATTAGAAGTTCGGTTTTAGACTTGAGTTAAGTCAATCTTCCTTCTGAGGTTATGTACGATGAGTTGGATTTTCTTATGCACCCCAAGCAGAAATTTTTTTTTGGACATTGGGAAGAGGCGGTTTTAATACTGCTCGGTTAAGCATTTTTAACTCGGCATTGGGTTTGGGGAAAAGGTTAAAGGATAAAGGTTAAAGGTTTTTTCTATCCCCTTTTCCCCTTAACCGACAAGTATTGGAGGTGGTTCTTTTTGGCAGCCGATCGCTCGAATGTAAAAATCACTTATGCTTAAATAGTTAGTTTTCAACCCTCAACAGCAAGAAAATGTATCGCAGGCGATTCCATCGCACCATCTCTGGCTGGGTTTTCATTTTGATGGTGTTGGTGACAGCATTTGTGTGTGTTATTGCTACTCCCGTCACTGCCAAAATGACGATGGTAGAGTCTGCCAAACCTTTGCTGGCTGAGAATGTCCAAACGCCTGATTTGCTACAACAGGGCAAAATCCTCTATGATGCTGGACGCTTTGCCGAATCTGTGGAGATTTTGCAAAAAGCAGCGATCGCTTTTCGCAACCAAGGCAATAAAATCCGGCAAGCTGTGGCATTAAGTAATTTGGCGTTGGTATATCAAAAATTGGGTAATTTGACACCAGCACAGCAGACAATTACTGAGAGTATACAATTGCTGGAAAAAGCTCCAGGAGATGTAAAAAAGGTTCTGCCGCCAATTCTAGATATTCAAGGTGGTATTCAATTAGACTTGGGACAAAATCAACAAGCGTTGGAAACTTGGCAACGCGCCCAAGCAATTTATCAGCAATTAGGCGATCGCAATGGTGTTATCCAGGCTGGTATCAACCAAGCACAAGCATGGCAAGTTTTGGGATTTTATCGTCGGGGTTTGACATTATTAACGCAATTGCAGGATGAGTTGGAATCGCAACCCGACTCAATTACCAAAGTTGTAGAATTGCGATCGCTTGGAGATGCCTTGCAACTGGCTGGAAATTTACAGCAATCTCGTCAGGTATTGCAGCAAAGTCTAGAAATTGCCCAAAAATTAAAATCTTCAGAAAATGTCAGTGCTGCCTTGTTCAGTTTAGGCAATGGGGCGCGGGTACAGCAAGATTTAGCAAGCGCGATCGCTTTTTACCAACAAGCTGCTGCTGTCGCACCTAGCGCGATGATTAAAATTCAAGCTCAAATTAACCAGTTAAGTTTGCTAGTTAACAAAGGACAACTAACAACCGCACAGCAATTATTTCCTCAGATTCAGACTCAACTTGCCAATTTACCACCATCTATTGCAAGTATCTATGCCCGCATTTATCTAGTTCAAAGCTTGCTGAAATTAAGGCAACCTCCTATAGTAATAGCTGAAATCTCCGCCACCGCCGTGCAGCAAGCTAGAGATATAGGAGATCCGCAAGCTTTGAGTTTTGCTTTGGGTACTTTGGGCAGTGTTTACGAACAAAATCGGCAATGGTCAACTGCTCAAGAGCTTACCGAGCAAGCACTTAATATAGCTCAAAATATTAATGCACCAGATATTGCTTATCGTTGGCATTGGCAGTTAGGACGATTATTAAAACAGCAGGGAAATATTCCCAATGCCATCGGTGCTTATGATATTGCAGTTGATGAGTTGCAGACTCTCCGCAGCGATTTGGTAGCTGTAAATCGCGATGTGCAGTTTTCTTTTAAAGAAAGCGTAGAACCTGTTTATCGAGAGTCAGTAGAATTATTATTGCAATCCTACCAAAGCGATCGCAGGGAAGAAAATTTAGACAAAGCTAGGCAGAGAATGGAAGCACTGCAACTAGCAGAATTAGACGACTTCTTCCGCGAAGCTTGCGTGCAAGCTAAAACTGTTCTGCTGGACACAGTGGTAGACCGAGAAAATCCGACAACAGCGATCGTTTATCCGATTATTCTGCCCCAGGAATTGCAGGTAATCGTCAAAATTCCCAAACAACCCCTGCACCATTATGTAATTGAGAAATCCCAAGCTGAGGTAGAAAATATCCTCAAGCAAATGCAGGAGTATATCCTCGAACCTGACAGAACCGAGGAAGTAGAATCGTTATCTCAACAAGTATATAACTGGTTAATTCAACCCATTGAGTCTGATTTAAAAAATAGTAAAGTCGATACTCTAGTATTTGTACTAGATGGAGCATTACGAAATGTACCAATAGCTGCTCTGTATGATGGTAAGCAATATTTAGTAGAAAAGTACGCAGTTGCTCTGAGCTTGGGATTGCAATCGTTTGAATCCAAGCCTTTGGCAGAAACAAAACTCAACGTTCTAGCTGGTGGTTTAGTGGAACCGCCACCAGAGTTTCAAAAAAAATTTCCGCCATTACCAGAAATTAAGTCAGAATTCAGTTTGATTTCGCAAGCAGGAGTAACTACCACCGAATTATTAGATCGGCAATTCAATAGTAAGAATCTAGAAACTCAGGTGAATGCCACCCCGTTTAACATCTTACATTTGGCAACTCATGGTCAATTTAGTTCTCGTGCGGAGGATACTTTTATACTTGCTGCCGATGGGCCGATTAACGTTATACAGTTTGATAGTTTGTTACGTCGTCGAGACGAAACTCAAACACAAAGCTTAGATATGTTGGTTTTGAGTGCTTGTCAAACTGCCCTTGGCGATAATCGCGCTACCTTAGGACTAGCAGGTGCATCCGTGAAGGCTGGAGCGCGCAGTACTTTAGCTTCGCTGTGGCATATCAATGATAAATCTACTGCTATCTTCATTGGTGAATTCTACCGTGAATTAGCTAAAACTAAAGTCACGAAAGCAGAAGCTTTGCGTCGCGCTCAGGTGACTCTGTTGCAGAACTATCCCAATTACAGCCGTCCAGCTTTTTGGGCGCCGTATGTATTAGTTGGCCAGTGGCGTTGATTTGGGAAAGTCTGTAATTATTTTGGTATTTAGATTCGCTACTAATTAAGCAATCCGATTTGATTCGGAGAATTACTTGCTTATATCAATTCACGAAATTACCGATAAAAACCTCTTCTGAATAAACTTAATTTATTCAGTATCTATAGGACTCACATTTGATTGCGTGAAAAAAATCAGTAAATCCATACAAGGCTTCTGCCCTAATCCCTACTCCCCATTCCCTACTCCCTGTCTATCGCGCTTGCGCTGCGCTTCACGCACCACACAAATAAATTCTCCAAATCAACCCGGATTCCTATAGCAGTAGTAGGACGCAGGAAAATCAAGTGTAATTTGATGTTACAAAAAAAATCAGTTACCCCTGTCAAACACTCTGGAATTTGCTTGTCTGTTTTTGTAGCTTTAAAAAGCTCAAATTATCAATTTTTGAGGTTAGAAAATGAAGAAGTTCACCTGTTTGATGATTTGCGGGGCAGTATTGTCGATTAGTGCGCCAGCATTGGCTGAAACTCGTGCGGTTAATATCAGTATTGGCAGTATTGGTGGCGCTTTAGATAATGCGGCTTTGCGAACAATTCGCCAAGTTATCGGATTTGGGGTTGGTACCGGCACCGTCGATAAATTTATTGTATATAGTCCCAGGACTGGTTCTGTTCCCATCGAAGGCGGGTTAACGGCTTGTGCTGAAGCTGGCTTTGGCATCAACAATACAAAATTTAATGCTTTTATCCAAGAACTGCGTTCAATTAAACCCAAACCAGGAACTTTCTACAATATAGAACTTACCGAAAGCTGCAAACTCAAATGAGAATGTTGAGAAAGTTAAGTTTGTTTTCTGATGAACGCGGAGTTGATTAGGTTAGCGATAATACATCTCATGATGTGATAATAGACCGCACAGATAATCAATCCGTTTCCAAGCAACAGCAGCCTGTTGTTACTTGAAGGATAAAGTAGCAGTTCTCGCCACTTTATCCTTTACTACATAG
This sequence comes from Nostoc sp. DedSLP01, assembly GCA_034530875.2. Taxonomy (GTDB): domain Bacteria; phylum Cyanobacteriota; class Cyanobacteriia; order Cyanobacteriales; family Nostocaceae; genus Nostoc. The sequence continues at coordinate 127,730 of JAVRCJ020000016.1, forward strand.
GCGGCCAAGATATGTTTCATAAAATACATCTGAGTAATGAAATGAAAACTATCAGTGAAACGTAATGCATCTTTTGTGTCTCGTAGGTAGTTCGCTATGCGAATTAATCGTTTAACTAATGAACCTTCAATCCGTATTGTTATCGTTGGTGCTGGATGTGCTGGTTTAACTGCTGCCGAAGAATTACGCGATATTGGATATCAAAATATCACGATTATTGATGCCAAAAATCGCGTAGGCGGGAAAACATATTCAATTAAATACAAAGACGCAAGTCTTCAAGCCCGTGGTATTTATGAGGGTGGAACTGTTTGGATCTTACCTAGCCCCCTGTACAAAAAATACAGAAAAAGGTATGGAATTTCTCCATCACTGCATATAATGCCACGGGTGCAAGTATTTGACTTGGGGACTGGCAAAATTTCTAGCCCGTTTTTAGTCGATTCCAAATATTCTTTATTCAGCCGACTCTGGCAGTTAAGGAAATTTTTCCGAGAATTGGACAAGTATACTTATGACGATCCAGGCTATATCAATCCTGCTTACCGAACTATGAATGAATCCTCACCTGAATGGTTTAACAAACAGGGTTTGGATTTTATTCGAGATGCTTTAATGCCTATTGCTAATGCAGCACAATTTGGATATCTGGAACAAGAAACTGCTACTGCTTATGTGATTCGGCTACTGGCATTATTGAACCGTTGCAGTTTCCTGAAAAAATTGGTTTTGAATCTGCCCCAATTCCAAGAAGGAAATCAAGAATTATGGAATCGTTTAGCAGCAACCCATAACTTGTGTCTAGGAGAAACTATTGAGCGTGTTTCTCGCGGGAAAACAATTGCGATCGCAACTACCTCAAATCAGTGGGAATGCGATCGCTTAATTTGGACTGCTCCTGTAGATGACTTTCTTCGCGTAGCAGATGCTTCCCCTGAAGAAGCAGATATTTTTTCTCGGGTACGCACAATTAAAAGAGCAGTCATTACCTGTAAAGTAGAGGGTTTACCTGCAAACATTTTCTACGCCATCAGAAATACTTCAAATCAGCCTTTACCAGCTAGTTATCCATTGGCTATCTTCGAGGTCGATCCAGGTAGTAAAATTTACAATTTTTATCCATTCATGGATGAAACGACAACTACTGAAGAGCTGGAAAACAATGTAGTCGATTGTGTCAAAAAGCTCGGAGGTACCCAAGTAACACATATAGAACAACCCCTAATTTGGAAGTGGTTCTCTCATTTTTCAGCCGAAGACCTCAAGGATGGTATTTATCAGCGATTAGAAAAGTTGCAAGGTAATCAAAACACGTACTTTGCAAATGAAATGATTGCTGGGGTGAGCGTACCTTATGGTATGGAATATGCAGCTTATTTAGTGGAACGCTTCTTTTGAGCAATACCCGAGCAAATTTATTTCCACCATACTCTAATAGTTTCCCTAAAAAGTGATTAGCCTCAAGTAAAAAATATTGATTGAGAGTTAATCTGACTAGCACTCACACCTGAAATTAATATTGTTTGTTCGCTCAACAAAGAATCTAATTTCAGCAATGTACCATCTTTCGTATTAGTTATACTACCTAGTTCACTCCAACCATCTAATACAATCTTATCAATACCAACTTTGAAATCTTTAATCGTATCAAAGTCTTCTCTCAATAGAGTATTGTCATTGTTGAAAAGAAATTCGTCATTACCACCGTCACCAACCAAGACATCATCCCCACTACCACCAATCAGGACATCATCGCCCAAACCGGCATAGAGTGTATCATCACCATCGCCACCATCTAACAGATCGCTACCTTGGCCTGCATCGAGGTTATCATTACCTTTTTTTCCATATAGCTTATCGTCCCCCAAGCTGGCATAAATTTTGTCTGCACGCTTGGTTCCATTTATCTTATCGTCCCAAATTGTCCCATAGATAACATCTTTACCCAAGTTGCCAATTAAAGTATCTCCTGCCAACTCAACAGCACTACTATTAATTTTGACTACAGTTATGTTGGTATCCCGATCGAAGCTTCGTTTATAAGTCCCAACAGCACTACCATTGAGAGAGTCATTACCATTATCACCATCAATATCAGCACTTTTATTACGGTTGTTAATAGTCACATAGCGGCTACGACCAATAGTTAGATTGCCGATGTAGTCAGAGGAGATTAAGTCACTCTGAATGCCAAAATAATCTAAAACTTTAGCCTGATTGGGATTTGTTGTGTCTAATACCAAAAAAGTACTTTTAGACTGAGCCTTGTTATATTCAATGTCGGAATTTTCAATTTCTTTAGCTGTCAGTTCTAAATCTGCTGAAAACTGAAAAGAGAATTTTTGATTCGCGCTAACTGTAAAACTAGCAAGTACTTTGGTTTCGCTGTCAGAATTAGCTGTAAACTGACCATCCGATCCAGTAGCTTTAGTATTAGTAAAGAGCGATGAAAAAGTGGGGTCGCTATTCAAAAAAGTTGCTTCAGCCTGAGCAATAGCAGCAACCACACCACCTTGAACTAATGTCTTTACTTGGGCATCAGTCAAAATGCCTGAAGCATTTTGGCTATATTTGGAAAAAATAGTATCCCCTTGAGCAGTCACAAAATTAGGAGTGTCATTAGGCTTAATATTTGTAACTTCATCGCTATCATTATAGAAATCGAGAATGTATTTGCTAAGGGAATTGGGAAGAATTGAGTCTAAAAGTTTAGCTAATGATGACATAAATCCTCTGTTGATTTTAGGAACTAATTTCTGAAAGCGTAAGTATGTCCACAGCAATTTTCTCGTAAGGTTACGAGCTAGCTCTCTTGACTATTTATTTGAAAATGTCAACTTTTATCTAGAGATTGCTTTGCTTTTAAAAGCACTTTCAAATAAGTTAATTGACTATTCCAAGCCGAACGTGGAAGCAAAGGAATTTTCTCTAATTCTTCAGATGGTGATGATTCAACGTCAGTTATTTTGCCTGAATTTGTAGTATCGACTGAATTTTCTGCCATAATTTATTGTCTTGCTAGGGAGTAAGAAACTTCGGGTTCTTGTTGCCAACTTTGCGACCACTGAATGCTGTCAGCAGTAAAGTGTAATGGGTCGTTTGTTGGCAAAAGAGTGTCTGTAGACTCAAGAATTAGTTCAAATTCACCATTATCAAATGGCAAACCTTTCGCCTTAACTTTGGGAACTAGACGCTCTCTCATCCCTTGTTTTGCATGAGTAAGAGCGCGATGATGACAGTAGGGATTATTACCTCTCTTGTCAAAGAAAACGTGGGCAGTCCAACTGCAACCTCCACGACAAAGTTCGGCGTATTCGCAGGTTTTACAGAAACCCCACAGATGTTTTGTGCCTTCGGGCGTTCCTGCTCCTATATTGAAGTTTAGTTCTTGTGTATTTTCAATAATTTCGCGCAGTGCATGGTCTCTAATATTACCGCCTGTATAAGCCGTAGTAGGCAGTGAAGGACAACCTTTAATTGCTCCGTCAGCTTCAATTCCCAAGGTGGAGAGTCCGGCACCGCAACCTTGCCAAAATAAAAATTCATGCTCCTGTCCGCGTCCCCGCAACAGGCGTTCGTAAGGCCCGTAGTAACCAATATTATTTCCTGCTTGGAGTTGCACGCCTTCTCGATAAGCACGACGCGCTACACGAGCGAGCATAGGGTAAATATCTAATAATTCATAGGGTTGGAGGAGGATATCTGCATTGTCAGCGGCATTCCCCATTGGCACGGTGAGTTGAATTTGCCAAGCACGGGCACCTGCATCACGAATCGACTCATAGATGCGGGGAAACTCTGGTGCTGAGAGGCGGTTAATTTGGGTGTTGCAACCGAAGGAAATACCGACTTCTCGCAGATGGCTCATGGTTTTAAATGCATATTTCCAAGAGCCTTTTTTTCCCCGGAGGCGATCGTGAGTTGCTTCTAAGCCATCAATAGAAACAGAGACAGTCCGAATCCCTGCTTCTTTCATTTTTTGTGCAGTTTCTAATGAAATACCATAACCGCCGGTAGTCATACCACATAGCATCCCTCTGTTGTCGATCGCTTTGGCAATCTCTAGCCAATCTGGACGCAGAAATGCCTCACCACCAATGAGAGTAACTTCTTTAATTCCAACTTCTGCCATCTGTTTGACAAGATCGAGAGCTTCCTCTGTGGAGAGTTCTTTTGTGCGCTCGTGTCCGGCGCGGGAACCACAATGACTGCAAGCTAGATTACACTTTAAGGTAATTTCCCAAACTGCGTAGCTTTTGCGCTGATATGTCATAAATTAATACTCAATGTCCATTTTAAAAGTTGAGTTTATTCAGTGTTGAGGCTGAGTGAGGGGACTTTTATAATGCTTTTGGGTTGAGCCTAATACAAATCAAATTCGCAATCCTAAAAGGTAAAGAAAGTAAGATTGCATTCATCTGTTCTCAAAAGAGAGATGAATAAAAATAAGTTCAGAGCGTATTACATACAAAGGAAAAGCCCCATAAATCAGCACTCGTAATTAGCTTATGCAACGCTATATAGGAATCATATTTGATTTGGTGAAAAAAATCAGTACACCCAAACAAGGCTTCTTTCCTACTCCCTACTCCCCATTCCCTACTCCCTGCCTACACAAATAATTTCAGTAATCAAACCGGATTCCTATATCTGTTTATGATAATTGTCGTGGAATAACTGCCCCGTATACCGCCTGTATAGGAGTATCGATGATGGCGCCATATAGGGGTTGTGGGTGCAACGGTGGCTTTGGACGCGGCCGAGGAATGCATTTAATAATTGATGACTTTCCAGGTTCGATTACAACACCATACAGTGGCTGAATAGTTACATTATCTTTATTTGCAAATCCGCCAACAGCTCCCACTAATTCCTCTTCAGTGAGGTCGTCAAATAGACCTAATTCTTTTAATTCCAATATTTTAATAGAGGCTGTTTCAAATTCTTCTTGAGAAAAATCATAGCCGCCTTCTTCCATGACTTTTATCGCTTCGTCGATTCGATCGCTCATTAATTGAGTGCGAAAAGTTTCGTCTTTGACAAGTCTGATGATGAAATCTTTAACTTTCTCAAAAATTGATAAGGACATATTTTTACTCTCTCCTTTGATATCAGTTTTGTAGTGGAAAAGATATACCAATTCAAAATTTATGTATTAAGAAAACTAGAGATCGCAAGGGTTTAAGCTTATGTATCTGTCAATAAGGTTCGGTTAAGATCCCCCCGCCTACGGCGACCCCCTTTTTAAGGGGGTAAAAGAGGGTTGTAAGCCCACCTTTTTAAGGGGGTAAAAGAGGGTTGTAAGCCCCCCAATTTATCGGGGGGTTGGGGGAATCTTGGAGGAATAAACGCGTTAACCGAACCGTATTGATGTATCTGTCGCATTCCTTTTTTCAAATTGGTATCAATCAATATTTGCAGCGATGGTCAACTCTGTAAATATACAGAAGTATCTGCGACTTGACGTAACTGCTCGGATGCAGAATAGTTATCTGTGATGATTTGCGGACATCGCATACAAGCTGCTTTGCCTTCTTGCTGCCACCAGCGACAATCTCGACGGATAGAACAAGGTGGTAGTTGTTCTACCACTGCGGGCAATTTCTCAACAATTCCCTTCGCAAGACGACAGTCCTGGCCATCAAAATGCTGACAACCTGATTTTGCGCAGGATGCGGCCGTCCGAAAAATTTCGGCAGGTGTGACTGGGCTAGCTTTTGCTACCAGTTCATCTGTAATGGGCAAAGGTTCTTTGAGATAAGCTATGCGAGGTGCTGTTACCGTTCCACCAACTATACCGAAGATAACAGTATCTCCAGATTCGGTTTCGGGTCTAGCACTAGGGCAAAGGGTAGTACGAACGGGAGTTGGATCTTTCATTAATGAATTCTCCACCGAAAGAATATCTTCACTTGAAGACTAGCGGTCTATCGTAATTAATGATGGTGGTTATATGTATTTGTAGTCAGGACTTTAGTCCTTGGTTTTTTCAGCACTAAAGTCCTTGTTAGAAACCTTTCAAAATTTTGGCTTGAAACCGCTAGCTAATCGCTTGGCGGTCATCTTGCTGTGCAATTATCCCAATTATTATCGGCGGCTTGCATACTATTTTGTTTATACCCACACCACCTGCAACTCCTGCTGATTCTTCATCAGATAAAGTTTCTACTAATTCTCTGCGGGTTACCGCATCGGCAATGGCATTTTCAATCAGATTGTTGATTTCTATTTGCCCATCGGATTTTTTATGTTCTGACATATTTTAAGTTCCTCTCAGATAAAATTTTTGGTAAATTTGGATTTCGACTCGTTCTAAATTCAACTTTTCGATCGCAGTTTTTGTTGTAGTATCACCTCCAAGTTATTGAGTTTCTACCATATTTGGCTGTAGTGCGATCGCCTGTCGGTCGCAAACAACAGCAGTTTTCCAATGGACTACATGTTTGCGGGCAAAGCCTAGCTGATAATTCAATTGAGCATAGTAAGCTTGTTTGTCTGGTGAAAGCGTTCCTTGGGCAAAAAGGACATTCCCGAAATTGACTGCTGCTTCTATGCAGTTGGGCTGAAATTCCAGAGCTTTTTGATAGTATGCGATCGCTTTCTTTAACTTACCTTGTTGTTGCAAGTTGTAGCATAAGCTCTTACAATTTGTTACTTTGAATCCTAATATTTCTTTATATATGAATCCAGCTTCATCCAATTGTCCTGCTTGATGTTTTTGCAGTGCTAACTGAATGAGAGATTGAATTGGCGATTCAGAAATATTTTTCGCACTCATTGCTATATAAATAGAATTCTAAGTAGAAGGCAGGAGGCAGTTCTTGCTGGAGGCAGGAGGTAAAACCCTTAATAATAAAAGGTTTCACCCTTTTGGATTTTACATTTAATTATGTCTGCCTACTTATTTTTCTCAGTTAGTATATTTATCAGAATTAAAATTCTAGAATCACGATTCAATAATAGAACCCAGGACTTAAACGCAAGATTTTTAAATTGTTATATATAGGTGTATGGCATACTATTCTGAAGTTGCACGCAGCGATCGCACATCCCAGACTTGGAAAGATAATGTTGGGTGCCACCGAACTCTAGTTAACCAGTAATTGTTATTTTCGTCGTCTATTGATGACGAGGAATCCTAAGTAAGATTAACGCCTGCTACAACTGCAATCAGCTCGGTACCAGTAGGAAGGTTATCAAAAATCAGTGTATCAACGCTACCAGTATCGAAAAAGTCGGCTGTCCCAAGTTCGTAATTTCCAGCTGGACTGAGTTGAAACCGATCTATGCCTTTCTCAAAGCCTAAAATTACAGCAAAGTCGTCGAAGCCAGCTTTGGTGTAAAAAGAGCCATTAGTATCCCCAAGCAAAAATGTGTCTTTAACACCATCGCCAAGAGGATTCCCATCACCATCAAGTAGACCGCCAACTAAGAAATCTTGCTCAAAAGATTTCCCTCTTGCAGCATTACTACCTCCTACAAGGATGTCACTGCCATTTCCTCCTAAGAGGATGTCATTACCGGTTCCGCCACTCAGGTTATCATTGCCATCACCTCCATTGAGGGTATCATCGCCTAAACTTCCATCAAGGGTGTCATCACCCAAACCCCCATCAAGTTCGTCATTGTCCAATCCCCCATAGAGCTTATCATCGCCCTTGCCTCCATTGAGGATGTCATTGCCCAGGTCTCCAGATAAAAAGTCGTTGCCTAAACCCCCATCGAGTTTGTCATTACCAAGATTCCCGTAGAGTTTATCATCGCCTTTATCTCCATTGAGGATGTCATCGCCGAAACCCCCAAACAGCTGGTCGTTACCGTTGCCCCCATTTAGTGTGGAATTGCCACTGCTGCCTGCAAAAAGTTTGTCGTCACCACCTCCACCGGTTAAGGTGTCATTACCGCCAAGACCATAAATACTATAAGAATCAAGATTAGTGTTTCCTCCAGGTACAGTTAATAGATTGTTGCCGCTAGTTCCTCGTAAAGTAGGCATATTGTTTACCTCCTAAAGTTTTTAATTTGACTATTATGTTTTCAAATCTGTTAGAACTTACGCACTGAAACCTGAAACCTAGATCCCCCCACTACACCCGTTTTTAAGGGAGTTGGGGGATCTGAGTGGAATGGCACTAAGAAAAGATGAAATCTCGTCAGGGCAGGGTGTAGGGTGTAGTGTTTAACAATTTAATTTGGATTGCGCCAAAAATTTCAACATCTTCTTAATTCCCCACACCCTCTAAGCGAACCATATCAAGGGTTTGCGCTTAACTTAGTGGGATTCGGATCTGAGTGCGTAAGTTTGCTGATTGAGAATATGAATTTATCGGGCTACGCCCCGCTTTGCTAACACGCTTCAGGTGCAGAGTCGCAGAGAGTAAGAGTTGAGAAGAGTTGATTTTTGGATTTCATATTCAAATTCAGCAATGCGCGAAAATTTGTGGACTTTGCATATATGCCACTTTAGCTTTAACTAAAAAATTGAGGAAAAGCTCAAATTTGTATTTGGAGAACTTTCCCTAGCGATTACAGGGACAAAATTCTCAACCTCTAGTGTTGACTTGTTATTAGCGTCAAGCGAGCCTAGAACTATACCCAGGAAACTGTTTTTGTATTGAACTAGAGTAGCGTCTAGTTTGCCATTATCGTTTGAATCGAAGCTTTGCAATACTAAGTTTTTGGGGATAATGCTATTTGTGACAATGCCAATGCGATCGCCTCTAGCTGCATTAAAGTCAGTAATGACATCAGCAAGCAGAGGATCGGAAGTTCCTGTCTTCAGTACAAATAAATCGCCACCAGCACCTCCGGTAAGTCTATCGATGCCTGCGCCGGCACTCAGAGTATCGTTACCTTTACCCCCGAGTAGGACATCATTTCCTGCGACTCCTTGCAGATAATCGTTTTTTGCCGTGCCCAAAATGAGATTGTTAGAAGAGTCAGTATCTCTAGATAGGGGAGTCCTAACCAAGCCCGCAATTGAAGAATCCGTGGCTGCTACTATAGTGCTAGCCGACGATCCTCCAACTACGAAAACGTTGTCACTCTTGCTAATAGTTGAACCGTCAGGGGAGGTAACTGTAAGATTGACGCTACCGCCAGCACCTTTTATATTGACGTAAGACAGACCTGTAACAGAAATACTGCTACTGCCACTAAGTACTTTAATTTGAGAAGTAATCATTACATTTCCTCCTCGATCTTCCTAGATGGATAATGCCCAGTTTACAAGTCATCCGAGGCTTAAGCTTCGACTGTAGTACTTGTGCTTGGGGACTGACTGCTGGAGGTACTAGCACTAGCACTAGCATTACTAGACTTGGCTTGGGGATTGAATGCTACTGCACTACTACTATGAGTTTCTCCATTTGCAGAGGTGGCTGTAGCAATACTTACGCTCCCAGAACCTTCGCCATTGACAAATGATTTAGCTACCACAACAGTGCTGCTAGATTGACGAAGAGATACTAGCTGTAATATTCGCCGAGATAAAGACATAGCTTTGCAATTATCGCATCGACTGTGCTAACATGGGCTTGAAATTTATAAAGCTGCTGAAAGCTATATCTGGAAATAGCTTTCAGCAGATTTAAGTAGTTCTAAGATAGGTTGAGTAGAGTACAAGATAACCTAACAAACAGTTGCGCTGGAGTGTTGGTTTCGTACTCGCTCAAGCCTATTTTTGTTTTGAGACTTAGTGCGAACTAATCCTTTTGGATAGATGGATTAGTTTGATTATGAGCTAACGGAAGTAGCTTCAAGGAAGGATTCAGAGCTCTTAGGACTGGTTTTTGTACCGCCAACTACACTGGTGAAAGTGTTGTCACCGGTAGCATCTGCGCTACCTGTTAATGAAGCTGTGTTGTCTTTGATATTAGGAATGACTTTATAGCTATTGTTTATGGTCTCCTTGATGTTAGCCACAATATTCTTTTTGACAGTGAATTTGCTGTTGATATTAACAGGGGTGCCAGTACCACCGAAGACTTCTTCTGAAGTATTTTCCAAGTAGTTGAGATCGGAAATAATCATTATTTTTCTCCTGAAAGGTTGTTGGTTTTCTGGGGTGTTTTTATTAACTAACTTGTGTTTGTTAGTTACATGATTACTATATAGATACCAATTTAAAAAGTCAATACTTTATTCGATAGTTTTTACAAATTTTTCAGTCAAAAATTCAAGTCAAAATTGATTATTTTAATTCTATAAATGCAGCAAAAAATAAAGCAAAAAAACAAATTTTCCTGCCCATGAAGGCTTACAGCAATTTAAATTAATTTTTAATTACCTAAATTTAGCTTTTTCTTTAATAACTTAAAAATCAGCTAATATTGAAATTATTTTAATTAACTAATACCAACATACAAAATTATCGAAACAATCGGGTCTAAAACCTTGCATTTTAAGGCGAAAAGTTTTGAGAACGGGGTATAAATCCTCGTAACAAAAACGGCCTCCTGCCTCCTGCCTTCGTTAATCTGCAATCGGATAATTTACTATCCATAAAATTATTTGAAATTTCAGGAGGTTTTGATGTTGGTGAATAACAGGCTTAAGCGTGTACTAATACCTCCTGCGATCGCAAATTGGCATCCGAGTCTATCTCAATAAAAATTTCGATAGCGTTAACTTGTTGCTTTAACCAATCAGAAAATAATTCTGTAATGATTTTTTGGCGCAACTGTTCATCTAATTGGGGTTGAATGACTTCTTCCACCCAAATTAAATGCACTCCTTTGGGAGTTGTAATCGGTTTGAGAGCTTCTGGTGGTGCAGCAGCAAATACAGCGGCTGCAATCTCTGGACGAAAATCTTTGCGGTATCGGAGTCCTTGATATCCATAAGTCCGGCGGAGTTCTGGTTCTGGGATATATAAACGAGCAATTTCAGGAAAATTCACTTCACCTTCTTCTAGAGCATAAAAAAGCTCTAAAGCCAAGTCTCGATCCTCCAAGACAACTTCGTAGGTAACAGCAGCAACGTAATCTAGTTGGCGTTCGTAAAAATACTTTTCGAGTTGAGCAGAAAATAAATGATTACCTAACTTGCGCGCAAGGATTTTGTTGTAGGCTAATTCTTCAAACTCATTCACAGAAAGATGGTGTTTTTCTAGCCACATCCAAGTGTCTTTAGCTCTAACAAGTTTTTTGGCGAACCTTAGGTCATCTCCTTCTTGCTGGAGTTCTTCTGGCGTGACTGTAATTCCTGCCTCTCGAGCTGCTTCGGCAATAATGCTTTGCGATGCTATTGCTTCGGCGACATCAGGTATTTGGCAAGAAAGTTTAAGACTGTGAATGATGTCTGAAGTGGAAATGTTCAGCTGGTGAGGCATAACATCATATCTCCAATAATTATCTGGGTTGTCTGATTTCGTAATTTCAGTGTTTGCGCTCTAACTAAATCTCTAAACCCCCTTTTTGCAGCTTCTTGAACGGATCTAGAACAAAGTCAATCACCCGACGTTGACGAATTATGACTTCAGCATTCGCTGTCTGACCGGCAGTTAATGGAATACGTTTGTTACCGTTTTCGAGATATTGCTGGTCTAAAGTGATTTCTAATTCATAGTTTTCAATATTTCCTTGGGGTGTTTGGCTAATTTTGGAGTCCGGAGAAATCCAAGTAACTTTCCCTTGGCCGATGCCATATTCTTGGAAGGGATAGGCATCAAACTTGACTTTAACTGGCATTCCTAATTTCAAGAAGCCACTATCTTGATTGGGCATATTAGCTTTGAGGATGAAATCTGCATTCTTGGGTGCGATTTGGGCAATTCTTTGACCGACTTGTACCACTGCTCCTGGCTTAGTGGTAGGCAATTCAAAAATCACCCCATTGATGGGCGATCGCACTACTCGCTGCTGAATTTGCAGTCTGATAGATATAATCTGGCTTTTAGTTTGAGCAACTTCTGACTGCACCGCTGTTATTTGTGCCTGTAAGTCCTTTAGCTGTTCTATATTTTTCATCAAAGCCAGTTTCCCGGCTTGCATCAAACTTTGATAGCTACTTTGCTCTTCTTGCAGTCGCAGTTTTGCTTGTTGGATATCAGACTCCAACATCTTAATAGTTACTTGATAACGATTTAACTCTTCTGCCAAGCGCAACTCGGCTTGTTTAATATCTGATACAGCCCTGTTATAGAGTCGTTTGCTTTCTTGTTCTTCTTTTTTGAGTTCATCGATTTGGGTTGCAGAAACCGCACCATCCTCAACGAGTTTGCTAAAGCGTTCGACTTGCCTAGTATCTAAACCCAGACGGGTTTGAGCAGATTCGCGATCGTTGCGAGTAATGTCAATCTGCTGCTGTGCTTGCTTGACTAATGCCTGTTTTTCTAACTTTTGCAGGTTATAGCTACTGAGTTTGGCATCTAGATTTTGCTGCGCCTGGTTAACTTGAGCGATTTTTTCCAATTCTTGGGATTTATTTTGCTGCTCTAAAAGATTATTTGAGGCTAAAAGTTGATTTTTGAGCAGTTCTAGTTGGGATTGCCGATTTTGTAGCCCTTGCAATTTGGTTTGGACTTGTTGGAGTTCAGTTTGTAGCAGGTCTGAGTCTAGTTGCAGTAGAACTTGTCCTGGTCTGACTGTATCTCCTTCTTTGACCATAACTGCTTTGACAGTCCCACTAGCTTGAGAGTCTAATTTTTGAGTTGCGCCTTTAGGTTCTATACGTCCTCTGGCGCTACCAGTTTCATCTACTCGCGAGAGACTTGCCCAAGGCAAAAATAGACCAGCAAAGGCTATGAGTACATACAACAAACTCCGAGTCCAAATTTGAGGTAGCGCATTCAGCAGTCCTTCAGTGCCGTAGTGCAAATCTTGACTGTCATTTTCTGCCTCTGTCTGCTCGTTAACTTCTACATGTTCCTCATCTTCTTCCTGTATGTAACTTTCATGCCGGTCTGGCTCATCTTGGGAAACTGGGGACGATCTATTAGGATATGGCATAATTTTTTCTTTTATATCTATAGATAGATGTGGAGATGAGAAATTCCCCATATCGAATCTCAACTAACTTGGGCTAGTTGTTGTTGATTGAGATAGTAATAATGACCTTTTTTAGCGATTAATTCGTCGTGAGTACCGCTTTCTACTAAAACGCCTCGATCTAAAACTAGAATCAAGTCAGCGTTACGGACTGTAGACAGGCGATGAGCAATAATTACGCTTGTGCGTCCTTGAAGAATTGTTTTGAGATTGTTTTGAATAATTCGTTCTGATTCAGAATCTAGGTGGCTGGTGGCTTCATCAAATAGTAATAAGCGAGGATTACCGAGCAAAGCACGAGCGATCGCTAGGCGTTGGCGCTGTCCGCCAGAGAGCATACCGCCGCCTTCACCAATTTGGGATTCGTAACCCATCGGTAGTTTTTGAATAAAATCATCGGCCCCAGCGTATTTTGCGGCTTGGATAATTTCTTCTATAGAAGCATTGGGATGAGCGATCGCAATGTTTTCCTGAATAGTCCCACCAAACAAAAAAGTATCTTGATCTACAACGCCGATTTGCGAACGGAGCGATCGCATAGATATAGTAGTGATGTCGCGGCCATCAATGAGTACTTTGCCATCTGTCGCTGGGTATAAACCCAAAATTAATTTACTCAGGGTTGTTTTTCCAGAACCACTGCGGCCGACTACTGCAACCATCTGTTCTGGCTGAATTTCAAAGTTGAGATTTTCTAATACGTTAGTCTCAGTTTCTGGATGATAGCGAAAGGTAACATTTTGAAAACAAATGTGACCTCGCAGTTTACCCAAGGACTTGCGAGGTTTAGTTTGTAAGTCTTCTTCTGGTTCGGCCTCCAAGACATCATTAATACGTTCGGTGGAAATCACAATTTCCTGCAATTGATTCCACAGCATAGACAGCCGTTGAAAAGGACTCAAGACATTACCTACCAACATATTGAAAGCGATTAATTGTCCGATAGTTAGATCGCCATTAATCACCTGAGTAGCTCCATACCACAGCAATCCAGTATTCACAAAGGTTTGAATGACGCCACTGATAATTTGCAAATGATTGCCAATTATTTGAGCATTAAAGGCTTTTTTGACTAAATTATTCAGCAATTCCTCCCAACGCCAGCGCACCGACTGTTCGATTGCTAACGAACGGACGGTACGAATTCCGGTGAGGGATTCTATGAGATAGCTTTGTTCTTCGGCACCAGCATTAAAAATTTCTCTGGAGATGCGGCGCAAAATACTTGTACTAGCCAGCGCCAAGATAAAAAATGGCGGTACAGTACACAGCACGAATAATGACATCCGCCAGCTATAGGAAAACATTAAGCCCAAGTAAACCACCAATGTCAACAAATCCAACAAGATAGAGAGTGTCTCACCGGTCAGGAATTGCTGAATTTTTTGGTTTTCTTGGATGCGCGAGACTATATCCCCGACGAAACGCGACTCGAAATAGGAAAGTGGCAAACGAAAGGTATGTTTGATAAAGCCTACTAGTAGGGAAATGCTAACTCGGTTAGCAGTATGAAATAAGAGATATTGCCTGACACCGTTGACAGCGACACCGAACAACCCAAAAACAATCATTCCCAAACCGATGGCGTTTAAGGTCGTAACGCTGCGCTGCACAAGTACTCTGTCGAGCAACAGTTGGGTGAATATCGGCGTTACCAGTCCAAATAATTGGATGACTACGGAAGCAATAAAAATTTCTATCAGTGTCCGATAGTGAGGTTTGATTAACTCAAAAAATTTCCAAAAGCCTATACTTTCGTCTTTAATATTTTTTAGTAAAGGTGTAGGTTGGAGCAATAATGCGTAACCACTCCAACCTGCTTGAAATTGAGCTTTTGTCAGGCTGCGTTGGCCGAGGTCGGGATCGCATACAATCACCCGCTTTTTTGCGATTTCATAGACAACTATGAAGTGTTTGCCTTCCCAGTGAGCAATTGCAGGTAAAGGTTGTTGTGCTAATTTCTCCAGTGTCGCTTTTACCGGACGGGTGGAAAAACCCAGGCTTTCTGCTGTTGCTGCCATAGCTTTGAGCGATGCACCATTGCGGTTGACGTTAGTCATATCCCGCAGGCGATTAATATTAAAATGTTTGCCCCAATAATTACCAATCATTACCAAACAAGCACAGCCACAATCGGCTGCGCTTTGTTGAGCATAGAAGGGATAGGTTTTAGTGAGGCGTTTCCACCAATGCCCCATTTGCACTTTGGGACTGGGAAAGTAAAAACGCGATTGTTTTGGCTGTTGTTGTGATTGCTGTTCTCGTTGGGGAAAAGGAATGATTTTAGCTTTTGCAGACTGGGAAGTTTTTTCCTTAGTCCCCACTTCCCAGTTTCCACTCTCGAGTCCCCACTCTCTCAATTCTGGGAAGTATTCTAGTGCTGTTTGGCTGCGATCGCTTTTTAGAATATAAACAATCGTTGGCTGGGTTACTTGCCAATCTCCTGGTTGTGGTTGGGTCAATATTGTGCCTGGGGTTAAAATATATCCTTGAGAATGCCGCAGTTGCCCTCTGTACAATAACCACAATTGCGAATCTGGGAATATTTGGGGACTTATAGAGCCGATTTCTAATTGATGTCGCTCAAACACAGATAAGGCTTTGAGCATCCCTGGAACTTGCGATGTATGGTTCGGTAGTTGTGAAGTTTGGCGAGATAACAACAACAAATCCCAAAGTTCTGCACGGGCAAAAAGGCGATCGCGAATGTTAGGATGCTTGTCTATCAAGGTTTGCAATGCTTCTTGCCTGAAATAACCAAGTTTTAAGTTTGTGGAAGCTCTAACTATATAAGGAGTAAAGTTCGCTTCAGGAAACAGAGTCAATTCACCGAAAAAAGACCATGCACCAAAGCTAGCGATTAAATTCTCAAAGCTATCTAAGAGTCTGACTTTACCTGTAAGGATAATGTAGATACCAGGATTTGCCTGTGCTGATTGCCAGAACTGCTTTGCCACTGGCGGCTCCACCATCTCCATTTCTTCAAGGAAGCTTTGTAATTCTGGTTCTGAAAGCATTGCACCTAAGGTAGATGAGAGCCTTTCACCCAGATGTTGCTCAAAAAGCACTGGCGGCATTTTCTAATCTCCACAATAGAATTTAGTTATTTATCCTGAATGAAATTCAAAAATTAATTAAAACTTTTTGGGAATACCGTATTTTCACAGTGGAAACCCTAAGCCTCCTTGGAGTAAAGTTTTAAGAATACAAAATGTCAATAAGTAACACTTAGACACAAAGTATTTTTGTTGGGCAGATATTTGTAGTGGTTGTAGTCAATCGTTAATCTCAATACCAAAATGTCGAACTAGAAATTTGTTTAGTTAGATAACATTTAGGCTCGGGATAAAAAATGGAATCGAGATTCTCGAAGCAAATATAGCTTGCTTATTTTGACAATCAGCAGCTTTCCTAAAGGATGTTTGAGAAAAATTCTTTTCACATCCAGATGTAGTAGATGCAGCGATGAATATGCAATCGCTTCGAGTTCCCAATTATTAACTGGTGAAATTTTTCCAGATATCGATTGTTAAGAAAATATCTTGGCTGAAAATTAGCTTTCAGTCTCTATAACAAAACCTAAGCTTGAAAAAGGCTTAAAAGACTGATTTCAGATGTTCCTAGCTTTTTAACAGCGTTGTCTTGAGTAAAGTTGTGTGGCATAATTATATACAGTTGCACTGAGTTGTAAATTTTTGGTAAACGAATCCATTGCAGTTGTGCGATCGAAGCCTGACAGCAAAAAACACAACTGCATATCAGATCGACCCTGCAAGGTTAATCTGATATTTACACGATGTGCAGCGCCCGGTGTAATTCCCCTATAATTTTTCGATCTTTATAGGGGTTAGCATCGGGATAGCCTCAGTCTCAAGGATGCAACCTAGATACCTAAAAAGGTAGCTATTTGTAAGGCTACAGTAAGTAGAAGAGAGCTATAACAATACAAGGCACATCATAACTTTTTGTTTTTTGAGATTCTACTGCTCGAGCAAAACCTCACTCAGAAAACATTGATTAAGCTTGCTTGGAAGATTCTAGGGTGAATTTGCAGCAGTCTCTAGTTTTTTTAAGGGAACATCTAGCGAAGCCATTTGACGTCTGTATTATACCTCCCATAGTTTGATAAATGCAAGCGACTAAAAGAAATTTGTTAACATGCTATTAACATACTTACCATCATTACACTGTCAAAGTTTAGATTTGAAGAGTTTATGAGTTTCTTAATCTAATTTTGTTGAAAAACCATGTAATACATACAAACTTTTCATAAAAAAATCAAAACTATTTAGTACTTCTCTGTAAAGGATTGTGAAGTCAAAGAAAAGTTGGCTTTAGTACTCCATCAATAATTTTATTGCACAATAGACCGCGCCAGTAAAAGCCGTGTCCATCGACTTTCATTTAAAGTTTTGCAAATTTACTGTGTTAAGTGTTTTATACAGACAGGAATTATAAAAATGTAAATTAAAAAACAAAAAAAAATTTTGTCCGAATGCTTATATCTGCAACTGCTTTGACACAGACCGATCTGGAGTCAGCAATTGTTCGTAACATTTGATTGTTTCACAATATACATCGTTAACGGCGATTACTTACTAAGTAGAAGGCAGGAGGCAGAAGGCAAAAACCAGTTGACCAGAGGATTTTAAAAATTAACATTTTACATTTAATTATGTCTACCTACTTATCATCGCTCAGAAACTACAATGTACAATTCGTAGCAAAGATTTAGCATCTCGCTTTGGTGGTGATGAGATTATAATTTTGCTGGAAGATATTGCAGGCATTAAAGAAGCAATTTCAGTTGCTCAACGAATCTTAGTAAAATTACAATCTCCATTCATACTGAACGACTCGGAAGTTTTTTTAACCACTAGCAGCGTTCCCTATTTTCTACTGTAAAAGGATTATCGATAGCCACATAAATCGAGTGAGTGGGAAGAGAACTGTGCATTTCATCAATGTCGTGAAAGCGGGAGATGAGATTGGCTTTGCAACGCCACTGCGGTTGGCGAAGTTGATGCAGGAGTTTTGAGCTATCTGGCTCTATATGTGCGTATGTATCTAAAGTAGTTCTGACTTCTGCTAAAAGTACTCGTTCATCCACCAAACCAGCGACACCGAAGGCATTAATCAGCCCCAACAAATGATTGTTGAAAAAGTAATAACCCAGGCGTTCGTCAGCAGCAACGGCATTTTTAGACACCGTATGGCTTCTGTTAGTAAAGCCAGGGAGGATGCCATCTAAATGTTCCCGAAAAGCCGGGTGACAGTAATAATCTTGATTATCGCGGAAAAAGAAGCGGTAAGGATAACCATCTTGGAGTTGCAAAACACTATTTTGTTGATGCGCTTCTAGCCCTATGCCATAAGTAAAGTAAAGCCAAAGAATCGGCTCTAGGGAAATTTTCAGGTAACGGCAAAACCAATCCCGGCTAACTTCACTTGTGGGGCGTTGTTCGCGTTCTGCTAGTAATTTGATAATATTTGTCAAGCGCGAACCATCATAAAACATTGCATCTTGACATAGAGATATTAAACAAGTGGCATCAGGAGCAGGATTGTTTGGGAAAACATTTTCTCGTAATAGAGAAGCGAAAGCACTACTGGGTTCGCCGTCTATTTTCAAGGTGATGTAGGCAGGCTCTCGAATAATATTAAATTGTGGGAAGCGATCGCGCAATTCCTGACCGACTTGAGTATTCAATAATTGATAGAGTTCTACCGCCCGTTTTAACTCTTTATAAGTAATAGCCCGTATCGAGTTAGTAATCTTGACGTTCAAAGAGAGTTTGAGCATGAACGCTGCATCAGGATGATAAACTGTACGAATTGAAGAAGTAGGCATAAAAGCTCGCCCTTGTAACCCCAAATCTTCCAGCAATCCTTGATTCAATAACTGCTGCACTGCTGGTTGACGCCGCACAAAATTTGCCTGCCAAGGATGCATCGGTAACAAAGCATATTCATCTGTGCGGCAATAATTAATCTTGAAGTTTTCATCCACTTGAGTATCCGCCAACAGTTCTGCTTTAATCAGTTCTGTAGCTGTTTGTGGCAATGCTGAATTTGACTCCACTATCGACTGATGGGCGCGAAAGTAGTGCAGAGGAAAACAACCTTTCAATTCTGGAGAATAAATAGCTAATTCATTCTCAGCAAATTCTGGACGGCTTTTTGGTGTTGGGTGTAAAGGATGCCCAAAAACTAGGGCTTGTTCGGTTTCAATAAAATTACTTTTAAAAGCATAAAGAATATCTGTATCCTGTCGCCGCTGCCGCACAAACTGTTCGATATTGCCACAGCTTTCTACTACTCGCCGCAGCAATTCCTCCTGGTGTCCATTATTACCATCAACCAGGGCTAACTCTTTTATCAGTAGAGTAACTAAAGTGATGCAATCAACTTCTAAAATAGCAGTTTTATCCGCTGGTTGATAATAAATTGGAAAGTAAAATAAATGCCGTCCAGTTAGCGAATAATAGCGTAAACCAGCCAATATTTGTATATTTTGGTGCTCTAAGTAACAACGTATTAATACTTCAGTTTTAGTACGATTAAATACTTCATTTATACCATCGCCGATCGCTTCAGTATTGGCTTTGATAATTTTGCCCGTACCAGTTTCTCGCAGGTAACAATTGAAAAAGCTTTGGATTGTTGCTTGTTCGGCAATTTCTTTGTCAGTGCGATTTATAGTCAGTTGTGACGTTGCAGTGGTAATAATGGTTTGCTGTATCATTGGGTTTTTAGGTCTAAAGATTGAGTATTTCTCAGTAAATGACTAATACCAATTGAAAAATATTCGCGACAAATATATTCTGATACAGAATTATCGCTTTGCAAACCAAGATTTGAAGGGGTAAAGGGAAAGGGAAAGGGAAAAGGGAAAAGGGGAATGGGCATTGCTGATTCTCCCCCTGCCCCCTAGTTCCCATTCCCCAATCGCCAGTCACCTTTACACAGCTCCTCCATCCTGCTGCGATCGCAGTTGCGTTTCTGGCTGAGTTGCAGGCAAAGTTCTATGGCCAAATTCTGAAGTTCCATTTGGAGACTCTGGGGGATTTGAGCCTCCACGACGGCCGCGAGAAAATATAGTCTCAGCCAAGGTTTTAATCAGAATGTAGAGAATTGGCACTAAGAACAAACTCAAGAACGTTGAAACCAGCAGTCCCCCAAACAAGGCTGTACCTAAAGACCAACGGCTACTTGCTCCAGCTCCTTCAGAAATCACCAAGGGCAAAAATCCTAACAGCGCTGCAAAGGAAGTCATTAAAATCGGTCGCAAACGTTCTTGTCCGGCTTTTACTGCGGCGCGGGTATAGCTCATGCCTCGCTCGTGCAGTTGATTGGCAAATTCCACGACTAGAATCGCGTTCTTGGCGGCTAGACCAATTAAGGTTACCAAACCTACTTGGCAATAAATATCATCTACTACCTTGGGAAACAGACTGCCAGCCATGAAAATATTCGATCGCAACCAAATCGCTGTCATTGCTCCCAACACTGCCAGGGGAACTGTCAGCAAAATAATAATTGGGTCAACGTAACTTTCATATTGAGCCGCCAGTACTAAAAATACAATAGCGATCGCTAAAGCAAAAATCAGTCCGGTAGCTCCTCCAGATGTCTTCTCTTGCAGATAAGTCCCCGTCCACTCGTAACCAAATCCCTGGGGTAATACCTCTGCGGCTACTTCCTCCATCGCTTTAATCGCCTGTCCGGAACTCGCACCAGGAGCCGGAGCGCCTTGGACTTTAATTGAGCGATACAAGTTATAATGCGAGATTGTCTTTGGCCCTATAAAGGGAGTCACTTTCACCAGACTGCTCAAGGGGATCATCGCCCCAGTAGACGAGCGAACATATAACTTGCCAATATCATCGGGATTTGAACGGTAAACTCCATCTGCTTGCACGTATACTCGGTATTGTCGCTGTCCTTGGACAAAGTTATTCACGTATTGCGACCCCAAGTAAGATTGCAATGCCCCAAAGATATCATTAATTTCGACATTGAGAGCTTTGGCTTCGTTGCGGTTTACCTGGATTTCAAATTGCGGCGTATTGGCGGTGAATTGGGTAAAAACTCGTTGCAGAACGGGCTTTTGATTTGCTGCGGCAATGAACTTTTGAGTGACATCAACCAAAGTTTGAATCGGCGCGCTGCCCGTGCGGTCTTGGATAATAAACTCAAAACCACCCGTAGTACTTAATCCTCTCACTGGCGGAGCATTTACAGCGATCGCTCTAGCTTCGGTAATCCCAGACAGCTTTTTGTTGAGCCTTTGCAAGATGCCATAAACAGAATGAGATGCTTCGGTTCTTTCTTTCCAAGGTTTCAGGTTCGCAAAGGCAATACCCAAATTAGAAGCATTGCCATCAAAACCAAAACCGCTAATCATAAAACTAGCTCTCACTTCCGGAGCTGCTGTCACTTCCTTAGCAACCCGTTCCATCACCGATTCCGTGTATTTCAAAGAAACTCCATCAGGCCCCTGGACAATTACAAAGAAGTACCCTTGGTCTTCCTCTGGAATAAATCCTGTAGGCACTGTTTTGTACATGAAAACCGTTGCCAGTATACCAGCGATGAAAACTCCAATCACAACTGCCTTTATATGGGTAAGGAAGCTGACAAACCTCACATATCGGCGCGTGAACCAGCTAAATCCCCGATTAAACAGCCCAAAAAACCAGCCCAAAGGCCCCCGTGGAGTTCGAGCAGGGCGCATGAGAATTGCTGCCATACTGGGAGAGAAGGTTAAAGCATTGAAAGTCGAAATCCCAATAGAACAAGCAATGGTCAACGCAAACTGCTTGTAAACAATCCCAGTCGTACCCGGAATAAATGCAACGGGAATGAATACCGCCATCAGTACAAGCGAAGTAGCAATGACTGCCCCCGTCAACTCTTTCATAGCTTCTACGGCTGCGTCAAACGGCTTCATACCTTGTTCGAGTTTGACTGCAACAGCTTCCACCACAATGATGGCATCATCGACGACAATACCGATCGCTAGAACGAAACCAAATAAGGTCAGTGTATTAATTTGAAATCCTAGAACCAAAAGAGCCGCACACGTCCCAATCAAAGAAACGGGGATCGCAACAGTAGGAATGATTGTGGTGCGCCAATCTTGCAAGAAAACAAAGATTACTAACACCACCAGTGCGATCGCTTCAACCAGCGTGTGCAGAACTTCTTCTAAGGAAATTTCCACAAACGGAGTGGTATCAAATGCTAACTGTGCTTTGAGTCCTGGCGGAAAATTCTTCGATAGGATTTCAATTTGTTCTTCAACAGCATGGGCAACTTGTAAGGCATTACTACCAGGAAGTTGATATATCCCTAAACCAACAGCAGGCTTGGGATCTTTTCCTGGAATGGTAAATTTGGCATCAGCAAGATAGCTTTCTGCTCCTAGTTCAACTCGACCGACATCTTTAACTTTAACTAAGGTGTTAGCAGTGCCACCTTGCCCCACTTTTAACACCATCTCCTCAAATTCAGCAGCATCTTTGAATCGGCTGGTTGCCTTTAAAGCAAATTCAAAGCTTTGATTATCTGGGGCTGGTTCCTTGCCAATTGCCCCTGCGCCCACCTGAATATTCTGTTCTTGCAGCGCAGTTGTCACATCTTGAGGAGTTAGTTGATGTTGAGCAAGTTTGTTGGGATCGAGCCAGAGACGCATTGCATATTTGCGTTCTCCAAAAATTCTAGAACTGCCTACACCAGGAATGCGTTTAATTTGGTCGAGGATGAATAAGTCAACATAGTTACTAATAAAAATGTTGTCATATTCATTATTTTCTGAGTAAAAACCATAGACGAGCAGCAGACTAGTTGATGCTGTTTCAACAGTTACACCCGTTCTTTGAACAATATCCGGTAATTGAGATTCAGAGAGAGCTTCTTTATTTTGAACGTTTACTTGAGCAATATCGCTATTAACACTAGTTGGGAAGGAAACAGTTATATTGCTCGAACCATCATTACCTGTATTAGAAGAGATGTAAGATACATTTTTAACGCCATTAATTTGGCGCTCGATAATATTAGTAACAGTGCTTTCTGTTGTTTGAGCATCTGCACCAATATTATTAGAACTAACGTTGATTTGCACCGGAGCTAGATCCGGTAGCTGAGAAATCGGCAGCACAGGAATACAAATACTTCCCAGCAGCAAAATGATAAATGTACAGACGGTCGTCAGAACTGGACGCCTGATGAAAGTTTTGACAAACATAAGACTGGGGGCTGGTGATTGGGGGCTGGGGACTGGTGACTGGTGACTGGTGACTGGTGAATAAGGAGTGGGGAGTAGAAAGTAGAAAATAAGTTGCAAGGCATCTTTCCCCAGACCTTTATACCTAAAGCCTCTTTCAATGCCCAGTCGCCAATCCCCAGTCCCCAGTCGCTAATCCCTAATTTCCAGCCCATTAAAATTTTTTATCGCAAACTGCCTCAAAAGTCCAAGATATATTGCTATAACCAAAAGGAATAGATAAAAATTACCAAACAGCATGGATGCAGATTTACGGTTGCTTCGTTACTTTGTTGCGGTGGCACAAGAGTTGAACTTCACCCGTGCTGCTGAACAGTTATATATTTCACAACCAGCATTGTCTAAGCAAATTCGCCAACTAGAGCGAGAATTGGGCATTGAATTACTGCGCCGTAATAGTCGGGAAGTAAAACTGACTGCTGCTGGTGAAGCATTGTTGCCTTTAGCCCAAGGACTAATCCAGGATTGGCAGTTTACGTTATTAAAGCTGCGAGAAGTAGCGGCAAGGGAAACGCAGACATTACGCGTTGGTTTTGTTTGCAGGATTGGCAGTGAATTAACGAAATCTATTCTTTCACAGTTTCAAGCCCTACAACCAGGGTGGAAGGTAGCAATTCGTTTCTTTGAGTTCTCAGATCCTACGGCTGGGCTACTCTCTGGCAATACTGATGTTGCTTTATTACGGTTGCCAGTTCCCAAACAAGAAAAAGTATTCACCGAAATCTTATTGGTTGAACCAAGATGGGTGGCTCTACCATCAGAACATCCACTCGCGCAACACCAAGTTTTACAGATAGCTGATTTGGTTAACGAACCATTTATTACTTTGCCTGCTGAAACAGGAATATGGCGAGATCACTGGCTAGCAAAGAATGAGCGTGGTGGGCATCCAATTGTCTTTGGCACGGAAGTCAACAATATTAATGAGGCAATGGAAGCGGTGATTAACAATCAAGGAATAGCCCTAGTCTCAGAAACCACGGCACAAATTTATGCTTTGTCAGGACAAACTTTCCGCCGAGTTCAGGATGTCAGTCCTAGTGTCCTAGCTGTGGCGTGGCGGCGAGATTCTGCAAATAGTGTAGTTAAAGACTTTGTACAAGCTTGCCTTGATGTGACTCAACATCTCCGGCCTCTGAATTGTTAAAGGAGGCAGGAGGCAGGAGGCAGGGGGCAGGAGCCAGGGGGCAGGAGGCAGGAGGCAGGGGGCAGGGGGCAGTTTCAATGAAATAATTTTCACAAACATGTATGAAAAAGGAATATCCCTTACACCCTTATTATGAGGATTGTAATTTTGAATTTTGAATTCCCCAAACGGGTTGACTTGCTTTTTGAATTTGTATGTGATAATTTCTGCTTTAGTAATTCTACTGTTTTCCGACCGACTTATCGGATTTAGAGAAACTAAGCTGTCGAGCATCTAACGCAGCACATTTTTTTTCTTTAGACAGTCCAAATTCGAAAGTTTTTTGGCTATGAGTGCCAGTCACTCATGGCGAAATGATGCTATTGGGTTTGCTCTTGTGCTTGGTAAATCTATCGAAACAATCGGATCTAAAACCGTACTTCGTCCAAAGTTTTTGGAACGGGGTATAAATCCTCGTTACAAAAACGGCCTCCTGCCTCCTGCCTCCTGCCCCCTGCCCCCTGCCTCCTGCCCCCTGCCTCCTGCCCCCTGCCTCCGTTAACCTTCAGGAATTTGATACATGACCAAAGTTTTGATTCTCGATGCCAACCAACAACCTTTATACCCAGTACGTATCAGCCGTGCTAGGCTGCTGTTGTCACAAGGGCAAGCTAGTGTATTCCAGCGATATCCGTTCACTATCATCCTCAAGGAGTCGCTTTCCCATTTAAAACTTGAGCAACTTGGCTTTAAAATTCACCCTGATGTCAAAAATAAAAAGTAAAAGTTTTATATGCAAACTTGTGAGCGATTCCCAATGGTAACTTTATTTTTGCTGTAACGTACTATTACTACGATCGCCAAAAATAAAAAAGTTAGTAAGTAGGTTGGCACAACAAAACGAAAGTATTTAAATAAAGATTAACTTAAGCTAAAGCTATGAGGAATATTTACGCCAACTTACTTAGATTAATCAGGAATATAGATGATTAATGATACTATCTTAGAACCATTGCCAGAAGACCAATGGTTTATTGAAAGCCAAGAACTGCGCTCTTTTATAGCAACAGTACGTGAAATTACTGCCAACACATCTGAAAATCGCACCCAAACCCTCGCTAAATTAGAACCCTATTTTCAAGAGCTACTTGCCCAACAGCAATGGTTGCCCGAAAAGTTTACCCGAGTCAACCCGGAAAGTAAAATGGGCGGTGGTATCGGTCAATGGCTACTTTATCGGGCTAAAGACCGTTCTTTGTCAGTTTTTAGCTTGGTAATTCCTCCAGGTTCAACCACTCCCGTCCACGACCATTTAGCTTGGGGATTGATTGGTTTATATAAAGGCAATCAAGAAGAAACAGTCTATCGGCGTGTAGATAACGGCAATGCCGAAGGACATGCACAATTACAAATAACTGAAGTGCGATCGCTTGAAAGGGGGGATATTTACCGCCTCCTACCTCCAGATGGTGATATCCACGCTGTTAAAACCACATCCGAGAGTGAATCTGTATCGATTCATCTCCTGGGCAATGATACTGGTTGCGTCTGGCGTCACCAGTTCATTCCAGAATCTCACAGCGTCAAATCTTTTCGTTCTGGATATTCTAATGCTCCCTGTAAAGAGGAGGAGGAAAAAGAATATGCCCAAGTATGAAAGACCGCAACCCCCCGTATTCGAGCGAGTTGAAGACGAACGCCTGCACCGCAAGCAACGCCTAGCCGCCGCCCTGCGGTTGTTTGGTCGCCTTGGCTTTTGTGAGGGGGTCGCGGGTCATATTACAGTCCGCGATCCTGAGTTTACAGACCATTTTTGGATCAATCCACCGGGGACATACTTCGGTCATATCAAAGTTTCTGACCTGGTTTTGGTTAATAAAGATGGTGAAGTGGCCAAAGGCGACGCTGAGGTAAATCGAGCCAGTTTGACCATCCATTGTGAAATTCATGAGGCTCGACCTGATGTCATTGCAACTGCACACGCCCATTCAATTTATGGCAAAGCCTGGTCGAGTTTGGGGCGTCTCCTCGACCCCTTGACTCAAGATTCTTGTGCTTTTTACGAAGACCATGCATTATTTGAAGACCATACAGATAGTACATTAGATGCCTCACAAAGTAAGCGATTTGCTGAAGCTTTGGGCCCGAATAAAGCCCTAATCCTGCGTAACCACGGCATTTTAACTGTGGGAAATACGGTGGATGAAGCTGCTTTTTGGTACATTAACCTAGAGCGATCGTGTCAAGCACAACTGTTAGCAGAAGCCGCAGGTAGACCTAGTATTATCAAACACGAAACAGCCCGTTTAACCCACAGCCAAGTGGGATCGCCCACAAGCGGCTGGTTCGGCTTCCAGCCACTTTACGAAAGGATTGTGCGGGATGAACCAGATTTGCTCGATTAGTCATTAGTCATTAGTTATTAGTCATTAGTCATTAGTCCTTTGTCTAAAACTAATTACTAATAACTAATGCCCCATGATGCTTATGAATTAGGAGATTAATTATGACTAATGCTAGAGAATTATTGCGATCGCGTTACGGCGAAATTCCTTTCAATGCCGAAATTGAATGGAATGATTCTCTGACATCGCTATTATCTCACCGTTCAATTCGTTCTTATCTATCCGACCCTTTACCAGCGGGAACTCTGGAGTTATTAGTTGCAGCGGCCCAATCTGCATCTACTTCCTCAAATTTGCAAACCTGGAGTGTGGTAGCGGTCGAAAATCAAGAACGCAAAGATGAGTTATCAAAACTGGCGGGAAATCAAGCACACATTAGACAAGCGCCTTTATTCTTAGTTTGGTTAGCAGATTTAGCACGCCTGGCTTACGTTGCTGACAGTCGCGGCATATCCCATGACGGTTTGGATTATTTGGAAATGTTTGTCATGGCAACGGTTGATGCGACATTAGCAGCGCAAAATGCCACAGTAGCTGCTGAGTCCCTCGGTTTGGGAACGGTATATATCGGTGGAATCCGCAACCGCCCGGAAGAAGTAGCAGCAATCTTGAATTTGCCTTCTTCTGTGTATGCTGTGTTTGGGCTGTGTATCGGCTATCCGAATCCAGAGGCGAATGCAGCAATTAAGCCGCGCTTACCACAATCAGCTGTGTTGCACCGAGAAACTTATAATTTGGCAGAACAAGATGAAGCGATCGCTCATTACAATAACATCATCAAAGAGTTCTATACTGAACAACAGATGAACGTTGCTGGTGATTGGTCAGAACATTCATCTGGGAGGATTGCAACTGTCGAGTCATTGAGAGGACGCGATCGCTTGCGGCAAGTTCTAAATAATCTAGGCTTCAAGTTACTGTAAACAATAAATATCAAAATTATGGATTTGCAACTCCGTGGCAAAGTCGCCTTAATAACAGCTGCTAGTAAAGGTTTGGGCAAAGCTACAGCAAGGCAATTTGCCCGTGAGGGTGCAAAGGTTGCTATCTGCGCCCGCAGTGAGTTAGTTGACAAAGCTGCTGCGGAAATTACTAGCGAAACAGATACCGAAGTCCTATCTCTGCGCGCAGATGTCACCAATCAAGCAGATATTGAACGGGTGATTAATGCCACAGTAGATAAATTCGGCGGGTTGGATATCCTCGTTACTAACGCCGGAGGGCCACCCGCTGGTACTTTTGATGATATCGATTTAGCAACTTGGGAAACTTCGCTTAATTTAACTTTGCTGAGTGCAGTTCGCTTGGTGAAATACGCTTTACCTCACTTGCGCCAATCTAGCGCACCAGCGATTCTAACTATTACCTCAACCTCAACTAAACAACCAGTCCAAAACCTTGTATTATCGAATTCCATTCGGTTAGCGGTTATTGGTTTAACTAAAACTCTCAGCCAAGAATTGGGTAGCGATAAAATTCGCGTCAACAGCATTTTACCAGGCTGGACATATACACAACGAGTAGAAGAATTAATCAACGCCCGAATTGCTAAAAGTGGTGAAACAAAAGAAGCAGCAATTTCTCAAATCAGCGCTACAGTTCCTTTAGGTCGTATGGGAACGCCAGAAGAGTTTGCGAATGTGGCAGTATTTTTGAGTTCGCCAGCAGCCTCATTTGTGAATGGAGTCATGCTACAAGTAGATGGCGGAACGGTTCAAGGAACGTTTTGAGGTATTATCGAAACATTGAATTGTTCCTTGACGATCGCCATCGTCAATCGCTATTTCCCTAAACTTCCCTTTCGTGTAATCTAAAATGACACTGTGCCAAAATTTTTGAGCGACTGTATTTGTCTTCATTTGATAAATCTCCCACCTACCGCAAAATCCATCGAAGATTTGAGAAGCAACTAACTTACCAATTCCTTGCCGCCTATATTTTCGCAAGATAAAAAACTCTGCCATAGAATACTGATTGCTGAGAATATATGTGAACTGGTTCACTAAAACAAATCCAGCTAGCTTACCGCTTACGCGTACAATGAAAGGATAGCGATCGCTTTCAATCCAGTAATAATCTAGATATGGGTATCCAAAATAACCATGTTCGTCCAGATCTTGGTCTGCAAACTCTGAAAAGTCATACTGATAAAGCTCCATCATCCTTTGGATGAGTGGTTTGTCATCAATTGCAGCAGATAACACCTCTACATACATAATCTATCAAAAACAACATTTCTTAATAGTATTTAAAATTAGCAACATAAATGTCTATAGATTTCTCTTGGCGTCAGGATATCAAATGAAATACTCTATCTGCGATAATAACGGCAGTAGCTCAATTAGACTATTTTTGATGAAAAGATTTTAGATTTTGGATTGGAAATTGCCTGATGTATCGGGCTTAATCTGTCGCCATCGTTTTTCAAATTGTTATAAAACTATTTCCTTCTTAAAAACTGGAAACAAAATTTTATCTGATGTTTTGGCAGAAGTTGACACATATCCACAACTATGCATATATCTTTCAAACATTCTCTAAAGTACGGAGAAAGGAAAGACTTTTTTGTTATCAACTTTCCTTTTACCTTTCCCCCTTCTTCATTTTTTTATCATTTTCCCTATAATGCTAATAAGGAAAATATTTCTAACAGTAATGCTTGACTAAAATGAAATTAAATTATAAATTTTTAAAGGTGAATATATGAAAATATTGTATTTTTAATTCCAACTGTGTATATTAAGTTCCACTCAAAAGCACAATAGCAAAAATTCCGAGAAAACTCCATGCACAACCACCAATTATTTAACGCTAACATCGAGAACGATCGCGTTCTTTTAACCCCCAATGAAATTAAATCAAGATTGCCATTAACTAAATCAGCAGAAGAAACAGTTTTAAGGTATAGAGAGGAAATAGAAGATATTTTGGATTTTCGCGATCGCCGAAAATTCATAGTAGTTGGCCCTTGTTCGATTCACGATCCGAAAGCAGCGATCGAATATTCCCAAAGATTGAAAGCCTTGGCAGAAAAAGTCCAAGATAAGCTGCTACTAATTATGCGCGTCTACTTTGAAAAACCAAGAACAACCGTAGGCTGGAAAGGATTAATTAACGACCCAGAGATGGATGATTCTTTTCATGTAGAAAATGGCTTATTAATTGCCCGCCAGCTATTACTAGAAATTACAGAATTGGGGTTACCTGCTGGTACAGAAGCGCTAGATCCAATCATACCTCAATATATTAGCGAATTGATTACATGGTCGGCGATCGGGGCACGTACCACCGAATCGCAAACTCATCGGGAAATGGCAAGTGGACTTTCTATGCCTGTGGGTTTTAAAAATGGCACCGACGGCAATATTCAGGTAGCTTTAAATGCTCTTCAATCAGCTAGAAACCCTCATAATTTTTTGGGAATTAACCAAAACGGACAAGTCAGCGTATTTCAAACCAAAGGTAATGCCTACGGTCATGTCATTTTAAGAGGTGGTAATCAGCCCAACTTTGATGCAGCAAGCGTCAACCTAGTGGAAAAGAAATTAAAAGAGGCAGGTTTACCACCAAGAATCGTTATTGATTGCAGCCACGGCAATACTAATAAAGACTACAAATTACAAGCTGCCGTCTTAGAAAATATTATTCAGCAAATATTGGATGGCAATACATCAATCGTTGGTATGATGCTGGAATCAAATATATATGAAGGCAATCAACCAATTAGTGGGAAGAAGGAAGAATTAAAATATGGCGTTTCTGTAACTGACAAATGTATTAACTGGGAAGAAACAGAGAAAATTATTTTGGCTGCTTACGAAAAACTTAAGTAGCTAATTTGGAAGACTATAGGAATCATATTTGATTTTTGAACAAAATTAAGTATTAGATTTCTTGCAGAAGTCGGGAAAAGGGTAAAGCGATAAGAAAAACCCTTTTCCTTTTACCTTTTACCCAAGAGTTCAAAATATTATTGATGGGACAACGCGTCAAAACTTTGCTCTAAACGTATAATTTTTGGCTTCAATGAACCTGCTTCAACCAATAGAATACTTTGTTCTTGGAAGGGTACCCAATTTTGCTCAGACAAAGGTTCAGATGCAACAATAACTGCATTTGAATTATTTTCATCTTCATAAGACCAATACAAAGTAGGTGCTGGTGTATCATAGGCATACCTAACTGCTGCCATTGTTTGACCATCACTGACAATTATATTGGCACTAAATGTAGTATCGTATTTTTGAGCTAAATCAGTCAATTTTTGCAGCGTGATACTTAGAGCTGACAAAAGATTACTATCTACAGATGACTGCCACGTTTCTACTAACAAAGCGAAAATGTGTTCTGAGTCTGTCATACCTTTAATCAAACGGTATGTTGAATCAGAAAGTCTATCACGTATTGGTCTATAGAGTGTTTGTTGAAAGCTCGATATTTCACCATTATGGACAAACAAAAGTTTTCCACTGCGGAAAGGTTGACAGTTACTAATGTCAAGCGATTCCCCGATTCCAGCTAGTCGGACATAGCCTACAGTGCAATTAGATTGTACATATTGGCTTAACTGTTGCAAATTTGTATCGTTCCACAGGGGAATAGTATTACGGTAAATAAATGATTTTCCGGCTTCATCGTACCAGCCTATACCAGCACCGTCTGCACACACCATTCCAGACATTAATTCTTGAGGGTTATAACTTTGTTTTTCCAGAGAATGTTCTTCTTGATACAATAATTTTTCTAGCCGAATAGCGTTGCCAAGGTAGCCAATTAATCTACACATAGAAAACAAAAATAATATAAAAATGAGCGAATTTTGTTACGAAGCCAATTTTAATTATCTAATTTTGACTTTTGTTAACTATTATTACTTTAGCAATGAATTTATATATTGTGTATGCTTGAACCATGACTAAAGTAATGGATGTGTTTATGACTTTAGTCAGAACATCTTTATTCGGGACAAACAAGTGTCTGACTTTTGCAATCTATAACCTCAGAGTGATGTTTAATTTCAAGAATTGAGCGCTCCTTTCTTTGGGTCTTATTTATTAATAAGTAAAAGAAACACCAAGTATGTCATCTCAAGTTGAAGAATTTACTATAGCAATCCTAAATGAGTTGCAAAATTAGTCATGAAGTAGGGAACAGAAAACAAGAACGTACAAATGTACTCTAGCTTTCACAAATGAAATAGGATTGCTATACCTCGTAATTCAATTCAAATTAAACAACGACAAAATTGCTGCTGGTTAATGACAATCCAGCAGTAAGTAAAGCAAATTGTACCTTGGCGAACCCACCCGCACTACCATCAGAGTCAAAGAACAATGCACCTGTAGTTGAGTTATAAATAAATCGCTGACTACTTGTGGTTGCAGATGTACCGATGGTAAATTGACTAGCTTTGAGTACGCCTAGCGATAAGTCGCCACCAAAACCGCTAGCTGATACCTGAATCGCTTCATTAGTGGGGTTAAAGTCAAAAATGCGATCGCTACCTTCATTGAAACCATTAAAACTAAAGGTATCAATGCCAGCTCCTCCAATTAGGGTATCATTACCGCCCTGACCTGTAAGGGTATCGTTGCCATTGTTCCCCACAATGGAGTCATTGTACTGTGTACCTCGGATATTTAATCGTTCGATATTCTTGTAGCTAACCGATTCCGTACCTGCTTTAATTGAGCCACTGTTATTAGTGGCATTAAATGTCGTTGTGATACTTTCGCTAGCATATAGGTAACCGACAGACAATATATCATCACCCTGACCACCATCTATCGTATCTTTGCCGCGATCGCCTGGGTTGAGTGTATCGTTGCCATTGTTCCCCGCAATGAAGTCATTGTAATCTGTACCTCGGATATTTAATCGTTCGATATTCTTGTAGCTAACCGATTGCGTACCTGCTTTAATTGAGCCACTGTTATTAGTGGCATTAAATGTCGTTGTGATTCCTTTGCTAGGAGATACGTAATCGACAAACAATAATATATCATCACCCTGACCACCATCTATCGTATCTTTACCGCCACCGCCTGGGTTGAGTGTATCGTTGCCATTACTCCCTACGATGGAGTCATTGTAACCTGTACCTTGGATATTTAATCGTTCGATATTCTTGTAACTAAAGTGATACGTGCCTGCCGTAATTGAGCCAACCTTAGTAGTGGCATTGAAATTCGAGGTGATTCGTCGAGTAAAACTCCCGTAATCGCCAGACAACAAATCGTCACCTTTTCCTCCATCTATCGTTTGAGTTGCTAAATAAGAGGGGGTCTTATATGAGGTTTGTACATAGAAGGAATCATTGCCATCCCCACCAGAGAGTAAATTATTACCTGTTGAATCTTTAATATCAAAGTAATCGTTACCAGCGCCTCCGTTGAGGGTGTTATCTCCTGAGGCTGGTTCGTAGCCTCTGTAGCTGAAGCCAGACGCAATCAGAGTATCATTGCCATCTCCGCCATTTAAGAGATTGTCGCCTCTTGAATTGTAAACATCCAGCGTATCGTCACCATTGCCACCGTTAAGGGTGTTATTACTATCTTTTCCGTAGTCGTCGTTGGGGCCATCGGCTGATAGAATATCATTGCCATCGCCCCCATCTAGCAGATTATTGCCTGCTGAATAGTCAGCATTCAAGTAATCGTTGCCAGCACCACCAATGAGTGTGTTATTGCCAGACACGCCGGTATAGGGAATATATCCTGGACCGTAGCTGTAGTCGCCGTTGTTGTAGTCAGACGCACTAAGAGTATCATCGCCATTACCCCCAGAGAGCAGATTATTACCTGTTGAATAGTCAACATTTAAGTAATCGTTACCATTGCCACCGTTGAGAGTGTTTTTACCTGTGCTGCCAGGGATATAAACGGTGTAACCATCGTAGTCGCCAGAGGCGAAGAGAGAATCATTACCATCGTCACCATTAAGTAAATTATTGCCTGTTGAATACTTAACATTTAAGTAATCGCTATCAGCACCACCGTTGAGGGTGTTATTGCCAGCACCACCCCGCAGCAAATCATTGCCACTTAAGCCATCGATTTTGTCATTACCGCCTTGACCATTAATGACATCATCCGAGCTGTCTAAACCTGTAATGTTGTTGTCTAGGTCATTGAGGAAGGTTACAGTGTTCTTGATGCCGATGCTCGTTTCAGTAGAGTTGGCATTAAAGACATCAAAGCTGTCGGTAATGCTAGTTTGCCCATCAAATAAGATATTGCCTATAGCTGGTCTTGTAACAGAAGCTTTCAGGTTTTCTAAGTCTTCTAATTTGAAGTTTTGCAGAATCAGTTTTGTACCATTTATTCTTTCAAAACTGATTTCTAAGTTTGTGCCATTTTGGGCAAGCAACAAATTTCGTGCAGTCAACCCTTCCCCAATGAATTTAATCGTATCAACTTCGGCGATGACTGCTGCTGTTGGGTTTGTACCTTTACCCACGCCACCGAAATCTGTAATTGTATCCTTGCCATCACCCAAGTTATAAACAAATGTATCTTTGCTACCGCCACCAGTTAGCGTATCGTTGCCGAGTTGACCGTTAATTGTATCGCTGTTAGTGCCCAGTAGGGTATCGTTACCGTCGCTTCCAATGATATTTGCCATTACTTTTTCCTACCTTTATCGATTTTTGCAGTAAATTTTCAAGTTGTTGTTAGCGTTATTTGAGCGTATTAAAAGTCGCCGAGAGTATTATCTTTCGGCATACTTTATATCACCTTGGGGAATTACGAATTTTTGATGCTAATCTCCTTTTGAGTTGCTTGCAAGTACTATTTATCGAACTATTGAGGATGATCTACGTCTTAAGCACCTTACAAATTTATGAGGATGTAGATTCACAAAAACAAATAATTTCACAGATGTTTCAAGCATCCTCAATTAGTGTATTGGGAAGTATTTAGCACAGACATTGCTGAACAAGGATTAAAAGCCAAGCTGCAATATTCCAAACGGAAACTCGATAGTTTGGTTGGTTCAATGCTTAAGTCGTACTAGTTTGGAAATAGGGAACACTTGACAGGGATAGGAGAAATAACCTGTATGCCTTTTTTGTGAGCGATGCCTTCTCTTTGGGAGACGCTAGTGCGTAGCTTGCTTCTCCGTAGGAATACGCCAACGCTCTTGGGTATTTGGCTTCTAAATAGGGAATGTTTCAGATTGTATTATACTAACTCAATCTAAAACATTTACTTACATTTGTCGATTGAGGCAGATAACTTTGTATATTCTTTATATTAATTGCTTGTAAATCTATACATGAGTCTCTAACGAAGGCGCAGGGAAGGGCGAAAGAAACAAGTCAAATCCTCTTCTCTCCTGACTTGTAAGTAGGGAGTAGGGGGAATGGCACTAAGATATCGGCAAATTCACTATTCATAAGGATGAGTGGGTGTGGGGTGTAGTGAGGAAGAGATTTATTTGTGTCTTTACTCATATTTACTTTTCTTGATTTTTCCCTACACCCTACACCCTACACCCTACACCCTGCCCAAACGAGGTTCCACGTTTTCTTAGTGCCATTCGGGAGTAGGGGAAAGACCACTTTACATACTTGGTGGTGAAACTTGTTTCATCAAGACTGCCTCCTGCCTTCTTTCTTAGGAGTACTCAACTAGCCAAAATATTTGCCAAAACCACTGGTTATATATACTCTCATGAGATAAAAATAGATATTTTTTTTAGCGATGCCTAGCATTTTTGCTACCTGACATCATGAGAAAAATAAATTCTATCTAAACCAGAATTGTTATCGATCGCTAAATTATCAACCCACAGATAGATGTAATGCAAGGTGCAATTTTAGACACCCCGCATTATCAAGATTTATGATCTTGCTTATTGCTCAGTAATAAAACCCTAATTACTTTTAAACAACTACAAAATTGTTGCTGGTTAATGACAACCCAGCAGTAAGTAAAGCAATTTGTACTTTGGTGAACCCACTTGCACTACCATCAGAGTCAAAGAACAATGCACCTGTAGTGGAGTTATAAATAAATCGCTGACTAGTTGTGGTTGCAGATGTACCGATGGTAAATTGACTAGCTTTGAGTACGCCTAGCGATAAGCCGCCACCAAAACCGCTAGCTGATACCTGAATCGCTTCATTAGTGGGGTTAAAGTCAAAAATGCGATCGCTACCTTCATTGAAACTATTGAAAACAAAGGTATCAGTACCAGTTCCTCCATACAGGCGATCGTTACCTTTGCCGCCTATAAGGGTATCATTGCCATTTCCACCTTTGAGGGTATTCTTACCAGTGGCACCAGAGGCTATGAGAATATCGTTGCTATCGCCACCATTAAGTAGATTATCGCCTGATGAAAGGGTAATATCCAAGCGATCGCTACCTGCACCACCGTTAAGGGTGTTATTACCCAAGACACCACCAACTACGTAAGAATCAGAAGCAAACAGAGAATCATTGCCATCGCCACCAGAGAGCAAGTTATTACCATCTGATAAGTTAATAACTAAATTATCGTCCCCACTGCCACCATTGAGAGTGTTATTGCCAGAGGCATAAGCTATCGAGATCCCACCTCGGTTTTCGTAGATGTCCCCAATGACACTAAGATAATCATTGCCATTGCCACCAAACAGCAGGTTATTGCCTGATGAGCGGTCACCACTTAAGCTATCGTTACCACCACCGCCGTTGAGGGTATCATTGCCGCTACCACCCCCGTAGAGAGTATCATTGCCATTACTCCCCACAATATAGTCATGCTTCTCGAAGGAACCGGAGATATTTAATTGTTCGATATTTTTGTAACTAACCTGATTTTTACCTGCTGTAATTGAGCCAGTGTTAGTAGTTGCATTGTAAGTGGAAGCGATCGCCTCATTGCCGGAAAAAGTCAGCAAATCTTGGCCTTTGCCACCATCTATCGTGTTATTACCATTGCCTGCAATTATTGAATCGTTACCAGCGCCACCGTTGAGGGTATCATTACCTGCACCGCCAGTAATCGTATCATTGCCATTGCCCCCTACAATATAGTCATCGTAGGAGGAACCTACGATATATAATTGTTCGATGTTCTTGTAACTAACTCGATTTGTACCTGCTGTAATTGAGCCAGTGTTAGTAGTCGCATTGTAAGTTGAAGCGATCGCATCATTAGTGTAAAAAGTCAACAAAACACTCAAAAAATCCTCACCTTTACCGCCATCTATCGTATCATTGCCAGAGATTGGCTCTATTGTATCGTTGCCATTGCTCCCCACAATATAGTCATCAGACCGCGTGCCTGTAATTGATAATTGTTCGATATTCTTGTAGTTAAGCCGATTTGTACTCGTTTTAATCGATCCAGTGTTAGTAGCAGCGTCGAAAGTTGCAGTCATTCCCCCGGTAGGATCGTTAGACGAGACGTTCAACAAATCCTTACCATTCCCCCCATCTACTGTTTGAGTTACTGAGGAAGAGAGAGAAGGATATAAGAGCAAACTCAAGGAATCATTGCCATCTCCTCCATTGAGGATATTATTGCCAAACCCTTTATCTTCGTTACTCCCAATGATAGAAATAAAATCATTGCCATCCCCTCCATTGAGGATATTATCGCCTGTTAAATTGATAAGATTCAACGTATCATCACCTGCACCACCATTGAGAGTATTATTGCCGGGGGCAAAAGAGTTGAAGTCCCGATCGTCGTTAGAGAGAGAATCATTACCATCCCCTCCATTAAGCAGATTATCACCTGTTGAAAAGCTGGTATTCAAAGTATCGTCACCAGCACCACCGTTGAGAGTGTTACTACCAGAGGAGTTCGAGGCAAAGAGGCTATCGTTGCCATTGCCCCCATTAAGCAGGTTATTACCTGTTAAAGCAGCCAACAAAGTATCATTACCAGCGTCACCGTTGAGGATGTTATTACCTATTGAATACTGAGGACTCAAAAAATCGTTACCTTCACCACCAAAAATAGTATCATTGCCATTGTTCGTAGAATCCCCACTATAGTTGCTCCCCAAAAGGAAATCATCACCATTGCTCCCTACAATATAGTCATCAAAGAGGGTGCCTATGATTGATAAATGTTCGATATTTTTGTAGTTAATCTGATTATTAGCTACCGTAATTGAGCCAGTGTTAGTAGCAGAATTGAAAGTCGAAGTGATTCCCCCGATAGCAATACTATCTAGATACAATTCATCATCACCAGTCCCTCCGTCTATCGTTTGAGTTATTAAAAAAGAGGAACCAGTATGTGGAGTGTAGAAAGTGAATTTGTCATTGCCATCCCCTCCATTTAGAGTATTTTTACCTTGAACTCTATCACTGTAAAAGTAATCATCACCATCTTTGCCTGAGAGCGTGTTGTTGCCAGTAGAGTAGCTAATATCAAGGTAGTCATTCCCTGCATCTCCAATGAGAATGTTATTTCCAGAAGAATAGGAAGCATCTAGGGTATCATTACCTACACCACCCATGAGAGTATTGTTGCCGGCACCACCTGTTAAGGTGTCGTCGCCTCCATTACCTGTGATGACATCATTCCCGGCTTTACCATCAATTGTATCTGCACTGTCAGTACCCACGAGAGTGTCATTCGCCTTGGTTCCAATGATATTTACCATTACTTTTTCCTACCTTTATCGATTGTTGCAGTGAATTTTCAAGTTGTTATTAACGCTGTTTGAGCGCACTAAAAGTCGCCGAGAGCATTATCTTTCGGCATACTTTATATCGCCTTGGAGGATTACGAATTTTTGATGCTAATCTCCTTTTGACTTGCTTGCAAGTACTATTTTTCCAACTATTGAGGGCTATCTACGTCTTAAGCGTTGTACACATCAATAAGGATATAGATTGACAGAGAAAAACAACTAGTTTCATAGCTGTTTCAAGCATCCTCAATTAGTGTATTGGGAAGTATTTAGCACAGACATTGCCGAACAAGGATTGAAAAGCCGAACTGCAATGCTCCAAACCAAAACTCTATCGTTTGGCTGGTTCAATGCCTAAGTCGTACTAGTTTGGAAATAGAGAACACTTGATAGGGATAGGAGAAATAACCTGTATGCCTTTTTTCTGGGCGATGCCTTCTCTTTGGGAGACGCTAGTGCGTAGCTTGCTTCTCTGTAGGAGTACGCCAACGCTTTTGGGTATTTGGCTTCCAAATAGGAAATGTTTCAGATTGTATTATACTAACTCAATCTAAAACATTTACTTACATTTCTCGATGAAGGCAGATAACTTTGTATATTCTTTATATTAATTGCTTTTAAATCTATACATCAGTACTCAACTTTGTATATTCTTTATATTTTCCAAACCAAAATATTTGCAAAAACTACTGGGTAGATATACTCTGATGAGATAAAAATAGATATTTTGTTTAGCGATGCCTAGCATTTTTGCTACCTGACATCATGAGAAAAATAAATTCTATCTCAACCAGAGTTGTTATCGATTGCTAAATTATCAACCCACAGATAGATGTAATGCGAGGTGCCATTTTAGGCACTTCGCATTATCAAGATTTAGGCGTTGGATAATTGCAGGATGATTTATGTCACGCAGAGGCGCAGAGACGCAGAGAGTATAAGGAGTTTTAGATTCTAATACATCAAATTTCATCCCATGATTCAGCAACGCCAAGATTTATGATGTTGCTTATTGCTCAGTAATAAAATCCTAATTACTTTTAAACAACTACAAAATTGTTGCTGGTTAATGACAACCCAGCGGTAAGTAAAGCAATTTGTACCTTGGTGAACCCACTCGCACTACCATCAGAGTCAAAGAACAATGCACCTGTAGTCGAGTTATAAATAAATCGCTGACTACTTGTGGTTGCAGATGTACCGATGGTAAATTGACTAGCTTTGAGTACGCCTAGCGATAAGCCGCCACTAAAAGCAAAATCCGATACTTGGATCTTTTCATTAGTGGGGTTAAAGTCAAAAATGCGATCGCAGCATTTGCAAACATATTTTACTACTTAAGATGAATTTCAGTTAAACAAATTTGTATTTAAGATTACAAGTGCTGAAATACTGATTTCGCAGGTAATTAATTTCGCCTGCCACTAAGGAGAAACAATGATTTTACGTCAAAATCAACGGCTTGTAGGCGTATTTACTCATCGTCGAGATGTAGAACAGGCCTTACGTGAATTGAAAGCTTCTGGTTTAGCGATGGAGAAAGTATCTGTGGTTGTACAGAACGCAGACCGCGATCGTGACATTGCTAATGATGATAAAGCTGACGAAGGTGCAACAGTAGGAGGACTTTCAGGGGGTGCTGTTGGCGGTTTGACTGGTTTATTGGTAGGTCTTGGGACTTTAGCAATCCCTGGAGTGGGGCCAATAATGCTGGCTGGGGCAGCGGCAACTGCTTTGGTTACAACCCTTGTAGGAGCTGGTATCGGTGCTGCTACTGGGACTTTTGCTGGTGCATTAGTTGGTTGGGGAATGTCGGAAGAACAAGCTAGAGCATATAACGAGCGAGTAGAGGACGGACACTATTTAATAATTGTTGATTGTACATCTTTACAAATTCCTCAAGTCGAAGCTATTTTGCAGCGTTGGGGTATTGAAGAGTTAGGCATTTACGAGCATCTCAACAGTGAGTATGAAACTACAAATGATTTGAATGCGACGACTTCTGCTGCTGCAATTCCTAACAAGGTGGGAATTCTGACCAAGTATGCTATCAATTACTTCGATCGCATAGATAATGCTGAAGCAGCAATTAACGATATGCTTGTCGCAGGTTTTCCAGTCAGCCAGATTTCCTTAATTAGCAAAGGCTTTCCTCAATTGATTCGATCGACAGGTGTTATTTTAAGCGATCGCTTTGACGCAGTGAGGCTAGGAATACCAGATGAGTGGGCACGCTTTTACAACGAGCAAATTGAGCAAGGCAATTACATACTTATCGTTAGCGGCACAGATAATGAGCTTGACTGCGCTGGCTTGATTCTGGGCAAGTATGGTATTCAAGAGTGCCAAATTTACGATCCGATGTTAATTCGTTCTTAAAAGTGCGTGCTGCCATTGATATAGCGAACTTATACCAATTCGCAATTAATAAATGAGGAGTAGAGGTAGAATAATAACTCCTAACTCCTAACTCCTCACTCCCCTGTCTTTTTACAGCAGAACTTTAGCTAAAATCGGTTCCACAGTTTTAGAAATCTCTGGGACATAGACTTGTGAAACGTAGTCAGCAATCATTCTGTCAGTATTGAATAACGGCGCATTTGTCTTAATCGACGTTTTCATCATCTGTATCCAGCGGTGGGGAATACCTTTAGCATCTTGGTCATAGT
This sequence comes from Nostoc sp. DedSLP01, assembly GCA_034530875.2. Taxonomy (GTDB): domain Bacteria; phylum Cyanobacteriota; class Cyanobacteriia; order Cyanobacteriales; family Nostocaceae; genus Nostoc. Next base: position 168,851 of record JAVRCJ020000016.1, read on the forward strand.
ATAAAGGAACGATTTCTTCTTCCAAAAGCTGATACAGCGATTCCGAGTCAATGCGGTCTTGCAATACTTGGTCGCTAGTATGAGCATCTTCACCAATTGCCCAACCGTTAATTCCTTTGCCATCGCTTCCTGCTTGGTAACCTTCGCACCACCAGCCGTCAAGAACGCTGCAATTGAGACCGCCGTTAAAGCAGACTTTTTGCCCGCTTGTACCAGATGCTTCCAGGGGACGACGCGGATTATTCAACCAAACATCAACACCTTGCACTAATTTTTGACCAGTGTAAATGTCGTAATCTTCAATAAAGGCGACTCGGTTAATAATGCCGGAATTGTGACACCATTCCATTAATCGCTGGATAATCCGCTTGCCTTCTTCATCTGCTGGGTGGGCTTTTCCGGCAAAGATAATTTGTACTGGGTGTGAGTTGTTGCCAAAAATCTTTAATGCCCGTTGGGCGTCGCGCAAAATCAGATCCCCACGTTTGTAAGGGCTAAAGCGTCTGGCAAATCCGATGGTTAACACATTGGGATCGAGTAGCTTGTCGGTTGCTTGAATGAGTTCGTAACTTTCGCCGCGCAATTCCCGTGATTTCTTGATTTTATAACGGCTAAAAGCAATCAACCGTTCTTTGAGGATGAGATGCCGCGACCACAGTTCCTCATCGGGAATGTCGTCAACTTTAGCCCACATCTTGGGATCGACGGCACGAATTTTCCAGTCTTCTCCCAGATATTGATTGTATAAGTCAGCCAATAGGGGTGCAGTCCAAGTGGGTGCATGAACGCCATTGGTAATATAACCAATTGGTACTGTATCTTCCGATCGCTGCGGATAGAGAACTGTCCACATCTTACGAGAAACTTGACCGTGTAATTCACTCACGCCATTACAAGCCCGGCACATCCGCAGTGCTAAAACTGTCATGCCAAAGGGTTCCCAAGGATCGCCCAATCGCCTAGCACCCAATGCCAAAAATTGCTCGCGGGAAAGTCGCAATTGCGGCCAGTAACTCGCAAAGAAGGAGTCTATTAAATCTGGGGAGAAGACATCGTGACCGGCGGGAACGGGGGTATGGGTAGTAAATACGCAACTGTTCCGCACCTTGGCTTCGATGTCGTAGAAGGATTTGCCCGTGCGTTCTATTTCTAAGCGGGCAATTTCTAAGGTGCAAAATGCCGCGTGTCCTTCGTTGAGGTGATAGACGGAAGGTTGAATTCCCAAGGCATTCAAGGCACGGACGCCACCAATACCCAAAACAACTTCTTGAGCGATGCGGGTTTCTAAGTTACCACCATATAGGTGTCCTGTTAGCCAGCGGTCAATGGGATCGTTATCGTGGCGATCGCTATCTAATAAATATAATGTCACTCGCCCGACTTGCACTTGCCAAATTTGCACTTTTACAAGCCGCTGGCGGACTTGTAACTCGATAGTCACCGCCTCCCCTTGGTCATTTTTAACTAACTCTAGGGGCATTTGCTGGAAGGCGTTGTCGATATAATAATCTTCTTGCCAACCGTGGCGGTTCAACCGTTGCCGAAAATAACCTTGGCGATACAGCAAGCCCACAGCAACCATCGGTACGCCTAAATCCGATGATGATTTCAGGTGATCCCCAGCCAGAATGCCCAAGCCACCGGAGTAAACAGGTAGGGATTCGTGGATGCCAAATTCGGCGCAGAAATATGCAATGGGGTGTTCTCGGGATACTTGCGGTGCAACTCGACTTACCCAAGTATCTTGCTGTGTAATATATTGGTCAAACTCACGCGCCAACGCGAATATCTGTTTGAGATAGGATGGATCTTCTGCTAATTGGGTGAGACGCTCGTAGGTTGCCGACTCTAAAATTGCTACTGGATTATGCCCGCAGCGTTCCCATTCTTGGGGATCGATGGTTTGGAATAAAGAAACGCGATCGCCACTCCAACTCCACCAATAGTTATAAGCCAAATCTGCTAAACGTTTGAGTGGCAAAGGTAACTTTTCACTCAAACGTCGTGCTGCGGTTATTGCACTGCTATTAACCATACTATCTACACCCTCTCGCTAAATTTTTTCTCTCAGGAATGAGGAATGGGGACTGGGGAGATAGGAAGATGGGGGAGTGTGGGGAGTGTGGGGGGAAAGATTTCTTCCCCATCTTCCCACACCTCCCACACTCCCTGCTTGCCCAATGCCCCATGTGCCCAATACCCAATTCATTTAATTTCCTCTTCAGGTTTATGGCGCCGGAGTCTTCAGTTGTTGAATTCTCCCCTGAAGTTGGAGCTTATAGACATCAAACTTTATCCAAATGAATGGTTTTTATTGTTTTTGTCTTTTCAAGATTATCTCTGTTTTTAGGCAAATTCTGATATTTTTTTATATCAAATTCATTGAAATTATTTTAATTTATCTATTTTGTTGTTAATATTTATTTCTGTCTTTTCTTCAAATAAAAAAAATTATTTGTATGTGTTGTATACAATTCAATTTTGCCCGATAATTGCTTGATAGTGGCAGCTTATTGAAAAATATTGTAATAATTCGTAATTTTCATATTTTAATTCGTAATTATCAATTTCTAATTTTTTATAGCAAATGATGTCGCTATATTTTCAAAAAAATTTATAACTTATATCTAGAAATCAAGCAATTTTGCATTATTAATTAGAAGTTAATAATTAATAATTATTGATAAAAAAAACAATACGCAATAGGAAGAATCATGCTTGTTGGACAAGTTGGGAAAAGGCAAAGGAAAGATTCTCCTTTTCCCTTCTTCTTCCTTTTCCCTTTAACCTTTTCCCTTTCCCCTCTTACAATAATGCTGGTTACCGTCAGCGAATCAATCCTAAAGCGATCGCATGGTGGCGGATATGATCTTCAATAAAAGTGGAAATGAAAAAATAACCGTGGTCATAGCCTTCTTGGTAACGTAACTGTAGCGGCTGATTGACATCTGCACAAGCTTGCTCAAATACTTCTGGGAATAATTCGTCGGCTAAAAATTGATCCGCAGTGCCTTGGTCAATGAGAATCGAACTGTGATATCCCATTTTTTTGACTAATTCGCTAGCATCATAAGCCCGCCAACTTTCTTGGTTAGTGCCAAGATAACCGCTGAAAATCTTTTGACCCCAAGGGGAACGCATAGGTGCAGTTATAGGTGCAAAAGCTGATACTGATTTGTAGAGTTGGGGGTTTCTCAATGCACACACTAGCGCCCCATGCCCGCCCATTGAATGACCGAAAATACTTTGTTTATCCTGTTGAGTGGGGAAGTTTGCAGTAATTACAGCAGGTAATTCTTGGACGACATAACTATACATTTGGTAATGTTGACGCCAAGGTTCCTGTGTAGCATCAATATAAAATCCCGCACCGCTGCCATAGTCCCAATCATCATCTTCACCTGGAATCCCAGTATTACGGGGACTAGTATCTGGTGCAACCAATATCAAACCGTACTCAGCAGCAAAGCGTTGCACTCCCCCGGCCTTAACCATAAAATTTTCTTCTGTGCAAGTCAGACCAGAGAGAAAATAGAGAATTGGCACAGGTTGTTGAGTTGCTTGTGGTGGTTGATAGATAGCAAAGCGCATTTCCCCGTTACAGGTTGAGGAGGTATGACTGTAAAAGCCGAGTTTGCCACCAAAGCTTTTATGTTCTGAAATGAGGTTGAGGTTAGACATTGGCCATATTCTCTTTTCTGAGCAGTTGCCAGAGAAAGATTGTACCATTTTAGATTTGAAATTTTAGATTGGAAATCGCCTTTTCTCTGTAGATTTTTTGAATCTATCTTTGACGAGCGATTTTCAATTTCAGGTTATTTTATGCCATGTTTCATGGAGCGATCGCGCCGATCGCCGAAAGTAAATTGCGATCGGTTTCTGCTTTGAAAAGAAAACAATTAGACGATTATGCTGTTTCTGGCAAACCAGCATTATTAAGGGGAGTTAGAGGCAGCCGACAGCTGCCTGTCAAACAACTTGGTATTGTGACATGGAAACTATGTTGGTTCAAGGTGTGCGCTCAAGCGCGCCTATATCCACTATCGCAACACCATTGCCATCTCCATCTTGTGGACGACTAACACCGCGCAGATCGATGTTCGGTGATTTTGCGCCATTGAAGTTACTCATTCCGGCATCAATTGCAGAGCTACCGTATTTGAGTGAGAAATTACCTGTAGCTGGGTCTACAAATTTTGGGTCTTTTCCAACAATGTTACTTAACCCGGAACTCGTGTATTTTAAGGAATTGTAGACAAGGTTATTATCGTAGTTTACGGTATTTTTAGATTGATATAAAGTATTGACTACTCCATCTTTCTTGGCATACATGATATTATTGAATACCCTAACCTGTTCAGCCGCAACCGTTGCAATTTCACCTAAGCTTTGAGTATTGGGGTTTTGTGCGTTTTCATAAGTAGTGTTGTTAACTACATCTACATTGGCACTTCTAAATACGTGAATACCAGAAGCACCATTTTTGTAGGAAATGTTATTTACAACTAACGTTTTTCCCCAATAAGGTTGATGATTTGAATTTGGGCCCTTATTTAGAGCATCATCAATCATAATCCCATGACCTTCGGTAATTTTGCCTGTATAATAATAGGGAATAAAGTTTTGATTATTGTGAGATATATTACCTCGAACAATCATTTTATAGCCACTGGTATTGTTGTCAGAATTCCAGTTAAACAACATGCTAATGCCACTTGTTCCCATAGGACTATATAAGCAATTGTTAAAGAGGATATTATTTTCAATTGTGACGTAATCAGCTTTAAAAGCACCAATTCCTGTACCACCAAACTTAGAGATTTTGTTGTTGCGAATTACTATGTGGTGGGAATGGTTTTTGAGTTTTCCTCCTGAGAAGGATGGATTGATCCCAATCCCTATACCGGTCGTTAGGGGATTGCTCACATCATTTTTGTGCTGTTGTGCATACTGCAAAGTGATATTGTCGTTGTTTCCTATTAGCTCAAAACCTTCAATAACCACGTAAGACGAGCCAGCAATATTAATCCCAAAAGAATTTTTTGATTTGATGACGGGTTTGTGTCCGGGATAAGCTTTGAAAGTAATTGGAGCAGTTGATGTGCCTTGTTTTTGCCAAACTACGAGGACTTCTTTAGGGGAATCTGTACGGGTATAAGTACCGTTCATTACATAAACTGTATCCCCTGGCCGTGATACTTTATCTGCTGCTTTCTGCAACGTCCGAAACGCGGTATTTGTTGTCAAGCCATCATTAGTATCATTTCCAGTGCCAGAGACGTAGTACGTCTTTCTAGTAGTAGCTTGTGCTAATTTACCAACGCCAATTCTAGAATGATGAATGTCTTTAACCGAGTGTAAACTATCTGTAGTACCACTTATTAAGTCTGTGTTTTTACTAGTCTTTGCTTCATGATTAGACGCAGATCGAATATTTGTTGAAGCTACTTTTTCTACATTACTACAACCAATTAATACGCACGTTAGTACAATAGATAAGCTGGAAGTAAGACTTTTCACTAACATAGGAACACACTTTTATTCACACTGCCATTCAAAGTTACTTTGAAGAAGGAAGCGTGCCAACTGTGATTACACTAAACAAAGTTTATGTAAAGATAGGAACAAAGAACAATAATGTATTATTTAAAACTACTTATGTATAGTATTTATACTTTATTGCTATTGTACAACTATTTGATGTTAGTAAAAAGGTTTTCAATGTGAATTGAATCATATTTTTGATTACTAAAGCGAATCTACATTTAAACCCTTAGTTTTTTCATTCTAAATCCTACATTCTTCCCTGTTCTCTGTTTCTTTGTGAAAAGCTCAGTTATCAACTCGGACAAGGTTTAAAGCATCAACTTAGTTATCTCAGTAGATTTATTCTCCGTATTTACTTATCTTGATATATAGAACTCATATTTTATTTTTACGAAGCTAGGTACATATTTCTCCTTATTTCCCCTTCCCTCTCTCTACAAGTAATTCTTTAAATCAAATTGCATTACTATATAACGTCTTTTTTGCCTATATGTATGGATGAAGACGACAACAACCTGAATTTGTGCTTCAGTACTAGCAAAATAAAGATGGCGTTTCCGATGAAATAACGTTGCCATAAACGTTTAGGTTCCATAATCAACCGGAAAAACCACTCTAAACCAGCTTCTTGCATGAATTTTGGCGCTCTTTTTACCATCCCAGCAACAAATTCAAAGCTGACCCCGATGCCAATAGATACTGGAACGCCTAATTTTTGGTAATTTTCGTATATCCAGTACTCCTGTTTTGGGGCACCTAATCCAACAAATAGAATGTCCGGTGCGGCTGCTTGAATTGCTAAGTTAATTCGTTTTAACTCTTCTGGGTCGGACTCAAACCCGTAGTAAGGGCAATAAGTACCAACAATATCGAGGTTAAGATGTTTTGCTTCTAAAACCTGTTTAGCCTTTTTTGCTGCTCCAGGGCGACCACCTAGCAGAAACACTCTTAGTCCTTTATCAGCGCTAATTTTGCATAACTGCTCGAACAAGTCTGTTCCATTTACTCGACCAGGTAATGGTGTGTTAAAAAACTTAGCTGCCCACAATAGAGGAACGCCATCAGGTACTACCAAAAAAGCATTGTGATATATCAAACGAAAACGGGCATCGCGTTGGAGCGCCACAATATGCTGTGCGTTGGGTGTGACCACGTATTTAGGAGCGCCTCTGGAAATTGCATGATGTGCGATCGCTTCAACCACGCGATCGAATGAGTATTTGTCTATCTGGATATCGCAGATATTTACTCTTGTTAAAGAGGTCATAAATTTCTGTGTGTGTTGGAGTTAAGAAAGCATCAAAAAAATCCCATCTCTAAAAGAGAATAGGAACTGACGTTAACTGTTGAATGATGAGTATTAACTGTCGAAAATTAACGGCTGCAAAAGGCATATTTCATCCGATTTCTTCTATAAATGGGATGAAAAACGCCTTTTAATAACAATGTATAGATAATTTACTAATGCATAATTAGTCATAAATTGTCAATAGCAGCAGCTATGTCATGAATGAATTTATCTTGTCGAAGATGATACCAATTTTTTGCTTCTTCAAAAGCTTTGTGTGTAAATGACAAGGAGACTGCCGAAAGGAGAAAATTAGCAAACTCCTCTGGATTCTCAGCTATTTGAACTGTTGAAGGTGGGTCAGAAATTCCTCGTAAAGCTACTGGAGTCGCTACGATAGAAGCACCCGAAGCAATAGCATCTAAAGTTTTTATCTGTATACCTCCTCCACTCAGAGTAGGAATAGCAATTACTCTTGCTTGAGCCATAAATTCTTGAGCATCAGGTACAACACCGCAATAGTTGATATTAGGATACTTACTAGTTAACCAATCGGCACCTTTGCCAGCAATATGAATCGATAGGTTTGTTGGCAAATAAGGATAAACAGATTCAAGAAACCATTGCAGTGCTTCTAGATTTGACTTCCACGACCAACTACCTAAAAGACCTATATCGAAGTTTTTGCTTAATGGTTTGTCGAGTAATTTTTCTGAAGTTGGGGGCAGAGTAAATGCTATAGTTTTAGCTGCTCCGTTAATATTAGTGAAATACTTGGCATCATTTTCGGTAAGCGTCCAAATTTGCTTAGCTTTGATTGCTAGTTTATGTTCTTCTGCTTTAATCAAGCGAGCTTCTCGTCCATAAATCGATTTTGAGATAAAACTGTTTGCGTTGCGACAAATTTCTTCATACATTTGATGCTCGATATTGTGAGAAATAGTTATGCATTTATCTTCCTGTCGTAAAAAACGAGATAGCCAAGCTAATTGAGGATGGTCGATAACGATTAAATCGTATTCTTCAGTTAGCAAAGACTTTTTGAGTATATTTATATAAACACCCGAATAATATTTTGCGGCTGAATAAGGCATTCCTTTCAAAAGGCTTAACAAAAACCAATAAAGAGAATTGATTTTTGCTTTCCTAGTCTCAATATTTCGTTCCGCAACAATTATTGTATCTTGGGATTTTTTGTCGAGGCGATCGCCTTTACGAAGATAGCCGACAACTGTGACTTCATGTCCCTGATGTTTGAGACCGTCAAGAAAGCACTGTGTTGCAACTTCACCGCCATTACGATTTTGGCTAAGAAGAATCGTTGTTAAAAACAGAATCTTCATAAATAAGTTTAAAGTTAATAACTAAATTGTTTGTAAGTGTTGAAAAACAGTTTGTGCAAACTTTGATGCTAAATTCTGTTGATAGAATTGCTGCATTTTTTCTGAATTGCATAAGTTTTCTGGCGATTCTGTTAAGAATCGCACTAAACCTTTAGCAATTTCACTAGGTTTTGTAGAGTCTACTACTAAACCTAAACCATAACAACGAGCTATTTCCCCCATTAATCCAAAATCTGAGCAGAGAACTGGTTTTTGTGCCGCAGCCGCACGTACTAATATGGCACTCATACCGATATGTCGTTGATAAGGAGCTAGAATAACATCAGATATCTGAAAATATGGCTGAATCTCCTCGTCGGTAATAAAGTCATGGCGACAAATAATTTGAATCGGTAGAAATTGAGATATTTGAGCAACACGAGCTTGCAATTTTTCTTGTTCGCCACTTTCTGAGGGCCCGATTAATAATAAACAAAGTTGCTGACAAAGCTCTGGCGGTAAACTTGCAACTGCTTCTAATAAATTATCGATGCCTTTGCGTTTCGTGAGTACTCCAAATAAAAGAAATATTTTTCTATTTGGGTTGATACCTAAACTATTCTTTAATGTTTCTAATCGATTTTCTGAAGCTGGATAAAGTTGTACGGGGTCGGGTAAGTATCTAGCTGTGGTCTTACCTTGCAATACATTGATATGTTCTACAGCAAAAGGATCGAGACAGAATAGAGTTTGAAGGCGTGAATTTTTCAGGAGGCGAGATAAACAGAATTTATCTCGTAATTCCCAAATCAGTTCTTGTTTAGATGGAGTGTAGTTAGTAAAAGAGTTGTAATGAAAGACGGGTCGAAAATAAATACCGGAGAAAGAACAAGGAAAGCGGACTCCTAAGGACAGCCTCAAAAGAATAGTATCAATATACATGAGTAAGCAGCGATCGCTATTTAGAGAGGTTGCATATTTATGAATTAATTTCCACTCTTGAAATCCTCTTTTAATACGTCCGGTGAAGGACATATCTAGTTCCTGAGAATCAATTAAATTAGCTTCTTCTGCCAAAGTTATAGGTACGAACTTAATATTTCCTTGAGAGGAATCGGCAGCAATATCAACGATTCCGGAGTGTTTTTGCACAAACTTAGGACTAACAACAATGTCTAACTGTCCGGGAAGTTCCTGTTCGCTCCAATATTTTATTAAGTGCTGTATGTATCCTGGATGATGTCCTCTAATATCCAGATCGAATATCATAAGTTTCATATCCCTATTACTTACGATATTCTTTGTAGAAGATTTGCTATTTATAGTTGACTCTAGCATAATTGATTTTCTAAAACTTGAGCTATTGATACAAGAAATTGACATCACAATCAAGCCTTACTAAGCGAGTAAAGATTTATTGAAAAAAATCTTTACTCGCAAACGCATTAAACTTTAACTGTGAGTCGCTGTTCTTCTGCTATTACCATCTCTTGTAAAATATCTGTCAAACTCCGAGTAATTCCCCACTCTGGAAAGTGAGATTTGAGCTTGCGTAAATCAGAAATGTAGCAGATGTGGTCGCCAATTCTATTTTGGTCTACATAAACCCAATTTACTTTCTTATTTGTGAGTTTCTCAATCAAGTCAAAAGCTTCTAAAATCGAGACGCTATTTTCACGACCTCCGCCCAAATTATATACTTCTCCTGGTTTTGGATTGCGGCGGAATGCTTCAAATGCTTGAATCACATCATAGCTATGAATGTTATCTCTGACTTGTTTTCCTTTATAGCCAAAGACTTTATAAGTGCGATTAGTCAGTGCTACTTTCACTAAATAGGAAAGGAAACCATGTAGTTCCACCCCGGAATGAGAAGGGCCGGTAAGACAACCGCCTCTAAAAATACCTACTTTCATCCCAAAGTAGCGACCGTACTCTTGAGCAACCACATCAGCAGAGGTTTTGGATGCGCCAAAGAGGGAATGCAAGCATCGGTCAATGCGACACTCTTCTGAAATTCCATGAAAATCTTCATCTCTTGCATAGTCATATCGCTTTTCTAACTCAATCCGCGGTACTTCATTAGGTGCATCACCATACACCTTATTGGTACTCATGTGAATGAAAACTGCGTCTGGACAAAATTGGCGAGATGCTTCTAGGAGATTAATTGTGCCTAAAGCATTAACCTCAAAATCTAATAGAGGTATTTGACATGCTTTATCATGGGATGGTTGAGCAGCACAGTGAATCAATAAGTCAAATTTCTCTGCTTCAAATAATTCAAAAATACTTTGGCGATCGCGAATATCAATACTGTAGTGTTTAAAGTTTTTCAGAGTACTTTTTAATCTATTAAGATTCCATAAAGTATCGCCTTGAGAACCAAAAAATTCGGCTCTCATATTGTTGTCTACGCCAATCACATCGTGACCTGCATGTGCATAATATTCAACTGCTTCTGAACCAATTAATCCGCTTGAACCTGTAACTAATACCTTCACGGTTTTGTCTCCTAATTGTTGGGTTGATTAATTAAAAGAAAATTTGTATTACTAGAAAATATTGTCTCAAGTAAAATTTACTTTTAAGACAAATTTATATAAAAAGCTGAATAGCAAATATTTTGCTTCATGAACTTGAGTTATATTTCATTTCTTGAAAAACTGAAAGATAGCGAGATGCTTGAATTTCTTGGGTGAATTCTTGTTCTGCTTTCTGGCGAGCATAGTAAGATAGTTTATTATTTCTTTCTTCGTTTTCTAACACCCAAATTATGCCTTTAGCTAAATCTTCTACTTTAAATGGTTGAGCTAAATAACCGTTGTTTTGATGTTCAATCATATCTGACATACCACCGATATTAAAGGCGACTGTGGGTACTCCACAAGCAATTGCTTCCATGACAGTATTAGCTAAATTCTCTTGAATAGAAGGTAGAACAAACACATTTGCTATTGAATAAACTAAAGCTAATGATAGGTCATCGTTAAACGTACCTAAGTAATGACTTTTTAAACCAAAATCTGGGGGTTTTTCTGGCTGAGATGCTCCAAAAATAACAACTTCTAATTTATCTTTCCAGCCAGATTTACTTAACTCTTGCAGGGCTGTTTGCAAGAGATGAAAACCTTTGCGGCGATCGCTAGTTGCTTGTAAAGATCCAAATAGAATTAGATGTTTGTCTTGGGGCAAGTTAAGTAATTGTCTCGCCAGAGATTTTTCAATCGGTCTGTACGCTTGCGTGTCTAATCCATTGGGAATCACCTCTATCCGCAAATCTTTAAATAAGGAACTGGATTTAGCACATTTGGCTAACCAAACGCTAGGCGAAACAATTGTCAGATTCAAATCTCTCCAAGCTTTAGTTTTGCGTTGCCATACCCAATGGGATAAGTCCCATTTGTGGTTGCTACCAAGTTGGGGACAAGTACCACAATCTGCGATGTAGCGATCGCATTCGCCACTGTAATGACAGCCTCCAGTAAACGCCCACATATCATGGATAGTCCAAACTATAGGCCGTTTCAGCTTGGCAATAGTTTCTATCTGCATAAATGCACAATTAATCCAGTGGAGATTGATGATATCTGGATTAATCTGATTAACTTTAGAAACAACTCTATCTGGTAACCACTGTAGAGAAAGCGTAGTTTTAGCACGCTGACGATAAAACTTTAATGGCAAGGCATCAAAGGTCAGTTTTGCGCGTGCTATACCTTGAGAAAGTCTTAATTCTGGTGCCAGTACTGTTTTGTCATCACTATATTTTTCTTGTGTTAATAATTTTGAAATGGCACCAATACCCTGCAATCCTTGGTGCAAACGATAAGCTGCACGCGATGCACCGCTCTTAAAATCGGAGTGATTGATCAGTAAAATATTCATTTACATTTTTTGGCTGATTCAGCCTCAAATTGAAACTTTTTTGGAAGGTTTAACTTTTATCTTTTTATTTATCTCATAATTGATTATACATATTTGATGCATGAGCTTTAATTCTATTTTGCCAAATTATAGTTGATAACACTATTGCTACATATATCGAACATATTGTATTGAATGAAATCATCGTTAATGTTTCACTAATTTGTAATAAAAACGAAAGCATAATAAATTCAAGCATCCAAAAACTTTCTATTGTTTTAGTTAAATGTATTAAGTTAATTATTCTCTTTACTGTTGCTAAAAAATTGAATATAAATAATGAAAATCCTATAATACCTAATTGCAAAAAAGTATCTATAAAACCATTGTGGGAATGAAAACGATTAGTATCTCCCACAGTGGATGCTCCCCAAGTGTGATGAACAATCGACAAGCCTTCATTAGAAGTCCAAAATCCAGCATATCCATAACCAAACCAAGGCCGTTTTAAAGCAGCTTCGATAGCTAAATTCCAAATATCAAAACGCCCATTAAAATCTGGAGACTTGTGTAGAACATTAACTACTAGGCTTTCTAAGTTACCAAATATCAACACAGCCATACTTCCAGCAAATAATACTGCAACTATATAAGTTATTGTCCGAACTTTGTAGTGCCATCTTGTAAATTTGAGAATGGGCAACAAACTTAATCCAACTATAAAACCTATCCATGATGTCTTACTTTTGGAGAGGAAAAGTAAGAGAATTGACAAGCTAAATCCAACCCATCCGGGCCAATAAAATCTTTTATGATTAAAAGAACTCAACAAAAACAATATGGCTGAGTGCATCATCATTCGACCCAGATATTGCTTGTGCGTCAAAAAGCCTTGCCATGAGGGTTCATCGTTTGCCTGAGAAATAGCGATGTATGATTGGCCTGTAGCAATTGCAAACCCTGTAAATATCAAGTTAAGAATTACTGCTATGCCAAACATTCCCAGCATTAATTGCATCAGTTCCTTTGGGTTGTATCGAGCAGCTAAATAAATTCCCAAAAAAATAGCACGCACAACACTTTTGGACTCATCTATAGTAAATTCTGGAGCAGCAGACCAGAAATACGATAGCAATATAATGCTAATTAGTAGGAGTAGAGATATATCTCTAGTACCAACATAAATCCATCGTTTCCACCGTAAAATTATGAGAAAGAGTAGAATACCATAGCTTGCAGTGTTGAAGCGATCGCGCAATTCAAATAGGTTAGTGTCAAAGAAGCCTATAAATAATAAGAAAATCCCAGCAAATTCTAACTTATTACATAATAAGTTAAGTATTTTATTAACTGTAAAATTTCCTATTGATGAAACGTTCATTTGATACTAAAAAATATATTTACCGATAATTAATGTTTATTCAGACATTTAGCAAAAAGTTTTACCACCCGTCATAAACAATTAAAGATTTAGTTAGCCCTAAGACTTTTTCTTCATAAAATTTTGCCCCAGGAAAAAGATTGATAAACTGTTTTTTGTTCAATAATTTAATAGATTCTACTTCAATCCTGGCTTTTTGTTTATCTGGTATTCTGTTGAACCATCCGAGATTAAAGCGACTCAATAACTCTACTCTTAGATTTATTGGCAGAAATTGAAAAAAGGGAAAAATGAAATGAGGCTCAATCGGAAAGTAAAGATTGGGTGTTTGAACAAAATACCTTTTTCCTACTCGTATTACTTCATTAGCCATTTGACGTTGCTCGCTATAATCTCCTACGTGTTCGATGACAGAATTGGAGAAAACAATGTCAAATTCTTGGTCTTTAAACTGTTTAAGATTTCTGGCATCACTAGTAAGAATTTTAATTTTATGGTTTTTTGTTCCCTGAGTTTCATAAACAGGATCTATATTGACTATATAAATTTCTATATTTAAAGTATTGTCATCCAAAAGTGCCCAATTTTGCCAAAAATCTGCGACTCCTCCAACATCAAGAATCTTCACTTGAGTTTGTGTTTTGGCTATCGAGTCCATGAGTGAAGAAAAAAAACTCAGCCGTTTTTCTCTAAATTTGGCTGACCATGAATTAGAGTTATGGTAGTCGTAAACTTTTTCGCTAATTTGGTTAAGCATTGTTGTTTATCAAGTAATATTTAAGTTTCAAAAATTCCGAATTTTATATAGAGTTTATTAGTTAAGCATGAGAATAGACCTCATCTGAATCTTAAATATTTTGCGTGTCTTGGGATGAGTGGCATTAGCTAAAACAGAGCCGACTGCATAAGATATTACTGTAGCGATCGCCGCACCAACTCCAATGTATCTGGGAATGAGTAATAGGTTTAAAATCACATTAATAATTGCCCCCATCAAACTTCTGCGTAGGGAAAGGTGAGTTAAATTTTCGGAAACAAACCAGGGTGATGCAGCTAAACCAACGAAGTAAAATAAAGAAGCCCAGATATGAATTGTTAACACTTGTCCGGCAGCTGCATAGCCATCCCCAAATAGCAGCGTAATTATCGTCCCGGATAGGAATGACATTGGTAAAGCGATCGCAATCGCAATTACTACCATCAGACGCATTAATCGCTTGATGTGCTGATAGTAAAGTTCTTCACTACTTTGCTTTGCTGAAAAGATTGCTGGAGATACTGAAGAGACTATCGCCGCGGGGATAAAATACCAAATTTCAGAAATACGCGCTGCGGCCGAGTAAATTCCTACAGCACTATCACCAACCATTTCCCCCAGCATAATCTGATCTATTTTCAAATAAATCAAAATTGTCACGCCAGAAAGAATCAGAGGCCAACTCTCTTTCAAGAGAGTCTTGGCAATTGGAAAACTCCAACGCCACAAATATAAGGAGTTGCCCTTGATTTTATATACAAGCACCAACCCCATCGCACTTAGCCCAATCTCTGCTAATGCAGCCCAAGCAAAAGCAATCAATGGTGCTTGCATATTGAGCAAAATAACTTTTACCAGAGTGATAATTGCAAACGCTGTATTTTTGGCAATCACCGTGTATTTTGATTGCACTTGAGATTGAAACCAAAAATCAATCGTATCGAAAGCCTGAAAAATTCCACCTGCTGCAAAAATTGCTACTAGCGTGATGGTTAAATTGTCATTCTGGCGAAATACAGATATGAAGGCAACTGCTAACAATAAAGAACCAACTCCACCGAACAATTTGAGCCAGAAAGTTGTCCCTAAAATTTGCTCTTTGCCCGATGAGTCATGCACAATATTCCGAACTACTAGGTTATCTAACCCTAGTGTGGCCAGCGGACTGAATAAGACAACAAAAGCGGCGGCATAGTTAAAAAGACCATATTGCTGTACTCCCAAGTAGCGTGCAATCCAGACCCCCACAATTAAACCTGCGCCCATACGAAGGATGCGATCGGCAAACAACCAACCTGTATTTGCGACAATTGCGCGCAGACCAGAGTGAGATTTTAACAGTAATAACTTCTCAATTTTTAATTTACTTAGCATTAAATCTCTAATTGTTGTGTTTTTACTCAAACATCTGTTGTCTCAAAAACTTAAGGCTTAATAGATTTAAACCTCAAGGTTTTTCTAATTTAGAGCTTCATGCAATAAATAATCTTTGGAAAATTGAATTTGTTGATTTAAATTATTTTTTTGGTCTTCTGTTAATAGCGGTACTAGCAAGTCGCGATCGCTTATTTTAAAATCGCTTGTTTTGCTCAAGTCTAACAATCTATTTTCTATCCCTAAAGGATTTAATATTTCTCGGATCTTAACTACTTTTTGCGGGTTACTAAAAGCAGTAAAAGGTTTATTAAAAATAATGGAAAATACTACTCCATGAAAAAAATTAGTGGCAACAAAAGATGCATTATAAAAATAACCTAGCCACTCTTCTGGAGCAGCATCAAATAAATTTAGCTTCAAAAATGGTTTTAAATACTTTTGTGGGAACCCCACGGAAATAATATCTAATCCTTCTTTATCCGATAATATTTTTACATACTCGGCTTCTTTTTGATTCATATAACCATAAACTAGAATGTACTTACTCTTAATATCGTTAATTCTTAAGAGATTTTCATAATTCACTAAATTCAGTAATAATGTCGGATCGACAACTTTTTTAATATTCAAACCAGCTTGATTAATTAACGACAGACTATTATTATCTCTCACAGCAATTGCATGAAAGTCTTTTAATAAACTATGGATTTCTTCTTCATGTAAACCAAGAGTGTTTGTAGAGCCAAAACTAGCAGCATAACTAATTTTACGGGTCTCTTCTCCATTTATAAAATTTATAAAATAAGGTTTATCTAAACCTCTTGGGCTATTTACATTCCATATTTCATCACTCCCACAAATCACAATGTCATAGGAATGTTTGTATTCATTTAAACTTGTATCTGTATAAAATATTTTTTTACTCAGTTTTATATGCTTGCCTAAAAACTTAGACATATTTATCCTTTTTCTTCTAGCTTGTAGAAGCAGATTAGGATTTACCAAATAACGTGGATTATATAAATATCTTCTCTCTTCTAATCTAATTGATTTAGGTCTATAGTCAATAAATTCTACATCATGTCCGTGCATCATTAAGAAATGAGATAAAGCATAAGCTTGTAATGATGCCCCATAGTTAGTTGTAAAATGATAAGTAATTATTCCGATTTTTAGAGACATAATTTTTAGTAATAAAATAGCTACTCTTCGCAGAATTGGGAATTATTTAACAATAAAATATGATTCAGGCTAGTATTCTTCGCTTTTATTTCAACTAAACTTGAAATGCTAAAAGCCACTAAAACTATTTAACAATTAATACCTCATCAACTGCTTTGCGAGGAGATTGAGCAACTTTCAATTCTTCAGGCAGATGACCAACTGCAATCATCATAATGATAGACTCTGAATCTTTAATGTTTGTGACTTGTTTGAGTGCCTTATCAACAGAGTATTCAACACTCCAATTCAAACAACACGTTCCCAAACCTAGAGAATGAAGGGCATAAACCAAAGACATAGCATACATACCGCCATCAATCCAGCATTGATTTCGCTCTCCCATTAAGGTAAAGTTTTCTAGGTCAGATACAACAATTAAAACTTTACTAGCTTGGTCGCCAAAACCCCGGTTACCACTCTGATAACTCAAAACTTTTTGCTTATCTTCATCGCTACTAAATACATAAACCTTCGATGACTGTCGATTGCAAACTGATGGAGTTTTTTGAGCCATAGCAACCGCCTGTTCAATCAAACACATATCAACTTCTTCGGGTGCGAAGTGTCGGATACTGTGTCTCGATTGAAAGAAACGTCGAAGATCTATACGAGAATCATCAAGAATAGACTTCTTGTTTAATTTAAAAATACCTCCTTCATCTGTACTATTGCTGTAGGTAGGAATTGCTTGTTTCAACTTGAGTATTGATTCATATAGTTGTTCGTCTTTGAAACCATGTTCCAAGTTAAAAGAATAGTAAGCTAAGAGGGCATTTAGTGTGATTTGTACAGTTTCATCAAAACCGTATTTTTTTAGATAGATAGGCAAGTTAGATAAAAGCCTTTGAATAACTTCCCTGCCAAAACCAACTCTTGGCTCTTTCATTGCTAACCCTTTCTCAATGCTGTGGTAATCAATTGTCATTCGAGCCTGGAATTGGGTTTTTGTTTCGACTTGCAAATTGGTTGCAGGGTGTTTGACGCTGACTGATGAGTTTCTGACAAATCGCCCGAAATCATAAGCATAATTTGATAAAAGTTTTGGTATGAAGGTCAGACGCCATCGTTGAAGATTTAGCTTGGATCTCACGTCTGATGAAATGAATTTTTTCAGAATTTTTTTGATTTGAAACTTCCAATTTTTGGGGCGAATATCGGTTATCAAACTGGGAAATACTTGTGATTTTGACATCTCTAGTTGGAAAATAGGGACTAGGAAGTAGTGAGAAAATCTTTTTAATGTTTAGTTGTCAAGTTCTTATGCAATTAGGACAGCTAACTCAAACAACTTGTTTGTTTTTTTTCTTGTTCGGTGACAAATTCGACTCAACTGATTCTCTGGAGTAGTAGAAGTAACTATCAGGCTCTCGTTTGATATTCACACCATTAATTACCATCCCTAAAACTTGTTGCCCTGACTGCCTGAGAAATTCTTTAGCTGCATTGGCAGTGTCATAGTTAATTACTCCAGGACGAACTACCAACAAGATACCGTCAACTAACTTGCTTAAAACGGCCGCATCTGGTATGCCTGCGAGGGGAGGAGTATCGAAAATTAGAAAATCGTACTTCTGTGTAAAATAACCAACTAGTTTCGCCATCCTCTGGGAATCTAACAGCACTGCTGGGTTGGGAGGTACAACTCCAGAAGGCAAAACGTAGAGCTTTGGCATTACTTGCTGTATAGCTACATTGAGAGGAACTTGGTCAATCATTACATTTGATAGACCGACTGCATTGGTCATTTGCCAAATATGATGCTGCACTGGATGGCGCATATTGGCATCTACTAGTAGTACTCGCTGTCCCAACTGAGCCATTGCTACAGCTAAATTTGCAGCTACCTCAGATTTTCCTTCTTTAGATACAGAACTAGTAACAACGATCGCTTTTAGTTTTTTATCCGAATTGAGAAATTGTAAGTTGGCTTGCAACATTTGGTATGCATCGCCAACAGGATGTTGGGGAATATCTTTGCCAATGATTCTAGGAATTTGTTGCTCTGGAGAATTCTTTTTCAAATTCTTACCGACTGAAGGAATTACTCCTAGCAAAGTATATTGGAACAATTGTCTAGCTTCTTTAACTGTTTTCACCGAGCTATCAATGAGATCTAAAGTGAAGGCAGCAAGAATGCCAAGCATCAAACCAATAACTCCACCCCCTAATATAAATAGACCTTTGCGAGGGCCAGTAGGATCGTCTGGTACTAAGGCTGAGGAAATGATGCGAGCATTCCCAATATTTTGATTTTCTGCTACCTGGACTTCTTGCAGTTTTGTTAAAAGTGCTTCGTAAGTTGTTTGAGCCGCTTTCAATTTGCGCTCGAGTTGGCGCTGAGTTTGTTCGAGCCTGGGTAAAACATTTGCTCGTTCTTTGTAAGCAAGCCACTTATTAGATAGGGTAGCAATTTGTTGGGCTAAACCAGCCTGTTCTGTCTCAGTGCGAGCAAAATCTTGAATCAGGTTTTGCCGTAGTTCTCCAATCTGTAAATTTTTTACCTGAATTTGCCGATCGCCACCTATGTTGCGGTTAATGCGACTTTGTAGTAATTTGTTGAGACCGGCAATTTTTTCTCGCAAGTTAATGATGTTCGGGTGGGTTGGCTGCAAACGAGTCTGCTCAACTGTCAACTCATTTTGCGCTTCTTGAAGTTGAGTCAGGACTTGTTGAATTCCAGGTATTTGACTCAATGAGGCAAAACTCACAGATTTTTGCGAATCAATAGTTGCCTGATTTCGCAATTGTTTTACTCGAGCACTGGCATTAAAATATTGAGCTTGGGCTTGAGAAATTTGCTTTTCTAAATCAGAAATAGTTTCGACTGCTAGAGATGCCTCTGCTTCTAGAGAAATTATTTTATTTTCCTCTTTAAATTTACGCAAGTTTGACTCCGCTTCTTTCACGGCGGCTTCAGTTGTCGGTATTTCTTGCCGGATAAACTTCCGCGCTGAAGCTGCTTCTGCCCGATTAGCTTCGATATTATTTCTGATATAAACTTGCATCAGTTGGTTAACAACTTCGGCAGCTAAAACTGGATCTTTGTCTGTATAAGAAACTTGTAGAATCTCTGTTCCTTTAGCATTTTCTATCTTAAGTTTTTCTAAAAAATCCTGAATTTTCAAAGGTTTGCCTTCTGGATCTTTCAAGTTTAGCGTATTAATAGTTTCTTGAAGAACTGGAACAGATGCTACTATCCTTGCTTGGGTTTCTAAAGGATTATTTGTAATAGTTAAAGCTTCTAATTTGCCGATCGCTTCGCCAAGACCGGTTAGCGAGGAGGTTTCATTCGTTCTAATCAATAAACTTCCATCTGCTTTATATGATGGTTTTAATGAGAAGGCAAACAAGGACGCAGCGCCAGTCACTATTAACCAAATGGCAAATGCAGGAAGCCAACGTCGTTGTAAAACGAGAAGATATTTTTGAAAATCTATCTCTTCAGAGTTTGCTTTAGTCTCCATGATGGCAAGATTATTGATTGTATTGGTATATTCAAACAAAACTGCTCGGGCAGCTTTTAGCTATTGAGGCTAGGAATGGTAAGGTATGGAGTTTGATTAGTTGAAAATTGCCATAATTGAAACTTTTTACCCAAAATCCTTAGTGCAGATAGATTTTACTGTTCGCGCTTGCCTTTTTGTAAACTCTCCTACGGAAGGATTGCCTTCGGGGTGAATTACACCACTTGCTTGTTGCCACAGTTGTGGTGGTGCGGGCGCTACTTTATATGTGCGATCGCATTTTTTAACGTGATACCACTTTGTTTGCTGACAGCGATCGCACCAAAATTCTTCTAACCACTCTCCTTCTAAAGGAATAGCTGTTTTCGTTGCCACTAAAATTAGTGCGTTCTGACGCCCTATTCCCCTTTGTTGGAGTTGTCCGGCTCGATCTGCATACAATTTATACTTTGGACTCACACTATCCAAATAGCATCCGTGAATTGGGCAATAAATAGCTCGTCGCTTAGAACGTTTCCGGTTTTGGTTACACTTATTCTGCAATTAGACCCCACTCTTTGGTAGACACACCATTAATAAGGTTCTGCTGGAGAGACTGAGATATAAATATCATCGAAGCCCACTCCTAAATCAAACATCAGCTATTTAATTACAGTCAAAATATTTTGATTAATTACTAATTCTGATTGTCTGCTTATTTTATTTTCTTTTTTATTCTCTAAAAAAAGAAGAAAATAAAATTCTATCTCAAGACTTAACTCTATTTAGGGAACTCCAACAAATAAATTATCCAATCTTGTGGGTAGGCGGTTTAGCCGGCTCGACTCACAGGACGGGCGAGACGCCCCATCCTACAAGAAATATTGACATATTTTATTACTTGTAAGTCTCTTATAAATAGGCTAATTCTAGATTAATTGCAATCATTCAGGTGTCCATTTTTGAGAAATTCCTTACTTAATATTTCGGATTTTTCGTAAAAGTAACTAGTACAAGCAAGGAAAAGTAAAACAAGCTTTTTACCGATCCCAGATGGCAAATTTGTTTTAGCCATGATGTACTAGTGACGAATGACACTTGCTGAAATTAGATTTAGATCCTCGACTTTATTCAACAACTGAAGGATCTGAGCAGCAACTTTTATTTAATCGTAACTAGAACTGGAAATGAGAGATTAGCAACCATTCTTGATATGTTCGAGCAATCGATAATTTTTCTATGAATAAAGTAATTTTCTCTCAACATATCGAGAATGATTGTTAACTGGGTTTTCAGTGGGAAAAATATGTTCAAAATTTTGGCAGATGCCAAATCTGAGAACAATTTTTCACTAGCCACTACCAAGATAGAGGATGTACCAACAATTAACATCGTAAAGTTTACCGTTGCGCCTCCTTTGGTATAGTGGGGTCTTTGGCTCGTAGCCTTATGGAAGCTAGCGATCGCCGCGACCAGTCAATCTAAATTTTAAGATATTGCCACTGCCCGATCGATTTACTGAAATTAACTAAGTATTGGCAGTGTAAATACTTAAGGAATAATTTAATCTTTTTCCCTTAAGTAAAGTACCACATAGTCTTATTCTCAGAATATAAACTTTTGTTAAGATTATTAGAGATTAATTATAACGATAAAAGCGATCGCACACCCCTATAGACAATAGGGAGATCGTGTGTTACATAGAAATACGTAAAAAACAAAACTATATAAAGAAAAATAAAATAGGCTAAAACTTGCCTCTCTCTAGGCTGCTGCTGCCTACTTGTGCTTTCTCGTAAAGAATAAATATTCACACCGACCCATTTACGGGATAGCACGCTCTAGTATTGTTCTAATGCTCCGGTAAAATCTGGTTAGCGAACGCGCTATACCCTGTTTTCAAATCAATTAACCCCTCGGCTAGGTAACTTAGTCCCACAGCTTTTACAAAATACAGCATCGACATCGTGGAAAGCCAAACCACAGTTTGCACAAACTGTTTGTACTTGATTAGCTGTTTTCACCACTTGTTTAATCAAATCTCCCACTTGCCAAGGAATCAGCGCAATCCCTGTAAAAATCATTAATACCGTTAGCGATCGCCCTAATTCCGAAATTGGGATCACATCGCCAAATCCGACAGTTGTCATTGTGACAACAGAGAAATAAAATGCATCCAAAAACGTAGCATATTTTTCAGGATTAACCGGATGCTCGACTTGATAAATTAAGCCAGAGTAAACAAAAACGATTGCAAATAATGTAAATAATATTCGGGCAAAAATCAGACCATCTTCGGTGCTGATACTGGCAAATAAATATTTTCTATCGATAAATCTGATTAATCGTAAAATCCGGAACCATCTCAGAAGACGGATAAATCTGATATCTACTACTCCTAAAAATAGCGGCAAAATTGCCATTAAATCAATAATTGAATAAAAGCTAAAAATATACTTAATTTTATTTTCTGCACTCCAAAGGCGGAGTGAATATTCTATTAGGAAGATAATGGCGATCGCAGTATCAGCTACGCTCAGCTGAAAGCGAACAGAATCGGGAATATTATAAGTCTCTGCAACAAAAATTCCTGATGAAATTAGCACTAATACTGCAAGTGCTAAATTAATGGCTTGGCCTAATGGTGTTTCCAAATCTTGTAAGTAAAAATCTGTGTTTTCTCTAGTCAGTAACATATTCGACCGTTAACCAATTTTAATTCCTAGTTATAGCATTAGAAACGCGATATGATTAATCATTGTCTTCATGTTATCTCCAGCTTATATGAACTCAGAAGATTTTATGCGTTTGGCATTAGCAGAAGCTGAAAAAGGTGATGCACCTTATGGTGCGGCGATTGTTAAAGATAATGAAGTTGTTGCCGTAGCTCATAATACTGTCATCACAGACAACGATCCATCAGCCCATGCAGAAATCAATGCCATTCGTAGTTTAACAGCTCAACTTAAAAGCCCCTCTTTAGAAGGTTATAGCATATATACAACTGGCGAACCTTGTCCGATGTGCGCAACTGCTTGCGTTTGGAGTGGTTTATCAGAAATTGTATATGCTGCCTCAATTGAAGATTTAATTTCAGTTAATCAATCACAAATTAATATATCTTGCGAACAAGTGATTGCTCGCTCATTTAAAAAGATAAAAGTCACCAAAGGTATTTTAAGAAATGAGTGTTTGCAATTATTTAAATAAATTGCACGATATGAATTTATAACCACAATTTTTTCTCAACTTTGCAGAGATAAGCAACAATTTTTGCTAAAGTCAGAGCGCTTATTATCTATGTTTGATAATTCGCAGCTTTCAAAAGTGTTGCCTGTTTGCCGTTCCCTGCTATAGAAATTACGAATCATTTAAATAAGATAAATACGTATTTGCCCAAATTGCGGCTTGAGTGCGATCGCGTAAATTCAATCTGTTTAAAATATTCGTCACATGATTTTTTACTGTTCCCTCAGAAATGTAGAGTTCCTGAGCAATTTCTCTGTTACTAGCGCCGGTAGCAATTAACCGTAAAACCTCTTTTTCTCTAGGAGTAAGCTCATTTAAAATCGGCGGTACGGGTGGTGACTGAGTTAGTGTAGGTTGAGAAAATTGGGTCAACAGTTTTTTGACTATTCCGGGGCCTAATTGAGTGTATCCTTTATAAACAGCGCGAATAGCAACAGCTAATTCTTCTGAAGGCGTATCCTTTAATAAATAACCCATTGCCCCACTTTGTAAAGCGGCTGAAACATATTCATTATCATCAAAAGTTGTCAGTACTAAAATCTTCGTTTGGGGATAATGTTTTTGAATTTCCCGCGTGGCTGCAACTCCATCCATAATCGGCATTCTGATATCTAACAATACAACATCTGGGTGAAATTGGGCAACTAAATTAATCGCTTCTTCACCGTTTTCTGCTTCTCCTACTATTTCTAAATCTGGTTCTAGTTCCAATAAAGCTCTTAATCCTTGGCGAATTAAACTTTGGTCATCTACCAGCAATACTTTAATGCTCATGTCAACCTCGTTAAGGGAATACTAACTATAATTTGGCAACCATAACCAGGAGTAGTATTAATATTAAATTCACCTCCAAGTGCAAAAGTGCGATCGCGCATACTATGAAGTCCAAAACCAGTAGTATTTTGCGTTAAATCAAAGCCTCTACCATTATCCTCAATTATCAATCGTAAATCGCTTTTAATAGTAGTTAGTTTGATTTTTACCTCTGTTGCAAATGCATATTTAGAAATATTTGTCAAAGATTCTTGAGTAATCCGATAAATTGCTGTATTGATTTCAGGTGGTAAAGAATATTCCAGATTAATTTGATAAATTGGGAGAATACCATTTGAGCGATGAAAATCTTCTGCAAGATTAGCGATAGCACGTTCTAAAGATTGCTCTTGTAAAGGATTGGAACGCATAGTTGAAACAGATTGACGAACATCATTGAGGGCTTTTGAACCTAATTCCTTTGCCGTTGCTAGAAATGTCTCAGCCTTGACTGGATTAGATTGCCAAAGTTTTAAAGCAGTTTCTAATTGTAGATTTAAAGCAGTTAAAGAGTGTCCTAAGGAATCATGAATTTCACGAGCAATGCGGTTTCGTTCTTCTAAGGTAGCTTGATTTTCAATTCGCATAGCATACTGGCGAAGTTTTTCGTTAGCAATAGCTAATTTTTCCCGGCTGTACCGTTCAGATAATATAGCATTCATCATTAACAGTACAAAAACTAAACTCAAGGCAAATACCAACGACCAATTCAAGCTCAAAAATCGAAAACGTTCTTGAGCCTGTGGTGGAGATTGAATACTAAATAACTGATATTTTAATTGTGTAGTCAGCAGAAATAAAGTAAACGATAAACTTGTAATAAATAAACGCCCAGGTAACTGGAAGATTAGACAACTACGAGTCACTAAAATTATGTAAAGCAGCGGAAAAAGCCGAGAAAATCTCTCACCCAAAAGTCCAGTCAACAAAATCAAGATAATTTGAGCAATTGTATATATAAACTTACTTTTGAAGTTATTTTTTGGTAGCCATAAACCCATTAAACCAAAAATAATCAGACTATAAATTGATAATTCTGGCAACAGACTACAAATTGATAAATCTGGAAATGCACCACAAATTGATAGTTCTGGTGGTTTATGACGAAATCGCCTCAAAGGAGGTGGTATAACTGCTATCAAAGCAGTAATTGCTAGTAATATCCACTCTAAATAAAGCAGAGATGGAAAAGGATGTTTTCTAATTTGAATTAGAGGATCGATCATTGTAAACTCCTAATTCACAGACGCGATTAATTGCGTCTCTAACTCTTGTACAGACGCGATTAATCGCGTCTCTCCTATTATTGTGGGTCACATTTGTCAGAATTGAATCATGACTTAAGTCATGGGTGTAATCGTGACTTTCTCCTCATGTGACTATTAAAGATAAATTCTTATGATGGTGGCATCCAACCAGGAAGAAACCACGAAATCGAATCATGAAACTCAAAGCATTATCTTTAGTTGCTGGAGCGATCGCCTTAAGTTTAAGTGCAACCTCCTTTGCTGTTTTAGCTCAAACAGCTTCTCCTTCACCAGTGTTACTCGCACAAACTCCACAAAAAGCGAAGGGCCCTTGGGCAGATTTAGGACTAACTGATACACAAAAAAGTCAAATTCAGGCAATTCGCCAGGCTAGCCGCACCAAATTTGAAGCAGTTTTGACATCAGAACAAAAAGCAAAGTTACAAGCAGCCAAGCAAGCACGCCAAGCTCAGCGCCAAGCCGGTCAAGGTCAACGCCAAGCAGGTCAGCGCCGAGGTGGATGGAAGAATTTTGCTGACTTAAATCTGACTGAAGCACAAAAAACCCAAATCCGGCAAATCCGGGAATCAGAAAAACAACAGATTCAAGCACTTTTAACCTCCGAGCAGCGGCAAAAACTAGAGCAATTACAGCAGAACTTCAAACAGCGCCGCCAACAACGCAATTCTCAATAACCTTGGATTTAAAAAAAACAGTTAATAGTTTGAGATGGGCAATATTGCCCATCTCATTCCCAGAGAGATTATGATACAAACTTCTGCCGCTTCCTCAGATCTGCCTCTTCGCGCCCAAAAACTATTAGATTTACTCGATCGCTTAACTGAAATACAAGGGAAAAATGTTTCTCCAATTGTCGAAATAGAAAAATTGCGTTCCCTCCCTGCTGGGACATTTGGCAGAAGTTGGGCAAATTTTATTGACGAAAACAACCTTACACCCTTCATCACAGGTAGCCGCCGCAAACAACTCCATGATGGGGTTCACGTTCTCACAGGTTACAGCACAGATCCCATTGGGGAAGCAGAACTACAGGCATTTTTATTAGGTACAAAATTTACTATTACTAACTTTTTACTGGGGTTAGGATTTTTGCGAGTCATCCATAAAAACCTAAATTCTCAACAACAATTTAGCTGGGATAGACTCTGGCAAGCATATCAACGCGGTCTTCACTCCGAATTTGACCCAGATATTTGGCAACCGGAAAAACTGTGGCACTTACCCTTGACTAATGTCCAGGCACTTTTTTCCATAGCCAGCAATTAAACAGTTTTACTGACTTCTTGCAGAAGACGGGAAAGGAGAACAAATCCATCTCCTTTCCTTTTTCCTATTTTCACAAGCTCTATGTTTCACCATCAGAGCGTCTTTCTAGCGATTTTTATCCAATTTACAGCAATTTTCAGCTAAATAGACCACGTTGTAGGGGCTTTACAGCTAGCTGTGCATACGTATCAAATTAAACTCAAATGCTTATCCCACAGGCGTTTTACCCCACCCCCAACCCCTCCCCTTGCCAAGGCTACGGTGTACACACAAGTCCAAGTAAAGTAATAAGAGCAAGAGTTGTGGGGAGTAAAAGGTGGTGAAAAATCCA
>JAVRCJ020000017.1:0-194929 GCA_034530875.2 Nostoc sp. DedSLP01
TTGACCTATCTTTTTTTACCCCAAAACTGTCACAGTCCTCTATTTTCTTGGCTTCAGCCGCTTTGTCACCCCGTCAGAGGAGTTAGTTTGAATGCCAACAATTCTCCACAGTCGTTAATAATTAAATGAAGTTTAAAGCCGAAGTGCCACCCTATCGAATTCTTACCCCATTTAACTAATCCTTTAAACACTTTATGTGCATGGGAGCGACAATTGTGACAAACATCTATTGGAGTCGAATCGATAAAACTAATTCCTGTAACTTCTCCCGTGCGTGTATGTAAGAAACAACACAATAACATTAAACACCAAGGCATCAGTTCCACAAACCTTGTGTAGCTGACCAAGTTGGGAAACGCCTCACGCCAGCTTTGTAGCACGTGCAACGTGTAAAACTCCTTGAAAGTCTTATAACCACTACCATGAAACGCAATTACTATTGTAATCACTTCTGATAAATGCATCCTTGAGCGACTACGACACTCTCCCTTTGTGGATGGTAACTGTGGTACTTGTTGCCACAAGTTCTCCCACTGCTTACAAAAATCATCTACGTCCCAGAAGATTTGTTCGATATCGAGGCGAGATACAATGGTAGACATAGCCGAGACTCTCATTTTTCTTAGATATTTTTAGTCTCGGCGTTTTTTTGTGCCTTTTTTAGTCATTCTCAATCAATCTTAGCGTAGGCGCAGCCCGCCGCAGGCATCGCCTTTGTAATGCCGAGTTATGCAAATCTATACATAGCAGGCTTTCTGCGTTTTTCTAGTCGTCGAACTCACGTTAACATACATGCATTGTTTATCTGATTTAATTTTCCATAACTAGTGGCTATACTTCATCAAAAGCAGGAGGATAAATAACTTTTCCTTTATAGTTTTCTTGATAACTTTGTAGTGGTTTAACCATGAAGAATTCCTCTGGTACTGGAAAGGGAGATTCGATTCCATAAATCACAGAAGTCTGAAAGCCAAAGCGGGCATAAAATTCGGGATGACCTAGTACAATTACAAGGGCTTCTTGATTTGCTTTTGCTATTTCTAAACCTGCTTTGGTTAATGCACTACCAATTCCTTGTTTTTGAAACTGTGGATGAACTGCCAATGGTGCTAACCCAAGTACTTGTAATGTTTGTTCGTTAGCTAGGTCAATATAACTAAATAAAATGTGACCGACTACAATACCTTCAACTTCAGCAACTAACGAAAGTTCTGGAATATAGCACTCAGAAGAGCGAATTCGCTCCACAAGTTTAGCCTCATTATCTTGACCAAAGGCTAAAGTATTCACCTGAGATATTGCTGGGTAATCTAATAAATTTTCACAACGAATATTCATGGTTTTAAAATCAATTCCATAAAAATCCAGCTGGCTCGATATTCTAACGGAATCTCTGTTTTTTCCAAATACGGTTCGATATCCTGAAAGCCAAATACACGATAAAGTGCTTGTGCTTCCTTGGCATAAGGCGCAGTATCTAAACGAATCTTAGAGTAACCAATATCAGTAGCTTCATTGATGATAGCTTGTAATAGCGATCGCCCTATTCCTTTTTTGCGAAATTCTGGTCTGACATACATCCTTTTAATTTCACCAATACCTTGGTCAATCTTTCGCAAGCAAGCGCAGCCGGCTACTTTTTCTTCATACTCTCCTAAAAGCAACCGTCCTGAAGGTGGTGTAAACTCATCGAGTTGAGTAATGTATTGTTCGTAAAATGTATTAATATTAAAATTAATGCTATATTCGCGGTTAAAAATTAACTTAGTTTCATTAAGATACTCGAAGAACAGTTCTTTTATATGAAATTTATGTTCTTCATTTTCCACTTGGAGAATTTTGACCAAAGTTTATGCCTCCACTAAATAAATTTCAAAGTAGGTGTGTTATGCCGCAGGCTAACGCACCTATTAAAATATTAACGAGCAATATATTAGCTTGAATTAAGTAAGGGGACATAATTAAATGTAAAATCCAAACCAGCAAAACCTTTTACTGTTGAAGGTTTTACCTCCTGCCCCCTGCCTCCTGCCTCCTGCCTTCTACTTATCAATGGTTAAAATTCCAGTAATTGATTTAGCTGCTTTCTCCAATGGCAGCCCAACAACTAGACAAGCTATCGTCAAACAAATTTATCAAGCTTGTCATGAAATCGGTTTCATGTACTTGCAAAATTCAGGAATTTCAAAAGACTTAATCGAAGAAGTATTTACATATAATAAATCTTTCTTCAACTTACCTTTAGAAGTTAAGCAAAAGCAAGCTTGGAGCGATGAATTTAGTAATACAGGATATGTTGCTATCGAAAGAGAACGTCTCGATCCGAATAAACCAGGTGACTTGAAAGAAGCGTTTAATGTCAGCAAACAAGGTGCTGTCGAGATGAATACTTGTATTATTGCCTTCTATGATAGTTGCACAAAACTGGCTAACACCGTATTAAAAACATTTGCTTTAGCGCTAGAATTGCCAGAAGATTTTTTTACTACAAGGCACGATCGCCACAATCATACCTTGCGATCGCTCCACTATCCTCCATTGCAAACGCCGCCCAAACCCGGACAAGTACGTGCTGGCGAACATTCCGATTATGGCAGCATCACTTTACTTTTCCAAAATGACATCGGCGGCTTGGAAGTACGAACAGCAGCAGGAGAATGGATTGGAGCGCCCGCAATTTCTGATACTGTTATAGTTAATACTGGCGATTTAATGCAGAGGTGGACAAATCATGTATTTTGTTCGACTCACCATCGGGTAATGATTCCTAATGACGAGAGAGTAAACCAGTCTCGTTATTCCATTGCTTTTTTCTGTCATCCTAATGATGATGTAGAAATTGCTTGTTTGGAGAGTTGCCAAAAAGGAAAATCGCCTATTTATCCACCCATCTTGGCGGGAGAATATCTTTTACAAAGATTACAAGCAAGCTATGGTAATTCGTAATTCGTAATTCGTAATGGGCTACGCCCCGATGCGCTAATGTAATTAAGAAAGATATTTAAGATGAAAACTTACGATTGGATTGTAGTTGGTGGTGGGATTACTGGTGCTGCGCTTGCTTACGAACTAAGGAAAGCAGGCTTTGATGTACTTCTGGTGGAAGAATATGAAGTACCACAGAATGCAACTCGCTATAGTTATGGTGGACTTGCTTATTGGGCGGGTACCACACCATTAACTCGGCAATTGTGCGAAGATGCGATCGCTCGATATCACATCCTATCTCAAGAGTTAGACGCTGATATAGAATTTCAGGAATTAGATTTATTATTAACGATTTCACCGACTAGCGAACCAGAAGCGATCGCTGCATTATATAGGGATTGTGCTGTTGTACCGCGTTTACTTAGCGTACAAGCAGCTAGTGAATTGGAACCGCTAATAAATCAGCAGGCGATATCCGGTGCTTTAACTGTTAAACACGGTCACATTCATCCCCAAAAAACAGCACAAGCTTACATTCAAGCTTTTTCACGTGCTGGTGGTGAAGTGCAAATTACCCAAGTTTTGCAAATATTAGAAAACGGCGTAAAAACCACGAATGCAACTTATCACAGTGCAAATGTTGTCATCTGTGCGGGTGGACTTAGCCGCCAACTTTTAAAATCAGTTGGTATTTCCATTAAGATATATTTTACCCACGCAGAAATCATTGAAACTCCACCAGTTGATATTAGATTACGCACCTTAGTTATGCCTGCTAACGTGCAACGATTTCAATTAGAATCCCAATCTTCTCAAGTCGATGAACTGTGGAACGAACCAGGAAATGAACCAGTACCAGCAATTTTGGATGCTGGTGCAATCCAATTTCAAGATGGTACTTTGCGTTTGGGTCAAATTAGCCGCGTTCTCACAGATTCTAATGCCAAGGTAAACTCACAAGCGAGTGAAAAATGGTTGCGAGAAAGTGTTGGAGAAGTGTTACCAGCCTTGGAGAACTTGCCAGGAACTTGGCATCATTGCTTGGTGGCATTTAGCGGAAATTATTTGCCTTTAATTGGCCCTATTCCAGGATTTGAAAGTATTCATGTGTTCAGTGGATTTAGCAATCCCCTGGTAATCGTGCCACCTTTAGCACAACGTTTTGCTAAATTTGCAACTGGCAAGGAAGATGAAATTATTACAGCTATTTTGAATTAAATTAGTAAATCATTAACATCTTCATCTGCAATATTTTGAGTACTTCAACAATAACAGAGGTTAAAGTAATGCCTTGGTCTCGTTCTTAAGCTTCATTCTTAAGGCCAGTGCGAGTGTAGCAATAGCACCAAGAACTGTATTTGGTTCTGGAACTTGATTTTGGTTATCTATAGTTTCTACTTTAGTGATATTAACTAACATCTTTCCAGTGTTGTCACTATAAAAAATATCGTTGACAGCAAGGAACAAAAACTTGGCGTTGGTTGGAATCTGAATTGTCATCTCGCCAAAGATGCCAAAAACACCATCAAACAATGTTTGTTGACCGCAGGTTCTACTAGAATCGCTTAAGTTCGCATCGCTACACATATAAGCATTTTTTGCCCAGTCGTAGGTAGAACCTGAATAATAAGTAGAGTCAAATAAAGTCCGAGAAGTCCAATTTGTCTGTGTATAGCCATATTCGTTACTATCTTTTGAATTGAGAGTAATAGCATCAGCTACTCGTTGTCCAGCAGATGCATCCAGAAGCTTCTTTGAAGCACTGAATACGCCAATCATGTCGCTTTTTTCTCCAGGATTCCAAACACTCCAGTTAAATTTACCCGAGATATTCAAACGGATAGAGTTTCCACCTTGAAGACCCAAATCTGCCAAAGAGATGGCTGTGGTGTCACCTGCAATAGTTTTAACACCGTTGTAATCTGTTGTATCAACATAAGTTTTCAAAAATGTATAGGTAGGGTCAATCTCGAACGATGCTGCTTGAGCTTTATTGGTAGATAAAAACCCTAGTCCTGCTAGGCTAAAAACTAATAAAATACGGGAAAAATGGTTCATTTTCCGACACTTGTTGCTTACTCATCCAACATAAATAATATTCTTGGATAAGTGTATAAATAATTATGGGTATTTATTGAAACTCGGGTAAATTTTATTGCTTATTTTGAGTTAGCTGCTAAGTAAATTTATTTTTTAAGAAATGCATTTTAGGTATAGATAAATATTAAAATATAAGTATATATATGTATAAATAACTATAATTTGCCTAAATAGGGCTAAAACTAGCCTTAAAATCTGTTTTTAGGTTTATCAAAATCTTACGGCAATCAAAAATCAAGGTAATATTTTATTTGATAAAACAGACGAGAGCCAGCTTTCCACCAAATCCAAGTTTTACTGAATCGAATTCATCCTAGATTACTTACTAGAGGGGCAGCTATGTCAATTGAGGATAACAAAATAATTGCTCGGCGTTGGATAGAACTTATTAGCGAACATAAAATTGAAGAAATCTGCGAGATAACCGCGCCTACTTGGAAAATGCACGGTGGTCTACCAGGGCTTCCCCCCGGCCCGGACGGAGTACGCAAACTCTTTGCTTCATTTGGGCGTATCGAACAAAAATGGACAATTGAAGATGTAATTGCCGAAGGTGATAAAGTCGTAGTTCGTGCGACCAATGACTGCGTGCAAGATAGTTTTTTTGGCATACCTAGTCATGGACGGCGACAAACCTTTACGGCTACATTCATCCATTGCATAGCTGATGGCAAGATAGTTGAAACTTGGCGAAACGCTGATGACCTCGGACGAGTTCTTCAGCTTGGCGCACGAATTGAGCCAGGTCAATCCTAACAGGAGTCGGTAATTTTCAAACTTGGCGATCGCATTATTTCACTTTGTGGCAACTTGCAATCACATATTATGTTTGATACCTAATATCAGACGATGTATTGCAGAAATATTAAGAATTTTGATTTACTTAACAAACCTTAATACTAAAAAATCAATTTTCTCTGACAAAATAAAAAATTTTGTATACTAGATAACTTTTTGCTAGTAAACTATCGCACTAATATCACAACTTAACGATTGATATTGTCAGCTTTTCATGAGTTGGCTGATTCCTGACGGCAAAAATTTATAAAGATATGAAAAGACAATTTAACCGACGCAAGTTTTTAATCTACGGTTCTGCAACTTTCACAAGCAGCATTTTTTTAAAAGCTTGCGCCAACAATACGCCAATTTCTACAGAGAGTACAGTCGCACCTCCATCTGCTTCACCAGCAGCGGCTACTACTGGTAGCACGATTAAAGTAGGTATATTGCATTCTCTTAGTGGCACAATGGCCATTAGTGAAAAAAGCGTTGTTGATGCCGAAAAATTAGCCATCAAAGAAATTAACGCTGCTGGTGGTGTTTTAGGTAAGCAAATTGAAGTAATTACTGAAGATGGCGCTTCTAACTGGGATACATTTAGAGAAAAGGCAACCAAGTTAATCGACCAAGATAAAGTCGCTGTAGTTTTTGGTTGTTGGACTTCTGCTAGCCGCAAGAATGTTAAGCCAGTATTTGAGAGCAAAAATCACATGCTCTGGTATCCCGTACAATACGAAGGTCAAGAGTGTTCTAAAAACATTTTTTATACTGGCGCTGCACCAAACCAACAAATCGAACCATCAGTTGATTGGTTGCTAAAAAATAAGGGCAAAGAATTCTTTTTGGTTGGTTCTGATTACGTTTTTCCTCGTACTGCTAACACAATTATTAAAGCTCAATTAGAAGCTTTAGGCGGTAAAACAGTCGGTGAAGATTATTTACCTCTAGGTAACACAGAAGTTACACCAATTATTACTAAAATCAAACAAAATTTACCCAACGGTGGGGTAATTTATAACACCCTGAATGGTGATAGTAACGTCGCTTTCTTCAAACAATTAAAAGGTGCTGGATTAACACCAGAAAAATATCCTTCCATGTCAGTAAGTATTGCTGAAGAAGAAGTCAAAGCAATTGGTGTAGAGTATCTCAAAGGTCACTATGCTGCTTGGAATTACTTCCAGACAGTAGACACACCTGCTAACAAAAAGTTTGTCGCTGCATTTAAGAAAGAATACGGTGAAGAACGGGTGACAAATGACCCAATGGAAGCAGCATATATCGCAGTTTATTTGTGGAAACAAGCAGTAGAAAAAGCTGGTAATACTGATTTAGAGAAAGTACGTGCTGCGGCATTCGGTCAAACTTTAGATGCACCAGAAGGTAAAGTGACAATGGATGCCAATCATCACATATCTAAAATTGTGCGAATTGGCCAAGTCAGACAAGATGGTTTGTTTGATATTGTCTATGCTACACCTGCACCAGTTGAACCAGTTCCTTGGAATCAATTTGTGAAAGAAACTAAGGGATTTGCTTGTGATTGGACTGACCCAGCTAAGGGTGGTAAATATAAAAAAGTTTAGGGCATAGGGCATGGGGCATTGGGGATGGGGCATTGGTTATTAATTCTTATTTCTCATCTCTCTACTCCCCACTCCCTGCTTAAACAAATAAGTTCAACAATCAAAACGGATTACTAAAAAAGTGTTAGCAGGTTTTCTAGAAGCTATATTTAATGGCATTAGTATTGGTGCTGTATTATTAATTGCAGCTTTGGGGCTATCTATCATATTTGGATTGATGGGTGTCATTAATATGGCACATGGCGAATTAATGATGTTTGGCGCGTATACAACATTTGTTGTGCAAAATGGCTGTAAACAATTGGGGGGTGTGTGGTTTGAAACTTATATATTTTGGGCTTTGATTATTGCTTTTATTTTTACAGCCGTTGTGGGATTAATTTTAGAGAAAGGCGTAATTCGTTACCTTTACGGACGTCCCCTAGAAACTCTATTGGCAACTTGGGGAGTAAGTTTAATTTTTCAGCAATTTGTTCGCAGTGTGAATTGGGTTTTAATAATTGGCATAGCTATATTTTGTATATTATTTTTTGGCGGGTTATGGATTTTAAATTCCCGCACGAATTTAGAAAAAGTTCGTAGTTGGGCTGTGGCAGTATTGTTATTACTATCGCTGGGAATAACAACCATCATAGGTAATTTATTAAGTCAAACTTATAAATTAGCAGTAACTCAACCTTGGTTTGGCGCTCAAAATGTAGATGTAACTGCACCAACTTGGCTACAAGCAGGGATGTCTTTGGGCGGCGTGCAATTACCTTTTGCGAGGTTATTTATTATCGGTTTAACAATAATTTGTGTAACGGGTATTTATGTATTTTTACAACGTTCTAGCTGGGGTTTAAGAATTCGGTCTGTCACACAAAACAGAAGCATGAGTGCTTGTTTGGGTATCCC
This sequence comes from Nostoc sp. DedSLP01, assembly GCA_034530875.2. Classification (GTDB taxonomy): domain Bacteria; phylum Cyanobacteriota; class Cyanobacteriia; order Cyanobacteriales; family Nostocaceae; genus Nostoc. Next base: position 8,295 of record JAVRCJ020000017.1, read on the forward strand.
GACTCAAAAAGTTGATGCGGTTACTTTTGCACTCGGTTCGGGTTTAGCTGGTGTGGCTGGATGTGCGATTAGTTTACTCGGTTCTGTGGGGCCGAATACGGGACAAAACTATATTATTGATACTTTTATGGTTGTTGTGGTTGGAGGTGTGGGAAATTTAGCAGGTAGTATTGTGGCAGCTTTGGCAATTGGTACGGCTAATTTTTTAATTGGTTCTGGGACGTTGGCTTTGGTGTTGAGTTCTGTGAAACCGTTGGCTGATTTCTTTAATTTTTTTGCCACTACGAGTATGGCGAAGGTGATGGTATTTGCGTTGATTATTGTGTTTTTACAGTGGAAGCCTGGGGGGATTTTTCCGCAGAAGGGACGTACTGTTGATGTTTAAATTCACGCTACAGATGCGGAGGCGCGGAGAATGAGAAAGAGGAGAGGATTGTTGATTGAGGTGGGGGTGGTGGTAGCGATCGCACTTTCCCTCATAATTATTATGCCAGTGGTGCTGTCAGAGTTTCGGCTGAATTTGTTGGGCAGGTTTTTATCGCTGGCGATCGCGGCTTTGGGTATCGATTTGATTTGGGGGTATACTGGTTTACTAAGTTTGGGACATGGTATTTTCTTTGGTTTGGGTGGATATGCGATCGCTATGTACCTGAAACTGCAAGTTCCCACTGGTGAATTACCCGATTTCATGGGACTTTATGGAGTTACGGAACTTCCAGCATTTTGGCAACCTTTTTATTCTTTTCCTTTCACAATAGCTGCTGTAGTATTAATACCAGGTTTATTAGCAGGATTGTTGGGGTATTTAGTATTTAGAAATCGCCTCAAAGGAGTTTATTTTTCTATCTTGACTCAAGCCGGAACGATTGTATTTTTCAACTTTTTTAACGGTCAACAAAAGTTATTTAATGGTACGAATGGGCTGATAGATTTTACAACTTTATTTGGGGCAACAGTTAGCGATGCCAAAACGCAATTTGTATTTTACACCTTGACGGTGGTATTTCTCGCCGCTACCTATGCAATTTGTCGCTGGCTGACAAGCGGACGTTTTGGGAGATTGTTAATAGCGATTCGGGATGATGAAAATCGAGTTAGATTTTCAGGCTATGACCCTACAGATTTCAAGGTTTTGGTGTTTGGTGTTTCCGGAGCGATCGCAGGCATAGCAGGAGCATTTTACACCATTCAAAGTGGTTCTGTTTCACCCAGAGCAATGGATATTGCTTTTTCGATTGAAATGGTAATTTGGGTAGCTGTGGGAGGACGTGCTACTTTAATTGGTGCAATTGTCGGCACTTTATTAGTTAATTATGCTCGGACTTTTTTAAGCGAACAATTTGCTGAAATCTGGCTATTTTTCCAAGGCGCACTATTTTTAATAGTCGTTACAGTCCTTCCTGACGGCATAGTAGGATGGTTGCGTAGCCAGAATATTTCTCTTGTCAAACGCCGTCAAGAAATTGCTACATACCCGGCTTTAGAAGAAGACGCTGAAGTACAACATGAACGCCAAAATATTGGAAACTGAAAATGTAACTGTTAGCTTTGATGGTTTTAAAGCTATAAATCAGCTAAACTTTAGCATGGATGTGGGAGAACTGCGAGTAGTAATTGGCCCCAATGGTGCGGGAAAGACAACATTTTTGGATGTCATTACCGGGAAAGTCAAACCGACTATTGGGCGAGTTCTATTCAAAGGTAGAAACCTACGTTCTTTCTCCGAACATCAAATTGCGCGGCTGGGAATTGGGCGTAAATTTCAAACACCCAGAGTTTACCTGAATTTAACACCTCGTGAAAATTTAGAAATTACCAACAACCGCAATAAAAATGTCTTCTCTACTTTGTTTGGTAGTTCTAATACTACTGAAAAGAAGAATATTAAGGGCTTGTTAGAAACCATCGGTTTAACTCCTAAAGCAGACATCCCAGCAGCTTTACTTTCTCACGGTGAAAAGCAACGTTTAGAAATTGGGATGTTAGTGGCACAGTCTCCTGATTTATTACTAGTTGATGAACCAGTTGCTGGTTTAACAGATGAGGAAACCTACAACGTTGGCGAACTACTTTTAGCTTTAGCGCAAAGTCATTCAATCTTAGTTATCGAACACGATATGGAATTCGTGCGTCAAATTGCTCGGAAAGTAACAGTACTACATCAAGGTTCGGTGCTATGCGAAGGTAATTTTGAAGAAGTACAAAATGACTCTCGCGTGATTGAAGTATATTTAGGAAAACAGGAAGATTTATAGTAAAAAAGCTCTTTAACAGTTATCAGTTAGAGACTGCTTGTAAAGCGATCGCAATGTCAATTAAACCTTACTCAAAATTGCGATCGCAATTTATCTTTCAGCTTGATTTACTGCATCAAAGATTTGTGATACTTTGAGATTTAGTTGGCTAAATTGTGGAGATACAACTAAATCATTACCAGCAAAGTTACCTATTTCAGTATAAGTTTTGTCAATAAGTTCTAAGATTAATATAGTTTGAGTTTCGGGGTCAATAATCCAATATTCAGGAATACCACAATCTTGATACTGCGATCGCTTGGCGATAAAATCTCTATCTCGTTGTAATTCTCCTGGGCTAACTACTTCAATCACCAGTAGAGGAGGTAGCATCTCTAAACGAACAGTATTACGTTTTGCTAACTGCTGAATATGCTCTTCCCTAATAATTGTTAGGTCAGGATAACGGTTTCTGGGTTCTCCTCTAACTTCCAGTTCTAAACCATGTCCTCGCACTCTATCTATCCCTACAATTAACGCAAAAATTAGGAAAAGACGATTGGCAATCTGAACATTAATTCCTGATTCTGGAGGCATCTCGATTAACTCTCCATTAAACAACTCATAGAGTTTATCTGAGCCATCATCATAAGATAAGTATTCTTCAAAGCTTTGAAATCTATGTTTAATTTGTAGCATCACAGTTGCTCCATGATGAGTCTCAATGCAAGTTTAGCCGATTTTGCACCAGGCAAACGGAACTTGCCAATAGTCGCTTGCTTCTATTTTCCTGGTAATTCTGGACGGTTTGCGCTGTTAAATACCTCATCTACTGTTAGCGTCCAATTAGCAATTACCACTGATTCCATACGAGTTGCACCCGTAAATACCTTATCCTCATACTGTCCCTCCACCCACTGGCAAATCGTAAATTGTTGCATTTGTGCGTCAACAATCCAATACTCCAATATTTCCCTAGCGGCATACTCCGTCCGTTTGTAGCGATAATCACGAACGCGGTTAGCCGTTCCTGGAGAAACAATTTCAATTACTAGTACAGGCGGCGGCATATCACGGGTGAGGGTAGCACGAGTAGCATTCGCAAGGGCAGCGTAAGATTCTTCAGTGTGAACCATCAAGTCAGGTAAACGACATCTCGCCCGTCGCCCCGCCACCTCAATTTCTGTATCCTTATGAGCAACTAAATAAAATGGGAAATGTTTTAGGAGTTCAACAAATAAAAATCTTGCCAGATTGCTATTTTCTTGACTTTCTGGTGGTATCTCGACTAGTTCACCATCCACCAACTCATAGCGCGTGTCCGTACCATCGTCATAAGCAAGATATTCCTCGAAGGTCAGCAGTTTTTGGTTTTTGGCCGTTTGGATCATTTGCTTTGCCTTCTTACCCTACACCCAAGATTTTACTAAAATCTGGACACCAATTTCGATTGGCGATCGCCTAGCTAAACCAGCGTTGGCTTAATTGCAGGCTATGCCTAGCTTGCTTAAGCCAGAGGTAGAAGCACCTTTGAGATTTTAGATTGTTCAATCCAAAATCTTAAATGTCAAATTATACCAATTTTAAGAATAGACATCTTGCAAAATTAACTGCCAGGAACAGATAAGCTTGGCTTAACGCATAACTGCAATTGATTGATGTGGATAAGAAACTTTGTAGATGCGAGTGCTTTGACAACACCAGTCACCAGAAATACAATGCCAACCACCAAAGAACTTATAACAGAAAGTGAATGCATAATGCTGGCGATCGCTATTTAATCGTAATAGTTAATAGTGTGCAAATCGTTAATCATTTACACAAGGATTTCCAAAAGCTGGGTTAAGTAGACCAATTACATTGACACTATTAACACAAACGTTAACGGGTACATGAACGGGTACTTGAAGAAGGTTCCCCGAAAGAACTCCAGGACTACCAACAGCAGCACCTTCTGCACTTGAATCTCCGCCAACTATAGCCAATAAATCAGCATCATCTAGTTCTTCAAATAATTCTCTATCTTCTTGAGTGAGTGCAGGTGCTTGTTTTGTTGCTTGTTTCTTAGTTGAAAATATTTTTTAATAGTTTGTCAACAGTTTTTAGCGAATATCTTACTTTTCTTACTTTTCTTACTTAGAGATATGAAAATAACAGTTAAATTCTCAAGAAAGTAGATATCTCATTTATAAATTATCACATCAAAGAATTCAAAAGTCGGAAATCTAGAGGAGCCATTTGTGTAATCTCTGTACCAGAGACTGCACCAACACCAACACTATATTGATTTGCATTCGCAATCAGGTATCATAAGAGATTAACCAGACTCCTAATGAACCATAGTTTATGAGTGTCTTAACAGAGTGATTGCTAGTTCAAGACTTGCTATCAAAACTAACAGTTGAAAATTATTTTATGCTAAAAATCTCTAACCTCAACGTTTACTACGGGGAAAGCCACATTCTCCGCAACGTAGATTTAACAGTACCATCCGGACAAATGGTTTGCCTCATTGGACGCAATGGCGTTGGTAAAACCACCCTCCTCAAAACCATCATGGGTTTACTCAAACCCCGTAGCGGTACAATTACCTTAGCCGAACAATTAATCAACTCCAAATCTCCCGACCAAAGAGCAAAATTAGGAATTGGTTATGTCCCCCAAGGACGAGAAATTATCCCCCGTTTAACAGTTAAAGAAAATTTACTGCTGGGTTTAGAAGCCAGACGCAAACCAGTAAAAAAAGCAGAAATCCCCGAAGAAATTTTTAGCTTATTTCCAGTCTTAAAAACCATGCTTTCCCGCATGGGTGGAGATTTAAGTGGAGGACAGCAGCAACAATTGGCGATCGCTCGTGCTTTAATGGGAGAACCTCAATTGCTCGTCTTAGACGAACCCACCGAAGGCATTCAACCCTCCATCATCCTCGAAATCGAAGCCGCAGTTCGTCGCATCGTTCAAACCACAGGCATTTCTGTTTTATTAGTAGAACAACACTTACACTTCGTTCGTCAAGCCGATTACTATTACGCCATGCAAAAAGGCGGTATCGTCGCCTCTGGTTCCACCGACGAACTCAGCCAAGATGTAATTCAACGTTTTTTAGCGGTTTAATAAGAATTCAGGAGTCGTACAAATTCTCTATAAATATGCATCTAATTATTTTGAGACATAGGGAATTATCTTGACAAAATCTCTATCAACCTCCGCGCACCTATGCGTTAAAAGAATGAATTCTAAATTTTACTTTTCACTCCCAAATTACTCAATTGTGAATTCTCATTCATCAAATCTGCTGCTTCTGCTAAAAGTTGATGCTGTTCCTGTTGAATAGCTTCTAAACGGCTAGCAATTTCTGTCAATCTTAATTGCTTATTTTTTGGTAAATCTTCAGGTAATAAAACTGGCAGATTATCAGTTTTCTTGTTAGTACTGATTCGTTGTATAGTAAAATTACCAACTTGAGTTAACGATATCAAACTCACTTTAACTAAAGCTTGAAGTAACTTGATTGGAAATTTGAGTATCGACCAACTAGCTGTTTCAATGACGCGAGCGATCGCTTTGATAATACTCCACAATAAAGCAAGCGCAAACAGCAAAATTACAACACTAATAAATGGATGGTTAGCTGCCCAACTTCCTATTTGAATTAAACGCAAAATTACAGGATGTTGTATCAACCAATCATTCACAGAAGCGTTAATCGCTGTTTCCACAGCTCCCGATGTTGTATTTTTAAACTGTTCAGCCGTTTGCCAAGTTTGTTCTAAACTTGTCGTTACGGTATCAATTGCTGTATTAGTCGTCGTTGTTGCTTTTGCTTTTAAAGATTCGCCAACTTGTTGTACAGAGTTCGTTAACAAATTAACCCTCTGGTTGGCGATATCTTTCGCTGTTTGCAAGCGTTGCAACACTTCTTCAGGTAAATTTATCTCTATGGGAAGTGCCATAAAAAATTTCACTGAGGCTTAAATCGAACCCGCAACCCATCTTTCGGACGATTAGGAATACCCATTGTCTCCAAATTTTGATTGGGTAAGATTTCCCAATCATAACTGCGTAGAAGATGGGCAGCAATAATTTTCATTTCCATTTTGGCAAAAGCTATCCCAATACACACGCGCGGCCCGCCCCCAAAACCAACTAAACTAAAGGGATATTGTTTGTGTTCTTGACGTTGCGGGCTAAATCTATCTGGATCGAAACATTCAGGTTGAGAATAAATTTCTTCGAGACGATGAGTTAAGGCAATGGAATAGTATAATTTCCAACCAGCAGGAACATAAAAGCCGTTAAATTCAAATTCTCGAACAACACTACGAAATCCCGCACCAACTGGCGGACGTAGCCTTTCAACCTCCCATAAAACTCGATCTAAATAAGGCATTTGCCCCAATTGTTCTAAAGTTACAGAATCAACATCGGTAAATTTTAGTTGTTCTTCCCTGGCACGTAGCAGTACCTCAGGATGACGGGCTAATTCTAGACACAACCAAGTCAACATTGTGGTTGTAGTGTCATGTCCAGCAAAAAGTAATAGTAGCGCTTGGGCAATGATTTCTTGTTCGCTAAAACTGTCACCATCTTCATCTCTCGCTTGCACTAACAAACTCAGAACATCTTTAGTTGGATTTTGCTGGCGTTCTCTGACGACCTTAGTTACATGCTCTAAAATTTGATTGCGAGCTGCTACGGCTTTACCAAATTTAGTAAACGGTAAAGGCAAGGGATTAATAGCAAACAGCCCATTTGACAGAGTTGTAAACAATTGGCTCAAGCGCGCACCTTCAAGACCAGGAACTGTCCCTAATAGTAACTGACTAGCAATATCAAATGTCAGCTGTTTAAATTCTCCAAACCAAGTAAACTCCTGTTGTTTTTTCCACTTTTGTAGATAGCTACGCGTGATATATTCCATTGTGGAGACGTAATTTGCTAATGCTGGCCCGTGTAGGGCAGGCATCATCAAACGGCGATTTCTGCGATGTTCTTCCCCATCTTGCAAAAAAAGCGATTCGCCAAGCAATATTTTGAAATTAGCTGGCCATCCCTCCCGCCAAGAAAAATCCTGCATATTGCTGGACAAGACGAACTCTAACGCCTCAGGCCCCACCATTACCACAGTTGGTCTGCCAAGAATATGAGTTTTAAAGATAGGCCCGTACTGGCGATAGCGTTTTTTAGAAAAGTCGCGGTCAAAAAAAAACGAAAGTGTCTCACCTAATATAGGCAAACCAAAACTGCCAGGAGGAATTTTATTATTTGCCATCTAAACTACCTGGTTAAAAAATTTATCGAGAGAATAATGTCAATTCAAGCAAATTTAACAAAATATCGCTCTGTTGTCATCTCAGGAGCTTATTTGCAAGATAGTAGATGCCATGTACATAAAGCAGAATTCAGAATCAGCTAATCCCCGTCCTACTAAAAAAATTAGAATCAGCTCTTGAATCTAGGTTTGAGGATTAGATAACGTATTTCACTTTCCTTGAAATCTGCTGTCAGACTTCTATTGCATTTTTGAAAAAACAACCTACTCCTCGCAGAAGCTGATTCTCTATTCCCATACAGACAAAAGCGTATCGTGTCTGTAACTATTTTCCACTTATGCAAATAAGTCAAAAATGAAAGCGATAATATTTCTCTCGATAAATATATTAAAAATGTATAAGTTCCGAGACTTATAGATTTTTGAGCCACTTCAACATGTTAATGTAAAGCACATCTGCTTTGAAAAACTAATCAAAGCAATTAAAGTTTCCAGGATTTATCCCAACTCGGAAAACTTGATTCTGTTCTTGGTATTGATAGAGTTATTGAGCTAATTTGATTTAGACATTATCACCCTTTAGCAGTGCAATAGAGTTTTTTAAAAATTATCGCCAAAGCTTGAAAGTCTATAGCTTTACTTGTGATTTATACTGCAAACTTTTATTTGTGTGGAGAGCTAATTAATGAAAACTTTTTCTAGCTTGAATAAGGATGTAGACGAGTTATTGTCTTTATCAAGAGCAAGACAAAGAGAAATAGATAAATTTATTTATTTTCAGCTTTTGTCTAAAATATTTAAAGGTAATATTCGTAAAACAAGACATTTTTCAGAGTGGTATAGAATTCCGATGAATTATGTGAGGCTCATGGAGTTACCTTTAACCATTGAGCTTTTAGATTTAGATACCGAGCAGGCCATACTAGATATTTCCAGCCCTAAGCTCCTACCTTTGTATTTAGCTGTAAGCGGATTTAAAAATATAATTATTTCTGACTTACTAGACTATTTTGTTGAAGATTTTCAAGCTTTTTCCGAAGTCTTCAATATCTCGCCAAAAATCGATGTTTTTGATGCTAAAAACATTCCTTATAATGACAAAACATTTGATAGAGTTTTTTCAGTCTCAGTATTTGAACATATACCAGATTTTGGGGATATAGATGCTGTACGAGAAGTAGCGAGAGTTATTAAACCTCAAGGTATATTTGTACTCACACTCCCAGCTCACAAGAGTTACCTAGAAGAATGGCTGAAAAAACATAACTTTTATTGGACAGGAAAAACAAGAGATGATGGTACTATATTCTATCAGCGTCGCTATGACGAACCATCAATCCAAAAGCGTTTTGGAAATCTAGGATTTGAAATAGAAGATACGATATTTATTGCAGAATATCCCATTAAACCACCTGTACTAAATGAAAATGGAATGTTACTGCATAATGACTTTTATATCAAAAAATTATGGCAATTGAAAGTAGCTAATAAGTTTCCTAACGCTCCGCTTTTACCTTATTTATTATATTCTTCGTTATCAAAAAAATATCATTATCTGACAAGAAATTCTGAAGATAATAATATCCGCCAAGTAGCAATTAAACTACGACGATTACCAGGTAATTAAAACTGAGATTAGCTAGTCGATAAATTTTTGGTATTGCTAAATCAACAGATGATTTAGCAACGCCAGAATTTGTGATTACCTTTTACTCTGTCCCAATCTTTTAGATATTAATGGGTTAATAATATCAAGTATCTGCTGTACTATCTTTGGTGCCAGCAATATAATAATAACTGTATAAGTTATACCGCCGAACAATATACAAATGCCTAATAATGTTTGTATATTTATGAGGTCTTTCAAGAATTCTTTAATTGCAAAAATCACAATTGTCATACCCAACACTCCACCTAATGGAATTAGGTATTGACGCAGATAAGTGATTAACTTAATACCAATTAATTTACGAATAAACCACAAATCTACAGGTGTCAAAAGGTAGCTACGAATCACATAAACTGCTGCAACAGCTACAATTCCCCAGTGTACCGCAATTGCAAAACCAACAACGTTTGCTACAGAATGCATCAGGTTTAACTTCAGTTTCCACTCTGGTTTACCCATTGCTGTGATTACAGTGCTGTTGAAATAGGTAACTGAATGAACAATACCAATAAAAGCTAGCACTTGCATTACTGGAATACTTGGTAACCACTGGTCTCCGAACAGAACTCTTACTAATTCGGGTGCTAATGCTGCCATACCTAAAAATGCTGGAAAAGAAATCAGACTTGTAAGTTGCGTCACCTTATAAAAAGCATTTTTCAACTTCTCTGGTTCTTGCTGCAATCTAGAAAATGCAGGCATCGCTACTTGATTTGTCACGCCAGTTAATAGCTGTGTCATTATAATCAGTAAGCGGTAAGCAACGGAGTAATAGCCTAAAGCAACTGGGCCGAGAAAATAACTAATTAGTAAGTCATCAGATCTGCGATTAATAAAGTTGAGTATTTGGGTTCCTACTACATTAATACCAAAGGAAAATAAGTCTTTAAAATGCTTTTGAGAAAACTTGAATCTTGGTCGCCAATCGCTAGCAGACCAGAGAACTAAAACTTTAACCAAACCATTTACTAATTGCTGACTAACCAGACTCCAAACGCCGAAGCCCATGAAAGCCATTGTCACGCCGACCGCACCGCTTATACACACCGCCACCAGTTCGCGTACCGCTAAGGGTTTGAAATCAAGGTTGCGTTGAAAAATTGCCTCTTGTGTACTACTCAGAGAAATAATTACAAAGCTAAGAGATAACCAGCGAATCACCGGTACTAATTGCGGTTGAGAAAAGAAGTCCGCAACTAATTCAGCAGCTGCAATACCGAAAATTGTCATCAGCAACCCGATACCAAGGTTAGTCCAAAAGGCAGTATCGAGATGTTCTGTTTCTAGTTCTTTACGTTGGACGATCGCTACAGAAAATCCCTGATCGAGAAAAATCCCTACAAATGTCAAGAAGATAGTAGCCGATGCCACTAAACCGAAAGTCTCAGGCCCCAGCAACCGTGCCAGCAGTGCAAAAACAATAAACGCGATCGCTTGGCGCCCCCAATTCTGAATTGCAGACCAAAATACGCCTTTTAACGCCTTTTGTCGAATATTTGATGATTCTTGTTTAGGTGGTTCCATTAGGTAAGTCTCAATTAAAAAAATTAATTCCTTCTGCTTGTACGGTTATAGCCACAAGTATGGTTGTGATTTTCTCGCTCGAAAAACTGTTACTTCAATAAACTAAATGTTTTGAAGAAAGACAGGGGAAAGGAGGAAGGGATTGAATTACAGATATTTATTTTATTCATAGCGGTGGCGCACAGCCTGTCAGCCGCTTTCAAGAAACATGGACAGTAGCGATCGCCACCCGTCAGACGCTTTTAACAAACACTTATTGGGCAAATGGAATAAAAAAATGCCCAAATTTTGTTTTGGCCTTGGGTACGAAAGCGCCAGAAATATAGTCGATAGGCAATAATATTCTCGATCCGAACTGGGCATTTTTTTTGACAAGTGCCTTAAAAGACATCGTTCCTAACAATACCCTATTATGATTATGGATTTAATCAGCTAAAATTTACTGACGAGAATTATAAACTACCAATTTGGCAGGTTATCAATCTCTCATCAATCAAGTCTAAAGTTAAATATATTACATAAAGTGCTTTTTCACTCAATACACTAATTGTATTTAAGTATATTTCTTATACTGTAGCTATCCTAACGCATAAAGACTTACGAACTAAACTCTAAAACTCACAGAACTGCAAAAAATAAATTATCGAATTTTTGTAATCCAAACTACTTTTTTCTCCGTGTTACCTGCCCCATACCTTCAAAGCAATGGGATATTTTTTAATTTGGCAGTCCCTTAGATGCCGCCAATTCATAGCGTTTCAGCTTCAGATTGATAGAGATGGCACGCAGGGGGAGTAGGGGAGGTTGTTGAGGCAGGGAAAGTAAAAAAAGTAATTTGTATCAAGAAACCAGTGAAATACTATCACCCTTAAAAAGGAGAAAATTTACCAACTCTTTAAATTGTAGGGGCTGACAGATCTGAGTTCGTAAGTTTTGCAAACAGTGAGAACGGCTATATTCCACCCGATCGTTTTTGGTTCTTCGGCTAATTTTATGGAGAATTAATAGTAAAGTGCCAGTTTAATAAACTGCATAAGCGAAAATTTCTAAAGTTACGAAAGCCATAGCCAAGCCTTTTAATTAACTTCAGTTTATTATTAATTCCTTCTACAGTACCACCCGTAGTTCTGCCGTCAAAATAACCAAATATTTTATCAAAACATCTAAATAATTTCACAGGAGCGACATTTACCGATTTAGAATTTGAAAATACTAATAATTTCACCGAATAGTTTAAACCTGACTTTTACGGATATTTCAAAGCTCAAATCATGGCAAACTATCCATGAAATTTTGTTAATAGTTTCTTCTTTTTTCCTTAACTGTCTTATCTGTCTTATCTGTCCTTGCATAATTGCTTTAATGCTGAGAACATATCCACATTGGTACGCCAACTCATAAATTTACAAAAAAAGTAACCATGAAAAAATTACTGTTGTGTTGTTGTGCAATGATTTTAGCAATGTGGGTTGCCATCAGCCCTGCACTCGCAGCGGATAGCAGCAATATATGTCAAGAGGAGGGATATTTCCCCAATCCTGAAGACTGTACCAAATTCATCCGCTGCGTAGATGATGAAGGGTCACTCGTACGATACAACTTTGACTGTGGGCCAGGCACTGTTTACGATACAGATTCACCACCTGGAACCTGTAACTCTCCTTGGGCGCTTAGTCCTAGTAATAAATGCCATAAAGACGAGATGAGCCTCCAACAGAAAGAAGCTGAATCCTTGTTTGCTCTGTCTTTCACTGAATGGTATTAAATACTGTTTTAAATTTGGTAACGTTGTGTTGAAGTTGCTGCTAATAGTTTCGCAATAAAATTATTTGGCAGGATGACAAGTATTTTGTAAAAACATTTCCCACTAAGTGGGGATTAGGGAAGAATTTAATCCCTAGTCCCCACTTCCTAGTTTAAAACAAATCTAAATCCGTCACAGCACCAACACTACTAGAAGATACTAACTTGGCATATTTCGCCAACACGCCTTTAGTGTAACGTGGTGCAGGAGGTTGCCAATTAGCACGACGGCGAGCTAATTCTTCATCGGAGATATTTAATTGTAATAAACGAGCAGGTGCATCAATGGTAATGCTATCGCCTTCTTCAACAAGAGCGATCGCACCTCCAACTGCTGCTTCTGGTGCAACGTGACCGACTACCATCCCGTAAGTACCACCTGAAAATCGCCCATCGGTAATTAATCCCACGGCATCACCCAAGCCAGCACCAATAATTGCTGAGGTAGGAGCTAACATTTCCCGCATTCCAGGGCCACCTTTAGGCCCTTCGTAGCGAATTACCAAAATATCACCTGGTTGGATCTTACCCGCCAAAATTGCCTCTAAAGATGCTTCTTCTGATTCAAATACGCGTGCAGGCCCGGTAATGACTGGCTTTTTCACCCCGGTAATTTTAGCTACAGCGCCTTCTGTTGCCAAATTTCCTTTGAGAATAGCTAAATGTCCTTGAGCATACATCGGATTATTCCAAGGACGAATCACATCTTGATTGGCTGCTGGTTCTTCTGGAATATCTTTTAATATCTCTGCAATGGTTTGACCGCTGATAGTCAAACAATCCCCATGTAATAAATCGTGCGCCAGAAGCATTTTCATCACTTGAGGGATGCCTCCAGCTTTGTGCAAGTCTGTAGCTACATACCTACCACTTGGTTTTAAATCGCACAAAACGGGGACGCGGGCGCGGATAGTTTCAAAGTCATCTAAAGTTAACTCTACCTCTGCGGCATGAGCGATCGCTAAGAAATGCAACACGGCATTTGTCGAACCACCCACGGCCATGATTACAGAAAGCGCATTTTCAATGGATTTGCGGGTAATGATTTGTCGGGGTAAGATTTGTTTGCGAATAGCTTCGACTAACACAAATGCCGACTTTTCTGTACTGTCGGCTTTTTCGTCATCTTCTGCTGCCATTGTCGAGGAATAAGGCAAACTCATCCCCAACGCCTCGAAAGCCGAAGACATAGTATTAGCTGTGTACATGCCTCCACAGGAACCGGCGCCAGGACAAGCGCGACTTTCAACTTCTAGTAATTCCTTTTCGTCAATTTTCCCAGCACTGTATTGACCGACAGCTTCAAAAGAACTGACAACAGTTAAATCGCGTCCGTTGTAGTGACCGGGTTTAATGGTGCCACCGTAAACAAAAATAGCTGGAATATTCATCCGCGCCATCGCCAGCATTGCTCCTGGCATATTTTTATCGCAACCACCAATGGCCAACACCCCATCCATACTTTGTCCGCTACAAGCAGTTTCAATGGAGTCAGCAATTACTTCCCGCGACACGAGGGAATATTTCATCCCTTCTGTTCCCATCGAAATGCCATCGCTAATGGTAATCGTACCGAACAATTGCGGCATCGCCCCGGCAGCTTTAATCCCTACTTCTGCTCTTTGGGCTAATTTATTGATTCCCATGTTACAGGGAGTGATTGTACTGTAGCCATTGGCAATGCCCACAATGGCTTTGCTGAAATCTTCATCTTTAAAACCAACCGCACGTAGCATAGCTCGATTTGGCGATCGCTGCACCCCTTGGGTAACAATTTGGCTTCTCAAATTCTCCTTAGTCATATCACTTGAATATCCTGGAGTATATTTTTCCGACGTAGTTACATCATCCTATGACATCGATGTATGAGTATCATAAGTAGCAATTTTTCCCATGTCCAATATATATTTGTGAATATTTGAGACTTATAAAATATCAAAAATATAAAACTGCCACACCTGCACCACTTCATTGCTTCTCTAATTAACACTGGTATTGAACAAGTCATCAGCTTGTTACCAGACTCATACTGCAAGCTATCATGATTCAAGTTACAAGTTACCCAACAAGCGATCGCTGATTGTGAGTCCTACAAATGCGAACATAGGACAGGGTTTAGCAATGCTAAACCCCAGCCTTATTTTTCAGCCACAAAAACTAATTGCAAAAGAGGCTAGCCTTTTGCAAATTTGTATGCTATATTCGTAAATGACTAAAAAACATGGCTCAGTAGCTCAGTTGGTTAGAGCACGGGACTCATAAGCCTGGGGTCGTTGGTTCAAATCCGACCTGAGCCATTTTAAAAAATTATCAAGATAACCCTAGTACCAAAGACTTGAGCTTCTAAAAATCAATGGCACTATAAATTTGCAATACCTAATATCAAGCTGTTATTCCTTCAGATAACTATGGTCTGCCAGCAGTATGGGGAGACAAGGAGATAAATTACAATAAATCCGCCTTGTTCTCTTCCCATACCCTGACTAGTACTATTTAATATGTCGAATTACTTCGGCAACTGACCAAGCTTGAGCGATCGCTCCTCTGGGTGTATGAGGTGGATCGCCATCAAAAATCTCGGAAATAGAACCAATACAAGCAGCATATAAAAAGTGATCTAACAGTGGTTGCCAATCAAAAGGTACTGCTTTTTGTGGATAAAAACGTTGCCAAGCCCTAATATACGGGCCAATTAGCCAAGCCCAAACACTGCCTTGGTGATAAGCGCGATCGCGTTGCTCTTGGTTACCCTCATATTTTCCTTTGTATTCTGGATCTCCGGGATCGAGACTGCGAAGACCGTAGGGAGTAAGCAAGCTCGTAGTTGCCAAATCTAATATCTGGCATCCTTGCTGTTGAGAAAACCCACAATGTTGTAGAGACAGCGCTACAACAGCATTGGGACGAATTTGAAAATTTCGGCGATCGTCAGGCTCAATAGTATCGTAAAGATAACCTAACTGAGGATTCCAGAACTTTTGTAGGGAAGTTTTCACCTGTTGTGCTTGGCGAGCATAACGTTGGCCTTGTTTAGTCAGACGCACCGGATCGCCAAACTCAAGTTGACTCAGGCGCTCTGCCCACTGATTTAGCCAACATAAAGCAGAATACCACAAGGCATTGATTTCTACTGGTTTACCACGACGAGGAGTAACGGGGTGTCCCCCACTTACTACATCCATCCAAGTTAGGGCTACACCACGAGCATCCCAACCAATTAGCCCATCAGTAGCATCAGCCTGAATGTTATACCGCGTACCACCGACAAAGGCTTTATGAATTTGCTGCACTACAGGAAACTGCTCTGTCAAAAACTGCCAGTCTTGTGTAGCTTCCAAATAAAGCCCTAAAGTTTCAATCCACCAAAGAGGCGCATCAATACTGTTATAAAAAGCTTCCTTATCAACATCAGGAAAAGCATTAGGAATCAAACCGTGCCGACAATAGTGGCCAAAAGCTGCCAATAGTTTTTTTGCTAGCTCGAAGCGCTGCGGAACTAGCATCAATCCTGGTAAGGCAATTAATGTATCCCGCGCCCAATCATTAAACCAGTGATAACCTGCAATCACCGTAGGGCCTGGAATTGAGGCTCGATAGACAATAAAGCGATCGCTCGCTTTAAGTAGTTGTCGCCAAATTGGAAATTGGGCATTGGGCATTGGGCATTGGTTATCCCCTCCTTGCTCCCCCTCTGTCCCTCTGCTCCCCACTTCTCCAAACCCCATGCCCATCTCCCCATTCCATCCAAAAATCTGAGAGAGCCTTTCTTGTTCTGTTTCTACGGCCTCTGCAAAAGTTTCGGAGGTGAGAGAGCCTAGCATCGGGTTAGGAAAACCTACTCGTGCTTCTAGAGTCACTGCATCTCCTGGTTGGAGTGTAACTGTTAAGTAGCCAGGGCTATGGAGGTCTTCTTTGTCACTTAATCCGCGTTTTGTCTCCTCGGAGAATCGATAGTTCCAATACCAAACTGCATCTGGTTGATAATTTCCTTGTGTCCAGCGTAAATGCCAAGGTATACCAAAGCGATCGGCTTTTCTTGCTTGCAGACAGACTTCCTGTTTTCCTAGCAATTGGGAAAACTGTAATTCTGGGCTAGCAGTTTGCTGGTGATGAAAGTCACGTTCTGCTATCAGCAGCCGTAGCCGTAAAATCCCTGTGTCTGTTCCGTCGTAGCGATACTGGATTAAAATCCGATGAGAAAGGGCATTGGGCATTGGGCATTGGGCATAAGGCAAGCAGGGAGTGTGGGGAGAAAGAGAATTTATGCTTCCTTTTCCCACACCTCCCTCTCCTCCCACACCTCCCACACCTCCCACACCTCTCGATCTCCCCATCTCCCTACTCCCTTCCCAACCATAAGGCATCACCAATTGTCTAGTTAACTGCCAGTTATCTTGACCCCAAATCCATTTTGGAACTGGGTTAATATCAAAAGAGCGCAACATTTCGTAGCCCGCACGTTCAATCTGAGCGTTACCCCAAATATTTGTTCCCAGTGCCACAACGCTCCCTGATACTTCCAAGCTAGCTTCTAGGTGCGATAACAATAAAGTACGATCGCTTGGGGGGTTTGTAGCAGCAAACAGCCAACCGTGATAACTGCGCGTGCGGATATCAGAAATCGTGCCACTGGCAAAACTTCCTAAACCATTAGTGAGCAACCATTCTCTTGTATCTAAATCAGGCATTGCTACTCAAAATCGTTATGAGTATGATATAGTTGTAACAGATCGTAATTAAACTGTGAGAGCGTGGATGGGTGAGTTAGAGCTAACCCAAATTCCAACGCTAATAAACCGATAAAGGAGAATTAAGTTAATGTCACTGACTTACGGAACAGAAGGAAGCCTCCGCGTTGGTCAACAAGCTCCCGATTTCACAGCAACAGCTGTGGTAGACCAGGAATTTAAGACAATCAAACTTTCCGATTATCGCGGTAAGTATGTAGTCCTGTTTTTCTACCCCCTAGACTTTACCTTTGTTTGTCCGACTGAGATCACAGCATTTAGCGATCGCTACGAAGAATTCAAGAAAATTAATACGGAGATCCTTGGGGTTTCCGTTGATAGTGAATTCTCGCACCTCGCTTGGATTCAAACCGATCGTAAGTCTGGTGGCGTCGGCGACTTGAATTATCCTTTAGTCTCTGACATCAAGAAAGAAATTAGCGCCGCTTACAACGTCCTCGACCCAGCAGCGGGCATTGCCTTGCGTGGTCTGTTCATCATCGACAAAGATGGTATCATACAGCACGCCACAATTAACAACTTAGCTTTTGGTCGCAGCGTTGATGAAACTCTGCGGACATTGCAAGCAATTCAGTACGTTCAATCTCACCCCGATGAAGTGTGCCCAGCTGGTTGGCAACCTGGTGACAAAACAATGAATCCAGACCCAGTGAAGTCCAAAGTTTACTTCTCTGCTGTCTAGATTTAAGTTTGCTGGCTGAAGCTAATTCGCCAATTAATAACCACAGATAAACAAAAGATCTATCTGTGGTTTTCTCATGAAAAAGGGGCTGGGGACTGGGGACTGATGACTGGGGAGGTAGGGAAAAAGGGAAAAGGAAAAGGAAAAGGAATAAATTTAATCTTTCCCCTTTCCCCCTTACCCCTTTCCGCATTCCAATGCCCTATGCCCCATGCCCAATGCCCGATACCCAACAATTTAAATAATCTAAAAAATATGCTGACTTCAACAGATTTTAGTGGCTTATTAAATGAGCGATTCTTTCGCAACTTTTTACCAGTTCCAGCTACAAATCAACTTAGGCTAGGAGTGGGAACGCCAGATTTTCAACTACCAGATATTACCAACGGTACTTTAGTCAAATTGTCTGATTATAGAGGTAAGCAACCTGTGTTACTTGCCTTTACTCGCATCTTTACGGAAAAACAATATTGCCCTCTTTGTTTTCCTCACATCAAAGCTTTGAATAAGAATTACGAAGAATTTAAAAATCGTGGAATAGAAGTTTTGATGATTACTAGTACTGATGAACGGCAAAGCCAAATAGTAGTGAGAGATTTAGGTTTAAAAATGCCGTTACTGAGCGATCCTAGTTGTCGGGTGTTCCGTACCTATCAAGTAGGACAAGCTTTAGGAGCGCCTTTGCCAGCACAGTTTGTATTAGATAAAGAAGGGAAACTTCGATATTGGCATTTGTTTTCTTTCTTAGACCATAATGCTAGTGTTGAGACACTTTTAGAACAATTCATTGATTAGTAACAGGGCATCGGGCATTGGGCATGGGGAAAGGGGTAAGGGGTAAGGGGAAAAGGGGAAAGATTAGATTTATTCCTTTTCCCTTTAACCTTTTCCCCTGCCTCAATAGCCTCCCATACCCTATACCCAATACAGATGCACCTTGTGGAAGTTCCTCAAATATCAATATCCGTAGGAGACTAGAGAAAGAATAAGAGAATATATCTAATAGATTTTCAAGCAGCAAAAGCTGGAATTAAGGAGGATTTATGCGTGCAGTACTGATGGCGGGGGGTTCGGGAACGCGGCTTCGTCCGTTAACTTGCGATCTGCCCAAACCGATGGTGCCTATCCTCAATCGACCAATTGCCGAACATATTATCAATCTCCTCAAAAGACATCAAATTACAGAAGTTATTGCGACTTTGCATTATTTACCCGATGTTTTGCGAGACTATTTTCAAGATGGCAGCGATTTTGGCGTGCAAATGACCTACGCTGTGGAAGAAGACCAGCCTCTAGGTACAGCCGGTTGTGTAAAAAACATTGCCGAACTTCTTGATGAAACTTTTTTAGTGATCAGTGGCGATAGCATAACAGATTTTGATTTGACGGCAGCGATCGCATTTCACAAACAAAGAAAATCAAAAGCTACTTTGATTTTGACTAGAGTTCCCAACCCCATTGAATTTGGGGTGGTGATTACCGATGAAGAACAACGAATTCGGCGATTTTTAGAAAAACCCTCTACTAGTGAAATTTTTTCCGATACCGTCAACACTGGTACTTATATTCTCGAACCGGAAGTTTTGGAATATCTGCCAGCCAATACTGAATCCGACTTTTCCAAAGACTTATTCCCCTTACTTTTAGCAAAAGATGAACCAATGTATGGTTACATTGCTGAAGGTTACTGGTGCGATGTCGGTCACTTAGATGCTTATCGGGAAGCTCAGTACGATGCATTAGACCAGAAAGTAAAACTAGATTTCGCCTACAAAGAAATTTCTCATCAATTGTGGGTCGGTCAAAATACTTATATCGACCAAACGGCTGTAATTGAAACTCCGGCGGTGATTGGCGATAACTGCCGCATTGGAGCAAGAGTGCAAATTGAGGCAGGAACGGTAATTGGCGATAATGTCACTATTGGTGCTGATGCTAATCTCAAACGTCCCATTGTCTGGAATGGAGCATTCATCGGCGAGGAAGCACATCTTTCTGCCTGTGTAATTTCCCGCGGCACTCGTGTAGACCGTCGATCCCATGTATTAGAAGCTGCTGTTGTTGGTTCGCTTTCTACGGTGGGAGAAGAAGCTCAAATTAGCCCTGGGGTGCGTGTTTGGCCGAGTAAAAAAATTGAGTCTGGTGCTGTTTTAAACATCAACTTGATTTGGGGAAATATTGCCCAACGAAATTTATTTGGGCAACGTGGCGTTCAAGGGTTAGCGAATATTGACATCACCCCAGAATTTGCGGTGAAGTTAGGAGCTGCTTACGGTTCTACCTTGAAACCTGGTTCTAAGGTAACGGTTTCCCGCGACCAGCGTAATATTTCGCGAATGGTGACGCGATCGCTCATTGCTGGTTTGATGTCAGTAGGTGTTGATATTCAAAACCTCGATGCGACAGCTATCCCCATCGCCCGCACTGTTATACCAATCATGGGGGTAGTCGGTGGTATCCACGTGCGCGTACACCCCGATCGCCCCGACTACATTTTGATTGAGTTCATGGATGCTAAGGGGATTAATATCTCCAAAGCCTTGGAAAAGAAAATTGAAGGGGCTTACTTTAAGGAAGATATGCGTCGGGCGCTAATTCATGAAATTGGCGATGTCTCTTACCCCAGCCAAGTCATTGACAGCTACTGCACTGCTTTTGAAAAACTTTTGCACGTGCATACACTCCGCAATAGTCGGGCAAAAGTGGTGATTGATTATGTTTATGCGGTATCTGGGGCAGTTTTACCCCAAATGTTAGATAAATTTGGCGCTGATGCTGTGGTATTGAACGCCAGCGTCAATAAAACTGCTATGTCAGTAACTGACCGCGAAGGATTGCTAACTCAATTGGGTCATGTGGTGGAAGCGCTAAAAGCTAACTTTGGCGTCCAAGTCTCGGCTAACGGAGAACAGCTGATTTTAGTTGATGAATCAGGCTACCCAATTCGTGGGGAAATGTTAACAGCGCTGATGGTAGACATGATTTTAACTGCTAACCCCAGAGGTACGGTAGTAGTCCCAGTTCATGCTTCTAGCGCCATCGAACAAGTCGCCCGTCGTCATGATGGCAGAGTGATTCGCACCAAAGCCAACCCTACCGCTTTGATGGAAGCTTGTCAGAAAAATCCCAATGTGGTGCTAGGAGGTAGTGGAGAAACTGGTTTTATTTTCCCGCAATTGCATCCTGGATTTGATTCTATGTTCTGCATTGCCAAGATCATTGAGATGCTGACCATACAGGAGCGATCTCTTGCTACAGCGCGATCGGAATTGCCCCGCGTAATTCACAAAACTTATACAATCCGCTGCCCTTGGACAGCCAAAGGTGCTTTAATGCGCTACTTGGTGGAAACTCACCCAGCCCAAAATCTAGAACTCATTGATGGCGTGAAAATTTGCCAACCCTACGATGACAGTTGGCTGTTAGTTTTACCAGATGCCAGCGAACCACTCGTACATTTGTACGCAAACAGTAACGATCGCGATTGGGTCGATGAAACCGTCAGAAACTACCGCACCCGTGTTCAAGCTTTTATCGAAAGACAACAAGAATATCAACCCGCCGAAGTGTAATTCGTAATTGCTAATTCGTAATTCGTAATTGAATTCTTTAATTACGAATTACGAATTATTATCGGGGGCATTCTGGTAAATTTTTCTTGGCGTAATTGCAATCAAAATAAATTAGAGCTTCCCTACTAGAATCGAATCCTCTAGTTGTGGTGTATGGGCTACTTGTTGGACTTGCTTGAACTGACCAAATTTTTAAGTAGTAATTGCTATTATCATCGGTAGACCATAATTCATAGCGGTAATCACCTCCTGAACCCTGACTCTTTAAATAGTCAGCTAGTGCTGTATTTGATGCAGACACGAAGGTAAATCCACTCAAAACAGGAATGACAGCAATTTTCAGTATTTGGATTAATTTCATATATCGGTAAAAAACTAACTTTATCTAGCTTTATTTACCGTTGTATATTTTTACATCAGTAATTATGAGGATGTTCTCTAAGGATATCGTAAGATGCTGATTCAAAAGATCTTTTGGCATCAAAGAGAATTTCCGTTTTATTCTAACTATGCTCTTGCAGAGTCCAGTATTCACTCCTAAAATAAAGTACGGCAAACCTACTAATTTATCGTACTTTATTAGTCAAAGGAGATGATTGCAAAACTGCCCCGGAAATCAAGTCTCATATCGCAGCCTAATTTTGAAGTTGTTTGCTGAAACACTTTACGAAAATTTACATTTATTAGATGAAAAAACTTGTCAATAAGTCTGGTAGGATATCCTCAAGCTTATTGATATAGATATTCATTAAGCTGCTTATAGATTTCAGCTAGTTGCAAACTTTATCAGGAGATAAGACTATGGCGTAGTTGCTCAAACACCAAAGCCGATGCCGAAGGGGCGACATCTCAGTAAAGCCCTTGGGCGTTGATGTTGCTCTTGATGGGTGATTGTCTCATAGAGCAATAATCTTAGTAGCTCATTTGATAAGTTTGGGATTTGATGTTGACGACATTTAGATTTCAGAAATTGAGAATTTTTCTCTTAAATATTTCTACGAATCTAGCTGTCGCAATTATTTTCCAAATTGGCATTAGCTATGTTTGCGTAAATTATTGGCTTCCCACAGCATCTTTGAAAGAAAATCGCAAAACTTTATATCAGGTGTCAACATGTCAAAAAAAATAGGTCTGTTCTACGGTACTCAAACCGGTAACACTGAATCTGTTGCCGAACAAATTCGAGATGAGTTTGGTGGTGATGTTGTAACATTACATCCAATTTACGAAGCAGATGCTTCTACTTTTGATGAGTACGAATTGCTGATTATTGGCTCTCCCACTTGGGATATCGGTCAACTTCAAAGCGATTGGGACAGCTTTTTCCCAGATCTTGATGAGATTGATTTTAATGGGAAGCTGGTTGCCTATTTTGGTGATGGAGACCAATATGGCTATGCAGATAACTTTCAAGATGCGATCGGAATTCTAGAAGAAAAAATTTCCCAACGGGGTGGTAAAACTGTTGGCTACTGGCCGACAGATGGCTATGACTTTAACGAATCTAAGGCTTTGAAAAACGGCAAGTTTGTCGGCTTGGCACTTGATACAGGTAGCCAATCCGATTTAACAGACGAGCGAATTAAAAATTGGGTTGCTCAATTAAAAACAGAATTTGGTTTGTAGAAAGTAGAGGCGTACAGCTAGCTGTGCGCCCCTAGTGAAATTGATAATTTAGAAGCTATAGGTATTTATGTCTGATTCATTTGATGTTTTGTGGTTAAGTGCTAGTTCTGTTTTGCTACGTTTCGATCGCCCATTAGTTCAATATTTATCTAAGTATAAGAGAATTGCCCATTGGGAATACTTGCAAAGTAAAGATGAAGCTTGTTCGATAGACGAAGCTGCGAACTTGATATCTGAATTTTTGGAATGTTACAATCGCCCAGTGCATTTAGCAGGTCATGGTATGGCTGGTGCGATTGCTTTAAGCTTTGCGCGGCGATTTCCCGAAAAAGTGCGATCGCTAACCCTACTAGCTGTAGCATCTCAACCTGCTAATACTTGGCACGCTCACTATTACTTTCAAAGACAACTTTTTAGCATCAGCCGCGAACAAATTTTGGCAAGCAGCGTTCGCAGTCTTTTTGGCAATCAACCGCTTCAAACTACTAAAAAGCTAGTAGCTGCTTTAGATAAAGATTTGGAACAATCTCCTTCGCCACATTCTCTATTTAAGTTGGTTTATTTACCCAAAGGCGGAGTTTCTATGCCACTAATGATATGTGGTAGCAAGACAGATCCAATTGTCAACTCAACTGCATTGTATGATTGGATGAATTGGTTAAAACCAGAAGATGACCTCTGGGAATGTCCAAAAGGCTATCATTTTTTTCACTACTTTTATCCTCAACTGGTTGGCGACCAGATGCTGAATTTTTGGGAACGCCACAATTCGCATTTGCTGGAAGCATCTGCACTATCTTTTATTACTTCTATAAGTCAGTAATTTTGAGGTGCGATCGCATTTGTGAAATTTGCGATGGGGTACGTAGCTTGCCGCAGTAGGCATCGCTAATTCAAATTTTCCGGTCAAGCACTACGACTTAACTTATAGTTAGGAATAGACCGATTGCTAATGACTGCATAGAGAACATCTGGATCGAGGTCGGCTCCCGATGGCCATTGGATTGTGCCTACTTCCTGATTTAATTCAACCTGAGCAAAGTATTTTTCGTCTTTCAAAGGTGCAAAAACACCTGTGAATCTAATCAGCTTACTTATATCAACTATCCCTTCAACTTCGTCTTCAAAACGGATATATAATTGATAATTTTCTCTCGGTTCCACAGCAATAATATCTTTTAACATATTTTACTACTCCAATGGTAAGACGCTATTGAGGATTTGATTGTCTCTAGCTAATTCCCAGTTGTCCATCAATTCGCTTTGATGTAAAGTTGCCCATTCTGATATCAGTTTAAAAGCTCTAGAGCTAAGTTTACCTTCTAAAATTTCTAGAGTTTCAATGCTGATAATGGCTTTTTGCTGGTTGTATCTTACATGAAAATGTGGGGGCGGATGGTCATTGTAATACATAGTGACGATCATCCCGAAAAAACGACTAATTTCTGGCATACTTTAATTCTCTCCTCAGGATGTATAGGAAGGCAATGTGGGTCTGCGCTTTAACTAAGGTCTAATATGGAAGGATCGGGCAATAAAAACTTGCCATTTGGCAAAGTTTAGTTAGGAGAGTTTCTACGAGGCTTCTGATTGTACATTTCCCGCAGCTTTTGAAGATATTCCGGTTCAGTCTCAATTTTGATCCAGATATGGTGTACCAATGCTAGCCTCTGTTTGTGTTTCTCATTTGGCATTCTGCGGTCAACTCCTTGAGAAAACCAATGATTGACGGTTGTTGTCGAACAGTCACAAATAAAAGCTAGTTCTTCCCGTGAGACATTCCACTGTCTGAGAAACTCATTGAGTTCCATTTGCCGCTCGTATATGAAGTGTAAATAAGCATTTAACTCATCTAAGTGTACTTTAGTCAATCAATATTGAATTGAGCTTGAAGCTTTAGTTGTTAGAAGAAATGATATTGCTCATGGTCAAAAAATGATAATCAAAGATATTCAAGAATATCTAAAATATGAAAAGGCAGCTGTAGAAGTAATGCATGAATTAGCTGTATCGGTTGTTGAATGTTTAGACAAAAAATTATATTTAAATAGTCCGTAGACAAAATCTGAGTGCAAATACTCAGTGAGAATAAAAAAATAAAAGAAAGCATAACGAATCATTGTAGATGCGAAAGCTAGCCAAATGTTCTGGACATATCGCATCACTTATTCAATAATTTTCAAGATTAATTTTAAGGAAATATTGCCAACTCAGTTTCGGGGTCAAAAAAGTGAATTTTCTCTTGATTGAAAGACAACCAAAGTTGTTCGCCAACTTTCACAAATCGCTCTGGTGGTATTCGCACTTGTAGATAATTGTTTGTAGAGTTAGGTTGTAAACCAAGTTCGGCAATCCTCACGGAGATAAAAGAATCGTTACCTAAATTCTCTACTAAATCCACTTGCACAGGGAGGTTTTTAGTAGCAGGTAGACTCAAATTTAAGTGTTCTGGACGAATACCTAAAATTAAAGTTCTCCCATCATATTGCTGTAAAGCTTTTGCCCAAATCTCTGGAAGTGTGAAACGAAAATGCGAATGAGTAATTAATAGGGGGGCATGAAATTTTACAGTAATAAAATTCATCGGTGGCGAACCAATGAACTCTGCAACAAAAAGGTTGGCAGGATGATTGTAAATTTCTAATGGAGAAGCGACTTGCTGAATTTTACCCTCAGACATAATCGCAATCCGATCGCCCATTGTCATCGCTTCGGTTTGGTCGTGAGTGACGTAAATCGTCGTTGTCCCCAATTGACGCTGCAATTTCACAATTTGGGCGCGAGTTTCCGCCCGCAGTTTGGCATCTAAGTTAGAAAGCGGTTCATCCATTAAGAATACTTGGGGATTGCGAGCGATCGCTCTTCCTAATGCAACTCGTTGTCTTTGTCCCCCAGATAGCTGTTTGGGTAAGCGATTCAGCAATGTTTCGATTTGTAAAAGTTGAGCAACACTACGTACCTGCTCGTCCACAGCCCGTTCTTTGTCAGAAATATAACGGATTCCTTTAGGTAATTTTTTTGTCGCCCCTACCAGGAGATTTTCAACAAAATTGGGGAGTCGGGAGTGGGGAGTGGGGAGGTGATTTTCTCCATTCCCTAATTGCCGACGACGTAAGCCAAAGGCAATGTTGTCATACACCGTCATGTGGGGATAGAGGGCGTAATTTTGGAACACCATTGCGATATCGCGTTCTTTGGGCGGTAAGTCATTTATCAAGCGATCGCCTACCCAAATATTACCTCCAGTCATCACCTCCAAACCAGCGATTAACCGCAGCAACGTGCTTTTGCCACAACCAGAAGGGCCTACCAGCACCATAAATTCCCCATCTGCGATTGTCAAGTTAATCCGCCGCAAAACATTGATGGCTTCTGCACGTTCTCGCGTTGCATCAGCTTTTTCCCCAGATTGGAGTGGGGACTGAGTTTGTGAGGCTACAGTTTCCCCTTGACGCGGGGAAAAGCTTTTATAAACGTTTTCTAAAACAACTTCGGCCACAACTAATTATCTGATTGGGAATTGGGCATAGGGCATAGGGCATGAGGCATTGGGTATTAGTTTTTGGCTAATGGCCAATGACACTTTAGCGCCCATAATACACGTTCTATCTAAATACGAAAAGTTAAAAAAATAGCTTACACGATAAAAAGCAAACTACCCTGAGTTTTAGGGCTGTCAAAATAATTCGTAATTGAAAATTCATAATTAGTAGTTACGACCTCTGGGGGCTTGTACCCATTAATTACGAATTACGAATTACGAATTAGTAATTACTTCGTTAGGAGGTGTTGTTATGACTAGCCATATACCCACTAATTCTTCTCAAGACCCCAATGTTAACCCTGCTCATGACATTGTAGACGTACAAAATACAGATTGTTGCATTGTGGGCGGAGGCCCGGCAGGGGTGGTTTTAGCGCTGTTGTTAGCGCGTCAAGGGATTTCTGTGATGCTATTGGAAGCACATAAAGACTTCGATCGCGATTTTCGTGGCGATACAATTCATCCATCGGTAATGGAAATTATGGAAGAATTGGGACTAAGCGATCGCTTGCTAGAACTTCCCCATACCAAAATCCGCCGTCTTAGCATTCAAACTCCTCAAGATGCTGTGACATTGGCCGATTTTAGCCATCTTAAAACCCGCTACCCATACATTACGATGCTTCCTCAGGTGAAATTTTTGGAATTCATCGCCCAAGAAGCCGAAAAATATCCGAGTTTTCATCTGGTAATGGGTGCGAATGTTCAGGAATTAATTACGGAAAATGGGGCGGTTCAAGGTGTCCGCTATCGGGGAGGTGGTGGCTGGCATGAAATTAGGGCACTCCTGACGGTTGGTGCTGATGGTCGCCACTCCCGTTTGCGTCAGTTGGGTGAGTTTGAGTCCGTTGAAACCTCACCGCCAATGGATGTCCTCTGGTTCCGCTTACCCCGTCAGCCAGAAGACCCAGAGGGAGGAATGGGGCGCTTTGGTCAAGGTCATATCATTGCTATGCTTGACCGTGGTGATGAGTGGCAACTTGCTTATGTTATTCCCAAAGGCGGCTATCAAAAACTACGGGCTGCGGGTTTAGAGGAATTAAAAAAATCTATTGTCGAAGTGGTGCCAGAATTCCAGGAACGCATTCCAAATTTACATGATTGGTCGCAAGTAGCCTTTCTCTCAGTCGAGTCCAGCCGCATCAAACAGTGGTATCGTCCAGGGCTTCTACTCATCGGCGATGCCGCCCACATCATGTCTCCAGTTGGCGGAGTTGGCATTAATTACGCAATTCAAGATGCTGTAGTGGCAGCAAATGTACTCACCAAACCACTTAAAAGCCGACAAGTACAACTTAGCGATCTGGCAAAAGTACAGCATAAACGGGAGTTACCCACACGTATCATTCAAGCATTTCAAACTTTTGTCCAAAAGCGGGTATTTGCCCCCGTTCTCAGTTCAAATCAGACCTTTGTACCTCCTGGGTTTTTGCGCTTGCCGGTTTTGCGCGACCTCCCAGCAAGGTTAATTGGCTTGGGTCTTTTTCCAGTTCATATCAAAACTTAATTTTTGCTGAGAATTTCTGAGATGCCAGAAATTAATGGTACAATTATACTACTCAAATGCAGAATTCAATGCTCATCCTAGTCAGGCGGAGGTGGCGAACAGTATCTTTAATGCTGTTCAAAGCGATCGCTTGGCTTTTATGCTAAAAAGTAAGAATTCACCGATTCAGGAGTCAGAATTCAGAAATCAGAATTAAATTTGTAACTCATGGTAAATAAATCAAAGCTGAAACACTAAATCAAATTTTGAATTTTCTGGTCTTTGAGATGGCAACTCTTAATTCCCGACAAAGAATTATTCTGAGTCCTGAATTCTGAATTCTGAATTCTTCTTCATATTAATTGGCACTATATAGAAAAACCCCCTCTTTTTCAATCGGCACTTTTTGCAGTCAGGAGTAATTTTAATGAACAGCTGCGTTTTAATGGCGGAAATTATTAACGAACCGCAACTGCGCTACACAGCAGATAATCTGGGAGTTACAGAAATGCTGGTACAGTTTCCTAATTCCCAGAAACCAGAAGATCCGCCAGCGACGCTGAAAGTTGTCGGTTGGGGGAATTTAGCAACAGAAATTCAGCAAAACTATCACCAAGGCGATCGCGTTATTTTAGTGGGACGTTTAAGTATGAATACTGTAGACCGTCAAGAAGGTTTTAAAGAAAAACGCGCTGAATTAACAGTACAACAAATTCAATCTATTGGGGGTAGTTTTAATACTACATCTTTCTCATCAAACGGAAGTTCATCTTTCGCTGAAACTCCCGCGCGACAACCATCACCATCTCGTCCGCAAGAGACAAATATTCACACTTATGAGTCGCAACGTCCAGCACCAACACCAGCTAAAAGTCCTGTAAGCGTTACTCCTCCTCCAACCAGTTACGAACCGATATCTGAACCCACAAATTACGAGCGAAACACTTACCCACCAGTGAAACAAGAAGAACCAGATCCGGATGATATTCCGTTCTAAATTTGCTTGTTTAGGTGTCTTCAATTTGCTAAACATACTTAGCAAAAAATATTACGATTACATAACGTCTCAGAAGTAGCCATCCTTAGGGATGTGCTATTTTTTTATCTAGGTTTGCAAAACTTCATGATAAATGACTACACCTGATGAATTAGTTACCATTTTTGACCGTATCCGCGATGGTATTCAAAACGATGGGGATATTTTGTTACTAAGGCAATGGCTGAAAAATAGTGATGGACACAATGTTTTACAAGTCGGGAAAAATATTATCAATATTGCTGATGGTAAGGATATTCATATTGGCGATCGCACTTACTATAATACAGATGCTCAAACTATTAAGGCTGTTATTCAAGAAGTATTTAAAGACTTGATTTCAAGTCTTAATATAGAAAAATTACCTCAAGAAAATTCTGCCCAAGCTAATTTATTAGCTCGAACTAAAAAGAAAGATTTAGTAACAAAAACTAACTTACAAAATGAAAAAAATCCTACTTCAGGAATCCCAGCTATCACCAAGTTTGAGTTTGAAGTAGTAACTTTAGATATTCAAGGAATAGAAACTAAACTTTGCCTGAAGCAAGCTGATTATTTTATAGAAAATCTCCCAGACGATTTTATATTAGAAATGGTTTCTATTGCTGGTGGTAAATTTCAAATGGGCGCACCTCAAGATGAGCCTGAATCACTTGAAGATGAACGTCCCCAGCACATAGTTACTTTAAAACCCTTTTTTTTGAGTAAATATCCTATTACTCAAGCACAGTGGAGAATTATTGCAAATCTCCCCAAAATTAATCGCCGTCTTGAAGTGGAGCCATCTTGTTTTAAAGGAGATAACTTGCCCGTAGAAAGAGTTTCTTGGGATGATGCACAAGAGTTTTGTGAGCGGCTTTCACGAGCAACAGGAAGAAAATATCGCTTACTTAGCGAAGCTGAATGGGAATATGCTTGTCGCGCTAAAACATCAACACCATTTCATTTTGGCAAAACAATTACACCGAATTTAGCAAAATATTTTGTACAAAATGAAAACATTAATAGTATTTCTCCCCAGCAGACAATAGAGGTTGGCAGTTTTCTACCCAATGCCTTTGGAATATATGATATGCATGGATTAGTTTGGGAGTGGTGTGAAGACTGCGAACACGAAGACTATCAAGACGCACCATCAGACGGTAGTTCTTGGGTAAATAATGGAAATTCGGAATATAGAATTTTGCGCGGAGGTTCCTGGGATTCTCCTGCTCATCTGTGTCGTTCTGCATCTCGTTTTTCAGAAATGGCAAGCGTTACTGATAGTAGATTTGGTTTTCGGGTTGTCTGTTCTTCAATATAAATTTAGTCAATTATGGTGTAATTAATTGAATGATTCTTGCTTTTATGTCTTCGATAGACAATGAATCAGAAACTTGTATACTTGTCTCTCGACGGATTTGAACTTTGGAATTTATCAATGACCTGCTACACTGCTTTCTATAAGGATGAGAAAGCCAATTCCAACTTCCTACAATAGCAAATTTAGTATCACAGACCAAGATTTTTTCATTAGTCCCTCTACTTTCTATAAATGTTTTTTTGCCTAAACGATTTAAATATGAACCTGGATACTGACAAAACAATTCCTCCAAATTCTTCTCAATCTCTACGTCGTTGCCATCGTTTTCTTCACTACTTTTACTACCATAAATAAGTCTAACTTTAACTCCTTTTTCTAAAGCTGAAACAATATCATTTACAAACCGTTTTGATTCATCATCGCGAATCCAAGGCGTAACAATTGCCAATTCTTCTTCAGCTTGCTCAATAGCGTCTCTAAAAACTTTTAAATGGTCACAATCATAAATTAGGGTAGCTCCAGGCTGAGGCTGCGGAATTTCAGCTTCAGATTTGTAATCTAAAATATCTCCATATTCCCGAATGTGTTCAACAAGCTGACGAGTAAGCTTACCTTTTTCTAACCTGTAAAGGTTCCCAACTAAAATAAACAGTTCTTTGGCTCTCGATACGGCAACATTGAGTAGATTTGGGCGATTGTTAATCCAGTTAACATTATCTTGTGTTCCACATACTTTTGTAGATAAGATAATGACCTTTTTCTCAGAACCTTGGAAAGTATGAATTGTCCCCACAGATTTTGCATCTAATCCAGAGAATTTTTGAGTTAGATATTCTCTCAAAGCCCTAGCATGAACGTTAAAAGGTGAAATAACACCGATATTTTGTAATGAGTAACCTTGCTTTTGCAAGTGCTGGATTACATCACCCACAGCAGAAACTTCTTCTTCATTAACATTACGGCTAATACTTCCCTCAACATGGTAAGCAACTAAGTTGGAGTTTACTAAAGAAGTAACTGGTGGTGTTTTTACCTCTAAACCATACTTAGCAATAGCATTACAATATTCAATTATGCTAGGTTGACAGCGGTAATGTTCAATTAAACAAATACCTTGACCTTGATCATTATCTTCTCCACTTGCTCCAGCAGCGCGGTGATAAGTAGTCGCGCTATATTCTTCCTCTGGACTGTAACGGTGGTAATCAATTTCAGTTAATCCTGTGTCAAGAAAGGCTGTTTGGCGGTATTCATCCCGTCTTTGGTTACTGAGAGTTATTACAGGCTCTATTTGTAGGGGGTCACCTACAATAATAGCTTTGCGCGATCGCACTAATAATGGAAAAGTCTTGTGCAGGTCAATCATTCCCGCTTCATCTACAATTGTGCGGTCAACACATTCCTCAACCCAAGGGAGTATATTTCTGATGGAAAGTAATGTACTTGTAATCACAGGAAAAAATAAACTCACATTTTTAATATGTTCGTTCAGATTTTCTGCCATCTTCTTTTTATCTTTCCAATTTCCTCCAGCAAGAACATTTGAATATAATTCCAAAGAACCTTTTACCCGCTCTTTATAACACAGTGCTTGCTGAGTCAGAAATTTCCGCGATAACTCAAATAGCTCTTGCTGCTGGTTATGAAAATTTTGATGAAAATAAGCATAAAAATCTTCTAGAGGAGTAGCCAACCTATTTTCTAAAAAAGTTAACTCTCTACTTGCTTTGTCTCTTTGTTGCTCTGTACTCGCTATATCTCCAGAAAGTTCTTTTAATCTGTTTTGTATAGTCTTTAGCTCATCCGCCTTTGTCAATCGTTCACTAACTAACCATGCTTGTTGAATTAAATCATTGCGAGTTTCAATAACTTTTACAGGAAATATAGTGTTCACAGTGTTTAAGATTGCTGGTTGGCAAGCTTCGGCCGTTTTTGTCACAATCTGTTTTTCTGTTCTGCCAGAAAACCAAAGTAATATCTTCTTCCACCAAGAGATTTTTCCTTCAGGTAGCCGCATCTTAGCAGTATTTAGTATTACTTCAAGTTGTCTATAAGCTTCTACTGGAAGTTGGTCATAGTCGGATAATTGTCTTGCTCGTCTCTGAGAATTACTTTTAGCAGTTAATATTTCTTCTAAATACTGTTCAAGTGCTTGTATTTTTTCTACAAGTTGAGTAAGTCGTTCTTCATCTAAAGTTCTTTGACGACGTTCTTCTAAAAAATTTGACTCTTCAAACTCTAATTCATTTTTAATCTGTTTGATTTTCTGTATTAAAGTATTCAAATAAGTTTGATCGAAACGATTTATTTGTAAATAATCAAGCGCTTGCTGTAAATCTTCTAAAGCACCTCCAGGAGATTGGATATTAAATTTACTTCCTCCTTTAAGATAAAGAAAATCATGTTCTAAGGATTCATCTTTTAACCAATCATCTAGCTTTTCAATAACATTTTCAACTGCTTTATTATTGGTACTACTAATAACGGTTAAATTATTGATGTCTTGGTTACTTTCAATTAGACGGAGTGCGCGTTGCACTACCTGTTGAGCAATGAGGTGAAGGATGAGGGTAGTTTTCCCAGAACCTGGTGGCCCTTGAACAGCGGTTATCGGTTCGGTTTGGGCGTGTTTTAATGCTGTTGATTGCGAGTTAGTCGGTACATTGGTTGGGAAAGCACCCATATAAGTAACTTCGTGTTCTGGAAGTCGAGGTACACCGAACAAATATTCATAAGCTGGATGTTTTGGCTTCAACCAATTTTTTGAGCCTGACTTGATTTCTTTTAAGTCTTGCTTGAGATTCCTAGAATATATTGCTCCTGTAAACGCAAACAAGTATGGCTGTCGTTGAATTTGGTAGCGCGATCGAGGGATGCTAACGTTTCGCATCCACTCCTCATAAGTCTGAAATTCTTGCCCAAATGTAGTTTCAAGAAATCGTCGCAGTCCATCTTGGGTAATCAACCGCTCACGTTGTTCGTCATCTAATCCCAGGAAGGTAGCTAGGTTATTTCCTGCTTCCATCAGTTTTAATTCGTCGAGACTCCACCCTGCTTCTCGATACTCTCCTTTGAGAATAGATGTAACATCCAAACTAAACAGAGGACAAAAATAAGATTTTTTATTGTCTACATCAATAAATTGGGGAAAAGACAACGCCCATAAAGTTTCCTGTTGACTTTGTTGCTCTTTGGCAACTTTTTGTTGCAGTTCTAAAAAAATGGTTGGTTCAATGAATACATGGTCACTTACTAGCTTTATACCACGCTGTTTTACTGTATCTTGACTAGCTGCTTCAATCCTAGCGTTACTGTAATCATCCAAAGCAATGTAATCGAACCAAGCATTGAGAATTGCATCTACTTTGCTAGCTGCGTTCAAAATTACCTCCAGGTTGCGCTACTGGTTTGAGTTTTCTATGTATTATTACTAGTTAACTGGGATACTAAAAAAAATTACGCTGAAATATATACTTTTTTTAGACATGGGTAGTCATCACTCATTCTTCTATTCTTTTGCACCAGTTATTTGTTGTAATTACCACCAATATGAATATCACCAGCTTTCTCAATATTTGTAATGTTATTTGCCACTTGCTTACCTATGAATTGACCAATTTTGTAAATCTTTTGCGTTGCTTCATCTTTGGCTTCATCCCATCCTTTATCAGGTAAACCTTTGCCGCCCCGAAGTTTAGCAATTACAAAATCTCCTGCATCCATATCAAAATGCGGAGTTTGTTCGGCATTACACAGCTTACGCGCACTTTCAGGTACAGTTTTTCCCAAATAATTCATTAAATTAGAAACCCGAACTTCTGTATCTCCAGGCTGATTCCCAGCACCTTGCAAAGCTTCCAAAAAATGATAAGTATAGATGCTACTTGATTCATCTTTTATCCAAGATTTTTGCTCAGCTTTTGAAGAAGTAAAAACTACTCTCCCTTCACCTTGTTTTAAATCATCAATTAAAACTTTAGATGGAGCAACTCTAATAAAATCTTCAAATTCTTGTTCTAGTTCTAAATCAGCCTCTTTAGAAGTTGCCATCCCAGCAGCATGACAACTATCAATCACAACCAATAAACGTTCTGCCTTTATTTGTCGTAATGCATCTGTGAAAGTTTCTGCCGCTAGTGCAGAAGTAACAATTTGATTAGGCTTAATATCATGTTGTGCTAAATAATAATGTTGTGTTTTTTTATCTAAAAACCCATGCCCTGAGTAGTAAACAAACACAGTAGCATTGCGATCGCTAGCTGATTTTTCTTTTAACCAGTTTAATTCATCTAAAATTCCCTTCTTAGTTGCACCTTGATTATTTAAAACTCGAATATGCTCTTTATCATTAGGATAAGCACATAATTCAGTATCAATTAAAGCAGTATAAATTGCCTGAGTATCTTTTACGGTTACTGGGAGTGACAATGAACTATAACGTGACTCGCCGACACCAATTAATAATGCATAACCGTGAGTAAATGTATTGGTCACTTTTATATCAGCCAATTAAATGAATTCTACTTAAGTAATTATACAGGCAATATTTTTATCTATCTAAATTTAACAAAGTGTTAACTAAATCACTAGCAATGACAACATAAACACCATTAACGTGATTGCTAGCAATATCTACATTACCCTTGGTAAAGCAAAGCAGTGCAGTCACCCACCGCGCATTTTTTAAATGTTTTACTTCTTTAGCTTGGCCTTTAACTTTGCTAATTAAATCGCCTTCGTTAAAATCAAAAGTACTTTTGCCGTAGCGTTTACGCAGACAATTATTTTCATAAACTTTAGTACCACCGTGAGACTTGACGTCAACTACATACCAGTTGCCTTGAGGTGAATGCAACACTACATCTGCATCTCCCCATCTCTGAATTCGGAGGTTATATTCTATTTGCCATCCTTGATGTTGCAAGGGACGTAGTAATGTCGCTACTTCAGTTTCAGCCTTAGCACCACGTTGAGCATCACCTGCTCTTTTCATTAAATATTGTCCTTTACAAAAGGAGTAGCACGAACCTACTAATCCCCCAAGCAAGAGCAACATTCCCACAAAAGAAGTACTTAAAATACTGAATAATAGTACTGTTCCCGTCAAAACAACTATTGCAAAAGCATAACTGAGCATCGCAGACTGGCGACGTTCTTTAAACAATTTACGGATTTGTTCTCCCGGATGTTTTTTTCGTCGTGGCAAGTTATGTAAATACTGAAACTATGAAAATAGAGGATACCATAAGGTTCGCAATTTCCAATCCTAACCAGTCACACATCGCAGATGCATATATTATTGTGTACTTTCAGCAGTGAAAAAACTGAGAAACAATGCAAAAGTTAAAATTACTGACATCTACATCAAAACTACTGTTAAAATCCAAATAATTTTCAGTTAAAACTCCTACTCGACTCCTATGAGAGAAACTGTCCTAGAGGTTCGCAATCTACAAGTTGAATTTCCCGGTGATGGCAATATCGTCAAAGCTCTGGATGGTATTTCCTTTGAATTGCGTCGAGGTGAGACTCTAGGAATAGTAGGAGAGTCAGGAAGCGGAAAATCAGTGACATCCTTGGCGGTAATGGGTTTGTTGCAGGCTCCTGGTAGAGTAGCTGGCGGTGAAATTTGGTTTCGTCCTCAAGAGAACGCCAACCCCATCGATTTGGTAAAACTGTCGCCAGAGGAAATGCAGTTACATCGTGGTGGCGACATCGCCATGATTTTCCAAGAACCGATGAGTTCGCTCAATCCAGTTTATGACATTGGGTTTCAGCTAACAGAAGCGATAATGCGGCATCAAAACGTTTCAGCCGCCGAAGCAAAACAAATTGCGATCGCAGGTCTGCAAGAGGTCAAACTATTACCTAGCGATGAAGAACTCCAGCAGCAATTTATCGAAACTTGGCATCAAAACAACGCCAACTCATCGAAACCAGATACGCAAAAGTTGGCACAGTTGGTTAAAGAACACAAAGAAGCGATGCTAAAACGCTACCCACATGAACTTTCTGGAGGTCAGTTGCAGCGGGTAATGATTGCAATGGCGATTTCCTGCAACCCATTAATATTAATTGCCGACGAACCAACCACAGCCTTAGACGTGACGGTGCAAGCAACAATTTTAGAGTTGTTGCGAGAATTGCAGCAAAAGCGTGACATGGCCATGATTTTCATTACTCACGACTTGGGACTAATTTCGGAAATTGCCGACCAAGTAGCAGTAATGTATAAAGGCAAAGTTGTAGAATCTGGCGCTTCTAACCAAATTTTTAGCAATCCCCAACATCCATATACTAAAGGTTTAATAGCCTGTCGCCCCACACTCGAGCGCCGTCCCCAAAAATTACTCACTGTTTCCGACTACATGAACGCACAAGAAACAGAAACGGGACAACTAATAATTCAGGAGAAACAACCCGCACAACCTCCACTAGTGACTAGCCAAGAGATTTCTGCAAGATTGGCAAACTTAAATGAGAAGGAACCCTTGCTAGAAGTTCGCAACTTAAAAGTTGGTTTTCCAGTACGCGGGGTATTTGGTGGAACAAAACGCTACAGTATGGCAGTTAATGGCGTTTCGTTTAATGTCAAACCAGGCGAAACAGTGGGATTGGTGGGAGAATCTGGTTGCGGTAAAACCACCCTTGGTCGAACCTTGCTGCGATTAATTGAACCGATGGGCGGTCAAATTATCTTTGAAAAACAAGATATTACCAACCTCAAAGGAGAACGGTTACAAAAACTGCGGCGGGAAATGCAAATAGTCTTCCAAAATCCTTTTAGTTCCCTTGACCCACGGATGAAGGTTGGGGACGCAGTGATGGAACCATTGTTAATTCACGCTGTTGGTAAGACAAAACAACAACGCCGCCAACGCGTAGCCGAACTTTTAGAACGGGTAGGTTTAAGCGCTGATGCAATGAACCGCTATCCTCACCAGTTTTCTGGCGGTCAACGCCAGCGGATTTGTATAGCGCGTTCTTTGGCATTAAATCCCAAATTTATTATTTGCGACGAATCAGTTTCAGCTTTGGATGTGTCGGTACAAGCGCAGGTGTTAAATCTGCTGAAAGAATTACAGTCAGATTTTCAGTTGACTTATATTTTTATTTCTCACGATTTGAGTGTAGTGAAATTTATGAGCGATCGCATTTTAGTCATGAATCGCGGTCAAATTGTCGAAGAAGGCACAGCCGAAAGCATTTACCAAGAACCAAAACAAGAATATACACAAAAATTAATTGCCGCAATTCCTACGGGTAGTCCCGAACGCGTGCGAAATCGCCAACTTAAGGCGTCATAAACAATTCGCAATTCGCAATGACGCTCCTTCTCTGCGAGACGCTACGCGTAGCTTGTTTCTCCGTAGGAGTACGTCGCTAACGCTGCGCTAACGCAATTCGCAATTACATTAGTTATTTATGAATAATATTTTGAGAAGCAATAATTGGAATACTTCGCTTTATGAAGATAAACACGCCTTTGTTTGGGAATATGGCGAAGATTTATTGCAATTACTCAATCCTCAGCCAAAAGAATTAATTTTAGATCTCGGCTGTGGTACCGGACAGTTGACCGAAAAAATTGCCCAAACTGGTGCTGAAGTATGGGGAATTGATAGCGCACCCACAATGATAGAAAAGGCAAGAGAAAACTATCCTCATATCCGGTTTGATGTTGCCGATGCAACAAATTTTCAAGTTGAACAGCCCTTTGATGCTGTGTTTTCTAACGCTGTGCTGCATTGGGTGAAACAAGCGGATAATGCCATTGGTTGTATCTATCAGGCTCTAAAACCTGGAGGGCGTTTTGTGGCAGAATTTGGTGGTAAGGGAAATGTAAAAGCGATCGCCATAGCTTTATCCAATGCTTTAGAAGCAATTAATATACCAGTAAAAGACCGAAACCCTTGGTATTTCCCCAGCATTGGCGAGTATGCCACCTTATTAGAACAGCAAGGCTTTGATGTTATCTATAGCGTCCTATTTTCTCGTCCAACTCCCTTAGTAGAGGGAGAAGCAGGTATGGCAAATTGGATTAAGATGTTCGCCAGCAGTTTTTTA
Organism: Nostoc sp. DedSLP01; assembly: GCA_034530875.2. Classification (GTDB taxonomy): domain Bacteria; phylum Cyanobacteriota; class Cyanobacteriia; order Cyanobacteriales; family Nostocaceae; genus Nostoc. Next base: position 46,861 of record JAVRCJ020000017.1, read on the forward strand.
ACAGGACTATCTGACGAGCAACAAATACAAGTAATTCGCGTCGTGGAAGAATATCTTAAGCCAACACTTTATCAACAAGGAAATTGGACAGCAGATTATCGAAGAATTCGCATCGTTGCAATTAAACTGTAGATTGTGCGAATTTTAACTAAAATTAGGGTGTAGGGAAAGGAAGCAAAGAATAATATTTTTATATACGCTGACTCAAAATTAATAAAGGTGTAATGCTTTACCAAAATCTATGGTTTGTAACCCTTAGAAATTACCCTACACCCTTGAGTTTGGCTTGTTTTTTAATTACGAATTAATATCAGTTATGAATATACCTAAATTTTGTGTAGACTTGAAGCGGCTTATCCTAAGGCATCGCCAGACATCATTTGTATTACTAACAACCATTAGCCTCACAAGTTTATTAGTTCCACCCTCACTAGCACAAACACTCTCCATACCATCGCCTTCTAGTGCACCTTTAGAACTAGATTTATTGTCGAAGCAAACAGGCAATATAATCACAGCTACCACCATCAACCTATCACAATTAACCGTTCCTAGCCTATGGTGGGCACAACAAAATGCTGAGAAAAAGCTATTAGATAATTGGATAGCATATCCAGCTGTTGAAAAAGAACCTGCCCGAGTTGATTTGATAGTCAATCAGCAGATTTGGAGCTTATTAGATTATGTACAGCGCTATGATTTTGTGAATCGTTTAGGTAGCACTGCCCGTAACTTTGGTTACAATGTTCGCGTATTCAATTATCAAAAAGAATCACTAGCAACCTACACTTGTAACTTTAGTATTAGTCCAGCTTTATGCAGTATCCAAATGGCTAGTCAGAACAAGATAGGATTAGGGCGTTCTTTGGAATAAGTCGAGAGTGAAGATTGTCTAGGCTTTCTAGCAATGAATGATATTAAAGTATGCTCCGACAAATTTATCATTTTTGGTTGCACCATATACATCCTCGTTTAGCTACCTTAATTGCCACAATTGGTATTGTTGGACTTACTACTTGTCTGCTGATTCTTTTTCTTTTAGCAAAACTTGCTGAAGAGGTTTTGGAGCGAGAAGCCTTCGCATTTGATACAAGTTTTTTGTTATGGCTACATCAATTTGCCAATCCAAATTTAGATAGTTTAATGCTGTTTATTACAAATCTTGGCAATCCAAGTACTGTGGTTATAGTTGCAACTCTGACTTTCTTATTACTTTGGTGGCAACGTTATCGAGAAGAAGCGAAAGTTTTTGTATTTGTTTGCTTGGGAGCATTAATTTTAAATACAGAACTAAAGTTATTTTTTTCTAAACCTCGCCCTGAACTGTGGGATCGCTTGATTTCTGAAACATCTTTTAGTTTTCCCAGCGGTCATGCACTCGGTTCTATGGTGCTTTATGGTTTTATTGCTTACGAGTTAGCAACTCACTATCCTCAATTTGCTAAAGTTATTTACACTTTAGTAGTTATTTTAATTGCTGCGATCGGTATCAGCCGCTTATATTTAGGAGTCCATTGGCCTACTGACATAATTGCAGGTTATGGAGTTGGTTTTTTGTGGCTAATGATATGTATTACGATGCTTAAATTGCAAAGATTAAGGTAGGAAAAGTGAATTGATTAAATTGCACAATCATTCATGCTGTTGACCGTAGACGGTTAACAATAGACCAATACGGTTCAGTTAAGGAATTTATCTGTTCAGGTAAGCAGAGGGAGCAGAGGAGGCAGAGGAGGCAGGGGGAAAGGAAAATACCAAACCTTTTCCCTTTTCCCTTTTCCCTACTTCTGCAAGAAGTCTAATGTAGAGGCGGTTTCTAATCCTCTGCTCGCGTGTTGACTTTTCCCTGCCTCTTTGCGCGATTAAACCTTAATTTTGGCAAACAAAGATTCGTATTCTTTGGTTGCTGATGGAGATAAGGGAAGTAAAAATTCGCTTTTATCTAAAACTGAAGCATCGCTTTGTAATAAACTCCTTAATGGCTTTTGAATTTCAGAAGCAACAATATTTGTAGAAATTGGCGAATTACTTTTGGTGAGTAGAGAAATTTGCCTGGCGGTGCTTGGTTGCCAACAAAAATTAATCCATTGGTTTGATAAAGTATTTGCTGCCACACCTGCCGGACGCACCCACAAGTCTGCCCAAATTGCTGTTCCTGATTGAGGAATAACTGCCGCCAATTGCGGATAAGCTCCTAGAATTGGCAATATATCGCTTGACCAACCAACAGCTAGCCAAGTGTCTCCCATAATTAGAGGTTCTATGTAGTTAACAGAACTGTAGAACTTTACTTGTTGATTTAATGCCTGTAATTCCTTTTCTAAGTCTGATACTTGGTCAAGATTTTCTGTATTGTAAGATTTTCCTAGTTTCTTTAAGACCAAGCCAATAACCTCTCGTGGTTGATTGGGTAGAGAAATACGCTGCTGTAACCCATCTCGCCACAAATCGCTCCAATCTTGAGGCGTCCATCCCAATTCTCGCAGCTTGTCACGATTATAAATAATCGCTGTGCTACCCCAGCGATAAGGCGCACCCCAAACTTTTCCTTGAGGATCTAGATTACCTTGGTCGTTGCGCGTTACTAATTTTCTCCACCTTTCATCCAAAACAGACCACTGCTTTAATTGGTTTCCTTGTAACTCTTGGAGTGATTGAATCAATTTCTGCTCGATAGCTGCTTTTAGCCAATAATCTCCCAATGTGACTAAATCCGCTGTAGCTGCTTTTGAGTCTTGCCTAAAAGGAATAAACCGAGTCCATCCTTGTTCGTCTGTAGCTTTTGACTTCTGCTGCCAATCTTTTAATTGACCGAATAATTCCTGTATCTGTGCCACAGGAGCAAACTTCAATTCCACTTTTTGCTGCAAACCTTTGTGGAATTCGTTAACTACCTGCCCTGGTATAGAGCCTTTTAATAACTGTACTTTTAGTTGAGCTTGGTTGTTTCCACTACAGCCAAAAAGCAGCTGTGAAACTGTCAGTGTACTTGTACTTAGTAAGAAAGACCGTCGATCCATTGATTTTGGATTTAAGATTTTTAATTTATACCTATATTAAGCAGAGATTCACACAAATTGGCTGTCTGAAAAGTTATAGTTAGAAAATTTCAGCATTTTTTGTTGGTAATGACGATAAATCTGAACATTTACCTCAATTTAGCTAGCTTTTATGCAAATGGCTACATCAAGATTAAATTATCTCAATAATTTTGCTGGCTAGTACTGATGCTAAATCTTTACTTAATATTTAGAAGTAATGATTTAAATGTCACATTGCCACAAAAAATATGAATACTTAAATAAATCATAAGTATAGTTAAGATTGACAGTAAATTGAATAACATAGAAAAAAATATGCCAATGAGGGTAATGAATGGAGCCATTACAAAAGCAAATCCTGATTTTGAGTCAAAAACTGGATGCCCTCTGCCAAGTCATTGAGCAACTTGACATTAAAGTAGCTCAAACTTATTCAGAGTGTTCTTTAGCGAATACACAAGCAAAAGAAAATTATCAAGAAAATAGCGGGTTTGGAGGTAACCAGTTAAAAGGACGTATTAGTTCAAATTCAGAAATGGAACACAAAGACGTCTTAACAGATGGCGCTTATATAGACATGCATCGTCAAGGTGGAGATAATAACTTAACACCAGAAATTCAAATACAACGACTAACAGCGCAATTAACAGCAGCTTACAATCGTATTGCTGCCTTAGAAGAACAATTACTTAGAGAAAGAATTCATTAATTGAGTCAATATTCATGAGTTCAACTATTAACCGGAACTTAAAAAGTTTCCGGTTTTGCTATTGGTAATTGACTAAGCTCAGCCTTTCAAGTTGGGCTTCGATCGCTGCTAAAAGTTGCTCTTGCTGCCAATCTTGCCTCAGATGGGCAGCTATACAAGCTGCCCCAGCACCCACACCTTCTTTAACAAAGCCCTGCTCGTAAGCTCTCAGTTGGGGATAACAAGAATTACTAAAGTTGAGAGTAGTTGCTAATAAAGGAGGAGCTGTTGCAATCACAGTTGAACTACCTTTAGTTAAACTCAGAGCTAAGTCAACAGTAGCGCCGGTAGGATCTTCTGCCACCCACCGCGTTGTACCTACAACTACTTCTTCTGGCTGCCATGATAAAGCGTAAGCTTGAGCGATCGCACTCATTAGCGCATAAACCGCTAGCATTTGCGTCCCTCCAGCCAGCAGAACACCACAACTACGACTAGCAGCGATCGCCATTCCAGCCACCACTACCTGCATCGGATCGCCCACACCAGCAACCAGTTTTAGAGGGTCAAGAGAATTTTGAATTTTAGATTTTGGATTTTGGATTGAAAATTGGGATTCGATCTCCCCCTGCTCCCCTGCTTCCCTGCTCCCCTGCTCTCCTGCTCCGATCCTCTCCAATCCAGCTTGCACTAGCGCCCACTTTTGCGCGTGGTTACAAACAGGGTGGCTACTGTTAACTTTTCCGGCAGCTTCTATACCTAAACCAGTTAAAATTGCCAAAGCAGTTGTAGTGCCTCCAACGACGCACTCACTAATAATCAGATATCCCTGTTGAATATTGGCAGCAAGGCGTTCTCCCCAAAGTAGCCCTTGTTCGAGCAAATAATGTACCGTCGTGATTTCCATAGCAGTGCCACCACTTAAACATTTAGCAGGAGCGCCACCCAAATCGATCGCTGGAACAGCGGGAGCCAGCGGTAAACCAGCATTAAACAAATGCACTGGTATTTTTAGCGACTCCAAAACAGCACGAGAAATCAACACAGGCGAAGCCCCAGCTGCCAATGGTGGTAAGGAATATTGCGGCTGATGTTCCGCACCGTAGTATAAAAACTCGGCATCCGCACAAGCAGTATATTTCCGATCCTCTGGAGTGCGACCGGCTGCTGAAATTCCTGGAATTAAACCAGTTTCAGTAAATCCTAAAACACAAGCAAAAATCGGTAGAGAACCACGATACCGTCGCAGCCATTCTTCACCCTGTTCTTTTTGGGTATAAATACGAATTTGAGAATTGGGCATGGGAGATGGGAAGGCAGGGGAGGACAAGGGGCAAAGGGCAAAGGAGGCAGGAGGCAGGGGGCAGGGGGCAGAAGGCAGGAGGCGGAGGAGGCAGGAGGCAGGAGGAGGCAGGGGGCAGAAGGCAGAGGAAAACTAATGACCAATGACTAATGACTGATGACTAATGACTAATGACTAATGACTAATGACTATCCTTCATAATCCATGAGGACTTGTACCCAGTGGGGTGGGCGGGGAATGGGGTTGCCCAGGCGGTCAAAAAGCAGCCATGCTGTGAGGTGTACTACAAAAAGGTAAATAAAGTTATTAAGTACAATTAAAGCGATCGCGCCTATTTGAATCAAAAATACGCTGGGAGTGGTTAATAAACTCAGCTTTAGAAATATCCACTCGATAAATTCACTCACCTGCGTAATTACATAAATCCAGAGGTCTTCACCTGATAATAAAGACAATAACCACAATCTAAAAAAGACTCCTAAAGTACCTAACAGCGTACCCAAGGTTATAGAAATCAACCAAGGAACGCGACGACGATACCAGGCTGCACCCAAAAGCACGCCCATAAAGGCGTAGGGCATGACAAATAGCAAACTGCGGGCTGGGCCCATCAGTACCGTCAACAGTAACCCAGAAGTCAGTGCTGCCATCCATGCTGCTCGTTTGTCCCAACGAAGATAAACTAGGGCAATGGGTATGGGAAAAAATATCCGCAAAACTGGCCCCAAGGGAAAATAAAAATTAATAAACCAAATCAAGCTAGCAGTACTGGCTAAAAAGGCTGTTTCCACCATTCTTAAGGGGGCATCAGCTTTGAGTTGAGGACGGCTTAACTCTTGTTTATCTAACCAACGATCCGCAGGAGTTTCAGATTCCGGGGATGGCTCTTCCTCTGGCTCATCTGGCAGAGAATTTAAAATACTCATATTCTGACAAGTTTTAAACTATCATCCTTTCCAAGGCCGACATATCGGGAATACAGATAATGTCTTGATCCCGTTTAATCAAGCCTTTTTTTTCTAGCCTTGTCAAGACTCGCGTTACTGTTTCCCGTGCCAGCCCACTCAAACTACTCAATTCCCGATGAGGTAAATTCGGAATTTCGGTTCCTGTTTGCCCTTTTTTTCCCTGTCCTTCTGCCAAAAACAGCAACGTATCTGCTACCCGCGACTGACTATGAGATTCGCGCAAACGTAAACGCCGATTCACTTGCTGTAAACGCTCTGCCATTAGTTTTGCTAATCGCAGTCCTGCCAAGGGTTCCATTTTCAGTAAATTGCTAAAATCTGAAGCTGGCATACTGCCAATTACCGTTGGGGTTAGGGTAATCACATCAGTGGTTCGCCGTTTTTCGCTCAAAACTGCCATTTCACCAAATAATTCCTCTTTGCCAAGAATATTTAGTGTTACCTCTTTCCCTTCTAAATTATAAGTACGAATTTTTACCCATCCCTCTCTGATAAAATACACAGCACCACCCCAGTCATTTTCTAGCACGATCACTTGATTAGCTGGGTGAGTGCGGGTTACGAGATGGGTAAGGGCTGTTTCCACAACTGCTTCTGGCAAACCCTCAAAAAAGGAGGGCACATATCGGTCTTCCATTAGGACATTTTTTTAGCTGCTATATATACACGAAAGACAAGAGCATTTTTTTAAGCGTCAGCAATCAAAGCACAGCCACCTTTCAACAATAAAAATAACCTATGCTTTACAAAAAAGCGATCGCAGAGTTTTTCTAAACAATTTTTACATATACGTTTAAATAAAGTAAAAGTTCTGCAAAACTAGTTTATAGCCTGCTGAAGTATTACTTAGGGGCTAGCTGTACTGCAAACTTGATTACTCTTGATTACTTAAGAATAAACCAAACAACATTTATCATACTCAAGCCAGTAAATTATTGCTCGCATATTTCTAGCGGTTTTGAGCAATCAGGCTAAGCTTGTTGAATAAACACTGATTGAAGATTGCCACTCCTCCCAGTAATCCATAACATAATGACAGTCACAAGTCCAACTAGCGGCTTTTGCAACTCAAAATGTATCCTATGGCAGATGCTGTTGCTAGCTTGCTTCCCTGTAGGGATAAGGTGATTGTAAAGTAATTGTCACAATAGTTGACGTACAGTTATAGCTAAGGTAAAAAAAGTGACTTCCAGTGCAGATGAAATTCAAAGACTGATCGCAGATATTGACAACTTGCTTGCCAGTGGTGGGAAGCGCGTGTCTAGATTTCTGTCTGGCCAGGGGCAAGAACCTAAAGAAGTTTTAGAAAGGATTCGCGGCTTTTTGGCAAAGCTACAAGAGAAAGAAGCATTAGATAGCGGTATCCAAAATCAGTCTTTGAGAGAGCAGCCATCCCCTTTGTTAACAAAATTGAGCGATCGCAGTCAAGATCGCCTTTTTCTACCACCATCCGACCCCACTCAAGAATACAGTAGCTCTGAAGCAGAACAATTAAAAACTGATTTTTCCAGATTAATACAGCCTTTACGGGCTGAATTAGAAGGGCTGTTGCAAGAACGAGCCGCCCTAGTACAAGAAATTCGGCTCTTAGAGCAAAAGCGATTGCAAAACTACTCCTTAGCGCAGCAGTTGACAAATCAAGAGCAGACAATTACCGAGTTTTTACAGGTACTCATGAGCCGCCTGGTGCCAACTTTGACGCCCATTGTCGGACAAACTTCGCCAGAAAGCGATCGCCAAAACTCAGAACCAGTATCTTTTACAACCCAACCTTATTTAGAATCACCAGACCGCGTACAGCGATTAAACCAGCTGGCTCAAGATTTAGACCAACGTTTACTCTCGCTAGATGGGACTGTGAATGTTGTCTTTAACGCTTTGCAACGCAACATTAACACCTATTACGAATCCCTATCCCAAGCACTCGCAAGAATGCATAGCCAGGGAATGCAGGGCGAACAGTTGATGGCTAGTTTTCTCAACAATTTGACCCAGTATTTGCAGCAACAATCGCCTAGTTCTCCATTCTCTTTCCTGGGAATAGAAACTGAAACATCACTTGCATCAGAACCTCAATCACCTGATATTAATGCTGAAGCTTCCCTCCAACTTTTAGATTTGATACAGCCAGACAAAACTAATGCTGAGCAACAGAATACTAGTCTGACAGAAGATTTTGATGCAGTGCTGTTGCAGCTTGGCTTAGACCCGTCACCATCTTCTGAAAATGAGGCTGAATTACCAGAAGAAATTTCTGCATTAATAGCTGATGAAGTAGACCAACTTTATGCGAGTTTGTTTGGTACTAGTAATGATTCATTAGCTGCTGCTACAACTTCGCCATCAACTTTAGACATCCCTGAAGAGACGCCTGTTGTCTCTCCAACACTAAATTTGGAAATCCTGGCATCTGATACTTTTTTTGCACAGCCGAATGCGGGTATTTCTAATGTAGGCAATGCTCAAGCTGCCTCAGAAACTATAGATTCACAAGAAGGATTATTTTTTGCAGAGGATACTGGGCAAGCCTCAGCACCAGAAATTTCGGCAGCGAACAGTTTGCCAATACAACTCGAAACCGAACTAGAAGTTGATGAAATAATTAATAATTTAACTGATTTATTGCCTGATGGAGTTACTGATGGGGAACTTCAGGAAGTACAGCCCACTGTGAGTAATGCCATAACTACACCAGCGATCGCTCCAGAAATATTAGAAATTACTTTGGCAAAGGCTATCGAAGGTGTCGCCACAGATGACACAAGCGATTCTCAAGAACCTTCTTTAGATAACTATATTCCAGCTTCGCCACAAGAAAATTTACTTTCTGTAGAGTCAAATCAGGCTCCTGTCATTCATGATATTTCTTTAGATGAACAACAGTTGCAGCAATTAGATCGGGACTTGGCTAATTTTGACCGGCAGCTAAATTCTGAGTTTGAACCAATTACAAACTTAGATGTAGTTCCTGAATCTATTAGCGAAACTCAAGACACAATTCCTACAATTTTTCCCGAACAACCCTCGGAAAATCTCGAAATAACAGCAAACACTTTCGCAATTCCTCAGGTAGAAACTGACTTATATATAGAGCCAAAAACTGAAAAAAAAAATCAACAAACATCTCGCGTTTCAGAAAGTTATGTACCCCCGACTTCCAACTTAATCGACAATAGAGAAGTTTCATCCAATATTCTAAAATCAGTCTGGTATTTAGGAATTGATTTGGGTACAACAGGAATTTCCGCTGCATTATTAGATAGTTCTTCTTTGGTTGTACATCCTATCTACTGGTCAACAGAAAATTCATCGACAACAACTTCTTTCCAGCAATCATTTCGTTTACCAACAGAAGTTTATCTGCCCATAGCTTCTATACCCCACAGCGAACATGAAAGCAACGAAACGCACGAGCAAACAGCACCGGCGGCTGTTGCCAGAGATAAAAATCCTGCCCCAGCCAGAGCGACAGGAGATTCAACAAATAATCTTTACTCGGCACAGTTGAAGCCTTATTTACAATTAGCCATTCCTTACAAGAGCGAAAAGCAAAAATGGGAACCTGTTTTACAATTAAATGAATTCTCGGCAGGGCCGTTAATTTGGGTTGTACGATCGCTCTCGAAATTATTGTTAACTCTCAAGTCAGACCGAGGTAGTACCACTCCTAGTTTAATTGCTGCCGCTGTTGGAATTAGCGAAGAAAGTTTTCCTCAAATTCTTAATAATATTGCTGGTGTAATTTGCACTTGTCCATCTAATTGGTCAGAACAATATCGCTTCAACGTTAGAGAAGCTATACTCACTAGCAAACTTGTCCAACACCCCCAGCAAGTGTTTTTTGTCGAAGAAGCGATCGCTAGTTTACTCCCAGAACTAGATACTGCTAAGGGCGAGCAAATCAAATTAAAATTAAGCCCAGAACAAGATTCTCATCCGGCAAAAACTACCGAAAATTCCTTTGTCGGCAATACCCTCGTCATTAATATTGGCGCAGCTGCTACAGAAATGTTGTTGGTAGATGTACCAGAAAGCTTGGGGCAATTGACATACAGTGATTTCATGCTCCACAGTTTTGCATACTCTGGCAAGGGAATCGAACAAGACATTATCTGTCAGCTACTTTTACCACCTAAATCTCGGCGAACGCGCACAGAAACCCCAAGTCAGAACAAAACTGCCACTACTAATCCCTGGCAATGGCAACCCTCAATTCCTGGCTTAGACCAAATGCATTGGCAGAGTTTGGGATTGGAAGAATTAGAACTACCCAGAGTCGGCGAACCCGATATTAAGGCTCGGATTCGTCTCCAACAGCGTCTAGAAAGTTCATTGCTGGGACAGGCTGTATTAGATGCAGCATTGGCTCTGAAGCTGATTTTACAACACCAAGACTCCTTCACCTTGGAATTAGGCGATCGGCAATGGATTTTAGAGCGCCGGGACTTAGAAAGCCAAGTATTTATTCCCTTTGTTCGCCGCTTAAACCGCGAACTCAACAAATTATTAGTAGCTCGTGGTATTCCCACAGAAGCAATCAATCAAGCTATCCTAACTGGTGGTGTAGCTTCTGTCGGAACCGTGAACCGTTGGCTGCGGCAAAAACTCCCCAGCGCTAAAATTATTCAAGATTTGTATCTCGGTGAAAACGGCGCTCCTAATTGCAGTCGAGTTGCTTATGGTTTAGCGATGCTACCTTTGCATCCCCAAGTATTAGATATACCCAGGCAACAATACACTGATTATTTCCTGTTTACAGAATTGCTGCGCGTGCTACCAGATAGACCTTTATCTTTTGGTGAAGTTATCCAGTTATTTGAAAGTCGCGGGATCAATACCCGCACTTGTCAGCAACGCTTGCTGGCATTTTTGGAAGGTGAATTACCATCGGGTTTGATACCTTCAGTCACAGACTCAAGCTGGCTGACTCACAGTTCTCAGGAAAATCTTGACTATCAGGCGATCGCCGCTACACCACTTTTTGATAAGCAAGGCAGTCTTACCTATCGTCCCAATTCCCAACAACTTACATCTTTGCGCCGCTACCTAGACGCTATTAAAGCTAGCAATCAGCAATCACTAGAGGAACCATATACTGTAAATTTCGCTCTAGAGGTTCATAATTAAGGTTAGTACTGCTACGCAAAAGTCACAAACAGCCACATTGTAAGTCAAGTTGTTTTTAATCAAAAAATAGCTTGCTATTATAACATTAGTTTTCCAATTTGACAGCACAATACTATAAATTTACAATCTGGCTGCCTAATTGAAAGATTCTGTAAACTTTATATTTTCAGTTTTTTTCTCATTATACTTTTGTGTATATTAGCACTCAGTAGTAGAGGCAAAAACATTCAAAATTGAGAAGAATTATGTCTATGTCTAGACTACTGCTACAAAAATTACTGTTGTAGAGAAGTTAGCTCTTGTGATTTATTCTTGTTCCCTTGATTGCTCGCAACAGCCCTCGCACCCTTCAACTATAAGCTTGACAAAACGATTAATTGATATAGTTGGAGCCATTTTCGGGCTAATTATTACATTTATGGTGGCAATTCCTGTAGCAATTGTTACCTTAATTTACGACCCCAATCCAATATTTTATTCTCAAATTCGCTGCGGTTTAAATGGAAAGCCTTTCCGGATATGGAAATTCCGGTCTATGGTTATGGATGCCGATAAATTCAAGCATTTAGTTACAAACCAAGCTCAAGGTCACATCTTTAAATCTGTTGACGATCCTCGAATTACTCCTGTGGGTAAATTTTTGCGACGTACTAGCTTGGATGAATTACCCCAATTTTGGAATGTTTTGTTAGGGGACATGAGCTTAGTAGGTACTCGTCCACCCACTCTTGATGAAGTCAAGCATTACGATCCACACCATTGGGATAGATTGCGAGTCAAACCAGGCATTACTGGAGAATGGCAAGCTAATGGTCGTTCTAGCATTACAGACTTTGAAACCATCGTCAAGATGGATATGGATTATCAGCATAAATGGTCTGTAACTTACGACTTGAGTCTGATTATGAAAACAATTTGGGTAGTTTTGAGAAAGACTGGTGCTTATTAGATTTAGTCATTAGTTTTTTCGGCTTCCCGGCGTCTCCTTATCTCTACTTTCTTCAGCCCTTGACGCCGCTACCAGTTTCCGTGGGTACAATGTAACGTTGTAAAAAGAGGAAGAGTAATAAGACTGGAGCGATCGCAATTACTGAGCCAGCTGCTACCAACCGCCAATCAAGAGAAAATGTCCCGGCTAGCTTGGCCACTCCCAGAGGAAGAGTGTATAAATTTTCGTCTTGAATGACAATTAAAGGCCACAAAAAGTCACTCCAAGCCCCAATAAATACAAAAATAGCTAAAGTTACTAATGCTGGGCGAATTGCTGGTAACATCACGTGCCACCACAAACCCAACTCGGAACTGCCATCCATACGGGCAGCTTCTTCTATTTCTTTGGGAACGCCCATAAAAGCTTGGCGCAACAGAAAAATCCCAAAAGCAGAAGCTAAACTAGGAAAAATCATTCCTAAATAGGTGTTTCTCAAGCCCAACTGGACTGTCAAGATATAAAGAGGAATCATCACGATTTGGAAGGGGATCATAATCGTAGAGACAATCGCCACAAAAATCCAGTCTCGCCCGACGAATGATAACCTTGCCAAAGGATAAGCGGCTAAAGCGCAAAACAGCAGATTTAAGCCCACAGTCAGCACAGACACCAAGGCGCTGTTATATAAATATTGTCCAAAAGGTAAAGATTGCCAAACACTAGAAAAGTTATCTAGTGTGGGCGATGCAGGCAATAGCTGTGGCGGCGACTGCAAAATATTTTCCGTAGGTGATTTCAAGGCTGTACTAATCAGCCACAGTAAAGGAAATAGCATCACCAATGCGATCGCTCCTAATAGGACGTACATTAGTAGAGTTTGCGATCGTGATTTTTTCGAGTTCAGCATTTGATTAATAACTTGCGAGTTTTGGAAATATAAATTTTTGAATTGATAATTTTTTAATTCATTATTTAATAGTGTCAATTGGAATTAAGAAATGTTTCAATACTCTTAGTAAGTAGCTGCCTTTCTTCATAGCTAAAACTTCTATAACATTCATTTAGAGGTAAATTCTTGCCTGATACTGATTTTAGATTAAAGCGATAAACTTTACCATCTTCACCATCACCTTCTTCTATTTGTAAACCTACAATTTGACTTAGTGGATATTCAATTACTTGAGTACTGAACCATTTGTAATTATTTATTTTTATACTATTAGATTCTTTATCAAAAGTGTAATTGCTAAATGGAACAACTGCTAAAATCAACAAAGTGATTATAAAAAATAAAATTGCTATGCCATAAGCTTCAAATAACATTTCCGTCGTTAAATCTGGAATAAAAAATACAGAAATTATTAATAATATTGCTATTGTTAAAGGAAATACCGCAAAAAATAAACTCAAAGTTCTAAAAAATACAATTCTAATTTGAAATATAAGTCTTGTAGAAGTTTGTTCAAAAATTTCTATGTCTGGGCGAACAAAAGGCAAAAAGAATATAATTAACATCAAGCCGAACGCAATCAAAGAAAAAATCCAGCCAGCAAATTGAGAAGATACATTTTGTAGCATAAAAAAGAATCGATCGCTTTTTTATAATCATAGGTTTGGTTGAGGAAGGCCGTAAGATCCCGCAGGGTAAACCAAAATTTTTCCTGGGTTATTAGGTTTCACTTTATACCACTTCCTAAAAGGCAACTACAAGCCAACCTACGCAGTTTACAGTATTGAAGCATAACGCATCGTCACAAGTTCAAGGTGCGTTGTCGTACAGCGCAACGCACCCTACATCTCTAATTTATTCTCAATTGTGCTTTCTACAGTTTTCACTAAAATTATAGTGGCGAATCATTAACCTCTGCATAAGGTTGTGGTTCGCGTAGGCGTTTGGCAATATGTTCTCGTCGATGTTGTGCTAGTTCGCTATAAAGCCTCTTGCGAGAAAGATTCACACTTCCAACAGGCTCATGTTCTAGCAGTGTATGCCAAGGGCTAAACATTGTACCCTCATCTAAACGTTTGCGTTCCTCAAAGTCAAATTTCTGGCTGGGAATGCGGATAGTTGCAACTTTAATAAATGGTGAATCTGCTTCTTGCCATTCTTTAACGAGGTCTTCAATTGGCGTTTTTTCATCATCAACAAAAAACTGAATCAAGAAGTCAAAATATACTTCTCCACCAGTCAAATGGTTGACTATTGCTTCCCGCAGATAGTTTTCAGATTCAGGAATTGTTTCTGGAGGTTGTTCGATTTGTTGAGATTTTACAGACAATTTAACAATGCGCTGCCCAAATTTAAACGGAGCCATACTCCAATACTGAATCAAAAGCGGATTGCCTACCTTCTGGCTACCAATTTTTTGTAACAAAGCAAAAGCATAACCAAGTTCCTGTAACCTTTCTTGGCTCAGTTGTCCGCTACCTGCTTTAAAGATATCAGCGTAGTCACGAATATCTTTAGTAAAGAAAGTAGGATAATTGTTGAGTATAAAATCTTGAGTTTTTTCTTCATCATCTAATACTTTTTGCCCCTCTACATTCATTACCTTAATGGCGATACCGCGAACATCAGGTTTGGTATCGGGGCTAAATTGGCCGCGCTTTTCCGGCGCACCACCACTAGAAAAACGAATCCAAGCAGGATAGGTCTGGGGTGTTTTGAACAAACCTACTTTCAAGTTTTCAGGAAGATTCGGTTCGATAATAAACTCCGCCCAAAGCAGCCCGTGACTTTTACTATGAATTTGCCGCAGGTCTGGGCCTGTTCGTTGTTGAGCTTGCAGGCTACTTGCTACAATCTCATCAATCATTGCTGATTGCTCGGTGGTAGATGATACTGGGTTACTCATGAAAAATATCTAATGATGTTTCTACACATCCTCAACCTTTAATCTTTCACCGTCAACCCAGTTTCAGTTAAGATATTTGTTAATGGTTTATCCCAAGGTTCGATAGGTAGCTCAGGTAAATAGGCAAAATCAAATACAATTCCTACAGTGGGCTTTGTCAACCACTCTGGCGAACTAAGTAGGCGATCGTAATATCCTCCGCCATAACCAAGACGATATCCTTGATAATCGCAAGCTACACTGGCAATCAAAATTAAATCTACTTCTGTAGGGTCTAAGGTTGGCGCGTCGGGATGAGGTTCAGTAATGCCATAAGCGCCACTTTGTACGGGTTCGTGAGGCTGCCAAATGTGCCAAGAAAGGGATTGATTTACGCAGCGAGGAAATCCCCAACGGTATTTGGTATTTGTAAATAACGGGCTGAGGTCGGGTTCTTGACGAAAGCTAAAATAAGCGAGTATTGTTTTGGCTTGAGCGAACAAAGCAGAGTTTTGTAAATGAAAGCAAATGCGATCGCTTTTTTCTCTCCACTCTCGGACGCACATTGATTGCCGTGTTTTGAGTAAAGTGCGGCGTAGTTTTGCTTTATTTAGTTGATGATTAACTGTGTCCACAAAAATTTGCTCAAAACATTTAGGGTGGGCATTGCCCACCCTAAAATTATGCAGCGTGTTGGCGATACCACTCAATGGTATTCTTTAGCCCTTCCTCAAAGCTAACTTCAGCAGTGAAGTTAAAAGCAAGCTTTGCACGTTCGGTATCTAAGCAACGCCTGGGTTGACCGTTAGGCTTATCAGTTTGCCAAACAATCTCACCCTTAAACTCCATCAATTTGCAAATCAGAGTCACTAAATCATGGATAGAGATTTCATAACCCGTTCCCAAATTCACTGGTTCTGATTCGTTGTAGAATTGGGTGCCCATAACAATCCCTCGCGCTGCATCAACAGAATACAAAAACTCGCGAGTCGGACTACCATCGCCCCAAACCGGCAGTTCCTTTTGTTGTTGAACTTGGGCTTCGTGAACCTTGCGAATTAACGCTGGAATCACATGAGAACTTCTAGGGTCAAAATTATCTTCCGGCCCGTATAAATTCACAGGAAGTAGGTAAATACCATTAAAACCGTACTGCTGGCGGTAAGACTGCAATTGTACTAAAAGCGCTTTTTTGGCAATTCCATAAGGGGCGTTAGTTTCCTCTGGGTAGCCATTCCATAAATCATCTTCTTTAAATGGTACCGGAGTAAATTTCGGATAGGCGCAGATAGTACCAACACAAGCGAATTTTTCTACTCCCCCTTGATAGGCAGCATGAATTAGCTGGGTTCCCATAATCAAGTTGTCGTAGAATAACTCTGCGGGTTTCTCTCGATTTAGACCGATGCCGCCAACATGAGCTGCTAAATGGATAACGATATCTTGCTGGTCAACTGCGCGCTGGCAATTTTCCCAAACTCGCAAATCGCAATTGTGCGATCGCACTACTGTAATCTTCTCCCTATCAGCTCCTGCCTTACACAGTTGGTCTATTACCTGACGACCGAGAAACCCTGACCCGCCAGTGACGAGAATGCGTTTATTTTTTAGTTCTAAGGCGGTCATATTTTTTTCCTCTGTGGCGGGAATTAGAAGTGCAAAGCACCCAATTCTTGACGAAGAGTAGCAATGTCACGTGGAAATTGCGAACCATTACCATTGGGTGAAGTGTAACCTAAGGCTTGCAGGTCTGCTTCCACCATTAAACCAACTAGTTGTTCAAATGTTACTGATGGTGTCCAGCCTAAATTCTGCCGCGCTTTGCTAGAGTCGCCAATCAATAACTCTACTTCGGCAGGACGCAGATAACGTTCGTCAAATTCGACATAATCTTGCCAATTAAGATTGACATAACCAAATGCCAACTCTAAAAATTCCCGCACTGAGTGGGTTTCACCAGTTGCAATTACGTAATCATCTGGCTGGTCTTGCTGCAACATTAGCCACATTGCTTTTACGTAATCTTTGGCATAGCCCCAATCTCTTTTGGAATCGAGATTTCCCATGTAAAGCTTTTTCTGCTTTTTGGCGACGATGTTGGCAACTGCCATCGTAATTTTACGCGTTACAAAGGTTTCACCGCGACGTGGCGATTCGTGGTTAAAAAGTATACCGTTACAAGCAAATAAATTGTAAGATTCGCGATAATTTACTGTTTGCCAGTGGGCATAGACTTTGGCGCAAGCGTAAGGACTGCGGGGATAAAATGGTGTTGTTTCACTTTGCGGGATTGCTTGTACCAAACCGTACATTTCTGAAGAGCCAGCTTGGTAAAACCGCACTTGGATTCCGGTACGGTGCTGGTAGTCTCGAATTGCTTCTAACAAACGTAGGGTTCCCATTCCCACAGAGTCTACGGTATATTCTGGTGAGTCAAAGCTGACTCTAACATGGGATTGAGCGCCGAGGTTATAAATTTCTACTGGTTGTACTTCTTCTAATATGCGTCGCAGTGTTGTTCCGTCTGTCAAGTCTCCGTAGTGGAGGAATAACTGCACGCCTTCTTTGTGAGGGTCTTCGTAAATGTGATCGATGCGGTCTGTATTGAAGGTGGAAGTTCGGCGAATTATACCATGAACTTCATAACCTTGTTCTAGCAAATACTCACTCAGATATGAACCATCTTGACCGGTTATACCAGTTATTAATGCTCGCTTTCTTTGCGTCATTCTCTATGATCCCTTATTGCCTTTGATTAAAATGTTACAGTCGATCTGATACAACCTAGCAGGTAATTGCTGAATTGCCTAATGGTAAACCTACCAGTTCTAGTCGAGCTTATAAATTTTAAGTAATTAAATATACTTAATAAAAATTTATTGAGGAAATTAAGATTTAAATTTTATTATATTAATATTTTTGAAATTATTTATATTTTCTTAAAATTACTCGCTTTTTGTGAATATTTCATAAAGTAAATTTAATTTTATAAATCTTTGCTACTGACCTCAAAAAAAAGGTATACAAGCCCCTAAATTTATTTGTGGGATTGTAATGCGTGAATTTTGCCCCGTTCGCCTAGCCGATCGCACAGAAGGGGCTGACTATTTTTGTATTTTGATAAAGGTCAGGAAATAAATTGCCAAAAAAATTTATACTGCGTTGTCTTTAGTGAAAACTGAATAACTGTTGATTTAATCAATAAGAAGTAGTGCCGAAATTGAAGTAAGAATTAGTATTTAGGGGCATTGCCTGCCCCACACAATCAGCCCTAAAAATTACTCAATATGCTCCATTATTCTTGGGTAAAATGACCACATCAACAGTTTTTAAAATGATCCATAAATCGAGCCAAAGATTCCTACATTTTACGTAATACAGGTCTATTTGGACTCGCCGAGGATAGGGAATGTCATTACGCCCAGACACCTGCCATAAGCCAGTAATTCCCGGACGGATTGTTAAAATCTCGTCAATGTGATAACCGTATTTTGGTAGTTCTTCTGCTACTAATGGGCGAGGACCGACTACACTCATATCCCCTTTTAAAACGTTCCAAAACTGGGGAAATTCGTCTAGGCTAGTAATTCGCAAAAACTTACCAATTTTCGTAATCCGCGGGTCTTGTTTGAGCTTAAAACTGCTTTCAAATTCTTGTCGCAACTGAGGCGATGTTTCCATCATTTGCACGAGGATTTCGTCTGCATTGCTGACCATTGTTCGGAATTTAATGCAGTTAAAAGGTTTGTAGTTTTTCCCCACCCGTTCCTGAACATAAAAAATCGGGCCTTCCGAACTCAAAGCAATCAGTAAGGCCAAAATTAAGTAAACAGGGAAGAATAAAATCAACACTGACAGCGAAAACACTATATCGAATAGTCGCTTGGCAAACTCTCCGTTTAAACCCTGAAAAGATAAACCTTTAGGTTTAGTTTTAGGTGTCTTCGTTTTTTTACCGTGTTTTTGGAGAGTACGCGTAGACCCTCTAGTGTCTTGCCGTACACCTCGTTTGCCGGAGAGGAGTGAGCTCTGGGCAGTCATCATACTCCTTAATAATCCACACCACACATAGTCCCAATCTTAAAGCCAAAATGAGATGCTTCTGGGGTTAAATTGCCAAAAGCCTAAAAAAATCAATCTCTCAACCAAGACCATTATTCCAAAAAGGTCTTTTTTCGTAGCACTTGTTTACAAAATCTAAATAACGATCTGCAAAGACTTGCGGCGAAAACTGCGCCGCGTGCGATCGCATATACTCAAAATTGAACGAACCTTGATATGCTTCAAATTTTTCTACTGCCTCCACTAAAGCTGCCTCGGTTTGTGTATGGAAGAATATACCTGTTCCTGTATCGACGTCAGAACGAATATCTCGCACTGTTTCTAGAGCACCCCCGGCGCCATAAGCAATTACTGGCGTACCGCAGGCTTGTGCCTCTACTAAGGCAATACCAAAATCTTCACAAGCTGCATACACAAACGCTTTAGCGCTAGCCATATATTTTTTTACCACATCGTCGGGTTGCCATCCAAGTATCTGGATATTTGAGTTTGCCATTTCGCGAATCTTGTTCATTTCATCTCCTGTACCAATTACTACTAATGGTCGTTTGAGTTGATTAAAAGCTTTGACAATCAACGAAACTTGTTTGTAACTTACTAGACGGGAAACTGTGAGGTAAAAATCGTCTTTTTCCTGAAAAAATGGAAATTCGCTAGTATTCACAGGTGGGTAAATAACTGTTGCTTCTCGGCGATAGCAACGCCAAATCCGCCGTGCTGTATGCTGTGAGTTGGCAATGAAGTAGTCAACACGATTGGCACTCAATACATCCCACTGGCGCAAACGATGTAATAAATATCGTGTTACCCACCCAGGTAAACCATTACCCAGCTTGCTTTGACGTAGATAATCAAAGGTTAAGTCCCAAGCGTAGCGCATAGGGCTGTGACAGTAGCAAATATGCAACTGATCTGGAGTGGTAAGTATTCCCTTAGCAACAGCATGGGATGAAGACAGAATTACGTCATAATGCCGCAAATCCATTTGTTCGATTGCCAAAGGCCACAAAGGCAAGTACTTTTGTATACCGTTACGAGCAAATGGCAGCTGTTGAAGAAACGTCTTGCCAATTTGACGTTTGTATAAATAACTTTCAGGGTTAATGGATTCAAAATCGATGAGGGCATACAAATCAGCATCAATGTGATTCAAAATTTCCCGTACAACGAGTTCAGAACCACCTGTGGCTTTGGGTGTCAACCACTCATGAACCAGAGCATATTTCAAGGGCACAGCTAACTTGTAATGAATGGAAAATAGTTAGGGAACTGATGAGGTTAACTGAAAAGTTTCCCGTTGCGATCGACTAATGGGAACCGCCCCAGATTAAAGCCAAAGACGCAATCTTTTCTTCAGAGGTTCCAGATGGATCCTGCAACCTGATAACCTCAGATTGGGGCATCGGGACTGGGTACTGGGTACTGAGTATTGGGTACTGGGAAAACTCTTCCCTAATTATTCCCTAATTACTAGTCCCTAGTAGCTAGTTCCTAATCGCCAGTACCCAGTTCCCAGTCCCTTAAAGAAAACTGACGCAGGAATGGGAAAGATATGCGAATTCTAATTATGGGTGGTACTCGGTTCATTGGCGTCTATTTGACTCAACTACTAGTGGAACAAGGACATGAGGTGGTGCTGTTTAATCGCGGAAATCGTCCAGCGCCTTCTTTACAGGGAGTAGGACAAATTATAGGCGATCGCACTGATACTACCCAATTAAAAGCAAAATTATCACAGGAAAATTTTGATGCGATTTTTGACAACAACGGACGAGAACTCAGCGATACTCAACCGCTAGCGGAGATTTTTCAAGACCGAGTGCAACATTTTGTATACATGAGTTCGGCGGGAGTGTATCTTAAATCCGACCAACTTCCCCATATTGAAGGCGATGCAGTAGATCCGAAAAGTCGGCATTTAGGTAAGCATGAAACGGAAGCTCACCTGGCTCAATCAGGATTGCCTTTTACTTCGATTCGTCCGACTTATATTTACGGGCCGCGTAATTATAATGACTTAGAAAGCTGGTTTTTTGACAGAATTGTGCGCGATCGCCCGATTCCTATCCCGGAAAATGGGTTGCATATCACTCAATTCGGTCATGTCAAAGATTTAGCTCAGGCAATGACCCAAGTTTTGGGCAATCCACAAGCAATAAAGCAAATTTATAATATTTCTGGCGATCGCTTTGTGACTTTTGATGGTTTAGCTCGTGCTAGTGCTGTAGCGGCTGGGAAATCACCCGATGCTGTAAAAATTGTCCATTACGACCCGAAAAAATTTGATTTTGGCAAGCGCAAGGCTTTTCCAATGCGGGTACAGCATTTCTTTGCTTCGGTGAATAAAGCACAAACAGAATTAAACTGGCATCCAAAATACGATTTGATTTCTGGATTGCAAGATTCTTTGGAGAATGATTATTTAGCTTCTGGACGGGATAAAGCCGATATTGATTTCTCTGTAGATGAGGAAATTTTAAAGGCTGTTTAATTTTGAGGTTTGTTGACTGCTGACACTCAACAGTCAACTCCACTACAAACCAATTAACTACTAGTCCTCGTCAGGGTTAATGCCCAATTCCCGCAGCTTCCTACCTGGGAAAGACGCGATAAATTGTATTTTTAGCTTTTACTGTAACAGGAATGAAATTTTATCTATTAGTCAGGCAAACTTTTTGGTAAATTGCCTCAAAGTTAGTGAAATTCGTTTTTGACAATACTATTCTTGGTTGAGCGAATGAGCCAGGTTTTACAATCTACACTCCAAAATATTTTAGAAGCCCGTGCCCGCTTGGGTGAAGGGCCAATCTGGGACTCGAATAAAAAGCTGCTTTACTGGATAGATATTTTTAACCATCGAGTGCATGAATTTAACCCTGAAACGGGGAAAAATCGCTTCTTTGATGTGGGAGATACGGTAGGTGCGATCGCCATAGCAGGTACAGATAGATTAATTATTACGCTGCGCCATCATCTGGCATTCCTCAACACCCAGACAGGCAAAGTTACACCCATTTTGGAAATTGAAGGACATCTCGAAGATAATCGTCTCAACGATGGCAAATGTGACCCCCAAGGTCGCTTTTGGTTCGGCTCAATGTCTTCTATAGAAAAACCTGAAGCTAGCCTTTATCGTTACGACACTGATGGTTCATTACATGTAATGGAAACGGGATTGACTATTTCTAATGGCTTGGGCTGGAGTCCCGATAAAAAAATATTTTACTTGGCTGATTCTCCAAAACAAAAAATTTATGCTTATGACTTTAATTCAGTAACAGGAGATATTACTAATCGCCGGGTTTTTGTTGATTTCACTCATGAATCTTTTTATCCAGATGGGTTGACGATAGATAGTCAAGGAAATATTTGGTCAGCTATGTGGAATGGATGGTGTGTGATTCGTTTCAATCCGCAAGGTGAAGAGATTTTGCGGATAAAACTACCCGTTCCACTGGTAACGAGTTGCACCTTTGGCGGCGAAAATTTGCAAACACTCTACATCACCACTGCTTCAGTTGACCTCAGCCAAGCTGAGATTGATAAAAGCTTTTACTCAGGTGATTTATTTGCGTTCCAAAGTGATGTTGCGGGATTACCTAGCTATAATTTTTAGAAATTAGACTTTGGCTTACTTACGGACTAATTTTTGAATTTGCAACTGCAATTGTGGAGTTTTCAGAAATTTCAAATAAAAAAATCTCAATTCTATGTAGCATTTTTTGATTTTACTTTGCATTTAAAGGCGTATTTTCTCTAGTTGGATTTTGTGGTATGAGGTAAATTAACCCAGATATTAATGTCAAAGCAACAGAAATCCAAAAAGCAATTAAAGACGGAATTTGCCAGACTTCAGGTAATGGCGCAATCAAAAGTGCGATCGCCACTATTTGACTTACTGTTTTGAGTTTACCCCAAATGTTTGCCCCGGTAATTGTTGTTTGATTTACCCGCCAACCAGCGATCGCCAATTCCCGCGCTAAAATCAAAAACACTGCCCAAGCTGGGATTTTTCCTAACTCTACTAACACTAGCAAGGGCGCTAATACCAAAAATTTATCTACCAAAGGGTCAAGAAACTTACCCAAATCGCTAATTTGGTTAAGTTTTCTTGCTAAATAGCCATCCAACCAATCGGTCAACGCCGCCACTAAAAAAATCGCCAAACAGAACCACCTAGCCTCAGAGGTAGGGTTGTACAAACCGTATAGCAAAAATGGTACGCCCAGCAGACGAGAAAAAGTAATCCAGTTAGGTAAAGTCACGATTTCGGTTTAGAAATTATCTATAACTTTAACCAACCAAATAATTGCCCTAATGTCAAATGTAAATCGCTGACTAAATCGGGTACTGGCAAAATATCTTCTTCGTTCTCTAAATAGATTGGTTGTTGCCGAGGCGGATACACTAAAATACCATCTTCTTCTGGATCAATTAACCAACCTAAGCGAGAGCCATGATTTAAACAATGTAAAATGTTTTTGGTAACTTTTGTGGTACTTTGTTCGGGTGAGAGGATTTCAATTGTCCAATCTGGATATGTATTGAACGCATTGGCGATATTACCTTTTTCATCGATAGGAATTCGTTCCCAAGCGAATACTGCAACATCTGGAACAGTAGAACGTCCACCAAAGGTACAGCGTAATTCTGGAAAAGCTAGGGCAATTTTTGTAGGTTCTGTTACATGATTAACCGCATTAGCCACTTGCAACTGGAGTCTGCTATGTTTACCTTGAGGAATATGTTTTTGAAAAATTTCACCATCTACATATTCACTGGCTGGTTTAGTTTCTGGTAATTTTAAAAAGTCCTCTAAAGATATACGGCGAGTTGGTGTTTTAATCATAATGTTTTCCCGATCGTATTTAAACGTAAGTTTAGCTGAAATCAAATGATTTGACAGAGCTTAGTTAGTTGTTGGTTGATTGTGCAAATTTGAGAGTTCGGATTGGTTTTTCTAAAAATTGAGACTATAGGAATCCTATTTAATTTATAAAACTACTTGTAGAGGGAGGGAGTAGGGAATTGGGAATGGGGAGTAGATTTATTTGTAACTCCTAACAGGATTGCTATATTATTTGATTTTTGAAAAGATTTGTAGGCGAAGGGCTTTCAGCATATTTTTTTTAAAATGGCGTAAGTATCATTTGTATGGCACGATCTGTATTTCAAGATCATCTAAACAATACTATGACTGACAATATAGATTTTCGCATCGAACGGGATTCGATGGGCGATCGCCAAATTGCTAGTAACGTTTATTACGGTATTCAAACGCTACGGGCAATCGAAAACTTTCCTATTAGCGGTATTAAGCCTCTACCTACTTACGTAGATGCTTGTTTGCTAATTAAAAAAGCTACGGCAATTGTCAACGGAGAACTCAATTGCATTCCTCAAGATATTAGTCGGGCAATAGTCCAAGCGACTGATGAAATCTTAGCTGGGAAGTTGCGCGAACAATTTGTTGTGGATGTTTATCAAGCGGGTGCTGGAACTTCTCACCACATGAATGTCAATGAAGTTCTGGCAAATCGTGCCTTAGAAATTCTTGGTGACGAAAAAGGCAATTATAAACGTGTTAGTCCTAACGACCACGTTAACTATGGGCAGTCTACCAATGATGTGATTCCGACGGCAATTAGGATTGGCGGTTTATTGGCACTTGCTCATACGTTACACCCAGCTTTAGAAGAAGCGATCGCTGCCTTAGAAAACAAAGCTGTAGAATTTCAAGATATCGTCAAATCTGGCAGAACTCACTTACAAGACGCTGTACCTGTGCGCTTGGGTGAAAATTTCTGGGCTTGGGCGCAAATCCTCACAGAACACCAAAACCGGATTTACACCGCCTCGGGAGATTTGATGGTGCTGGGTTTGGGAGGTAGTGCAGCCGGAACGGGGTTGAATACTCATCCTCTTTATCGCGCCCGTGTTGTAGAAGTTCTCTCCGAATTAATTGATACTCCCCTAGAACCTGCACCCCACTTGATGGCGGCTATGCAAAGTATGGCACCATTTGTCAACGTTTCCGGTGCTTTGCGGAACTTAGCGCAGGATTTAGCCAAAATATCTCATGATTTGCGGTTGATGGATTCGGGGCCAAAAACTGGTTTTAAAGAAATTCAATTGCCGCCAGTGCAACCGGGTTCCTCAATTATGCCAGGGAAATACAACCCAGTGATGGCAGAAATGACGTCAATGGTATGTTTTCAGGTGATGGGTTACGACAATGCGATCGCTCTTGCCGCCCAAGCAGGACAATTAGAATTGAATGTCATGATGCCGCTGATTGCCTATAACCTGATTCACAGCATCGAAATTTTAGGTAATACTATCGCTGCCCTTACCAAACGTTGCATCCAGGGAATTACAGCCAACAAAGAACGTTGTCTAGCATACGCCGAAGGCAGTTTAGCTTTAGTAACTGCACTCAATACTCACATTGGTTATTTAAATGCCGCAGCTGTCGCCAAAGAATCTTTAGAAACTGGTAAATCTCTACGCGAGATTGTTCTGGAACGAGGATTAATGAGTGAAGCAGATTTAGCTACAGTGTTAAATCTGGAACAAATGAGTGCTATTTTACCTTTGAGTCCAGAATAAAAACACATCGATTACAAAACAATATCAGTCAATACGGTTTAGTTAATTTGACGTATTGACACCATTCACCACTCTTAATTTATTATCTATGCACACCCAAAAATCATCTGTCAGCCTAATTCGGGCTACCTCCTACGAACGAGAGGCTTTACGAGAATCTTTAATTACACTACTCGAACCTTTTGGAGGAATGGCAGCATTTGTGAAAAAAGGCGATCGCGTTTTACTCAAACCAAATTTACTCACAGGTGCGCGTCCTGGTAAAGAGTGTACCACCCGTCCTGAAATAGTTTACGCAGTTGCCCAAATGGTAATTGAAGTTGGCGGAAAACCATTTTTGGGTGATAGTCCGGCTTTTGGCAGCGCCAAGGGAGTAGCAGTGGCAAATGGCTATCTGCCGATTTTAGAAGAACTCAACGTTCCCATCATCGATTTTCACGGCCAGCGTTATCAAACTGTGAGTGAAAATTTTAACCACCTGCGGCTGTCTAAAGAAGCGATGGAAGCAGATGTCGTAATTAACCTACCCAAAGTTAAATCCCATGCCCAATTAACATTAACGCTGGGGGTAAAAAACTTGTTTGGTTGCGTCCCCGGTAAAATGAAAGCTTGGTGGCACATGGAAGCCGGAAAAGATGCCAACAGATTTGCCCAAATGTTAGTAGAAACTGCCAGGGCAATTAATCCTAACTTAACGATATTAGATGGCATCATCGGTCATGAAGGTAACGGTCCTAGTAACGGTGAACCTCGACAACTGGGCATCTTAGCAGCTGCATCAGATATATTTGCCCTAGATAGAACAATGGTGGAAATCCTCAATGTTCCTCCCGAACAAGTGCCTACAATTGCAGCTTCCCAAAGTTTAGGAGTTTGTCCAGAACTTGCTGCCATAGAATTTCCCCATTTAAACCCTGACTTATTAAAAATAGAAGATTGGCGGCTACCAGACAAATTAATGCCCATTGATTTTGGTATGCCACGGGTCATTAAATCTACGTTTAAGCATCTTTACACCCGATTTATCAAAGAACCAATGAGTGTTTACGCAAGAAATTAGGAACTAGGGTAGATGGGGAAAAAAAGAAGCAGGAGAAGCAGAGGAGGAAAATGCGATCGTGGTTTTCGGTTTCAAAATTGGATAATTTAAATTCTGGAATTCTTTGGCCTCTAGCTTTTAACTCCTGAGTACTCACTTTCTATACCCAATCGCAATTGCAAAATGCAAACTTCGTTACAGCAATTTCATTTATTAACAAAGTAACCTGTAATTACCCTCCGATTGCTTAACCAAACCGTCCTAGTTACTATTAGTGGCGGTTTTTTTAATCAATTTATTTTTTTAAAAAAATAATCTCAGGAATCTTTCCAAGTTAGCTTTAGTACATCTAATAAACTTAAAAGAAATTTAATGTTTTGTTTGCTAGCTCAATCTTAAATATTTATTAAATAATCTATCTTAAAAAGAAAAATGTTATCCAAAACTAATGAAAAACTTAAAATTTTTCAGTAAAATTACTGTTATGAATTATAGTGCGCTTAGAAAAGAATTGATAAAATAACTTATATGGAAGAAACTTTCAAAATCTCTCTTATTGGTCGATTCTAAGATGATGTTTGGAAAGTAAAAATACAGACTCAAAGTCGCTCATTGTAAAAGAGAGGCTTGAAAACGAGCGTTATATTGTAAGAAAAAGCGTAGGGAAGTTTGGTTCTGAGGCTTATAGAATACTTTGAGAACGCCTCCTAATTAAGTAGACAGAACAGTGTCATGTAAAATATTAAAAACAGCAGATGTATACATCTAATTTCAGCAACTAAAGCTATAACAAGAGATGCATGAATATTAGTTATTGATACGTTTGCAAATTAAACATTTACCTGATTCTTCAACAACCGAGTACAGTAAATCAGCAACAGGAAAATAATTTGGGAGAAAGCTTTTTGAATATCACCAATCAACAACAGCAAGCTACTCCTATAAAAGAAGAAGATTGCTATCAGGCAATTATGCCTTTAGATGGAGAACAGCAAAATCTACCTCAACAACTACAAATACTTCAGCGGCTAATTCAACTCTCAAACCAGGGCATAATGCCTTTAAACAACTTATTAGAGCAGATAGCACAAGAACTTTATGATGCTATTGAGAGCGCTGACTTTTGTTTTTTGTTGTTATACAATTTTCAAACTAAACAGCTAGAATTATCTGCAAAAGCTGGGATAAATGTAGACAAATTTTATTTTACAGTAATAAATACTAATACTAAATTTTTGATTAAAAATTGCCAACAAAAAATAACTCATTTCCCCTTGGAAGAAAATAATTATTTATCGCTACTCTATCAGGTATTCGGCACAGGTATTTCCCAATTATTTCAAAAAATTCAAGAAAATATAGAGAATATTACTGAAAACTTCATTGTGCCATCATGTATGCCACTGTGTACATCTTGTTTCACCCCGTCATCAATCTATGCCATACCAATAGAGTTAAAACCAGCAGAAAGGCTGGGAGTACTGGTAATTGGTAACTGGGAAAATCCTGATGTATTTAATATTGTTGTTCAAAATCTTTTGAATACAGTTGGTGAATTAATAGCGATCGCTATTAATAATGCCAGAACTGCTGCACTTTTAGCAGAGCACGAACAACATATAGCTAGACAAAATGAAATTATTTTACAGCAAAACCGCGAACTGGAAAAAATTCAACACGAAATTCAGCTGAAGAATCTGCAACTTTCAGAAGTAGAGGAGTTAAAATCCCGATTTTTAGCCACTACATCTCACGAATTACACACACCTCTAAACGTTATTTTAGGGTTATCACAGGTACTCTTGCGCCAACACAACTCTAACTTATCCGACAAACAAATAGATATGGTGCAGCGTATTTATAATAACGGCGATCGCCTACTAGAAGTAATTGACGATATGCTCGACTTTGCCAAAGTAGAAGCTGGCCATCTAACTTTACAAATACAAGAATTTGATTTAGCAGATTTAATATTGAAAATTGTAGCCGAACACCGTTCTTTAGCAGAAGAGAAGTATTTAAAATTGCAAGCAGACGTTAATTTAGAAGATGCCATAGTGATGAGTGACATCCCCCGTCTTAAACAAGTTTTAGTCAAATTATTATTAAACGCTATTAAATTTACAGAAAGTGGTAGTGTAGAAATTAAAGTATGGGAAATTTCTACAGAAAGAATTGCGATCGCAGTTCAAGATACTGGTATAGGCATAGCCGAATCTGACCTAGCATGTATTTTTGAGCAATTCCGACAAGTAGATCAAACTACTACTCGTAAGTATGGCGGTATTGGTTTAGGTTTAGCAATTACCAAATCGTTAGTAAAGATGATGCAAGGAACGATTAGCGTTAGTAGTAAAATAGGTGAAGGTTCCAACTTTTGCATCGAATTACCCAGGCAAATAAAATCTGGGCGATGAGATAGCGATGTTCAAAGAGAATTTAAAATTTAGGATTAATTAGTTTAGCGAAGCACAAACTCTATTCCTGCTTCCTTTCTGCTATTCTCAGTTTAGCAGAACGCGATCGCGGATTATTCGCAATCTCCTCTTCAGTTGCAGTAATTGGCTTTTTTGTCAAGACTTTTAATAAAGGTGAATTTCTCAAACTATGTTTCACCAAACGGTCTTCTAGACTATGAAAACTGATAATCGCAATTTTGCCACCAGGTAGAAGGGCGTTTGGTGCTTTATCCAAAAAAGTTTCTAAGGATTTTAACTCATCATTAACCGCAATTCGCAGAGCTTGAAAAACACGAGTAGCAGGGTGAATTCTACCATAACGGTATTTGGGGGGAACACAACCTGCGATCGCTTCAGCCAACTCAACAGTTGTATGAAACGGACGGCGTTCGATGATGCGTCTAGCAATGCGCCGCGATAATCTTTCTTCACCGTAGTGAAAGAAAATGTTTGCTAATTCGGCTTCATCCCAATTATTAATTACATCAGCAGCGGTTAGCGATCGCCCCCGATCCATTCGCATATCCAAATTCCCAGCTTGGCGAAAGCTAAAACCCCTCTCTGGCCGGTCTAAATGGTAAGAACTTACCCCTAAATCCGCAAGAATACCATCGAAAGTATTAGGGGGAAACTTGTAAGCAGCAAAATTGTTATAAATGAATTGCACGCGATCGCCAAACTCAGCTAATTCTTTCCTCGCTGCTGCTAAAGCATCCTCATCTTGGTCAATGGCCGTTACTCGCACATCCGCAGCAGCTTCTAAAATCAGACGACTGTGACTGCCACCGCCTACCGTCGTATCAAGATAATGACCTCCTGGAGATACCGCTAGACCTGCGATAACCTCCTGCGGTAACACTGGTAGATGGGAAAATACTGGTTCTTCAATAGCTAGCTGACCATTCATGAGACTCAGGGCAAAAAACCATAGATGAACCTTAATTATGTATTCTTTTGCTTGTGTCTTTGTACGTTCGTAGTTAAAAAATAGTTTTTGAACCTAAAACATATAGCGGTTTTCAATTGAATTGAATACATATCCTTGAAAATCAAATCATTGTAGGGGCGCACAGCTGTACGCTCCTACTGAAGTCTACGCAAATGCAAATGTGCTATTTTTTACCTTTTTTGTGGTAAATCATCGAATTTGGTATTACCTTTAATTTTTTCTCCATATTTAAATGGCTATTTAAAATAAAAATGAATACATTACCGAGAAATTCGTTTTCCTGTAACAAGCTGTTTACAAGTTTAGAGTGGTCGGGTTCCTGAATACCTTCTAAAAAGGTAACTTCTCGCTTCAAAGCTAGAACATAAAGTGGTTTCTCAGGAAAATATTGCAGATTTTTTTGAACTAAGTAAGCACTTATTACTTGCGGGTAACGAGATAGCTGGTGACGAAGCTTGTTTACCTCTATATCTGAGGCAGTATGAGGTTCAAATTTATCCTTTTCTCTCACATTTGAACGCTCTTGCTGTGCTTTCAAAATTAAATCATAATAACTTTCGGCACGTTGTAGATAAGATTTAGCCTCATTTACTTTTCCTTGTTTTTGAAGAAAAGAGTAAATTATCTGGTAACCTTCTAGAACTATATCTGAGTTTTCTTCTATAGCCCTTTCAATATATTCTATTCCGGCTGCATTCTGTTGTCTTATTAATATTTGTCCTAGTAAATAATTAGCTGAGGTATGATGAGCATCAAGATGAATAATCTCTTTTAATAGTGGTATAGCTGCTTCTTCACCTTCAAAATTAAATGTCAAAAATGCTCTTTCAGTAGCTTCTTCTGGGGATAGCTCTTGTTTTTTATATTTATTATTTAAATCTTTTAATGTAGCTAATAAATTTTGACGTTCAATATATTTTTGTCGCCAAGGTGCTGCTATTTCTTCTCGCCAGACTTGACTAAAGTACTCAATAAAATTCTCTAGTTTTCTATCTAAAAATTTTTGGGCGGCGCTTGTTTCAACTGGTGGAAATATAGCTTCTTCCTGAATGTTGGAGATATATTTTAATGCTTTTAGCCTATCTGCCAAACAAGGATGAGTATCCGCATTGTTAGTTTTCTGCTTTAAGGCTTCCATTAGATAAATACTTGTGATTTCCTGATTAAGCCTCTGACTTAAAGCCTGTTTCATGGCTGTAAAAGTCATTCTTGGCGGTTCAATTTCTGTCTCTACTTGTTTATAGATACCAGACCAAAAATATCTTTGGATAAATCTAGCTTTGACCTCAACATTTATCAAAGTTTCAGCAACATTTTGTTCTCCAGTTAGCTCGACAGCACATCTATCTGCTTCATATTCGTTCATCCGTGCCAAGACAAAAGAATAGGCATTAAAAAACGGAACGTACCATATCAAAAAACGCTCAAAAATTGCCCATGATACTTGATTGCCACTTTCTCGTAGCCCTTTAATAATGCGGTACCAAGTTTCACGTTGGCGATAAATCCAACCATGAAAACGACTGTGATTTCCTGATAAATGTCCCAGTTCATGGGCTAACACAGCACGAAATTGTTCGGGTGACAGTGCTAGCATTAGCGGTAGACCCAAAATTAAATAATTTTGCTGCCATCCCAGCAAACCTAAGCGTGGTCTTTGGACAACCGCTGCATTAAAATCATTCGTCAGTAAGATGTGGTGAAAACGTGGAGCTTGTAACTTGGATGAGATTTCGTTAGTTAAAGAATAGAGATTGGGTACATCCTTAGGGTACAGTGGTAAACCTGTAGGAGGAGGAAAAGAAACCCAAAGCGATCGCACTAACACCAATGCAAACGCTACCAAAAACAAAAGAGCTTTTACAGATGAAGCATGAACTGAACGAGCGTTAAGCATCAAAAAGACAATACCTATCAGCAAAGCCAACGTTACAGCTAAAACCAAAAATATATACACGTAGCCCAAAGTAGCCAAAAAAGCAACGTGCAATTTATAAAGACGCGGTTGTTTATTAGCAAAAACTTCTAACTTCTGAATTAGGCTATCAAAATGCTCTTGGGTGAAGGTCATAGATATGTATCAGCTTGATAAAACTGTAATATAGCTGACACGATATCTTTATCGCTTACGTAAAAACTCAGAAGTAGATCGCCATTCTTGAAAAGAGGCATCTTCTTGAGTAATTAGCGATCGCATTATTCTCCGTATCCCCTTATCCCAGCGCTATGAGATAAAAAATTCTGGTGCCTTAATTAAGTGCATATCTAGCTTCCATATAATAGTTGAAGAAGTGCAACAAAATGAAACATCAAGTAAAATCCCTCCTCTGTCACCCCCCTCTCAAACTTACCCCTGTATAGGCAATACATGTAGAGGAGTTTCTCTAAAAGTATTGCCCCTAAAAGGCTGTCAAATAGAAATTGACAGGTTCGGGCTGATGTCAGGATATGGGAAAATTTTATTCTCCGCGTCCTTGCGTTTCCCCAACCCCGCTTCAATCCATGACAGACCTTACCTTGGTATGACAGACAAGATAAATTGGGTCTAGTTGGCATCTTAGCGGTTCGATTCAAAATTGTCACAACGGGAGAACACTAAATCTATGACCAGAATAGAAACCCGCACTGAACCGATGGTGCTAAATATGGGGCCACACCACCCCTCAATGCACGGGGTTCTGCGGCTAATTGTCACCTTGGATGGCGAGGATGTCGTTGACTGCGAACCGGTTATTGGCTACCTGCACCGGGGAATGGAAAAAATTGCTGAGAACCGCACTAACGTTATGTACGTCCCTTATGTTAGTCGCTGGGACTACGCTGCGGGAATGTTCAACGAAGCTGTCACCGTCAACGCACCAGAAAAGCTGGCAGGTGTAGCAGTCCCCAAACGCGCTAGTTACATCCGCGTCATCATGCTGGAGTTGAACCGCATCGCCAATCACTTGCTGTGGTTTGGCCCCTTCCTCGCTGACGTTGGCGCTCAAACTCCCTTCTTTTACCAATTCCGCGAACGGGAGATGATTTACGATCTGTGGGAAGCCGCCACAGGTTACCGGATGGTGAATAATAACTACTTCCGCGTCGGTGGCGTGGCAGTTGATTTACCTTATGGTTGGGTAGATAAGTGTCTGGAATTCTGCGATTACTTGATACCCAAAATTGATGAATACGAACGCTTGGTAACAGATAATCCCATCTTCCGCCGCCGCGTTGAAGGTATCGGCACTATCACTCGTGAAGAAGCAATTAACTGGGGACTTTCCGGCCCCATGTTACGCGCATCCGGTGTGAAATGGGATTTGCGGAAAGTAGACCATTACGAATGCTACGACGACTTCGACTGGGATGTACAATGGGAAACTGCTGGTGATTGCTTCGCCCGTTACGTAGTGCGGATGCGGGAAATGCGCGAATCTGTGAAGATTATTCGCCAAGCAATCAAAGGACTTCCTGGCGGCCCTTACGAAAATCTCGAAGCCAAGCGCCTAGCCGCAGGTAAAAAGTCTGAGTGGGACGCTTTTGATTATCAGTACATTGGTAAAAAAGTTTCCCCCACCTTCAAAATTCCCAAGGGTGAAATCTACGCCCGTGTAGAAAGTGGCAAAGGTGAACTGGGAATTTATCTGGTAGGTGATGATAACGTCTTCCCTGCACGCTGGAAGATTCGGGCAGCAGACTTCAACAATCTCCAAATTCTCCCACATTTACTGCGTGGAATGAAAGTTGCAGATATTGTAGTCATTCTTGGCAGTATTGACGTGATTATGGGTTCTGTAGATAGATAGAAAATATCAATCTCAGTACTTTTTGAGAGCAGTTGCACTGTGGTGTAACTGCTCTATTTTTTATAACAGGAGCCTGATATGCTAATCCGAATTAAGTAGCAAATATCTGTAACTCAGAATACAGAAAAAACTATTATGTAGGGTTATTAATATATCTGTTAAAAAAATATAAAAAATGTTAGAAATATGGCTCATAAATATATAAACTATTTAATTATTAATTAATGATTACAATTTTTAAAAAATATAAACTATTAATATTTAATTATGAACTAACCGCAATAGTTGACTAGGATGATGTTAGGTTAAAATTGAATTGCTCTTATCAATTGAGATATATATTGAAGTAAAAGTCTGATAAATTACTATATAAATGCCGACAGTATTTACTTAGTCGTAATTTTAGAAACGTGCAAATTCATCCTTACTCAGAATCTAACCAGAGCCAGAATCGCCGCGAACAGGGTTTGGAAAAGTTGCTCGATCGCCTTGTCAGAAGGATACAACGGGATGAGTTAGTCCGGCAGACAATGAATCAACTTAGAGAATACCTGCAAGTAGATCGGGTAGTTCTGTATTATTTTTACGAACGATGGCAAGGGCAGGTAACTTTTGAATCTTCCAATTCTAGAGAATTATCGATACTAGGTTCTACCGGGCCGGATAATTGTTTTAACGATGAATATGCTGCTTTATATTTGGCAGGACGAGTAAAGGCGATCGCTGATATTGAATTAGAGCCAATGGAGTCTTGTCACAGAGATTTCCTCCGCAGTATGCAAGTTCGCGCCAACCTTGTAGTCCCAATTGTGATACCTAGAGGATTATGGGGATTGTTAATAGCGCATCACTGCCAAGGAAGTCACCATTGGTCGCCATTAGATATGGAAATGATGCAAACAGCAGCACAAACTTTAGCCACAGACCATAATATTTTAGACAGTTAAGCGCTGTACTTTTAAATGGTATAAAGTGAGGTAGAGAAGATACTCGCCAGCGCTGATTCTTCGATATAGGAGAAAAACTGTGAAATTTGGTTATACAGTAATCTGGGTTGACGATGTAGTTAAGACTGTTGAGTTTTACGAAAAAGCTTTTGGCTTAGTTCGTCGTACTGTCCGAGATATGGGGCAATTCACCTGGGCTGAAATCGAAACCGGAAATACCACATTAGCTTTTTCCTCGACTAGCGAAGCACAGAAATTATTTCCTGGTGGCTTTCATCCCAACGAGGCCACACAACCACCGACATTAATCCAAATATCATTCATGACTCCTGATGTCGGCGGCGCTTATGTAAAAGCGATCGGAGCAGGAGCCAAACCATTAGATCCCCCTAAAACCCAACCTTGGGGACAAACAATAGCTCGCGTCCGCGACCTTAATGGCGTACTGGTGTCATTGGTCAGCGGCTAGTACGATTCCTATATGTGTAAGTCCTAGATACTTACCTAACCAACTTCTAAACTTGTCACAGCAAATACACGATTTATAGGCAAGTTAGGAATTTCTTTACTGTACATCCGAGCGACTTCAGAGACTGGCTTCATCCGGTAACGTTGAGCCAGCTTAGTCGCTTCTGAATTAGCATCTGGCACATCAAGAAACACTGGAGCATCAGAAGCAAAAGCAAGCAAGGCGAGTAAGAGTTGTTCGGCAATCTGTTCATCGTCAGCATTCAACGGCCCAATTCGGAAACCTATGTGGCTTTTGCGGATGACTCCATAACCAACAACACGCTCATCTCTAACAACTCCTAAAGCAGAACTGTTTGGTTGCTCGATCCAAAGTTTTAGAAACTGCTTGCGCTCAGCCGGAAAAAGCTCTCGGTCGTAAGCAACTAAGCGATCGAAAGGCACAGTTTTGAGTTCTACAATGCCGTCCGGCGCAACGCCGCCGCCTACAGCCTGATAACGAATATGACGGTAGGTGATTTGAAAACCTGATTTCTGGTAATTCGGTTGTTGAGCAACCACTCCATCTATGCTTATGTTACGCTCAGTACCAAGATAAGCCATTGCTGCCCTCCACATTTTCATGCCAAAACCTCGCCCACGAAACTGGGGTTTGACAATATAAAAGCCAATAACGGCAAAGTGCTTAGAGTAAGCAACAGCAGAAATACTTGCTACAAGTTCATTGTTCAATTCCCCCACGAAAAAACCGCATCGATCGGCTTGGTAAAAACATTCAGCATCATAAGTTCCCGGATTCCAGCCTTCAAATGCTGCCCAATCAATTACCAAATCTAATTCTGACCTCTTCATTGGTCGAACTGTAAAATTGTCCATTGTCATTGGTGCGATCGCGGTCATAATATTTTATTGTGGAGTGATAAAACAGTAGGACTTACATATTGATAAATTAGCGTAGATGTGTAGTAAGCGATAATGAGAAAGGTCATACTCTCCAATTAGCCGATCGCTAATCACCAGTGCCTTGGGAACATGGATAATATCTATGTTGCTCAATTTGGGGTTCAAAGTATCAGAACCACTAGCAAGGCATTAACTGCCAAGTGTGACTTGAACACTTACACTTTTTTTCTCCTGGCGGAAACAAAATTGTCTGGGAATTATTTAACAAATATTAATCCACTATATAGCTGAAAAGCTGGATCCCAATTAGTCTCTTCTCTACGATATAGGTGAATATGAGATTTAATTTGGCTCAGCATTTCTGTTTGATCTAATGTTGTATCTGCAAAGGATGTGAAATCTGACCAAGTTTTGACTTGAGGTAGTTGTTGGTCAATCCAATTTGATAAACTATTCCAATTAATTCTGATTGTATTTTGGCTAGCTTGAGAAATAATTTCTAAACCTTGTTGAAATTCATACTCGCTATCGCACAGTCGCAGAATACAATGTCTACCTGGTAGGTGTAAATCGCAAAACTGAGCATAGTCTTGTGTTTGAGTTTTCCATTCCAGCTTCCGACGAGCATCAACATCTACAACTTGTTCAAAAATTGGCAAAAGTCCTACTACTCGTGCTGTAACTTCTGACCAATTAAAAGTTAAAGAACCGAGTTGGTTTGCTTGATTGCAACAAACAACAGTAGCTTTTTGTTGAGATTCTGAAAAATATTTGACTTGAAAAACTTGAATTTGTTGAATGGCTTTTATTGTTGTCCAAAAACAGGGAATACCAGCTTGTTGTAGCTGTTCGCCGTAAAATTTTAGTTCTCCCACTTGTCCGGTGCGGTATAGTCTCCAGCCACGACTCGGTAGCAACAACCGTGCGCTGTAAGGATCGATTTGCATAATCTCGGCAAATTTTCGAGATGCTTCTGTTTTAAGTTCGTTATTAAGAGGTTCTAAAACTAGTACGCCAAGTTCGATGTTGCTGGGTTCCGATATTGCTTTAGCAATAGCTCTTTGTCTTTCTTCTTGCTCAATTTCTTGCAGGCGCCACAAAGCTTGTCGTGCTAGCGTCACGATTCTAGTATTCCTCGTATCTCGCAGCAGTTGCCGATAAATTTTTTCCGCATCTTGGTACTTGCCAGATACTTCATGCAACCGACCGATATAAAATTGCACCCAAGGATGTTCTGGCGATTCTTTTTGCAGCTGTTTGAGTAATTTAGCAGCTGTTTGATAGTCTTTATTGTCAAAGGCGATCGCAACTTGCTCAATCATGTTTAAATGCACCCTAGAGAAATATCTCACATTCTGCGTGAGCTATAACTCATTTATACTTCACAAGCTGCGGTAATCAAGGATAATGCTACCACTGGCGCTGTCACTGCTCTGAGGATACGACGACCAAGGGAAACAGGTTGAAATCCAACTGCGATCGCATTTTGAACTTCTTGCTTTGTCCATCCGCCTTCTGGCCCGGTAGCGATGACAATTGTTTCTTGTTTTTTATTTTGTAAACAATCTCTTAAATGGGGAAATTCACCACGAGCCACACAAATATATTGCTGGCTATTCACCAATGATAAATTACTAATGGCTGATGACAAACCTGTGCTAAAAGTAACAGGTTCTAAAATTGTTGGTACTAAGGAACGTTCTGATTGTTCGGCGGCTTCTGCGGCGATGCGGCGCCAGCGTTCGAGTTTTTGGGGGCTGGGATGAAGCAAAGTGCGATCGCTCAATACTGGTGCAATACAAGTTACTCCCAATTCGGTACAGCAGCGCACGATTTCATCGAATCCATTGCCTTTGGGCAACGCCACTATCAGCGTAATCGATATAGGTAGCTCAGTTTCTACTGAGATGGATTCTAAAACTTGTGCTTGTTCCCCTGCTAACTGTACCAACCATGATTTTCCTTTACCGTCCATTGCAATAAAGCGATCGCCTTCACGCAAGCGCAACACCCGCGTCAGATAATGTTGTTGTTCTTTAGCCAGCAAAATTTGTTGTTGTTGGAGTTGGGAAGGAGCGATCGCAATTCTTTGCAGTTGAGACATTTTTTTTGAATAAACTACTTTGCTGTAGACATCTGTTGTCTAACCCAGCTACGGAAAGCACGAGTGGCTGCTATTTGTCCTATTTTCTTGCTTTCTTGGATAAATCGCGGAATTTCTGTCACCAGAACGGGTGCAAAAGTTGGGCTAGTTTCACTCTGCGAATATTGCCCATTATTAAGGGTGTAAATTCTCAACACAGTTCCGTTATACCGCCAAAATTCTGGAACTCCCATTGCAGCATAAAGAATTAACTTATTTATTTTGGATTTGGAATATTCTACTTCTAATAACAAGTCTGGTGGTGGATCTATATTCAGGTCAATATTTTCTTTGTTACGGACTAAGAATTCATTTTGAATATAAAAACTACTGTCAGGTTCGGCTGCTTGCTCTAAATCATCCCGCGTCATAGTCAATGAACCAGCGCTTTTAACTTCTAAACCAAATTCTTCGCACAACACAAGAACAAAACCCTCAATCAGACGGTTTGAATTCTCGTGCGGCATCAGCGGGTTCATAATTTCTACTATTCCGTTGTCATAAGCTAGCCTTTTATTTCTCTCACATCCCATATCTGCCAGCATCGCTTTGAACGTTTGCCAGCTGATGTTTTGCAGCACATCCCTAGTTTCTGCCAATTTTGCTGTGCTTACCATAGTTCAGTTTTCCTGTGGATGTGTTGCCTAACTATAAATTAGGACTTATGCGAGAGAGACACAGATAAATCTATCTGTGTCTCTTTTTAATTCCATTATCTTCAATTTTCCAGCTTACGAAAGATTCTGGAAGTAAACCTCTAAGGCTTCGGTTACCAACTGAGTCATTGGCTTACCTTGGCTTTCGGATACTTCCTTCAACTTACCGTAAATATCAGCTTTCAGATTTACCCGATGGCGCGATTTGTTTGCACTATTAAATGTCCCAGGTTCGTAAGTGGCGCTAAATTCGCGGATGGCATCCAAACCAACGCGATCGCAAAAATCACCAAAGCTTTCTTTCGATTTCTTTGATTTCTTAAAGTAGACAAAGATTGGCTCTAGGACGCTTTCCAAGTCGTTATGGTGCAGCTTATCCACGTAAGGTTGTGCCAGTCGCGTCTGATTTGGCGTACCCCCCAACCACAATTGGTAACTTTCTGGGGCGCTACCCACCAAACCCAATTCTGCCATGTAGGGACGAGCGCAGCCGTTAGGACAGCCTGTCATTCTTACTACAAAATGTTCTTTTTGTAAACCCACTTTATTTAATAAACCGCGAACTCGCTGTATAATCCCTGGTATTGCGCGTTCTGATTCGGTAATTGCCAAGCCGCAGGTAGGTAAAGCTGGGCAAGCCATTGAGTAGCGTTCTAAAGGTTCGATTTTACTAGCGTCAGAAACGACACCGTGACGGCTGAGAATTTCGTCGATGGTTTCTTTATTAGCTGGTTC
This sequence comes from Nostoc sp. DedSLP01, assembly GCA_034530875.2. GTDB lineage: Bacteria > Cyanobacteriota > Cyanobacteriia > Cyanobacteriales > Nostocaceae > Nostoc. Next base: position 86,511 of record JAVRCJ020000017.1, read on the forward strand.
GATATCGTAAAAAATCAAATTTTGGTGGGGAGTCAAGCGGATGGGCAAGTTAAATTGCTCGACAATTTCCCGTAAAGCGGTTTTCAGTTGAAACGAACCTTCATCTTTGATGCGACCATTGTCAATGGAAATTCCTAAAAATAGCTTGCCATCGCCTTGTTCGTTCCAGCCCAGGAAGTCGTGATATTTGAATTGTGGCAGTGATTTGAAGGGCGTGAGTGGTTTGCCAAAGTATTTTTCCACTTGGTCGCGAAATTTATCTACACCCCAATCATTGATAAGATACTTTAATCTGGCGTGACGGCGGTCAGTGCGATCGCCATAATCTCTTTGGGTGGCTACAATCGCTTTCACTATGTCGTAAACATCTTCTTTGGCTACATAGCAAATTGGATCTGCAAGCCTAGCGAAAGTTTCTTCTTTATTGTGCGTTCTGCCTAAGCCACCGCCAGCAAAGACATCAAATCCTTCTAATTCTCCCTTCTTATTGGTAATTACCACCAACGTTAGGTCTTGAGAATATAAATCTATCGAATTATCTCCCGCTACAGTCACGCCAACTTTGAACTTGCGGGGCATGTAGTGAGTGCCGTAAATCGGTTCTTCGTTATCGTGAATAATTGTGCCATTGCCATTGCGCGATCGCGCTGCCGTCACCTCTGGATTTTCAGCACTAATTGCCTTTTCGCCATCTAACCAAATCTCGTAATAAGCACCTGTTTGTGGTGAAAGCAAATCAGCAACATTTTGGGCATATTCCCAAGCATACTGGTACTCTGGGCGATTTTTGAACGGCGCTGGAGGAGCCATCACGTTGCGGTTAACGTCGCCGCAAGCCGCCAAAGTCGAACCCAGGTTATTGACAATGGTGGCAATTGCTGTCTTCAGATTCTTCTTTAAAATTCCGTGCAATTGGAAACCTTGGCGAGTAGTGGCTCGTAATGTCTGGTTACCATACTCATCAGCCAATTTATCTAAAGCCAGATACAGCTGCGGCGGTACCAAACCACCAGGGTTTTTTGTCCGCAGCATAAACTGGTAATCTTTCTCCTGTCCCTTAGTGCGGTTGTCGCGGTTATCCTGTTGATAAGAGCCGTGAAACTTCAACAGCTGCACAGCATGTTCGCTAAAATGAGTAGTATCTTCAAGAAGCTCAGTTGCTACAGGTTCGCGTAAAAAATTACTATTCTCTTTAATTACTTCTACTTTAGAAGGCTTACGGCTAGCGACGGGGGAAGGAGCAGTATTAACCATTAGAGTTGTATAGGATTCTCAATAAAGCATTCGTGGACGCCGAAGTAGCAAGATTTTATCGTTTCGGCTGATTGATCCCCGGTAATCCGGCCGGAATAATGAGGAATATTTTGATTTTAACACGCCAAAAGTCGGCTTTTTCAGTAATGTAAGACTTAACAAAAGCTGCTCTTGAGAGTGCCGAGTGCTGAGTAAAGTATAGAGTGATTGAAGGCTCTGAAGTTCACCTTGATGATTAAAATTAATTAATTTAACGGCAAAATAGTTTGTTCTCGATAACTATAACAGTTTTGAGTTGACTGAAGTACGCGCAATAAATAGGGTAGCACAGTTGTGCTACCCTACTGTCAATATTTATTCTCAGTCAGATGATAATGAGGAAGTTTGTTTTCACTCACCTATGAGTCGCAGCTAAGGTTTGCTTGAATCTAAACTTTAGTTGGCTGAAGAATATTTTGGTAATTTTTTATTTGAAGCTATAGCCAATACCAGCGTTGATACTAACAGCAGGAGTATCGCTATTTTGATAAGCATTAATTCCTACTTTAGTATTAGTATAGACGAGGAAATTTTTAGCAACTTCCGATTCAACACCAGCGCCTAATACGACTGCATCTTTGTTACCTATAGGAGTTGGCGAACCATCTTTTTCTACAAAAGAATAACCACCAGTTAAATATGCATTAGTTTTATTAGCAATGGGTACATCTAAAGAAACTTCTGGAATAATGGCACTGGTTTTATCGCTCCAAAGAACATTTCCCCGTGCAGAAAAAGGTGTATTTCCTAATTTCAAGCGACCTGTGACATTACCACCAAATTTCGCATCATCGTTGGTACCTGGCTGTCCGCCGCTGGTGACGCCAGCTGCAATACCAGCACCAACATAACTAGCATCAGTACCCTTTTTGGTTTCGGCAGATGCTTGACCTGGTGATAGAAGAACAGGAGCAACTACTAAAGAAGATAATGCAGAAATTGTGAGAACAGACTTGAGTAAGCGTTGCATAATTTTGACAATTTTTTGTATTGTTTACTGTTATATTCCCAGTCGAAAGCTGAGTAAAAATGTTCCAGATAATTCTGGAATTTTCTTAAGTAGCTGTTGCGATCGCTGCACCAGAGTTAAGGAGTAATTAAATGAATAACTTGGAACAAAATGTTATAATTACGCTTACTTTTTCGAGGTTTTCAGTTTTTATATTTAAAAAGAGACGCTTTGAAAAGTGGCATAGGTATGGGAACTAAAAATTAGCTGTAATCCAGTCAAACAATAGTCAATCACATGACTTTATCCGAGCTGTTCGCAGGCGATCGAAAAGTAGCATGTAGCATCTGTGTCAACAAGCGAGAGAGTAAATCTATAAACTTAATTTTTAGCAATTATTGGAGATTAAATAATGCTAACCGCTGCAAAAACGTTGTCTGGTTTGATGGGTTTATGTGTCGGTGATGCATTGGGTGTGCCAGTGGAGTTTACTAGCCGTGCAGAACGAATTAAATCTCCAGTGACAACAATGTTGGGTTATGGCACATGGAATCAACCGCCGGGAACTTGGTCAGATGACAGTTCTTTGAGCTTCTGCTTGGCAGAAAGTCTTTGTAGGGGGTATTCGCTGGAAGCCATAGCTAATTCCTTCTGGCGCTGGTACAAGGAGGCTTACTGGACTCCCCGAGGCGATGTCTTTGATATCGGTCAAACGACTCACACAGCGCTGATGCGGTTGAAACAGGGAGTTGTACCCCATCAAGCGGGGGGGAAAGTTGAAAATACTAATGGCAATGGTTCGTTGATGAGAATCTTGCCAATGGCTTATTGTCATAGAAACTTAACTTTAGGCGAATTGATAGCGCGGGTGCATGATGTTTCAGCGATTACTCATGCCCATGCGCGATCGCAAATGGCCTGCGGCATTTATATTAGTATTGCAGTTTGCTTGTTAGAAGGTGCTGACCCCCAAACCGCTTATCTCCAAGGATTACAAGATATCCAGCAAATTTATTCCGTCCGAGAATTTTTATTAGAAAAGCCGCATTTTGGCAGGGTTTTCAGCGGTGAGATTGCCAAATTACCAGTAGAAGAGATTAATTCTGGTGGCTACGTGATTGATACCTTAGAATCATCCCTGTGGTGTTTGTTAAATAGCTCGTCTTATTCTGAAGCGGTACTCAAAGCTGTTAACTTAGGCGGAGATACAGATACTACCGCCGCCGTCACAGGAGGGTTAGCCGGAATTTACTACGGCGTAGAAAATATTCCCCGACAATGGATAAATCAAATTGCCCGCAAACAAGACATTATCTACTTGGCAGAACGTTTTGCTAGGGCTGTTTATAGTTGAGGGGAGTAGGGAGTAGGGAGTGGGGGAGCAGGGGAGACAGGGGAAAAGGTTAAAGGGAAAAGGTAAAAGGAATAAATTTAATCTTTCCCCTTTCCCCATTCTAATGCCCGATGCCTTATACCCATTAAACAGTAGACAAAGAGTAAACTTGCCCATCAATTAACAATCGCGTAATTCCCTTGGCTTGGAGATGAGTACGAGCCTTATGGAGCATTTTACTATCAGGAACTTTAATCACGCGATCGCGTTTGGTAGAGAAGCGCTTGGCTACGCGATGATTATCAAAGACGGGTAAAGTTCTTTGCTGGGTTTCTAGGTTGGGAATTTGCCCTAAATCTCCAAAGTCCTTGAGAGGCCGGGTAATTAATTCCGAGGAACGGTCAATCACCAAATAGCAAGTTTTCGGCAAAGGAGCTGCCGATAGTGGTAAAACTTGAACTGATGCTTCACCTGGTCTGCGTCTTGTGACTAGAGGCCTTGGTTCGTCAAAATCATCTTCCTCCTCGTCATCTTCCTCCTCAAAATCATCATCTTCTAAATCATCATCTTCTAGATCGTCCAAATCTTCTGACTCGTCTAGCAAGTCTTCTCCCAACATCTGTGCTATGACAGTTACCTCTGGACGCTCATCCTTGAGTATGGGGCTAGGGATACTCGCTATTTCCAGCGGTTTTGGTTGTGGAGTTTCTGATTTTTCTGTGACTCGTAGCTTTGGTTTTTCCGTCGCTGAGGTGCGCCGCCGTACCCGTCTGCTAGCAGCTGACTCGTCGTCGTCATCGCCAGCATCTTCTGAGTAGGGTTCTTGTTCTATTACACGACGTACCTGCGGTGGTTCAATTTCTACCACTTTCGGCTGGCTGTCGCTAGGTGGAACTTCGATTTCTGGCTCTGGTTGACTCAGCAGCGGTAACTGCTCGTAGCTGACCTGTGCCCTACCCTCAGGAGTTCTAGCAGCCCGCTTTAAAGATACCAAGTATTCATACTCGTCTTCAGGCAAAGTGCTTTTGAGCAGGCGACTAATTGTCGAGTTACTTACGCCATAACGGTCTGCCAAGGTTGAGGTTGTTTCGGCACTTTCTCGATATAACTTGAGAATTTCTTGTTTGTCAGAATCTGTTAGTTTTCTCACGGTAGATACCAAAAATCTTTGCTAAGCTCGTTTTCGTGTACTGGTACGCCGCGTTCGTCTCAGTGATGCGTCATATTCTAGGGCAGCGCCCATACCAAATAACACTCCACTAAACACCCAAAACACTTCTAATATCTCCCCGCTTTGATAATTGGGCCCTTGGGCGTATTTGAACCACATATCTGCAATGTAGAGCGAAAAGGCTGCTGCGGCAATCATTCGCCAAGACTGGGAAACTCTTCCTCCCCAAAAAGCTAATAGTAGAGTGGTAGCAATAATTAACAAAACTACGTCGCTAACTACATAAAACCAATTCAAAATAGCGACTAACAGTTCTGAGGGTGTTCCCTGTTGCATGGAAATCCACCATGCTAACAAACTACCGAATAGAGCAATTGCTAACACAATTAGCCATTGCCATTTTTCCAGATTGATTCGCCTGGAAGCCACAGCTAAAATCATGCCTGCGCCTAATAACAGATAACTCAATACAAAAAATATATCGCCTAAAGACACATCCGGTTCTTCTTTTAAAACTATTTCCGTGTACCCGAAAATTATTCCTCCAATGAAATAGGAAAGCATACCTAAGCCAATGGAGAGCCAAACATTCCGGCCACTGACGATTTGCGGACTAAGCCAGTTTCTCAAGCATAAGATACCAGCGCCCAAATAAGCTAAAGCTTCAAAAATATTTGTGCCAATCACATACCACTCGGCTCGGCTTTCTATGCCATCGGCTCCAGGAATTTTGGCACTAAATAGCAAAAAGTATAACAGTGCCAGTACTGCCCAACCAATATTAGCCAAAACAATGTTCTGAGTGTTGAAAATGGTTTTAGAAACCAAGGAGTTGTCGTAAGAGTTATTCATAGGGCTTGACTATGTAGATGCACTCTGGCAGTATTTTGAGTTAAGGATTGTATAGTTAGTACTGTGTCTGCTAAGTAATACACAATCTGACACTAAAAACAAGTACCAGCAGTAGTAAATTTTGAAAATTTTCCAGACTATTGCCATAGTTTACCCACTGCTGATTGATTTAGCCAACTGATAAACAGCGATCGCTCGGCTTCTGGCATGTCTTCTAACTTATAAATCACTTGTTTGGTAAAATTGGCATTGCCGAAATATGACTTGCCCAATCGATGCAATTCTTGCAAAAGGATAACTACGTGATTTTCTTGCCAAGGAGGTAGTTTGGTTGCAAGCAAAGGATTGTTAGAGATCAAAGATTTAACTGTTTCTGGAGGAGATGCTTGGGGAAATTGCTTTTGCTGAAATACCTCGGCAATATCTTTCTCAAATAATGCAGCTTGCCTAGCACCCAAAAACTCTTCAATGTCGATAGAAACACCTTGCAACAGCAAAACAGTGGCTTGGATCAAAATCCCTGTTTTGCCTTGATTACCACCCGTGTCATTACCCAACTGTTCTAAACGGATTTTACCCCAAACGCTAAAGCGTTCGGGTTCTTCCAGTAAAACACAGGCTTTACCCCGGTTATCCGTTAATTCTCTCCATAAGGCTCTAGCTTCTTCTTCTTGACTAGCTTTGAAGACACTAATCAAGCGAAAAGTCTGTCCTTGATAATCTAAAATCGGCACCTGCTGATCCTTTTTTGGGTGCTGAATGCTTGAGATTTCAACATCCTGCCGTTTGAGAATAAACATGGCACTAGCAAATAACTCCTCACAGGGGCATTCTTAATATGGAATATATAATGGCATTTGGCAGCATCGCCAAGGCTGAAATTACCTAGCGTGCTGTGAAAATGAGCAAAGCCGAGCGATCGCTAGATGCTTTATTAGACTAAGCTGCCTAGAAGGACTCGGCTGAGGGTAGACAACCCCTTGACAACACAATATCTCTAACCAATACCCCATCTGCTTCGTTTTTAGTGTACATTGAATAACTAGCGACTTGGATCTTAGCCTTGCTAGTGATAAATCTGCAATTTTTGATTGCTTCTAAGTCGAGGAAAACGATATAATATTTTAGATGACTCTTTTGGGAGCCATTATATTATTTTGGGCGCGTAGCTCAGTGGATAGAGCAATTGCCTTCTAAGCAATTGGTCGCAGGTTCGAACCCTGCCGCGCTCGTTTTAATCGATTAGGGTAAAAGAGGCGATAAACCCCCTATAGATAATCTTTGACGATTTTTAATTGCGATCGCGCCAACAACTTAACGCTATTTCTGCTACCAGAAAAGTGGTGTTTTAAAGTTGTCTGACTTAGCTAGGTAATTCTTCGATATTTTTCTCCTTAAGAATTTTTTCACGTTCCAAATTGATGACTTCAGGTGATAAATGAAATAATGTTTCCAAACTTATCTTACCTTCAGTATGTAAAAGTTCTAACCAATTTGATGCTGACTCTAAAATTTGCTTGCCAATTCTTATTTGAAAGCTAAACTTTTCTTCAACTACATCAAAAATCAAGAAAAGCGATATCTTTTGCCAAATTTTTTGAGTTGAAGCTACTACCTTCAAAGAAGTGACAAGTTTTCCTTGTTCTGGTACATGAAGTGCTAAATCTGAAGCTTGAATATTTTTTTGGATTTCCTCAAGCGGTAACAGCGAAATATCAATTTTATTATCAAAATTTATAAAGTCTGCAATATCGGGTAAATTTATTGCTGTTTCGTTTAATGATTCAAATTGAAAGGTTAGCGTGTTGCTCAAAGTATCTGTAATAGCATTAAGCTGTACGGGATATGGGGGTTGTGGTACAGAACCTTTTTCATAAAATGAACGTCCTTCCGGAGTAACTGTAATTGGCGATGTTGCTGATAGAGTTTGTAAAGAGCGAAGATTTGTAGTAGTACTGCGGATGAATACAGGATCGAGCGCAAGTACAGAAGCTAATTCCTCTTCTGTTGGCGGAGGTTGAAATTCAATTGCTGCGCGAATAATAAATTCTTCAAGTACGTTAAACTGGCGGGGTTCTTTGATGTTTACTTCTACAGGAGTTTGGTGCAAGCTATAGCGAAATTGACGCGCTGCTAAAACTGATAAATTAGGACTTTTTGCCTCAATTTCCTTGACCAAATTTTTCAGATTATCATCAATTGGTTTAGCAGAAGAAGCAAGAGACATCAACGAAACCTCTATGTGGACGCACGATTTTGAAAACGCTATTTTTGAAGTGCCTGCTGAAAAGTTTTGATGGCATCAACATGATTCACCATATTAATGCAGCGCAACAACAAATCCAGATCGATGTTTTTTACTTCCTCACTACTGGAAATTTTTTCATAGTGAAGCGTGTTGCCCTCTTGACGCAGGCGATCAACTTCTAACACGCCATCTTCCCAGAACCAGACTTCAGGAATTTTGAGACGCTTGTATGCCTCTAGTTTGTTGATACCGCCACTGGTAAATACCACTTCAATCGCTAAATCAGGACGCACTCGACCAGGAGCAAGTTTATATGATTCATCTGCCTCTCGCTTCACAGCACCCGCTTCACTTTCTAAGGTCATGGAGCCAGTTGGGGTAAAGTCAAACCCTGCTATGAGCAGATAAAGTTCTAACAATGCAGCAATTCTCTTTTTAACAGTTTCGTGTGGTTCTCCAGGCATTCTTCTGATCTCCAAAACACCATCTAAAAAAGACAGCCGATATCCTGGGCGGTCTAATAACTGCTCAATGGCTTTGAATTCTCTCCAAGTCAGTCCCTCAAATAAAAGGGGTGATTCTTTTGTGGGTGTAGTAATGGCTGCTGTAGTCATAAAAATCTCCAGTCTGTTTCTAAATCAGAAATAATCAGTTTTGGAGGTCAATTTATTAATTATAATGGGTTTCAAAAATATTAAAAATTACTTTTTATTTCCTAAGCATTGAATTTATAATAAAAGCTATTTTAAACTTAGAGAAGTTGAGAAATATCAACAAAACCATTATGCAGACTAACAATATTTGAAACTTCGGAATACATACTTCCCACTTTACCTGGTTGATTGGTAAATAAATCATGACAGCCAACAATTAATAGCAGTTCTTGAGCGCGGGAAAAAGCAACATTCACCCGTTCTGGTTTCTTAGCAAATCCCACGTCTCCTTTATTATTGTTGCGAACCATACTCACAATTACAACAGGTCTTTCCATGCCTTGAAATCTATCTACTGTACCAGTACGAATTTCTAGAGAAGGGAACAGTTCAGATTGCAGTCGCTCATCAATTTTTCTTAATTGAGCGCCATAAAATGTAATTACAGCGATTTCTTTTTTTGGTTCCCCATTAGCAACGTAAGAAGCCCAAGTTTTCTCGAACTGCTGACATAAATGTTCAATCGCATCAATCTCTAGAGTATTAAAGTAAGAAGTTCCTTGACGTTCTTCTAAAAATTTCTTTTCTATAGGCGTTTTTACCCAGAGAATATGGTGAGATTCTTGGATGATTTCACCTGCTAAATTATGTGCGCGTTTTTTATCTGGTTCCAAAATTCCAGATTCTAGTTTACCCTCATAAAATTGATTGATTGCACCCATAATGTAGGGATGCATTCGATATTGTGTAGTCAGCATTTGCTTGATGCTTTCGTCAGCAGATTCAAACTGACTTTTAAATAGTGATTCTTCTAAAAATTGGAGTTCGTTTCGTGTATTGCCAATTGTTTGGGCCACTTCTTCTAAAGTGCTAGTATCGAGCATCGGTGGTAATTGTCGATGGTCGCCTACCATGACTAATTTTTTCCCTTTCAATGCTGGAATTAGTAATTCTGGGGGAGTACACTTACTAACTTCGTCGATAATAACAACATCAAAGGATTTAAATTCTTCAGAAAAACCTCTATTTGCAGCTTGAACGCAGGTGATACCGACGACGTTGGCATTATCTAAATATATACGCCTTAAATCGTTGCTATCGCTTTCTGTTGGCTTTCTTAACTTTTCTATCCAATCTTGCACAAAATTTTGATATTTGCTGAGATAAGCCTCTTCTTTTTCGAGTTGTTGTTGCCAAAATTCAAACTTCAGGCTTAAACTCTGTAAAAACTCTATATTCAACAAATTACCACTAGAGTTTTCTGCCTTAAATTTCTCAGGGATATTTTGCCATTCTGCCGACCACCACATTCGTTCTGCAATTAAAATTTCTGATGGCTGTGGTTGTAATTGTTGTTCAAATTCGCGGAGGCTAATTTGCAATTTTTGAAGCTGCTGTAGAGAAGTTTCAGTTTCTTGTTTGAGTTTAGCTAAATGGTCGTTTAGAGAAGTTTTGATGACCTCCAGTACAGTAAAAGGTTCTAATAATGAAATTAAGTTTTCAAGCTGAGTGATACAATTTACCCAGGAATGTACTTGCTTAGTAAATTCTTGGGGTTGTTCCCAAATTTTTGATTGTGTTGTGAGATATTGCTCGGCTAAAGTGCGTACTTGAGCAGGTATATTTGGTTTTTGGCTGAGTTCTTGCAAGATATTAATAACTTGTCCAAGTTGTAAATTAGCATCTTGCTGGGCTTTTTCTAGTTGATATTGAGTAGCAGAAATTTCCTGTTGGCTGATTTCATTTTTTTGCAGTTCATTTAATTGTTGGCGTAGATGATGAAGTTGTTGTTCTGCTTCAGTTTTGACTTTTAGAACGCATTGACGTGCATTTGCCAGGATAGTTTCTAGCAATTCTTGTGTAAGTCGGGTGAGAGTAGAATCGATATTATTCCATTCCCAGGATGCACCATAAGTTTTTTGGATTCTAATTAAGAAAAACTGGGTATTTTCAACCAGTAACTTTCGTTGCTTTGGATTGAGTAATTGATAGTTATTAAATTGTTGATAAGTCTCTTGCCATTGAGTGCGATCGCTTTGTGATAGCACCATTGGAATCTGACTAAAATTTTGTTGCAAAAAATAACTAAAATTATGCTGTTTGCCTCGGCGATCGCTAAAATTTCCATCTATTTCATAAGCGATCGCTTTTGTCAATAAGTCCCAATCTGGCAGGTTAATTTTGTAACTTTTTGGTAATATTGGTAATTTTAATGTATTAGCAAACATCAATAAACCTAGTGGCAAGTCTACTAGATTATCTGTTAGTGGTAAACCCGATTGCTGACAATCTTTTAAAGTTTGGTAGAGATGAGAATGTGCTGTAGACTTCCATTCCTTAACTGCTGAGATAATATAATCAATTTCTCTTTGGCGGTTTTGCCATATCTGAATTGTTTGCTGTAAATTTTGCTGCTTGGTCAAAAATTTTTGCTCATCTGCTTGTAACTGATTTAACAACTCAAAATTCTGTTTAACAGTCTGTGCTAATACCCCAACTGCTGACATAGTTTCACTGGCATTTTGAGCATAATTTAAAGCAGTTTTAAATTCCAAAATTTCCTTTGCTACAGTTTCACGCAACCAAAGTGCTAAACCAAAAGCACCAAGCGCCGGACGCACAAAGCCAAGTTCATCAGTATATTTGATAGATTTACGAATATTTGCTAAAAATTCTTCTACTAAAGTATTGCCTTCTGCATAAGGCTTAATAAGAGGCATGAAATTTGTGATTTCTGGAGATTCCCAGTTAATATTAGCACCAGCTTTTAGTAAGTTATCTAAACCAGAAACTAAATATTCAACCTCATTTTGCTGTGCTAATAAATCATTGAAAGATTTTTCTTTATTTTGAAAATCTGCCTCTATCTTTAATTTATTTTTCTGAAATTTGCTTTGTTGTTTATCGAATTCTTCTTCAGCTTGTAAATACGCTGCAAATCTTTCTGTTGATAAAAGTAATTTCCGAAATAATTGAATATTTTCAAGTCGTTGAGTGAGATTATTTTCGCAATCAGTTGCAGTATTTTCTAGCCATCTACCAATTACTTGGTCTTCTAAAAATGGCTGTCCTTCTTCACCAACTTTTTCAGCTTTTCCCTTGCGTACAGCCCGAATCGCTGGGTTGTGAACTAATCGACTCAAGGCATTGTCTACTGCTAAATTCGCTTGGGAAGCAATTAAAGTACGCCCACCACGAAGGGCTATTTGATAGCAAATCTCAGCAATTACGGTAGTTTTGCCGGTACCTGGCGGCCCTTGAATCAAAACTAGATCCTTGGCAGCAAGTACTTTTTCTACTGCTGCTTTTTGACCGGGATTAGCAGCAGATAATAATAAATCCTGTGGTTGAAGTTCGACAATTGTTTTGATTGTTCTAGCTTGAGAAGCATCGAATAAAAAATTACCCAAATATGGATTTTGGGTGTAACCATTATTCAAATCTTCCAAGGCTTTTTTCTTACGCTGAATTTGCTGAATATCTCCAACGGCTTCAAAACATAAAAACCCGGTAGCTGGTAACTTATAACGTTCTGTTGTTATATATTCAGCTAAGTCTCGTTCTAATCTGACACTGATAATGCAACGGTTGGGATCGACTTCTTCAACAGTCCCTAATTGGCGTCCACTCAGCCAATTTTTGCCGACAGGAGCAGTTTCAAAAAGTTTTAAATCTTCGTTTTTAGCTTGTCTTGCACGTTCCCAAAAGTTATCTAGTTCGAGTGAATTTTGATAAAAGCCATCAAGGGTTGCTGAAGTTATATCAACTTCAAAATTAATTCGCCTTTTGGAGTTATAGTTATGGCTGAGATAACGCACGCAAAATTGACGGGCTTTAGCGATTTTTTCCTCAATTTGTAAAAATGCTTTCCAAGCTTTCAACTGCTCTTCTGTAGGTACATACTCGCCACAAACTGGTGCGCCTGCTATGCGTTTCAATGTTGTCGGTGGAATATCGAGATGATGTTGATGATTAGGTAATAAACGCAAGCTACAAGCTACAGAATAGCTATCAGCATTACCACGCGATAATTGTAATAACTGAGCCGAAAGTATCTTTAAACCGTCGCGTCCATCTTTTTGTACGGCTGCGGTAAATCCTAATGTTTTTTTTAGCTTCTCAAGTCTTGTAGGTAATTTAAATTTATCGGAGTCTGTTGCTAGTGTTAAATCCCAAATTTCTTCTTTTGCCTCTTTTCCTGGGCCTTTACGACGTACATAAAATATACAAGGGCTTTTACCGACGCATTCAAACATTAACTCATTGGCACGTTCGCGTCGTTGCCGAAATTCAGGATATGATTCAAGGGCAGTTTCTCCTTCAAGGTTGCGGATTAATCTATCAATTGTTGAACCTACGAATGTATAACCCCAATCTTCAGATGCAGTTTTGATTTTTGAGGACTTTGCTGTTAGTTTATTTAACGCTGCACGAATGCGTTCTGCTTCAGATTCTGAGATTGAACTTGTATGACTTTTAACTGCAATGTTGAGTTTTTCGCAAATTGCTAATAGCTTCTTGCTATCCAAATTTAATTCTTTTGATAGTTCATAAATTCTTACTTTGACTTTGTTCATTCAATAGTGCCTTTCCTGAAAATGAATACAGATAATTTATCTCACGCAGAGACGCTCCAGGCGCAGAGAGAGATATGAGACTATACTCTTTAATTGTTAACTTAAATATTAATGTAAATATCAACTCTTACTTTTTGCGCCTCTGCGTGAAACATTTAAAGTTTGTAGTGTTGATAAACTTGACTTGCGGCGCGATGCACTAAAGAGTGTCGCCAAACAAGAGATTTCATATCATCAGCATAACCGCCACCAATAACGCAAGCGACAGGATAGCCAGCACTCATACAAGTACTTAAAACCTGCATTTCTCGACGGAAAATGCCAGCATCTGTTAAGGCTAATTTTCCCAAGCGATCGCCTACATGAGGATCTACACCTGCATCATAAAATACTATATCTGGCTTGACTTGAGATAATAAATCTGGTAAAGAACTCGCCAATGTTTGCAAATAAGCATCATCTTCCATCCCCATCGGTAAAGGAACATCTAAATCGCTGTTTTGTTTAGTACCTGGGAAATTGACTTCGCAGTGCATGGAGAAAGTAAAAACACTCTCATCATTTTGGAAGATAAAAGCGGTGCCGTCTCCTTGATGAACGTCCAAATCTACAATGAGGATTTTTTGCACGAGTCCGAGTTTTTGTAAAACGCGACAAGCGATCGCTAAATCGTTGAAAATACAAAAACCAGATCCATAACTGGGAAAAGCATGATGAGTTCCACCAGCCGTATTACAAGCTAAACCATGACTCAGCGCCAGCTTAGCAGTGAGTATTGTACCACCAACCGCTATACAGGTACGATTTGCCAAGGCTGGACTCCAAGGTAAACCAATACGACGCTGTGCTTTGGGTTCTAAGATGCCTTCACAATAAGCTTGAACGTAATTTGGCGTGTGGACTAACTCTATCAACTCTCCGGGCGGGCGTTGCGGCGTATGAAATTGTTCTTGATTTGCTACACCGTCAGCTAATAGCAATTCGTAGAGTAGGCGGAATTTCGGCATCGGGAAGCGATGACCTTCAGGTAGTGGGGCTACGTAATTTGGGTGATAAATAATTGGCAAGTCCATGTTATTTATTGTGAACCATAGTCTGCTGCTAAATACATCTAGAGATTGTCTGGTAATCAATCATCAGATTGTTTTTAGGTGACAAACTTCATGCAAAAGTGGTTCCAATGCAACCAAATAGCAATTACTCAGCACTTATGAAAATTGTCTGGCAACAGGATAACAGCAATCGAGAAAATCTCATTTACTTAGCTACCATCGGCCAATGGCGGGCAAATCTCAATCTCAAACAAATCATTTGCCAACACCAAATAATTTACCCAAACTGCGACTTTAAACAATTCGATTGTTAATTTTTTGTGTGTATACACATTTTTACTCAATTCCAAAAATGGTTAACTTGAAAATTATTATGATGCAATGGATTCTGCCGATCGCTTTTATTTTAGCTGGTTTTTTAGCTGGTATAGTTGGCGAAAAACTTATATTCAAAAAACTTGAAAAATTCGTCACTAAAAGACGTATTGCTGGAGGGAATATTATATTTCATTCCTTGCATCGCATGACGTTTATTTGGTTTGTACTTGGCGGTTTTTTCTGGGCAGTTCTGAGTTCTCCATTAAGACCAGATATTGCCAACGTACTCCAAAAAATTCTCACCGTCGCATTTCTCTACTCAGTAACTTTAGTCTTGGCAAGACTGACTGCTGGTTTTGTTAGATTATTGGTTCGCAGAACAGAAGGAGTTCCCACTTCGCTAGTTTCTAATGTTGCTAAAGCTGTTGTTTTAATTTTGGGAACATTAATTATATTACAAACTGCTGGCGTGCAAATTACGCCAATAGTTACAACTTTAGGAATTGGTGGTTTAGCAGTTGGTTTGGCGCTTCAAGACACACTAGCAAATTTATTTGCTGGTTTTTACTTAATTATTTCCAAGCAAGTCAGAACTGGAGACTACGTAAAATTAGATGCCGGACACGAAGGTTACGTTACAGACATCACATGGCGCAATACGACAATTAAAGAAATTTCTAATAACGTTGTAATTGTACCAAATTCTAAATTAGCATCGGCAATTTTTACTAACTATCATTTACCTGCTAAGGAAATAAGTTTAACTATGAATGTTGGTGTCAGTTATGATAGCGATTTAGAAGAAGTTGAAAGAGTAACTGTAGAAGTTGCTAAAGAAGTTATGCAAGAAATTGCACCACAATTAATTGCTAATGAACCATATATCAGATTTCACACGTTTGGGGATTTTAGTATAGATTTTACGCTATATATGCGAGTCAGTGAATATTTTGACCAACGAATTGGCAAACATATATTTATTAAAAAATTACACAAACGCTATCAGGAAGCAGGGATTTCAATTCCCTTTCCTATCAAAGAAATTTACGTGCAACATAATATGAATGGAAATTCGTCCTTAAATTCTGATTAACTCTTGCAAATACATCAAAATTTTAATTCTTGAAAAATTACGTTAGTGAATTCGACAGAAATCCAGAAGATGAGATTTTAAGTTTAAAAGTAACAATTAAGACGCCAACTCCTATTAGGAATTGGCGACGATTGCGTATTTATTTTTCTTGAGTCTGAGACTTAAACTGATAATGCTCGCTTTTCTAATGGTATTTCAAAGCGATCGCCTGGTGTCGGTTCAATTACTCGCGTCGAAAGATTGTTTTTCTCTAATAGCGAACGAAATTCCGCAGCACTTCCTTTATCTTGAAGGAATTTCATGATTAACCCCTCGTACACTGCATTCCCTTCGATGGCTGTAGGCAGTATTACTTGAGGTTGTAACCACTTTATTACTTCTAAAGCACTATTATTGCCTCTAATTATTGGCCCTATTAAAGGTAGCGTTAAGTCAGCAAACGGTGTAATCACCACATCAACTGGTGCAATCTCCTGAAGTTGCGGAGAATGGTAACCGTGAGGCTCATAGTATAAACTTAACTGGCTCTCCAATTCCTTAATAAGATAACTATTTTCCACCAGAGTCGGGCCAATGGGCGAACCAGGAAAAGCCTTGATTTCAATTTGATTATCTAAAGTGAAAGTTTCACCGTGAGCGAGGGTGGTTACTTTGGTGTAACCTAGTTCCTCTACTACCTTGGCTGCATTCGGAGAAGCTACAACCTTGATATCGCGGTCTAGCACTTTGAGCGTTGGTGTGTGAGTATGGTCTTCTAAACCCTGAGATAGCACAATTAAATCAATGTTCTCAGGTATGGGACGATCTTGCGATCGCCGCCCTTTAAATAGCCAATTCAAATTACTGAAAATTAACGACCCAACTAGCCAAGGATCGATTAATATTCGTTTTCCGCCAATTTCCAGCAGCCAAGTATTAGCATCGAACCAAGTTAAGAACATAAAATTTTGTAAAGATAACGCCTATCTTCATTATCAATCGTGGTAGCCTCCTTCGTGCCACTTTCCAGTGCGTTGCAGAACATTAGAATTTCTTCGTTTGCGCCTCAGGAAGCTGGAACGCTTAAAGCGAATGCCCGATCGAAATCTGCTTTATTTACCTAAAAATAGCTGTAATGTCCGATCTTGGTTTCACTCACATTGCACTTGCAGTTAGTAATGTCAATGCAAGTATCGCATTTTATATCAAATACGCCCAAATGACCGTCATACACCGTCGCATCGATAAAGCGATTCAGTCAGATGTTGCTTGGATTAGCGACCTTACTAGACCTTTTGTAATTGTCCTAATCCAAACAGCTAAAGTAGAAGGCGTACTTTCACCACACTCCCATCTAGGAGTAGCTTATCAGAACCGGGAAGACATCGATCGCCTGTGCGATGAGGCACGCACAGAGGGAGTATTGTTGAGTGGGCCTAATGACTTTGGCCCCCCAGTTGGTTACTGGGCTTATCTTCGAGACCCAGATGGCCATACACTGGAAATTTCTTACAGTCAGGTAGTTCAATTTACAGTGGAAGACGCGATTAATCGCGTCTCTACAAATTAATCAAATGTATTATCTTTTACCAGGAGTACGTCCCTCTTCATCGTTACTACCGCCGTGGGGATGAGAATTTCCTGGGTCGCAGCCCTCAGCACCATTGCCAATACCTTGGTTGCAATGGCGACGTTCTGTATTGCGTTCTCTTAAACTTTCACTACGTTCCTCAACTGCAATATTCTGTTGTTGTCCTACAACGTATTCTGAGGAGATGTTTGCTAGCTCTCCAGTGCTATACAGTGCTTGATATAACAAAGCAGATACTTCAGCCCTAGTTGCTATCCTTTCAGCATTTAGTAAATTCACATTGGGATAGTTAACCACTATATTGCGTTGTGTAAGTGCAGCGATGAGACTGCGATATTCGCCAGGAATATCAGTTGCATCGCTGTAAACAGATAAAATCGTATCCGTGGAACTACTGCTTTGATAATTTAATCCCCGCGCTAAGGCTACTAAAATGTCAAGGCGAGAAAGGCTTTCATTGGGGTTGAAATCTTTACCAATCTCAGCGTTTAAAAAGCCCATTTGATAAACATCGCTAATGGCATTGTAAGCCCAGTGGTAATTTGAAACATCCTTAAAAGCGAGTGCTTGGCGAATTTTGCCCTTTTTAAAAGCTTTTTGCAGCATTGCCGCAAATTGGGCGCGAGTTACTGGTACTTCCGGACGGAAAGTTCCATCAGGAAAACCTTCAAGAATTTCCATTGCTGCCAATTCGCTAATAAAATTTTTCGCCCAGTAGTCTGAGGAAATATCAGAAAATCCGGTTTGTAGGGTACGAGATACTCCAATTTGACGATAATTCATTAGCAGTTGGCTGACATCGTAGCTAGAGTTATCGATGACTTCAGTTATCTGCACTAAACTTCCAGGAGTAGCTTGCAAAGCCTGTGCCAAGTCAGAATTAAAGACGCTAAAGGAAGACTGGCGGACTAAAGCAAATTCCCCTTTAGTGAAAGACTCAGGATAAACACTAGTTGCTTTGAGTGTTGAGATACCTGCTACTTGAAACTGATTCGCTTGGAAACTTTGAGAACCGCTGAGGAAATTAACTCTTTGCTTGCTAACTTGGGTGAAGTAGTCGTAAGTGGTGGTACTTGCATCAATAGCACCGTCTTGGTCAGCATCGATACCATAAACAGTGCGAATGACTTGATATTCCCTTGGTTTAGGCGACAAAATCAGATTCACTGCGGTGTTTGCCGATAAACATTCAAATTCACTGTAGCCAATAAAGCGCTTTTGCAGATCGTATAATCGCACAACAATGCGATCGCTAGCTTTTAACCCTTTAGTAAATTTTGCTTTTTGCTTAATCTTGTACTTGTAATCACCCAAAAACCGTTCTTTTAAATAGCCCTTGTTATATTTACTCTTAACAGAAACTCGGGCAATTACTTCTGGAAAATTACCAGATGCTTCCCAAATTGCCAGACTAAAACTTGTTTTTTGTCCTTTAGCTGCAACACCACTACTATTTACTTGAGTACGGCTTTCTGTGGTTACAGTTTGTCTTTGGATGGTAGTACGACTTGTTTCTATTTCATTATCAGCCAGAATTTGTTGCTTGGTCGAACGATCGGGTCTTTGGGCGACGATGGTAGAAAACCCTGAAGTTGCGTAAGCAGAAACTATTGGCGAAAACATTGCCACAGAAGTTGCAGCAAGAACAAATTTGCTCAAATGACCAAAGTTACTTTGATTTCGGTATTTCATCTCACACTACCATTCGTCTAAAAAGTCAAGGGGGTATTAGGTATCCCTGATTTATTAATCCCTGGTAATAGATGAAACTAACATCTGAATTTATTATTTAAAAATCTGCTTTGATTGGTTTAAGAGGTAATAAGCAACGCGAAAAAAGCTTTACAAAAATCAAAGTTAAGACTTTGATTTTATTTTTCAAAAAACTGTTTACAACTTAAAAAGACTGATTCACTATTGCCTAGCCGCTGCCTATCGCCCTTGTGCTAAGCTTCTCTGCGAGACGCTTCTCTACAAGAGGCTTAACGCACTCCACGTAAATAAGTTCAAATATATAGGAATCCGGTTTGATTTGGAGAATTTATTTGTTTTAGACAGGGAATAGGGGGTAGGGCAGAAGCCTTGTCTGGATGTACTGATTTTTTCACGCAATCAAATGTGAGTCCTATATATAAGTTTTAGAGTTGGAAATTCTATCTTTAGATGTCTGATATGACGCCAGAGGACATTACTATATGTAATAACGCTTTATGAATCTTCATAATGACTGGAACTACACAACACCTACCAACAACTACTGCCTTAGAAAAATTCTTTTGGACTTGGAAGGGCTATAAAATTCAATATACCGTCATGGGTACGGGACGCCCTTTAGTACTGGTTCATGGCTTTGGTGCTTCCATTGGACACTGGCGCAAAAACATCCCAGTTTTAGCAAACGCTGGCTACCAAGTTTTTGCCTTGGATCTTTTGGGTTTTGGCGGTTCCGATAAAGCACCCATTGATTACAAGGTAGAAGTGTGGGTGGAACTGCTAAAAGATTTTTGCACCGCACATATCCAGCAACCAGCCATATTTATTGGTAACTCCATCGGCGCACTTTTGAGCTTGATAGTACTGGTAGAACATCCAGAAATTGCCGCTGGCGGTGTTTTAATTAACTCTGCGGGTGGGTTGAGTCATCGTCCCCACGAATTGAATCCGCCACTACGGATTGTAATGGCAGCTTTTAATCGAGTAGTGCGATCGCCAATTACAGGCAAATTTGTTTACAATCGCATTCGCCAAAAAGCGCAGATTCGCCGGACTCTTTACCAAGTTTACCGCGATCGCCAAGCTGTCACTGATGAATTAGTCGATTTACTTTATACTCCCTCTTGCGAGCCAGGAGCGCAACAAGTTTTCGCCTCCATTCTCACAGCACCCCCCGGCCCGAGTCCAGAGGAACTATTGCCCAAAGTAGAACGTCCTTTATTGGTAATTTGGGGTGCTGACGATCCCTGGACGCCAATCACTGGGGCAAAGATTTACGAAAAGGCGCGTGAGAATGGCAAAGATATCAAAATAGTTCCCATTCCCAATGCCGGTCATTGCCCTCATGATGAAGTCCCAGATATTGTTAATGCTGAGATTGTCCATTGGTTAGGGCAAATTTAGCAATTTCGCGCATAAACCAGCCAGTACCTTGCCAACTTTTCCACAGTGGAAGTAGCTGACATTACCAAAACAAGGGTATGAGTTTGGGTTTATGCGCTATGGAACGAGTGAGGTAAAAATGCGAATAACAATCTGGGTGAGTCACTCTTAATTTTGAATTGCACCTTGAAAAAATCAAACTCATATAGTGTGGATGTAATGGAGGTTGATGTGCGTAATGGAAAAGGGGTAATTCCCTTAAGTCACCATCCAGATTTTTCCCAACAAGGTTATCAAATAATCGGCGAATTAGGACGCAACACAGAAGGAGGACGCGTTACTTACCTAGCTAATTCTCTCAACTTCAATCAACAAGTCGTAATTAAAGAGTTTTGTTTTGCTAGTGCCAGTACTGACTTATCGGATGTCAAAGCTTACGAGCGTGAAATGAAAATTTTGCAACAACTGAATCATTCGCGCATCCCTCGCTATATAGATTCATTTGAAATGCCCGGTTTCTTTTATCTGGTGCAGGAATATAAAAATGCTCCATCCTTAAGTTCAAAACGCAGCTTTCATCCAGAACAAATTAAGCAAATTGCTCTATCAATTTTAGAAATTTTGGTTTATTTGCAAAAGCAAATTCCGCCGATTATTCATCGGGATATCAAACCAGAGAATATCTTGGTTGACGAGGAACTAAACGCTTACTTAGTTGATTTTGGTTTGGCTAGGATAGAAGGAGCAAAAATAGCTCTTAGCAGCTTTGTAAGTGGAACCCCAGGCTTCATGCCGCCAGAGGAACAGTTTGGCAAACCTCTCACAAAAGCTTCAGATTTATATAGTTTAGGAGCAACATTAATTTGCTTGCTTACTAATACCCGTTCTGTTGATATTGGTAAGTTAATTGACGATAAATTTCGCTTTCATTTCCAGAAATTAGTGCCTCAAATCAGTCCGCGTTTTGAGTTCTGGTTAATGAAAATGGTAGAACGCGATCGCAAACGTCGCTATGCCAATGCAACAGTTGCATTAGAAGCACTCAAACCAATTAATGCTGTTGGTAGTGCCACTGGAATAGAAAATTTAATCCAAAAAATTCAACCTCTAAAACGAGCTAGTTTATTGGGAATAGCAACTGCGATCGCACTAGCTACTTTAGGCATCAGTTTAATGAGTTGCCAACCTGATAGTACAGTCAGGCAATTAATGGAAAGCAAAGAATGTCAAGATATTGATTTGAATGGAAGTTGTCAATAAAAAACTGAAGACTAAGCTTATACATCTTAAGTCCAATCTTCAAGACATAAATTAGGAACTTTGCTAAAATCTCTTTGATTGCGAGTAACTAAAATTGCTCCTGTAGCTAGAGCGATCGCAGCAATTCTTAAATCTTGTGTACCAATATGGATTTTTTGCTGACGCAAACTTTGGTAGCAACTGTATGCTGCGTCATCGAACTCCAGCAAATTCATATTACAAAAGTAATGCTGGGTTATTCGTAAATTTCTATGAGCAACTGCTAAAAATTGTGGTTTATTAGCACATTTACTAATAGAGGCTAGTCTGCCTCTTAATTGTTCTTCGAGTGTAACTGTCGTAACAAATATGTTGGAACTGCCAACAACTTGAGCGCGTTGTAGAATTTTAGAATTACCATGTTGAGAAAGAGTAACATGATCGGTATCGAGAATATATCGGCTCAAGTTGACTGATTCTCCTCCAAAGAAGCTTCATAAGCAGCAACTTCTGCATCTAATTCACGTCGATTTGCAGCCATATTTTCGACAAAATCATCAAAAAGCGGGTCATCTTTGAAAATCCCATCAAACTTAACCCAAGGATTAGATTCATCAACCTGTTGTTGCTGTTTTAAGATTGGTAAACAACAAAGTCGTAATGTTATCCACCATAGATAAGACATGATAGGGCTGTTGAACTCACTATCATTAATTAAACCGTGAGCCATACGGTTTCTTAAATTTGAACCTGAACGCTCAATTAACAAACCTTGGAGGTCAAAAAGTGTGTCTTCATCAAAAATTGAGTTTATCTGTGGATAGTTGCGGGGGAAAAGAGTAGTATTCAAATCACGCTCATCTTCAATTCCCTTATCAATATCAATTTTTGATGGTAGCGCACCGTGTTTTCGGAGTAGATAACGGATAGAATTCTCAATTTGAGGAATGAGAATATGGGTGGATGTGAAGAAGTCTCCGGTTAATCCAGCGTAAAGCCCTTTCGCAAACTGATATTCTCTCCCTGGTGGTACAAAGGGGTTGTTTGAAACTATTACAAATAAGTCTTTTAGTTGTACATTATGTTCTAGGTTTATTTGATCTCTGGCTGGCTCAATATAAGCTAGAGTGTGAAGTTTTTGATAGTAGATTGCATTTTTATACATCTCAAAACGAGTTAATTCTTCTACCTCCTCTGGATTATTGGATAAGGCTGACTCAGGTTTACGAGCTACAACTTTACCCATTTCATTAATGATTGCAGATGGGAATAAATGATATATGGGATTTTCAACAGCTATTTCCAACACTTCTTGTCGAAGGTGAGAGGCTTTAGGTGGCGCTCCCAAAAATGCTAAATAAAAAAGCGCATCATAAAATTCTTTACCTTTGACGTGGGATCTGGCTATCTCTACCTGAACACTAATATCTGTTTCATGAGATATAGAAACTAACTCATTTAAAGATTGCTCCTGATACTGGCTAAGAAGCTTGCGAACCTCCTCAGCTTTTTCTTTTGCAGCCATAGTTTCTTCCTTAGTACCTCGGACATTCATAAAAGCTTCAAAAGCTTTCTCCATAAAATGTGACGCTCGCTGGTAGCTTGCATCTGTACCCTTAAGGCTATCTTCAGCTTCTTTTACATAGGTGTCAGCCGCCTGCATTTGCGCTGCACGTTCCTGTTCTACATCTTTTTCAAGACGATGCCATTGTGCTTTAATTTCCCAATAATTTCTTGCCCTACGCCAATCATTCGCTGATTCTGATAGGGTTGCGGCTTTCTCAGCTAGAGCAGCGTATTTATTAAAATTACCGCGTTTGTGTTCTTGCAAAAGCTCCATAAGCTCTGCTGATAAAAACTCTGTATCTTCTCCATTGCAGCGTTCAAGAACTTTCTCGATATGTGCAACAACATCTTCAAATTTATAATTAATTTTGCGTGCTAGCCAGAGCGCCCGTTCAATTCTAGCGAAACAAAAAATCCTGTGTTGAGGGTCTTCTAATTCTACGGCAGATTTTAAGTAATCTGTGACTGCTAACTGCGCCATTTTATAATAGTCACGTCGTTTGCTAGTCCAGAGAATATCTGCAATTCGTGCTTGAAGTTCTGGGTCTGAGACTTCACCCACAATCTCAGCCAAAAAATCTAGATCTCCATCTGTCAAGCGCTCAATAAATTTAGCCAAAAACTTTTCATTTGAGCGCGGTTGGATTGCAGCATCAGTTACAATCTTCAAAATCTCAAAGACAGACTGTTCTCTGACATTTCCTGCCTCTTTTGCTTCCTGCACCTTGTTCCAGAAGGCTCTGTTGTAAGCACTACATTCTTTTCTCTCGCTGCTATTAATCACGTCCTGCCAGTGAGAGTTAATAAAATCTTGTTTAGTGAGAGGAGGATTTATTAATGGCATAGTCTAGAATTACTTGGCTATATATCTACTATGCCAAATCTGAAATAGATCGGGTTATTGTTAGGTCTAGCTGAATAATCCAAACAAAAGCTACAAATTAACATTCCCCAGCATAGCCAGGGAATGAGAAAATACTAACTCGCAGCTAAATTTCCCCAACCGATGTAGGGTAATTTTGCCGCAGTGTCCCGAACTTGGTCTGCATTAGCTACTAACTGACCGCAAGCATCCCAAGTACCAGCAATGAAGGCGCTTCTTGTACCTTCACTAATAAAAACTGGGGTAGTATAATCGCCAATTTCTACTTGCAAATTTTCTAGATTCACTGTTACATTTGCTTGGGGATTGGCAGCTACTAATTCTTGCAATTTTTTGACATTAGCAGCATCGGCGGTGACACAAGGTATACCCATTGCCACACAGTTACCGAAAAAGATTTCAGCAAAACTTTCACCAATTAATGCTTGAATTCCCCATTTAGCGATCGCTTGGGGTGCGTGTTCCCGTGAGGAACCACAGCCAAAATTTCTATTAACGATTAAAACCTTCGCTCCTTGGTATTGGGGTTGGTCAAAGGGATGTTCGCCGTTTAAAGCTTTGCGGTCATCAATAAACGCGCCTTCACCTAAACCATCAAAGGTAATCGCTTTCAAATAGCGGGCAGGAATAATGCGATCGGTATCTATATCATTACCCACTAAAGGTATACCGCGCCCTGAAACTGTTTTAACTTCACTTACCATATTAGGGATTGGGGATTGGGGATTGGGGACTGGGGATTGGGGAGATGGGGAGATGGGGAGATGGGGAGGTGGCCAGATGAGGAAGAAAGTAATTCTTCTTTCCCCCTATCTCCCCATCCCCTTATCCCCCCATCCTCTTCCCTATGCCCAAAATTACAACAACTCGCGCACGTCAGATACTTCGCCCTTAATGGCAGCTGTAGCCACCATTGCCGGACTCATTAATAATGTGCGACCGGACGAGGAACCTTGCCTGCCTTTAAAGTTGCGATTTGAAGAGGAGGCGCTGATTTGTCTTCCTTGTAGTTTGTCTGGGTTCATCGCCAGACACATAGAACACCCAGGTTCGCGCCATTCAAATCCAGCTTCTTGGAAGATTTTGTCTAGTCCTTCAGCTTCCGCTTCTTGCTTCACCCGTTCGGAACCAGGGACTACAAAAGCCTTAACTCCCTCGGCAACGTGGCGACCTTTGGCGATTTTCGCAGCTTCCCGCAAATCGCTAATTCTGCCATTGGTGCAACTGCCGATAAAGCAGACATCGATTTTAGTACCTTTGATGGCTTGACCGGGGTATAAATCCATGTAGCGGTAAGCTTCTTCAGCAACAAAGCGGTCTTCTTCGGGCAATTCTTCCGGCTGGGGAACAAACTGGTTTACGCCGATACCTTGACCGGGAGTAATTCCCCAGGTAACGGTGGGGGGAATTTCGGCAGCGTCAAAGACAACTACATCGTCATACTCAGCATCATCATCGCTTTTAATAGATTCCCACCAAGCCACTGCTTTGTCCCAATCTGCACCTTTGGGGGCAAAATCTCTACCATTGAGGTAATCGTAGGTGACTGCATCGGGATTGACGTAGCCGCATCTGGCACCGCCTTCGATCGCCATATTGCAGACTGTCATCCTCTCTTCCATATTCATTTGTTCAAAGGTGGTACCTGCAAATTCGTAGGCATAACCCACGCCACCTTTAACACCAAGGGTACGGATGACGTGTAAAATCACATCTTTGGCGTAAACACCAGGGTTGAGAGTGCCGTTAACTTCTATTTTGCGGACTTTCAGTTTTGATAGTGCCAGCGTTTGGGAAGCTAGCACATCGCGGACTTGGCTAGTACCGATACCAAATGCGATCGCTCCAAATGCACCATGACTCGATGTGTGGCTATCTCCACAAGCGATCGTCATTCCCGGCTGGGTCAGTCCTTGTTCCGGTGCGATGACATGAACTATACCTTGGCTGCCAGAACCAATATTGTAAAAAGTTATGTTATTTTCTTGACAGTTCTGCTCTAGCGCCTGAATCATCTCCTCTGCCAAAGGATCGATAAAAGGACGCGCCTGGTTTTCTGTAGGTACAATGTGGTCTACCGTGGCGACAGTACGCTGTGGAAATAGTACTTTTAAATTTCTCTCGCGTAACATAGCAAAGGCTTGGGGACTAGTGACTTCATGAATGAGATGAAGCCCGATGAATAGTTGCGTCAGCCCTGAGGGAAGTGTACCAACAGTGTGTAAGTCCCAAACTTTATCGAATAAGGTACCTTTGCTCATACGTCAATCGGTGTTTAATGAGTCAGAGTTTTCATGGTATCAAAAAAAAGTCTGACTTTTTCTATACGATTTATTGATTGAGGGGACTGGTGACTGGGGACTGGTGGCTGGGGACTGGGGATTGGGAAGATGGGGAAATGAGAGTGAAACTTTTGAACCTCAGAGGTTCGTCGTTGAATATTTGAGGTTTGTCGTTGAATATTTGAGGTTCGTCGTTGAATATTTGAGGTTCGCCGTTGAATATCTGAGGTTTGTCGTTGAATATTTGAGGTTCGTCGCTGAATATCTGAGGTTCGCCGTTGAATATCTGAGGTTCGTCGCTGAATATCTGAGGTTCGTCGTCGAATATTTGAGGTTCGTCGTCGAATATTTGAAGCTTGTCACTGAATATCTGAGCTTTAAACTTCTAGTTTTAACACTCCCTCATCTTCCCATGCCCAATGCCCTTAGTTATTTAATAAAAATGACACTTGCCAAAACTTGTAATTTTTTGAGTTCGCGGACAAGACCTTGAGCTTGATGTTTATAAAGTGGTGTTGGGACAACGCTGGGTAAATTATTCATTAATTGGTTAGCAGCAGCCAAACTGCATCCTGTAATCAAAGCAATTTTTTGTGCAGCATCAGCAAGTGCAGTTTTCATGAGAGCATTTTCAATTTTTACTTGCCAAAGACGAGGTAGCATTTCACCCCATTCAATGCGCTGTAAGCTGCTGGTAGCGGCTAAAACAATCAAGCGATCGCCAGCACAAAGGTTAACATCTTTCCAAGGCATTAATAAATAATTGTCTTGTCCAGCTTTCTGATACAAAATCGGTACAACCCCGTAGCCATGAGCGATTTCCGATAACAGCAAGCCATTAAGGGTATCGCCTGCTTCGATGTTGTATTCTGTGACCATGACTATTTGAGCGTTCAAATGAAACAAGCTCAAAACGTTTTCGCCAAAGGCAGCACAAGCAAAAACTTCTGCTGACAAAGCCGCGCCACACACAACTTGAGCGTAGGGAAACAGAGAGGCGATATTGTCGCTAAATTGGCGGTCTTGAGAGCGAATAATTAAGCGACTCGTAGGGTTGATGGCATGAGCCATTAAACCAATTTCTAGATTTTCCATGCGATCGTCGCCGGCTAAAATGATACTTTTAGCATGGGGAAGATTTACCAAAGCCAATGCTTCGGTAGGATTGTCGATAATTAAAGGCATCTTGGGTAAAAGGCGATCGTCGAGAGTGGTAGTATGAACTCCCACGAATGGCTGGTTGAGTTCTTGCAAAACAGCAGCCACTTTCTGTCCCAAACGATTTAAGCCAATGAGTACCACATGGTTTTGTTGTGGCACAGGAAG
Organism: Nostoc sp. DedSLP01; assembly: GCA_034530875.2. Taxonomy (GTDB): domain Bacteria; phylum Cyanobacteriota; class Cyanobacteriia; order Cyanobacteriales; family Nostocaceae; genus Nostoc. The sequence goes on from JAVRCJ020000017.1 coordinate 114,012, forward strand.
ATGTCTTTTGAAAAACTCAAACTTTGATGTAACAAGAGCATCGGTCAGCAATGCATACAATATTCCCACGAAAGCTTGACCTGTTAATGTCAGTCCCAAGCTGAATAACCGCAACCACCACGACATATTATCTGAGGGTTCTGGTTGCGATGCAAACTTAACCCCACCAAATAAATCTCCGTATCCTCCCAAGAGCAAAACAGCTGTGGCATAGAATGCTTCGTGGACGGTGATGTGAGGATAATATAAGCAAAAAAGAATGATGCCAATCAGCCAAAGCACGAGGACGGTAATTGCATAAATCGTTGCAATTCGCCTGATTTGATTTTGGCTTTGGTAGTAAGATTGCCAAAATCGCACAATTTTTCGCTTGAGATTCTTCGGTGCAATGCATTGAAGAAAGTCTTGCCATTGCCACCAAAACTCCTGAGATTCCTCGATATATTGCTCAGATAAAGCTAAATCTTGTGCAACTTCAATGTAAACGAGTGTATCTCCAGTCTGCACAATTGCCTCTGGATTCCACTCGTAGAACTGTTTCGGTGCTTGAGATGAAAAAGGTATGTGACTTAAGACGCGGCGAGTTGTCAAATTGAGCCTATGTACTGGTTTGCCATTGCACCAACTATCCTTTTGTTGTACTTGATGCTCAATTACTCGCAACAGATGCCCCTCTAAAGTAAAATATCCGATCGCTTCAGAACCCAAAGCTTTGAGCGCAAAGGCATAAGCTGATAGATGCGTAGGTTCAAAGGCGACAAAATTACCGAGATTTTGATACAACAGTTCGTTAAAATTTTGTTTATCAGAACGTACAATCAAACGAACTTGTGGATTTAAACGGCGTGCGGCAAAAGCAGCTTCTATATTCAATCGTTCATTTCTGGTGACTATTAATATTGAACGACAATGGCGGATGTCTGCCTGCTCTAAAACATTTGGCTGACGGCAGTCTCCGATAATTAACTTTTCTAATAAGCTTGGTACTTCTGGGATTTCCCAATATTTAGGCTCTACATCGTCAATCGCGCTGACTTTAACATCGTATTCTTTAAGAACTTCAACACAATGCTGACCTAAACTTGTCAGCCCGCATACTAAGAAAAGGTCTTGCTTTTTATCTGGACTAGTGGCGCTAGAGGTATTCACTTTCTATAGCAGTACTCGATACTGCTTGCCGCATTGTAGCCAGTCTCAGGTTTAATTTTACGCTGCTGCTAGTTGAAGAAGAATAGAAATTCAGAAATGAAGTGGAAATTAGGAACTGGGAGGGTTTTTGATATCGGTTTTATCCTCAAGTCTGCTCGCTTCCATTAGAATTTCGCCTGGCTAGGTAATCCAATACACTACTGATGCGGTCAAGAGCAGTGCTAGCTGTTCGTTGAAATTCTTGTAATTGGGTAAGATCAGCGCGCTGCTGTCTAATTTCACGAGCTAAAATCTCAAGTCCTTGCTGGTGAATGTTCGCAGTTTCCACTAACGCACCGATCGACTGCCTTAGTTCCGCTGTAGATTGCCTCAGTTCCGCATTTACCACAACTTGATTATCAAGTTGCTGTGCTACTCGGTCTAATGTCGCTTCTATTCGATCTAGCCTATCTGGTTGGTTTTGTGTCATAAAAAATCCTCTTGCAAATGCGATCGCTTTCAATCTCACTAAGTTTTACAACTGCAATTTGCTTCCAATAAAAAAGCCGCCTTGTAGGGCGGCTTTTTTATCTATGGGCAGTACCAGACTCGAACTGATGACATCCTGCTTGTAAGGCAGGCGCTCTACCAACTGAGCTAACCGCCCTTTTGTCTCACGATTATATAATATAGCAAAAGATTTTCTATCGCGCTAGTGTTTTGCAAAAATATTTTTTTAACGTAGATGCCAATTCGCCACTCCCTACTCCCCTTTTTAATCTAGAGATGCTTACCCAACATTATTAGCTTATAATCTCTCAGTATTCAGCACTCAGTACTCAGGATGCCCTCTGGTCGGACGCACGATCGCATTACTTTATATGCTCTGCCGTTCGTGGCGGGTATAACTTTGTGGCAGACTCGCAGTAGCAATGCGACTTTGTTGGTTGCAGGCGGATTTCTCTTTGGCGGCCTGATGTTTGGCCCGGATTTAGATATTTATTCTGTCCAATTCCAACGCTGGGGTTTCTTGCGTTGGATTTGGTTACCTTATCAAAAAAGCCTCCGCCATCGTTCTTTTTTATCCCACGGGCCGATTATTGGTACGACGCTGCGGGTAATTTATCTCGGATGCTTATTAGCTATTTTGGCAATTTTCGCCTTGGCAATTGCCCAAAAGTTCTGGAGTGTTAGTTTCACGTGGCAGGATTTGGGCAAAAATGTGGGGCGATCGCTTGTTGATTACAATACTGAATATATTGCTCTTTTTTTGGGTTTAGAACTCGGCGCTATGAGTCATTCTCTTAGCGATTGGAGTGGTTCGGCATATAAGCGGTTTCAAAAACAGGGGATTCGTGGTTTGGTTCCTAGTGGTAAAATCAAGAAGCGTCAAGTGACAAGTCGTGGTAAACGTCGCCCTAAACCCAGAAATAGTAAAACTAGGTCTTAATTAGGTTTAGCCCAAATTGGAATCTGAATTACAAACTCAGTTCCCTGTGTGAGAGTAGAAAAGTACTCTATTTTGCCACCATGTTTTTCTGTGATAATTTGGTAACTGGTGTAAAGTCCCATACCCGTACCTTTGCCTATGGGCTTGGTTGTGAAAAACGGGTCAAACAGAGATTTATGTGCAGCTTCTGGTATTCCAAGTCCATTGTCGGCGATGCCTTCGGCGGGCTTCGCCAACGCAATTTGCACCCACTCGCAAGCAATTACCGAGGTGCGAATGGTGATGCGACCGGGGTTGTGTTGTACCTGACAATCGTTGGTGTGGTTATATGCTTCTTCAACAGCGTCAATTGCATTTGCTAAAACATTGAGCAAAGCTTGGTTAAGTTGTCCGGGATAGCATTGTACTAGAGGTAAATCACCGTAGTCTCGAATTACTTCAATCCTCGGCATTTGTAGTTTAGGCTGGAGTCGATGTTGCAAAATTAACAGAGTACTGTCAATACCTTCGTGGATATTAACGGCTTTAAATTCAGCTTCATCTATGCGCGAGAAATTGCGAAGTGACAGCACAATTTGGCGAATACGTTGAGTTCCCATTGTTAGGGAATTCAGGATTTTGCTTAAGTCTTGCTGCAAAAACCCTAAATCAATTTTCTCTACTTCTTGTCTAATTTCGTTCGCAGGATTTGGGTAGTGATGCTGGTAGAGTTGCACTAAATTGCTCAGAGATTGAGCATATTCTTGTACGTGAAACAGATTGGCGTGAATAAAGTTAACAGGGTTGTTGATTTCGTGAGCGATTCCTGCTACTAATTGACCCAAACTCGACATTTTTTCCGATTGAATCAATTGGGCTTGGGTTTTTTGTAGAGATTTGAGAGTTTGTTGAAGTTCTGCTTCTGCTTGGTGGCGTTCGTTAATTTCACTTTGCAATTGTTTGTTGATACTAAGTAAACTATCCCTGGACTGTTGCAAATCGTCTGCCATTTTGTTGAAGCAAGCCGCTAACTCGCCAATTTCGTCTTGCGAGTGAATGTCAACTCTGGTATCAAACTGGTCTTTGGCTAAATTCAGCAGGGCTTGCTGAAGTTTCTCGATCGGTTTGCAGATACTTAGAGATATAAAATAGCCTCCTGCTAATGCAAGTACACCGCACAGCAAGCTCATCCCTAATGTAGCAAAAATGCTTTTTCGAGCTGTTGCCATTGCAGCTTCGTAAAGTGGAGTATATTCCAGAATTACTGCACCAATTGTTCGATTGTTGCTAGCTTTGAAAGGAACAGCAATCAGTTGAATTCCATTTGGATATTCAGAACTAGTTTCAATATATGTTCTTGGGATACCATCCTGGATAGTCTTGCCGACTTCATTATTGGGGTCATGATTTAATCGAGTACCAATGTCTTCGGGAACGACATCTGCCAGAATTATCTTATTGCGATCGACAATCTCCAAATCGCGCTGACGTTGCTTGTGTAGGGCTTCCACATGGCGTTGCAAATGAGTTGCCATTTCTTTTGGGGATTTAAATTTATGGATTTCCAACTCATGATTGGTAAAATATCCAACTAATCCAGCGACTTCTTGAGCTTCTTGTCGAGCAAGATATTTGGCTGTCTGTGATTGTTGATGAGATGCAATCGCACCAATACCTCCTGTAAGACTAGCAATTCCCAGAAACCCCAAAATTAATTTTTGACTAATTTTCATCCCTTCTTCCAAAAATCGCGTGCTGGTTAGTATATTTTTTTGTGAGTAATTACTTACTCTTAAAATTCCCAGTCATTAGTCTCTCAGCTACAAAGTAATTAGTTTTTTTAGTAAAGACGATCGCTGTTACATAATAAAAAGATGAATTTCGCTGGTGTAGTTTCAGCCTACGAAGATGAGAAACCTCTAGACTGTAGTAAATAAATGTAATTGCAATCAAGGAGACTTGAATTGCATATTTAATTATTTATGTCAATAAGATTTTTGAGAATTTAACTTATGAAATTAGATCGAAATCATAGCGATACTTTGGTAGCGTTGCAGGAATTAATAGAAGTAGTAGCGAAATTGCGATCGCCTGATGGTGGTTGTCCGTGGGATTTGGCACAAACGCCGGAAACGCTGATACCATTCGTCATCGAAGAGGCTTATGAAGTGGTGGACGCGATTAAGAATGGAGATAAGGAAGCGATCGCTGAAGAGTTGGGCGATTTATTATTACAAGTAGTATTGCAAGCTCAAATTGCTAGCGAGTCCGGGCAATTTTCCCTTAAAGAAATTACTCAAGGCATTTCCCAGAAGTTAATTCGCCGCCATCCCCACGTGTTTGGTGATATATCTGTACAAAGTGTAGATGAAGTGCGGCAAAACTGGGAACAAATCAAAGCTGCCGAAAAAGGCGAATCCTCTCCAGAAAATCAAAAACTCAGTGCGAAACTCAGTCGTTATGGACGTACCCTTCCCCCGTTAACTGGGGCAATGAAGATTTCCCAAAAAGCTGCGGCTGTAGGGTTTGAATGGGAAAACATCGAAGGAGTTTGGGACAAATTTCATGAAGAGTTGGCAGAATTTCAACAAGCTTTAGCCCAGGAAACCCCAGCACGGCAACAAGCAGAATTAGGAGATTTGCTATTTGCTGTGATTCAGCTGGCGCGTTGGCATAACCTTGACCCCAGTGCCGCTTTGCAAGGCACAAACCAGCGATTTGTCCAGCGGTTACAAAAAATGGAGGCAGTTGTTGACCGTCCTTTAAGCGATTACAGTTTGGATGAGTTAGAAAAATTGTGGCAACAGGCAAAAGTCCGACTTGCCGAAGAGGGGAGTGGGGAATGAGGGGTAGGGGGCAAGGGGGAAAGTAAAGATCCCTCCTTTTCCCTTTTACCTTTTCCCTTTTCCCTACCCGAAGGGTTTTCCCCCATACCCTGCCTCAAGATTCTTTAACACCGAACCACTTATCATATAAAGATTGATAAGTGCCATTTTCTTTAAGATTCAGCAAGGCTTGATTAATTGGTTTGCGGTAAGGGCTGTTATTGGGTAGAACGATAGCGTAACTTTCTTCACGCAAGATGCTACCGACAATCTGTACTTTGTTTTTGCCTTCATTAGCGGCATAAAAAAGCAGTACAGGTGCATCAAAGACAACGGCATCAGCTTTTTTTCTGATTAAAGCATTGTAAGCTTCCTCTATTTTAGGAACTTCTAAAACTGAAATATGATGTTCTCGCAGGAATGCGGCGGCTGTACTACCCGCAGTTGTCGCCACTACTTTACCAGGTAAATCGTCGATACCGTTAATGTCACCTTGGAGTTGCTGCACTGTTAATGAGGTGGTAGCGGTGGCTGTAAAGTAGGCAGCGAAAAGCACTCCGATGAACATCCAGACAATACCTACTAAGCGTCCTAGCACTCCTTTGGGCATTTCATCTGCTTGGGTTGCTAATGTGGCAGCTGCCCACCAACAAGCTTTAAAAATGCCGGGAAAGTATGATTTAGGAACTAACCCTTCTTTATGATGGCGCTCAGATAACCAAATAATGTGGGCTGCTATGGCAATTAGTACTAAGGCAATGCCGATTACTTGCAAGAGACTAGCAGAAAAAAAGATTTGCAAAATATTTGAAAAACCACTGTTGCTGCTCTCTTGGTTTCTTACCAGAATTTGCAGCCCTCCAGCCAAAATCGGTAACGAAAAGTCAAAATTCTGCTGGCGTTCGGCTGTAATTGAGATAGCCGCAATTCCTAAGTCGGCTTTGTTTTGCTTAATGCCACCAAGCAGTTCCGATACAGTGGGATATTGAATAAATTTCGACTCTACACCGATTTCCTTAGCAATGCTGCGCCAGAGGTCGATACTGAATCCCGATAACTGGTCTTTTTCTTGTGTGACAAAGGGTGGTATGACTCGTGTAGCTACTAATAAGGGTTGTTGAGTTTGTTGAGTTTGTTGAGTTTGTGGTGTTTGGGTGAATCCTGGGGATGCTATTAAAAACAATGACACAATTGCACCTACTAATCCAATGCAGGTATAAAGTGCTAAAGAACGTCTGGTTTGGTTTTTACGGTTATGTCCGTGAAAATGGGCAGTCTGGCTTTTCCTCCCAGCCATCGCTTGGCGAAATTTAGTGGCGATCGCATTTATCATCAGGTTTTCTTTGGGTTGTGTGCTATGTCTATTTATCATGCCCACCCCATAACAAAAATCGCCTTATTCACCTCCGAAATCTTGATGTTTCAGATTTCAAGGGTGAATAAGGCTTTTTGAGAATATGCGATCGCTGTATCCATGCCAGCATCAGCAAAGACAATATTGAGACTCTTACCACCCAATTTCATACTGTCTACCCATTCATTGTTAATCAGCAGTTTGGTCAGGCTAATTTTGATACCAATTCACTAAATTACTGATACAAATCGCTTCCTCTGCCCCTCTATTTGCCTATACGTATCATTTTTAAAGTGAAATGGTATGACCTGTTGTCCTGTTACTGTTGCTGGAACCATCAGGTTTCCTTAAGCTTTTAGGAAAATTTGCTTAAATCTACTTCTTATGTTTGTTGCTATACAGTTAAGTTTCTGTATTTCTTTATAAAATCTTCACTTTTGCTTTACAATAACATTGATATTCAAGTGTTATCTTTCTATCTTAAAACTCAAATTTTAGATAGTAAATAATAGAAAAAATCTTCCCAAAAGATTTTTCTATCGATCTGCTGTGTTCTATCGGTGGCTAGTTTCAGTTGTTTATTCTTTTTCAGCAATGACGAACTTACTTTAGTGAGAATTTATCCGGGGAATACGCTAGATGTCTGACCCTACCTTTTTGGATGCCAAATCCTTAAGCTTCTTGCCTAATGAATTTGCTGTTAACTCTCATATTGCCACCTCTCTTGGCTTGCCAGATCTAGCACCATTATCTGTTTTGACAAAGCCACAAGCCGAACTTTCTTTAAATTATGGCTTCGATGTTGATACCATTAGCCGAGAAATAACTGGCCTGAGTTCTCAAGATACATCTGGACAAATAGGCCAAGCAATAGAAGGAATAGATTGTTTAACTGGACTTCCAGAAGACTATGTTAGTGCTGCGAGTATTAGTAGTTTAAGCACAGATGCTTTTTCTTCTTCTATTACTTCAGAAAATTATGCTTCTGCTGCCAGCAATTTTACAAGTGGGCGATGGGCGACCGAACAAGGCGAATTTTTAAACGACCAAAAATGGCTAGTTGGTGACTTTAATGGTGATGGGAAACATGATTTAGCAAAGGTATTTAATGATACTGAGCAAGCCAGTATTGATGTTTATTTCTCCAACGGTAGCAGCTTTACTATTGAGCGTTGGGCAACTCAACAAGGTGGATTTTGGAATAGCCAAAAATGGTTAGTTGGCGATTTCAATGGCGATGGACGAGATGATTTAGCAAAAGTCTTTAATGAGGACGGTCAAGCCAGTATTGATGTGCATCTCTCCAGCGGTAGCAGCTTTAATATGGAGCGATGGGCAACTCAACAAGGTGGATTTTGGAATAGCCAAAAATGGCTAGCTGGTGACTTTAATGGCGATGGGAGAGATGATTTCGCAAAAGCCTTCGATGAGAACGGTCAAGCTAGCATTGATGTTCTTCTCTCCAACGGTAGCAGTTTTACCACTCAGCGGTGGGCAACTCAACAAGGTGGATTTTGGAATAGCCAAAAATGGCTAGCTGGTGACTTTAATGGCGATGGAGGAGATGATTTAGCTAAAGTCTTCGATGACGTCGGTCAAGCCAGTATTGACGTTTATCTCTCCAGCGGCAGCAGTTTTACAATTCAGCGCTGGGTAACTCAACAAGGTGGATTTTCGGACGACCAAAAATGGCTTGCAGGTGACTTTAATAATGATGGAGATGAGGATTTAGCCAATATCTTCAATGAGGATAACCGAGCTAGTATTGATGTTCATCTGTCAAAGAGGAATAGCTTTATTATCGGGCGATGGACAACTGCACAAGGCGGATTTTCCATCGAGCAAAAATGGTTAGCGGGTGACTTTAATGCCGATGGTCAAAATGATTTGGCTAATGTCTTCAATGAGTCTAACCAAGCGAGTATTGATGTTTATGCTGCTGGCAGTCCGGAAAGTTATAGCTCTATCAATGGCTATGGTTTAGTCAATGCTGCTGCTGCTGTTGCTAAAGCTATCGGTCAACCTGCCTTTTCAGGTGTTCCTGATTTAGGCGGCCAAAACTGGGGTGCAGATTTAATCAAAGCTCCAGAAGTCTGGGTAAAAGGCTATACGGGTCAAGGACTAGTTGTTGCTGTATTAGATACTGGTGTTGACCGTAACCACCCAGATTTAAGCGCCAATATCTGGACAAATAGCCGAGAAATAGCTGGCAACGGTGTTGATGATGATAACAATGGATACATTGATGATTACTATGGCTGGAACTTTATTGAAGGCAATAACAATACTTTAGATGTCTACGGCCACGGTAGTCATGTAGCTGGTACGATCGCAGCAGTTAATAATGATTTTGGCATTACAGGTATTGCTTATAATGCCAAAATCATGCCTGTGAAGGTTCTGAATGACAGTAATAAAGGCAATTTTGCTGCTATTGCCCAAGGAGTTTATTACGCCGTCAATAACGGGGCCAAAATCATTAACATGAGTTTAGCTGGCAGCACTCCTGACAGCGGCATAGAAGCAGCCATTCAATATGCCGCCAGTAAAGGTGCGATTGTCGTCATAGCAGCAGGAAATTCAGGAGGTTCAACTCCCCAATATCCTGCTTATTATGCTACTAACTGGGGTTTAGCTGTTGGAGCCGTTGATAGTAACAAAAACATTGCTAATTTCTCTAACCGAGCCGGCAGTGATTCCAGAATGGCTTATGTAACTGGCCCAGGAGTTAACATTTACTCTACCCTGCCGAATGGAAGGTATGGCTATTATAATGGCTCTTCTATGGCTGCTCCCTATGTATCAGGACTAGCAGCCTTAATGCTCAGTGCTAATCCAAATTTAAGCGCTGACGAAGTGCGGCAAATTATCACTCAAACTGCGGTAAATGTTTAGGGCATAGGGCATTGGGCATAGGGTATGGAGATTGAGGTTCTTAACTCCATTAATCAGGCTTTGAGATGGATGAACGAGTCTCTAATTTTCCTTGTTTGTCAATGTCCAATGCCCAATTCCCATTCTTGATAGGATGAGGAATAGGTAAAATTCTTTTGTAATATGACTACTTTTCAACTTGCTTCTCCCCTAATTACGATCGCAGCACAAACTCGCCAAGCTGCAAGTAAGCTGGCGATTCTCTCGACTGAGGCCAAAAATCAAGCGATTGAAGCGATCGCCCAAGCTTTAGAATCAGCTAAAGATGAAATTCTGGCAGCAAATATTGCTGATTGTGAAGCTGCAACCGCGGACGGAATTGCTAAACCGCTTTATAAGCGCTTGCAATTGGACGAACATAAATTAAGAGATGCGATCGCTGGCGTGCGAGATGTTGGTAAGCTAGCAGATCCAGTAGGTAAAGTGCAAATTCACCGCGAACTCGACACTGGTTTAATTCTCAAACGTATTACTTGTCCTTTGGGTGTTTTAGGGATTATTTTTGAAGCGCGTCCCGAAGCAGCGATTCAAATTGTCTCTTTAGCAATTAAATCTGGAAACGGCGTCATCCTTAAAGGTGGTAGGGAAGCTGTACGTTCTTGTGAAGCAATAGTTAAGGCGATTAAAAAAGGATTATCTCAGACTGCTGTGAATCCTGATGCCGTGCACTTGCTTACAACTAGAGAGGAAACTCTAGCACTTTTGAAGTTAGATAAATATGTAGATTTAATTATTCCTAGAGGTTCTAATTCTTTTGTCAGATTTGTGCAGGAAAATACACGCATTCCCGTACTCGGTCACGCCGATGGAATTTGTCATTTATATATAGATAAAGCAGCTGATATTTCACTTGCTGTTCCAATTACAGTCGATGCCAAAGCCCAATATCCGGCTGTTTGTAATGCGATTGAAACATTGTTAGTCCACTCATCAATTGCTAAAGAATTTTTACCGAAAGTTGCTGATGCTTTAGCAGAACGCCATGTGGAATTAAGAGGCGATGAAAATACCTTAGAAATTTTACCTGATATCAATACTGCAACAGAAATTGACTGGGAAACAGAATACAGCGATTATATTTTGTCGATTAAGATTGTAGACTCGATTGAAGATGCGATCGCTCATATCAACGAATATGGTTCCCGTCACACTGATGCAATTATTTCTGAAGATTCTGCGGCTGTAGAAACTTTCTTTGGATTGGTGAATTCAGCCAATATCTTCCATAATTGTTCTACTCGTTTTGCTGATGGCTTCCGCTATGGCTTCGGCGCAGAAGTTGGAATTAGCACTCAACAAATGCCTCCCCGCGGCCCTGTTGGCTTAGAAGGATTAGTAACATACAAATATCAAATGACAGGTAACGGTCATATTGTCGCCACCTACACTGGTGCTAATGCAAAACCCTTTACTCATCGGGATTTAGTTTAACGAAGGCAGGAGGCACGAGGCCGTTTTTGTTACGAATAAAATTTACTGTTTTGCTACTGAATTCTGAATTCTGAATTCTGCTATAGCTTTAAACCAATGCCTTCAACAAAGCCTGAAGTTTAAGTTGTACTTCTGCAAATTCCCTGTCGGGATCGGAACCGGCGACAATACCAGCACCAGCATACAACCTGGCGCGATCGCCATTTATTAATGCCGAACGAATTCCCACAATAAATTCACAATTCCCATTAGCATCTATCCAACCTAAAGGCGCAGCATATAAACCCCTTTCAAAGCTTTCATAACGACGAATTTCAGCACAAGCAACATCTCGCGCTGCACCGGCAACGGCTGGTGTCGGATGCAACTGGGCAACGATATTTAATGGATGAATATTAGCAGGAACTACAGCACTAATTGGCGTCCACAAATGCTGGATGTTGGATAATTGTCGCAGACGGGGTGCTAATATTTGGGGTAACAAACCTAGCTGGCATAAGCGTTGAGTTATGAAATTAAGTACCAGCGAATGTTCGTGTCTTTCTTTTTCACTATTGAGTAAGCGGTTGGCGTTAGCTGCATCTTCAGCCGGAGTTTTACCTCGTGGTGCAGAACCCGCCAACGCATCAGTAATTAACTGCTGATTATTAATACTAATTAATCGTTCTGGACTGGCACCAATAAAGTTTTGCCCTTTCCCATTACTTGTAGAAAAAATATAACAATTAGGATGTATTTGTCTGAGATTATTTAACGATTTAACTAAGTCAAAATGATTGCTTGACTTAACATCTAATATATCTGCTAAAACAATCTTTCTTAAATGATTAGACTGAATTTTTTCCAATACAGAAGCTACTGAATATTTAAATAGATTGCCATTAGTGATAGATTTTTGGTAAAACTTTGCTGAGAAATCAATATTTGGAGAATAATCTTCTAAAGATTGGATAAATTCAATTTTTGTTTGTAGGACTTGCAATAGTTTTTGAATATCGACGTCAGCATTTATAGTTAAATTTGTTACTAATATACAGCACTGATTTTTAACAGCTACTTGCCAACGGGGCAGAAAAATGGTAGCAGCGGGAAATGGATAATCTACTTGGGTATTTTGGTCGAAAAAGCTGAAGTAACAAAAAAAATGAGGTCCAGAAAAAGGCTGGTTAGAGTTACCAAAATTAATTATATTTTTTAGACAAGATTTGATAAAATATTCAGCTTTAGTAAAACGTTCTCTGCCGTCAACTTGTAATTTTTCTACAGCATCAATTGCGGCGATCGCTTCTCCTTTGCCTTTGTCTTCAAAGTAAAAATTTATTTCATTTGCTTGTGTAAATCGATCCAATACAAGTAAAGGGTCAACTAAATCGATCTCTTGGGAGATACTGACAATTTGCCTAGAATTATTTTTGATGCACTTTTTTTGCACTGCTAAGAGAAATTGATATAAATCTTTGTGCTGTACAAACAAGTTGCTACGACATGGTGAAACTGTCATGGATCTTATCGATAGTAAATTTTTTTTAAGTTAACTTCCTAAAGTGTAATTAATCGTGGTCGTATTTTTACAGGTAACATATTAAGTTGCCATTTCACCAGCGTAAGATTTGCCTTATTAGTGGTGTTCTGAGAACCTGAGAAGCAAGTTGTAGCCTAGACTGCAACTTCAGTATCGGAGTTTGTAATAGAACCTCATAACCAAAAGGTAAAAATTGTGCATTCAATAGCCAGAAGTCAGAATTGATAACGAATCTAGTATGATTGGTATATTCATTCATGAAATATTATCGTGAATCGGAGAATTCTGACACGAAAAATCTTTTGTGCAAGCAATATTGTGGGAATTTAATTAATCTCGACTGATGACTACCAAGCAGATTTTATATCCTAATACTAAGTTATGGATGGCAGCTATTAAACCGCCAATGTACAGCGTTGCCATCATGCCGATTTGGGTAGGAACAGCAGTAGCTTATGCTGAAACAAAAATTTTCAATGGAGCAATATTTTCTACTTTTATAGGTGCGGCAATTTTAATTCTTGCCTGGGAAAATATCAGTAATGATGTTTTTGATTCCGAAACAGGTATCGATCGAAACAAACACCATTCTCTGGTGAATTTAACTGGTAATAAAAAATTAATATTCTGGTTAGGAAATTTGTGTTTAGGTTTGGGGTTGCTGGGGATAGTAGCGATCGCTTTTTGGCAACAAGACCTAACTGTTATCGGCATAATACTGCTGTGCTGTGGTTTGGGCTATATGTACCAAGGGCCTCCCTTTCGCTTAGGATATCAGGGTTTAGGCGAAATTCTTTGCTTTTTTGCCTTTGGCCCCTTAGCAGTAGAGGCAGCATACTACAGCCAAACTCAAACTTGGTCGATGACGAGTTTAGCAGCCTCAGTGATTCTCGGCATTGCCACAACTTTGATTTTATTTTGTTCGCACTTTCACCAAGTTAAGGATGACATAGCCGCAGGCAAGCGATCGCCCATCGTCCGTCTCGGAACCGAAAAAGGTGCCCAACTGCTATTTTGGTTCACTGGCAGCATTTATCCTCTGACTTTGCTGTTTGTGCTGTCGGGAATTTTTCCAGTCTGGACACTGCTAAGTTGGTTGAGTTTACCCTTTGCCGTCAAATTATGCCGTCATGTCCAAGAAAATCATCATAAACCAGACAAAGTTAGTAACTGTAAATTCATCGCCGTCGCCGTGCATTTTTGGAGTTGCTTGCTGTTGGGATTGGGATTTATGTTTTAGATTGGGCATGGGGCATTGGACAAATGACTAATGACTAATGACAAGTCAAGATAGTGATTTACAGATTTAAATTTCGTCCTTATCGGCGAAGATTTGTGCGAACAGTTAGTACAAGTCATGGTAAATGGGATATTCGGGATGGAATTATTCTCCGTCTTACTGACGAATTAGGAAGAGTTGGCTGGGGAGAAATCGCCCCCATTAGCTGGTTCGGTTCAGAAACTATGGAACAAGCATTAGATTTTTGTCGCCAACTCCCAGCAGAAATCACAGACGAAACAATTTTCTCCATCCCAGATGAGTTACCCGCTTGTCAATTTGGCTTCGAGTCAGCGCAGGAGTGCGTGGGGAGATGGGGAGATAGGGAGATGGGGGGATGGGGGGATGGGGAGAATAACTCCTCACTCCTAACTCCTTACTCCTCACTCTTCCCATACAGCGCCTTACTCTCTGCTGGGGAAGCGGCTTTAAGTCAATGGGAAAGTTTATGGCAGCAGGGATATCGCACATTTAAATGGAAAATTGGTGTAAATGCGATCGCTAATGAACTTAAAATTTTTGAATCATTAACACAGACTTTACCAGTTTCTAGCAAACTGCGATTAGATGCTAACGGTGGACTCAGCTATGAACAAGCTAATTTATGGCTGTGGACTTGCGACAATCTCCAGGCAAATCGGAAACAAGCCCCAGAAATTGAATTTCTCGAACAACCGCTACCCGTTGAACAATTTCAGGGAATGTTGGAATTGAGTATGTGTTATGGAACAGCGATCGCTTTAGATGAATCTGTCGCTACACTAGCGCAATTTATACATTGTTATCAACAAGGTTGGCGAGAAATTTTTGTCATTAAACCTGGGATAATTGGATCGCCATCTCGGTTGAGAAAGTTTTGCGAACAGCATGAAATTGATGCTGTATTTTCGTCAGTATTTGAAACTGCGATCGGAAGACAAGCAGCACTCCAACTAGCAGCAGAGTTATCCCGAAATCACAGAGCAGTTGGTTTTGGCATCGACCATTTTTTTGAACAAGAAGAAACCTGGCTTCAAAGTCTATGGAAAGACCTTTAGACTATTTAAATAACCTGCCCGCAAATGATTGGTTGATTGGTTACAACAACCGTCAATTTAATCAACTAGCTCAAGAATTATATTTACAACTAACACAATTATCAACATTTAAAACTCCACCCAAAATTATCATAACCGAACGCGAACCATTAAAATTTTTAGCAAGCTTTATTGCCGCTTGTGCAGCTAATTGCCCAGTTTTTCTGTGTAACCCCGACTGGGGAACCCAAGAATGGCAACAAGTCTTAGATTTAGTACAACCAGATATTATTTTAGGAGTAGGGAATAGGGAATGGGGAATAGGGAATAGGGATTGTTCATCTCCCCACTCACCACTCCCCACTCCCCACTCGCCACTAATCATGATTCCCACAGGTGGTTCATCAGGACAGATTAAATTTGTCATCCATACTTGGGAAACTCTCATCGCATCTGTCAGAGGATTTACACAATACTTTCAGCTAAATAAAGTCAATTCTTTTTGTATATTGCCGCTATATCACGTTAGCGGTTTAATGCAATTTATCCGTTCTTTCACCACCGGAGGTAAACTTGCTATTCTGCCATTCAAAGTCTTGGAATCTGGCCAAACCTTGAATATTAAACAATCAGAATTTTTTATTTCTTTAGTACCAACTCAATTACAAAGACTCTTAGAAAATCCCGAACTAACAGAATGGCTAACCCAATTTAACACCGTCCTTTTAGGAGGTGCGCCAGCATGGAGCGAACTATTAGAAAAAGCGAGATTTCATCGCATTCGGTTAGCACCAACTTATGGCATGACAGAAACCGCTTCTCAAATAGCAACCCTCAAACCAGATGATTTTCTCAATGGTAAAATCAGTAGCGGTCAAATTCTTCCCCATGCCCAAGTAACTATTCGCAATCAGCAAGGTGAAAATTTAAATTTTAATCAAATAGGAAATATCACCATCCAAGCTCAATCTCTAGCGCTTGGTTACTATCCCATGAACAAAGAAAGAGAGGATACTTTCCAAGTAGATGATTTAGGCTTTTTAGACGACCAAGGTTATTTAAATATAGTAGGACGTAGCAGTGAAAAAATCATTACAGGCGGAGAAAATATTTACCCAGCAGAAATTGAGTCAGCCATACGAGCAACTCAAATGGTTACCGATATTTGCGTTATAGGTATTCCAGATAAACACTGGGGACAAGCCTTAACAGCAATTTATATTCCTAAAAAATCAACTGTGTGTGCCTTAAAAATCCAAACCCTACTCAAAGAAAAACTCACCAAATTTAAAATCCCAAAATATTGGATTCCCCAGCAAAACTTACCCCGTAACTCCCAAGGTAAAATTAACCGCCAACAGCTAGAAAAAATAGCGATGGAATACCTACAAAACTCGCTCAAATAACCTCTCTCGCCCTTCTTCTTTCTGCACCTTCCGCTTCTCTGCGGTTCGTTTCCAACCATTGAATTATTTCATCAGGTAATTCCTGCTTAACTCTACTACTCGCATTAATACAAACATGCCGAGTAACAGCCTTAGCAACTATCACCTCACCTACATTTATTTCATAAGTAATTTCAAACTTATCAACACCCAATTTTTGGGGAATTAAACTAATCAATAACTTGTCCCCTACAAACATAGGACGCAAAAAATCCACACTCGCGTGAACGATGGGAAAAGCCACAGGTGGATTATTAAAAAAATCTTTGAGATTAATACTTGATGCTTCTAGAGATTCTTCATAAGCTTCATGACAAATACCCAAAACATTGGCAAAATAAACTACCCCAGCAGCATCAGTATCTTGAAAGCGAACCGTGCGGTTATAAGTAAAAGCCATGTTTGATAATTTGATATTCAAAAAGAATAATAACTGTTAAATTGGCGATCGCTTCTATATTAACCGCAACTATGTAACCTGAAAATCATTAAACGAGCAAAAATTATAAGACGAAGTACTCAAAGCTTTCACCAGCTTACCATCAAGAGTTAGCAAAGTCGCACCTACCTGCTGTGAAAGCGCAAGATAAGAACCATCGTAGGCAGAGATTTTATAAGTCAAGGCAATACTAACTGCATCCGCCATCAAATCAGCCGTCGAGACAACACGTAAAGGGAAGCTTTTGAGAGTTGCTAAATCTGTCTGTACTTCAGCAGCAGTGTACATCCTTGCACGGATGTACTTCAATAAAACGTTAGTACACTCGATATAAAAAAGGTCTGGTACGTAAATTTCAGTCTGTGGATTGCCAAGATGATCCAAGAGTTGATTAACTTTAGTAGTTAGTGGGTCAGCAATAAAATACTTGATGCACACACTGGTATCAATAACGCATCTGAGAGGATTACTCATCTATCGCGGTCTTCTCGAATTAATTCAGTACTATCAGGTAATCCAAAGTCTGCTGGATTCAAGCGACGGCGACGCTGACTACTTTCTTCTAAAAGCTTGAGTACATTTTTTCGCCTTTCCTCTTCCGTAGACTGCATTTTTGCCTGCAAAGCATTCTGCAAAATTGTAATAACTTGAGCATCAATTGAATTATTTTCAGCTTTAGCTAACTCTTGCAGTTGTGCGTATAACTCATCAGGTATATTTAGCGCATGAAGGGTAGCCATTGATTGACCTCCCAAAAGAGTTTATTGCTAATGTTAGCACGATGCAAGCAGCGAGCGACTTTAGAGGAACTGTTGACTGTTAACCGTCAACAGTCAACACTCATCTATTTATTGAGTATTTCAATTGCTTCTTGAATCAATTGCTTACTCTTGTGAAGATTTAGCAGTCTAGTTTGGTCGTAGCGTTCAGGCAGAGGCAGTAACTTACCCTCTAGCGTTGCGCGAATCAGCGCAGCTTGTTCGTCAGTAGGTTCTCCCATTTCACAAAGCATCGTGCCAAGCGCTTCAGTACTTCTCCAACTAGGATTCCTTAAACCTGTTTTGTGGTCTTGGAACTGCCTAATAGCTTGTACAGCAAAAGCCAATAACGGAGTAATCCAGCTTGTTTTATACCCTGGATTCCCTACAGGCTTGACTCCATACCGCGCAGCTAAATCTTTCAATTCTTTAAGGGTTTTGCTTTCAAGTTCAGAACGTGTAAACATAGAAATGCCTAATTTTGTAATTGGGTTTGGCAGCTACTCTAACTTGCTAGGTCTGGCTAGCTGCCAATTATAATATCGCATGAAGTCTTGCGATAAGTCAATATATAAGCCAATATTTTTATGCCTAATTACGAAGAAAAACCTTATTTAAAAAAGCATCAATTTACCACTAACAGGGAAGAACCATTGACTGCAAAAATAACTCTCAGACTTCCCCCATCAATGCTGGAAAAATTAAAAGGTCTAGATAACTACCCAGAATTTATCAGGCAAGCAATTTCTGATGCATTAAATAAGCTAGAAAATTCAAAAGACACTACAGGAGATTAATTTTTTAATGCGGCATTGTGTTGGGTTTCTTTCCTCAACCCAACCTACACAGATGAAGATTTTTAGGATTAACACGAAACTTAATATAAGTTACTTACCCTTTTTTCTCTTTCCTTTGGGTTGATACTCAACACCTCGTAGAAAGTCACCTAAATCCGAATTCTTGCTAATATCATAATTACCGTCACCAAACTGCTCTTTTAATTGCTGTTTATATTTATCAATCTCTTGCGGTGCAGAACTATTAGATTTAATATATACTTTTGGAATAAAGTTTAGCGATGTTCCACACTGTTTCAAGAATTTGAGGAAATATTTATATGTAGTTATAACTTGCTCTGTAGCTGTTTTTATGTGACCACCTTTTAATTCTACAAAGCAGATTATTCTTATATTCTCTTTTGCATAGAAGACGATTAAATCACAGATTTTCATTCCTTCTCTATCTAATCCTAATAGTTGACGCAAATTACAATTAGGGTTGGATTGATTATCTATACAAAAAAAGAGAATTGTTTCACCACTAGATGGTTTGATATTTATCTCTACTCCCTTTTCTGTATAACTTGTTTTTCCTGGTAGCAAACAACTCGATAATAATAAATTATTTAAAGGCATTCTTAAATCACTCCTAATATTAAGAGTGATTATGGGAATATATGGGAAATATCATCAGATACATTACCAAATGTACGCCAATCTATACGCCCTTCTTCATTTAAGATACTCTTAGCTGTACCATTTTCAAACACATATACAGAAACTTTTTCTTGAGGGATAAAAGCTTCTGTTTGTTCTAGATAAAATCTCTCTTTTATGCTCTCTTTATCTTGATATTTAGCCGCTTGCATCAAATTTTCCAGATGATCGACAATATAAGGGCTATGAGTTGTAATTATCACATTCAAACCTGCTTGAACTAACATTGCTAAAAATTCACTTATTTCTACTTGGGCTGCTGGATGTAGATTCATTTCTGGCTCATCAATAATTAACAACTCATCTGGTTCAGCTAGGTAGCGCAAGCAAAGAACCAAAGGAGCTAGTTCTTTAATCATCGAAGAAGCGACTGTCATCTCCAATTTTATATTTTCTACTGGCTGAAAAATTATTTCATTTCCTAATCCAGACTCATTAAAATCTATTTCACCTTGTAAAATTTTTTTTTCTAATATTTCAGCTAATTTAATATAAACTGAAATTTCGGGTGTTCTTTCTATTTCTTCCTCTCTTTCAGTTGATGTTTTTAGATACACACTAGCTAATGTTTCGATTAAACTTTGAACTGCTGCACTTTTATTTTTGAGCTTTTGTTCTGATATAATTTTATCTATATTATTTTTTTTTTGATTTTTTTCTACTTCATCTATTTGTTCTAATTTTTTTATTTCTTTATTAAGCGAAAAGGGAAATGTTATAAAAGTATTTCTCTCTGTAGGAAAGATATAAACATAAGAATAAAAAGCTTTATGAATTATTTTAAAAATTTCTTCAACCAAAAATCTCTTAAAAGCTATCTTAGGTAATTTTTCGACAAAAGCGCTTTCAGAAATAACATAAAAATGAATATTTTCTTCGCCTACTTCTTTGAGTATATGTAAAAAATCTTTACCTTTATAACCAAAAGAAATTCTTTTTTCTAAAGCAGATTTTCTGATATTTTCAAAAATTTTATCTTTGGTTTCAGCTAAATTAAACCTTACATTCATTTTTTCAAATTTTCCAAGCTCAGTACCGAGAAAGTTTTTCATCCAGCTATGAGATGAAAGAGAAACATCATTAATATATTTTTCAGCATACTCTTTGGCAAAATTAATTAAATTAATGCGAACATTTCCTTCTTTCCAAAAATCTTCAATAGCCTTGTCTATGACTGGATATTTTTGATGAGTCTTTCCATCAATATAAATCTTTAAGTATTTTTCAAATCCATGTTTTCCTAAAATAGAGGCTAAAGTGTATGCTGTCCAAGTTTTACCTGTGCCGTTGCCACCAATAAAGATGGTAAGAGGTTTAAAGTCAATCTCAGCTTTTTCAATAACGCCTAAGTTAAAAATTTCTACTTTCATGCTACATTCACTTGGATTACTTATAATCAAATATATATTTAATCAAATCTTACAGTTGGCTGGATTACATATTTGAACGGTTATACTTGCAATGATAGCAAGGCTCACTCTTTCCTTAAAATTAAATGCAAAATAAATAAATTTGACTAACCCTCAGTTAGTTCAACAATATGAATCTCTGAGAGTAGAAGCTCAATGCTATATTTAGAACTTTTTCAACGGAGAAGGGGAGATTCGAACTCCCGGAACCTTTCGGTTCATCCGATTTCAAGTCGGACGCAATCGACCACTCTGCCACCTCTCCAAATAAACTGTCGAGCTAATGGCTACGCGCATTTGTCGGTTAGCGCCAAAGCTGACAGATCATACTATATCTTATCACTACGCAGGTTGCACTACTGGATGCGATCGCTCATAAAAAATTTCCTCTGACACCACCTGAAAGTCATTCCCCACCCACACTAAGGAGGCTTGCTCAACCACACCCGCCTTCAAAGAAACCAAGGAAAAATTACGCAGCTTCTCGCCGTCATTTTCTACTATCCTGGGCACAGTTGCCGCATTCAAGTAAATTGTTCCCTCTGGACTTCTAAAAACGGGTTTTCGCAGTTCTTTCTTTGTGTGCCGTAAAGTTCGGTGCATGTGACCAAATGTCACCAGGGGAATGGTCTTACCAGCAGTAACAGCCTGAGAAATCGCCTCAGCAAAATCTGGATCGCCAAAGTCGCCACCAATAGGATGCCAGTCTTTGCCGCAGGGGTCTTCTGGCCGATCGCCTAAACCACTAGGCCCGTTATGACCGAGAAAAATAATCGTTTGGTAAGCCGCGCTTTTCACAGCTTTGACGATGCGATCGGCAGATTCTTCCAAATCTGTGACACCGTAACGTTCGCGACAGATATCAGCAAATTTCCATTCCGGGCCGCCCCAAGTAAAGGGACGACCTCCGACTACAGTTAATTCCCAAGCCGGAAAATCTAATTTTCCGTAACCGACATGGGCAGGGCCTAATAAATCGAGTTGTTCCTCTACCCAGTCTTCCTTGGAACGGTCGTAGGGGCACTTTTTGCGCCCCCATTCTGTAGCTGTGAACCAAGCATCGTGGTTGCCCATAACTGCTGCTTTGGGAATGTCAACAGAAGCGATCGCTTTTACCACTTCCACCGACTCGTTACCAAAATCCCCAACAAACAGCACTAGATCGACACCCAGATGCTTGAGTGCAATGCCATCTTCTACTTCCCATTGGTCGTGAACATCTCCAACTACAGCAATTTTGAGGGTTATCGAATGAGTTTTCTGACTGGTCATGCCACTTTCCTTGCCGTCTATCTCCAGGATAGGAAACTCAGGCTGATTTGGACATTATCTTGTCGGAAATCAACCCCCCCACTATTTTTGGTAAAAACTACTATAATTAATGTAACAAGACTACAAATTGCAACTAAGAGCAACCCATAACTGTGTTTACGACTGCACTAGCTCAACGAGAACAAACCCAACCGGGCGAACTACCATTAGATTTATTTAGCGCCATTGAAAGCCTCAAAAAAGAACTTAACGCGGTGATTCTGGCGCATTACTATCAAGAACCGGATATTCAAGATATTGCAGACTTTATTGGCGATTCCTTACAGCTGGCAAAAGCAGCACAAAATACCAGTGCAGATGTAATCGTCTTTGCTGGCGTTCACTTCATGGCAGAAACGGCAAAGATACTCAATCCCGATAAATTAGTACTTTTACCAGATTTGAATGCAGGTTGCTCTTTAGCAGATAGTTGTCCGCCAAAGGAATTTGCCGCTTTTAAAGCAGCGCATCCAAATCACCTAGTAGTGTCTTATATCAACTGCTCTGCTGACATTAAGGCAATGAGCGATATTATTTGTACTAGTTCCAATGCTGTCAAAATCGTACAGCAAATACCTAAAGAGCAGCCGATTATTTTTGCCCCAGACAGAAATTTAGGGCGCTACGTCATGGAACAAACTGGACGAGACTTGGTGCTGTGGCAAGGTAGCTGTGTCGTTCATGAAACCTTTTCCGAAAAGAAAATTGTCGAATTAAAGATTGCCCACCCCCAAGCAGAGGCGATCGCCCACCCAGAATGTGAAACTAGTGTATTGCGCCACGCCAGCTTTATTGGTTCCACAGCAGCTTTACTCAAACATTGTCAAAACAGTTCCTCCCAGGAATTTATCGTGGCAACGGAACCGGGAATCATTCACCAAATGCAAAAACTAGCTCCCGAAAAGCGCTTCATTCCCGCGCCGCCAATGAATAACTGCGCTTGTAACGAATGTCCCTTTATGCGCTTAAACACCCTAGAAAAGCTCTACTGGGCGATGAAAAATCGCACTCCGGAAATCACCATGTCAGAAGACATCCGCCTTGCAGCTCTGCGGCCAATGCAACGAATGCTAGAGATGAGTGTGTAGTTAGCATCAGTTGTTGCAAATTGTAGAGACGTGATTTTATTGCGTCTCTAGCAAAAATTTATTTTTATTATCTACTTGAAATTTCTAAAAGCCAGTGCTATGATGTTAAATCGTGAGACAAATCGGGTCGGTGTCCGAGTGGTTAATGGAGACGGACTGTAAATCCGTTGGCTAGCGCCTACGCTGGTTCAAATCCAGCCCGGCCCACCTCTCACGATTTAATAAAGCTATAATGCAGGGTAATATTGAAAAAGCCCAAAAATATAGCTGAAAAAAAGCTGTTTTCCGCCCGTGTGGCTCAGTGGTAGAGCACACCCTTGGTAAGGGTGAGGTCACGAGTTCAATCCTCGTCACGGGCTTGTCCTAGAGAAATCTAGTAGTCCTAAAGCACCTTAACTTGTCCTAAGGCTGTCCTAAGCTTAAGACAGTTTAAGCCGCTTGGCAATATTGGCTCCTAGAGGTACTAGAGTACCAATGCGGTTAAGTGCAACTAAATAGCCCTTAAAATCCGCAGGATGCTTACAGGGTGGGACTTTACACCTACAACATCCACGTTCACCTCAGTTGTCCTCTGGCGATCGCACAGAGTCACTATAAGGGTTACAAGAGACTACAGGGATATCAAAAATCCCCTAGATGGTTTGTTATCTCTAAGGGATTTTAGGGGTAATCTGGGGGATTCTGGAAGATTCTGAGGGGATTACTTGATCATGGGGTAGATTTCCCTCATCATTCCCGTAGTGCGCCTAGTTGTCCCCGGTATCATCAGGAAGCCCCATTGATTCCTCTAGGCTTCCAATATTGAAGGTTACATGCGTCACAGGGTCAGGCTGGTTGTACTGTAGTTGATACTTCAGAAGCCCCGATGCAGTCTCAATCATTTCTCGTAGTGCCCTGGCGGTGCTTAGGTCGCCAGTGGTCTTAAAGGAATCACTCAGGACATCTACAGTATACAAGGTGGTCTTCAGTAGCCCCTTGAGCTTATCTGAGTCCGATAAGTCATCATAGCTATTGGGGTCTACAGGGGTATTTAGGGTAGCCTTGGGTAATGTCTTGTCCTTATAGCCATAAATCTGCCTAGCTGTTACCTTATGGCCTCTGGCTACTAGCCATTTAGCGATCGCTGGTGCTGGGATGCTTTTAGCTAGCTGTGCGTCTACAGCTTCCCTGATGTCATCTGGTAGTAGCTCGACTACACAGGATTTCTTATTAGCCATTATTTACCCCTTAGATTTCTAATCTGTGCCCAGTACATACTGCGCTGATCACAGGCTTTAATCCTAGATGCAGCTTGGCTTTCCTTAGTATCTTTAGATGCGTCTTGGCGCTCCTTAAAATCCCCAGATGAGGCTTGCTTGCGCCCCAATATCTCTAGTAGCCTCCGTCTTTGCTCAGGGGTTAGTTGGCGGTATAGGGATTTCTGTTTAGGATTTAGGGTTTTTAAAATAGCTAGTTGCTTAGGGGTCATCGGGGTATCCTTTGGTCTTTGGCGTTGTCTGTATACTTATTTAGTCCTGGGTGATTGGTATCCTTGACCTCAGTTATTTACCAGAATAGACTGAGATGAGTAATATTAGATACCAGTAAAGTTGATGCTAAATAACCTCATAAAGTTGATTAAGAAGAACCCTAGAGAAGCGGTAGTTATATTAATAATCTTATTGATTCTGTATTCAGGGGCACATCAGCCCCCCAACCAGTCACAGGGACAAGCCCAAACTCAAGCCCAGGTCAGTGATCCGACCGATTATGTGGATGATGAACCCTTTGATAGTAGCGAGTGTAAGGTTTATTATGCTGGTGTGTTATTGGGCGCTAATGTATTCCGATTCCGTCATGGCTCCAGTGGGACATACCTAATGTTTACAGATAGCGATCAGTTGGTAAATAAGGCTCAAAACAGAGGTATAGATATTTGGCTGGCTAGATCGGATTTCCTAAATATGCTAGGTAGTGACCTAATGCAGCAGATGGAGCCAGAAGTTAGGGAGGTATTTGCTAGAAGACTAGATGGCGCTAGTTATGTGGCTGTAGTGGATGATAGCTTGATTACTAGAGCGAGTGGTGCTGCTAATGATTGTGTAAGGTAGGGCTTTACAGATTAAGCCCTCGGTGATTATCTAGAGGGATGCCGGACGCAGAGGGGCTATCTAGCCCCATCCTGATTATCTGTTAGGCAACTCCGGTGGATATAGCCGCATAATCTATCTTTCTGAAGTATCCTGTTTGATTCCAAATGCTATTATCCTGCTTGATAAAGTGTGTCCATACTCCCTCAATACAGATGTCTAGTACTGTTCGGTTAACCAGATCTTTGTAATCTATGCCAAAGGTTTTATGTAGGTACTCTGAGGTAATGCCCGGTGTCCAATCTTCTACTAACTCTTCATCTTCGCCGTTTCGGTACTTATAGGGATCTTTACCTCTACCATTGTTAGCCTTAACTTCCTCTTCCTCTGTGTCCCAGGTTTCCGGGTCATACCCATAGGTTGTACCCAGTGGACTCATAAAGTAACCCTCTGGGCTAAGTGTTAAATCCCCTAGATCCGTCTCGATAATCCAGAAGGACATTCTACCTGTCTTTGTTTTACCCTCTTTGGTTATGATACCTAGATCAGGGTGGTATCTATACTTATCTTTTCGCTTGTTATCATCTTTACTCCAGTATTGCTCAATACACTTACTGGTTAATAATATTGAGTACCTAACAGTTGACTGCTTAGTTACCTCTTGCCCTGGCTTAAACTGATGCTCTGGCTCATCTTTTTTCTTGGTTAGTTCTTCCCTGATGGCTCTGTTTTCTTCGCTAAGTTTATGGATCTGAGCCTGTAGCATATCCAGTGCGTTCTGGGTATCCAAGGCTACCTCTGTGATTGGTCTGTTGCCCTCTAGTTGTTCTTTGACTTGCTGTGCAGCATCTAAGGACTGGTAAACCTTGCCAGATAATGAATCCCTAATCGCATCTATGATGAACTGGTGCTTACTTGTGCCAGTTGTTTGTATAACGGCCTTGATCTGTTGTTCTAGTTCTTCAGTTAATCTAAGAGTCATGTTAGCCATTTTCTTCCTATCCCCCACTTATATTTAGTATGATACCATGATACCATGTTATATATAATCTGTCAGATTTGGGGCGATCGCTAAGATTGGCTGTGAAACCCTTACCACGCTTAGGTTTTTACTTTTATCCCCCTCTCTTAGGTGGTATGATACCAGATACCACTTAGAAATAAGCCATAGAAATATTCTATGATTGCTATAGACTTTTACCTATGGATTCTTAGTACTTTACTGGATCCTTATTCTATCCCCCTCTTATCTGTGGTATGATACCAGATACCATAACCTAGATACCGCAGGATAAAAAATGACATTTTATAGATATAGTAATATAATGATATATAGTTATATAGTTAAATGGTTATGAAAAAGTACACAACATTACTCAGACTTCCAGAAGATGTTAAGGGGCTACTAGAAGCCGCCAAAGCTATTACAGGTAAGTCTCAGCATCAACTAATCCTAGAGGCTATTCAAGAGGCTCTAGGGGGCTATCCAGCCGCCCAGCTTACCATTTTAGACAGACTAGATAAAATAGAGGCTCAACTATCCGCATCAAAGTAGCCCATAATACCTATCCTATCTCACTTATTCCCAGGTATTACCTGGGTTTTCTATTTGGTATCATATCTTGTGGTATCTGGTATGATACCATTAATAAGAGAGAGATAGAATATTATTAGATATTTTAAAGGTATTATAATATTTTTAATGGTATCTGGTATCATACCGTTAGAGAGAGGGGGGTAGTACAAGTATTCTGGATTGTCCCTATCTTGATACTAAAATAGTGGTATCTGGTATGACACCACTAAAGAGAGGGGGATAGTATAGAAGTTTGACTGATTAGGGTTATTAAGGGTCATTATTTAGTTCCTTTGGTTATTTGAAAGCCATTATTTGAATCCTTGGGCACTTAGCCCGGTTGTTTGTGTACTTTTAATACTTCTTTGGTCTTTGGGGCAACTAGCTGGTTACTAGTTGCCCTATTTGATGTCTAGTCCTCATCCTGAATGCTCAGGTAAAGCCCGATCGCATCTCTGATAATCTCTGAGACAGGCTTCTGTTTTTTATTGCTTACCCGTAGTAGCTTTGTCTGTACATCGGTGGATAATCTAAGTGTCTGTTGTGCGTCTTGTCTTTTCATTGGTGTATTTCTTTTGCATCGCTTATCTTTACTTTGTCAGATCCAATATTCAACAGTAGAATCAGGGTTCTAGCCTCTGGGTGTCTCTGATTTCCCCTGTTAAACCTTAAGAGAATCTAAAGATAATCCTAAGTCTGCCTTGATCGCCTGGGGTAGTAGAACCCACTAAGAAGCCCCAGGAAGTTATTAGACTTCCTGGGGTTACTTGTGCGTTTTAAGACTTAACCGATATACCAGATGTAGATTTTTCTTGCGTTCTTTCTTCTAGGGGTTAGTTCCCACCAATCCATCATTTTAGCTTCGCGGCAGAAGTCATCAACCATATTAAGTGTTCCGTCCCAATCCCAACCTGTCGATTCCATAGCTTCTAGTATTCTGTCGAGAACTTTTTCAACTACAGCCACATCATATCTAGTGGTGTTTACAGGGATTTGTGCAGTTAGATTAGACATGATAAAATGTTCCTAAGATTTAAATGTTTTGATTACCAGGAGGAGCCGTTAACTTCTCTTGGTTTTTTACTTTGGGAAATCAACTTTTAGGTCAAGTTGGTATTTGGAAGAATCTTTACTTTGATGTATGCGTTGAGTGAGACAGTCTGACCTTGGGTGTTACTGTATGCCAACTGAGCTTCTAGCAATCTTTGGTATTCCTCATCCGTCAGTCGAACCGTTATGTGTTTCATTTACCTCCCTGAACTCTATACATCCATAGTAGTCAGTTTAGTTTATGACTACATTAGTAACATTACTGTACTTTTAGATATTTTATTTACCTAAATAACTCTCAGCATTCTATTGAAAAACCCCCAGAAGTCCTAGTGAACACTGGGGTAGTATTTAAGGAAATATTAGATACTCTTTGACTCTATAAATCTCTACCTAGCACACTGTTGATATAAAACATATCTTCAGTGGTCAAATCAGAAGCGTCTGGTACACCTAAAGGATTTACTCTGGATAGCTCAACTAGTCTGACCAAATCCTGTACTCTTCTGGAGAAACCAGCATGAGAGTAATCATCTGACCAAAAACCACCTTCCTTCAGAACAGAATCGAGCACAACCTCGAACCACTCGAAACCGCCAATAGGGTCAAAGTTATTCCCGTCTTCACCATGTAGCAAAGTAAGAACTCCTTTGTACAACTCTTGGGGGCTACTGTAGGTCTGTCCGCGCCATGTAAGCCCCCCATTACCTATTCTGAAGGTAGAACTTTCTACCCCGGTGTACTCATGGGATAACAGACCAATCACAGTTCTAATAAACAAATCTTGACCTTTGGCTTGCCCTAAATCTTTCACTGTGCGTTCATAGACTTTCGGATAGTTTGTAGAGTCCAATAAGCCATACTTGATACCTTTTTCGATGACATTATTGTTAAACTCATGAACTCGATTTTGGCTCATTTGTCCCTTAATCTTTTCAGCCATAAGCTGTTGTTCCTTGGCTTTGGCTTGAGCCGCCTTAGCATCTAAAATGGCTTGTGCCTCGGCCATTTCAGCTTTCAAATCTGCCAACCATTTTTCATTATTGATTTCCATTTTTTCGTAGTTCCTTAGTATTTTTCAGAGTTAATCAAATGTTGAGCGAGGAAGTTCAAAACTTGGGTATTTTCTGCCAGTTGTACCTCAATGCGTTCAAGAGTTTCCTGGGTTTTATCTTGGCGATCGCTGAGGTCTTTAATGTCCTTCCGAAGTTGCGTTGGCGATAAGGTAACGGATTTGGGCTGCCATAGAGATCCCATTAGTTGTAGAAAGGGATTTAAGTTTGTTGTAGATATGTTCATCAAGGGTTATAGGTAGTTTTTTGTTAGCCATAAAATGTTCCGTGTATCTAAATAATGTCAAGTTAGATATCCTAAGTTAGTCAACCTAGCCAAGAGTTATATTCGGTAACTCTGGGCGGTTAACCAGATGAGCGTAAGTTTGCATAACCATTCGGGTGTCTTTATGTCCGAGTAAATATGCCACCCCGGTGATCGGCGTACCTTGGTCTATGGCATGACTAGCAGTCGTGTGCCGAGTAGTATACGGTCTTCGGTAATCTACACCGACTCTAGTTAATACCTTAATCCAGTATCTTTCTCTGAAGTTACCGTCATCTATTGGTTTTCCTTTGACTGTAGTAAATACTAAGGAATCCTGGTCAGGTTTAGGAGGTTTGATTGACCACAAGAGTAGGCGTAACTCATCAGTCATTGCTAGATGTCTGCTGCTACCCGTTTTAGTCTCCTTTCTGACCCTCTGATAACCATTACCAGCCCAGTCTCTAGAGAGACTTTCATGGATAGTTACAAGCCCTTGGTCAAAGTCCACATGACGCCAACATAACCCAATAGCTTCAGATGTCCTAACACCTGTAGCCAGTAAAAACTTAACAAAAGGCGCGTAGTGCATGGCTGACTCTTCAAAGCCCTGAATGATTGCTTTAATCTCTCTGGAGGTAAAGGGTTTGATCGGTTTAGCGTACACCCTGCGGGTTTTTAGCCCGTCATAGGGGTTACTAGTAACCAAGTTTTTGGATACAGCCCAGCGATAGCATCTTTTCAAATAACCCAGGCGTTGATTAAAAGTTGAGGCTCCTAAGTTGGATTGGGTCAGCCATGTGGTATCTATCAAGTCTGGGTTAGCTTTAACAATCTGCTGCCTAATGGCTTTGTAGTGATGCTGTCTGGTAGCTCTTGAAAGGTTGAGGCTGTCTACCCAGTTATCCCACAGTTCTAGCAGCATTTGAGGTTTTGACACCTGGCTACTGGATTGTATAGATTGCTTTGGGGCTAACCGATAACGGTTTAGCGTCGGGTCAAAGTTCTTAGCTAGGATGTCATTTTGTATTTGGCTGGCGATCGCTTGTGCTGTTTTTAAGTCCCTGTTGTTGGTAAACTGCCCCCCAGGTATAGGGTTAAAGCTGTACCGTTTACCACCCACAGAAAACTTTAGTTGAATAGACCCGTTATTATTAACTGGCTTGATTTCCCTCACTGTCCTAACCCTGTCTTAAAGGTTGTGCTAGGACTTGGTAAGGTGCTTATAGGTAAAGCTTTTTGAGTTACAAGGCTACACCCTTGGTAAGGGTGAGGTCACGAGTTCAATCCTCGTCACGGGCTTGCTCTATAAGTTTATAAATCAACATCAAATGCTTTCACTCACATTAGTTAAAGAGACGAAAGCTAACTTTTGAACTTACATCATTAATAACTTGTTCCGCATTTAAGTTGCATAATTAGGGCGGGCTTCCCGGCGTATCCCACAATAATTTGATTATGCAATTTAGATGTTTTTCAGCCGCTCGAAAAGCCTCCAGCCTGAATAGTCAAGACTCATATCAACAAACTATGTAATATTTGATATTGAATTTTAGTTTGATTAGAGAAAATTTCAAGATAAATACTTTAATTTCAGCAGGGTATTTGCTGCTTTATGAAGTATAAATACCTTATTTACTATAAAACTAAATTGCCATCTATCTAAAGATATATATTTATTGATTGGTGTTGATGTTTAATAAAAAACTCCGGAAGAGAAAGTGTTTAATGTCAGTTAATGATTTTAAGCATTGTAATTTAATCAACATAGGTTATATGAAGCTATGCAGTGCGTAGATTGAGGAAGATATTTTTAATACTACAATAGTAAAAACCTCACAGTACAACCTCACAAATATGTCGTCCTGATTTGGGATGAATTAGCGATTCAATGATTCTTAACCTTCGATTCAATTAAAGATAGATCCAGAGAATCGTCTAATTCGATACAATTTATAGGCTGAGAGAGCCAAGGAGAACAAGGTGGTCTTATTAAAAGGCTTTGAGATTGAGATGTATACTGGCACGCCTCAAGGTGAAATCGTTGGTCTCTCCGACAAAATTGTTGCAGCTTTAGATGGATTTGTTCGGGAACCAGATAGCCGCAACGTGGAATATACGACCCAGCCATCGGCGAGTTACGAGAAGTTATTGTGTGCGCTACTGCATCCCAGACGGACGTTGCGAAACTACCTCAATCGTTTGGGCAATTACACCCTCATACCAGGGAGTACCTTGTCTTTAGGTGGAAGCGATCGCTTTGTGCGTTCCGATCCCACTAACCCCTATCATGACTACATCGAGCAAACCTACGGTACAAAAGTAGTCACCGCTAGCGTACATATAAATATCGGCATTAGCGACCCAGAAACATTAATGCGGGCGTGTCGGGTGATTCGAACAGAAGCGCCTTTATTTTTAGCCCTGAGTGCTTCGTCTCCCTTCTTAGATGGCAAAGCAACCGGCTATCATTCGACTCGTTGGGGTCTGTTCCCCCAAACGCCTAGCCAAGTTCCGTTATTTACCAGCCATGCGCATCATATTCAGTGGGTAGAGAATCAACTGGCTGCTGGAACAATGCAAAATGTGCGCCATTTATGGTCATCAGTACGACCAAATGGCGATCGCCGTCCCTACGATCTAAATCGATTAGAACTGCGAATTTGCGATTTAGTCACAGACCCCATTGCCTTACTAGCGATTAGTGCTTTATTAGAAGCGCGTCTGTTACAAGTAATCGAAAATCCTGGCATCGACCCATTAATCCAAAGTCAGTTTTCTCCCGCAGAACTCGTAGCTTTGACTGCTGAAAACGAAACCGCTGCTGCTGCTACTAGTCTTGATGCTCAACTAACCCATTGGCGAG
Organism: Nostoc sp. DedSLP01; assembly: GCA_034530875.2. Classification (GTDB taxonomy): domain Bacteria; phylum Cyanobacteriota; class Cyanobacteriia; order Cyanobacteriales; family Nostocaceae; genus Nostoc. The sequence goes on from JAVRCJ020000017.1 coordinate 145,754, forward strand.
ATGGCAGAAGCATCACAGCTAGAGATTGGATTGCCGAAATTTACCACGATGTTTGGGCGATCGCCAAACAAGAGGGCTTTAGCTGTTTCCTTTCACCTTTGCACAAAATCCTCCGCGAAGGCAATGAAGCTCAACAGTGGTTGCAGTTACACGCAGTAGGTGTTGACAGCCACCGCGTCATCAATCAAGCTATTATTGCCACTCAAGAACGCGAAATCGAACTCGAAGATAAATTGTGTTCTTCGCTGCTAGCGTAATTGAAGGGACTAGGGAAGAGGCATAGGAGCACAGGAGAAAATAATAACTCCTTACTCTTGTAAAGACGCGATGAATCGCGTCTCTGCCAATGCCCAATTTCCAATTGCCTTCAAACCAATGGTAGATTTTGGGCAAACGATACTCAGCTTAATAGATACAAGTAACTGCTTCATCTATAAAAAACTTAATATTTTCTGATTTCAGCCAAAAATCCTCTCAGGCAATGTTCTGAGAAGATTTTGGGTTTCGTTTTAAAAATCTAATAGATGGGTAATGCTTGATTATTATTAACAAAACCTATGAATAGCTTCTGTCTTTTGGTAGATTTTACATTGACAAGAAATTATTTTATACAATACGTAAATTGTACGGATAATGCCTCAGGTAGTTTTAGTTAACCCGCAAATTCCTCCTAATACAGGTAACATTGCTCGTACCTGTGCAGCTACGGATACGGAGTTACATTTAGTGGGGCCTTTAGGGTTTGAAATTAGCGATCGCTACCTCAAAAGAGCTGGCTTGGATTACTGGCCTTATGTCAAGCTGCACTATCACGAATCTATAGAAGCCTTTCAAAGCTTACACCACAAGCGCGGAGGTAGGTGGCTTGGTTATAGTGTCGCCGGAAGTATTAACTATGTTAGTTTTCAGTTTCAAGCTGATGATTGGTTATTATTTGGTAGTGAAACTACTGGGTTACCACCAACGGTTTTGTCACATTGTGATGCAACCTTATATATTCCTATGAGCCAACCTGGGGTTCGGAGTCTGAACCTCTCAGTGAGTGTAGCAATTGGTTTGTTTGAAAGCCGTCGTCAGCTAGGCTATTTACAATAGTGATTTACTTAGATTAGTATAAGTACATATACTTAAGTTTTTTCCAGATCCTAATCGGGAGATTTATTTGTAGCAGCAAAATTGTTTATTGTTACTGCAAAAGCATTGTCAAAAAATACACCTGAAATGTGATTTTTTAGTAAACTGTAGTGGAAGATACTTACAAGGAAAGGAAGGTTATTATAAGAAATTTGTATATTAAATTCGGGATAATGCCAAATTTCAATGATAGATTTTGATGAATTTGCAGCATTCCAGATGGGGGAACAAAAGCACTAAAACAGACTCAGAAAGCGCATTTGAGGTAGTTTGGCTCGGATGACCCTCAGATTGCATCCCAAAAGTAGCCGATAGTTAGTACGGTTGTTTTTTAGGGAATAATCAACGTAAAGTCTCGTGTTGGGAAGACTGATTGTGTAGAAATATCTTGAAGATATCTACAAGCAGGGGCATCGCTTTTCCAGAAGTCGCAGCAATTTATTTTTCGGCAGCGACTATGGACTTGACAAACTATTTGCAAAGTTCCCGTGATTGACGCAAGACAAGCGCGGATAACAGCAAAGAGGAAAACGTCCTAAATGGTGTGAAGAGTGGTTCGGACAAGCAAACACAGCAATATTTGAAGTTTTGCTAACACATGTGAACTTGTCTAAATCAGAGAAGCAGGTTAATCTTGCGTAAGCATCTCTGGTGAATGCGATCTCGATTCATCGTTCATTGCGATCTAAATCATTGACTAGTATCCAATTGAAAAATCGAGGTCAGTTAAGCGCTAGCGATCGTTAAGGAGGTCGTCTTTGAAACGAGCATTGAAAAAGAGAGTAAAAGCTGTGTTGAACAATAACCCCAGCAGCGATGATGCCCCGGTAGAACAGCTAAATGTAGTGAATCCAAAAGTTGACCGTCGGGTGCGGACAAAAGCCGCCATGATTGGCCTGGCAATCTCTATGGGAGCAACCAGTCTTTTGGTGACTCGACAAAGCGATCAAGCCCAAGCAGCAGTCCCCGTAGGCAGCCAAAAGGCAACCTCAATCATTCCTGCTGTTCGTGACACTGAGGTGAAAATCGCCTCCACCAAGCTGGAGTCCCAAGCAGTCTCATTAACGAGCGTGCCAGAAAATCCCGCGATCGTGGAACCAACAGCAGTCTCACAATTGCCTGGGCTTGAAGCTAAGTGGCAAGTTGCGGCCAGCGGAATGTCTTTGCAAGTTCCTGCATCAGAAAACTTTTCCGAAGCAACACCAGCTGATAAAAAGCTTGCTGATTCAAAGTCACAAGCGGCAGGGTTGAACAATACCCTAGCTGAGACTAGTTTTCCAACAGTCAACAAGCTGTCTAACTATAGTGCTGATGGTGTGGTTGTCGTACCACAAACAGTGGCAACAGCTGGGACAGCCAGCAGTGAAATAAATGCACAACTTAAGGCGCAACAAGAATTTGCGCTCAATCGCTTACAAGAAAAATCAAACCGTTTAAGAAAGAGTCTGGCACAATTGCGGTCTGGAGAGACCGAAAATTTATCACAAACTGGTATTGGAAATACTGTAGTTGAGAAGACTCTATTAGCAAAGTCAGAGCCTTCTGGCGATACCAGCAAAGCTAAACTGATATCGAGATTAAAACAGAAGTCAGAGATTAGCGAACTGGGATCGGCTACAGCAGCAACACCAACATTAATCGCCTCCTCGACTAGAACGGCGTATGAAGTCAAGCCTGGAGATACGCTCGCTGCGATCGCCGGCAGATACAATACATCAGTATCAGAACTAGTTAAGGCAAATAACCTCAGTAACCCAAATCAACTGCAAATCAGTCAAAAACTGATTATTCCAGTTGCTCGACTTGAGGCACCATTAGCAACTAAACCCACTTTTGTAGAGCCTGTAAAATCTGTAGAGCCTACTAATATTGCCCAAGCCACCTCGCCTGTGAGCATTGGTAGTGCTAACTCGTATTTACCCAGCTCTCCTTTACCCAGTTCACCATCGCCAATTATTGCTGACAACAGTAGCGTTACTGTCCCAACACCAGTAACAGCCAACGATCCGATTCAGTCAGATAATGCAAGCGATTTGCAAACAACTCCCATCGTTCCTAGAGCTTATGGTGTCGGTGGTGAAACCCCAATACCAAAAGTCTTCGTCGAAATCCAGCAGCCCGAAAAAGCAAGCAATAGGGTGGCAAGGGGTGATTATAACAATAATGACCGTTTGCGGGGCTTACAAGCAGAAATCCAGAGGTTACAGCAGAAATATCGCGCTCAACAGTCTGGGAATTTAGTAGTGCCAGCCGCAGCTAATGAAATTAATACTGCTGCAACATTTACTCCTGTTTCGACGCCCAAGAATTTCCCTGTACCTAACTCCGTGTCTCAACCGAATAACGTAGCGATACCAATTCCGGTTCCGACACCTATTCGAGCTAACTACGCTCAACCAATTAAGCCCCAATTCCGTGCCACCGTACCCGCTAACGAGCCAATAAATCCTGAGTTCTTACCCAATCTAGGATCTGCTGGTCAGTGGACTCCCCCTCGCAAACCATCTGTCACCAGAGTTGCAACGCCTTCTAGAGGAGTAAATGCTTCGGATTCTTTAGGAAAGTTACGGGGAACCACAGTTTCTCCACAAACAGTACCGCCTTTGGCAGCAGTAGATCAATATCTGCCCAGAGCGATTGATGAAACAACACCTCCTCCTTCTGCTTCATCCGTAGCTTACCAGTGGCCAGCAAAAGGCACTCTCACATCTGGCTTTGGCTGGCGTTGGGGAAGAATGCACAAAGGAATCGACATTGCTAATTCCACTGGTACGCCCGTTTACTCGTCCGCCGACGGGATCGTGGAAAAAGCCGGCTGGAACAATGGCGGTTACGGTAACCTAGTTGAAATTCGCCATCCTGACGGCAGCACCACTCGCTATGCTCATAACAGCAAGATTCTGGTGCAAGCTGGTCAGCAGGTAACTCAGGGAGAAACAATTGCTCTCATGGGTAGCACTGGCCACAGTACCGGGCCACACACCCACTTTGAAATTCATCCATCAGGCAAAGGTGCTGTTAATCCAATAGCTATGTTACCAACAGCACGCCTGTAATCGTTGCTTATTTGTAACTAAATCATTGCCTTGTTAATTGAGGGAGTTTATCTCCCTCTTTTGCTTTTTATGGTGCTTGGCAATTGTATGAAGTACAGACAATCAGATATTACTACATTGATATTATCAAGCAATTAATACTAATTTGAAAAAAGAATCAGATAGATTGGGTAGGGGTGCAAGGCTTTGTGTCCCTACAGCTTTTTGATGTGTTGCAAAGATTTTTTAAATTTGCACAAATAAAAAAATTTGAGATTTTGCATAAAAGAAAAATATATTACTGATTAATAGCTATAGCAGAAAACAAGCAACGGCTTAAAACCCTTCTGATAAAAGGGTTTGACGGACAGTTTGTATTATCAAGTAGCTGATAAATGCTATATCAGCTAAAAACTATCAGTTTTATAGTTGATAGACAAAATCTAGTAGTTTAATACTTCTTTTGAAAATGAACTATTAGTAACTCATTATTCTCTTAAACATTAAGAATTCGGAGTATTGATAATGGCAATCAATTGGATTCCCGGTCTAGGACCCACTAATGGAGCAGATAAAGGTATTGGTGATGACGCTGCTAATAGCCTCAATGGTCTTGCTGGAAATGACACTCTCGAAGGCGGTGCTGGAAATGACACCCTTTATGGGGGAAATGGTAATGATTTGATACGAGGTGGTGATGGTATCGACTATTTATATGGCGAAAATGGCAACGATACCCTAGTAGGCGATCGCGGTAACGACATCTTCAGTGGTGGAAACGGCGACGACCGATTGATTTGGAACAACGGTGACGGTAGCGACAGAATCAGCGGTAATTCTGGCTATGACGTTGTTGAAGTCAACGGTGCGGCAGCGGCTGGCGACAGCTTCCGCCTGCAAAAGGATGCCTCCGGAAAAGCAATTTTTGACCGTCTCAACCTCGTTCCATTTACCCTGACCGTAGACAGTGCCGAGAGATTTGAAATCAATGGTGGCGGTGGTGATGACACCATCGATGTCAACGACCTCACAGGCACAGGAGTCAGCGCAGTCTGGTTGACTGGCGGTGCTGGTAATGACTTGCTTGATGGTAGTGGCACAGCTACACCCTTAACAAGCTCTGGTGGTGAGGGAAATGACACCGTAATTGGTGGCACTGGAAGCGACAGCCTTTATGGTGATGCTGGTAATGACCTGCTACAAGGTGGCGATGGTATCGATTATTTATCTGGTGGCAACGGTAACGATACCGTAGTTGGCAATCGCGGTAACGACATCTTCAGCGGTGGAAACGGCGACGACCGATTGATTTGGAACAACGGTGACGGTAGCGATAGAATCAGCGGCAATTCTGGCTATGACGTCGTTGAAGTTAATGGCGCGGGGGCGGCTGGTGACAGTTTCCGCCTGCAAAAGGATGCCTCTGGTAAAGCAATCTTTGACCGCCTCAACCTTGTTCCGTTCACTCTGACTGTAGACAGTGCTGAGAAATTTGAAATTAATGGTGGCGGTGGTGATGACATCATTGATGTCAATGACCTCACAGGAACCGGAGTCAGTGCAGTACGACTGACTGGCGGTGCTGGCAACGACTTGCTTGATGGTAGTGGCACATGGACACCATTAACTGCTTTTGGTGATGAGGGGAATGACACTCTCTACGGTGGAAGAGGTGATGATAGCCTCTATGGTGGAGCTGGAAATGACCTGTTAACAGGTGGTAAAGGTAATGACATCTTGACAGGCGGTGGTGGTAGCGATCGCTTTTTGTTCAACTCAGGCGCTGCCTACAAGAGTGCTGATTTGGGTGTAGATTATATCACCGACTTTACCCGCGGTCAGGACAAAATTGTGTTGGATAAGACAACTTTCGTCGGACTCAACAATTGGTCTGGGATTGCGATCGTAGCTAATGATGCAGCAGCAGCCACTAGCAATGGACTAGTTATTTACAGTCTAGGAACTGGTAACTTGTTCTACAACCAAAACTTAGCATCGACAGGCTTTGGTTCGGGTGGTCTGTTTGCCAACATTGATAACGATAACAAGTCATGGACAGCAGCACCAGCATTGACAACTAGCGACTTTGAGATAGTTGCGTAATACTACCCAAAACATCGTATAAGTAGTTATTTTAAATCCTCCTCCTAGTTGAAATACGAGGAGGATTTAATCTATTTACTTGAATTAAGAATTATTGTCTTATAAGAATTGAAGATTCAAATCATAGTACACAACAGGCTTGATGTCAGGATTTTAGATAGGTTGATGTCCTAAACTATAGACTTTCACTTCTAAAAAAATCTACATCAGGTACAAAGCTTACTGTATTATTTTTGTATTCAAAAAAGATTGTGAAGAGGAGTTTGTATGAAATTGAAGTCAGCTTGCGTATGTATTGGTTTAGGTCTTCTGAGTTTTTCAGTAAGTTCATTGCCACGTTTAGGAAATCCCGCACAAGTTCTTGCTCAAGAAGTTAGCGCTTCATGCCCTCTACCAGCTGATATTGCCATTACCTTCTTCAATTCAGAATGTAAAGAAGTCAAACTAGAGCAACCCCAAACTTTTTATCGTTACTATAGTAACAGTAGCAACAAATATGGTAGATATTTAACAACTAACCAATATAAAACTAACGTAGAAGTAATCAAGAATCTAGCTCTCAATCAACAATGGGGCAACCAAGCCACTTTAAAGCTAACAGTAACTTTGCCAGCAGGAACAGTAACTTATCAAGGCATTGTAGCCCCTCAAACTCCTAAAGAATGCTATCCAGGTGGTGGTCAACAGACATTCATTAAAGATTCAAAAGATCCAAATATCAAGTGGTCTGAGGGAGAAAATATTGTTGTAGAAAATTTTAGCTGTCCGTAAAATTTATGGAAACGAAAACACAAGAATTTATCAAACTGATTGACCGAGCTTCTGAAATCACTGAACAGATGCTCAAAGACAAACAAGCTGAGTTTTCTCCACGTTTAAATAACGTGATAGCTGCTTTACAATCTATTAAGAATAAAGCGCTCAATGGTCAACTCGAACCATCAGGAGGAAACTCGACTCTTGGTCTGGCTAGTCAAGTGGCGGATTGGATTGAACCGTTAGATTCGCCATTATTAAAAGCCGTAGGTGGGATAGAGGAGTATTACCAAAAACACCTCTAAATTAACTATCTAGCCTACTTACTGGAACATTACTATTACGAAAACAGTGCTGAGTATTAAGTCAGAATTTTGATTTGGAACTCAGCAATGTTTTTCTAAAAGTAATTATCTAAGAGAGAAAATAGAAGATGCAGCAATTTAGTTATGCTCGAGTTTTTTTCAAATGATATTTAGCTTGTCAGCATGAACTTAAATTTTTCTTTTTTCAACTTCCAACTTCACACCCCGAATCGAATAATCCAATAACTCCATTGGATGAATAACTGAAATATTCTTACCCTGCAATTGCAAATGCTTAGTAATTTGCAAAGTACAACCTGGATTAGGAGAAGCAATTAAATCGGCACCAGTGTTTAATAAATTTTGTACTTTTTGTTGACCTAATTCTTCAGAAATCTCTGGTTGCAACATATTATAAACTCCGGCGCTGCCACAACATAAAGCCGCATCTAGTGGTTCTTTCAACTTCACCCCTGGAATTTGCCGCAATAATTGACGCGGTTGCACGCTAATCTTTTGTCCGTGCAATAAATGGCAAGCATCTTGATAAACTAAATTCAAAGTTTTATCGGTCAATGGTGATAGTTTCGCTGTTAATCCAATAGTTGCTAAAAATTCTTGAGCATCTCTAACTTTAGCTGCAAAGTCCTTTGCTTTTTCCCGATATTCTGGGTCATCTTCTAATATATGCCCATACTCTTTTAAAGTATGACCGCAACCAGCAGCATTAATAATTACAAAATCTACATCGCTCTTAGCAAAACTATCAATCATCTGTCTTGCTAAAGCCTTCGCCTGTTCTGTTTGTCCTTGGTGTTCGGGAAGTGCCGCGCAACAACCTTGAGATTTAGGAATTACAACTTCACAACCATTCGCTGTTAAAACTCGCACCGTCGCTTCATTTACTGGAGAGAAAAACAATCGCTGCACGCATCCTAAAATTACTCCGACGCGGTAACGCTTTTCACCTTTAGCAGGAATCACACTAGGAAAATTATCTTGAAAAGATTTAAGAGTAATTTCTGGCAGAATAGATTCCATTGCTGCCAAACGAGGAGAGATTTTATTAAGTAAACCTGTAGCGCGAACTAACTTCCTAAAACCTAACTTTTGATAAACAAACAGGGGAATTAATAAACCACGTAAAAGTTGAGGATAAGGAAACAAAGAAAATATCAACTGACGAAATAATTTATCTGGTAAACTGCGAGGATAATTGCGTTCGACTTGGTGACGAGTTGCAGAAATTAACTTGTCGTACTGTACGCCAGAAGGACAAGTAGTTACACAAGCAAGACAGCCTAAACAAGAATCAAAATGTTCTACTGTTGCGTTATTAAGAGGAATTTTCTCTTCATTGATTGCATCCATTAAATAGATACGTCCTCTCGGAGAATCCATCTCTTTACCCAGCACCCTATAACTCGGACACGTCGAGAGACAAAATCCACAATGGACGCAACTATCAATTAATTTTGGCTCAGGCGGATGATTAATATCAAATCCCTGCAAATTTTTTAAACTAGCAGTTTTATTAACAGAATTTTCTTCAACTTGCATAATTATTTTTTCTCCCCTCTTGCTTGGCCTTTTTGTGGTTAGTTTGCTTGCAATTAAATTCCACCTACAAACCGACCAGGACTTAAAATATTTTTACTATCAAACTGTTCTTTAATGCGGCGCATCAGCGGCAAAGCATTACCGATATAACCCCAAATATCTATTTGTTCTTTAACTGCTACTGGGGCTTCCAGAATTGTTAAAAAACCGCTAGAAGCTTGAGTGCGATTGCCTCCAACAGAGCTTAGCCTATCGCGCATTTGCAAAACTTGGTTTTTACCGTTTAATTGTAACAAACCCAAGCCACTATTATTATGAATTAAACCAAACTCCACCTGAGACAAAATTTCCACAGCAGCAGTAGGTAATACTCCTATTTTGCAGGTAATTACAGATTCTTTAATGGGAGAATGTATTTGCTCTTGCAATCTTGACCATAGATGAACTTCATCATCCTCAAGATAAATTGCTCCATCTAGACCCAACTTTTCTCCTAGTTCCAAAACTCTGTTTGACTGTTCTCTAACACTCTCACTAATACTTTGAAAGCGAGCAATTAATCCCAGTCCTTCACCTAAACCTAAGCTAGATACCAATTTAGTTGAAAGTAAATCAGCCTGGACTGGTGTTAACCCCGAACCCCTCAGAGTATTAGCCGCTTGGGATACAGCCTCAGCTTTACCAGTTAGTACTACTGTTGTTGATGCCTCTTGTAACGGGTACAGTCGAAAAGTTACTTGACTAATAACTCCTAATGTGCCGTAAGACCCAGTAAACAACTTCATCAAATCGTATCCGGCAACATTTTTGACTACTCTTCCCCCAGCTTTGGCGATTTGTCCGTCAGCACGCACAAAAGTAATGCCTAGTAATTGGTCGCGCACGCTACCATAGCGTTGTCGCAGAGAACCTGTATCGCCAGTAGCGACAATACCACCAATAGTTGCTGACTGTGGCGCTGTTGGGTCAAGGGCGAGAAATTGCCGTGAGTTTGCCAAAAGTGCTTGCAGAAGAGAAAATTTCATCCCAGCTTCTACTGTGACAGTCAAATCGCCAACGGCGTGTTGAATCAGTTGGTTGATGCGTTCTGTGCTGACTACGACATCAACGCCTTTGGCTAAACCACCCCAAGAGAGTTTGCTACCGCCACCGCACGGAAGAACGCGCCAGTTATTTGTGTAAGCTTTGGCGAGAACTGCGGCTAGCTGTTCTTGGGTGCGGGGATAGACAATACAACTGGGGAGGTTTCCAGGAGCTATAGCCTGTTGAATACGTTTTTGCTGGTTTAGTTCGACATTTTCCCAAAAGCAAACAGCATTTTCTTCACCGACAATAGATGCAAGTTCAGAAGCGCAGACGCCTTGCGGCTTGTCGTTAGACATCGCTTTCATTAAGTTTATTTTTTTACGCCCTACATCTAATTTACTGGCTAATCTGACTAAAAAAGCACATTGGTAATGTTTGGGAGTAGGGAGTAGGGAGTAGGGAAATAGGGAAGAGGAGTTGCAGTAGCCTTTTACCTTTGGCATATATTTAGACTTCTTGCAGAAGTGGGGGAAAGGGGAAAGAGATAAGAAAAAACCCTTTCTTTTTTGTCCCCTCTTGTAAAAAGAGTTTTGCACTCTTACTCCATGAGTTGCCCTCACAAGGAACAATGAAAATTTCTTTTCCCTATTCCCCATGCCCCTAATCCCCACTTCGTGGGGCCCCGAGTTCCCCATTTCCTACTCCCTATTTTCAAGGCAGATGAATAGAGGTTACCCTTCTGCTACAAATCAATGGAGGTATAAACTTGATTAATTAGTTGGCATGAACCAATTCTTGAGGGGCTTGTGCATCATACTCTACAGCTTTGACAAATTCCTTAATCACGTCTTTGAGTCTTTGATCGATTTCCTCATCTAAGACGACACTATTATCAGCTTGTCGTTGAACTTGTTTATCTACTGCATAAACAGTAGCTAAAATATGCCGCGCTCCTAGTTCAGATAATACAGGTTTGAGGGCATATTCTATTGCTAATAAATGAGCGATTGTGCCACCTAGAGCTATTGGTAATACAGGTTTACCTGTTAATGATTTTTGCGGTAGCAAATCTAAAAATGTTTTGAGTACTCCTGTGTAAGCAGCTTTGTAAATTGGGGTGGCAATAATCACACCATCTGCTTTACTAAGTAAAGCTTTTGGGGCTTCTAAAGCTGGGCTGTCATATCTTCCAAAAACTAAATCTTCAGCAGGTAAATCCCTAGCTGAAATAATGTCTACATGCAAATCTGCTTGTTGTAAAATTTTAGCGGTGTATTCAACAACACCGTAAGTTCGAGAAGGATGGGTTGGACTACCAGCGATCGCTAAAACGTTTGCCATCTAATTAAACTCCTAATGTATTAATGGCCAGTGGAGACTAGGAAGCAGAGGAGCAAAGGGGCAAGAATGGTGCAACTTTTCACTCATCTGTTCCTACTTCTGGCTTCAGGTCTTTCACAGCAAAATAATTAAGTTGTTCGACATTTAAGTTGCATAATTAGGGCGGTTAAGATGTCCACCCCACAAGAGTTTCATTGAATTTGATTATGCAATTTAGATGTCTGTCAGCTAACTAGATGCTGCTTTGCTGTCACGCGCCTTGAGAGGATATTTGAGAAATCTTTTTGTGGATAGCAAAACAATCTATATCCCCTTAAATCTCCCCTAAAAAGGGAGACTTTGATTCTGGTTCCACCCTTTATAACGGTGGTAAGTGAGGATATAAAAGTGACTAAAATTACAGGTAAAGACTTTTCAAACAACCTCTGAGAAAATATTGATATAAACTGCCAAATGAAGTCAAGTAGATCGGATTCCCGTACAATATTTTGTTGACAAAAATAATTTGTTAGTTCTTAGGTAATTTTAATCAGATTATCATGGCTAATTCAGAGCCATCGGCAATCCTAATAATTTAAGCAGGGAATACCGTACTGGAGCGATCGCCCATGTTAACCAGAAATAGAAAATAATAGATGTATGGACAAACGGTATTTTTTACAAGCTAGTGCGGTAATAGTCGGCACAGCATTGCTATCAAGGTATATCAATTGGGGGTCAGAAGACATGACAACTTCTAACGATAGATTTGAAATTGCCAAATCTGAGGAAGAGTGGCGTACTATTTTAACGCCAGAACAGTTTCGTGTATTGCGTAAACATGGCACCGAACCCGCTTACACCAGCCCATTGGACAAAAAATACGATCCAGGCACTTATTACTGTGCGGCGTGCGAACAACCATTGTTTAAATCTGATACCAAATTTAACAGCGGTACTGGCTGGCCTAGCTTTTTTAAACCTATTGATGGTGCGATCGCTACTACTGTAGACAAATCATTTTTCATGACCAGAACTGAAGTGCATTGTAGTCGCTGTGGCAGCCATCTGGGTCATGTGTTTGATGATGGCCCCGTACCTACAGGTCAGCGCTACTGCATGAACGGTGTTTCGCTGAAGTTCGTTCCTGCGTAATGAACAAGGGGAATAATAACTCCTTAGTTCTAAATCATTTATGAAAAGCAAGATCCCCGACTTCTTTGAAGAAGTCGGGGATCTTTGACTTTTAATTTTATATATTCGTATATAAAATTACTGTTCCATGTGTAATTACACTAACCATTTACAACGTTGCCACAAGTTCCTTTAAGCGATCGCGTCCATCCCGGAAAACAGGCCAACCATCCCCCACTAGTACGGCTTCTACCTGACTTAGTTCTGCCAATCTCTGCACCGAAGCAACAGCTTGTTCTCGATTCAGTAGCTTGTCATCAGGTAATATTGTTAAACTACCTGCTTTACGCGCTCGGACTAAATCTCCTGTAATCAAAGTCGTCTCCTCCAGTAATAGAGCTAGTTCGCCTGGCGTTTTTGAGCCTTGGAGTTCAATCACCTTTAATCCCGGTACAAATTCCTCACCATCAGACAGCCAGCGATCGCAATGTATCGGAAAAGTATCTTTTTCCGCTATGGGGCCGGCTATCTTAGCATAAGTCTGATCGGCAATTTCTTTACTCGATCTGACATGTTCGGAATTCGTTAACACAATCCAAACCACACCACCAAGAGATTGCAAATGATTCCAATCATGGTTTGATAGAGCTACCGGGTCAATCAAGATATTACCTTCTGGGCGAATCCAGGCAATCCCATTGAAATCAATATTTCTTGCCGGGTTGAAACTAGACCAGCCATACAAATCGGGACGGTGCAAAGATTTCATGATGATTCTGGATTATTACCTTCAATAATTGACTATTACTCTCAATAATTCAGTATATAGGGGACTGGGGAGATGGAGAGGTGTGGGGGGTGTGGGAGGTGTGGGGGGTGTGGGAGGTGTGGGAGGTGTGGGAGGTGTGGGGGGTGTGGGAAGTGTGGGGGGTGTGGGAGGTGTGGGAAGAAATCCTTTCCCCCCTCTCTCCCCACACTCCTCACACTCCCCCATCTCCCCAATCACTAGTCACCACTCCCTAGTTCCCAATCCCCCACTCCTTCCTTTAGATTTGGAATTTGAGTATACTACGATAAATCTATCGATATTATGGTTTTAATCGGGTTTACAGAAACTCTTGCATAACCTTAATGGAGAACGACACAGGCAAAGGAGTGAGTGAGATGCAGCGCCAAAAAATATCAGCCAAGGCAAGCCAGTTTACAGAATCGGTAATTCGGGAAATGACAAGAGTAGCACTGCAACATAGTGCAGTGAACTTAGCCCAAGGATTTCCCGATTTTCCCTGTCCGATTGAGTTAAAACAGGCAGCTTATGAAGCAATAGAGGCGGATGTTAACCAGTATGCTATCACTTGGGGCGATGGCCCATTTCGGGAAGCGATCGCCAAAAAAGTCGCCTGGTATCTTGGCTTAGATATCAACCCGGAAACCCAAATCACTGTTACTTGTGGTTCTACAGAAGCAATGGCAGCTGTGATGCTAGCAACAGTCAATCCTGGGGACGAAGTAATTGTATTTGAGCCTTATTACGAAAACTATGGCCCCGATGCGATTCTAGCTGGCGCTACACCCCGCTATGTGACATTGCATCCCCCCCATTGGACATTTGATGAAACGCAGTTGCGTCAAGCTTTCAATGCCAATACCAAAGCGATTATTATCAACACACCCCACAACCCGACTGGTAAAGTTTTCACTCGTGAAGAACTCAGCCTAATTGCCGAACTTTGCCAAAAGTGGGATGTCCTCGCCTTCACTGACGAAATCTACGAACACATTCTTTATGATGGCGCTCAACATATCGCTTTAGCGACCCTTCCGGGAATGGAAGAACGCACCATTACCATTAACGGTTTATCTAAAACTTACAGCGTCACTGGATGGCGAGTCGGCTATATTTTGGCAAACCCGGAATTGACAACAGCCATTCGTAAAGTCCATGATTTCTTAACAGTCGGTGCGCCTGCACCATTGCAACGAGCCGGAGTTGCCGCAATGCAACTACCACCGTCTTATTATGAAGAACTAGCCAAACTTTATCAGCAGAAACGAAACACCATTTTACAGATTTTAGATCGAGTTGGCATTCCCTACTTTCTACCCCAAGGAGCTTATTACGTCCTTGCAAATATTTCTAAATTTGGCTACAAAACTGACATTGAATTCACTTACCATTTAATTAAAGATATTGGTGTTGCCGTAGTTCCTGGTTCCAGTTTTTTCAGCCAACCAGAAAAAGGACATTCATTGATTAGATTCTGTTTCAGTAAAAAATCTGAAACATTACAACTAGCAAGTGACAGCTTACTCCAACTAAAACCCACTCTACAATCAATATCTTAACGACATTTTTTCTTGGTATTTCTTATTTTTGTTTCGTTGTTAGCTCGTTTTAACATTCTAAATTTAGACAATTCATCAAAATATTCTATATGACTAACTACGACAATATTTTGCAAGCAATTGGTAGAACTCCATTAGTCAAACTTAACAAAATTACTGAAGGTATTCATTCAAGTATTTATGCAAAAGTAGAATATCTCAATCCTGGTGGCAGTACCAAAGATAGAATTGCTCTCACCATGATTGAAGCCGCAGAAAAAACAGGCCAACTTCAACCCGGTGGTACTATTATTGAAGCCACCGCAGGCAATACTGGCGTCGGATTAGCATTAATTGCAGCAGTGAAAAAATATCGCTGCATTTTTGTCATGCCTGATAAAATGAGTCAGGATAAAATCAATTTGCTCAAAGCTTATGGTGCAGAAGTAGTTGTTACTCCGACATCTGTACCGCCTGACTCACCAGAAAGTTATAACGGTGTAGCAGAAAGACTCGCCAAAGAAATACCCAACGCTTACAGACCAAACCAATTTGAAAATCCGAATAATCCTTTAGCACATTACTTAACTACAGGCCCAGAAATCTGGTCAGATAGTAATGGTAAAGTTGATGTGTTTGTTGCAGGAATGGGAACAGGTGGTACAATTTCTGGAGTTGCCAAATATCTCAAAGAGCAAAATCCAAATATAGTAATTGTTGGTGCAGATCCAGAAGGCTCGATTCTTTCTGGCGACGCACCCAAATCTTATAAAGTTGAAGGAATTGGCGAAGATTTTATCCCCAAAACTTTTAATCGCCAAATAGTAGATGAAATGATTCGAGTTAGCGATAAAGAGTCATTTAATATGGCTCGTCGTTTAGCACGGGAAGAAGGTTTATTAGTAGGAGGTTCTTGTGGGACAGCAGTAGCCGCAGCCTTGAAATATGCAGCTAGATTAACAGATCCAAAGCATATTGTAGTTTTATTACCAGATACAGGAAGAAATTACATTAATAAAATTTTCTCCGATGCTTGGATGCAGGAAAATGGTTTTTGGGAAGGTACAACAGTCACAAGTATAAAAATTGGAGAAATTCTCGCTCAAAAAACAGATTTTCCTTCTCTAGTTGCTGTGAGTCCCCGCGATACCTTGAGTACAGCTACAAACTATCTCCAAAAGTTAAATATCTCCCAGTTACCAGTAATTGATAATAATCATGTAATCGGAAGTCTCAATGAAGCTTCTTTAATGAAATTCCTTCATGATGGCATCAACTTTTCTAATCAGGAAGTTTCGGCAGTTATGGGAAAACCATTGCCGATTCTTGATGAAGAAGTTGATATTTCAGAAGCTTATCGAGTACTTTTATCGGGAACTACAGGAATTATTATTAAACGGGATGATATTCCTATTGGATTAATTACGAGAGCCGATTTAATTAGATATTGGATTAGTCAAACCCAGGAAAAATAATGGAATTTGAAACTAAAGCAATTCATGAAGGTCAGCAATCAGATCCCCAGACTGGTGCAGTGATTGTCCCTATTTATTTGACTTCTACTTACGAGCAAGAAGCCATAGGTAAACACAAAGGATATGAATATTCTCGCACGGGAAACCCCACCCGCACTGCTTTAGAAGAAGCTTTAGCTTCGATTGAAAATGGGAAATTTGGTTTAGCATTTGCATCTGGACTGGCTGCAACTACTACTGTATTAAGTTTGCTCAAAAGTGGCGACCATATTGTTGCTGGCGATGATTTATATGGTGGTACTTATCGGTTATTAGAAAAGGTTGTCAAAAATTGGGGCGTGACAACTACTTATGTAAATATCGATAATATTGCTGATTTTGAATCTGCGATTCAACCAAATACAAAGTTGATTTGGATAGAAACTCCTACTAATCCTTTGTTGAAAATTATTGATATTGCAGCATTAGCGAATATTGCCCGCAAACACAATCTCATCTTAGTAGCTGATAACACCTTTGCTAGTCCTTACTTTCAAAGACCGTTAGATTTAGGTGCTGATATTGTGGTTCACAGTACTACTAAATATCTAGGTGGACATAGCGATATTATTGGTGGCGCAGTTATCACATCTAACGAGCAACTATACACTGAAATCAAGTTTTATCAAAATGCGATCGGGGCAATTCCCAGTCCTTTTGATAGTTGGTTAGTGCTACGAGGAATTAAAACTCTAGCTGTGAGAATGCGAGAACATGAAAAAAATGCTTTATTTTTGGCTAAATTCTTAGAACAGCATCCTAAAATTGAGCGAATTTATTATCCAGGATTACCTACTCACGAACAACATCAACTAGCAAAACAGCAAATGTCTGGCTTTGGGGGGATGATTAGTTTGGAATTAAAAGGTGGTTTTCCTGAAATTGAAAGATTTGCTTCTCGACTCAAGTTGTTTTTGCTGGCTGAAAGTTTGGGAGGAGTGGAGTCACTACTTTGTTATCCTAGCAAAATGACTCATGGTTCCATACCAGAAGCGGAACGGCTGAAGCGGGGAATAAAAGATAATTTAGTCCGTCTTTCGGTAGGAATTGAACATCAACAAGATTTACAAGCTGATTTGGAAAATGCTCTCGCTTGAAGTTAGAAAGTAGGGAATGGGGAGGCTTCATTACTCCCTTGGAACTCAAGTTCCTTTAATACAAGATGGAGGGCAAAAAGACTCCTGTGGGTTCGTTGTACAGTCCGAGGCTCATCAACCTTGCGGTCTCGGTGATACGCAGTCCTTCCTTCAGACACCAGCGGAACAGGTGGGCATTACGCATCGGAAGCAGAAAGCCCTTCCCAGTGAACGCGGGCGCGGCTGCAATTAGCGCCTTTAAGTCCTCATTATTCTCGCCAACAGCATGACCCAAGAAACCAATTTCGGTGGCGTAGCCCGATACGCACCCATCACACTCGACGACCGTTGCCGTACCCCGCCCGACAGCTGCCTTTAGTTCCTCTGCCCGGTTATGGCCATGAATGCGATCGCACAGTTGATTGCACGCACTCAAGTCGGACTCAGTGGCCGAACGAACGCTGCGCCCCGGTATCGTCAAGCCGAGCAGCTGTCCTTGAAACGCCGCCAGTGGCTCACGCACATCGAAGCCAAGTTTTGTATACAGTGCAAGCGAGCAGTTGTTATACGCGATTTGAACCAGCCGCACACCAGCGTACTGTTTTTCCTTTGCCCGCTGTAAAACATCTTCCATCAGGCGACGACCAACCGAGCCGTTTTGCACGGCGGGGTCTACCGTAATGGGGCCGACCCCGGCGATAGTATCCCCTGACCACAAAAAGTTGCTACCAATGACGCGCCCATCAGATGCCTCAGCCACTACTGAATAAACCGCTGGGTGCGCCAATAGTTCGGTCAACCTGTTAACCCCAGACTCGGCAGAAGGAATGTCAGATGCCAAGCCGTGCTGTTGAGCAATATCGCGGAACGCTTGATAGAAAATGGTGCCACAAGGGAGTGCGTCATCGGGGCGTCCCCCGCGCAGCGTCACCAAAGATGTTTGTTCAAATGCTTTGTCCATGATTTTAAACCGATTCAAGGGTTCCGTTCACAACGAGATTAAGCCTCTTCTATCACTTTTATGCTGTTGTTGTGTAACTTTAAAAGTGTCTAATTTCCAGTTAATAGAAGTTAATAAAAATTCAATGATTAATATAAGTTAATAAATATTTTTTGAGAAAATTGTTAAAAAAAATCACGTTATTGACTTTGCAAATTGAACTTTCAATTTCGATCCCCAACATAAATTTGATTTAGTAAATAAACTCCAGTTTTAAACGGGGGTATCTAAGCCTTAATATGTCTGAATATTTAGAAAAACAACACTAAATATATGGAGAATTAATATAAATTCCCGGTAATTATATCGGGATAGTAGGCTTATAAATTCTCCAGAAAAAACCCCATTGACTCCTAAAAAAGATAGGACTAATGTTATAGGTAGTCCTCACAAGGACGGTGTTAATCCATCAACAAATCAAGAGGTATTTCCTATGATGATGATGATGACTGAAACCATGACTTCAGAAATGCAAGCTTGTATGGATGCTTGTATGGACTGTCATAAAATGTGCATGGAAACCATGACTCACTGTATGAGCAAAGGTGGTATGCACATGATGGATAAAAACATGATGAGCATGATGAGCATGATGCGTGATTGTGCTGAAATGTGCATGATGTGTATGAATATGATGATGGGCGGTTCAGAGTTCATGGAACGCACTTGTATGCTGTGTGCAGAAATGTGCGATCGCTGTGCAATGGCCTGTGAAATGATGAGCGACGACGCCAAAATGATGGAATGTGCTGCTGCTTGCCGCAGATGTGCAGAAGCTTGCAGATCTATGCACATGATGCCTGCATAATTTTCTTAACTTCGCAGAAGTTTCTCTGCAACCTAATATTCAAGCGCTCAGGCTCTTTGGGTCTGGGCGCTTGAAGTAAGAACTGTATTTAGAATTCAGAATTGGAAGAGCAAATTAGGCATTGCTGAATCAGGGGATGAATTTTGATGTATTGAAATTTTTAACTCCTTATTCTCTACGCATCTGGAGCGCCTCTGCGTGATAAGTCATCCCGTAATTATGCAACGCCGCAAATTACAGTTGAATCTGCTTTGTAAAATTCGGCAGAACTTGAAAATCGTGAAAATGTCTTAATACTTGCAGTAATTCTTTCTCTGTTCTTGCAATGTACTGCAAAGGTACGCGTATCATTGGATTGAGTTTTGAACCGATGAATGCTGCGCGAATATCAGTATGTAAACCAATTATCAACTTGTTTGGATGCAGAAGTTTTTTGTGCGTATATGCAACTCCCAGCTCCACACAGGCTCCTTCGTCAGGTACGCGTCCATCTAATACAAATAAAAATACGTCAGACTCCATAATCTTTGTTGTATCAAGCTGGAACATTGCCAATCTACGTTCCTCTTTCGTCATTTTGTCATAAGGTGGCTTATCCCGTTCTGCACCGTCACGCTGTGGTAAAAAGACTTGATAACTGAGTGATTCGAGTTTTTCAGTGAGGTGCTGGTTAAAGTGTAATTCAGCATGTGAAAACAAAGGTGCAGCAAAGTAAATGAGCATAAGAGGCAGACTTGCTTAGCTATAGAGGGAATAGAGCGTCGGAAATAGCAAGTAGTTTATTGCCTATTCCATCAAAATCAAACGCAAAGGATCTAAACGCACATACCAAGGAAAAGGTTGGTCTTTCATCGTTATCCATTTTTCTTTAAAGACTTCAGCTTGCAAATGGTAATCTTGAGAATTTTCAGCAGCAGAATGTAATTTGATAAATAATGTCATTCGATGTGGCGTTTCACTCGTCCGTGTTATCCAACAGGGAAAGGTGTTTTCATGGGATGAGTCGTTGGTAAACATAATTTGATGGGCGCGAATGCCAATGTAAGATAATTCGCTGTTTGTTGCTTCCACGACTTGAAGAGTACAACCCCAATCAGTTGCTTCCACCTGTTGCGGCGATCGAATAATAATTCGAGAAAAGTTTTTACATCCAGTAATTTGGGCAACGCCCACAGTCATAGGACGCTCGAAAATATCATATTTACTGCCATGATGGACGGCTCGACCATGCTCTAGTACTAGTAGATTCGGGCAAAGTCGATAAGCTTCTTCCATATTATGAGTGACAAATAAAGTTACGCCTTGGTAGTCAGCCAGAGTCTCTGTCATTTGCTGCTCTAATTGACTACGCAGATGGGTATCGAGTGCAGAAAAAGGTTCATCCAAAAGCAATGCTTCCGGTTGACTTGCCAATGCTCTTGCCAAGGCTACCCGTTGTTGTTGACCTCCTGAGAGTTGGTGTGGATAGCGATCGCCTAATCCCTGCAACTGCATCTTTAATAATAGTTCTTCTATTTGTACTCTAATACTCCCTGCGGACAATCCTTTCGGCAAACCAAAAGCAATATTTTGCGCCACACTCATATTCGGGAACAAAGCATAATTCTGCACTAAAAAACCAATGCGGCGATCGCGGCTAGGTACGTTAATTCCTTTTTCGGAGTCAAACAACACTCTGCCATTTAAAACTATCCGCCCTCTTGTCGGCGTTTCTATCCCTGCAATGCAGCGCAAAATCATGCTTTTACCTGCCCCCGAACCCCCCAATAAACCCAAAGGCTGCTCGTTACTACTGAAAGCAACTTTTAAATGAAAACTAGGAAGTATCTTTTCAATCTCTACAAACAATCCACGCGACTCAAAACTAGAGTCCACCCTATAAAAAACTTCTCCTCTTACCCCCCCTGCTTCCCCTGCTCCCCCTGCTCTCTTCTCCCTAAGTTCCTGCCACAAATTAACGCCAATAATTCCAGATAGAGAAATCACCATAATTGCGATCGCCCAAAACCACGCTTCCTCCATTGCTCCGGCTTCCACAGCAAAATAAATCGCCATTGGGATTGTCTGCGTTTGTCCGGGAATGTTACCAGCCAGCATCAGTGTCGCGCCGAATTCTCCCAAAGCACGCGCAAAAGCAAGAGTCGTGGCAGCTAAAATACCAGGTAGGGCTAGAGGTAAACTAATACGCCAAAAGATTGTACTTTCAGCTGCACCAAGGGTTCTGGCTACTCGCAGCAGATTGCTGTCTATTTGTTCAAAGGCTCCCAGTGCAGTTTTATACATTAACGGGAAAGAAACAACTGTGGCCGCGATCGCTGCACCATACCAAGTAAAAACGATGGTGAAGTCAAAAGTCTGCATCAATTTCCCTACAGGGCCATTTTTACCAAAAAATAGCAGTAACAAGAAACCCACAACTGTCGGCGGTAAAATTAGAGGAGCGATAAATATACCTTCAATCAAAGATTTCCCTTTGCCGCGATATCCCAGCATCCAGTAGGCAGCAGCAATACCCAAAAAGAAAGTAATAAATGTAGCAAGTAATGAAGTTTTGAGTGATATCCAAAGGGGCGATAAATCCAACGGCATAGTTGCGTAGGGAAAGATTAGCTTGACTAATCCCTAATTTACCAACTTTAGTTTCAAAAATTTGGGAAAAGTTGGTAAATGACATCGTAGACTTTGTTACCTTGCGGCATATTGCCATTACCTGAGTGTATTGGTCAAAAACTAAAATCCCCGACTTCATAGAAATCGGGGATATGGCGATCGCTAATTTTCACAAATCAGATAAAATTGCCATTGAGCAATAGTTTCTGAATTAACCTAGTTTAGTGCTGTAAGCGCTAAAACCATAAGCTAAAGTTGCTTTTAAACTCTCTGGCGGTCTGAGGCTTTGATTGATGGCTTTAGCAAAAGGTACTTTAATTCCTTTAATAGTTTCCGGTAAAATTGCGTATTCTTGGGTTGGTTCAACAATATAGTCCGGACATTTCGTTTTCATTCCAGCAGTTGCCAACATTTCCTCTATTTCAGCAGCTAAATATTGCTTGAGATAAACTGGATTTCTGCTAAATAGGTTCAATCTTCTGATAAAATTGTGAACGATATGAGAAGGACAAGCTTTATTGTGGAATGAATGATTGAAAACAAAAATTCCACCTGGTTTGAGTACGCGAGATATATCAGCCAATAAATTTCTTAATTGTGCATCTGGGATATGCATAAATACACAATTAGAAATTACTAAATCTATAGAATTATCTGCTAAAGGTAATGTTTCAGCAGAATTGCAAATTATATTAAATTCAGCGCCAGGGAAAAAATCGTACTCTTGTTTAACCTTAATTAATCGCCGCAATAAAGTTTCAGAAATATCAATTCCATAATACTTTTCACATCTCAAATTTTTTGCTTTAGAGAGATGTAAAGGTGCGCGACCGTAACCGCAACCAATCTCCAGAATAGAACCAACAGATTTATTCAACGGAAATTTATTCCAAGTACCTCCAGGCGTACCAGTTAGCAGAGTGTAATCTTGTTTGATGGGCGATTCATTTGCAACTGTTTCGATTTTCTGGGAACCATAGTATGTTTTACCAATTTTGTCCCAGGTTTGTTTATGTTGAGTACTGTTCAAATCTTTGTAGTCGCTAGGAAAATAAATGCCATCGCGTAATTCATAGTTATCTAAACTGAATTTTACATCTGCTAATTGAGCCATTAGGATTATTCCTCATAAATAATTAAATCTGTTTTCTGTTATACCCTTAACTCAGCATTAACCGCAAGGAATTTTTACTCAACCACTGCTTTTGCAGAAATTTCAGAGTTAGGGTTTGTACCAAGCCTTAGGCATAGTTTAGCCCAGATAAACCAGCGTAAAGGCACTCAACTTTGTAACAGAGAAGCCCCACTTTCCAAAATAGACGGCGATCCGATAAATTACACAGCGATCGCACCAAAATATTCCTTCCAGTCCCCACTTTTCATTCTGTAGTCCTACCGAGAAGCTACGCTATTATTTGTGGGACTGGCAGAATCGGAGGCTAAGATGGTAGAAGGGTCACAACAAAAACGGGTGGTAGTTGTTGGTGCAGGTTGGGCAGGTTTAGGAGCAACTTACCATTTGGCAAAACAAGGCTATGATGTGACGCTTCTAGAAGCAGGTTCTTATCCTGGAGGACTGGTAGCAGGTTGGCAAACAGCCGCAGGCAAATCTGTAGAAGCTGGCATTCATGGCTTTTGGTATCCTTACAGAAATATTTTTTCCCTCATCAATGAATTAGGAATTAATCCTTTTACTACTTGGACTCGTTCTTCTCAATATTCGCCTGCGGGGTTGGAAGTTGAATCACCAATTTTTCAAGACTTACCGCGACTCCCCGCACCTTTGGGAACTTTTCTCTACACTCAGTTTAAACGGCTGCCACTAATTGACCGTCTTAGCGCCCTACCTTTACTTTATGCTGTTGTTGATTTTGATAATTCTGATGCAGCTTGGCGGCGCTATGATTTTGTGACTGCCCGTGAATTGTTCAAAGACTTTAATGTTTCAGCACGACTTTACCGCGATGCTTTTGAACCAATGTTATTAGTGGGTTTATTTGCCCCTGGCGAACAATGTTCAGCCGCGGCAACTTTAGGGATGCTTTACTATTTCATTTTGGCTCATCAGCCTGATTTTGATGTGGTTTGGTGTCGCGGAACTGTGGGAGAAAAGATATTTCGTCCTTGGGTGGAACGTATTGAAAAAGCGGGGGCGCGAGTATTACCCAAACGTCGGGTAACCGATTTAATTGTTGATAGTAATTATCGAGCCAAGAGCGTAGTTTGCGGCGATGAAGTTTTTGATGCTGATGCTGTAATCTTTGCAGTTGGCGTCACAGGGATGAAGAAAATTGTTTCCAGTAGTCCGAGTTTACAAAGTCGAGAAGAATTTCGGAATTTGAGCAATTTAGGGGCAATTGACGTTTTAGCGACTCGGTTATGGTTCGATCGCAAAATTGATATTCCTCGTCCTTCTAATGCCTGCTTTGGATTCGATGCAACTACAGGCTGGACATTTTTCGATTTGAATGCTCTACATGATGAATATCGCCACGAACCAGGAACGGTAATCGAAGCTGATTTTTATCACGCAAATCAGTTTCTGAGTTTGAGTGATGAAGAGATTTTACCAATTGTCCAGCGTTATTTAGCAACTTGCGTGCCAGCATTTCGTCAAGCAAAGCTAATTGATAGCAGTGTAATTCGGCTACCTCAGGCAGTAACTCACTTTGCACCTGGAAGCTACCGTCACATGTTACCAGCAAAGACTAGTTTCGAGAATGTGTTCATGAGTGGAGACTGGATTGTTAACCGTCATGGTTCTTGGTCTCAAGAAAAAGCTTACGTCACCGGTTTGGAAGCAGCGAATTTGGTGGTGTCTTATTTGGGAGAAGGACAGCCATCTGAGATTTTACCTGTAGAAGCAGATGAAGCGCATATCCAAGTGGCGCGATCGCTCAACCAAATAGCCCGTGATTTTACTAAATCTATTCTGCCTGAATTTTGGTTGCCATAACTTTTAGGGATATATAGCAAGGGAGTGGGTACTGGTGACTGGGAAAGAGTTTTCCTAACCTAATGCCCAATGCCCCATGCCCGCTATATCCCGAATTATTAATTGTAATCTAAATTCGGTAAGCTAGAGAAAGTTATTGCGATAACATCCTTATAATGTAAATCAAATCACATAAGCTTATGGAGCCAGACTCTTTACAAACCGAGGTGATTCTCACGCATCCGCGTGAGTCCCTCGGTAAAGTCCAACTTGATTGGACACCCCAACCTGGAAACTATCTAGATTTTGAAGGTAAAACCTACGCGGTTCTAGAACGCCGTCATCGCTACCAACTCAAAGCAGGGCGCTACCGTTTGCATAATATTGCCATTTACGTCCAGTCTGCAAAACGACCGTCTGAGAAAAGTTTAGTTGGAGGACGCTGGGTAATCGGTGATGCTACCTGCTGCTACAATGCTCACTCAGAAATCATTCGCTGTGCAGTCAACCCAGATGGCCCTTGCGAATCTTGCCGATTTTATGAAAACTCAGAAGCCAAGAGTGCTTGATGAGTTAGGAGTTGGCCAAACAGGGCATTAGGCATCGGGAATTGGGAATTTGTCATTAGTTTTTCTTTGTTTCCCCGTGTTTCCCCGTGTTTCCCCACCTCCCTCACATCCCCCTCAACTCCCTACGCCAAACACTTCCCCTACAATTAACCGACTACCATTAACAAAATCCCATCCAGACTGGGGACGTTTTCCAGCTAGTTGAACCTCCCGTAACAGCAACAAACCTTCCCCAGTTTGGACAATTGCCCCAATTCCTTTGGCAATATTTACTATTTCTCCAGGTCTAGCTGATACATTTGATAAATCAGGCAATTTATGCATTAATTCTTGGAATTCTAGTGGTAGCTGGCGATCGCCCTCCGTCCGAAGCGGAACAGAAGCGGTGATTTTGAGCAGGTTTTCACGAAAAGTAGCCGTGCAGTTAGGGTAAAAGCCTCTAATTTGATTGTGTAATTGGATAGCGCTTTTTGACCAATCCAGACCATAATCTTGTTTTTGAATCAGAGGTGCATAAGTCGCTTCTAAATTATTTTGGGGTATTGGTTGAATTTCTTTACTTTCCAACTTCAACAGAGTTTCTATCAACAAATCCCCACCAATTGCAGCGAGTCTTTGGGCTAAATCTTGAGCATTATCCAATAATCCTATAGGTGTAGTGGCTATTTGTAGCATTGCGCCGGTATCCATGCCTGCATCCATTAACATGGTGGTAATCCCCGTTTCTGCTTCGCCGTTATACAAACACCATTGAATCGGCGCTGCACCGCGATACTTTGGCAAAATCGAACCATGCACATTAATGCAGCCCAACTTTGGCATATTTAGAATTTTTGAGGACAAAATCTGCCCATAAGCAACAACAACAAACACATCTGCCTCTGATTGTTTGAGTAAATTCAAAGTTTCGGTGTGTTTTTTCACCCGTTCTGGTTGCCATACTGGTAAATTGTGAGCAGTGGCGATCGCTTTTACGGGTGAAGGAGTTAGTTTATTTCCACGTTCCCTGCGTTTATCTGGTTGGGTAACAACTGCTAACACCTCAAATTTGTCATTATTTAATAACTTTTCTAAAGTTGGGACAGCAAACTGCGGAGTACCAAAAAATACGATTTTCATTAGCTATCGATCGTAGTCACTAGTCAATAGTTAATGGTATAGCAGGGAATAGGGAACAGGGAACAGGCAACAGGTTTGAAAGTCTCTTGCTGTCATAGTTTGACGATGGGTTTATGTCCTAACCTAGCTGGTAACTACTATGATTAACCTCTCATAAGTACCGAAGTAGAATTAATTATACGCATTGTTTCTCTTCTCGTTGTTTCCTCTCTTCACCAATGAATTGAATTTTTGACAACTACTTAACTAAGAACTTTTAAACTAAATATTTCTAGTTTGGTAGTTTGGTGGTAGAATATTCTCGTATTTGTTCAAACTACAGGCTGCTCGATCGACTTAACTATATAAGTTAGTAACCAAAAAGTTCCCTATTAACTGCGTCTGCCTTTGGTTACCCTGAAATAGCTGCATGCATACCCATGACTAGGGCATTTACTCAGTATATTTTGCTGTATTGCTGAAGATTTTAGTAAAATTTAGCATTCAGACTGCTTAATTTGTCAAAATCATTGTATTCAAAATGCTTCTGTATTTAGATTGCAATTTCTAACAGATGGTTGCTGACAGCAATATTTTCTGAGTAATATGTATTATGTGTCCGCTTTCCCAGCTTTTCACGTAACGCCTCACGTTTCCCAATTAACAGGGTTTGCACTGATATAGTGTGTAGACTGCTTTATTTGATGGGTGTTAGCGATCGCTAGCAGAATCTTCAACAACGCAGTTTAGCTATCTTAGTTTGCACTATAGATTGAATCGAAGCTGTAAGCTAAGTACCCCTTGAAGATAGGTGCTTGTGGTTTGGTTTAGTTTGTCTACACCGAAATTTAATATATGTAGTAACTACTGAGTAATCAGCGTAGATACTATACTCGCATATTTTCGGAAAAAAATATTCAGTATCGTAGAAAGAAAAGGTGTAACTAATGATTCATACTTTTTGTAAAACTCCCCAGATAAAGAAATTTTTGAGTCAAAGCTTTTAGTTTCTTGTTATACATATAAATATCGCCTGCTCCATTGCTGCATAGGTATTGCTCCTCACATAAGCAACCGCCCCCCCTAGAGAGTCTACAAATGCTTAAACCCCTTTTGCTGTCAGGATGGTTCCGCGCGCAACCATTTCTCAATTACGTTGTTATTGCGATAACGATCGCACCTTTGTTAGGGGCATCCGGTCAATCGGCTCCAGTAAAATCCGAAGTGCTTAAGCTAACTTCAATTACTGAAACGTCTGACCCTGCGTCAAAGGAAATAGCTTTAGTTGGGGAACCTGAGATAGCTGAGAAATCAACAGAAGATCGAGCTAACTCATCAAGAGAAGATCTCGATTTATTAATGCAAAGCAGTGCTATTCAGGAACCGCAAGTATTACCACAAGAAAAATTACCAGAGGATAAAATTGAGCCTTTAGCTCAAGCAGATAGTTATCTCTCAAGCCGCGATTTAGACGTTCCCGATCCTTTGGCAAAAGTTGAACTTGCACCATTAACAGATCTTGGTGTTAGTCAAAGAAATTTAGTACAAAAACTCAAGTCTGCTAATATCACGTCTTTGAGAGCAGAAAAAAATTCTCTTTCTCAGAAGAAACCTTTTACTGAATCACTAGCAGCAGGTCAAATAACACCAACTATAGGAGAAGTACAACCAACCACAACAACAGAAATACCTGCTACGGAATCAGTTGATGAATCCCAAGCAGAACAAATAGATCCTATCGGTAGTCCTCATCCAATTCCTTGGAAATGGATTACAGCTACTCAAGAGGCTATTGGTTCTAAGGGTGGTGGAGTGCGCCACTATCGCAGTGTACCTGTGGTTTCTCCAGATGGTAAATATGCGGTTTATAGCCGGGTGCAACTAGAGGTGAAACCCGAGATGTACAACAGCCGCGTCACTAGCGTTTTGTTTGTACAAGATTTGCATACTAAGAAGTTGTGGGTAATGGCTTCAACTACTCCTGTTAACGATCCCCTATTAAAAGCCAAAGCTTTTAAGGCAACATCAGCAGAAGCAGCAGCAGAAGAAACTGATACAAGCGGTCAGATTGGGGTGTTAGTTCCTGTGAGTTGGTCGGAAAAAGGCGATCGCTTTTTGGCACGCAAATTTGAAGGCGTATTTAACACGGGCGATTCCACAGATAGAGCAGTGATTTGGGATCGACAAAACAATCATGCTAATACCGTTGCTCCGGCTAACGAAGAAAATGAGGATGAGAAGATAGCAGTATTGTTAGGTTGGAGTAAAAGCCAACCGGATCACGTGCTATTTCGTGCAGGCGAACTAGGCGACGAAAACTGGCCTTTAGTGAAAGTTGCTAATGATGGCAAGACCGTCACTCCAACAGATGACGATCGACCCGTAACTTTTGGTAAACAGGTTAGAGAAATTTGGGCGGGCCCGCAAGTTGCTTATCGATAGTTAATAGAAAATATCATAAACTCCCATTGCCAGTTGTGATGGTAATGGGAGTTTTTTATTTATAGCGTTTTGAAATTAAGTACAGACAATTTCGCAGCGGCACACAGCTAGCTGTGGATAAAGTTGCAGAAAAATTTGAACTGTTAAAACAGAAGTTGTACGAGTAAGCGAAAGCCCTGAATATCGATGGTCGTAGCAAGATGAACAAGGACGAATTAATTAAAGCAATTCGTGATGCTCAAAAATAAAGCGATGCCTACGGCAACCCTAAGAGGGAACGCACTTTATTTGCTAAAACTATAAAAGTTTAAAAATACCAAATTTCAAATTACGCTTATTTATCACCTCTTTCCCATTCAGGTATGCCGCCTTTAACTCGGCGGATGGGCAAATTAGCAATTAAAGCTGTGGTTCGTTGGTTGCTTTCTAAAGAGAACTCTAAGCCTTCTGTCTCAACTTCGACATAGCGACAGACGACATCTAGGATTTCTTGCCGCATTTTTTCCAACGTTTGAGGGTCAATGTCAGCGCGATCGTGAGCAATCACCAATTGCAGCCGACGTTTCACTTGAGTTCGACTGCTATCAGGGCCACGAGAAAAAAGTTTTTCTAGAAGTTCAATCATTACGAATAGGTCTGGGGCCGAGACTGGAAAATTAAGTTAAACAATCTTTGTCCACAACAACCTTCTCAGACGCGCGAAGATGCTGTCTTGGGACGAGTCGATATCAAGAAATTCGACACTCTCCCCTTCTAATCTCCGAGCAATGTTCTCAAAGGCTGTGGCAGCTAAAGAGGGAGCTTCCCCTAATACCAAAGGTTCGCCGCGATTGGTAGATACAATTACACGCTCGTCGTCAGGGATTACCCCGATCAAGGGGATAGCGAGAAGTTCCTGAACATCTTGCACTGACATCATATCATTTGCCTGCACCATTGCGGGTCTGATGCGGTTAATTATTAAATGAACACGCTTGATCCCTTGTGCTTCTAGCAATCCAACTACGCGATCGGCATCGCGAACTGAGGAAATTTCTGGCGTGCTGACAACTAGCGCTTCTTTTGCCGGGCCGATCGCATTTTTAAATCCATTTTCGATACCGGCGGGGCTATCAATAATTACATATTGATACTTTTGCGCTAGTGCATTCACCAATAACTTCATTTGTTCTGGTGTGACTGCATCTTTGGAACGATTTTGAGCTGCTGGCAAAAGTACGAGATTCGGTTGTCGCTTATCTTTGACTAAGGCTTGTTCTAAACGACACTCTCTGGCTAAGACTTCCACCGCAGTATAGACGATGCGGTTTTCTAGCCCTAGCAATAAATCCAAATTTCTCAAACCAAAATCCGCATCAACCAAGGCAACTTGACGCCCCATTTTGGCTAAAGCCATACCCAGATTGGCTGAAACTGTGGTTTTACCCACTCCTCCTTTCCCGGAGGTAATCACAATAATGCGAGTCATGATAGAAATGCGGTCAATGAGGGTTCAGGAAATATAAGACAGTAGATTGCAGTAAATTGCAGTATAAAGTATCAAGTATCGTCTCAAGTATGAAGAAATATCCGATTCTCGGTGATGAGAGTCAGGTAAGAGTATTTTTTTATAGCGTTTTTCGGTTATGTACAATACACTCTGCTACGGAAAAAGGTCTAAGGATTGAGAGTAGTGTATTCTATCTACATGAAAACCGCTATACTTTGATTCTGCATATCCTTCATCCTTTAAGTAAATTTCAGGATTGCCGTCAGGTCTTGCTCATTTGATTTCTGGTAAAATCAGTAGCCCTAGCGATGCGAATTCCTTGCGGTGTAATGTGTGCCACCTCTGGAGACAACTGCATCGGTGACTTTTCTGGCGCTCTGGCTACAGCATCTGCGATCCGCAATTGGGTTGGTTCCATTTGCAAGGCCATAATCAGACACTCACGATTACCGGCGGCACCAGCGTGAGCGATTCCACGTAGACGACCCCAGATGATAATATCTCCATCTGCAATTACAATACCACCTGGATTTACATCTCCCAAAATAATTACTGTTCCAGGATGACGAATTTCTACTCCCGAGCGTACAGTTATTTCCAAATAAAGGGCATCTGCCTGGGGTATGGCTGTAGCTTTTGGCTCTGTACTCAGGGAAGTAATGGGTTGTAGTTGTTCTACAGAATAGCCAGATGTCACAGCTGCGATCGCAGTTTGCCGCCGACTAGTCGAGACGGATATTAACCGCAGTTGAACTTCACTTAAAGCTTCGGCGAGTTCTTGCAATTGTCTGGCATCTACTAGGCGGTCTTGTGCCATAAGATGCACCGGCGTGTTGGATACCCGGAAGCGATCCCCAGAGTTTAAACGCAGCCTGATTTGTTGCCAAATCTCAGACCAACTGACTTCGGAGGCAGGTACTTGAGATTCCGATGGTAAAATTAATAACAGCCGTCCTTCCTGAGTTTTTAGCTGGACTTGAATATTCTGATTTACCCGAGGCCCTGGTAATGGTGAGTCAGCGCTATTTGCATCAGTCAGGATAGAATCTGCCGAATTTGCCTCTACATCAGGCTTAGCAGGAGTTGGCTCTACATCGGCAAGCTCAGTATTTGATTGTAAATACAGCAGCACAGATTTTAACTCAGCATCCGGGAGGATAGAATCTGAATCTAGCTCGGAAACAGGAGGATTTTTCTCTACCTGGGAATGAATAGAGTTTGGTTCTGCATTAGGAGGTGCAGAATTTGACTTTAGATTGGGGAAGGCGGAATCAGAAGTCATGCAGTATTAGCCAAAAGACAAGGGACACTCCGAATAATTACTAATATTAGATCGCTTGCAAAATGCAACAAGATCCTTATAGCATTTTGAATTTAAGATTTTGCACTGTGTAGTAATAGGTCAAACCAAGCGAGATAAAGCGTTTGCTAAAGAAAAGATTCTTTAAATCAACTTTGAGGCACTTTATATGTCGCAATCATTCTTTTAATTGGTGTTACATAAAAAATGCCTGAGTAGTTCAAATTTATTATTATCTTGACTATTCGCTGAAAGCTGTTTTGGTTAACCGTTGATAAATTGTTGCCAAAGCATCGGCATCGCCGACATTACCGGGAAACAGGACTACAGGTAAATCAGGAAATTGGGGATGGTCGGATGGCGTCAGCACCATTGAACAACCAGCTAAAATTTGACCGAGTAAACGAGCTGAATTTAAAGCTAGTCCAGTACTCAAGACATCGTTGGAGGTAATACCACCTTTACTAATTAAAAATCCGATATCAGATGGTAAACCGCGAACAATATCCATCAATAAGCTTGAAACCTTCGTCCCAAACTCCAATCTGGTCTTCGCATCCGGAAAACTCAATTCCTGGCGGCTAGTATAAACCACTGGTGTTTTACCAGTTTCGCGTACTGACCGCGCACTTTCCTGAATTTCCTTTAGCAGTGTAGCAGATCGATCTGTTCCATCAAGTAGTTGCGCTACATTGACTTCAATTCCCACAGTTCCCTCTATTTGTAATAGCGCCTCTAACTGTTGAGTAGTCTTTTTCACGTGGGAACCGACAATTACCGCACCTGGTTTACCTTGGCGGACGTACTGCGCCATGTTTTGGGCCGCTATGGGTTGGGGAGGTAAAGCGGCTAAGGCAGTTAAAATACTGGCAGCACTGCGAAACAAAAAGCGTTTCCCTTGACTTGCTGCTGTTAATATGTCTTGTGCAAAGCGGTTGAGGTCGGCTTGAGTTTCACCATCGACGACAGCGCACTGATTACCATTGAGTTTGAGTAAGCGTTCTAAACTACCAGCGCGAATGTCAGCGAGAAGAAACCTTTCTACTGCTTCGGCTTTAATTTGTCCTTGGGTTTTTTCTTCAACGTACTTGGGTAAGTAACTGTGATGGTAGCTGAAGACTGAATCGCGGGCAAATTCTGTTTCATGGACTGGAGTGGGTACGCCGTCAACAATTAAATAATGCACGCTGTCCTTGGTGATGCGTCCGCCCTCAAAAAATGCAGGTACGAGAAAATGGGCATCAAAGGGGCCGAGTTCTCGAGCGATCGCATCTGTTTCAATGGGATAATGTCCGCGCAAAGTAGAATCAGAACGACTGACAATTAGAAAATCCTCTATTCCTTCAGCCTGCAAAGCAACTTTCAGATTTTGGCAAACTTCTTTGGTGACCGATGCAGCTGACTCTGGCGTTAAGGCTCTAGTATTAGTCAGCACAAAGAAAATCGGCGAATCATCCTGCAACCCACTGCGTAGAGTATCCACATCCCAGTGCATTAGCAGCAAGCAGCTGTGGACTGTTTGAGAACCTGTGGGATCGTCATCCAAGACAATTATTTTAGGTTTGTTGCTC
Source organism: Nostoc sp. DedSLP01 (assembly GCA_034530875.2). Taxonomy (GTDB): domain Bacteria; phylum Cyanobacteriota; class Cyanobacteriia; order Cyanobacteriales; family Nostocaceae; genus Nostoc. The sequence continues at coordinate 178,864 of JAVRCJ020000017.1, forward strand.
ATTTAGACGATTTTGGATTTTAGATTTTGGATTTTGGATTGATTTTACGGAGCGATCGCCAGGCTCGTATCATCAGACAATTGTTTGTTGGCAAATACATCAGTTAGGAAAAACTCAGCTTTTGTGCAATTTTCTGATTTCTGCTTGCACATCGATCGCAATCTGCAAAGATTGATTTAAAAGTTGAGCGTATTCTCCTGCGCGATCGCTTACTTGTAAAGCTTGGAGACTGGCTAAATTATTGACAAATAACTCTTGGTTGTTAGCAAGCAAGCTTTTATTATCTCGCAAAATCCGTTCCGTTTTCAGAGCGCGGACTAAATCTTCTCGAATTAGTTGCAGCGCTGCGGTAACTCGATCTCGGTCGTGGATACTGCTTTGTATGTTTCCTGATGCTGCCAATTGGTCGTTGATATCTATGGCATTAATCAGGTCGTGATATTTATCAACTTCATCTAAAAGTGTTGTCAGTCCTTCAGGAAAGGTCAACTGTCGCCAGAGCATTCGCCCAACTAATATGGGGATGGGGACTAAAATTAGTAAGAGAATTCCGAATTTAATTGAAGACCCAATTGTTGGCAGAATAATAAACGCATAAATAAAGCCAACGATAATTGGCGTTAGTGCCAGCGTTACTAGCATTTCATTGATTAAAAACCCCAATCGCTTCTTGCGATCTCGCATAACAGAGGGGCGAAAAACGTCTTCTGGGTCGAACCCAGTCAAGCGTCTGAGTTCCCCCTTGCTAATTTCCAAGCCTATTAAGTCCGGCTGCACGGCTGGATAACTCCTATGGAAGCCCAAGTTGCGTATTTATTTTAATCGCCTTTGGTAGTGAATGTTGGTATTTATCCTTGATTGCTCAGATCCCCGACTTCTCAAAGAAATCGGGGATCTTGTTTCTGACTGTGATATTTGCTAAATAACATTACTCAGGAAACCAGTTTTCATCTAAAATTTGTTCTAAAGAACCAATGGGTGTTAAGGGGAACATGTCAATGGTAAGTTGAGAGCGATCGCTTGCTTCTGTTCTTGCGTCTTGATAACATTCATCAAATATTTCTAAAATGTAAGGCTTAAGACTAGGACTATCTTTGAGTCGCTCTTTAATTTCTCTACGAAATGTTCTGATTTCCCCTTTCCAATGCCCTTCGTTTCGCTCCCGTTCTTTATCCCAGTATGTAAGCTTAAACAGATGTTCCAAAAGTCGAATTAACAAACTTTTTATCCCTCGCTTTTCGCTTCTACCCATACTTTCTAATTCTTCCAACAAATTATCTAAATCCACAGCAGAAAACTGTCCAGCGCGAAGTTGATTGATAGTCGTTCTCAGCCACAGGTAATAATCTTCGTCGTATAAAGTCTGAGTTGCTGATTGTACTTGTATCACCATACACTTATTAAACTCCTACTAGAGTTATGGCTGCTAATGCTATATGCTAATCATCCGTCATACCAAGGTTATGAATTTCAGTCACCGTGCAATAGCAGAAATATTCCTTAAGTCTAAACTAAAGCTTACTCAAAGAATGAGGTTTTAATTTACAAAATTATTGAGAATGTACGAGATATATCAATTAAGCTCTAAATTCTCATCCCGATAAATCGATTATTACTGAGGGGACAAAATGGCTAAAAGTAAAGCAACAGATATTCTCTCATTAATTGAAGCAGAGCATCGTCAAGTTGAGCAATTGTTTGCACAAGCTCAAAAAGCTAAGGGAAGCAAATTACAAGAAACGTTCAATCAACTTTATAAAGCATTGAACTTACATGCTAGAACAGAAGAATTAGTGTTCTATCCAGCTTTGCGAGAATACGAAGAAACTGAAGAATATATTGAAGAAGCTGAAGAAGAACACGAAGATGTTTCATTACTGTTAGAAGAAATTAAGGCTCTGCAACCTAGCGACCCTGAATTCAAAGAAAAAATCAGCGAATTGAAGGAAGCAGTTGAGCATCATGTAGAAGAAGAAGAAAGCGAAATTTTTAATGCTGTCCGTGAGTCTATAGATGAGCAATATCTCGTTGAATTAGGCCAAGAATTTCAGAAAGCTAAAGCTCAATTAGAACCAGAGATTGAAGCTGCGCTAACAAGATAATGTCAGTTCAGAAGTTAAATCAGTTTTTGGTAATTCAAAGCTTCTATTAATAAACACCACTAAATCTAAATTTTAGTGGTGTCTCAGAGGTTGTTTGAAAAGTCATAACTGATGTATCAAACATTTTTTACCCCTCCCTAACCCTCCCCTTATAAAGGGGAGGGAACCGGATTTTCTTGTTTCCCCCCTTTATAAGGCATAGCTTTATAAGGGGGGTAATAAAAAGTTAATTGGATGTTTGTTTCTAAACAGCTAACCCCAAATTTGCTGTAATTAGTACATTAAAATTCGCAGGCTATTCTTTAGCGACAGGTATCAAAATGACAACTACAAATGGTAAACAGAAAATTCGTTATGCTGTTGTTGGTTTAGGTTGGTTTGCCCAAGATGCTGCCTTACCTTCCTTTGCTCATACAGAAAATTCAGAATTAGTTGCACTGGTTTCTGATGACCCCACTAAAAGAGAAGAACTGGGCAAAAAATACGGTATAAACCGTACTTATTCATGCGATGAATATGAAGAGTGTCTGACAAGCGGTGAGGTTGATGCAGTTTATATTGCGTTGCCCAATCATTTACACAGAGAATATACTGTACGGGCTGCTAATCAAGGAATTCATGTGTTGTGTGAAAAGCCTATGGCTGTTACAGAACAAGAATGCGAGGAAATGATTAAAGCTGCCAATGATAACGGCGTAAAACTGATGATTGCTTACCGCTTACATTTAGAAGAAGCAAATTTACAAGCGGTGGAAATTGTCCGTTCTCAGCAAATTGGCGAACCACGTATTTTCAACTCTGTTTTTACTCAACAAGTGGAAGAGGGCAATATTCGTGTACGGAATATAACGGGTGGGGGGACGCTGTATGACATCGGCATTTACTGCATTAATGCCGCACGTTATCTATTTCAAGATGAACCAATTGAAGTATTTGCTGTAGCTGCTAATAAGGGAGAACAACGTTTCAGTGAAGTCGAAGAAATGACTAGCGTTATCTTACGTTTCCCCAATGAGCGATTGGCGACATTTACTTGTAGCTTTGGAGCAGCAAGCGTTTCAACTTATCAAATTGTCGGGACTAAAGGTGATTTGCGAGTGCAACCTGCTTATCCTTGGCAAGGAGAAATCAAGCATTACTTAACAATCAATGGTGAAACTCAAGAACGTACTTTTGAAGATCGCGATCAATTAGCAGCTGAATTTACTTACTTTTCTGATTGTATTCTTGAAAATAAAGACCCAGAACCATCTGGCATTGAAGGATTAATTGATGTAAGTATCATTCAAGCGTTTTACGAATCAATTAAGGTTGGTAAACCCGTACAGATACAAACTCCCGATCGCCATCGACGCCCAACATTAGCTCAAAGTATTGAACATCCTCCTGCTGAGGGTAGTCCAGACTTAATTCACGCTGCAACACCTTCGGGTTAGTAGGCTTGTTACAGAAGTGGGGAAAAGGGTAAGGGGCAAAGAAGAAAGCAAACATTCCTCATTAACGCACACATCAAAGCGATCGCCTTTTGCTATTTTAAAAATGAAGGGCGATCGCTGTTAATTTTAAGACGTTTATTTTGGATGGTAGTTGGAGGGTTAGGTTGCTGAAGCAATAACTGCTTCTGTCTTCCCTGTAAGAGCTTCCGCCTTCGCGTTTCAGTATTACGCGCAGGCTGTAGCAAATTCCAACTGCTCAGTAAGATTTGGAAAAACGGGAAAGGCTCAAAAGGATCGAGCTTAATGCTTTACTTTACCCCGCCAACTTCTCTTGGCGAACTACTAAGTAAGCAGACATAATTGAATGTAAAATCCAAACCAGTAAAACCTTTTACTGTTGAGGGTTTTACCTCCTGCCCCCTGACTTGAAAAAGGGTGTAGGGTGTGGGGTGTGGGGTGTAGGGGATATTCCTTTTTCATGCATGGCGGTGAAACTTGTTTCATCGGGACTGCCCCCTGCCTTCTGCCTTCTGCCTCCTGCCTTTTACTTAGTCTAGACTCCAGTTATTAAAGACTTCTAAAATTTGTCGGCAAATCTGTTTGAGTTTATTCCCAATTTCACCAGAAGGCAAAGATGCGCCGACAAAACTCCAATTTTCTACTGTAGAGAGTCGCCACGCCTCACCACGATGATCGAATCCTGCTACCTCCACACCGATCGCTCGGCGTAAATTATTGACGGGATCTTGATAAAATCGGATTTGGATTAAGACACTGCGACTTCGCCAAGATTTGCTAATACCAGGAAAGTGAAAGCCAATATCTATAGAATCGGGATCGACTAACTCCCTGGTTTCTGGATCGTTTTTCCAGGGTTTGAGATCGGACTTGGCATCAGGGAACTCGAATTTGAACAAGTTAACCACTGTAGCAATCTTGCTGGCGAATTCCAAGTTAGTTGCCTGTTCAGATGCGTTCACTAAAAAACACTCCTATATTGCGTCGGCGTCTGGGGAAAGGTGAAGACAAAAAAACCGCCAGAAGGCTTATACTATTGGTGTTTCAGCTTATCAAGACCTTTGAAATTTAGCAACTTTGACATCAGGCTTTCTTAACAATAAGTAGAAGGCAGGAGGCAGAAGCCAGGGGGGCAGGAGAGCAGGGGAGCAGGGGGGCAGAAGGAAAAGGGCTTATCCTAGCGGCACTTATTAAGTAATTGTACTTAAAAAATCTCAAAAGCAGAAGAAACTCTGCCCTTGGGAGAATATATTTGAGATTTTCTGCAAAATCCTTGGCTGACAAGAATTATAAAGTGCCCTAGCGATCTAAAATTACACTGTTAATCGGCAATCAAAAAGTAAATTAGTTCGGTGTATGGTGCGTCAACGCTCGATTTTTTCACTGATTTTGGTATTATTGGCCACATTTCTTATTAGTTGTGGCGGGCCTGGTGTCGCCGTGGCACCTCCAACGTATACAGCAGAGCAAATTGCGAAAATTCAGGAATACGTTCCAGAAATTAAAGCTGTACGCGCTCGTTCTGAAGAAGTGCAGAAACTAATCCAAAGAAAAGATTGGATAAACGTCAGCAACTTTATACATGGCCCGGTAACAGAAGCAAGGTTGAACTTGACTTATGTCACTCCCCACCTTCTACCCAAAGACCAACCTAAAGCACGTCAAATAACGAGAGATTTGTTTAACCACCTGGTTAAAGTTAATCAAGGTGCTTCCTCTAGTAACGGTGAGCTTGCTGCAAGTAACTCCCGCGCTGCTTTTGAAGACATTGACAAATTCCTCCAGTTGCTTCCTGAGGCAGGAGAGAGTTAGGAGTTAAGAGTTAGGAGTTAAGAGTTAAAAGTTTTCAATTTTTAATTTCTAACTTCTAACTTCTCACTTCTAACTTCAAACAAAAGTTATGAATGTAGTCATTATCGGTTGTGGTGTGGTTGGGGCTGCGATCGCTTACGAACTCAATCAAGTCAAAGGGCTAAAAATTACAGTTTTTGACCGACAACCACCAGCGCAAGCTTCTACGGGTGCTGCACTTGGTGTTTTAATGGGCGCAATCAGCCAGAAAATCAAGGGCAAGGCTTGGCAAATGCGCCAAACTAGCATCCAACGCTATGAAACTTTGATTCCAGAATTAGAAGCTTTAACAAATCGCACAATCCCTTTTAATCGCCAAGGTATTCTCATGCTGTTGTCAGATCCCACTGAGGAAATTTCTGCATGGGAAAAGTTAGCAGAAACTCGCCACTCTCAAGGCTGGCAGTTAGAAATTTGGGATACTGCTAAACTCAAAAATATCTGCCCTCAGATAGATTGCGAAAAAATTACTGGCGCTGTTTATTCTCCTCAAGACCGTCAACTCGATCCAACTGCCTTGACATTAGCTTTAGTTGAGGCTGCTCAACATAATGGTGTGACTTTCAAATTTGGCGTGGCTGTTTTGGATAGTCACATCTCAACATCTGATGCAACCAAAATTTGCCATCGCCTTGAGACTACAGAAGGAGAAATAGCAGCTGATTGGTTTGTAGTCGCAGCAGGCTTAGGTTCAACACCGCTGACAGCAAAATTAAACCAGCCGATTGATATCCGCCCCGTTTTAGGGCAAGCCTTGCAAGTACGTGTGGGGCATCCATTAGGCAATCCCGACTTTCAACCAGCGATTACAGGTAACGATGTCCATATTGTTCCTGTGGGTGGTGGAGATTATTGGCTGGGTGCAACAGTGGAATTTCCCACCAATGGCGATGAAATACCGCCCAATCAACAACTGTTGGAATCTGTGAGAGAACAAGCGATCGCATTTTGCCCAGAACTAGCCACAGCAAGCATTCTCCGCACTTGGTCGGGTTTACGCCCCCGTCCTGAAGGACGCCCCGCCCCTGTCATTGGTAAGTTACCAGGCTTTAGTAACGTCCTGCTGGCTACCGGACACTATCGCAACGGCGTTTTACTAGCACCCGCCACAGCTTATGCAATTCGTGAGATGATTATTCCTCAGGGAGTGGGGAGTTAGGGGTGGGGAGTTAGGAGTGAGCAGTGAGGAGTTAAAAGTTATTCTACCCCAGCCTCTTTTATAAAAAACACATTTTCATCTTTGCGCCTCTGCGTGAGGCTTTTAAATTCCAAACCATAGGAAAATAGCGTGTCAATAACAGAACATAAAATAACTGTAAATTCACTGGAATGGTTTTATCGGGAATCTACACCAATTGGTAGAAGTGACTTAGTGCCCGTAGTGTTGCTACACGGCTTAGTTTCACAAAGTTATAGCTGGCGTAATATTATACCTGCTTTAGCAAACCAGGGTACAAGAGCGATCGCCCCAGATTGGATTGGTTACGGCTTTTCTGCAAAACCAGAAAAACGAGATTTTGCTTACACTCCTGATGCTTTTATCACAGCTTTAGAAGAATTTATAAAAGCACTAGAACTCGAACATTTTTCTTTAGTTGTACAAGGCTTTTTAGGTTCTGTAGGACTGCAATATGCTTTACGCCACCCAGAACAAATTGCCAATTTAGCTATCTTAAATACACCAATTTCAACTAGTGCCAAATTACCTTGGAAAATTAAACAAATGGGTTTACCTTTGGCTGGTGAAGTTATGACCCAAGACCCACTTTTAGTTGACCGGACACTAGAAGGTGGTGCCCGTTATCGCATTGAAGACCGCGATTTAGATGTTTATCGAAAACCATTTTTAACAGCTTCTGCATCTGGTCGAAGCCTGTTAGCAAGTATCCGCAATTTACAACTTGACTCAGCAATGACAGAAATCGAATCTGGGTTTAAACAATGGCAACAGCCAATTCTTATTCAATGGGGTATGATTGACCCTTGGTTATCTGTAGACATGGCAGAAAATTTTGCCAATTCAATATCCAGCGCGGAATTAATAAAACTTAATAACGTCGGGCATTACCCTCAAGAACATTATCATGAGACTATTTTAGAAGACCTTTTACCGTTTCTGCGTCGTAAAGATACTCATTGACAATGTAGTTCTGGCAAAAATCGATAATATAAAAAGGAGTCAGAATTGAGAATTCAGAACTCAGAATTTAGGAATTAGAATTCAGCATCAATTCGTGGAGGATTTAAAGTGGCCATTAATTGTAGTCCATGAAATATAAAACTGAGTGGCAAAATTCAAATATTCTTTTTTGTTAAAACTCGATCCTTTCACTGGTGGAGTATTCTGAATTCTGAATTCTGAATTCTGACCGCTAAAAATGCCTCACAAGCACAAGTAAAGGGGATTAGAATTCATGGCTTATTCATGGTTTAAAGCATTTCATATTATCGGATTTGTAGTTTGGTTTGCGGGTTTATTCTACCTAGTACGTCTTTTCATTTATCACGTTGAAGCTAACGAAGAACCCGAACCAGCGCGAACCATACTGAAAAATCAGTATCAAATTATGGAAAAGCGCCTCTACCATATCATCACAAATCCGGGGATGTTTGTGACGATCGCAATGGCGATCGGTTTAATCAGCACCGAACCCGAAGTGTTAAAAGAGGGTTGGTTGCATATAAAACTGTTATTTGTGGCGCTTTTAATTGGCTATCATCATTATTGCGCTCGTCTGATGAAGAAACTAGCAGCAGACCAATGTGGTTGGAGTGGTCAGCAGTTACGTGCGTTAAATGAAGCACCGACAGTGATGTTGGTAGCGATCGTTCTATTGGCTATATTTAAAAATAATCTCCCAACAGATATCACCGCCTGGGGTATTTTTGGCATGATTATTTTGATGGCAGTGACTATTCAACTTTATGCCAAAAAACGTCGGCAAGATAAAGAGAAGTTGACGGCACAGATAGCGCAAATTCCCCAAGAACAAAGTTAGAAAAATTCTCTCGGATATCTCAAAGTATTTTAAATTTGGGATTTTAGATCGAAAATTAAATTCCCAAATTTAAAATATACAAACAATGGTTAGGAAGCTACCAAAGCAAAACTATTTTTAATCAACAAATATAGCTTACTCAACAACTTTATATTGTTAACAATTTCTCAGACTTATTGGCAGCCGCATCTTCTCTTCTATCTTTTATCCACTTGTAATGAGGATGTTGAATATGAATTGGGAGAAGGCTAAGAATTTTTTTATTTCTATAGTATATGAAAACAGAAGCTACAATTTTGTATTTGTATTAGTATTTATAGCCGTTTTAATTGCTCATCTCTATCAATTAGATACCATACCAACTGGTTTTTTTCTTGACGAATCTGCTATTGGTTACAATGCTGCTCTAATTGCTCAAACCGGACATGATGAACACGGCATCTACTTACCCACATACTTTAGAAGCTTTAATGATTATAAAGCTCCTATTTATATATATGCTGCTGCTTTAATATTAAAGTTTTTTGGAGTATCAGAATTCAACCTCAGATTTACGAGCTTTTGTTTTTACATTCTGTCTTTAATTTTGACGCTGATTCTGATTGATAAAATATTTCAAGGAAGCAAAATAGTTTCCCTCTATGGCCTTTTATCTTTTGGATTTATACCACACTTTTTCACAGTATCTAGGATTGGTTTTGAAGTAATTTCTCAATTGGCTGCTACTTCTGCAACTGCACTTTTCGTATGGATGATATTTCACGAAAGCAAAGAAGTCAAGTTGAATTACTTTAAGGTGTTGCTTTGCGGTTTAGCTTTGGGTATTTCTGTATATACATATCCTACTGCTCGTATCTTGTCATTCTTGATGCTGATTTCATTATGGATTATCTACTACGAGCGAAATAACATCAAGAAGCTAATAGGTATCGCATCAACATTCCTTTTTTGTTTGATTCCATATATCTTATTTTCAGTTAATGACCCGGGTGGCTTAACAGCAAGATTTAGTAAAATTTCTTATATTTATGAATCTATACCTATATTTAATAAATTACTCATATTTATTTACAATTATATTAAGTATTGGTCGCCAGACTTCTTGCTCAGAAATGGAGATACAAATTTACGACATGCAACTGGCTATGGAGGGGTTGTTTTTAGTATAACTTGGTTTCTATTTCTGCTAGGTTTAATAAATATTTTGACTAGAAAAAAGCTCATTCTTAATAAATTTAATATCTTCCTTTTAATTAACTTATTTTTTTCACCTGTCGGTGCTGCATTAACTTCAGGAATTTCTCCTCACGCATTGAGAAGTTTATTGATGAGCTATTACATCTTATTAATATCTTGCTATGGTTTAGAATTTATTCACACAATAAAAGATTATTATCGAAAGCAAGGTATAATTACCTGCATACTCATATTTTTGATATTTGAAATAATTGGCTATCAGTTTAATTACTTCATATTCTACCCACCTCAAAGCGCGAAAGCTATGGACAGCTTTAATTTTAAAGAGTCTCTCCAAGCTGCTGTAGAGAAAAATCCTAAAGAAGTTATCTTCATGAATCAAGCTTCGGCACTAAACTATATACATTTGAAGTTTTATTCATACCTGGTTAAAAACCCCAACCAAATCCCATTTAAACAGATTGAACACCCTATCCCTAGCTTAGGTAGCTGTCTAATATATCATCGGAAAAATGAGGCAGAAATAGCTGAATTTCCCAACTTTACTGAATATGAAATCGGTAAGCCTCTAAACCCTATTCAAAAAATTCTGAAAGCAAAAAAGTACCCAGCACTAATCAAAGTCAGGTGTTACGATCGCAAGGGATAAAAAGCCATTTGTTTAAGTTCTATACTGCCCCTCCCTGAATCGAAGAGGGACAGACTTGAACTTTACCTTCTGCCTTCTGCTATATCTTGTCTGTCCCAGCAATTAACGTAGGTAAAGGTGTAGCTTGAGTCTGGTACGCATTTTTCACAGCAACCCAGTTACTGGCAATTGGCATTCGCCAACCAGTTCCAAAGGCGCGGTCGGTGATTTTTAAGCCGGGGGGTGCTTGGCGGCGTTTAAATTCAGCACGCGCCACCATTTGAATGACTCGGTTGACAATTACGGCATCGTGACCGACGGCGACAATTTGGGCTGCTGATTGGCGATCGTGAATCAGGCGTTGCAAGATATCGTCTAAAATTTCGTAGGGCGGTAGAGAGTCTTGGTCTACTTGACCGGGTTTGAGTTCGGCGCTTGGTGCTTTGGTCAAGACGTTTTGGGGGATGATTTCGTTGTTGCGATTTAACCAACGGCAAAGTGAATAAACGCGGGTTTTGGGAACATCTGCGATTACTGCCAAGCCGCCATTCATATCGCCGTAGAGTGTGCAGTAACCAACTGCCATTTCTGACTTGTTACCAGTAGATAACAGAAGATAACCAAATTTATTAGCGATCGCCATTAATAAATTACCGCGAATCCGGGATTGGATATTCTCTTCTGCTAATCCAAATTCTGTACCTGCAAATAATTCAGCTAAGGTGCGATCGAAGCCTTGCATTAACTGTTCAATTGGTAAAATATCAGTTTTAATTCCTAAATTTTCCGCTAATGCTAAAGCATCGCTAATAGAATGTTCCGAACTATAAGGCGAAGGCATGAGAACGCCTAGCACATTTTCTTTACCAAGGGCAGCAGTGGCAATCGCTGCTACTAATGCTGAATCAATCCCACCACTTAAGCCCAAAACTACTTTAGAAAAGCGACATTTACGGGCATAATCTTTGACTCCTAAAACCAAAGCCTGCCAGATTTCTTCATCTTCTGATTCATAGACAGCTGCCAAAGAACTTAATTGAAAATCTCGCTGCGCTTCGTCAAATTCAATTGCCAACAAATCACTTTCAAAACCAGAAGCGCGACAAATAATTTCACCTTGGCGATTTAAAGCAAAACTACGACCATCAAAAATTAAATCGTCATTTCCTCCAACTTGGTTAGCATAAATAATTGGTTGTTGAAAACGCACTGCGCTATATTTGAGCATTTGTTCTCGAAACTGTTGCTTGCCCGCAGTGTAAGGAGAAGCTGACAAATTCACGATGAAATCTACACCGATAATTGCTAGATCGGCAATGGGATTTACTGCATAAGTACGCTTGCCCCAAAATTCTTCATCGTTCCATAAATCTTCGCAAATAGTAACGCCAATATCGATATTATCTAAGGTGAAATAATTAGCTTGTAAGCCTGGTTCAAAATAACGATGTTCGTCAAATACATCGTAAGTCGGTAAAAGTCGTTTGTGAAAAATTTGCTTGACTTCGCCGTTTTCTAACAAAGCGATGCTGTTATATAAACTTTTACCGCCAGTAATCTGTGCTTCGAGATTTTGTTCAACGGTTCCTACTAATACAGCTAAATTTGCTGGTAAATCCTTAGCTAAGTTTTGTAAAGTTATATTCATAGCTTCGACAAAACTAGGATTGAGTAATAAATCTCTTGGGGGATAGCCGCACAAAGAAAGTTCAGGCGTAAGTAACAAACGCGCACCGCCAGATGCAGCGCGTTGTGCCGTTTCTAGGATTTTTTGGGCATTCCCTAGTAAATCACCAATAGTCGGATTAAGTTGAGCGATCGCAATTTTCATATTAGTTATTTAGTCATTAGTTATTGGTCATTAGTCATTAGGCATTGGATATTGATTATTTTTCTCCATTTACCTGAATTAAATAAAAACCAAAGGTTTATCTTTTAACGGGGCAAAGGCTTCAGCATCAAACTTATATAAACTAGCCGGACGTCCAGCACCGCGTGAGACTTTGATTCCGGTATCGGATAAGAAACCTAATTTGAGCAAACGCGCCCGAAAATTAGAATAATCAGAAAAGTTTTCGCCTAAAACTGTGGTGTATAGCTGATATAAATCATTTAAAGTAAACATTTCTGGTAAAACTTCAAAAGCTACTGGGCTATACTCCAATTTATTTCGCAAACGCCTATGACCGTAAGTCAAAATTTCATTATGGTCGAAAGCTAATTGTGGGATTTGTTTAATGGGATACCAAGCTATTCCGGTGACGCCATCGGCAATTAATTCGGCTTCTTCAAATCGCACTAGAGCAAAATAACTAACAGATAGATAACGCACACCATAGCTATCACTTGCTTCCCGTGGGTCGCGATTCGGGCCGCCAAAGGTATAAAGCTGTTCCAAATAGAGGTTATTGACTTTAATTTTCTCTGCCATTATGCGATAGGCAGCATCTTCTAAAGACTCTCCTGGACGCACTAAAGTACCGGGAAGACTCCAATGATTTAAAAATGGTTCTTGCTGTCGCATTACTAACAGAACTAACAGCCGATTTTGTGCAGTATCTACAGAAAAAATTACATTATCAACACCAACCTTGAAATCGGCCAAAGGTTGTTGGTTTAACGGAGTTGGAATCTTTTTTTGCTGGCGTCCTGGCATTTGTATAAATGCTCTCGATTAATATAAGCAACTACAGGGGGAGTTAGGGCTTGAGAATCTCCATATTCGCGGTAGGCTGTTGAGGAAATATCTAAACCTGTTAGACTAGCGATCGCTATCTTGCCTCCCAATTTTTGCACTACCTCTAAACTAGCCTCATCTATCGCATATCCCGGTCGCGGCACAACCAATAGTTGCACTTGTTGTAACAAATCTTCAATCCGATACCAACGCGGTAGCTGAGTAACTAAATCCGAACCAATTACTAAAGTTAATTCAACGTTCTCGCCCCAACGTAATTTGGCTTTTTCAACTGTTTCCAGCGTTCTGAAACTACTTAATTCTTGTTCTAAAGCAATATTTTGTCGCGGTGCATCGATATCGGCAATCAATAATTGCAGCATTGCCGCCCGATGTTCTAATGGTGTTTGATGGGACTTAAATGGATTATCTGCCGCCCAAACTGCAACGCGATCGTAACTTTGAGACAACCATCTCAAAATTTCTTGATGTCCAGCAGTTGGCGGATCGGCACTTGTGCCAAACAAAGCAATTCTCATGGTAATTCGTAATTCGTAATTCGTAATTAAGACAGACTCGAAGAATGGCATTGCTGAATTTGAATATGAAATCCAAAAATCAACTCTTCTCAACTCTTACTCTCTGCGACTCTGCGACTCTGCGTGAACTAAATTCATATTCTCAATCAGCAACCCCCGAAGAATAGTTTTATCTGTGTGTTTTCTGGGCTTGGCTAGTTTGCTGAGTTAACTGTTGCAGGGCTGACGAAATTTCTACTTCTACGGCGACAGGACTATGCAAACGGCGTGTCTGTTCTGGCAAACTAGCAACCGAGGCAGCAGTACGCTGACGAATTGTTTCTAAAGTTTCTGAAGGTTGCAACTGTTTACCCTCTTGCATTACCAACTGCAATAATGGTTGTTCTTCCAAGAAACTTTCACCTAAAAGTCCCAACCTGTCTGCTTTTAGCTTACCTCCTATCGACGAGCGAAAGATTTGCTTGCGCCCTGGATAAGTTATCTTGCCACTCGACTGCTTCATGACTGGAATGCCATCAATGTCTACAAGTTTGTAAACTCCATTTACGGGGGAACCTGTAACTAATCGCGTTCCCAGTCCGTAACCATCAATTTCTGCCCCAGCAGCTTTGAGTCTGGCAATTTCGTATTCATCCAAGTCGCCACTAGCAAAAATTGGCACGCCGGGAAGTAGCGATCGCACCTGTTGGGATAAGCTAGCTAAATCTCCTGAGTCCAATCTCACGCCAGTTAATTGCATTTCCCCAGCATTGACTTTTGCCGCTAAACCTTGGGCAGCAGCAATGGTATCGTAAGTGTCAATCAACAATGGCGCGCCCGGAAAATATTTATGAAATGCACTAAAAGCTTGTTCTTCGGTGCCTTCTATTGCTGACAGCGCCATTACCAGGGCGTGTGCCATCGTACCACTTGGTTTTGTTCCCAGTTGTAGTGCTGCTAACACATTGGAAGTGGAATCCAATCCACCCGCCAACGCCGCCCGCGCCGCCCACAAAGACCCTTGGGGACTAAAGGCGCGTCTTGTGCCAAATTCTAAAAGTGTTGCTGACTCTCCAGCGACATCCCGCAACCTTGCTGCTTTGGTGGCAATCAAGGTCTGGTAATTAATCGTATTTAAAAGATAAGTTTCTACCAGTTGTGCTTGCCAAAGCGGTGCTTCCACCCGTAAGAGTGGCTGATTGGCAAACACAGCCGTACCTTCTGGTACTGCCCAAACATCGCCGGTAAACCTGCCTTCTGATAATAAAGACCAAAAGCGATCGCTTGCCCCAGCAAAAATTCCCGTCGCCTGTAATGCTGCAATTTGCGCTGGACTAAACCGTAATTTTGTCAAATATTCCAACGCCTGCGTCAAGCCCATTGCAATTAAATAACCAAAATTAGGAGGTAAGCGTCTGACAGACAACTCAAAGCTTGCCCGCCGTTGTTCTATACCTTCGCCTGTGTAACAAGCCGCCATCGTCAATTGATAAAGGTCAGTCAGCAAGCTGTAGTCATCCGCACACAGGTTTAGTTCCTCATACTGCTGGCTTTGCTGTTTATGTACGTAGTCCAAATCAAGGAAAGTTGTCATGCCAGAGCTTCCTTATAAGAATGCTTCTTTCATTTATGGTAATATTTACCATAAATATTGTCAACTACTAGCCAAATTACTCCACAGATGACTGCAAATCGGTCATCCTAGAGGCATATTAATACTCTCTTTACAAAGTATTTAATATTTTTTAATAGTAATAGCTATTAATATTGTGCATTAACCCCCTTTCCCCCTTGCCCTTTGCCCTTTCCCCAAAAAGAAATCCCTATGTTACGATTAGAATTAAGGAAAAATTTTGACTTTTTTTAAAGCTAAAGTATTGCAAACTTATCTGAATAAACATTGCATACATTCTCAATATATTGAGAGCTGTGGCTAGTAAATCAAATCAGAATTAAAGTATAGGTATCAGAATACAGGCAGCTCGAAAATTAGGAGTCTATTAATTATGACAGTTTCCAATATTTCCCAAATGCTTGCTAATGTAACCCGGTTTATTTCTGAAGCTGCAATGCGGATTTTTGGGCCTAATGATGATGCTTATCCTAATATTGGCGTACAACCTTTTACAGGTGAGCCTTACAACAAAGATACAGATGATAATAATTGGTAGATACTGATGAGGAATAAGATAGAGTTTGCTAAAAGGCTTAAAATTAGTGCTTTCATTATTCCCCTTCCCTAAAGGAAGGGGATTTTCTCAAAGTTTGCGTCATATTTTGAATTACTCTGCTGTTGGGCACATTTTACTCAGCACTATCGAACTGATAAAGCTGAATGTTCTGTGTCCTATAAATCAATATGGTTCAGTTAAGAAAGATCCTCTGTGAAGGCAAGGGAATAGGGAACAGGGAATGGGGAATAGGGAAAGAAAAAACAGGCTGATCTGAACCGTATTGTCTTATAAATATGGCCTTTATTACAACGCAGCATCAATAAAAATACTATTTAAAATCACCGAAAAGTTGATTTGGCAAACATTACCACTCAAACACTTGTGTTTGTCTAAGAGCTAATTTGTAAACTCAAGTAAAGTACTTATTCAATAAGGGTTTCAGTAATTTAACTCAATACAGCACTTG
>JAVRCJ020000018.1:0-175962 GCA_034530875.2 Nostoc sp. DedSLP01
TAGATAATGTAGAGACTATTTTGCAAACAGGTGCTTATGCTGGATGTTATCGACAAGGCTATGAGGATTACGGTTTATTAATCAAACGATTGGGGCAAGTCATGCATCAAAGTTCCTTGCTGCTGACTTCACGCGAAAAACCCAAAGACGTGGCAGCAGACGAAGGACAAGCACTACCTATTCGTTCGTTACAACTAAGGGGTTTGAAAGAGGAAGAAGGAAAAAAAATTTTTCGCCTCAAAAAGCTATCTGGCCCAGAGTCTCAAGAAAAAGCACTGATTGAGCTTTATTCTGGTAATCCATTGGCTTTGAAGATAGTTGCAACGACTATTCAAGATGTCTTCAATGGTGATATTAGTGAATTTTTGAGCCAAAAAACAGCTATTTTTGGCGATCTCTGCACTGTTTTAGAGCAGCAGTTTGAGCGTTTATCTGATTTAGAGCGTGTGGTGATGTACTGGCTGGCAATTAATCGTGAGTCCATTCTACTGAGCAATTTGCAAGAAGATTTAGCTTCATTAGCAATACCACACAAGTTATTAGAAGCTGTAGAGTCTTCGATCGGGAGAAGTCTCATTGATAAATTTCAGCCATCGCTAAATGAAAAGAGTGGTTTACTCTTCACATTACACTCTGTAGTGATGGAATATGTGACTAGCAAATTAATTCAGCAAACTTATCAAGAAATTGTAACTCAGAATATTGTCTTTCTTAAGTATTATGCTTTGAGTAAAGCTCAATCCAAGGATTTCATTAGAGAAACTCAAGTCCGCTTAATTATTAAACCAGTTATAGATCGACTTTTGACTATTTTTAAAACCTCAAGAAAAGTAGAAAATCATTTAAATGAAATTTTAGTTAAGTTGCAAAGAGACTTTCCACTTGAACCTGGGTATGCAAGCGGGAATATTCTCAACTTACTTCGTCAATTAAAGGCAGATTTCAGAGGTTATGATTTTTCTAACCTCAGCGTTTGGCAAGTAGATATGCGGGGTGTAAATTTACCAGAAGTCAATTTCAAAAACGCTAATTTATCTAAATCGGTTTTTACTAAAAATTTCAGTAAAATTTCTGCGGTTGCATTTAGCCCCAACGGTGAAATTTTAGCAGCGAGTGATGCAAATGGCAAAATTTGCTTGTGGCGAGACTTTGCTGAGGGCGAACCACTTTTGACTTGTCTAGGACACATTGATTGGGTTCGAGCGATCGCCTTCAGTCCAAATGGTAGCACTCTTTGCAGTGGAGGTATTGACCAGAATGTGAAATTGTGGGATGTCAACACAGGTGAATGTTTGAAAACTTTAACAGGACATCCCGATCGGGTACGAAGTATTGCCTTTAGTCCTCAAGGTGAAATTCTAGCTTCTGGCAGCGACGATTGGGCAGTACGTTTATGGAATATTTCAGACAATAAATGTTACAAAATATTGCAAGAGCATACTGATATAATATTGTCTGTAGTTTTTAGTCCTAAAGGTAATATTCTCGCCAGTGGTAGTAGCGATAAAACCGTAAAGCTATGGAATTTCCGCACAGGAGAATGCGTTAAAACATTACACGGACATACCAGCTCGGTTTTCTCAGTTGCTTTCAATCCTAAAGGTAAGACCTTGGTTAGTGGTAGTGATGACCAAACTGTGAAACTCTGGAGTATCTCCGATGGAAAGTGCCTGAGAACTTTCCAAGGACATAGTGACACAGTTAGGTCAGTCGCCTTTGCTTCTAATGGTAATATTATGGCTAGCGGCAGTGATGACCAAACTGTGAAGCTATGGAATTGCCGCACAGGAGAATGCGTTAAAACATTGCACGGACACACAAGTTCTATCTGGTCTGTTGTTTTCAGTCCAGATGGTCAAACTTTAGTCAGTGGTAGTGATGACCAAACTGTGAGGTTTTGGGATGTTAGCACTGGTCAAGCCTTAAGAAACTTGCAGGGATACAATAATGGGGTATGGTCTGTTGCCTTTGCTCCTAGCGGTCAGACCGTAATTAGCAGCAGCAATGACCAAACTGTAAAACTTTGGGATGTCGCGGATGGGAGATGCTACGAAACTTTGCAAGGACATCCTAATCGAGTCAGAACTGTTGCTTTTAGTCCTCAAGGTAATATCTTGGCAAGTGGCAGTTACGATCGACTTGTAAGGCTGTGGGATAGCACCACTTGTCAATGCTACAACATCTTACGGGGACATACTGGTTGGGTAAAGTCAGTTGCCTTTGCTCCTGGAGGTAAAATTCTCGCCAGTGGCAGTGATGACAAAACTGTAAGACTTTGGGATGTCAACACTGGTCAAGTTTTGAAGATTTTGGAACACAGTCATGGGGTTTGGTCGGTTGCTTTCAGTCCTCAAGGTAATATCCTGGCTAGTGGTAGTGACGATCGCACAGTCAAGCTCTGGAATATTAACACGAGTGAATGTCTCAAAATTCTGACGGGACATATAAGTTGGGTATTGTCTGTCACTTTCAGTCCTGAAGGTGAGACATTAGCCAGTAGCAGTAAAGATAAAACAGTGAAGCTTTGGGATGTTAGCACAGGCCAGTGTCTCAAAATCTTGTTGGGGCACACAAGCTGGGTATTGTCCGTTGCTTTTAGTCATGATGGTAAACTTCTGGCTAGCGGTAGTGTAGATCGAACGATAAGGTTGTGGGATGTCCAATCTGGTCAATGTATCAAAACTTTGCATGGTCATACCCACTGGGTAAGATCGGTTGCTTTTAGTCCCGATAGTCGAACTCTGGTAAGTGGCAGCGAAGATGAAACTGTTAAATTATGGGATGTTTTGACGGGTGAATGCCTAAAAACTTTAAGAAACGCAAGACCTTATGAGGGAATGAATATTACTGGTGTTACAGGTTTAACCCAAGCAACTATTACTTCTTTAAAAGTTTTAGGAGCAATTGAGAATTAATTTTCTCTTTGCCTTGACTTCGCTTCACTTTGTGCTAAGTGTGGAGCTAAGGGACGGCTTTTGAATTTATTCATTGCATATATAAAATTACCGAGGTTTGAAAACCCATAAGCTGTTGCGTATTTAACTTACTTGCATAAATTGGAGATTTGCTGTCTGTTTTAGATACTTGGGGACTTTGTTCTCAAAAATTAAATGTATGAGAGCTGATTGGTAAAGAAAATCTTAAGGATCCCAAATCATTGCTAGGTCTAAGGTTCAGCAAATAATTGCTTTTTTAACTTCAATTCTTGAACCCTTACTTGATAAATATTTTACTTCAGTTGACAAATTAGCTTTGACAGGTTTCTACTTCAGTACGGGTTTCCTAAGTTACCAACAAGTGACCGTTGAAATATTTTTAAGCGATGCAATTAGTAGTATTTTTGTAGCCATTGTAATTGACTTTTAAAAAATTTTAAATTATTATTCAGTAGGGAATGGAAAATTACCAAGTAATAAAAATAGACTAAAAATTCAAATCAGCCAAATTAAATTTGGTTATATATAATCAAGTATTCTTAATTCTATATAATCAATATTTATATATAAACAAAGTATGAATTGTATGTATTAATTTTCAATTAGCTATTAGTCTGCTACGAATAGATTTTTCACTGAAGAATCTCAACTAATTCAAGCTCTTGTTATCTTTTGGTTTTAATTATCTAAAATTATATTTATGAAATAGTTGCTGGAATTGGGTTTTAGAAATACAATTCTTTCTCAGAAATTATGAAACCGGAGAAACCCAAACGCAATCGCGGGCTGATACTGACTCGTGAAGGCTGGCAAAAGCTTCAGAATGCGAAACTTGAGTGGGAATTTAGGGAAAATAATGGCTCCAAATCCACTTTAGAAGAATTAAGCGAACAAGCCGGGATCACTCCTGTCACCTTAAGAAAGATACTCACTCGTGAAACTGGGGTTGACAAACGGACGCTTGTTCGTTTGTTTATGATGTTTAATTTAGAATTAGCTCAAAGTGATTATACAAGCCCAGACTCTGATTTAAAGGATCGAAAAGCCTCGAAAGTCTCCAAACGTGTTGATTGGAGAGACATGGTGGATGTATCTGTTTTTTATGGACGCACAGATGAACTGGCTATTTTGGAGCAATGGCTGTACCAGGAACGCTGTCGAGTAGTGGCGCTGCTGGGAATGGGAGGAATTGGTAAAACAACTCTTGCTGCCAAATTAGCACAAAACGTTCAAGCTAGGTTTGAATATGGGATTTGGCGATCGCTCTACAATGCTCCCCCACTTTTTGACCTGTTAGTAAATTTAATTAAGTTTTTCTCTGACGACCGGGTTTTAGAATCTGACTTAGCAAAAACTGTAGATGGCAGAATCTCACAACTGATTGAATATTTACAACAACAGCAGTGTCTAATCGTATTAGATAATGTAGAGACTATTTTGCAAACAGGTGCTTATGCTGGATGTTATCGACAAGGCTATGAGGATTACGGTTTACTAATTAAACGATTGGGGCAAGTCATGCATCAAAGCTCCTTGGTGCTGACTTCACGCGAAAAACCCAAAGACATAGCCTTACTCGAAGGAGAAACACTGGCTGTTCGCTCGTTGCAACTCAATGGTTTAGAGGTAGTTGCAGGGCAAAAAATCTTTGAAGCCAAAGGTTTTTCTGGCTCAGAGTCAGAATTACCAGCAGTAGTTGAGCGTTACGCTGGTAATGCCCTAGCATTGAAGATAATTGCGACAACTATACGAGATGTTTTTGATGGTAATATTGCGGAATTTCTGCAACATTACACCGCTGTTTTTGGTAATATTCGCGATCTGCTAGACCAGCAGTTTTCGCGCTTGGCAAATTTAGAGAAAGATATAATGTACTGGCTAGCAATCAATCGCGAGCCAGTTTCGCTATCAGAAATACGAGAGGATATTGTATCACCAATTCCACCACAAAATTTACTCGAAGCTCTGGAGTCTTTGGTAAGGCGATCTCTAATCGAGAAGGCTTCGCCTACGCTAGTTGAGAAAAACACACCACTCTTTACGCTGCAACCTGTAGTCATGGAGTATGTGACTCAGCGATTAATAGAGATAGTTTGTCAGGAAATTGAAACTCAGAATCTCGATCTGTTTAGGTGTCATGCCCTCATAAAGGCGACAGCAAAAGACTATGTAAAAGAGATTCAAATTCGCCTCATCCTCAAACCAATTATAGATGGGTTGCTCGCTGTCTTAAGAAGCAAAAGAAACCTGGAAAATCAACTGACTCAAATTATCGCAAGGCTACAAGAAACATCACCTCTAGAACAAAGTTATACAGCTGGGAATATTCTTAATTTGCTTTGTCATCTAGAGACCGATCTTAGTGGCTATGATTTTTCTCATCTCAGTATTTGGCAAGCAGACCTGCGGAATGTGAAATTGCACAATGTAAATTTTAAAAACGCCAATTTTGATAAGTCTGTTTTTACTGAAACCTTTGGTGGCGTTATGTCGGTAGCCTTTAGCCCTGATGGGAAACTTTTGGCTTTGGGTGATACCAATAGTGAGATTCGCTTGTACCAAGTTGCAGATTGGAAACAAATTTTTACTTGTAAGGGACATAGCAACTGGGTTGTGTCACTTGCTTTTAGTCCTGATGGCAAAACTCTTGCCAGCGGTAGTGCTGACTCTACTGTGAAACTGTGGAATATCATTACAGGTGAATGCATCCAAACCTTTAGAGAACATAATAATACTGAAGTTTGGTCGGTAGCTTTTAGTCCGGATGGTAACACCCTAGTAAGTGGCAGTAATGACTATCTGGTGAGGCTATGGAATGTTAGCACTGGTGAATGCCTGAGAATTTTTCGGGGGCATACAAGTTGGGTAATCTGTGTGGCCTTTCATCCGGATAGTCAAACGCTGTTAAGCGGCAGTGATGATGATACGATTAGATTGTGGGATGTTAGGACTGGTGAATGCCTGAAAGTTTTCCAGGGTCATCGCGATGGAATACGGTCAATCGGTATTCATCCTGATGGTCGCACAATAGCCAGTAGCAGTGATGACCAAACAGTGAAGTTATGGTGCTTGAACGCTGGTGAATGTATCAAAACTCTACAGGGGCATTATGCCACGATCTGGTCAGTTGCCTTTAGTTCTCAAGGTAATCTCATCGCTACCGGCAGTCACGACCAAACAGTAAAGGTATGGAATGTTAATACTGGTGAATGTATTAAAACTCTTCAGGGTCATTCTGGTTGGGTGTTTTCCGTTGTTTTTAGCAAGCAAGGGGATTTTCTTGCCAGTGGCGGTGATGACCAAACAGTGAAGATATGGAACGTTAACACTGGCGAATGTCTAAAAACTCTCAGCGGATATACTAGTCAGGTTTGGTCAGTTGCTTATAATTTGGATGGTTGGATTTTGGCAAGTGGCAGTCACGACTGCATAGTAAGGTTGTGGAATGTCAATACTGGTCAAACCTTGCAAACTCTGCAAAGCCATCGTGCCCCAGTTCGAGCGGTTGCGTTTAGTCCAAATGGTCAAAGACTGGCAAGTGGTAGCGACGATCGAACGGTAAAATTGTGGAATGTTAATACAGGTCAAGCCTTACAAACTTTCCAGGGACATCGCGCTCTAGTCTGGTCAGTTGCGTTTAGTCCAGATGGTCAAATACTGGCAAGCGGCAGTGGAGATCAAACAGTAAGGTTGTGGGATGTTAATACGGGGCAAGCCTTGCAAACTTTCGAGGGACATCGTGCTGTAGTCCAATCAGTTGCTTTCAGTCCTCAAGGAAAAACCCTAGCGAGTGGCGCTTGGGATCAGACAGTCAAGCTGTGGGATATTAGTACTGGTGAGTGTAAAGGAACATTACAGGGGCATAAGAATTGGGTTTGGTCAATTGCCTTTAGTCCAGATGGTCAATTGCTAGCAAGTGCCAGCTACGATGGAAAAATCAGGTTATGGAATATTAGTACTGGTAGCTGTCTTAAAACTTTTGAGGTTTGTGCGAATGGTATCGTTAAAGCAGTCATCTTTAGTCAGGACGGTCAGACTCTAGCCAGTAGTAGTCCCGATTACACAGTAAAATTATGGGATGTGAATACAGGCGAATGCAAAAAAACATTGCGCGGACATTCAGCTTGGATTTGGTCAGTTGTCTTTAGCCCTGATAATCGAACTTTAGCTAGCAGTGGTGCTGATGAAACAATTCGACTTTGGGATCTGACTACAGGTGAGTGCTTAAGAACCTTAAAAGCTGAAAAATTCTATGAAGGAATGAATATCACGGAGATTACAGGCTTAACCACAGGAATCATTGCGACACTGAAAGTATTAGGGGCTTGTGAAAAATAACTCAAATCGAATAGACATCTCCAAAAAAAATGTGGAGACGTAGCAATGCTACGTCTCTACAGTGTTTTCGGGTAACGCAGAATTAATTTTTGGAGATGTGTAATCTATTAAAAATCAGCAATGTCGAGGTCGCTGGGTAATCCTTGTGGAAATTCCTTGATTATAATGTTTTCCAACTCAATCTCCGTATCATTTAACACTTCTAAGCTGCTTTCAATGACGCTGCTAGGAAAATAGTTAAGGTTTAAAGATTGCTCGTCAATAGGTGTAGTTGCGATGGTATTCATGGTTTTCTCCTTGTAATTGTTCGGAATTGTACTGTTGAAGTTGTATTGGATGATGTCTCGTTGGTTGTTGGGTTACTGTACGAACAGTTAATAACCAACTCTTAGTTGTAGTTTTGTATAGGCTCTAGTAGTTGCAACGGTTTCAATACATTTTGAATTTCCTCATCTGATATGTAGTCTTCTTTCGGTGGGCTAAAGCGCAACAATGCGGCTTTGTGACAAGCTTTTGCCACACGGATCTGCTCCTTGGGAGTAAGTTCTGCAATCATCTCAACCGCCTCCTGTACGTGCTCTACGTCAGTACCAACAGCACTGTGTACGCGCAAGCAACGAGTGGCATTTTTTCCCACCAATAACTCTATCCTCTGGATGTATTCCAATCCTCTGCATATCGCTAGGCGTTCGGCCGTATAGGAATAACCTACGCAATCAATTGGATCTGAGTCTTGTACAGTTCGGGTAAAGTGATCTACTAAAGCTTTTGCAACTGGAGGAACAAGCACTTCCACAACTGCTTGAGCTTTATATCCCATCGACTGAATATCCAGCAGAGCAAGTCGATCGTGACCTGCTTCCTCTCTGGCTTTTTTTACAGCCCACTGCGCCAAACTCTCGCGGTCTGCTAAAGCAAAGCCTTGGGCAGCTTCTTCCATCAGCTCTGGGGTGGAGTGACACAGATGGTAAAGACCTGCGAGCCGCCATACCCATCGTATGGGGGTTAAGGCTGGTGGCGTGCGGTCTATTTTTACTGTATGCCAAGCAGATACGATCGCCCGATCTAAAAGTTTCTGAGTTTGAGCTATCTTCTGGGCATGGCTGATGCCACCTTTTGCAGAAATGGATTGATGCCTTTGAGTGCAGTTAGCAGCCTCGATCGCTGTTTCATCAGGTAAAAAAGACGCTGGGTTGGTTTTAATCAACAAGTCATTACGCATAGTTCGTTTCCTAACTTACGTTTGCTACAGAATTGGGCAAGTCACTCGTGTCAATAATAGAGTTGTTGCTAAATAACTCATGAAATCCAACTACAGTAAGGATTTCGCCAACGATCAAAATGTAGACATTACACTCTTTGAGCTATTTGACGCTTTATTAAGCGACAATTCCAAAAATTGCCAGTCAAGAATGCTATGAGAATGCGATCGCCTACGGCGGGCGGTTACGCCATCGCACTTACCGAAATACTAAATACATATTGCATTTCTATATCTTTCAGAACCTTGACCACCGCCTTGGCGATCGAGACATGGCTAATTTGCTGACTTCCTTTGAGAAACACAATATCCAACTGTGAGTTTCACTGGACGTTTACAAGCAAACAGGTAATTAAAGATGACTTAGATAGCGATAAGATCCCATACCCTTAGGACTTATGTATTGACAGAAACCTAATTGACAAACGGCTTCATTCGTGTATAAGGTTTATGGAAACTAACAGGAAGCTTTTATTGTATAACTAACAAATCAATTGTTCAGAGGATGTGTTTCATAACCATCCTGCACATTTAATTAGAAGCAACGCTCATTTCGCTCGAAATAGTGTCAAACAAAGTCCAAACTGCCCTTTAGTTGCAGTGCTGGTGAAAGAAGCAAAGCATGGGCGCTGTCATCTGTCTTCCCTATTGCAAACCCGCGTCATCAGGGAACTTTACTTGGACTGGGAGAATTAGAAGTAAATACTCCTGCATTTCTTATCCTGTCAAAGTGCCTTGCTGGTACTCAAAACCGTTCGGTAGGAGATTCAATCTGCAACCCAAGGAGGTTATCCAGAGGTAATGGAGACGAATCTAAAGTTTCGCAGCATTACTGGTTGCTCATCTTACGCACCCTCATCTACGTGGTTGATTGACTGATGCCTCTTGCAGTTAAGTTTGCTAAGTTTACAAAACTTTTGCAACTCAAGATAAGAAACTTAAGATAAAGATAAGTTCTTTTTTTGCTGTGGCATTCTCCGCTTCAAGTTTAAAGTTGCACAAACAGATATGCTATTTAGTCTAAAAAGCTTGCTAGGTAAGCAATAGCGCGATTTCAGGTTTGAAGAAACTAGATCTGTAAAAACAAGTTTGGCAAAGCATAACATCTTAGTGCAGCTTTGCATAAGTGCTTAGGAAATTAAATTTGTTAAGAGGATGTTTGAAAAGTCCTATTGTTGGTAGCCAAACACTCTAGATCTCCCTAAATCCCTCTTAAAAAGAGGGACTTTGATTCTGGTTCCCCCCTTAAAAAGGGGGGTTAGGGGGGATCTAGAAACGCGTAAAATTACAGCCAACCACTTTTCAAACAACCTGTAAGACTATGCCCTATCTTGGGCTTATTTTGCATCCTCACCCTACCTTACCTACGAGATACCAGGGCGAACAGAAAGCAAGCTCAACGTCTTGTTTGCAACTTCTCTGTAAGTTTAAATTTACACGACTCAGATCTGATTTGTAAAGAAAATCTTAAGGAAATCCAATTTATTGCTGGGCATAACTTTCAGAGAATAAACTCTTGAGAAGGCTGCTTTAAATAACGGGTTGCTTGAGGATAGTACAAGATGCAAATTTTAGCAAAGTTAGCAAAATCTATTATTTACATTTACGATCGCCTAAAAACCGCTTCAGTTGGTATTTTGCCTACAATCTAACTGAAAAACATAAACTTTTCGGCTTAAGTTTTCTATCTTAACTGGTTAAAACCAATCTTGAGATAGATAATTTTACGCAAAGCCCTTGAGAGAAGTACCCACTCTCAAGATCTGCGATCGCTAACTTACTCGGTTATATCCCCCAATTCATGCACCGGGGGCTTTTCCCTTTAATTTCCGTGGCTGCTATATGTAAACATTCTGGACAACAACCTTTTTGCTTTTGGATTCCTTTTTAGTAAAGAGCATACCCTTAGCAAAATCTTAATTTTTTTTACAGTATATTAAGTCTCAGAATAAATATCATAATAGTGCTTCCAGGAAAACAAATTAAAACTTTGTAAAAAGTTTTTTTATCGGTATTGATGTTTTGATAGCCAGCCCTTTCAATCTGGTGAAATTCATCCTGATTTTTTCAGTTTCAAGCCTTATTACACATCGATTTAGTGTTAACGCCATCTAAAAAATCAGATGCCGCACAGTCAAGATAAAAAAGTTATTAGCTTTATAACTCTTTGGCATCTTGCCCAGTTGTCAGCTTGACAACTAGCTTTATGAAAGCTCCCCCACGTTAATACTAATTCAAGATAAGGTTGCACACAAAAACTGGTTAGCCAAACTCCTCTAAAAAAGGATTATAGGCATTCGCGATCGAGTGCATAGACAGAAAAAATGGGTTGAAGATTGTAGAGGGTTGAAATGATGAAGCGAACTAACTACTACAACGATCTGTTAGCAGATTACTCTAAGCCAGAGCTAGTTTCTCATGAGCTAGGTGTAAAACTACTCACAGATGCAGAAACATATATTTCTCTACGTGAGAATACTTTACCTGAAATAACTCTAGAATACAGTTTACAGCAAGTAGAGCAGGAAAATAAACATTGGTGGCCAACCCACTGCGAAGCACTACGACAAGGGCGGGGGGACATTTTAGCAGGCGAATATGTCAACCAACTTGTATATTTATGTGCTGACGGGCCTTTTTATGGCAGAACCGCAGCAACAAATAGAGAAGTAAATCGATGGGCAATTCTTGCTCAACCAAGTGTAACGATAGCTTGGCCAATTATTATGTTCAATGGTGAAGTTATCTACTCTGAATGGAATTGTTTTGATGACGAAACAAACGAACTCATTGCCAAGGGAAACGAAACTTTGCTTCGACGAGGACATCGAGGTGCGTGTTACTTAAAATGCGAACAATTTAGTTTTTACCGTGACGTTTATGCCTCTGATGAATTGCTGCATTGGATCCGGCTTTAACTAAATTAGCGATCGCTGAATATTTATAAATAAATGAAGGAGGAATATAGCATTAAGCCAAATAATTAATTTTCGGAATTTTACTGAAACTTGGCATCAAAGGAGAAATATTTAGACTCAACTCTAGTTTAGATAGTCTGAGATGGAACCAAGTGTGTTTAATACAATGTAATGAGGCTAAAGTGATGGAATCTAATTACTTATTAAATGGCATTGACTCTTATAACGTTAACATCGCTATTAATACAGCGATACTGACAAGTTTTGAAAAGTTCCTGCTTCAGTCCCAACCTTTGTTAAGTCATGTTTTTCGATTTATTGAGACAAATTATCATAATTCAATTAGTCTTAGAGAGGTGGCTGAGGCGGTTAGTCGGTCTCCTGCCTACCTCACCGACCTTGTACGGCGAGAGACTGGAAAAACCGTACTTTGTTGGATTGTTGAGCGTCGGATGGTAGAAGCACGCCGTCTACTTATCGAAACAGACCAGTCAGTAGAGCAGATAGCTGAAGCTGTCGGCTATCTGGATAGACGCCATTTCGGTCGCCAATTTCTCCGGCTCCACAATACAACCCCGCAAACATGGCGAAAGTCCCATCGCAGTAAGAACATCCCATGTTGGCAAAGAGTGCCACAAAAGACAAGCTCAAACGAATTAATCGCCCAGGAAACCACAACTGTGAGTTTTGCAGAAGCTCAACGGTTACAAGCATGTATCCAAGAGATTGCTGCAATTTTTAGCAAAAGTACTATTGCTAATGAAGTACTTATGTTAAAAAGCGAAAATGGTTCTGTTGCAAAAATAGACAATGGTTTGATACAGATAACTTTAGTTTCAAATCCCGAACCGTGTTGAGTTCAAATCAAGGCATGGAACATTTTTGTACTGATTGCCGAACTAACCCTGTTTTATCACTCCAGTAAAACAATAATCTCAGCAAGGTTCTGAAAATTTTATTGAGTCAAGCTTTGAGCTTTTATTTTCTAATAGCTAAATAGAATTGATAGCTCAAACTAGGAAATTAAAGCTCTGAGAACTTTTCAGCAATTGGCTTTTTCAAAAGTAAAGTGAGAAAACAGGGCTAATCAAAGCTTGGGGGCAATCAGTAGCCAAAAATCAACTATCAACGTAGCAGATCGTATGAAAAATTGTCCTTGCTGCTCGCACCGGCTTCTACAACACATTAGTAATAACCAAGTCTACTGGTTCTGCCGAAGTTGCTGGCTAGAAATGCCTCTATTAAAATTAGAAAATTCTGCTCAAGAAAAATCTGAAAGCTTAATTAACTTTATCAAATTGGAGAATAAAGAAGTATTAACAAGCACGGTTAGAGAGATTCTACCATTGCTCTGGCATCAATAACAGGCATGACTAAAACAATATAAATTGAAGTTTTTAATCTTAGAACTATGAGTACTAATTTAATTACTGCCATAATTAATAACAATCTTAAAGAGGCTAAAAAATTAATTGAAACTGGCGTAAACGTTAACCAAACAGACAGCAGTGGAAATAGCCTCTTGATTGTCAGTTCTGCTAACGGTCAATCAGAAATGGTGAAGTTACTACTTGATGCTGGTGCTGATATTCACGCGGTTGACTCAAATATGAAAGCTACTGCACTCCATGCCTCTGCCTATTTGAGACATCCAAAGGTCATGAAAATTCTGATTGAATACGGGATTAATATAAACGCTCAAGGGCCTTATAACGGATATACTGCCCTACACGATGCAGTTTGGCAGAATAATATTGAAGGAGTCAGGCTGCTGATCGACGCGGGTGCTCGCTTAGACATCAAAGCTAACAACGGAGACACTCCTTTAGATATTGCCAAAAAAAGTGGGCGTAAAGAAATTGTTGCTATGCTTTCTAATTAGGAAACTGAAGTGTCCTTCAATTTCAAACTTATTTCTACTTGCGTCACCTAAATATTAGATCTGTCTTGAAAATAAGCCAGGTCTATTAATTAAACAGTTAGGATCTGAAAATAGCTTTTGAGCGATCGCTATAGAAAACAAAATCATAATACTAAAATCTAAAACTCCATCGCTTGATTGACATATATTTCAATATCTTTACCTGCGTGCAAAAACCAGATATTAGTACGTTGCATCCTGATTTTAGAGATAGCCTGTTGATTTCGCTGAAAAATTGTAGGAAGTACAGTTTTTATCCCGCCTTCTACCAAACCTGCTAATGTGTTGCCTCTTGGGTTGTCGCTGGTGTATTGTGTGCCGTTAGTAGTTATGGTGGTTTGGGAATCAGTACGATTAGATAACTCTGCGGCTTTACTAGCACCACCTAAAAAAAATAGTCCTACATCAATCCCAGCAATCGACGATCCTCGTTCGGGAAATTGGTCGGCTATTAAAGGTTTTCCTTGGGGAGCGCGAATAACCATAGCATTTTGCGCTAAGCTTTTTTGTGTGAGAGTGCGATTATTTTCTAGAATGACTTTGACTACATCCAGCTTTAGTAAACCCTGTTGAGAAATAGAACGAATTTTAATTAAAAACTCAGTGTTAGCAGGTAAAGCGATCGCACCATCCACAGATTTTAATGGTTGTTTCAATCGCCCAACAAATACGTTATTGTTATCGTCTTGATTATTGTTAGTTTTTGCTTTAGTAGTTTCCCCAAACACAGCTGTTGCTAATACAGCTTTAACGCTGGTTCCCGCTGGTACCAATTTTGGCTTTGATGATTGTACTTGGCTCACTATCGAAGTTGTCAGCGATTGGATTTGGTTAGGATTAGAATTTGGTATTTGTCGTACCACCTGGATATTTTTAATAGGTGGATTGGTAGCAATTCTACTATTAGGTTTATCAGTGATATTTACCTGACCATAACTACCTAACTTTGCTAATCTTTTCCATTCCTGGATTGGGTTTGGTGTGGGTGATGGAGTAAAATCAACGACTGATTGATTATCTGGTTTGATAGCTGGTAACTGTGAAGGTTGAGGTACTTGTTTAACTGTGACTATCTCAGGCTGAAAAACTGTTTGTATAGGTGTTCTTTGCAGTGTGATTGGCTGTTTACTTCTAGAATCACCTGACGATTTTACATCTGAAGTGGCTGTAAGCTGAGGAAGCTTTAATTTTTCACTTTTAAGGTTTTTTTGTGTGGCTTCGATTGATTCTGCTTGTTGAGTCAGGGCTAATTTTGTTTTCAAAATTTCTATTTCTTCTTCTAGCTCTTGAGAAGTGGATGCAGTAGTTAATTGCGATCGCCCTTGTAAGACAACAATATTATTTTTTAGCTTTTGACTGCTAGCATTCATCAGCTGGAATAAAAACCCAGCTGTTAACAAAACTATAGCTAAGGTAGCAGTCCCTACTAAACCTAACTTAGCAAATCGATTAGACAAGAAGAATTCTTGAGCCTCAAGTTCTTGCGATTGGGAAACTGACTTTTCTAAAGTAATAGTGTCTTCTAAAGCTGGAACTTCAATAGCATGGCATTCTTCTGCCAAGCCAACCAACCTTGCGATTTGTGATTCCCAATCTAAAGATTCTACTTCTAGTGGAGGTTCATCCGAGTTTAAAGATGATAAATTTTGTGCAGAAATTTTTGAACTAATTGAATCTTTAACTATTGTATAAATTGAGGTTTGATTTTTCATACAAATTATTATTCCTATTTTTAAACTTAGTTGAAAACTTGGTATTTAATTAACGAAGGCAGAAGGCCGTTTTTGTAACGAGGATTTATACCCGGTTCTAAAAACTTTGGACGAAGTATAGTTTTAGACCGGATTGTTTCGATAAAACTTATGTTTTTATCTCAAATACATTATTAATCAAATTTTTTAAATATTATTTATGTTGAAAAACCTGCTGATTGCAGGCTTTGTTGCATATATCTAAACTGAAGAATACTGCTTTTTAAAATTTGATATCAAGCCCGTTGATTGCTTATTATCAAAACTTTCGGTATTAGCCTTAATTATAAGTGTCCTTCGGACTTGATATCCTTCTAAAGAAACTATCACCAAGGCAAAGAAAATGGACCGCCAAACTTTCTCATTTCTGCAAAAAAGCCACCTTGAGAACCGCCATCTGGCAGTGTAGCCAAATAAACAGCTGTTTGTGCGCCTTCTTCTGCGGTCAAGGGTGCATCTGCTCCTCCAATATCAGTTTTCATCCATCCAGGAGAATAGTTATTGACTAAAACATTAGTGCCTTTTAGCTCTTTAGCTAACAGACAAGCCACTCCATTTAAAGCAATTTTTGACAGCCTATATGAGGGAGCAATAGAATAAAAATCGTTACTTATAAGGCTTAAGGATGCCATTTCAGTAGATACATTGACAATGCGGCCATAATTACGCTCTTTCATGAGAGGAATTAGTGCTTGACACATCCGCAATGCGCCTATTGTATTGACTGCAAATGACGAGATAACTGTATCTAATTTCGCAGTCATTATACTGCTTTCTTCAGGCTCTTTTGTAGAATTGATGCCTGCATTATTGACTAATATATCTACCCTCTCATACTGTTTATGTAACTCACTGAGAAAATTTTCAACACTTTTGTCATCAGTTACATCAAGAGGTAAATAGTCAACTTTAAGGCCTTGTTGTACCAATTTACCACAAGCTTCCAATCCCTGTGTTTCGTCTCGACTGGACATGATAACTTGAATATTTTCTAGCTTCGCTAATTGCCGGGCAATCTCAAAACCAAGACCTTTGGAACTGCCTGTAATAACTGCGACTCTTTTTTCTGTTTTCATGATTAGTTTACGACACAAAGTACTATCCGACGTTCATCAATAACCTCAGCAGTAATTTAGCAGTGATACTCTATATGGTTATTAGTATTTGTATGGCTTTGTTAACTAAATGACTTAGTTAAGTTTTGTTTTGCAGATGCGATCGCCTAACCGTTAATATCTTCTGCGATGATTTTGTCCATACAACGTTCTGCTAAAGCTGCAATGGTAAAAGAAGGATTCGTACAACCTGTAGAGCCTGGAATCAGCGCACCATCAACAACATAAAGTCTAGGGTAACCATATACCCGCCCAAATGGGTCGCAAGCTTTTCCCATCACGCAACCACCCAAAGGATGACCAGTAATGGCAGCATCATTATTTTCAGATACAACAGTATTATTTCGGGATTTTGATATCATCCCCTCTTCGGTTTTATGGTGAGGTTGTTTTCCAAAAGTATTAAGGTTGCGATCGAGGGTTGCGAAAAGACTCTCTGTCTTTTTGACAATGCGATCGTCGGCAGATCCCGGCCACTCCAAATCAACACTATCTGTAGAGAAATTGTATGTAAACTTACCCCTTGGACGAGGAATACCTAAACCAAGACAAGATTGGATACCGTCAGGATTATTCCCCAGTTCAAGACTCTCTACAACTATAGGAGTCGGCCCATCAAGTCGCTCAATAGCAGCACCTGCGGTTCCTCCATTACCTGTTACAGGGCCTAAACCCGATCTAATTGTAATGTTATCTCCATTAGTTCCCCAATTTTTACCAACGAAGTTATTTAACAGAGGTAATGAATTTTTTGCTTTAGCTTTAACTAAAAGTTTAGAAGTTGCGACAGAACCAGCTGCGATAAATAAATAGCGGCAGGTAAAGGTTTTTTTCCCGATAAGTTCTCCTGACTCATTAATTTCATTACAGAAAACACGGTAATTTTCTTGTCCAGGTATTTTAGTAATATCTGTAACTAAATGTAGAGTCAACACATTTACTTTCCCCGTATTTTCCGCTTGAGGAAGATAGTTGCGATCTAAACTATTTTTTGCTCCACTATTAACACCCCACCAACATTGACCATTGATAACAGAAGGTCTTTTTGAGCCATTAATTTCTTGACGAATTACATCCCAATCTACAGCTAGATCTAGTAAAAAGCTTGGCAAGCCTGCCTTATTTGCATTCTCTATGAAAAATCGTGTTTTACCATAGTAACTAGTAGCTAAAACATCCTGTGGAATTGGTGATGCTTTTAGCATTTTTTGAACTCGAGGATAGTAAATCGAATCTAGCTCGTCATAATCAACAACAGAATAATCAAAAACCTTATAAAACATTTCTCGCTTAGGTTTATAAGTGATAGCGTTATAAACTAACGAACCACCCCCGAAACCAGCACCATTAACAACAATAATTCCTTTTTCCTGTAGTGTTTCAAAAACTCCTGTATACACATCTACAGAATCGTTAAACACAGATTTTGTACTCAGCCAAGCGGCTCTACCGTCAGGTTTATCGAAAGTTGCAAAAGTATTTTGATTGGGTGTAATAGGCCAACGCTTACCTCGTTCTAAAATCAAGGTGTTAATACCAGCTTGCCCCAATCGTAAAGCTGCAATAGCTCCACCAAAACCGCTACCAATTACTACTGCGTCTATATAATCATCGCTAGCACGAGTCCGATTTGGAAATGCCAATGAACCGGCTAAACCAGCAGAAAATAGTGCAGTACTCTGAAGAAAATAGCGACGCTTAAAAGGCTTATGAATCATATAGTTCTCCAAATTTTAGTAATATCCAGTTTTCTAGAAAATCAACTTATACTAACTAATTAGTATTTTAAAGTTTCAATTTTTGAACTAGTATTACAGTTATTTTCTGTAGACAATGAATATCTATTTAAAATA
Source organism: Nostoc sp. DedSLP01 (assembly GCA_034530875.2). Lineage (GTDB taxonomy): Bacteria > Cyanobacteriota > Cyanobacteriia > Cyanobacteriales > Nostocaceae > Nostoc. The sequence continues at coordinate 18,094 of JAVRCJ020000018.1, forward strand.
TAAATACTTTAAGTCCTGGTAAATAAAATGGCGATTGTATTTTAATAACTCAATATTTTGAGAAAAAACAATCGCCTAAACGTAGGTTTTGTTCTTTGAAAAAGCAGGCTAGTTACTCATGGGAAAAATCCCAAAGCTCTGATAGTGGGAAGCCTCCGATCGGACTTATCTTTGCAAAGCTTTGGCTCTTTTATTTTTCAGTTCAAGCGTTTTTGTTAAGTCTTTAATTACTTATCCAACTACTCCTGTTACTGTATTCTTGGCTGGTTGGCGGAAACGCAATGAAGTATACCACCACCACAAACCATGTGATGCTTTCCACCATTCACCAACGGTGACAGTATCATCAAGTTTCTCAAGTTCCGGATTCTTGGGAAGAATAAAGTAGATAAGATTCGATGTTTCTTCTAATGACTGAATCTTTAAGTCAGCAGGAAATGGTATTCCCATTTCTCCTTCAAATATGGATCTTGGATCGTTAAGGAGTTTTTGACGGAAGGCTTCATTAGTCCAAGAACGAACTATCCATAACGCTTGTAAACTTTCTCTGTAAGCTCTAGCTTTAGTAGCGCCAGCGAGTCGATAGTAAAAATACCAAAAAGTATCAATGATTGGCCACCAACTAGCAAATTGTTCGTATCTGTACCAATGCTCTTCAACTGGTGGAGTTGCAGGAAGTACAAAGTAGAAGGTTTTCTCAGGTTCTTCTAAAACCTTAACCTCTACATTTGCAGGAAATGTAATTCCTGTTTCTCTTTCAAACACAACTTTTGGATTGGTAAGTATTTCTTGCTTGAGGGATTCATCATTCCAAATGCGGTCAATCAGTCGTGCTTGTAAAGCCTCATAATAAGGCCCAAAATTCGTGATATCTACACCAGACCAAAGCTTTCTAACTTGAGGGAAGTCAGCAGAGGTAGAGATATTTGTCAAGGAAGGATTCGTGGTAACCATTGTTAACTAGTTCAGTAAAAAAGTGGGTTTGATTGCAATAGTAAAGAGAAATTAAGTCCTATTAGGCGGATTTGGTATTACACTGGCTCAGCAGCAGGAACTACCAAAAGCCTGGGAATAAGGACGTTACCTGGCTGTTCTAAGATGAAACGAACACAACGAGCAATGTCTGTTGGTTGCAGTACACCTCCTGAATAGATGAAATCTTTTTGCTGGTCTCCCCATTTATCGTATAAGCCTGTATCTACCGTGCCTGGAGCAATGCTTGATACGCGAATGTCAGTTCCTGCAAGTTCTACGCGGAGGGAATCTGTAAAAGCCTCGATCGCAAATTTAGTACCGCAGTAAGCACCTAGTTGGGGAACTGTTTTTAACCCAGCAATACTTGAAGTATTGATTAAAAATCCACTACCAGATTCTTTGAAGTGTCGGAGTGCTGTGTAGCCAATCCTGTAAGCAGACTCTACATTGACTCGAACCATTTGGCAGATTGCTTCGATATCGACACCTTCAATCGGCCCTACAGTCATCACGCCTGCATTGTTAAAAACAATGTCAAGTTGGCCAAAACTTTGGATAGCAAAATCTACCAATTTTTGTGGCAATTCAGGGTTTGTGATTTCACCAGCAACGAATTTGGCATGTTTCAAATTCGACGCAAGGCGTTCGAGTTTGTCTTGCGATCGCGCTGTGAGTACTAAATTTACTCCTGCTGCGTCCAACTCCTTAGCAACTGCTTCGCCAATGCCACCACTAGCACCAGTGATAATAGCAACTTTATTTTCTAAACTCATCTACTTCTCCTTTAAGTCTGTCGATGAATATGTTAATTTGGAATTTGGTATTTCTAATGCTTTCTCCCTAATAACTGAATTAATAGCAACACATTAATTTCTTGTTAATTAGGTGGGCGATTCATGTCTAAATAAAAGTGAGTGCGACCTCAATTACTTAGTGATTTTTGTTGTCTGGCAACCCTGATTTTCCTTTACTTTATAAATAATTAAAAATAATTAAAAGGGTCAAATTTTGGAAATAAGTTTGTATTTTTTCGGTTTTTCATTTTTAAGTTTTATTTTTAGTTTTGAGTTGATTAAATCAAAACTTAGAATTTTTAAAATCTTAAAACATTTCCAAAAAGTTGTTAATTATAGATTGTTCATTTCAAAGATTAACTGTATAAAGAGAAAAATTTAAAGTTGCTAATTACAAACTTAAAAATATTAGCAAACTGCTGGATATTGAAATTGCATAATTAGGGCAGCAAAATGACCACTCCAGAAAATTTTTATATGTCACCCATCGTGTTTATTTTCTTGTTGTTTGGGGCTTGATGGGAATGCAGCAATACCGTTGGTTAACGATTTTTTTGTTGAGGCAGGCTGTTCTTGAGCAGGGGGAGAATTATTCCTCCCCTGCTTCCCTCAAATGTCTTGGGAGTGCAAGCGCCTTTACTAAAATTTATCTTTATTGTGGCGATCGCTTGTTCTCTTTAGGACGGATATCCAACCCTGGCACGCCTATATCTAAACGAAATATCCCTCCATAACCGTCTTCTGCTTTTATCCCACCTGTCACAAATATCTGGTCGAGCTTCGGGCCTGCAAAAGCACAGTTGCTAGTGGTGAGATTGCCAGTTGCATATCGACGGATCAGCTTGCCCTCAGGATTGAGAACTTCTAGTTGACCCATACCATAGTGAGCCACGTAGAGGTTCCCTGTTGCATCTTGACATATCCCGTCAGGCTTATTGTCTATTTGCTCTCCCTGTTTGATAGGAAGTTCAGCAAAAACTTTATGGGAACTCACTTTTCCCGGTGAAACTACGTTGTAGACTAAAATTTGATTCTTATTGCTTTCGCTAACAAAGAGCCGCTTGCCATCTGGAGTCAGGTGAATGCCATTGGCAAAAGCTATTCCAGTAGCGACTGAGTTAATTTTCCCTCTAAAATCCACATAGTAAACTGCGCCATTGGGGGTTTCGGAGTTGGAATTGCCGGAGTCAGTGAAGTAAAAACTTCCTGCTTGGGAATCAATAGTAATATCATTGGGATACTGCAAAGGCTTGCCATTAAATTCCTTGGCGATCGCTTTTAGGAGATTACCATTGCTATCTAGCTGCAACACCGAATTTTGAGCAGCGACAATATGAGTACCGTCAGATAAAATCTTATGACCATTTGCACCAGGGACTTTTGCCCAGATTTTAGTCAACCCTTCAGGAGTTAAAACTGTGATTGTCCCGGCTTTAGTTTGGGAGAAATAGAGGTTACCCGCACTATCTAAGACAATTCCCTCGGAATATTTGTCGCTTTGTATAACCTTCGTTGGTGAGATAATATACGCTGGCGGCAGTGTAACTTCAGGGCTAGCAGCTACAGCTACATCCAAGAAGCGCGCGGTCTGTGTCAGGCTAGAGTCTTTAGTACTATCTCGGCAAGACACTAGCAGCAAAATTTGTACGCAGCTCAAAATAATCAAAGAAAATTTACGCATATAGCAAAAAAACCTCTTTTTGTAAGTAAGTAGGTGTGAATATTTATTGCTGGGATAAAGTAAGAGGCAAAAGTGAAGAGTGCTTTAGTCTAGTTCATTTCTATTCACATAGTTCGGTTTTTTCCAATCGTTTTACTTAGTTCTTTTACTAGTTGTTTTAAATTTCAAATAGTTTTTGATAGTTGAAATGGAAACTTTAGTTTGCCGGATATTTTAAAAGAAGAAGCTTGTTCGCAAACCACCTGTAAAAATCGTACCGTTGCTTTCTTGATTGGCAGGATTAGTGATTATTTGTACTGAAGGCGTAATCCGAATGTTGTCACCAATTGGTAGATTGTAAAATGCCTCAATGTTGGTCTGTGTGGCGTTGCCGACTGCACTCTCAATAAATGGCTGGGCTGCGGCAATGCCAGCCAAAGAGCCTGGTACAAAAAGGTCTCGACAGGCAAGCCCAGCCATCCAGTAAGTGGGCTTAATGTCGCCAAAATCTGTGTCACTGTAACTGCCATAGCCATAACGACCAAAGATAGCTAGTTGTTGCGAAAGTGCTAATTCAACATTTGCCCCAAAGACATCAAATCGACCATCGAATAGATTACCCCCACTGTATTGCAGGCGTATCGCTAACGCACTAGAGGGTGAATACTCCAGTTCAACGGTGGTTTGATTGGGATCTTTGAATAGGCCGCTTTTGCTATCCCCATCGGAATACAATAAATTAGCTAGAGGCGATACACTAGCACGAGAACTTTGACTATTGGGACTAGGGTTGGCAGCGTCCCCAGCTACATAGACTGCTCGCATTGTGAATGGCCCTGCACCTGGGTTCCACTCCATGACTGCCCCGCCTCCCAAGTTTAAAACAGGCAGAAGAATATAATTATTGGTTAATGCCAGAGTCGAAAAGTCAAAATAGTCCAGGTTAGCGTAGGTGTTTTTGTCAACGTAGTCTGAGGCAGTAATTGTCGGGCCCAGGGTTACTTTGAAGTCTCGAAACAAGGTAAAACTGTAATTGAGACGAGCGATCGTAACTTCGTCGTTGATACCTGAGCGATACGAAAAATCTAGGGCACTACCAAAATTAGGCTCCAAAAATCCAGCCGGATTATCGTTCCCTAGACCGCTACCTGAGTCTAAACGAATGAGGAGCAGATCGCTTCCGTTAAAGCTGGTGTTCAGATTTAGAGAAGCACGATAAACAAAGGTGGCATTTGGGTTCTCATTGGCAATTTCTTTACCTTTGGGATCGATAATGCGATCGCCGCTAAAGCTGCCTCCAGTAATAGCAGTTACAACTAACCCTGTAAGCTTGGTGGTAGTAGAAAACTGATTGGATTCTAGATTTGCTGTTTTAGCTTCTAGATTGTCTACACGACCTTGCAAAGTTCCCAGTTCCATCGCAAACTCTTCTTGCAGTTGTTGCAATGTTAATAAGTCTTCACGGGTTACTTGCGTTTCTATTCCAGATGCAATTAACTCTTGTACTCGCTCAAGTGCTGCTTTGATTCCAGCAGCAAACTCATAACGGGTCATAGTTGAATTGCCTCGGTAAGTGCGATCGGGATAGCCTGCAATAATTCCATAACGCTCAATCAAAGATTGAAGCGCCTGGAAAGCCCAGTCACTAGGTTGCACATCTGCAAGTTGGCTCACCGAGGTAACTTGAGCCTTAGAAGAAAGTGTCTGAGCCATCAAGCTAAATATCTGCGAAGTAGGTTCCAATGCTTCAATAACTCTGGTTTGTACTTCAACAGTAGGATTTACAACTGGCTCAGAACTATGAGTAAGTTGTGATATTTCAGCGAGCACAGAAGCACTTTGTAAAGTTAGACAAAGGATGCTTACACCTTGAGCAAGGGATAAATAACTATTTCTCATTGCTTGTAGATTTAGATGTGCTAGCTTGTAAAAAATCAAAATTGTTGCTTTTTTGCCTAAAGGACAAAAATCCTTTACCAATTGAAGTTTTGAAAACACAGTCATCTCTACAATTTGGATTACCCTAATCCCTAGCTGCTACAAACTGAGAATGACTGTTTGTTTGAAAAGAATATCTTCGTTTGTGAATATCTTCCGCAATTATTTCGTCCATACAGCGTTCTGCGATCGCTGCAATAGTGAAGGAAGGATTGGTACATGCAGTAGGGCCAGGAATCAGCGCACCATCAACAACATACAAACCTTGATAATTGAATACCCGACCGTATTGGTCGCACACTTTACCCATGACAGCGCCTCCTAAAGGATGGGCACAGATAGAGGCATTAATGTCTGTTGTCGGTTTTATAGTAGGGGTAGTAATGGAACCATCAAGACTTGTGTAAGTAACCTTTGCAGCTAATAAACCATCTCTATTTTCTTGTTCGGGCCAGTGTAACTTGACATTATCTGTAGAGCGATCGTAGGTGAAAAATCCTTTTGGTTTTGTCATAGCCAAAGTCAAACACCTTTGCGTTCCCGGGCCGCCAGACCAATCCTCCAGATTCATCAGACTAATCGGATTTTGAGTATTATTTATATTTTCCACAACGGCACCTGATGGGCCCCCTTTACCAATTACAGGCTTTGGTAAATTTGAACGTTCGGCAACCATGTCTCCATTATTATTCCAATTTTGTCCGACACTAGCTTTTAACCTAGATAATGTGCCTTTTTCTTTAGCCTTGAGCAAAAGTTTAGAAGTTCCTATTGAACCAGCTGCTAAAAACAAATAGCGACAGGTAAAAGATTTTGACTGAATCAATTCTCCACGTTCATCAATTTCATGACATTTAACTCGATAGCCACGTCTCGGTAATTCAGAAATTTCTGTAACTATATGTAAAGGCAAAACTTTTACTAATCCAGTTTGTTCGGCTTGAAGTAAGTAATTGCGATCGAGGCTATTTTTTGCTCCACTATTAATACCAAACCAATGTTCGCCATTAATAGCAGAAGCAATTTTTTCTCCTCTAATTTCTTGACGAACTATATTCCAATCAACAGCTAAATCTAACAACCGAGTAGGAAAACCTGCTTTCTTTCCGTTTTCCAGTAAAAATCGAGTTGTTTCATAATAATCAGTCTTTAAAATGTCATCTGGCATTGGTGCTGCCTTTAACATTGAACGAACTCGAGGATAGTAAATTTCATCCATTTCCTTGTAGCTAATTGAACGAGGAAAAGTTCGATAAAATAACTCCTTATTGGGTTGGTAAATAATCGCATTGTAAACTAAAGAACCGCCACCAACGCCAGCACCAGCTAAAACAGTAATGCCATCTTCATTTAAAGTCTCTAAAACTCCTGTATACACGTCTACAGACTGACCAAATAAATTTGTTGAACTTAGCCAAGCACTTCGACCATCAGGATTGCGGAAATTAGCAAAAGTGTTTCCATCAGAACGAATATTCCAACGACGACCTCGCTCTAATACTAATGTTTGAATACCAGCTTGAGCTAAACGTAGAGATGCAATAGAACCACCAAAGCCACTACCTATAATTAGCGCTTCTGTATCTTCATAATTACTAGTAGCGCTAGTTCGATAAATAGGAGTTCCTACTGAAACTGCTAAACCGGTACCGAAAAGGGCGGCACTTTGAAGAAAACGACGACGGCGATACAAATTATTAAGCATATACCTCTAAATTTTGAACTATTTGATTGGACTAAATGACTATATTTATGAAGCAAAAAATTATATTTAATACCAATTATTAAATCTTCGATTTTCAGGTATTAAATATCATTGAATATATTCAGGTAATAAACGAAGTATTTACCAGCCTCTGTGTTTTATTTTTGGGATAATTTCGTCCATAGCGCGCTCTGCTAAACCTGCAATAGTTAAGAAAGGATTTGCACCTCCGGCAGAACCAGGAAGAAGCGCACCATCTACGACATAAAGCCCTTTATAACCGAATACCCGCCCATATCCATCGCACGCTTTGCCAATAGGAACTCCACCTGAAGGATGAGCAACATTCTGGTAAACAAACTCTGTTGAAGGTTGTTTGCCATCTTTAAAATTGGCATCATCAAGGATTTTATACGTCAGCTTTGTAGCATCTATATGTTGTTTATTGTTGTCAAGGTATGAAGGCCAGTATAAGTTCACTGAATCTGTTCTTGTATCGTATTTAAATACTCCATTAGCTTTTGGTATACCCATACCAAGACACTCTTGCGATCCTATAGGATTATTCCATTGTGGATAATTCATCAGGATAGTTGGACTTATGGGATTATCATAGTGTTCAAGAATAGCACCTGCAAATCCTCCTAAATCTTTGATAGGTGGTAAATTTGAGCGATGGCCAACAGTATCGCCATTAGTTCCCCAATTTTTACCAACATACTCGTTTAACTTAGGCAACTTACCTGTCGCTTTAGCCTTAACTAAAAGTTTGGAAGTGCCTATAGAGCCAGCAGCTAAAAACAAATAACGGCAGGTAATAGTTTTAGTTTCAAGAATTTGTCCTGATGTATTTATCCGATTGTATGAAACTCGATAAAGTTTCTCGTGAGGTAATTGAGAGATTGCCGTTACTACACACAAAGGCATAATTTCAACATATTTAGTCTGCTCTGCTAGACGTATGTAGTTGCGGTCTAGGCTTTTCTTAGCTCCACTATTGCAGCCGAACCAAATTTCTCCATCAATTGTAGAAGCTACTCTAGTTCCAGCTATTTCATCGCGAACTATATTCCAATCAACAGCCAAATCTATTAAATAATTTTTAAATCCCGCCCTAGTTGCATGTTCTTGAAATAATCGAGTTGATTCATAGTATTTAGTAGCTAAAATGTCGGCTGGAATAGGGCTTGGTTCCAACATTTTCCGAACGCGATTAAAGTAAACATCAAGCAATTCGTCATAGTCAATTGACCGAGGAAAGACTTGATAAAATACATAACTACTTTTGGGTACTACAACACCAGCATTATTAACTAGCGACCCACCTCCAACTCCAGCACCACACAATGGATTTGCACCGTATTCTCTTAAAGTTTCTAAAACTCCTGTATATTTATCTACAGAATCTCCGAATAAAGTTGTCGAACTCAGCCAAGCAGCTCGACCATCAGGCTTACGATAAGTTGCAAAAACGTCTTGATTATTTTGAGATGGGATTTCCCAACGGCGGCCGCGTTCTAGTACTACTGTTTGAATACCAGCTTGTCCCAAACGTAGAGCAGCAACAGCTCCACCATAGCCACTACCAACAACAACAGCTTCTACATATTCATCAGTAATACTCGCTCCGGTACGATTAGAAGTAAGTACTGAAGTCGCTAGACTAGCACTGAATAGAGTGGCACTTTGAATAAAATGACGACGGCTAAAAGATTTACGATACATAAATTCCTCACTTCACGATTAGACGTTTTATAAAATATTTATAGAGACTAGCTTTGGAGATTAGTGCTAAAATTTTATTTTTTCGAGAGTTACTATCAAGACTGGATAAATTTAGAAGGAATTTCAAGTTATGAAATATTTGATTTTAGGATATAAATTTTCATAAAAAATAAAAAACTTGTTAAAATTCAATTTAGTTGGTCTTCATATATTAACTATTAGCTAACCATGAAAGAATTTAAAAAATATGGAACATAATTGCAATGGTTAAATTTTTGGTTAAAGGTTGCATTTTTTGGAATTTACTTATTTTGGCTCTTCACGCCATCATTTATCTCTAAATTAAGAATAAGTTATGATATATTGCAATCTTATTTTGATAATGATATAGCGATAAAGTTTAAAAAAATTAGTACAGAAGTAGTTAAATTTAAGAAATATTTAATTTCTATAATTAGAGCAAAAAAATACAAACTCTCTCCGAAAAACTAACCTTTGCATCTATGTTTTATGCGTCTTAATCTTAGATATAAGAGTAAAAATTTATGCCTCTTCAACTTCTGGGTAAAACCCGGCTTGCATCGTTTCTGAAGAACATACTATTTAGCGGGGCTTTATCCATTAACTCAAACGCCACAATAAATTTTAACTTAGTTTCCTGGTAAAACTGTAGGTAGCTGGGGCTGGCAATATAAGTCTACAGCTTTAACGCCAGAGGTTGGCGATCGCCTCAGAGCAATGACTGAAACTTATGGACGGGCGACTCACCATCAATAAAATTAGAACAAACTAGCCGCAAGACTTAATTGATACGACATCAAGGAGCTTGTGGCTGGCTCAATTTTAGTCAATTTGTAATGGTAAGGGGCGATCGCGTCCTTCAACCTTGATACTCGGCCACTTTGGATCGAAAGTTAGGTTTTCTAGCTATTATTAATAATCGGAAAAAAGCTTTGATTACAAAATAATGCCATAGTTCAGCAATCAGTAAGTGAAAGTTATAACCTATAGCGATTCCCAAGCAAATGAGGTATATAAATTTTTAAGGAAGCAAAGCATTGTGCCTTTACCTTATACTTCACTATAACGAGATATGCTATATAAAAACATATTATTTTTAAACTTTTTTCACTCGAAAGTATTAGTTAAACTAGAAAGTTTATTCTCAGTAATATTTGAGTTTTTAGCGCTAGAATTACCAAATAAATACAACCTTATAACGAAAAATTACCCATTGCAATTTTGTTTTATTTTTTGAAAATCATATAAGGTTTAATACATAAAAAAAGTAAACTTTCTACAAAATATTCACCCTTGTATTTATAGTTTCATCTCTCTAAACTTATCGCTAAAGACTTCATAATAAGTCACATACATTGCAAATTAAGAATCTAGTAACCCCAAGAATATTGAACCAATATGATACCTAGATCCCTTGGTGGGAAAAAAATTGCTGTTCTTCTCGAAAGTGAGTTCATTCCTGAAGAAATCGAAGCTTATCAAAAGCGCTTCTCAGAACTCAAAGCAACAGTACATCTGATGTCTAGACTCTGGGATCAGCCAAGCGTTCGTTTTTTCAGTGATGAAGATACGGGCAATACACCTCGAACAATAGATGTAGACATTGATTTTCAAAACGTAGATGTTAACGACTACGCGGCTGTAATTATGTCGGCTAACTATACCAGCGTGCGTCTGCGTTACTTTGAGCCACCAACAGGTCAGCCAATTAGTGGCGAACAAGTTCGCACTTCACCGGCTGTACAGTTTTATGCCAAGGCAATGGCAAATCCCAAGATTATTAAAGGCGCACTTTGCCACGGCCTTTGGATAGTAACACCAATACCTGAATTACTCAAAGGCCGAAAAGTTATCTGCCATGAGGTTGTCCTTGCAGACATTATCAATGCTGGCGCAGTTTATACAACATCACCTACAGGTGTCGTGGTGGATGGCGACCTTGTTACTGGTCGCTCAAAACACGAGGTTGAACCATTCATTGATGCGATTACCGAACAAATTCAACAGTTAGCTGTTGCCACTAATCGTTTCTCAAATAGAAGGCCTAATCCCTCTGTTTCAAGACTAAGAGTTGCAAGCTAACTATTTGAGAACATATTTATCACTAGGAGAAAATTTTGTGAAAAAGATTCTGACAATCTTATCGGAATATGGTTATTGGGGTGAAGAACTGGTAGGCCCCTTAGAAACTTTTGATGCTGCGGGGTATCAAGTTGACTTTGCAACTCCAACAGGAAAAAGGCCAGTAGCACTTCCTCCCAGTATGGACGCTACTTATATCGACCCGCCTCTAGGTCGGACAGTTGTCTCTCAAGAGATGGCGGAAAAAGTCAAGCAGTTGGAAGATCCTAAGAACACACGATTAGACAATCCAATCATTCTCTCAGAATGGTTACCCGATCGCCCTTACTGGAGTGCTGAAAAATTCCTGCGGGAAATGGAAGCATATAACAATGCAGTCGATGCAATACAGCAGGATTTGGAACAATACGATGCTTTACTGATAGTCGGCGGTAGCGGCCCCATCGTTGATTTAGTAAATAACCATCGGGTTCACGAGTTAATTCTGAGTTTTTACAGAAAGAACAAACCCATCGCCGCAGAATGCTACGGTGTAACTTGTCTAGCCTTTGCTCGTGACTTAGCAGACCGCAAGAGCATTATTTGGGGTAAGCACGTCACAGGCCATTGCAAAGAATATGATTACAAAGATGGTACCGGATTTGTCGGCGCTGACATTAACATGGGCCCACCTCCCTATCCTCTGGAATATATTCTCCGAGATGCCACAGGGCCAGATGGAGCGTACCACGGTAATTTTGGCAAAGAAATCTCCGTGATTGTCGATTATCCCTTTGTTACAGGTCGGTCTACCGCAGATTCTTATACCACTGGTCACAAGTTAGTAGAAGTTCTTGATAAAGGACTGAGGCGGTACGGATGGTAAGCTTGACCAAAAAGAGCAACGAAAAGCCTTTAATGGCTCAAAGAAATGGTCGCTTTGCAATCATCGAACAACTTCTGGCAGATGGTATAAACTACATGTTTGGCAACCCTGGCACTGTTGAGCAGGGGTTTCTAGACGCGTTAAAGGACTATTATCCAGAATTTAAATATATCTTTGCATTGCAAGAAACAATAGCAGTAGGTGCAGGCGATGGCTATGCCCGCGCCACCAAAAAACCTACTATCGTGCAACTCCATAGCGGAGTCGGTTTAGGCAATGGCATAGGCATGATTTATCAGGCCATGCGCGGTCATGCACCGTTAGTAGTATTAGCTGGCGAAGCTGGCATCTGCTACGATGCGATGGATGCTCAAATGGCAGCAGATTTGGTCAGTATGGCTAAGCCTGTAACAAAATGGTCAACTAGGGTAGTCGATCCTTCTTCTTTGTTACGCGTGCTACGTCGAGCCATCAAAATAGCTGCTACGCCCCCTATGGGGCCGGTGTTCGTCTCCCTACCGATGGATATCCTTGATGCTGCTAATTATGAAGAGGTTGTTCCGACTTCTTTCCCAGTAACACGGGTTGCCCCCGAACCCGACCAACTAGCAACAGCAGCAACTTTACTGGCTGCTGCTAAACATCCCCTGATTATCATGGGCGATGGCGTAGCTTTTTCCGATGCCCAGGCTGAATTGACAGATGTAGCCGAACTTCTCGGCGCCCAAGTCTGGGGAGCAGACTCATCGGAAGCGAATATGAGTGCTACACATCCTCTGTTCGGCGGGCTGCTGGGTCACATGTTTGGCGATGATAGCCGTCGCGTAACATCACAAGCAGACGTAATATTGATTACTGGAACTTACGTTTTTCCAGAGGTATTTCCGGCGCTGTCTGGAGTTTTTGCCCCGTCAGCGAAAGTTATTCACATTGACTTGAATACATACGAAATAGCGAAGAACTTTCCAGTGGATCTGGGACTGCTTGGCGATCCAAAAACTACGCTGAGCAAGTTAAGCACTGTTCTGAAGTCAACCATGACACCCGAACAGAAGCAAGAGGCTTCTAAAAGGGCTAGTCAAATAGCTGAGAGCAAGAACCGGGAATCAGCTGCTCGACTTGAGGCTGACAAAGCAGTTCGAGATGCAGTACCTCTGCACATGACTCGTTTTGCAGAAGAATTGGCTGCCCATTTGCCAGCAGATGCAATTATTTTCGATGAAGCCATTACCAATTCTCCAGAACTTTGTCGGTACATCCCACCGATAAAACTAGGGCAATATTTCCAAACACGAGGCGGTTCGCTTGGTGTTGGTATTCCGGGAGCGATCGGTATTAAGCTGGCTAATCCAGATAAAACTGTGTTCGGGTTCACAGGTGATGGCGGGAGTATGTATACTATTCAAGCCCTCTGGACTGCTGCCCATCACAACATAGATGCCAAATTTGTCATCTGCAATAATCACAGCTATCAAATCTTGAAGCTCAACATTTTGCACTATTGGCACGAACAGGAAATACCAGAACACGACTACCCATCCTCTTTTAACCTGTGCAATCCAAATATCAATTTCGCTGAATTAGCAAACTCTTTGGGAGTTGAGGCTGTTCGGGTAGAGACGCCAGATGCGATTGCTCCAGCTATCCAAAAAGCATTGAATCACAATGGCCCATTTTTGATTGATTTAGTACTGACAAACGAAATTGTCGGTACAAAGATTGGCGTTAAGTGCGGTCAATAGTAGACCAGAATTTTTACTCAATTAAAAGGGAGAAAAGCAATGACAGTAGCTAAAATAGCACCTCTAACAGAATCAGAAATCAAACAACTGGCAGCAGATTGGTATTTAAAATTAGATGTTCACGCTCCGCTAGAAGATTATATTCCTTTTCTAGCTGAAGATGGTTTAGAAATGCGCTTTCCTGAAGCTACAGTTTATGGTTTTGATGGATTTAAAGGTTGGTACGATCGCGTTATCAGGATTTTCTTTGATGAAGTCCATACCTTAAAGCAAGTCAACGTTCAGCCTTCGGGAGATGAGGCGACTGTTCAAGTCATCGTCAAATGGGAAGCTAGCGTCTGGAACCCACCAGCAGCCAAAAGTCAACGCATTATTTTGGATGCTTATCAAACTTGGATCGTGAAGCGATCGCTTCAAACAGGTAAGCCAGTGATTGCAACCTACATTGTTGATTCACTTAGTTACTATGAAGGGTCTGCTCGCCTTTAAATAAGTTTGCAGACATCCGCAAAAAAATGAAGTTTTGGGGCGCATATAACCACCGGAAAAATAATTATGTCTAATTATTGGCGCTCCATACTCATCAGTTCTATAACAATTACAGGAGATATAAAAGTGACAGTTTCAACAATTTCACCCGGACGGCAATTCTTTGACAAACATCTAGAAACTATTGCTGCCGGAAAAATCGATGAAATGGTGGATAGAGATTATGCAGAAGATGCTGTATTAATCACCTTTTTCAATGGCTTTGAAAATACACCTGCACCAATCACAATTACAGGGCGTGAAAATATCAAGACATTCTTTCACGATTACCTGAGAACGATTGAATACATTGATATTAAATCTCTGGACTTTACAGAAGCAGAAAACGCTATTTTTTTCCAAGCAAAATTTAACTGTAAACTTGGTCTAGTATCAGTTGGAGATGCCTGGACTATTCGTAACGGACAGATTGCTTATCACTTTGGTTTTTGGGCTTCTTAAAATAGTATAAATTTTAGGCGATGGCGGTTGTTTTTAGTTAAAAACTAGTGCCGACTAAAAATGAACTTCATTCCTATCCTTGCCCTAACCTCTTTCAGTCTTATACCAATTCTCTAAAATTCGGCAACAGATTCAAACTTTGAAACCTAGATACAATCTGAATTTCTTAATTGCGAATTGGTATTAATCCCCTACATATAGGACTACCATGAGTACACCAATAGAAAAATTGCTTGTTTCTCCCATCAGCCAGCTCTATAAAGAACATATCGGTTTTATCAAAGCTAAAAATGTTGATGGTTTGTTAAATCAGTATGCTGATGATGCTCTGCTCATTAGCACTTTAACTGAAGATCGCCAACCGCTTTACGTACAAGGCCGTCAAGCACTAAAAGAGTTTTTTGAAGGCCGGATTTTTGGTTTAGAAGATTTTGAAATCAGGCTTAATCAATGGGCTGAAACCGAAAACACGCTGATGATGGTCGAGGAGTTAACAACTACAAGTAAGACCGGTGAAGCCGGTAGTGTTGAGTTTTACGATAACTGGTTTTTGCAAGATGGAAAAATTGCTATCCACTTTGCTGGTGTAATTCAGTATCCAGATAAAACTTATGTAAATGCAGGGACAATTACAACAGAAGTACCTGCATCACCATTGGGCAAGTTGTATAAAGAGCATATCGGTTTTATTAAAGCGAAGAATGTTGATGGTTTACTCAACCAATATGCTGAAGATGTCTTGCTTATTAGCACCTTAACTGAAAATCGCAAACCGATTTACGTGCGCGGTCGCCAAGCACTCAAACAGTTCTTTGAAAGCCGTATCTTCAGTTTAGAAGATTTTGAGGTCAAGCTTCACCAGTGGGCTGAAACTGAGAACGCGCTGATGATAGTTGAAAACTTGAAAACCAGAAGTGTCAATGGCGATGTTGGCGAGGTGAGTTTCTATGATAACTGGGTGTTGCGCGATCGCAAAATAGCCGTTCACTTTGCTGGTGTAGTTCAGTACCCTGATGGAACCTACGCATAATTAAGTTTACTTTGTTATATCAGTAAGGACTGAAGTAATGGCTTTGCTAAAAGTTTCCCAAATGGCAATTAGTTGCAAAGATCCGATCGCAACTGAAAAGTTCTACACAAAATATTTCGGCTTTAAGCGAGCAAGGGTTGCACCAGTTGGCAATAACGAGCAGATTGTCTTTCTGAAATTGGGTGATATGTACCTTGAACTCTTCCAGGCAAAAGGAGAAACCCCCGTCCCTTTAGCCACTCAAGACGGACCTACCTATCCAGCTTGGCGGCATTTTGGTTTTCAGGTTGATGATGTTGATGCTAAGCTGGCTGAAATCGGCAAAGATGCAAAAGTGACCCTTGGGCCGCTCAACTTTGATAGTTTTATTCCTGGGTGGCGCACGGTTTGGGTATCCGATCCAGATGGCAATATCGTTGAAATTAGCCAGGGATACGTCGATCAGGAGAATCCACCACAATTGTCAGCAAATTGAGGGTAATTGCAACTGAGCTATATACAGCATTCCTCAATCGCAGATGAACAAGTTCAAAATTGCGATCGATTAACTAAATTTTGTTCAAAACTTAAATGAATTGCTGTATATAGCTTAATTATTGATTGGCACACAGAAACTCATGAATACTTTCACAAATTGGAAAACCCTTAATTGGCCTGAATATGGTGCAGAATTGCTGGGAACTGCTTTCAATATCTTGGTTGGATTCAGTATAATTACCTTCAATTTTGGTAAAGGCTTGCCTATGGAGCATCTCATCCCAGCAGTGAGTCCTCGTTTATTAATTAATGGTCTCATTTTCGCTGGAAGTGGTGCATTATTTAGCATTTCACCTTTAGGAAAACTGAGTGGTTCGCACCTTAACCCTTGTTTATCATTGGCATTCTTTTTGCAAGGTAAAATGCATAAACAGGACTTGATTGGATATATTTTCAGTCAATTTATTGGCGCAATTATTGGCACATCTTTAGCATTAGCTTTGTGGGGTAAATACTTGATAAGTGTCAATTATTGCATCACTTTACCTGGGATAGGCTATCCGTTATGGTATGTATTTCTAGCTGAAGTTTTCATGACATTTCTGTTAGTGCTGTCCATTTTTATCTTCTTGAGTCATCATCAGCTATTGCGGTGGACACCCCTAATGGTATGGGTTCTGGTGGCAACTATGGTTTGGTTAGGAGCGCCAATTTCTGGTACTAGTTTGAATACAGCACGCAGTATGGGCCCTGCTTTCGTAGCATGGTCTTGGCAAAACCAATGGCTTTATTGTATTGCATCTCCACTTGGTGCATTAACTGCTGTAGGAGTTTTTCAACTGATAGCTATGGGCGAACGCGAAGTTTTAACAGGGAAACTTTTTCATGTTCCCAATTATCGTTGCATTTTTAAAAATGTTAAAGTGCCACATTTACCAAAGCATCAGCAAAATTCAAGAATAATTCACAGTTCTGACTCCTGAATGGTGAATAAAAATGAACAGGTAATCTACCCTTACACCCCATCAGTAAAGACGCGATTAATCGCGTCTCTACTTTCTTTTTCCAGCTAGACTCACCAGTATATTGAAAGCCACTACATCTGCTCGTATTCGACACGATTTAGTGTGATGTTTCACCGGATATTAGACCTTTTGCATAAATATTTCTTGTATCGCGCAGAGGCGCAGAGACGCAGAAAAGAGAAGACCTGAAAACATTAAAATTCTCTATAAGGAGAAAACCAATGAAGAAACTAGAAGGTAAGGTAGCTTTAGTAACTGGTAGTAGTGGAGGAATTGGCCAAGCTATTGCCGTACATCTTGCCGAACAAGGTGCAGATGTTGTGATTGATTACCGCTCTCATCCTGAAGGCGCCGAAGAAACTCTGTCGAAAGTAGAAGCTGCTGGCAGTAAAGGTTTAACTGTTAAAGCTGATTTGAGTTTAATTAGCGACATCCGTAAACTTATAGACGAAGGTATTCAATACTTTGGCAAGTTAGACATTCTAGTGAACAACGCTGGAATCGACGGTCGGAATGCTGATTTCTGGAACATTACCGAAGCCGACTATGATGCAGTGATTAATCTCAACCTCAAAGGGACATTTTTCGCAACTCAAGCAATAGTGCAGCATTTCATCGAAACCAAGCGAACTGGCAAAATCATCAATATTAGCTCTACCCATGAGGAAATAGCATTCCCACATTTCACTGCCTATTGTGCCAGCAAGGGCGGTGTAAAAATGATGATGCGTAATTTAGCAGTTGAGCTTGGGCCTTTGGGAATTACAATTAACAACGTGGCTCCTGGAGCAATCGAAACACCAATTAATACTAAGCTGTTAAACGATCCAGAAAAATTAGCAGCCTTGTTAAAAAATATTCCCTTGGGTCGTTTAGGCAAGCCAGAGGATATCGCACCTATAGTTGCTTTCTTAGCTTCAGCTGATGCTGACTACATCACAGGCGCAACCTTCTATGTAGATGGAGGATTGAGCCGAAACTATCACGAGCAATAGGTACTATCACTAGAGAAGCGGCTTACCATTCGCGTAGCGTCTCATCAAGAAGAGAACGCTACCACCAAGACGGCTTTCCTTCAGACACGCGAACGCGAAACGTCTCGTTCGCGTCTTTGAAGGAGAAGAACGCCAACGATTCCTAGAGCGTGTAAGTTTTGCATTAATCTAAAATCGGCATAGATAGTGTTCTTTGAGCCACTTAAATCAGCCTTGTGCTAAAGACTTTTAATCCAAAATCCTAAATTGCTATGACCCAAGAAGAAGCAAGATTGGCAGCAGACCGCGATCGCACAGCCTACTGGAAACGATGGGGTTCCTATCTGAGCGAACGGCAGTGGGGAACGGTGCGGGAAGACTATAGCCCTAATGGTACCGCCTGGGAATTCTTTCCCCACGACCATGCCCGCTCCCGTGCTTATCGCTGGGGAGAAGATGGGATTGCAGGAATTTCTGATAATCATCAGCGACTATGTTTTGCGATCGCTCTCTGGAATGGTGAAGATGCAATCCTCAAAGAGAGACTTTTCGGCCTCACAGGGAATGAGGGGAATCACGGTGAAGATGTTAAAGAATACTACTTCTACCTGGATAACACCCCGACTCATTCCTACATGAAATATCTTTATAAATATCCCCAAGCTGCTTTCCCATACAGCCAGCTGGTAGAGGAAAATCACCGCAGAGGTCGCCAAAGTCCAGAGTTTGAATTAATCGACACAGGTATATTTGACCGAGACCGCTATTTTGATGTCTTCGTTGAGTATGCTAAGGCTTCACCCGACGACATTTTAATTGAAATCAGTGCCATCAACCGAGGCCCCGAAGCAAAAACGCTGCATTTGCTACCAACGCTTTGGTTTCGCAACACCTGGTCTTGGACTGGCGATCGAGAAGAAAAACCCTGGTTAAAAATTAGCCAATCCAACTCTGACCTCAGCACCATCGAAGCTTATCACCCTTCTTTAGAAACCCGATGGTTGTATTGTAATGAAACTCCAGAACTACTATTTACAGAAAATGAGACTAATAATCAAAGATTGTTTGGGGTCAGCAATGCTTCGCCATACGTTAAAGATGGAATCAATAATTATGTAGTCAATGGGCAAAAAACGGCTGTCAATCCCAATCGCATTGGTACTAAGTTTGCAGCTAATTACAAATTGCACATCGGTGCAGGCGAAACTAAGACAATACGATTGCGGTTAAGTGACGTACAAAATTTAATTGCACCATTCGGGGCTGAATTTGACACAGTTTGGCAAGAACGCCAGCGCGAGGCAGATGAATTTTATCAGCGAATTTGTCCGTTTTCGTTGTTAGAGGATAGGCGTAATGTGCAGCGGCAAGCATTTGCTGGGATGTTATGGAGCAAACAATTTTACTACTACGTAGCTGAACAATGGCTAAAAGGCGATCCGACTGGCCCGCAGCCGCCAACATCTCGGCTCAATGGCAGAAACCATGAATGGTTTCATTTATTTAACGACGATGTGCTTTCTATGCCCGATAAATGGGAATATCCTTGGTTTGCGGCTTGGGATTTAGCTTTTCATGTAATTCCTTTGGCCATGATTGACCCGGATTTTGCCAAGCTGCAACTGAGCCGCTTGACACGGGAATGGTATATGCATCCTAACGGTCAACTACCAGCTTATGAATGGGCTTTTGGTGATGTAAATCCGCCGGTTCATGCTTGGGCAGCATGGCAAGTTTATCAGATTGAGCAAAAAATCTATGGTCGTGCGGATAAAAAATTTCTGGAGAGTGTTTTTCAGAAATTACTGGTGAACTTTACTTGGTGGGTTAACCGGAAAGATTTTGAGGGCAAAAATATCTTTCAGGGTGGCTTTCTGGGTATGGATAATATTGGTGTCTTCGATCGCAGCGTTCAATTACCAACTGGCGGGTATTTGCAACAAGCAGATGGCACAAGTTGGATGGCGATGTATTCTCTGAATATGCTAACTATCGCCCTAGAGTTAGCGAAAGAAAATTCTACCTACGAAGATATCGCCAGCAAGTTTTTCGAGCATTTTTTATACATTGCTGATGCCATGAACGGCGTTGGCGATGCCGAAATAGCGTTATGGGATGAAATTGATGGCTTTTACTACGATGCTCTACATTTACCTGATAATCATCAATTCCCGATGAAAGTGCGATCGCTTGTGGGGCTAATTCCATTATGTGCAGTCAGCATTTTAGAATCACAAACCTTAGAACAACTCCCAGGCTTTAAGCAACGCACGCAATGGTTTCTCAAAAATCGCCCTGACTTAACCCGAAATATTGCTTGTATGCAGAAACAAGGAATTGGCGAGCGTCGGCTGTTAGCCATCGCTTATCCAGATAAACTCCGTCGCATCCTAGAAAAAATGTTAGATGCAACAGAATTTTTCGGCCCTTATGGTATTCGCTCTGTTTCTAAAGTTCATGCCGACCATCCTTACGTTTTGACCGTAGATGGTCGGCAGTATCGAGTAGATTACGAACCTGCTGAGTCTAGCACAGGAATGTTTGGTGGTAATTCCAACTGGCGGGGCCCGATTTGGTTTCCCATTAATTATTTACTACTAGAATCGCTACAAAAGTTCTATCGCTACTTCGGCGACGATTTCAAAGTTGAGTGTCCCACTGGTTCAGGTCAAATGATGACACTTAAGGAAGTATCAATTGAATTAGCTCAAAGGCTGATCCAAATTTTCCTAACAGATGAGTCTGGTAGACGACCTTTTTATGGTGGAACAGAGAAATTCCAAACTGACCCGAATTGGCGCGACCTAATTCTATTCAATGAATACTTTCATGGAGATAATGGTGCTGGTATTGGTGCTAGCCATCAAACTGGTTGGACAGGTTTAATCGCCAAATTAATCCAGCAATGTGCAGAACAAGTGTTATCAGATTAATTTCCCAATTTTGATAAATTACTAATTTTCATGAACACTGGATGCGTTAGCTCAGGCTAACGCATCCTAAAGTTTGTATATCTCAAGGTGAGTTCGCTTAATTACTTATAAATCCAGAAACATCCCACCTGCCTTACCAAAGGGAAGGTTGGAGAGGGGTAAGCGAGGACTTTAATTATAACTAATCATCCAAACTTGATATTATATAATTCTTGCCAATATTCTTATATACTTCTTATCAAAAAAAATACAAACTTTCCCCAAAACTTAAACCCTTGCAACTATAGTTAAATAACTACTAAAATTATTTTATCTAAACTACTTAACAGGCAATTAAATTACCTAAATAAGTAGAATTTACTTTATTTACAAAGCTTTGACTCAATAATTACTGAATAGATGTATGAGTAGGTTTTACCAAGAGTAAGCCTTATCCAGGGCAAGATTGTAGTCAAAAATTAAGGGGTAATTTAACACGAATTTAGTTATTAATAACTTTTTGATAGCTAGAAATGTGCAAAATAACCTGCTAATTAAATGCCATAAGGACAGAGAGAAAGAATGACTTTAACTAGAGATATATATCAGGTTGAACTAAAAACACCTGATTACCAATTAGAACCGGGATGTTCGCATCCTTTCGGTGCAGTGCCAGACAAAGATGGAGTAAACTTTTCTATCTTTTCAGAACATGCGACTTCTGTCGAACTCTTGTTGTTCGATCGCGATGATGCTCCCCAGCCAACACAAATTATTCAATTAAACCCAAAGTTCAATAAAACTTTCCACTTTTGGCATGTCTACGTCAAAGGTTTAAAACCGGGGGCTCACTATGCTTATCGAGTTAACGGTAATCCCGATCTCCACGGAGGAGGACACCGCTTTAATAAAAATAAGGTACTGCTTGACCCTTATGCTAGAGGAAACACCAACGCTCTTTGGCAACGCAATGATGCTTTAGGGTCAAAAGATAACGTGGCTACATCTATGCGTAGTGTAGTTATTGATATATCTGATTATGACTGGGAAGGCGATCGCCCGCTTAACCGTTCGATGAGTGACACCGTTATCTATGAGGTACACGTTGGCGGATTCACCAGGTCGCCTTCTTCAGGTTGCAAATACCCCGGCACTTTTTCTGGAATTATCGAGAAAATTCCTTACCTGAAAGAGTTAGGAATCACAGCAGTTGAACTGCTGCCGATATTTGACTTTGACGAAAGGAACATTCTCCGAGAAGTCAACGGTAAGGAACTAAAAGACTACTGGGGATACAACCCCCACAGTTACTTTGCTCCAGAAGCTTCATATTGTGCTTTTCCTGATGTTGGAAATCATATTAGAGAATTTCGAGATCTGGTCAAGGCCTTACACAAAGAAGGAATTGAAGTCATTCTGGATGTTGTCTTTAACCATACCGACGAAGGCAACCATGAAGGGCCAACCATCAGCTTCAAAGGGCTTTTTAACGATATCTTTTATCACCTAGTACATTGGGATAAGCAGTACTACATGGACTACTCCGGGTGTGGTAATACCGTTAACTGCAACCACCCGATAGTAGAAAAATTAATTGTAGATTGCCTAGAATTTTGGGTCAAAGAGATGCATGTCGATGGTTTCCGTTTTGATGAAGCCTCGATTTTATCTCGCAGCCAAGATGGAGTACCAATGAGCCATCCACCGGTAATTTGGCACATTGAAACATCCGAAACGCTAGCTGACACCAAAATCATTGCTGAGGCTTGGGATGCCGGCGGGCTTTATCAAATTGGCGATTTCCCTGGATATCGTTGGGCAGAATGGAACGGACGTTTTCGAGACGATATCCGACGCTTTGTCAAAGGAGATCCAGGAATGGTGGGGGCAGTCGCTTGGCGTATTGCTGGAAGTTCTGACCTTTACCAATCGAGCAGACACTTACCGATTAACAGCATCAACTTCATTACCTGTCATGATGGATTTACCCTCAATGATTTAGTTTCGTACAACCACAAGCACAATGAAGCTAATGGTGAAAATAATCGTGATGGCATCAATGATAATTTGAGCTGGAATTGTGGTTTTGAAGGAGAGACTGATAACCCAGAAGTTGATGGATTGCGCCAACGACAGATTAAGAATTTTGCGGCAATTCTCATGCTGTCTCAAGGTGTACCCATGCTTGTGGCTGGGGATGAAGTCAGACGTACCCAAAAGGGTAACAACAACGCCTACTGCCAAGATAACGAAATTAGTTGGTTCGATTGGAATCTGGCTCAGAAGAATGCTGATATTTTCAGGTTCTTCAAACAAATGATTAATTTCCGCAAGTGCTACTGCCATTCTGCGTTACGCCGGAGTAACTTTTTCACTGGTGAAGTTAACGAGCGTGGTTTTGCAGATATTGCTTGGCATGGCTGCAAGTTATTCAAACCAGGTTGGCACGATTCTCATGCCAGAGTTCTTGCATATACTCTCGGAGGGTTTGAAGGAGAAGCAGATATTCATGTCATGCTCAACATGTACTGGGAAGATCTCGACTTTGAAATTCCTCCTATTAAAGGTAGAAAATGGTTCAGAGTCATAGATACTGCTCTTGCTTCTCCAATGGATATTGTGGAACCAGGTGAAGAAACTGTAGTTTCAGGTAATGTCTATTCTGTCAAAGAGCGTAGCGTTGTTGTTTTAGCTTCCAAATGGTTTCCAGTTAATGAATTTCCAACTAGGAGTAAATTCGATGAGTAATATAGACTTTTCATTTGCAGATTTAATTGCTGGGTATGTTACTGCTTTTGACTCCAGTAAGGGAGATTCAGGTACTTTCGATCTCAAAACGTCAGATGGCAGAAAATTTGAAGTAGCATTGACCTCAATGACTTATGCTGAGCTAGTACGCAATTTAGATGAGCCTTTCTTTGATTGCACTAGCCAAATAAATTCAATGCTCGTTCCAAATTGCTATCTTTTCGCTTATGGCATTTTTTATCCTGAAGCAGGCGAACAGAAATTTGAAGCTAAACACATAGTTTTTCTCGGTAGAACAGAAAACGAGTATCTTTTTGAAAGACCAGATTGGTGGGTCAAGCAGATACGAAGCCTTGGTAATTTTTACCTCAAAGCCCAGTTTGAAGATGGCGAAATTGATTATCGAAAATATCGCACTGGTATCGGTTTAGTTGGTTCTAAAGAAGATAGCACTCGTCAGGAAACGGACACGATTTCTCGTCTAGTTTACGGTTTTGCCACAGCCTACATGATGACTGGGGACGATCGCTATCTTGAAGCTGCCGAAAAAGGCACTGAATATCTCCGCCAACACATGCGCTTTCTAGATGAAGGCGAAGGGATTTGCTATTGGTATCATGCTGTTGATGTCAAACCAGATGGCAGCGAACAGAAAATATTCTCCTCAGAATTTGGGGATGATTATGACGCTATTCCAGCTTACGAGCAAATTTATGCCCTGGCAGGCCCCACCCAAACCTATCGGATAACAGGCGATCCACGCATCATCAAAGATATCGAGTTGACGATTAATCTGTTTGACAAGTATTTCTTGGATAAGACAGAGAAAGGAGGATTTTTCTCTCACATCGATCCGATTACTCTCAGCCCCCACTCCCAGACTCTAGGCCACAATCGCGCCAAGAAGAATTGGAACTCCGTAGGTGACCATGCCCCGGCTTATTTGATCAATCTTTGGCTAGCTACCGGCAAAGAAGAATACGCCAATTTCCTGGAGTACACCTTCGACACCATTGAAAAGCGGTTCCCAGATTATGACCGTAGCCCATTCGTTCAAGAACGTTTTTATGAGGACTGGACTCACGATACAACTTGGGGATGGCAGCAGAATCGAGCAGTTGTAGGCCATAACCTAAAAATTGCTTGGAACTTAATGCGGATGAACCACCTGAAACCAAAAGAAAACTATGTGACTCTGGCAGAAAAGATTGCAGAAATCATGCCAGCAGTCGGTAGCGACCAACAGCGTGGGGGGTGGTACGATGTCGTGGAACGCACTTTAAAACCAGGGCAAGAGGTACACCGTTTTGTCTGGCATAACCGCAAAGCTTGGTGGCAGCAGGAACAAGCTATCTTAGCCTACCTGATCCTCAACGGTTCCCTCGATCGACCTGAGTATCAACGCCAAGCCCGCCAAGCAGCAGCTTTCTATAATGCTTGGTTCCTTGATTACCTTGCTGGGGGTATCTACTTTAATGTTCTGGCAAATGGGATTCCTTACTTATTAGGAACGGAACGAGGCAAGGGCAGCCACTCTATGAGCGGTTACCACTCGTTTGAATTGGCGTACTTAGCTTGCGTTTATACGAATCTGCTGATTACTAAACAGCCAATGGATTTGTACTTTAAACCAAAGCCAGGCGGCTTTAAAGACAACATCCTCCGAGTTGCACCAGATATCTTACCACCGGGCAGCGTGCGGATTGGGGATGTCTGGATCGATGGCCAAAAGTATGCAGATTTTGATGCTGTAAACTTAACAGTCAAACTGCCAGTTACTCAAGACGATCTCAAAGTGAGAGTCAGACTGCTTCCGACTCAAGTATCTTTCGATGCCACCGTGTTAGAAGTCAGTAATGGTATTGCCAAAATCTCCTTAACTGGGTTATTGGATGCTAATGGTGTAGTACATTTTCAAGAAGCGATCGCTAAAGCTACAGCACAGCCAATCAATCGTTTAGTCTTACTACTACAAGACCTAGAATGTATTACTACTGCTGGCCTCCGGTCTCTGATTTTTGCTAAACAAAAACTGGGTTCTGATGTTGAACTCTACATAGTTGGCGCACCGGAGAACGTAAAACAATTCCTGATGACGAGTGCATTTTGCAACAGTGTCACCGTTTTAGATGAGTACGAAACTGTTGAGCTAGCAAGTGTCTAAGTTCCGCTAAAAGACATTTGAGTAGTCCTAATTAGATAAGAGATAAATAGTTCCAACAAAGGAACTGCGGTTTATCCAAATCTATTAGGACTATGCTTAATACACTTGAGTTAATAATCATATACCTTTACCAAAATAAAAGCCTAAAAAAATTTGGGCAAAACTGGCAAAATATCCCATATATGAGCATTATTAATCCTAAAATTATTTTGTTAAGTTATTTAACAGTTTAAATAATTCATGTTGCTAGCGATGAAAAGAAACTAGAGACTCACAAGTTACTTCAATTAATAGTGAGTCTTTGTTGACAATAAACGAGACTGAAATAATGGATTCTAATCACTTATTAAATGGCACTGACTCTCATAAAGTTAACATCGCTATTAATACGGGAATACTAACAAATTTTGAACATTTCTTGCTTCAGTCCCAACCATTGCTAAACCATGTTTTTCGATTTATTGAGACAAATTATCATAATTCAATTAGTCTTAGAGAGGTGGCTGAGGCGGTCAATCGGTCTCCTGCCTATCTCACCGACCTTGTACGGAGAGAGACTGGAAAAACGGTGCTCTGTTGGATTGTTGAGCGTCGGATGCTAGAAGCACGCCGTCTACTTCTAGAAACAGACCAGTCAGTCGAGCAGATTGCCGAAGCAGTAGGATATTTAGACAGACGCCATTTCGGTCGCCAGTTTCTCCGGCTTCACAATACAACCCCGCAAACATGGCGAAGGTCGCATCTGAGTAAGAGCATCCCATGTTGGCAAAGAGTCTCACAAAAAGCAAGCTTAAGCGAATTAATCAATGAGGAATCCACAACTGTGACTTTTGCAGAAGCTCAACGTTTGCAAGTCTGTATCCAAGAGATTGCTGCAATTTTTAATAAGAGTACTACTCCCGATCAAGTACTTGTATTAAAAAGCGAAAATGGTTCTCTTGCAAAAATAGACAATGGTTCGATACAAATAACCTTAGTATCAACTTGAGAGTAGTCTTTTATATACTAGGCTTCCTCCATAAATGCTTAAATTGTCATCTTGAGCGGAGTGAAACATCTGGTGAAATTCCTCTCTCCCCTACGTTCCGCTCAAAATGACATTTCTGATTTTTTGACTTTTGCAAGAGACTCTACGAGTTGGGTTCACAAGGAACAATGAAAACGATCTTGGAACTATTTTGCGTGCTTTCAGCCTCTATTTTTAAGGCAGGTCTACTGAGAAAAACTCAATATGACTAGCTAAATAATTACAAACATTATTCCTAGAAAGGAGCTATTTTGGTTAATCCCGTACTACTTACTGTTGATGATGACCCCGGAGTTCTACGAGTAATAGAGCGAGATCTCCGACAAGAGTATGGCGATCGCTTTCGGGTATTACGAGCCGATTCAGGTGCGAATGCTTTGAGAGTATTGCAACAAGTAAAATTACGTAACGAGACAGTTGCGCTCTGTGTGGTAGACCAGCGGATGCCACAAATGTCGGGCGTGCAGTTCCTCGAACAGGCGATGCAAATTTTCCCGTCTGCAAAACGAGTTTTACTAACAGCTTATGCAGACACTGATGCTGCTATTTCTGCGATCAATACAGCAAAGATTGATTATTATCTTCTCAAACCTTGGGAGCCGCCACAAGATCTTCTGTATCCAGTTCTGAGCGATTTATTAGACGATTGGGTTTCTTCATACCGCCCACCCTTTGAAGGTATCCGCGTTATTGGCTCCCGTTGGTCGCCTAAGAGTCATCATATTAAGGACTTCTTAGCGCGTAACTATATGCCTTATCAGTGGTTGGACATTGAGATAGAAGAAGAAGCCCGTCAGTGGGTTAGTTATGCTCAGTGTAATACCGCACATTTGCCACTACTAGTTTGCCCTGACGGTTCCTATCTCAAACAGCCAACCCACGCCGAAATTGCTGAGAAAATCGGGTTGAAGACGCAGCCTCAAATGCCCTTTTACGATTTGGTAATCGTCGGGGGCGGGCCAGCTGGTTTGGCAGCAGCAGTTTATGGAGCTTCTGAAGGTCTACGTACAGTATTGATTGAAAAAGAAGCTCCAGGGGGGCAAGCCGGAACGAGTTCCCGGATCGAGAACTATTTAGGCTTTCCCCAAGGAATTGCTGGATCGGAATTAGCTCGCCGCGCCGTTACTCAAGCTAAACGATTTGGGGTAGAGATTCTCTCGCCTCAAGAGGTAATTGGCATTCGCTTGCAAGATTCTTATCGCATTATCAAGCTCAAAGATGGGACAGAATTAAGCTGTTACGCATTGTTGATTGCCACAGGTGTCTCATATCGCAAACTCGATCTACCTGGCATTGAGAATTTGACTGGAGCCGGTATATATTACGGTGCAGCAATGACCGAAGCCCTCTCCTGCCAAAACGAAGATGTTTATGTAGTTGGCGGAGCTAACTCAGCTGGGCAAGCTGCGGTGTACATTTCTAAGTATGCTCGCCATGTGACTATGTTGGTACGCGGTGACTCACTGGCTACAAGTATGTCAAAGTACTTGATAGACCGAATCTTAGCAACAGACAATATTAGCGTTAGGTTTCATTCTCACATTGTCGAGGTTCGCGGCCAGACTAACCTAGAGGCAATTACGATCGCTAACACTAAAACCCAACAACAGGAAACCATTCCCACAAAGCTGCTGTTCATTTTAATTGGTGCAAAGCCACATACTGATTGGCTGGGTGGGATTGTGGAGAGAGACGAACAAGGATTTATCTTAACCGGGCCAAGCTTGATACCCAATAAACAATGTTCAAAAGCATGGAAACTCGATCGCCAACCCTTCCTGCTGGAATCGAGCGTACCAGGCATATTTGTGGCTGGAGATGTACGTAACGGCTCAGTGAAGCGAGTTGCTTCCGGCGTTGGTGAGGGTGCGATCGCTATTCAGTTCATCCATCAATATCTAAGTAAGGTGTAATTATGTTAGATGCTTTGCGCCAAGTGTCACTTTTTGCACAATTGACAAATGAGCAATTCCAATGGTTGTCTGACCACGGGCATGAACTATGGCTGGTTCCAGGAGAATATATAGCCCTTGAGGGAGAACCAATAGAGAATTTCTACGTGCTGATAGAAGGCGAGATTGAGTTTAGAAAACAGGTCGGCAATGTAGAAAGACACATAATGAGTTTTGGCCCTGGAACATATACAGGTCACGAGCTGATTCTATTAGATGTTCCTCACTATCTTGTGAACGTGCGGGCTGTGAAACCAACTTATATGTTGAAATGGGACACAGATACTTTCTGGAAAATGCTGACAACCTGTCCGTCGATTACACGCGATCTGTTAATCATCACGGCGCAACGGGTGCAAATTTTGGAATCTATGTCACAGCACCACCAAAAGCTAATTGCACTCGGTACTTTAGCAGCTGGTTTAGCCCATGAGTTAAACAACCCAGCAACAGCTGCGATCCGAGCTGCAAAGCACTTGCACAAAATCTTTCAACAATTGCCATATCTGGGACTCAAACTCAATTACAGGCAGATGACAAAAGAACAACTGCTGTTTCTTGACAATTTGCTGCACAGAGTAATTGCACGTGCCGAAACACCCTGCGACTTAGAAGATTTACTAGCGCAGAGCGATCGCGAGCAAGAGGTGACAGACTGGCTGGATTTACACAACGTGCCTGACGGCTGGAAAATTGTTTCTTCCTTAGTCCGGGGAGGACTGGATACTCAATCCCTGGATACCATTGCCGAACATTTATCTCCAGAATCACTTGCTGAAGTTCTAGCTTGGATCGAGGCGACACTCACAGGAATTGAGCTACTCGACGAAATTGACCAAAGTTCGGGGCGCATTTCGGAACTGGTCAAAGCTATTAAAGAGTACTCGTATATGGATCGAGCTCCCATACAGGAGGTGGATATACACCAGGGACTTGAAAGTACGCTGACTATTCTCGGTCATAAGCTCAAGGGTGGCATTACTCTAATACGCAATTACGACCAAAACCTACCACTAATCTCGGTCTATGGTAGCGAACTCAACCAGGTATGGACGAACCTGATTGACAATGCGATCGATGCAATGAACGGACAAGGACAGATCGCGATCCGCACAGCACGAGAAAATAACTGCGTGCTAGTAGAAATTGCCAACAATGGCCCAGCCATTCCGCCAGAAATCCAAGAGCGAATATTCGAGCCGTTCTTTACTACTAAAGGTGTGGGTCAGGGAACAGGTTTAGGTTTAGTCATTAGTTACCGAATTGTTGAAAAGCATAAAGGCGAGATCCGCGTGTTTTCCGAACCAGGAAACACCCATTTTCAGGTCATTTTGCCCATATCTTTGGCCGAAGTAACATCTGAATGCCATCAATACCAATTTATACCGCCCGATCGTACAACTATGCAATTTGTACACAGTTGATTAAGGAGTGTGTGGGATGAAGAAATGGTTAAAATCTCCTGAGTTACGTATTACCGAAGGTAAGGAAGAAGAACGGCACGCAACGTGGTTAGAACTCTTTTTCGATCTATTTTTCGTAGTTGCAATTTCGGAGCTTGCTCACAATCTTAATCGGGATGTCTCACTATCAGGCTTCCTTAGCTTTCTACTGCTCTTTGTGTCGGTTTGGTGGTCTTGGATTGGCGTTACATACTACGCCAATCTCTTTGATACTGATGATTTGGTACACCGACTCTTAACCGCTTTACAAATGCTTGCAGTGGCGGCGCTAGCAGTAAACGTACACGACGGGATGGATAAAAGTTCAGTTGGTTTCGCGCTTTCCTATGCTGTTGTTCGGGTGTTGCTTGTCCTGGAGTTTTTACGGGCTGGAAAGCATGTAGTTGCAGCACGTCCATTAACGACCCGAATCGCGAGTGGTACTGGACTTGGGGCATTGGTTTGGCTGGTGTCGGCATTTCTACCAATGCCACTGCGATTTGGGTTTTGGATCTTAGCCCTGACAGTAGAATTTGCAATAGTATTGACAGCAGGAAAGTCTGTGCATGTGGAATTAGCTCCCCACGCTTCACACTTGCCCGAACGTTTTGGCTTATTTACCTTAATTGTGCTAGGCGAGACAGTCTTAGCAGTAGTTAATGCTATTGCACAACAGGAGTGGAATTTCTCATCAGCATATACTGCAATGTTCGGTTTAAGTATTGCTTTTAGTTTGTGGTGGCTGTATTTTGATAACCTTGGTGGCTCAGCAATCCAAGCGGCTCGTGCGTGCCGCCACATAGGAGCTTATCAGACTTGGGTTTACATGCACTTACCCTTGGTAATTGGTATTACTGCTGCCGGAGTTGGGGTGGAACACGCCCTAGCAAGTGATACAGGTCTGGTGCTGGCATCTTCTGAGCGCTGGCTTATTTGCGCTAGCTTGGCGCTGTGCTTCTTTACTCTGGGAATCATTTATCTTACTGGTGTAACCACTGACACCAGACTACGCTGCAAAGTCCGAGCCGCATATCGGTTTGTGGCGGTAGCTGTGATTATAATTCTCGGTGTAGCTGGCACAGGTTTGTCAGCTATGGAATTGATTGGGCTTATAGCAGTGGTTGGTGCTGTTCAAATTATCCTCGATCTGCGTCAGGTTAATAGTTTTTTATGAACCTATCCCACTAAATTCCAGGTTTGTGCCACCGTTGATTAGATACGATCGCAGCTCCAAATGTAGCAATACCCGCCCCTGTTACCGCAAAAACAATTGTCAGAGCCATCTTTGATGCATAGATTGGCAAAAAGATTAAGGGACGCTAACAGCATATACTCGCAGACACTTTGGGTTTACTGGTAGTTGTGGTGATTACTGCTGCTGATACCAGCGAACAAGCAGGAGGCAATCAGTATGTCCGTTCGTTCTACAAAGTCCCAGGAGCGATATACTCAATTGCAACAGAGGCTACAAGCAGCGTTACAATGATTGTGCTCCCAGGCTTGACAAGAGAGCAACTATACCTAAACGAGAAAAAGCGATCGCCACACCTATTACTTAAATAATATATATAAGTTTTTTGATATTTTTTGTTATTTGAATTTCAGATAATCACCTCAATGATTACTAAATGTTAATCCAATATTTACAGCTTTTTAACCTCTTTTTATACAACCACAGCTAAATTGCGATCGTTAAAAGTTTTGCTGAATTTCTGGAACTTTAACAGAAACAATTGCAGGTTGTTCAAACAAATAAATAGTAACAAATGAAGAAGTCTCATTTTTTCAGGGCTATTCTATCTATTGCTGTGCCAGCGGCAATATCTTTCACTCTGCTTAATTATCTACAAAAGCCACTAACAGCCCAAACCTCAAACGTTCATTTAACGATGGGTAATCCCAGTAATGCTGGGAGTAGTTACAGTAATCTTTTATTAAGCAAATCTCAATATGCGGTTTCCTATAACTGCTACAGAGGAACGCCAAATTGGGTAAGTTGGCAGTTAAACCCATCATGGTTAGGAAGTGCGCCTCGCCAAGATGATTTTCGCGCAGATACTACATTACCTTCAGGCTGCTATCGAGTAAGTGGTACTGATTATAGTGGTAGTGGCTTTGACCGCGGTCACATGACTCCCTCCGCAGATAGAACAAATACCATCGCCAATAACTCAGCCACATTTTTAATGACAAATATGATCCCCCAAGCACCCGATAATAATCAGGGACTATGGGCAAATTTGGAAAATTATTGTAGAGATTTGGTGGTCAATCAAGGGAAAGAACTCTACATTATTTCTGGTTCTTATGGCACTGGTGGAACAGGGTCAAATGGAACCAAAAATACCATCGCTAATGGTAATGTTACAGTCCCAGACAGAATTTGGAAGGTGATTTTAGTCTTAAATAGACCAAATAATGGAGCTAGTAGTGTAACTGATAGCACAAGAGTAATTGCTATAGATACACCTAACGATCAAGGTGTTAGATATGCTGATTGGAGAAATTACAGAGTTAGTGTTGACAACATCGAAGGGCAAACAGGTTACAATTTGCTCTCTAATGTCTCTTCAACTGTTCAAAGTAAAATTGAGGCCAAAGTTGATAGTTTGTAAAATTTATTAGTTGAAACTAAAGCCTGTCTATATCTGTAGACAGGCTAGTGATTTTTTTATTATGTTTCGACAACTTTTGTTGAAATTCCAGCTAAATCACCAGATATAGTTTTACCGACAATATAGACATCAATACTGACTGTACCCAATCGATAAACTTTAATATCAATCAGATTATCTTTTAATATTTGTATAAGCGATCGAAACTTTTGAACATTTTGTTTCTGGGTTTCATCGTGCCAATCTTTTTCTTCAGCATAATTCCGAAAGAAATAATCTAAGTCTACTGTTTCAATTGGCGTATCTTGAGAATGACTTGTTAACTGGAGGAGTTTTTGATTTGCCAAAGATTCTTCACCTTGACCAGACCAGAAAAAAACTTGAAAGGGAGAATCTGACTCACTCACCATTAGCAAATCATCAGAAGCTTGCTTGAGATTTTCAGTAATCTTGCTACTCATAAACTGTTCTTAGAGGAGATATTTTTTATCGCGTTGACAGTTAATTATTAACTGTCAACTGTCAACAATCCTATTATAATGAAGATGTATTTTAGCTTGGAAACACTGGGTTTTGAGCTTACGGATCGCGGAATTAAGATTGAGTTGGGTAGGCCAGCCTTGAGGAAGATTGCTTGAATTATATCCCCTATCTCTCAACTTTTGTCAACAACGCCGCAACTGAGCTAACAAAACAACAATTTCATCAATTGCTTGGCGCACAACTGTTGCAGGTTGTTCGGATTGATTGACAATAATACTAAAAACCAAAGGTTTATACTGGGGTGCATTCACATATCCAGAGAGAGAAACTACACCCGTTAACGTACCTGTTTTCGCTTGCACAATACCCTCGGCTGGTGTGTTTTGCAAACGCTCTTTTAAAGTTCCACTTTTACCAGCGACAGCTAAAGATGCGCGATATATAGATCCTGTTGGCGTTTTTGCCATTCCCCGTAAAGTTTGTACAAAAGCTTGTGGTGTCACTAAGTCACGACGCGATAAACCCGAACCATCTATTAAAATATAATCTGCTGGATCGACTCCCAATTGAGTTAAGCTTGCTTTCACTATTTCCAAACCTATATTAGCGCTGGTCTGATTTTTAAGTTTGGGTTTATCTCCAGCTAATGCTCTCAATAGTGCCTCAGCATAAAGATTATTACTATTACCATTTGTCTCTGCTAATAATTCAGATAAAGGCGGTGATTCTACAAATGCTATTTCTTGTTGATTAATACCACCCGCTAGTACTACTGCTTTTCCTAAAGAGATTTGCTCTGTTGCTAACGCGCTACGGAAGCGGCGTAAGAAATAATAACTAGGATCGACTACAGGTAAATCTAATAAATACGGCTCAGAATTGGCTGTTAATTGTCCTTTAACTCGTAATGTTGTTCCTGATAATTCACGACTAACATCAATATAAATTGGTTGATTTTCGGTAACAGTTGCTGACTGATTAATTGTCCGCCATTGTCTGGCTTCATTAGCGTCATTCCAGACAATTTGTAAAGATTGACCTACAGCTTGCGGGACAAATTTTAAGCTAAAAATATTCTGATTAGTAATAAAACTGCTAACTGGCGCGCCATAATCTGATTGTACATCTTCCCATTGCCAGGTGGGGTTAACAATATCTCCTTGAATATAACTATCATCGGCAATTAATTCTGGAATTTCAGTTATACCTTTGTTTTTCAATTGTTGTGCTAACGCTTGCAGTTGAATATCACTTAAACTAGGATCTCCTCTACCCACAACACGTAAAACACCATTACTATTTTGATAAATAGAAGTACGAATCCGAAAATTAGCGCCTAACTGTTGCAATGCTGCTGCTGTTGTTAGCAACTTGATGTTAGACGCGGGAATAAAGTATTTGTTTGCGTCTCGATTGTAAAGAGCTAACCCTACTGACAAAGGTTCCACTAAAATCCCCCAACGCATTCGACTAAATAGGGGACGATTGATAACAGCATCTACAGCTGTTCCCAATTGATTGGAGCAAATTAATTTTGTAGGAGTTGTAGGTGCAACTGGGGTTTGTGCTTTAACAATTCTAGAAGTAAATGCTATCTGGGCAGTTAAAAATATTAACAAAATACCCAGCGGTTGATTAAAAATCTTAAGTTTCACCAATACTCCTTATACCAATGATAAATAATTTTACCTTGGCAGAAGTTTATTTACTGACGTAAAAAAATTGACAAGGTAAAGTTGCTTAACTAGTATAAATAAGATGTTCGCATTTTTACAGATGTTTTAATATATTTGAATCACAGTCTTCTGTAGAGACGGCGATTTATCACGTCTCTCTAACGTGTCGTATCTAGACGCGATAAATCGCGTCTCTAGATGAGGGCTTTCTCGCTTATGCGAAGGGTATTGCGTTTGCCCTGGATCTGATACCATTTGACGAAAAATCTGAAACAGATGTAAACGCTGAAAGCTTTGCTAAATCTAAGTTTTTTAATTGCGAATTGCGTTAGCGCAGCGTTAGCGACGTTCGCGTAGCGTCTCGCAGAGAAGGAGCGTCATTGCGAATTGTGAATTGGTATGACTTGTGTATACAAGCGAAAAAAGAGCGAAACCGGAATTAAAGTCTCTCTTAAAAAGGGTAGCCACTCCGATATTGGGGATAACCCCCAATATCGGAGTGGCGTAGATAATTGTGGCTCTAGAACGTTTTGCTACCGAAAAAAGGACTTTTCAAACATCCTCTAAAGGCATTATCTAAAGTTTTAGAAATATTGACTAATATAATAGTCAAGAAATTGACTACGAGTTAACCACTTACCTTGCGGAAATACTAACTTTTTAGTTATATGGATAACCTCGTTAACAAAAGCGATAAAATCATCACCTTTTAAAATTAACTGATCGCCTGTTATATGGTCAGTCAAGACTACAGACTGATTTACTTTCATATATGTGTATCTTTGCATAAGCTATTGCATTGTGGTTAGTCAATATAATTAGCCGTCTTCTATCTGTTATTTCGACATAAAAACACTAACCATTCCGCAGCTAAACTAACAATTTTTGAGTAAAATTTGATTCTTGTAAGTCTACAAATACTTATTTATATAAGGTAAAGACAGCTTTTTAACAAAAGCGATCGCCATATATTATGAATGTGAATAATCTCAGATAAATATTGCGATCGCTAATCAATATAAAACACAATTTTATTTGAAGCGCAAAAGAAAGTAGACTACTCTATCAGACGAAATGTTCCCACTTTTGATACCAAAGTTTTTTGTTAAAAATGATACTTACATTACTAGTATGGGAATAATAACATCATGCTTGAGAAATATTTGAAATTAATCTCAGCATACTAGGTATGTTTTCTCATTGGCGGTTACAGGAGCAAATTGTTCATGAAAGTAAGTTCATCAGGGGCTAAATTGGGTAGTGCAATTATTAGCAGTAGTTGTTTAGCAGCAGCAATTATTGGTTTCAGCGATTCGAGCGTTTTTGCTGCTCAATTCATCACCATTAATACTACTGGTACATTATCAGGAACTATCGAACTTCCCAGAAATAATCCCAATTTCAATCGCAGTATTACTCGTATTGATACCGATGAAACTGGAACTTATTACCGGAACTTAGGTACTACTAACAATCCTAATTATGTTCCTGCGTACACATCAGACTATGTAAAAGTAGAAACACGCGCTGATGGAAGTCTGCATTACTTCGTCGATTTTAAAGGTATTCCTTTTGTGTCCTTCGATGGTGTCCTGACATCGCCAATTCTCTCTAGCGGCCATTTGACTCCCTTTGTTTACCAAGGACAATTGCCGGGAACTACATTTCAAGGAGTAGTGCAAGATGAATTTAATTTCATTAAAGCTTTCTACACCGGCACTGTCACCGACCCAGGTACAGGCAAGCAATATCAGGGTACTTTTGAAGTCAACGGATATGGAGAACGATATAGCGATCGCAATGGTGGTTTAACTCCCACAGTTTTTGATTTCCAATCCGATATCCCCGGTTCGCCAACCATAACATCTTTGGCTTTGACTAATATTCCCCTAGCGCATTTGAGTATTAAAGTACCTATACCTGTTGAAACTTCCATTCCAGAACCCGCTAGCCTCTTTGGAACCCTGATGGCTGCTGCTTTTGGTATCCTTTTCAAAAGGAAAAAAGTTCACTGTTGAGCAAAGTTAGAGTGTAGGGGGAAAGGGAAAAGGTTTGTTCTTATCCCTTTTCCCCAGTTCTGCAAGAAGCCTATTAACCATCAACATCAAAGATTTAAAAAGGCGTCTTTCATCCCATCCTTGAAAGGAATAGTTTTTTGACGCCTTTTGACAAAATTTTTTAGCCATTAAAAACGCGACTGCGCCATTTATTTAAACGTGCTTCTCCGACTGCGGCCAGACGTCGAGCATCAGCAATTTGTTCTTGTAAAGCAGCAATTTGTTGTGCGTTAGCGTCGGCTTGCTGTTGCAAAGATGTATATTGCTGTGTTGTCGGCTGATAACTAGAAGACTGGAAACTACTAGTGAATTGCGTTGTACCAATGCTGGCAAAGGGTCGTAAGTCTGCTAGTTGTTGTTGTAAAGCTGCAATTTGGCTTTCTTGTTCTTGAATTTTTTGCTTTAAACTTTCTTCGCCTGCTTTACTAGCTGCAACAAATGTATTAACTTCAGCAGTAGATTCTGGCTTGGGTTTGAACACTTCAGCTAACAATGCGCTCACGTCTGTTGGTACGAGCTTACCGTAAGGAGCATTTCTAATTAGCGATCGCACTAACTGAGGTTTATTATTTGATGCTGGGTTCTTGTCGCTGCTGGAATTGCTGCGTACTAGTTGCAGCATATTGGTGAATTCCAATATTTTTTGGCCGTTTTGGGTTTTGTAACCCCGATAGTATGGCACTATGCTCTCGCCAAAGACGCTTACATACTCGTCGCTATCAAGATAAGAATCAATATCTGCCTCAAAACCCCCTTCGTCTAAAATGTTACTGTGATGTATCATTTCAGAGTAGTCATCAGGAGCGCGGCCTAAGAGGTGCTTGAAGTTTAATTCAATAGCACGGTAGCGGTAAACGTTATCAAAAAATCTGGAACGATATAATTCTGATTTGGCAATCTGACGCACAAACTCACGAACGTTAATTATGCCTTGTTTGAGCTGTGATTCCGGTACAATCAAGCGCTCGCTTTCCATCACGTAAGCATTGCCCAAAACTTGCCGATAAACTGCCCGAATTATAATTTCGATCTCATCAATTGAAGCACCAGGCCACAGTTCAATAATTTCCGTTTGGGAAAATGCTTGATATTGGCGTTGTCTAACTTCGTCATCTGAAAGGGTTGGCATAGTTGAATTAGTGCAAATAAATTTGGCGAAGAATTTATTGATATCCGCTGTCATATTTGATGTAGCGCTTAAAGGTGATGCCGATTGCGTTTTCACCCAGTAAGTCCAATCTACAAAAAATCGCGAAGGTATTGTAATTAGGAATTTCCAAGAAATAAATTATCTAATCTTGTGGGGTGAGCGTCTTGGCCGACCGCAATCAAGGGCGGGCAGGATGCCCACCCCACAAGCAATAGTTAGATATTTTTATTTAGAATTCCCTTTGGATATAAGCTATCAAGTTTTGAGAGATTTTTTAGTTACATTTTCTAACAAACTAAAAGGAACTTTCTTAACCCAAGCGTATTGCTTTAATGAAATAGCATCACAGCTAGTTTTTCCTAATAACTAGCTGTGAGACATTAACAGTTAACCGTCAACCCTCTAGAGGAGGAATTTAAAATTCAAGGCTAATTTAGTTGTCGAACTTTTAATTAAATCGTACTTCTAACTCCAAGCAAGCTAGCAAGAGCATTTCTTAACAACGGACATCAAATCTAGTGTAAAAACCACCATATTTTATCCAGTATTGTTTCAAGTTGTGATGAGGTGTATGTAAGCTTGCTTTTGCCTGATATAGAATAACTTGCCGATGATCGCCCATCCAAATTTTATTCACGGGGTCAACGGATATTACCGTTCCTCCTAAAGAAGCAACACATTCAGAGAACCTTTCAATCGTTGTATATTCTAATGTTTCAAAGATAAAAAAGTTACCCGAACAAATCAAGTGACGACTGCGAATCCAGCAGCGCATTTTCTTTTCAGCTAGTGGAGGTAACATTTTAGGTTTAATGCATTCGAGCTGAATTAACATAATCCACTCAGCGTATGTAATTCATGAGCAAAACTTTCTCGTTTTTCAAAACGTAAAGGGCCAGCAGTAGATCCCCATATTTGCTCGTCGGTTTCAATATCCATACCTTTATCCAAACTGATCCAAGTATGCTCGGTTATTTCCACTTCACTAACAAGATATGTTTGGCGGCCGTTGCGGGTAATTAGACATTGATTGCCTTCTTCGACGCTACCGCGAAACATTTCACCTTCTCTAACAAAAACCATCGAACAGTGATAGCGACGTTCGATACTTTCTGGGGTAATGGTTTTGAGGATATCTAATTCACGACCAGCACCAGCATAAAGTATAGGGTCTTTCAAGCTGTAATTTTCGATATAAATGCGATCGCCCCAATCTACTAATCTATGTACTCCCTGGCGATAGGGCGTCCATAAATCGTGGTCATAGACTTGTTCGGAATAAAAACCAATGCCAGAAAAAAACTCAAATGGTAAAGGACGAAAAAAAATGTGAATGTGGGCGTAAAGCTGAGGATTGGCAAAAGATTGCTTTTGGTTGCTAAAATCTCCTGCCATCCAACAAGCTAAAGCAAACAAATCGCTAGACTTGGTACTAGAGTCATTAGCGGCTATTGTCATATTCAACCTCAGGAGTGATAAAACAAAATTCAATCAGGCAATGTGGGCTAAAAAACACTCTTTATGGTCGTTAGCTGTTGACGGTTAACAGTTATCAGCGATCGGCCAAGATTGCTAACTCGTTGAACTTGACAAAGATCGAATCTCTGAAGAAAAGGAAGCCGTTGTCACGCCTTTACCATCGCTGGTTTTGATCGTGGATACGCGAAAACGTAAATTTGGGTTGGCAAACCAAATTCGTTCTTCAGCAGCAGCCAGTTCGTACTTTGTTACCAAGGTAAAAATACCATCATTACTAATATGGTATTCACCTACTGCTGGGATTGTTTCAGCATATCCCTGCTCCCGCAGGAGTTTGCCTATAGAAGGATTTTCGAGATCGGGAATTGGTACTAGCACGGTACTGCCAGATATCGGTTTATCGTCCCAGTCTGATTCGCCTTCCCAAGTCATGCGAAAGGGGTGACTGATGGTGCTGGGGTCAGTGTCATATAATTTACATATTGCCAGCACTGCCGCATCGTCTATAGATAAAGACTCAATGTCAATGGTAGATAGCACTTCTTCAAAATGCGCGAATGCTAAGTGATGGCCGCTACGTTGCGATCGCCATCTTCCAATTGAAAGTTCAAAAAATTCGTTAATTTTCATTACAAAAGCAATTTCAAAAACAGCTGGCAATCAAATAAATACTTTAGCTAATTAGTTAACTATCTATTCAGTGTTGTCTAGGCATTTACTTATGACTAAGTACGTTTCTAATGGCTTTTATTAAGTTTATTTTACTTTTAATCAAACCACAGGATTGGGCACGAGGTACAGAGTAGTGAGTACTAAAGTAAGCAATGCCCAATGACGGCAGTTGCTACAAGCCGGGAAACCCGTCCAACGTACTGCCTCCCCAATGCCCAATCCCTATTGTTTAAACAATCTCTGTGATGCTCACAATCTTCCCATTAGTGCGATTGATCCGCTGAATTTGCGGTGTCATCTTGCTAGCAGGAACAATGTATTCGGTTGTAGCGCGGCGGCGGGGGTTATCAAATTTTCCGCTTCCACCCTGAACGAGAATCTTAAATCTCTTTTCAGTACTACCGATCCCAGAAGGTTGCTTAATTTTGGCAGGACTATTGGTTGCTACGGAGTACACCAACTGAGAAGATTTGACAGCACTTGATGTTTCAGCTACACCACGAACAAGACTAAAAATCCTGTTAAAGCCGACTTGCTTCTGTCCTACTTGGCTACTGTTTCCCCGATAGTAGGGTACAGTATTCTCGCCAAAGTTCAGTTGATACTCAAGGCTACCAATGTAGGAGTCGATTTCGGCATCGTAACCGCTTTCAACTGTACGACAGATATGCTCGGAAACCTCTGTTTGGTCTAAGGGGGCGCGACCTAACAGATGTTTAAAGTTGAGTTCAATGAACCGATAAGGAGCAGTGCTTTCAAAGAACCGAGTCCGGTAAAGCTCGGACTTAGCAACGATTCGCACAAATTCACGAACGGTGATTTTGCGATCGCGCAGTTGCGATTCACCTGTTACCAGCCGTTGGCTTTCTAACAAGTGAGCGTTACCTAAAACCTGCTTATAAACGGCTCGAATCACAGCTTCGACTTCTTCACTAGAGCTATTTGGCCACAGCTCCACCTTTGGCGAATTTATAACTATGCTTCCCATGTATTTTTTCCCAAGCTTAGTTTGTGAATAGATTGTCTATTTCTCAATTGACAGGAGTGATACTGGCAATTACACCGCCCTGCTTGTGAATTCGTTGATACTCTTGTGAGAGTTGGTTGTAGGGTACAAAATAGACCTGGTTACTGCGGCGGAACTTGGAAATGTTATTTACCACGTTTGACTTGTAGCCAGTAACTTCAATCCGGTAAATCTTACCATCATCACCTGCTCCCACGCCTTGGCGGGTGCGGGCTGTAGATGTTGGGTTGCGGAATGTAGCACCCTTACTACCCGGTGAAACCACAGGAGTAGCGGTGTTTTGAATCACTAGACTGTTCAATCTTGGTTGTTTGCCAGCTAAGTCGCCTTTGAGACTGCTGCTAGAAGAACCCCGTACCAGCTGGAATAAGTGGGTAAACTGAACTAAGCCTTGGATAGCTTCAGTTTTGTAACCCCGAATATAAGGTATCGTGTCTTCCCCGAAAGTCTCTTGGTACTCGTCGCTGTCTAAATAAGAATCAATCTCAGCTTCAAAACCCTTTGTATCGAGAATAGTGCTATGCGAACGGGTTTCTTCAAGATCCAATGGCGCGCGACCAAGAAGATGTCTGAAATTTAATTCAATCGACCGATAGCGAGGAACGCTATCAAAAAAGCGCGAACGATAAAGTTCCGACTTGGCAACTTGACGCACAAATTCGCGAACGCTAATTTCGCCGCGTTTGAGTTGGGATTCAGCAACGATTAACCGTTCGCTCTCCAAAACATACGCATTGCCCAAAACTTGCTTGTAGACAGCTCTAATTACGGTTTCAATTTCCTCATTAGAGAGACCTGGCCACACATTAATGGGATCGGTGTCTTCAAATAAAGCGACCCCTAATCGTGATGCTGGTCCGAAAGCCATTCAAACTATCTCCCAGTGAAAAACTAAATTTTATGAGAAGGATACTCAGCAGATGTTAAAAAACTTTACATTACTTGAAACAAAAGGGAGTACTAGAAGCTTTAAAAGTCTTTTGAACGCCCATAATTCAAATTTTTTGAGTTTTTTGCATCTTTATGCCTTTACACATTTTGATACGAGGCTGAATCCTTATTTATTAAAATTTGTTAACTTAAATGATACCTGAGAAAAATTCCAGCTTTTTTTTAGTATGTAATTCGGAATTATGCGAAAAATTGTGGTATGTGGGTATACAAAAGTACTGAATGTAGAGCAATAACAATAAGGTATGGCGATCGCAAAGATAACTAGATCGGTGTAAATAT
Source organism: Nostoc sp. DedSLP01 (assembly GCA_034530875.2). Taxonomy (GTDB): domain Bacteria; phylum Cyanobacteriota; class Cyanobacteriia; order Cyanobacteriales; family Nostocaceae; genus Nostoc. The sequence goes on from JAVRCJ020000018.1 coordinate 60,734, forward strand.
CTATTATTATCATAAGCCACAAAGTAGGTATGCCAGAGGTAGAAATAAAAAGAGTTTCAGCATCTTTTATTTTTCTTTACATAGTTTTGTTTTTCTTTGCCGTTGTCCTTCAATACAAAAAGGTAATTAAAAGCAAAGTTTTGTTGCAGTCGTGCTGTTTTGTGATAGTAGGAATGTAAAAACAATTGTGCCGCGATGCGTCAGTACAAGGTACAAAAAGTCTTTGCGTAAAGCAGCATTATTTATTTATGGGGATTTTATGCCGGGAATTTTGGATTTTGAATTCAGCGTTCGCGTAGCGTCTCGCAGAGAAGGGATTGACACCCCCATTTTTTTAACTAAACCAAATATACCTTTTAAGTAGGCGGACATAATTAAATGTAAAATCCAAAGGAGCGAAACCTTTTACTATTGAGGGTTTTACCTTCTGCCTTCTGCCGACGCTCGCGGACTCGCTCTAAGCGTACCCCTACGGGGAAGCAAGCTACGCGCAGCGTCTCGTAGAGAAGCCATGCCGTTGGCAAAGCCTCTCGTAGAGAAGGCTTTACGCTGCGCTATCTTGCCTCCTGCCTTCTACTTAGAATTGGGTTTTAGTTTCAAATTCTATCCTCTTGCTTATTCGCTTTTGAAAAGCTCCAATTCTCAACTTGAATAAGATTGATTTTTTATCTTGTCTATCAAGAATTACGCGAGAACGAAGTTTAGCGCGTGCCATCTTACTAAGTCCCCAATATTTGTTGGTTAAGGAAAAAAAAGAAAAGGAAAAGCAAAACTTTAGCCCAAAATCAGTAACCTTTTCCCAAAAGCAAATTCTAAATTTTAAACTGTTTGTCCATACACTTCGAGCCAGCAAGCAAAGAAGATTTGGTACAAAGTGGAGTGCAAGCGTGCGAAATGCTACAATCTTTACTACCAGCCACAAGTTGTTCTCGCCGTACCAAATACCTGAAATCTAAAGCAGCGTTAACCATTTGTCTCTATGTTCTCACTTTCAGTTTTGTTAACTATGGCTTGGGATTCAAGCAATTCGCTACAAAAAAAGACGTATTTATACAGGGAAGCGAACTACATGTAGATCTCGTAAAGAAGATAGCGTTTAATAAAAATTTTATGATTTTTTTTATTTTTCACAAAAAAAAATTACATTTGGATTACTTATATTATAAAATTATCCTGAAATCAAAGTATTTATACTGTAAGTATATTAAAAGCCTAGTAAAATTATTGAAAATTACTATCTTAAAGATATAATTATTTTATATTAAATATTTATGTCATATTTTCAATGATTTAATACAAACTTCTAGTTAGAAATTACTGAAAATTTTAACAGGATTAAAATTTTTATGGATAATAAATTATCAATTAAGTGGTTGACTTCGCCATCTTTATTGCGTTTATTAGCGATCGTACTGTTGGTAATAGGTGTAATTTTTCGATTTGTCAATCTTGACAAAAAAATATATTCAAGTGATGAAGTTTATTCATCATTACGCATATCTGGATACATGCAGTCAGAAATCGAGCAAGATTTGCGTAGTGGGAATTTGATAGGGGTAAAAGATTTCCTTCAATACCAATATCCTAATTCAGAAAAAAACATAACAGATGTTATAAAAGGCATAGTTATAGAAGATTCGCAGATTTTGCCCCTACACGTTTTGATAACTCGGTTTTGGGTGCAATTGTTTGGTAATTCTATAGCAGTAACAAGAAGTTTTTCAGCTGTTGTTAGTCTTTTGACCTTTCCTTGTATTTATTGGTTATGTAAAGAATTATTTGAATCTTCACTAATAGGATGGATAGCGATGGCCTTTGTAGCTATTTCACCCGTTCATCTTGTATACGCACAAGAAGCACGAGCATACGGTTTATGGATAGTAGCTACTTTGATGTCGAGCGCAGCATTACTGGGAGCTATACGCGTTAAAACAAAGGTTAGTTGGTGTATTTATGCTGCAACATTATTGTTAGGGTTTTATAGTCATATATTTTTCTGTTTTATTGCTGTTGGGCAAGGAATTTATGCACTGGCAATTGAACGCTTCAGATTGAGTAAAACCTTAATTTCTTATTTCATTTCATCGCTGGCAGCGTTTTTGGCTTTCCTACCTTGGCTTTGGATTATTATTACCAATCCTCACCCCGAAGCAGTAACTTGGGCGAATAATAAACAAACGTTGTTTGCTTCAGTCAGCAGGTGGGCTGGGATTATTGGTCGTGGGTTTATTGACTTAGGTATTAGTCCTACTGAATCGAGTAAAGTTCAGATTATCTTAATTCCTTTGTTTTTAATTAGTGTAATTATTATCTACTCAATTTATATTCTTTGTCGAAAAACCCCTAAACGAGTTTGGTTATTTGTTTTAACTCTCATTGGGTCTGTAAGCGTTCCTCTGGCGATCGCTGATTTTGTCTTCCAAAAACGATATGGTACTACTCGATATCTACTTCCTTCTATTTTGGGTGTAGAGTTAGCTTTTGCTTACCTATTTACTACTAAAATCACATCTATTTATCTTCAAGCCTGGCAAAAAAAGCTGTGGTCGCTCCTTGCGCTTATGATTGTTAGTATTGGAATTGTATCTTGTAGTGTCAATTCTCAAGCAAATATTTGGTGGAGTAAAGTACCCGAAAGATTTGGAAGTTATCCAAAAATTGCTAATATTGTGCTTCAAGCTGAGAAACCGCTTTTAATTACTGATGCTAGTGTAATTCCCACTATCCAAATACTCGTTCACTTACTCGATGAAAAAGTTAAATTTCAAGTTCTCTCTCCAAATCAATTGCCACAAATTACTAGTGGTTTTAGTGATATATTCTTGTTCCATTCTTCCGACGAATTAAAAGCTGGAATTGAGAAGATTTATAACTCAAAGCTAGTAAAAATAGACGATTCACTCTGGAAAATTGAAAAATCCTCTTGAGTCTATAGCAGTCCTATTTGATTTCTAAACTACTCGTGGAGCGAGGGAGTAGGGAATGGCGAGTGGGGAGTAGATTTATTTGTAACTCATTTAGGATTGCTATAGTTGTATTGCTCGCGATGAAAGGTCAACCAATCGAAGAATTGGCTGATAAGTAGGCGGACATAATGAAATGTAAAATCCAAAGGAGCGAAACCTTTTACTATTGAGGGTTTTACCTTCTGCCTCCTGCCTCCTACTTATCAAGTCCGGCTAATTAGTTGTTTGCTACTTACGACTTAACCGCAACAGGAAGCACTATAGTAAATTCTGTTCCTTTTCCGAGAACAGAATCTACTTTGAGCGTTCCACCATGCCGTTCAACGACAATTTGACGAACGATCGCCAATCCTAAACCTGTTCCTTTGCCTACTGGTTTAGTGGTGAACAGATAATCAAAAATTTTGTGCTTGACTTCCTCACTCATCCCTACACCATTATCTGCAATCCGAATTAAAACATGCTCTCCATCTTCAGCTGCACGAGTTTGAATTGTAATTTGGTTGGGATTTGCTTGGATATTTGCAAAACTACGTCCAGCGTTGGATTCCTCTAAGGCATCGATCGCATTTGCTAATAAGTTCATGAATACCTGATTTAGCTGGCCAGCAAAGCATTGCACTAAAGGTAAATCGCCGTAGTCTTTGACTATTTTAATTTCTGGACGATTTTGATTGGGTTTTAAGCGATGTTTGAGAATTAAGATAGTACTGTCAATGCCCTCATGGAGATTGAAAGGAACTTTGTAATCGCGATCGGCTCTGGAAAAAGTACGCAGACTAGTACTAATTTCACTGATACGATTTACTCCTAATTTCATCGACTCGATTAATTTTGGTAAATCTTCTCGTAAATACTCTAGATCGATTGCTGCGATTTTAGCCTGAAGATCCAGATCTGGATTTGGTAACTTTTCTTGATATAAATCAATTAAATCGAACAAGTCTTGTATGTAATCTTCAGCAGGGTCAAGGTTGCCACCAATAAAGCTGGCAGGATTATTAATTTCATGAGCAACCCCTGCAACAAGATTACCTAGTGCTGACATCTTCTCATTTTGTACTAATTGAAGTTGGGTTTCTTGGAGATGCTGGAGGGTTTGTTCTAGTTCGGTTGCTTGCTGGCGAGTTTTAATCAACAACTGGGTTTGTTTGAGCGCTAACCCCATTTGTACCGCAATTTGCCAAGCAAATTGAATCTCAGAAGTTTGCCAATGACGGGGTTGGTTGCATTGGTGAATACACAGTAAACCCCAAAGTTCGTCATCTTGCATAATTGGCACAACTAGCGATGCTTTGATTTGAAATTGTGCCAAAAGTAATCGATGGCATTCCAGCACATTAGCTGTTTCGATATCAGCTATTGCACAGTAACGTCCTTTTTTATAAAGGGTTGCGTAATTTTCACCAAAGCAATTATCTTGAATTTTTACAGCTAAACCAGAAGTAAATTCAGGTAATACATCTTCGGCAATAAATTCGCCGTATTTATACCCGGATTCGAGATGAAACTGATAGATACCGACTCGATCGGCATTGAAAATGCGGCGAATATTTTGGGTAACTGCACAGAAAATTGCCTCTAAATCTAAAGACTCTCGGATTTGGGTGACAACCTTAAACAAGGTTTGCTCTTGAGCAAGCGATCGCTCTAATTGTCGAGCGTAAGTCTGAGCTTGTTGATAAAGACGGGCATTTTCTAAAGCGATCGCTGCTTGGGTACAAAGCATATCGATAACTTCAACGCGGTCGCTAGTAAACACCCCAGCCGTCAAGCTATTCTCTAAATACAAAATTCCCAACAGTTTGCCTTGATAATTAATCGGCGTACAGAACAAACTTTTGGGTTGTTGGCGAATGATGTAAGCATCAGCCATCAATAAAGGATCGGTAGTTGCATTAATGACAATTGAGGGTTTTAGGCTGCGTTTGACGCTGTTGATGGCTGAAATCGGCAAATCTTGGGATTCTTCCAGAGGTAGCGATCGCATAATTGTTGATGGCTGGCCAACTGTAGTTATTGCCTCAATGAGTAACTTTTCTTCTTTCAGTAGTAGCAACGCACATTTATCGGCGCCAGCATTTTCAATCAATACATTCAGCAACGTAGCCAGCAGTTTATCGAGATGAATTTCGCTAGAAACAGTCTGTGAAGCTTTAAAAAGTGTTGCTAAATCGAGTACGGCTGAAACACTAGTCGTAGCATAGTTCGTGGAATTGGTAGAAATTACTTGAGATATAGTACCCTTATCAATTGCACTAACTGTAGCATTAGACATCAACTTAATTTTGTCTTGTTGCAAAACAAAAGTTAACAGTTGCGGATAATCTCGTTCTAAATCTTCAATTTTGGCTTTTGCTCCCCAACGAGCATAGGCATAATAAGCATTGAGCAAATAATCTCGAGCTAGTTTTTCTTTGCCCCATGCCAAGTAAAATTTTGCTGCCAGTTCGTTGGCAATAGCTTCTTCATTGAGGTAGTGATTTTCTTGAGCTAAAGTAATGGCAAGCTCATAATACTCAATCGCTTCAGCTTTGTTACCAAGAATCCGTTGCCGTTCTGCTTCCACTAAATAATATTTGTGCAAGTGGTTTACCGGGACATAGCCTGCCCAGTTTTTCAACTTTTCTTGGTTGGCAATTACTCGCTGGTGAATATTTTGTTGTTCTGCTTGAGAAACTTGAGAATAAATAGCTAAATGTGCCAGAGAATCATAGGTGTGAAAAACTGGCACTAAAAATAATCCTGTAGCGCCACCCAAGTATTTTTCAATGGCGATCGCTGCTTGCACTGCTAACTCAAACTGACCAAACCAATAGCACAGTAAAAGTTTGCTGATATAGTAATAACACAGCGCTGTTTGATCCCCTGCTTGCTCGATTTTGGGTAGCATTTGCTCTGCATCAAAAGCATCCCCAACTAGTTGCCATGCTTGAGTCGCATTGCCGAGCAAATTCAAAATCGCTTGCTGAAAAATAGTCAAATGACCGATCAGCCCTTCCTGCTTGAGTTGAGTGAGTTGCACGTAAAAGGCTGCACTCTCCCGACTTAAATAGCTTAATTCTTTACCAACAAACCATGAATGCATAACGTAAACAAATGCACAAATAGTTGCTGATTCTAAATCCCCCGTTTCCAAACCGCTTTGATAGCCTTTTGTGAGAAAGGGTAAAGTATTTCTTAGTGGTTCTTTCCAATGCCAAACACTACAGTGAACTCCAACATAAGCTCTAGCTATCATTTCCTTGGCATTCAATTGTTCGACCAACAAATGTGCTAATTGCCCAAACTGATAACCGCGCTCAATTTCTCCCATCACACCGCATAACATCAGTCCGTAATAGGCATAACCATTAGCTGAGTATGAAATATTGCCATATTGAACTGATAAATTTACTTGCTCGAGGATAATAAATGGTAAGAGAGTTGGTGCAACAACATAGGCGGAAGAAGAGACACCAGCGAGAATCCTAATAGCAGCTATCTTTTCCGGCTCCTGCATTTGGGGTAGAGCAATTAAATCTAAAGGTTGCTTGCCAGCCAAAATCGAGTTTGTCGCCGCACATGCCTGACCAATATCCGAGCCGCTTGGTTCCTTGGGAAAGCTAATTCCCAAACATTGCAAAATTTCTAGGGCAATCTGCACTGCTTCGAGAAATTGATGTTGGGCTTGAGCTGCTTGAATTTTAATTTCATAAACTCTAACTTTATCCAATAAACAGTTAGCCTGTTCTAAAATGACTGCTGCGAATTGTGTCATTTGCTCTAGATTGCCGCTTAAATAAGCAGCTTCCGCAGCCCCTTCGTAAAGCGCCAAGGTGAGTGCGTACTGTGTTTGCCAGCATTGTTGTGGCAATAAGTCAATACCTGTGAGGAAATGCTCAAATGCGGCTGTGTATGCAGTAGCGACCCTTGCTTTGCGCCCTGCTTTGAGATTGAGCCGGGCAAGTTCAATCTGTTCCGTTTCCTCAGCGATGAGATTTTTACCGATATTTAATTGGCTGACAATTTCAAATAATTTTTCCTCTTGCTGGACAACGGTTGTATTATTCAGCAGTAGTTGCCCAATTTTCAAGTGAGTCGCTTGTTTTTGCTCCTCTGGGATGAGAGTATAGGCAGCCTGTTGGACGCGATCATGCAAAAATTTGTAAGCACAGGAATTAGAATTTAAGCCAAAAAATCCTTCTGAATCTTGGTTGCTGGCTATTAGCTCCTCTTGGAAAAACTTATAAACCTCACTGGTTGGTAAAATCAATCCTTCTTGCAGCGCTTTCCACAGATCGACAGCAGTCTCAGCTAAAGTTTGTTCGTAAATAATCGCAAGAGTTCCCAGGTCAAAAGAGTTACCAATGCAAGCAGCTAGTTTTAAAACAGATTGGGTGTTGCTGGGTAACTTTTGCAGCTGAAGCGCCATGAATTCAACAACATCATCGGTGAGGGTAAGTGCTTGAATTTGAATAATATCGCCTTGCCAATAACCTTTTTGACTGTCAAAGGTTATGTACCTTTCTTCATGCAATGTCTTGAGAAATTGCGTAGCGAAAAAAGGATTGCCTTTGGTTTTCCGATATACCAATTCACTTAGGGGCGCTGCCAGTGCTAGCGGACAGCTCAAGGTATCGGCGATTAAATGATTGAGGTGGGATAGCTTAAGGGGAGTTAAGGCGATCGCGTTAATTATCGCTCCACTGTTACCAATGTCTTTCAGTGCCAGCATCAGCGGATGGGCAGGGGAGACTTCATTATCTCGGTAAGCACCAATCAGCAACAGATAGCCGGTTTCTGTTTCACTCATCAGCATTTGCATCAGCTGTAGCGATGCAGAGTCAGCCCATTGCAAATCATCCAGAAAAATTACCAAGGGATGTTCTGGAGTTGTCAGTACTTGAATAAATTTCTGGAATAGCAAATTGAAGCGATTTTGGGCTGCACTTGGTGAAAGTTCCACAGCAGCAGGTTGTTTGCCAATAATGTGTTCGAGTTCGGGAATTACCTCAATAATTACTTGCCCATTTTCACCCAAGGCAGAAAGAATTTTTGTCTGCCATTGTTTTAGTTGAGCATCTGTTTCAGTCAGCAATTGTCTCATCAAGTCTCGTAATGCCGAAACAAATGCAGAAAAAGGAATGTTGCGCCCAAACTGATCGAATTTACCAACGATGAAGTAACCTCTCTGGCGCACAATTGGCTTGTGGACTTCATTAACAACTGCTGTTTTACCAATGCCAGAGAAACCTGCTACTAGCATGATTTCTGTACTACCGTTACTGATGCGCTCAAAGGCTTGTAGAAGACTTGCAACTTCAGTTTCGCGGCCATAAAGTTTTTCAGGGATGAGGAAGCGATCGCACACATCGCGCTGTCCCAATTTAAAAAATCCTATCTCTCTCGTTTGTTGGTATTGAACTAGACAAACTTCTAAATCGTATTTCAACCCTAATGCACTCTGATAGCGGTCTTCAGCATTTTTCGCCATCAACTTCATCACTATATTTGAAATCACCTGCGGAATTTCTTCCCTATTCCCTAAAACTGGTTGTTTCGCAATATGACAGTGAATCAGTTCCATTGGGTCGTTAGACTGGAAGGGAAGTTGACCCGTGAGTAATTCAAAAAAAGTCACTCCTAATGAATAGAAATCACTGCGGTAATCAATACCTCTATTCATTCGTCCAGTTTGTTCTGGAGAAAGGTAACTGAGAGTACCTTCTAAAACCTGTGGATTTTTGATTTCTTGGGTTTCTCTGGGTAGCAAAGAAGCAATACTAAAGTCAATTAATTTAACTTGTTTTGTATCTGAATGAATGATGATATTTGCTGGTTTAATATCTTTATGAATAACTCGATGCTCGTAAAGTCCGTTGAGAATCTCAGCTAGCTGAAGGGCGATCGCCAGAAATTCATCTACTTTTATTGGCTGTCCTTGAGTATATTCGTCAAGTGGAATCCCTCCAAAATCTTCCATCACTAGTGCATAGCTATTGCCACACCGTTCTAGACTGTAGGGTTGAATAACACCTGGTAAATTCAGGTTTTTAGCAATCGTATACTGATTGCGGAACTGCAACAACTGGCTAAAAGATGGGTAATCGCTTCGCAAGTATTTAACGATGGCAGGTTGTCCGTCTGTTTCTCGAATGGCTTGATAGACAATAGTTTTAGAACTACAGTAGAGCTGTTTAACAATTTTATATCCTTCGATTACAAGTACCAAATCTAAACCTATAGTCATATCTGCTTGCTTGCTCTTAACAACTTTTTATCAATGCTCCTTACTTTTCAGTATTCCCATAGAGAAAACTAACAAATCATTTATAAAGTAAAATTTTAAACAGCAAGATGATGCAAGATCGTCTAAGTGATGACGACAAAAATAGCAGTTTTGCTCAATTCAACAGACTTCTTGCATAAAAATTCTTCAAACCCAAATAAATCAAGAAACTCGACAAAACGATGCCAAATTCTCTGTGCATATACATTTGAGGTTTTTTTCGGGCTATTTTTGTCTGAGTATGATTCAGAAAGGGCGATCGTACTTCTGATTTAGCTTTGCAAATTTTCTTTAATGGCGTTGCATAAATATAAAGAAAATTATTGATAATTAAATGCCCATCTACCCATCTGGCAATCAATACAGTAAAGCAATTAACGCCAAGCACAACTCCAAAAGAATCACTTCATACAACTTGCATTTCACACTATTGTGAAGCCCAGTTATACCGATTTCAAATCATTTCAAAGGAGAGTATCTCATGATAGAACCTACATCTGCCAATCTTTGCGAACCTTGCGAATCCTTCGCTGGAAAGTCAACTGAAATTACGGTTGTGCGCCCCGATGCACAAATACTCACTCAGCAACACTTGCCCTATTTTGTCGGTCTCTCTGCAAAAACAGCAGGTGCAAAGGGAATTTCGATGAATCTGACTATTATTCCCCCTGGTGCAATTGCCGAGCCACATGTCCACCCAGAACATGAAACGGCCATCTATCTGCTCAAAGGTCGGGTCGAGGTTCGTTATGGAAAGGGACTTCAGCAATCCCAAGTGTGCGAAGCTGGGGATTTTGTCTTTACTCCTCCAGGTGTTCCCCATCAGCCGCGTAATCTCAGCACTACAGAACCCGTTTATGTGCTGACAGCGCGCAACGATGCAGACGAACAAGAAAAGATTGTCTTCTACGATCCAACGCTGGAAAGTCAGTAAGCTTTAGGTAAACCCGGCTTACAGTTATTTATCCTAAAGACTTACCAACTCTATTTCCTAATGTTTTTGAGTTTGTCGAACTCACGTTAATTAATATCGTGGATGGATTTAGAGCCAAATTCAAAATAGTATTTATGCCAATCTGAAAACAAATCAATCCGTTCTGAACCTGCAACAGCGCTGCGGTTAAAGTATCGATACTTGTTTTGACCGACACTCAGTTTAGGTTTATTTGTGCAAAAATCCCAATCAGTTCTTCCTAAAAATAGGTGTTCGCTGTTTACCAAAAAGCCATGCCAATGAGGTATATTTCTATACACTCTGGCTGAAATAGAAAATCTGTCACGCCAGCTATCTGGTAATCCATTGATGAAATTCTTGATCTGCGTGACTCGTTGTCTGCTTTCTGCTGCCCAATTAATATCGTAAGTTTCAAGCTGAAGCGATTCTAAATAATCACTATCAACAAGTAGGATTTCAATGTTAATATGTGCATTTGCATAATCTTTCAATATTTTAGTAACTTTTCCAGCAACAAAATTCCATGAAAACGTCATAGAAACAGCTAATATTTTAATGTTTACATGGTTTGCGCAATTCAAGTTATTGCCCTCCAAACATTCTCGAATACGCTTTTCTGTATCTTGAAGCGCTTCAATATGATCGGTGAAAGGCTTCTCATGGTGAGCTATTTTCTCTATATTCTTGCTAATCTCTTTGAGGATAAAGGTCATTTCTTGACCTTGATAAGTGAGCTTTCCAAGTTGTTTGTGGGTTTCTACCTCTACTCCACTGCTGGAAACTTTAGCTCTTACCAAACGATTAATTAGATTAGAAATCGGTTGGCGATAAATTATGCCAAGAATTAGCGCTACAAAATATGGTGCTGCAACATACATGTTATTCATCATGATATCTCGATTATGGTAATGGAGTACTAATAGTTTATCGGGTGTAGTAATGAGCAATCGCTACTTTATTTAGAAAACAGATATTAGTTCTTAGAAAAAGCGATCGCTCGCTGCGTTGCTAATCCCGTAATTCGTAATTACTGTTGCGTAAGGGTTTTAGACAAGTCAAATTATCCTTTCAAAGATATTTAACGCAGGGATTCCCAAACGACTGTTGTGATAATGAAACACAGAAGTATAATTGCCAGCTTAGGAAACCAGTTGCCAACAAATGGCAGTAAGGCAACGAAAATATGTAAAGCTCCAAAACCCATTGATAAAATGTAGGCGATCGTAAAACCAAATATTGCTAACAAACAACTCTTAATCAGCATTGTAGTCAGCCTGAATAAAGGACTATATTGATTTTTGTCCATAATTATGAACCTCTAAGATGGAGTTTAGATGATTGATTTTTCTGACATCTAGCTAAAATTTCATGACACAAATCGTAAACGTCTTCTGCTGTTACACCGATTAATCAATTTGTGATTTTCATGCTTAGAAACACAACAACGGATGTGTGAAGCTTGAGCTTCAACAACATCCGTTGTGGTTATTCCCATCAATACGATGTGCTAACAGAAACTTATTCAGTTGTTTAGAATTACTCTCACACCAGGCGCGACTAGTTCCGAAAACTTATGAGGTGCAGCTGTGCTGTCATTACCTCTAAAATCATCAAAGCTTAAGTCCGTGACGTATAGACGGCGAAAATTCAAATCCATATTTACCAGTCTGCTTACGACACCAAATCAGAATATTTGCGTAACCTTGTTGTACATGACAAGTTTCAAATAATGCACTGTTAAGCGTTCTCAGAACTTGGTCTGGATTTTCCAAGATTTCTTGCCGTCTAGATAAAAGCGGTATCTTCCAGTTAGCTAAGCCGTTTGGTGCAAATTGGAAATTTTGAAAATATCCATATTTGCACTCAGCTGTATGCTGACCTTTAATAAGACAACATTGGATCTCGATAAATCCAGCAGTATTGGATTGCTCAAGCCAAACTATGTGTTGTTGGCACGAGTCAAGGATTTGCTTTATCGGAAAAGGTACATGCTCCATAGAATGTAAATTCAACAGTACTGATAAATTTAACAAAACATGTAAAATCAAAAAGTATCATAAACTACATAATTTCATTTTATCAAGCGATTTTTATGCAAAACAAGTCTTTTAAAGTCAATTATGTATTAAAAACGACAAAAAAAATCATCGCTTTAATTTTTAATGTAAACTGAATTTACATTAAACTATTCGTTATGGCTAGAATCAACAGTATGAGCCAAGAAAATGTTGAAGATCAAGAAGAGCTACGAGAGCTGCTGCACTTCTACTTAAATAAAATGGCAGCAACGCAGGCGGAGCTATCAAAAGGGATGGATGTTAGCCGTCCAGTTGTAATTAATTTCTTGAAAAAAGGTAAAAAGCAGCGATTGCCAGTCGATCGTAAAAGCTTGATCCAACTATGCGAGAGTCTTCAGAAAGGTGAAGTATCAAAAAAGAAGCTAAAGACAGAGATTGAGAGCAATCTGCAAAAAACGGAAGCTAATGTTGATGAAGTGGCTAATGCTGAAAAAATGCGTGAGTTGTTGGCAAAGATTGGCGTAGACGAGTTGCTAGAGTCCGCCGGGTTTTTGCCGGAAAAAACCAAAATAATTCGGGTAACTCCAGAAAGATTTTTTCAAGTTGCTCAGGTAGTTGCGTTGCTTGAGTTTCTTGAATTTGAAGATTTAGTATCTACAACCCAGGAATTCTTAGCGATCGCCACTAACAAAATAGCAATTGCCAGCAAAAAACGTTTTCCAGAAAATCAAAATCCTCAGGACAACGATTACTTAAAATATCTTATTCATAGTCTCAAAAATGACTCAAAGCAAAATGAAACTCACCCAACACTAGGTTTAAAACTGAGACTTGAAGTAATTGACAAGCTACAGCGAACTTGGAGCAAACTTAAAGCTGGAGGCAAGAAAAACTTCACTCAGCAAGAAGCGATTAGACTATTCGCGAGTATCGCTATCAAGGAGCAGATGCCTAAAAATGTACCTAACCTTCATATTAGAGTTCAAAAAACCGAATTTCAAACTTTATCTAAGTCTATTAATGTAGAAGACGATTATAAGGACTTATACCATAAATTTGTCAAGATTGCTTATCAAGCAGAATCCGATCTTAAAACTCCAGATTCAGACTTAAAAAATTCAAAACAAGACGATTCCTCTGAATTTGTCGAGATTGCTTATCAAGCAGAATCCGATCTGGAAACTCCAGGTTCAAACTTAAAAAATTCAAAAAAAGATAAGTTTTTTGATTTGCTTAATCCGATTATTATGGCGATCGTAACTTGTAGCTTTAATTATAATAATGAAGATAATAATGAAGAATCTCAAGAATTGATTGAGTGGATTTATACCTCTGGAAACACAATTCTAGAGAATGCTATAGGTGCTTGTTGCCTACATTTGGGATTGACAGAAGATATAAGTAATATCAACATATCAACAAAAACCTTAGACAGCAGCATTGATTCCTTAGTGGAAACAACTGTCATGTTAGGAAACGAACAAAAGTATCAAGGAATTTGGGTTGACCGAGATTCAATGATTACTATGCTACAAGCAATTGTATATGCTACTAAACAATGGCTAGTAGATCAAAGTACCAATGACAAACTCGATATAGAAATCTACGTCTCAGCTTGTAAAGCTCTTGCTGATTTAAGGAAGCGATTAACTAAAGTCAGAAAAGCTTTTCAAAATTTTCAGTTCCTTGATGATGAGTGTAAGCCTGCTGAAATCAATAAAATTGCTGAGATAGCTAAGGAGGAATTGAAAAAACTTCCCCAAGAAAAGATTTATTTTTCATATCGACTCAACTTTTATCGTTGTTATTGTGTTGCCAAACGGCTGGAGATTAGACTATCTAACACTCAAGGAAACATTAGTATCCTAAAATCATTGATTGAAGAAATACAAAAAGTAATTGAAGAAGATGAAGAAGTAAAAAAAGAGCTTATTCCTATACAAGCTCTAATTCAGTCAGAAATTTATTTGTACGAACTTTCCTGCGGACACGAATCAAGTTTATTTGAATTTCAGCAAAGGAGCAATTGGCTCGAATTAGAAGACTGGCATAGTAAAATTAAAAGCGCAATTCTTAAAGAAGGATCGTGCTACAAAGACCCTGGTTTAGATATTTATAAAGCCTTATCTGAAATTTATGGAAATGCTGCGCGAATAGAGTTTTATCTGAGCGACGATAAAAATATACTTGAAGAAACCGCAAAAAATTTTCTGAAAGCTGCTCACTATGCATTACGTATTGGTTCAACTCAGCGGGTGACTAGATGGTTAGCTTTAGCAGGACGAGTCTGGGTAAGACTGGGAGATAGTAAACTATCAATACAGGCTTTCAAACTTGCTAAAAACTTGGCTGATGCTGATTTAACAACTGGCCACAGTCAGAATTTTCGCGAAGCTGTTCTTTCAGAAATTTTTTTACTATATGGAGAGTATCTCCTATTGATTGAAAACGATCCTACTAATGCTTTAGAGTATTTTTTAAAAGCGCTTAAAGGTTCTGTATATTTAGGTTTGAATAAACGCATTTGCGATGCACTATTTGATATTTCCAGATGTGCAAAAAAGCTTGGTAACTTCAGTACTAAAGAGGGAATCACAAGGGTATTTGTACAAGAAGACCAGTTAACTGAATCAAATAAAGGAAAATTAAATCCCACAAGTAACCGCACTTCTGAGAAAGTTTTAGATTTACTTTGTTTATTATGGAATAGAGAAGATAATCCAAGCTGGTTTCAGATACAGAGCGAATTTTCTAAACTAGCCGCAGATATTTGGCAAGGATGGCATACCGATACATCTAACGCTGAAATAATAACAAAACATCCGATCGCCAAACGGATAGAAGATGAATCCTGGCTTTGTCAAATTCAGTAGGCTGAAAGGTTTGGCGATGCTTATCATTTAAACTGACGCCAAGACAGGGAGATACTCCGACGCGGAGATTTTTTTGATCGATGATTAAGCGGACATGATATAAAAGCTTGTTGGCGCATTTAGCTTGTTGAAGTCAACTTAATAGGAATCTCAATTTGAAACTCAGCTCCCTGTCCTGGTGTTGATAAACAAGTAAATTTTCCCTGATGCTTGTCCACTATAATTTGATAGCTAATTGATAACCCTAACCCCGTACCTATCCCCACTGGCTTAGTTGTGAAGAAGGGATCGAACAAGCGTTTTAGTACATTCTCTGGTATTCCTGGCCCGTTATCAGCAAAAGTAATCAGGATTTGTTTTGGGTCAGATACTTCTGTACGGATACGGATAGTACTGGGTGTTTGTTGGATCTGTTCGATAGACCGCTTTGAATCTCTTTCTTCTAATGCATCTAAAGCATTAACTAGAATGTTCATGAAAACTTGATTGATCTGTCCGGGGTAGCATTCTACTAAAGGTAGGTGGCCGTATTCCTTAATAATTTCAATTGCTGGACGGTTATGTTGTGCCTTAAAGCGATGTTCTAGAATTACTAAAGTGCTGTCAATGCCCGAATGAATGTCTACAGTTTTATACTCTGCTTCATCCATGCGGGAGAAATTTCGTAAAGAAAGAACAATTTTTTTGATCCGGTCTGCACCCATTTTCATTGAGGAGAGCAACTTAACCAGATCCGCCATCAAAAATTCCAAGTCAATACTTTCTATCCTGTCTTGAATAACTTGTGGCGGATTTGGGTAATATTGTTGATAAAGTTGAATCAACTCAAGCAAATTATTTATATATTCGTTAGCAGGCTCAATATTACTGTAAATAAAGCTTGTAGGATTGTTAATTTCGTGAGCAACTCCGGCAACCAATTGACCGAGAGAAGACATTTTTTCGTTCTGTATAAGATGAGTCTGGGTGTATTGGAGTTCCTTAAGAGTGTGTTCCAAATCTTGTGCTTTTTGCCGTAATGCTTCTTCAGCAGCTTTTAGTTCGCTGATATCCCTTGCAACTGTTGAGAAATACTCAAGCTCTCCATCGGGTGATTTGTGAGCAATGATTAGTTGAGAAAGGGGAATTTCCTTGCCATCTGCTCCTAAAAGAGCCGTTTCTCCTACCCAACTACCTAATAGCACTGATTGTGGTACTCCTTGATTCGCAATCAGCTCGTTTGCCCAAGTTGGATGATTTTGAGATAAATGTCTGCCTTCAAATGATTCTTCTTCCTTAATTCCTAACATCTTGCGAGCTGCTTGATTAAAGTAGAGAACTCGCCCAGTTAAGTCAGCAGTGCTAATAAAGTCTGGGGCTGCTTCTATAATTGCTAACAACTTTGCTTGTTCTTTGTTTGCTTCTAGGCGATCTCTAATATCACGAGAAACACCAACTGTCATCATGACTTGACCTTGTTCGTTAAAAATAGGAGATTTGATTGTATGAAATAAGCGTACTTCGCCATCGTGCTTGGTTACTGGTTCTTGGAGAATTTCTAGAGTTTGTCCAGTTTCAAATACGTAAGCATCATCTTTGATGTACTGGAGAGTATAGTCAGGCTCGTTGAAGGGTGCATCAATCGTGTCTTGAAGTTGTTCTTCACTCATGCCGTAATAATCACGGAATGCTTTGTTTGCCCAAATAATCCGAGATTTAGCACCTTTAACCAGCACCATATCAGCGATCGCATCAAGGATTTGTTGATAAATCTTTTCGTTTTCGCGCAGGGCAGTTTCAAAAGACTTTACTTTCGTAACGTCTTGTACTATCGAGACAATACTGATTACTTGGCAGTCACAGTCGAGAATCGGAATGCTATACCACTGACAAATAATAACTTTTCCATCTTTGGTGAGATTTTTACTAACATTGTTAGCTTCCACTTTCTGTTCAAGGAATTGGGCTAGCATTTTGCTAGTTTGCAAGCGATCGCTTTTTAAAACGATTGCTTCTGTAACCTGCAAACCAAGTACTTCACGTTCGCTGTATGCAAATAATTTTTCAGCCGCCGGATTCCATCCTATTATTTCAAGTGCTGTATTCCACTCAATTATCGGTAAAGGATTGCGTTGTTTTAGTAAAGTTAGCTTTTCTTGCAAAGATTTTAAATTTTGCTCTGAAAGTTGGGAGCTTGGATTTACTGGGTTATCTTGGAGTATGCGATCGCCAAAATTTTCTCTACTATCAATGAATGCACTTTTATGGTCGATAACAGGTATAAATAATCCATTAAAAATAACTCGCTCGGTACATTGATGCTCGATTTTAGAGAAAGATTGAAACCGCTTATATTTACCATCCGGTAAACCTATACGTCCTTCCCAATACCAATTATGTAAAGTTTGCTGGGCAAGTTGTAGCGATTCTTGAAAACTCTTTTGGTCTGCTGGATGCATTAAGGAAATTAAATTTTGAATATCTCCTTGGATTTCTAATGATTTTACCTTCAGTAAATCTGCACAATTAGGGCTAATATAATTACATTCTATAAAACTATTTTTATAATAAGTAACTTGGTAAAGTATGCTTGATATCTCAGAAGTAATTTGATGAAATTTATTTTCGATTTGCTGATTTTCTATTTGATATGAATAAACACGGCTTGAGTCAGTCCACTCAAAATTTTCCATATTAATTTGCTTCTTAAATTAACAGACAAGAAATATACCCAAATTCTTAGCTGTTGTGCCTTTGGTAGATAGTATTTTAGTGCTAATACTTAATAATTTAAGTATTTGTTCATTTTAATGGAACAGTAATATTACTAATTTTCCGATTACTTTAACTTAGCTTTAATTTGAAACTTCATTATATTAAGAGTTTTACCTCCAGCATAGCTTGCCTGAGTAAAATATCTAATTGATGGTTATAACGCTGGAAATATCAAGCTTTTAAACAGGTGGGCAGATAGCGATCGCTTCTAAAGCTGTAGCGTAAAGTCAACCCAAAGAAAATCTGCTTTAAAATTGAAAGAACCAGTAGTTTATACAAAACTACTAAGAGCTTTTTTGAATTAGTTATCCATTGGAATTAGCGGGTATATCGCAAGAAGTAACAGTAATTCATTCTGAAGATTATTCAGGATTGGTTCTGTTGGCAGAAGGAATCTGAATGTTGAGATTGTTATTGTGTATTTGTCAGTAAAAACTATTTCTCAAAAGAACAATGAATATTCTTGCTTGGATTGTTTTAGGTCTAATCGCTGGTGCTATTGCTAAAGCTATTTACCCCGGCCATCAAGGCGGCGGAATTTTAGGAACAATTGTATTAGGAATTATTGGTGCTTTCGTTGGTGGTAGCTTGGGCGTATTCTTCAGTACGGGAACGTTGACACTAGCTGCTCCCACACTCAGCATACCCGGGATTGCAGTGGCAGTTCTTGGTGCAATTATTGCAGTTTTCTTGTGGAACTTGTTAAATCGCCGCAGTACCATCTAAAAAATTAAATTGTAATTAATTATTTTGTAAAAATCAGGGAATCGATTTTATTATATTTTTCCCTGAATTAAATTAAAAGATTAGCGCTTACTTCTAGTTAAGTAAGCGCTATTATTACTTTGATAATAAAGCTCGCAAACCGTATGCTGCGATTTGTAGGTAACAGCACATTGCGAGCGAATGACTAATTAATATCAGTCTTTCTCTACACCCCACGCCCTGCCTCAAAAGATAACTTTGCAATCTACTGAGATTAGGCAATTCGAGTTACCTGCTGATTCACGCGGGGACGGCCAAAGCGTTCCCAAGCACTTCCTCCGCGCAGAAATAGTTCTAAGAAGCGTAACGGTTCTGTTTCCTTGCCGACTGACCAACCAGAACTACCAGGGGCAAAGGCTAAAGTTCCTTCAGGCACTTTGAAGCTGCCATCAGAATACACTGCATCGCTGACCACATCTCCAATGCGGATGACGATTTTGGTTTGAGGCTGCAAGTTAAGTGTATGCGCTGCAATAGTGGTTTTGATATTTCCATAGCCATCAATCCAAGCAATTCGATCTGGTGGCACATCTGGAATTTGCTCGCTGTTGAGGCGATCGCCCAAAAAGCTAAAATCTTCATTCATAATGGCCGCAGCTGCGGCTGGAAACACATCCCGCGAACGAAACTGCGAACCCCCACGAGAAACATTTACTACTCGCAATTCCTGAGTATGGTCTTTGATAAACGAGAGAGTGTAGCCTGCAAAGACACCCACTACTTTTACACCATTGGATAAAAGGGCATAGGTTAGTCCTTCACCTTCATTGTCTCGCCGGGCTTCGGGATCGTCCTGACGAGGCGCACAATTATGATAAATCAGCCGTTCGTTAGGGCCTGGGTTCAGTCCCAATTGGGCAATCCAGAAACCTGTTGCTAAAGTACTGAATGGCGGAACCGAAAGTAAGTGAATTTGGGCGTGAGGAAAAGCCATCAGCAGACGTTGCGTAACTTCAGTAAATGCTGGATCTCCCGTACCGTAGTCTGCAATAACGCAGATAAACATTTTGCCTCTCCTCTTAAATGAGTGGTAATTGGGAATTAATGCTCAGGCCGTGGCGTTGCTGAATTGCACCATGAATACACATGTAAAGACGTTGCAATGCAACGTCTCTACAAGGATTTTGATATGATACACAATCGTTTTCATACATCAAATCAGCAACGCCCAGTCCGTAGTATTAAAAGCTATTAGACTTCTTGGACAGGTGGGTAAAGGGTAAAGGGGTAAGAAAAAACTTTTTCCCTTTAATTTGCTTCATCAGCAGTCTAAATGTAATCTCGGCTCCAGAGCAAGTGCAAAACAATTAGTGGCTCCTCTGAATCCCCCACTTTCCTGTTCTGACTCCTGTTAGCGTAGCGGGGCGTAGCCCATTCTGACTTCTGAATTCTTCTTCAATATTTTATCTATCTAAGCTTTTCTAGCGCTTCGCTCACATCGCTGAGGGTATTATAATCCTTATAAGGTATTTTCTTCAAAGCCCGCAGCACTTTTTCATCAAAGCCTTTTTCTTCGGCATTTTTAATCAAATCTTTCTTGCTGATTGGATATTCAACTTCATTCAAGCTTTTATTTAGCTGCACTAAATTTAGCGTACTCATCATGCTGATTCTCCTTAATTAGGTAAAGTTGTGTACTCATATCAGCAGATAAAAATCATCCGATTTCAAGTTGGAGATTTTAAATTAATTACCCAGATGAATCTGCTTGCTCCTATCCTCAAGACATGGTTGATTAGTTAGTCAATTAAAAAAATTCAGGCTGATTGTAATCACATATACTTTCCGGTGTAAAAGGCTTTCCTGGCATCATACTAATGATAGATTTTGAGCCGAGCTAAGCTATTAAGCTATTCCACATTTAAGTTGCATAATTTGGCTAGAAAGCCAGGCCAAATTATGCAACGCCAGATGTTTTTCAGCTTGTTTTGACTGTTGATACCGTCTCTTTGTGAAGCTGCGCCAAATCCTAACTTTTTTCAACGCATAGGCGCTTCTCTACGAGACGCTACGCGTAGCTTGCTTCTCCGTAGGAGTACGCCTTCCCCGTAGCAGGAGGTTAGCGCAAAGGTACGCAGAGATTTTCTTGCATATAACTTCTCTATGCCCCAAAATAATTAGGCGCATCTTCATAGAGAATTGGTATGAAATGCCAGATCGGTATTTGGGCAAAATGCGCGATCGCAACTAATTGCGTTATATCGCACCAAATATCCCGCATCAGATAGGCTCTAGGTAACCCATCTACAATTTATAGCTTTGAATAAAGTGCTGGGTTAAAAGAAAATCCAGGCGGTAAGGGTTGGGGATTAAGTGCTACCCAATCGACAGAAAATAGCGAAATAGTACTCGAAATACTACTAGGTGGTGGCAGTGGCAAAGTTGGCGAACCACCATTAATAGATTGCGCTTGTGTGTCGGTAAGTTCAATCTCTTGAAGATAGATATCTTCAATGACTAGTTTTTTTGAATTTGGCATCATACGTTTTGGCTAAGTTTGAAATTCAATTAACAGTATCAGATTGTGTTCTGACAATTATAATTTCAAGCGATATCATCTCAATTCCGCTGCACGCAAAACGAAAATTTACATAGCTTAAAACGGCTGGCTATCCTCATAATGCCAAACTAGCAATCTCAGCACAGGCAGACTTCGCCCTCATAACTCATACCAATTCACAATGGGCTACGCCCCGCTGCGTACTCCTTCGGAGAAGCAAGCTACGCGCAGCGTCTCGTAGAGAAGAGAGCAATTAAAAAACTTAGATGCAGCAAAGCTTTGGTGCGTTTACATCTGTATCACATTTTTCGTGAAATGTTATCAGGCATTGTCAGTAGCTATCTTAAAACAACCTGGAGCAGCAAAACATTCTAGGCTTGGATAGCAGCAAGCCCAGATTTTATTATCACCTGCAAACTTTATGACTATGATGCTTTCTTCTATAGAAGTCCTAAATCATTTGTAAAAAATCAAAGTACATTTGTTTCTTTCCTATTCCCTACCTCAATGAGAAATTCTGACATATATTGATTCACCAACTCCGGCTGCTCTTGCTGCACGCAATGACCACAATTAGGAATATATTTAATTTGAAAATCTCTAATATAAGCTGCGGTATCATAGCTTAATTCCTTGCCGAGGGCAGGGTCATTTTCTCCCCAAATCATCAGCGTTGGAACTTCCAAAATTCCCCAATTTGGATTCAGGATTCTCTGCTGAAAAACATTGCGGTAATAGTTCAACATTGCTGTGAGTGCGCCACGTTTTGCAGCAGCATCTTTATACGCATTAATATCTGCTTCTGTCCAAGCTTTTTTATTAACTGCTGTGGCTTTAAAAGCCGTTTCAATTGCTTGGTAATCTAAAGATTGTAAAAGTAACTCTGGTATCCACGGTAGTTGAAAAGCAAAGATGTAAGAGCTACGTAGCAATTGTTGAGGAGTGCGCATACCTTGGGCAAATTTGGCAGGATGAGGCAAATTAAGGATAATTAATCGCTCCACCGCTTCCGGATGAGCATAAGCAAAATTCCAAGCGATCGCTCCTCCCCAATCATGCCCAACTAAAACGCATTTTTCGTATCCTAATCCTTTAATTACTCCTTCAACATCTTTGATAAATTCATCCATAACGTAAGCTGATTGCTCTGGTGGCTTATCACTATCGTTGTAACCACGCAAGTCAATAGCAACGGCTTTAAAATCTTCGGCAAACTTTGGTATTTGATGCCGCCAAGAGTACCAAAATTCAGGAAACCCATGTAACATCAACATCAAAGGCCCTTGACCTTGGGTGACGTAGTGTAGTTTCACTCCATTGGTAGTTATATATTCGTGTTGCCAAGAAGGTTGTGTTACAGACATAATTAATACGATTTCAGTATCATCCAAGATTAGTTAATACTAAATTTAATATTATTTTGAGTAAATTAACATCTATTAAAAGATAGGATTAGAATAGTAATTCT
Organism: Nostoc sp. DedSLP01; assembly: GCA_034530875.2. Classification (GTDB taxonomy): domain Bacteria; phylum Cyanobacteriota; class Cyanobacteriia; order Cyanobacteriales; family Nostocaceae; genus Nostoc. Next base: position 83,304 of record JAVRCJ020000018.1, read on the forward strand.
CATGATTTTCGGATGAACTTGTTATCCTCTAGTACCTGACTATATATAGGACTAGTGGTTGATTTTTGCGAAGCTACGTACAGTTTTTTCATTTTATAAAATAAAAAAATTGCCCTGTACCTTAACTATTACCTGCAAAGATTCTTCATCAATTGCACTGCGAAGTTGAGATAAATTATTTACAGATGCAAGTAACCTCGCTAAACGAATAATTCATTTTGAGATTTCATCATACTCAAGCAAGAATTATTATCAATCTAACAACTATAATATTTGATATAAGGGCTATTTTTTTGATACTAAACTGAGTAATTTAAGTACTGAAAAATTTGATAGCTTTCGTCAACGAACAGCTTTCAAGGTATCGTAAAGTAATTTGTAGCGATTAAACGCTACTTCATACAAAGGATTTGTCTGCGGCTGTACCATATAACTAGCTTGGGATAGTATCTTGAGTGCAGTTTCTAAATTAGGGTAGGCACCAACTCCTACCATTGCCAAAATAGCAGCTCCGTAAGCGGCTCCTTCTTCGGCTTTGGGAGCAATAAGTTCTGTTTGCAAGACATCTGCTAAAATTTGCAACCAAATATTAGACCGTGCGCCTCCACCTGTGGCCAAGAGTTGATGCACGGGAGCGATCGCGCTAATTACCTCCAAGGCTTCCCGCAAGCTGAATGCAACCCCCTCCAGTACAGCACGAATGACATCTGCCTGCGTATGAGCTAATGACAAATTTACTATTGCACCGCGAGTATCTGGATCGAGGTGGGGGCTGCGTTCTCCTGAAAGGTGAGGCAGAAATAGAACACCACGCGCACCAGGTAGCGATCGCCCTGCCATTTCCATCAACTCGGTGTATGATATCTGCGGTGCAAATGTATCTCGATACCAACGCAAAGATCCACCAGCCGCTAACGTCACTCCAAGTAGATGATAGCCACCATCAACATGACAGAACAAATGGACTCGACCTTGGGGATCGGGAATTGGGCGATCGCATGGTGCAAAGATAACTCCCGATGTACCAATACTCAAACTACCCAGGTTGAGGTTGTTGGATGAGATACCCAAACCAATTGCTGCTGCTGCATTGTCGCCTCCGCCTGCAATTACAGGCAATCCTACGGGTAATCCTACGCGGGCAGCGATTTCTGGTTTTAGCCGTCCGGCGATCGCAGTAGATTCGATGACTGGGGGAAATAATGCTGGTTTGATATCTAATGCGTCGAGAATATCTGTATCCCAAAGCTGCTTCGCCAGATTTAGACACCCGACACCAGAGGCATCAGATGGTTCTGTCGCTAGTTCCCCCGTTAGCACGTATCCTAGATAATCTTTTGGCAAAAGAATTTGCCACAGCCGAGTATACGCTTCTGGTTCTTGACTCCGCAACCATAAAAGTTTTGGCAGTTGAAACCCAGTAATTGCCGGATTTCCAGTGCGTTGAATTAATTCTGGACGGGGAATAGTGGCTTCAATCTCAGCAACAGCTTTACCTGTGCGTTGGTCGTTCCACAAAATTGCTGGTCTGATGGTTTTGTCTTCGGCATCGAGAGGAACCATACCATGCATTTGTCCCGATAAACCAAGGGCAATGGCTTGGCGTCCATTTAGCTGTTGGGTAACATCAGATAGAGCAGCTAAACTTGCATCAATCCAATCCGATGGGTTCTGTTGTGTCCAACCGGGTTGTGGAGTTAAAAGTGGATAGCTTCTGGTTGCTTGAGCAATAATTTGCCCTTGCAGGTCAACTGCGATCGCTCGTACTCCTCCGGTACCCAAGTCTAAGCCAATTACGATGTCGCTCAATTACGCCTCCAAATTCTTAATCGCGAACTAACCCAGTTTCTTGAAGTACCTAGCGACTGGAAACAGCCTAAAACCCAGCTTTTCATAAGTACAACGTGCCGGGGCATGACCTGGATCGCCTCCGGTTTCAACCATAGCAACGGACATTCCAGCAACTTTCATCCAATCAAGAGCGAATTCCATCAAAGCGGTGCCAATGCCTCGACGTTGGTAGTCTGGATCGACGGCGACCATATAGATTTCTCCCATACTGCTCTCAAAGTGGAGTTTCACGGCTACAAAGCCCAGAATTGAACCAGAGTCGATCGCCACCCACACCTTTGTGTCCGCAGCAGCACAGACTCCCTCGACAGCACGAAGCTGGCTTACACGCCAACCGTCGGGATAGAATGAGCGATACACGTCAAGATCCATTGCTTCTTGAAGCGAATCAAAAACCGGAGACCATGCCCGAATCGAAAGGCTCTTGATGGCATCAAGGTGACTATCTTCGTATGGTTCAATTTGCATTTCGGTATGGACTCCACTTATAAGAGGAGGAAAAGGGGCAGGGCATTGGTGTCAACTTAACGTAAAACTGCTATCTCGCAAGGAACTGAAGTTCCTTGCTAATAGCTCAAGTCATCTCAAAGATGACTGAATTCTTTAATAATCTTTAGTCTACTTCAGTAGACTTGAGCTATTAGCTTGGGAATGAATTCCCAAGCGGGTGATGAAGCCAATAGTGAAGCTATTCCTAGTTTAAGTTGACACCAAAGAGGGCAGCGGGCAGGTGTAAGTTTTTAATTAAGCAATGAGTAATGACTGTAAAACCAACGAAACGATCGTGTTTTAATAAGCCCCTATACCCTTACACCATAAAAGCAGTTTTTTTGTCCAAGTGTAAAAAACTACACCTGCTCTCTGCCTCAGAATCTACCGCGTACACACAAGTCTTTTAGAGTTGTTGGGTAAGACACAGAAAATTAATTTTTGCTCTTCGATGCAACAAAGGTGCAAAGCGATGCAACAAAGGTGCAGGGCGATGCAACAAAGGTGCAAGGCGATGCAACAAAGGTGCAAAGCGATGCAACAAAGGTGCAAGGCAATGCAACAAAGGTGCAGGGCGATGCAACAAAGGTGCAGGTCAAGAGACTTGTGTGTAAACCGTAGGCCTCAGAATCGGGCTAACGTTTCTTTCGCTCCAAACTCATACAATCTGCGTAAATGGTTCGTAACTGCATCGACAAAAAGCGTTGATTGGGATAAATCGCCAAAAATCTCAGTCAGGTTGAGCAATGGTCTGGCATCAGAGCCACTGTTAGAAGCTAGTTGCGTGAGAGTACCTCCTATTGGGTCATCAATGGGAATAGCGTTGCCTTGGTCATCCTTTCCGTTGAGGTAACGGAACCAAGCTGCAACCGTGAGGCTCATATAGTCAATTGCGCCTTTTTGGTGGAGTGCATCGCGAACTGAGCCTAAAACAAATTTTGGCATTTTGGCGGAACTATTGAGGCAAAGCCGGGGCAGTTGGTCGCGTATCTTGGGATTGGCAAAGCGTTTTATTAAGGTCTGTTTGTAATCGTCTAAATCAATCCCTGGTACGGGTTGGAGTGTGGGCGTAACTTCTGCCATTAAACGATCCACGGCTTGCCTAATTAAAGGATCGGCCATCACCTCGTGGACGTAGCTGTAACCTGCCAAGGAGCCGAGATAACCAATCAACAAGTGACTGGCGTTGAGCAGGCGGATTTTCATCATCTCGTAGGGATGAACATCATCGGTCATCTGCACGCCAACAGATTCCCAATCAGGTCTACCCGCACAGAAATTGTCTTCAACTACCCACTGAAGGAACGGTTCGGCAACAACTGGAAAAGCATCATCAATATTAAACTGTTCCTCCACCATTTTGATATCTGCTGGGGTGGTAGCGGGGGTAATGCGATCGACCATACAGTTAGGAAAGGCTACCTGTTTGGCGACCCAACTTCCCAATTCCGGGTTCTGCATCTGGGCAAATGCAGTCAACATTTTCCGGGCAATGTTGCCGTTGCCTTGCAAGTTATCGCAGGACAACACAGTAAACGGTGCTATTCCCTGTTGACGGCGGCGATCGAGTGCTGCGGTCAAAAAGCCATATACGCCAATTGGCTCGTGAGGATGCTGTAAATCATACTGAATTGTTGGGTGATTGGTATCAAATTCACCGCTACCTTCAATGTAGTAGTAGCCACCTTCAGTAATTGTGAGGGTGACGATACGGCATTTGGGATCTGCTAGGGTATCAATTACTGCTTGGCGGTTATCTGGGGCAAAGAGATATTTTGTAATTGCTCCGATCGCGCGGGCGCGATCGCCTTCTGGCGACCTTTCAACTAAGGTATACAAACAATCTTGTGAACTCAGTGCATCTCGCATTCGTTGGTCAAATTCCAGTAACCCAACCCCGCAAATTCCCCACTCACTGCCAGGATGCTGATGAAAGTAGTTATCGAGATATAATGCCTGATGTGCTCGATGGAACCCACCCACACCGATATGGACAATGCCGTTAGTAATTTGGTGGCGATCGTAATTCGGTACGCGAACGTTACTTGCTAAACGAGCTAAAGCTGCTTCATTCAGCTTGATTGCTGAGTCGGTGCTGATATTGTTCATGGGATTCATTAATGGTTAAATGGTGACGGCGAGCTTTAGGAATGGCTTCACCCTCTCGGTCGAACAAATGGCAAAGTTCGCCGTTAATGTAAATCGGCACGAAATCGTGCAATTGGGCGGGATTATCTCCATCTGTTTGCACTACGATGGTGTCACCACCCGCAATTTTGATGTAAAGATAGGTTTCTCCGCCCAACCGTTCTACTACTAGCACTTCGCCATTTATGCTGGGGTTACTGCGATCGAGCCGCAGATGTTCGGGACGAATTCCTAATGTGGCTCTATCCCCAACCGATAGGCTTCTGGGCTGCACGGGAATCATTACAGTTGCATCGCCAGGAAGTCTTACAGTTGTACCAGAGTCATTGACGGCTGACACCGTGACTGGAATAAAGTTCATTTTCGGCGAACCAATAAATCCAGCGACGAAGATATTGCGGGGATGGTGGTAAAGTTCTAGGGGAGAACCGACTTGTTCGATGATGCCACCTTGCAATACCACAATTTTGTCAGCAAGGGTCATTGCCTCAACTTGGTCGTGGGTAACGTAAATCATCGTGGCTTGCAGGCTGTCGTGTAAACTAGCAAGCTCAATTCGCATTTGTACGCGCAAAGCTGCGTCTAGGTTTGATAACGGCTCATCAAATAAAAATACTTTGGGATTTCGTACTAAAGCACGACCAATTGCTACCCGTTGGCGTTGTCCTCCCGATAGTTCTTTGGGTTTGCGGTTTAGGAGTGGTTCTAATTGCAGGATGCGGGCGACTTCACGCGCTCTTTCATAGCGTTGGGCTTTGGGCATACCTGCAAGGCGCAGGCTAAAGGCCATATTTTCGGCGACTGTCATGTGGGGGTATAAGGCGTAGGTTTGAAAGACCATTGCCAAACCGCGTTTATCGGGTGGTATGTCGTTGACTTTTTGACCGTCGATGAGTAAGTCGCCGGAGGAAATTTCTTCTAGTCCAGCTATCATGCGGAGTAAGGTGGATTTTCCACAGCCGGAGGGGCCGACGAAAACGACAAATTCGCGATCGCTGATGTCGAGATCTATGCCTTTGATGATCTCTGTGTCGGCGTAGGTTTTATGGATATCTCTTAATGCAACTGTTGACATAAAATGTTTCCATTAATTAAGTTTTTTATCACGCAGAGACGCAGAGGCGCAAAGAAGAACGCAAGAGTTTATTTATAATCCCTTCTGCCCTCTGCCTCCTGCCTCCTACTTCACTGCACCGAAGGTTAGACCTCGTACTAGTTGCCGTTGACTTAGCCAGCCGAAGATGAGGATGGGTGCGATCGCTAGTGTTGATGCTGCTGAGAGTTTTGCCCAAAATAATCCTTGAGGGCTGGAAAATGAGGCAATAAAGGCTGTGAGTGGGGCGGCGTCTGCTGTTGTTAAGTTCAGGCTCCAAAATGCTTCGTTCCACGACAAGATAATTGAGAGTAAGGCGGTGGAGGCGATTCCGGGTAGTGCTAGTGGTAGTAAGACGTGCAGGAGTTCTTGCTGTGTGGTTGCGCCATCCATGCGATCGGCTTCGAGAATGTCTTTAGGAACTTCTTTGAAGAAGCTGTAAATCATCCAGACGACAATGGGCAAATTAATCAAGGTATAAATGATAATTAAACCGATGCGGGTATCTAGTAAGCCAGCGTTGCGACATAAGATGTAGATGGGAACTAACACGCCGACAGGTGGTAGCATTTTGGTGGACAGCATCCACAGCAGAGTTCCCTTGGTGCGTTTGGTGGGGAAGAATGCCATTGCATAAGCGGCAGGTACGGCAAGCAGGAGGGCAAGTACAGTTGAGCCGAGGGAAATTGCTACGCTGTTAAATGCATAATTGAAATAATTTGCCCGGTCTTGGATGGCAACATAATTTTCCAATGTCGGGCGGAAAAATAACTGTGGGGGAGTTGAAACTGCGGCTACTTCGGTTTTGAAACTGGTAATAAACATCCAAAAAATCGGGAAAAATAGCAGGCAAGCGGCAAGCCAACCTAGTAATGTCCATAGCCACCGCTTTGAAGTTTTACGTGCCATGTTAGGTATCCAAATTACGAGCAACACTACGCATCAAGAAGATTGCCACGATGTTGGCAAGGATGACGGCAATTAATCCACCAGCTGAGGCGCCGCCGACATCAAATTCCAGCAAGGCTTTTAAGAAGATGTAATAGGCTAGGTTGGTGGTTGCTAGTCCAGGGCCGCCGCCTGTGGTCACAAAGATTTCGGCAAAGATGGTTAAGAAGAAAATTGTCTCAATCATGGCGACCACGGAAATGGCGCGGCTAAGATGGGGCAGCATGACGAAACGAAATAGAGCGATCGCATTTGCTCCATCCATTCGCGCTGCTTCTAACTGGTCGCGATCTAGTGACTGAATGGCTGTTAATAAAATCAGCAAGGCAAAAGGCAGCCATTCCCAGGAAACAATAATAATGATGGCAAGCAGGGGAACGCTGGCAAACCAATCAATTGCTCCCAAACCCAAGCCTCTGGTAATCTGGGCAAACAGCCCATTTACTGGATGCATCAGCATATTTTTCCAGATTAGGGCGCTGACTGTAGGCATCACAAAAAACGGCGAGATTGCTAGCACCCGCGCTACACCACGACCGTAAAAGTCCTGGTCAAATAACACTGCTAGTAATGTGCCTAGACCAATTGTGATTACTAAAACCGAAACCACCAGAATAATTGTGATGGCGATCGATGTCCATAGTGCTGAGTCAGTCAGGATGAAAGTGAAATTTTCAATGCCAATGAATTTGCGTGCATCTGGATTCAGCAGGTTATACCGCTGAAACGAAAACCATATAGTCATCACCAGAGGCACAATCATCCACAGCAGCAGGACAACGACCGAAGGCGCAACCAGAGGTAAGGTTGACGCTTGCCGTTTAGCCCGTTGTCTAGCGGGTGGCGGCGTTTCGTGTTGAGGTTTGACCGCTAATGAAGAAGACATAAGCAATTCGTAATTCGTAATTCGTAATTAGGGTTTGGTATGGCTGTGGAACACCTGAGAATTACTCGATATAACCTGTATGTTTCATGAAGCGTTCAGTGAATCTCTGCGATTGCTGCAACGCCCCATCTATCGAAGTCCGATTAGTTAATGCTGCTGCTAAAGTTTGCCCTACTGAAGTCCCAATTGCCTGAAATTCTGGAATATCGACATATTGAACTCCCTTATAGGGTGTTGGTTCTGCGGATGGACGGGTAACATCAGCAGATTGAATTGCTTTCAGCACGATTGGGGCAAAGGGCGCTGCTTTGCGATAGTTGGGGTTTTCATACGTGGAAGTCCGAGTTCCTGGCGGTACGGCAACCCAGCTATTTTCTTTGGCAACTAGTTGGATATATTCTTTGGATGTTGCCCAAGCAACAAATCTTTGTGCGGCTTCTGGCGATTTTGAGGTTTTAGGAACTGCTAAAGCCCAAGCCCAAAGCCAGTTTGAACCGTTGGGATATTTTTCAATTGGCGCACGGGCAAAGCCAACTTTATCGTAAACTTGGGATTCTTTGGGATTGGATAATAGCCCAGCAGCAACGGTTGCATCTACCCACATCCCACATTTACCTGTGGAGAATAATGCCAAATTCTCATTAAATCCGTTGGAACTGGCTCCTGGCGGCCCGTACTTTTGCAGTAAATCGACATAAAAAGCGATCGCCTCTTTCCAAGCTGGAGTATTAATTGTCGGTTGCCACTTCATGTCAAACCAGCGTCCGCCATAAGTGTTAACTAAGGTGGAAACAAATGCCATGTTTTCACCCCAGCCAGGTTTCCCACGCAAGCAAACTCCATAAATTCCACGCGCCGGATCGTGGATCTTGCTTGCCCATTCTCTCATTTGGGGATAGGTTGGCTGTTCTGGAACTGTAATCCCGGCTTTATCAAACAGGTCTTTGCGGTAATACAGCATAGAACTTTCCCCATAAAACGGCACGGCGTAAAGTTTGCCGTTATGAGAAAGTCCTTCGCGGATGGGTTTTAGTAAATCGTTTACGTCGTAGTCTGCACCTAAATCCAAGGGTCTTAACCAATCCCGTCTAGCCCAGATTGGTGTTTCATAAGAACCGATAGTCAGGACATCGAATTGCCCGCCTTGGCTTGCAACATCTGTAGTTGTGCGTTGGCGCAAGACATTCTCTTCTAGCACCACCCACCGCAGTTGAATATCGCGGTTGGCTTCCTCGAACTTGCGGGAAAGTCCTTGCATTACCACCATATCGCCGTTATTAACAGTGGCGATCGTCAGTGTAGTTTTATCTGCGGCTTGGGATTGCCACGAACAAGCGTGTAGCAGTTGCGCCAACATCACTCCAGCGAGAAATGCTACCAGCACTTTAGCGAAGCGGGGGATACGCATCGCATTACTCCTTTGATATAAAAAATCGAACGGAGAAAATTTTTGATTTTATGCTCTATTTTTGAGTAAAAGCTCAATAATAGAATCATACCAACCCCACTTCAATGACGGTAATTTGCAACAATTCTTCAATAAGAGGCTGAATTTATGACAGCAACCTATCAGTTTGCAGGTAAGAATATCTTGATTACAGGCGGTGCAGGGGATATTGGCAAGGCAACTGCACACCGTTTTGCGGCTAATGGTGCAGGTGTAGCGCTGTTAGATTTGAATGAACCGAAGATGGTAGATGTAGCTGCGGAACTAAAAGATTACAACGTTCCTATCGGCACATTTTGCTGTGATGTCACATCTGCTGATGATGTTGCCAAAGCCTTTACTGCTGCTGTAGAGCAGCTTGGACGGATTGATTATGTATTTAATAATGCGGGTTTTCAAGGAGCATTTGCCAAAACAGACGAATATCCTGAAGATGACTTTCAAAAGACGATCAATATTAACGTTGTTGGCGTTTTCCACATTCTGAAGGCGGCTGCAAAGCACTTGCGCGATATCGGGGGAGGTGCGATCGTTAACATGGCGAGTTATGCAGGCGTAGTGGGGCCGCCAAATATGTTAGCTTATGGTGCTTCTAAGTTTGCGGTGATTGGTATGACTCAGACAGCAGCAAAAGACTTGGCTCCCTATGGCATCCGGGTAAATGCATTGTCTCCTGCACTTATAGGCCCTGGTTTTATGTGGACGCGGCAAACCCAATTGCAAGCAGCAGTAGGTTCTCAGTACTTTGATGCCGACCCCAAGGTAGTAGAACAACAGATGATTAATTCAGTCCCAATGCGGCGCTTGGGAAGTTTGGCAGAGGTAGCAAATGGGGTAGCGTTTCTGATGAGCGACGAAGCAAGTTACATCACCGGGTTTAACTTGGAAGTAACTGGTGGTCAATGAAGAGGGCAGGGGGCAGGAGGCAGGGGGCGAAAAAATGAGGTTGGATGCAGGAATTGAGTAGTTTAATTGTTGGATGTACCGAAACCTGATTTAGGCATTCACTCTTTCTTAAGCACTACTTCAATTTCAAGAGCGTTAGATCTGCACTCTTTAGTTTATGCGAGCAAAAGTTATATCGTTGGGCATATACTCAAAATTATCTAATTATTCTTTTGGTAGGTACATAGTTTTGGAAGGTGGGATATGGGAGAGCCTTTGTTAGAGGGGCGCGATGCCAATAAAGGTGGCTTGCCCCTTAGATCCCGCAAATTAGATCTAGCTGCTCATGCTGCTTGGCTCTATTACATTGCTGGTAATACGCAAGAAGAAATTGCAGCAAAACTCAATGTATCCCGGCAAGCTGCACAACGCTTGGTGGCGCTGGCGGTGAGTGAAAAATTGATCAAATTTCGCCTCGATTATCCGCTGAGTGAATGTATTGGTCTAGCTGAGTCGCTGCGCGATAAGTTTGGGCTGTCGCTTTGTGAAGTGGTTCCAACTGACGCAGGTAATGGCGATACACTCAATGGAATTAGTGTGTGTGCTGCGACCCACTTAGAAACTTACCTGATGGCGAAAACCCCGACCATACTAGCGTTGTCTTCAGGTCGCACATTGCGGGCAATGGTGGAGCAAATTCCCTCAATGAACCAACCCCAGCATAAAATTGTTTCCATTATTGGGAATATGTCTCACTATGGGCGTGCAGGTCGCCACGAAGTAGTGATGCATTTGTCCGATCGCGTGGGTTCCCAAGCTTACCCAGTGCCGACTCCGGTTGTCGCCACTAGCGTTGAAGAACGAGAATTATTGCAGACTCAGCGATCGTTTATGACCGTTAAAACTCTTGCAGAACAAGCCAAAGCAACATTTGTTGGTATTAGCGAGATTGCCTGGAATGCGCCCTTACATCAAAACGGCTTTATCAATGATGATGAAGTAGCTGAATTAATTGAACTGGGGGCAGTAGGAGAAATCGCGGGTTGGGCTTACGATCGCTACGGAGTATTGCTGCAACAAGGAACGAATACCCGGGTTGCTAGCGTACCACTCGAACAACCGGCTTCTCGGTTGATTGTTGGTGTAGCAGGCGGCGTGAAAAAGACAGAAGCGATTCTAGCTGCTTTACGCGGTCAGTTAATTACAGGATTGATTACCGATGAAGCCGCCGCCCAAGCGATTCTGATTAAAATTTAGACACTCAAAAGCGATCGCGTCCAATATGAACTTGCCACTCTACGACTCTAGCAGAATCGGATAGCATACCATCTCGCACCCGAGGACTACTGTTGACAATAGCTTGAGCCTCTTCCAGATTCTCTGCCTGAATAACCCAAAGCCCAGTTCCATCATGGGGAAAAAACGGCCCGCAGCACAGTAGCGTTCCTTTTTCGTACTGCTCGTTAAACCAAGCAAGTTGATTTTGGTCATGCTCTGGGTGAGCCTTTTTATAGTCATAATATTCTTCAACAGTCGCAACCACAACGGCAAAAAGCTTAGACATAATATTTTTGTTAGCTGTTAACGATTTGAGATGAGACCCCCACCAAATCTACGATTTGGTGCAAAACAATCAGTCGCGGGTCTGAATAAGAGACTTTCTTGTTCTGACTCCTGTTAGCGTAGCGGGGCGTAGCCCATTCTGAATTCTGAATTCTTCTTCAAGAATTTTTACGCCAAATTGAAGCTATCAGCGAACCTGTAAGATTGTGACAAACGCTGAATATTGCTCCTGGTAACGCTGCTAGTGGTTCAAAATGGGCGATCGCTAATGCTACAGCTAAACCAGAATTTTGCATTCCCACTTCTATGGAAATTGTACGGCAAATAGGTGTTGATTGACCTGTAATAACTGCGCCGATATAACCCAAGATTAAACCCAAAACATTATGTAAAATTACCGCTACGATTACTATTGGCGCTATCAATAATTTATCGCTATTTAAGCCCACAACTGTAGCAATAATCCAAACAATTGCGAACATAGAAACTAGGGGTAATACTCCTTCTATTAAGAATTTACTAGGAGTCCAAAAGCGCCGAATTACAATTCCTATTAATACAGGTAATAGTACAAATTGGACTGTAGTCATAATTAAAGATAACGGTTTTATTTCAACCCAATTTGATCTGAGTAACCAAATCCAAGCAGGGGTCATAATTGGGCTGATGAGTGTAGAAGCAGTAGTTAAAGCTACAGATAGAGCTACATCGCCACGAGCCAAAAAAGTAACTACTTCAGAAGCTGTTCCTCCAGGACTGGCACCAACAAGAATCACGCCCAATGCCAACATCGGTGGTAATTTGAAAACTGTTGCAGCTAACCATCCTAACAGTGGCATGATAGTAAACTGGAGCAACACTCCCAAGATTAAGGCTTTCCCAGCATTTCGTAAGCTTTTTAATTGCTCGATAGTGATTGTTAAACCCATTCCTAACATCACTATTCCCAGTGCTGTTGCAATATTACTACTACCACTTGCGGCAATTTTTGGGAACAAATAACCAGCTATTGCACCAATTAATACCCAAACAAAAAATAAATCTTGACTGAACTTGATGAGACGATTAATTTGGTAAGACATTTACTGTATCTGGATGTGTCATAACTTTTGCAGACTTGGGAATTATCTGAACCCTGACTAGCAAATGCTCTACTGCGTGACGTACTCCACACACTCACCCGAAGGGGAGTGTGGACTTCTCAACGACTCCTCTATGAGGACATTGATTGAGCTTTAAGACCGTGCGCCCCACGGTTCTTTATGTTTATAGCTGCGTTCAAATCCCTGCAAATACTTGTATGGCAAACAGGGCAATTATGTATTCTCTGGGATAGCGGCTTTTTAACTTTGTGACCACAGCTAGAACACTCTTGGCTTGTGCTATTTGGATTTACAGCTATTACCTTCAGACCAGCGTTTTCGGCTTTGTTTGAAAGTATAGTTACAAACTGTCCCCATCCGGCATCATTAATACTTTTAGCCAATCTTGTTTTAACTAGTCCTTTGATATTTAACTTTTCCACAGCTATAACATCATACTTGTCAAGTAATAGTTTCGCTGTTTTAAAGTGAAAATCTTTACGAGTATCAGCAACTTTTTTATGCTGTTTACCCAGTTTTTGAATAGCTTTTTTACGACGAATAGAACCTTTTTTGCGTCTTGATATCTTACGCTGTGCTGACTTTAATTTACGTTCAGCTTTGCGTAGATGCTTTGGTGCGGTAATCCTAGAACCCTCAGAAGCCACATAAAAATCAATTAAACCGACATCAATGCCAACAATATTATCAGGGTTGAAATCAGGCTTAATAGTTGGAACCGTTTTATCATCAAGACTGAGAGTCACATAGTAACCATCAGCTTTTTTAGTAATAGACACTGTTTTAATATCAAATCCATCTGGTATTGGTCGATGGACAATTACCTTGACTTCCCCAATCTTGGACAGCGTAATTTTGTTATTAACAAAATGGTGACGCTTAAATTGGGTATAAGTGAAAGTTTTATATTGCCCTTTACCCTTAAATCTAGGTTTACCAGATTTTTTCCCGTTAACGTCACCCTTTAACCATCTATCAAAAGCTAGTTCAACTTTTTTAGGGACTTCCTGTAATACTTGAGAGTGAATCTCTTTGTACCAAGGTCTATCAACTTTCAGTTGAACCAAAGACGCTTTTTGATTGTAGTAGTTAGGTTGTTCCTTTAAATCTGGCAGATGACAAATTAACGGACATCTATCAATAGGACAACGATTTTGCTCATACCAATCAAATCTTTGAGCAAGTAAATAGTTATACTGGCAACGTAACATTTCCAGCGTTTTATCTATCTTTTCTGCTTGCTCTTTAGTTGGTTTGATTTTGTATTGGTATGACGTTTTCATAACCGACGAGTGTTTTTCGACCTACAAACAGGATAATATAAAGTGTATCCATTGTGTAACCAAAATGAAAAATAAACAATTGCGGTTAAGAATGTCTGATCGCAGATTTAACAAACTCAAAGAATATGCAGAATATGCAGATAAAACAATGACTCAGGTGATAGATGAACTCATTGACACGTTGCCAAACATAAAAGATGCTGACTCCTCATCGACCCACTGCCCTGTCAAGGAATAGCGGATTGAATTGGTTGTAGGTCATAAGTTTATGCTTTCAACAGTCTTTGCCTTCAGTCTGGGTTAGAAAATACTATCTGTAGATAGATTAAATGAATTTATTTCGTGGTACATAATCCTGATGGCGGTTTTATTCGTATTTCACCCTCTGCGCTTCTTGACAATGGCTCCGGCTAAAAGAACGGTAGTTCTGGGTCAACCAATTGCCATCACCTTGATTCGGGATCGATCGCACTGACCGTGATAAACTCTAATATTTCTGAAAATATTTTTGTTGGCGACAGCGAGATGGCGGGACTCATGCGATCGCTCGACTGGTCGCAAACACCCTTGGGGGCGGTATCTGGGTGGGCACAGAGCTTGAAAACTTCAATAAGCATCTTGATGAGTTCTCGCTACCCCATGTTTGTTTGGTGGGGGCGCGAGTATGCGAACCTTTATAATGATGCGTATCGTCCTATACTTGGTGCTAGCAAGCATCCTCAATTTTTGGGAAAGTCTGCCAAAGACTGTTGGGCAGATGTCTGGGATGTGGTGGGGCCCCTGGCTGATAGCGTTTTGGACACAGGGCAATCCACCTGGTCTGAGAATTTGTTGTTGATTATGGATCGCTATGGCTATGCGGAGGAAGCCTACTTCACTTTTTCCTATAGCCCCGTGCGTGATGAAAGTGGCGGAGTTGGCGGTATCTTCTGTGCAGTCATTGAAACTACAAAGCAGGTTATCGGAGAACGTCGGCTGCGAACTTTGCGTGAATTGAGCGCCAGCACTGTAGAAGCCAAGGCAGTTGAGGAAGCTTGCCATTTTGCTATGGCTGCGCTGTCTGCCAATGCTGAGGATATTCCCTTTGCCTTGTTATACCTGATAGAAGCAAATGGCAGCGAGGCGCGTTTAGTTTCCACAACCACCAGCATTGAACCGGGAACCATCGCCAGTCCTCAGCAAATGGATTTGACTGATACAAGGGATTTGTGGAATTTATCGCGGGTAAATCAGACCAAGGAAACAGAGTTAGTTGAAGATTTAACGGTGCGTTTTGGTACGTTACCTGGAGGTGCTTGGCCGGAACCGTCTAATACTGCCTTGGTCATACCGCTTACCAAATCCGGACAAACACAGCAGTTAGCTGGATTATTAGTAGTTGGCATTAGTCCTCGACGGGCGTTAGATGACGAGTACCAGGGATTCTTCGATTTAATTGGTACTCATGTGACTACGGCGATCGCCAATGCCGAAGCATACGCAGCAGAACGCAGACGTGCCGAAGCTTTAGCAGAACTAGACCAAGCAAAAACTCTGTTTTTCAGTAATATCAGCCACGAGTTTCGCACTCCATTAACGCTGATGCTCAATCCCTTGGAAGATATATTAGCCAACCCTTCAGGCCCCATACCAAGCGATCGCGAACAGTTAGAAATTGTCTACCGCAACTCAAAGCGTTTGCTGAAACTGGTTAATAGCTTGCTTGACTTCTCCCGCATCGAAGCTGGGCGGGTTGAGGCAGTTTACGAGCCAACCGATTTGGCAATGTTTACCGCGGATCTTGCTGGGATATTTCGTTCGGCAATTGAACGCGCGGGACTTTCTTTGCAAGTGGACTGCCCCTCATTGCCCGAACTCGTTTATGTAGATCGGCAGATGTGGGAAAAGATTGTTTTGAACTTACTTTCCAATGCCTTCAAGTTTACCTTTGAAGGAGAGATTACAGTTTCTTTGAGTTGGCAAGACTGTCAAATTGCAAGAGGAACTGCCAATGAGATAACCCCAGATCGTTCTCCCGCCTCATCGCCCCAAGTCATTCTGCAAGTACGAGACACAGGAACGGGCATTCCCAGCGAAGATTTACCTTTAATATTTAATCGCTTCCATCGAGTCAAGGGGGCAAAAGGACGAAGTTATGAGGGTTCAGGCATTGGTTTGTCATTAGTGCAAGAACTAGTGCGCCTGCATGAAGGGACGATTGAGGTAAGTAGCGTTATCGACCGAGGAACTTGCTTTACTGTGTCAATTCCCGCAGGGTATGACCATTTACCTAGCGATCGCATTCAGGGAACCCGCACGCTGACATCGACGGCAATGGGAGCAACATACTATGTTGAGGAGGTGTTGCAGTGGTTACCAAACTCGTTAGGGACAGATGTTTATTCCTTAGGGCAGGCAGAGGAGCAGGGGAGCAGGGGAGCAGAGGAGAAATCCTCTTTTGTGGCTAGTTCTGCCAGGATTCTGTTAGCTGACGACAACGCTGATATGCGAGCTTATGTGAAACGTCTATTGAGCCAGCAGTATGAAGTGGAAACCGTGACAGATGGCGTTGCGGCTTTAGCTGCCATTCGCAGGCAACTTCCCGATCTGGTGCTGACTGATGTGATGATGCCAGAACTGGACGGTTTTGGTTTATTGCAGGAGTTGCGGGCTAATCCGCAGACCAAAGACTTACCTATTATTCTGCTCTCTGCCCGTGCTGGGGAAGAATCTCGCATCGAAGGATTAGCAGCGGGAGCAGACGATTATTTGACTAAGCCCTTCTCTGCCCGCGAACTACTGGCGCGGGTGGAAGCAACCTTGAAGCTGGCACAAGTGCGGCGAGAAGCGACTCAGCAAGAGCAGAGACTGCGACTAGAAGCAGAAACCGCCAGAGAAGCGATCGAAAACATTTTATCCAGCATCAGCGACGGTTTTTTTACCCTCGATCGCGACTGGCGTTATACTTACGCCAACGATAGATTATGTGAAATGGCTGGGAAGCAGCGAGAAGAACTGCTGGGTTACAACATTTGGGAGTTATTTCCGGACGCAGTTGGAACAGACGTTTACGTTCAATTTCATCGAGCGATGCACGAACAAACGTCTCTCCAATTTGAGTATCTTTATTGGCCCTGGAATCGCTGGTTTGAGTACCGGGTTTATCCTTCGCCTAATGGACTGACGATTTTTGTAGTTGAAGTAACCGATCGCAAACGCGCTGATGCCGAGCGAGAGCAATTGTTGCAAACCTTGCTCGACGAACGCGCCCGGTTTGAAGCCGTCTTGCGCCAAATGCCTGAAGGAGTAATCATCGCTGACGCTGCTTCCAAAAAGCTGATTCTGGCAAATGAGCGAACGAACCAAATACTTCAGCACTCTTTCGACTTGCATATCGAGCTGCAAGAATACGAGGAATTAGTTCCCTTCCATGCTTACCGCCCTGACGGCCAAATTTACGCACCCGATGATTATCCCTTGATGCGATCGCTTTTGACAGGTGAAGTAGTTAGCCACGAAGAGATAGAAATCCGTTATCGAGACGGCAGCCAAATTGTAATTGATGCCAGTTCCTCACCCATTTGCGATCGCCAAGGACAGATTACCTCAGCCGTTGTGTTAATGCACGATATTACCGATGCCTATCGGCAAGCTACGCAACGCAAACAAGCTGAAATTGCTCTACGGCAAAGCGAAGATAAGTTCCGCAGGCTTGCCAATGCCATGCCTCAGATTGTTTGGACAGCCAATGCCAATGGAGAAGTCGATTATGTTAGCCAGCAGTGGTTTGACTATGCGGGGCTGACACTGGAGCAGACCCAAGATCCACTACAATATGTGCAAGTCATCCACCCTGACGATGTGTCGCAGCTTTACGAGCGATGGTCAGAGGCGATAACATCTGGTTCCCTGTATCAAACAGAAGTTCGCATTCAACGGGCATCCGATGGTAACTATCGCTGGTTCTTAACTCGGGCTGTGCCTATTAAAACCGAGGAAGGCGAAATCGTCGCTTGGTATGGCACCTCTACAGACATTGACGATCGCAAACAAGCTGAGGTGGAACGAGAACAATTTTTGGCAAGAGAGCAGTCAGCCAAGGAAACGCTACAAAAGTTCATCGAACATACTCCAGTTGCCGTAGTCATGCTGGATCGAGAAATGCGTTATCTGTTTGCCAGCCATCAGTGGATGCGTGAATATGCTTCAGGTTACACAGACTTGAAAGGTTTATCGCATTACGAAGTCTTGACTGACACTCCCGAACGCTGGCGACAGGCTCACCAACGATGTCTCGCAGGAGCAACCGAGCGATGTGAAGAAGATTATTACCCGCGTTATGATGGCTCAGTCCAGTGGTTATATTGGGAAATT
Source organism: Nostoc sp. DedSLP01 (assembly GCA_034530875.2). Taxonomy (GTDB): domain Bacteria; phylum Cyanobacteriota; class Cyanobacteriia; order Cyanobacteriales; family Nostocaceae; genus Nostoc. The sequence continues at coordinate 101,353 of JAVRCJ020000018.1, forward strand.
CTGCCTTGGTATGCCAGTTGTGGTGAGATTGGTGGCATTATCATCTTTGCAGAGAACATTACCGAGCGCAAGCAAGCAGCGCAAGAACGCCAAAAGTTGTTAGAGCGCGAACAAGCGGCGCGGGAAGCTGCTGAAGCTGCCAATCGCATTAAAGATGAATTTTTGGCGGTGTTATCCCACGAATTGCGATCGCCCCTGAACCCGATTTTGGGTTGGTCAAAGCTCCTACAAAGCGGCAAACTCGATGCCGTGAAAACAAAACAAGCTCTGGCAACAATTGAGCGCAATGCTAAACTGCAATCCGAACTAATCGAAGATTTACTCGATGTCTCTCGAATTCTCCGGGGCAAGCTGAGTCTGACAGTCAGCACTATTAATTTAGTATCAACAGTTCAAGCAGCACTGGAAACAGTGCGACTAGCGGCAGAAGCCAAGTCAATTGAGATTAAAGCAAAGCTAAATCCTGAATTAGGGCTGGTTTTAGGTGACTCAACCCGCTTGCAGCAAGTAGTGTGGAATCTGCTTTCCAATGCTGTTAAATTTACACCCGATGGCGGACGGGTCGAGGTGCAATTAGAACAGATTGACTCTTTGGCTCAAATTACAGTCACCGATACGGGAATTGGCATTACTCCTGATTTTCTACCATTCGTATTTGAGTATTTCCGTCAGGCAGATGGTACAACCACCCGCAAGTTTGGCGGACTGGGGTTAGGTTTGGCCATCGTGCGGCATCTCGTTGAACTGCATGGTGGAACAGTGAAAGCGGATAGTCCTGGAGTCGGTTTAGGAGCTACTTTCACCGTGAGACTGCCCTTGATACCGAATCAGCCAAGAGTCGATGGAAATTTTCAATTATCACAAGCATCTGTTGATTTGAACGGCATTCAAGTCTTAGTGGTCGATGATGATACTGATACGCGAGAGTTTGTGACTTTTGTATTGGAACAAGCCAGAGCAAAAGTCATTGCAGTTGCTTGTGCTAGCGAAGCAATTTCAGCCCTCACACAATCCCACTTCGATGTTTTAATCAGCGACATTGGTATGCCACAGATGGATGGTTACATGCTAATGCAACACATCGAAGCATTGCCAGCAGAACAACGAAGACAGATAAAAGCGATCGCTTTGACTGCCTATGCCGGAGACTTCAACCAACAAAAAGCCTTGCAAGCAGGATTTCAACGCCACATTACCAAACCAATCGAACCCGAACATTTGCTAAAAGAAATTGTTCGGGTGTTAAGTATGCAGACTTAACGAAGGCAGGAGGCAGGGCAATACGGTTCGGTTAAAGGGGAAAGGGTAAGGGGGAAAGGGGAATAAAAAACCTTTAACCCTTACCCTTTAACCTTTTCCCCTTACCAATCTCTATTATGCGATCGCTATCTAGCCAAACTTGAAGGAGTTTGGTTAGCAAAGCTTTTGTCCGTTAATTCTGTGGGTGAGTTCGCCCGCACAGCGCGGAACATTCCAAATCGGCACAACCCCGTACCAAATGCCAAACGCATCAGCAATAAAGTCGGCACTTCGCGCACAGACTTGATAAAACCAGATACTCCAAAACGCACCAATCCGCTTGGCCTAGCTATCCCTTGCCAAATCGAATCTAACCAAGAAGGAAGCGTTTCTGGCGTCCAATCTGCCGTAATTACCTTTCCTTCGACTAATTTTGTCTCTTCTAGAAGCTCGCTAAACCCTTCTATACTGGAAAATGCCGGATGAGACCACTGTTCGAGGAGTTGTTTCATCACTGGTTTTTCCCAGAAATTTAGCGGTTTGTGGCGGTCATCCCTCTGATTCCAGTCAGCTACAACCAATATTCCACCAGGCTTTAGCACCCGCATCAATTCTCTAGCAAAAACGGCTTTATCAGGCATGTGGGGGCCGGCTTCAATCGACCAGACTACATCAAAACTGGCATCTGGAAATGACAATGCCATCGCATCATCGACCGCAAACTGGGCGTTAACTCCTGGAGGCGTTAACTCTTGAGCGCGTTTCACCTGCTGGGGGCTGATGGTAATCCCTGTGACAGCAAATCCATAATCTCGCGCTAAAATCCGGCTACTGCCGCCAATACCGCAGCCAACATCTAAGACGGTAGTACCGGGAGGTAATTTATCTAAACCACCCCATTTAACCATTTCATGTACAAAGTCAGATTTAGCAGCCAAAAAATCCTTGCGTCGTGGCGGCGAACCGTAGTGACCGAGGTGAATGTGTTCTCCCCAATAAAACTCTAGGATGCCGTCAACAGTCCATTCATCGTAGGAATTGGCGACTGTGACGGAAGATTGATACTTGCGAGCAGTCAGGAAATAAGCCGCAATTCCCATCACCAAAAGTAGAAGAACACCAATTACAAAATAGAGTAAGGTTGACATTGTTTTGAAAGCTTCCTATATACCTAACGTAGCTCCTTGGCTGGCAAAACTCAAGTAATATAGCAGCATGAGTTGGCTGTAAAGTCTCTTGGGTACTGCTTTTGAGCTTGTTTTTAAAGAAGCAAGCGATCGCCATCATTTAACTTCAGAACCCGCAAGTTGCACTTTAGAACTGGATTGTCTGACAACCAAAATCGATGTCAAATATTAGCAAAAATATAAAGAAATACAAAGAAATATAAAGAAGAAACTTTTTAGTAGTACGTGTAGTGCTAGTAAAGCATTATTTTTACGTTGATTTTGTATTACGTTATAGAGCTATGGGCGAACTTACCTTAATTAATAATTAAGTTTTTGAGGTTGAATTAGAAGCCACAATCAGTTAACAGCATAGGTTACAAAGATATGTACTTGTAGTTATAATGGCCTGTAGAGTTATAAAAATGCGATCGCAGATTCAAGTGTTATTGTTAGATTGATGAGAAATATTTTTGGTCAAGTGACTATAGAGATACCTCTCCAAATCTAAATCTCTCCATTTTGTGAATCTGGAGATATTCTATGTCAGTTTATATTGGTAATTTATCCCATGAAATTGAAGATGAGGATATCAGACAAGTCTTTTTAACGTATGGGTCTGTTAAAAGAATACTAGTATCTACAAAGCAAAAATTAGGTGAGAAGACAGGATTTGCAATTGTAGAAATGGTCACAGACACCGAAGAATTAGCAGCAATGAATGGATTAACAGGTAATGAATGGATGCCTTATAGCCTAAAAGTTAATAGAGCTAAGACCATCGTAGATGCAGCTTAAGTGTGTCTTAGTATATACATAATCCTTGGGTATTTCTGTTGTGGTTATATAGAAACTAAAATAAGGTTAAAAGAATCCCAATAAATATGATGGTTTAGATTGATAACTGTAACAGCGAGTAGAAATTGAAAATTAAAGCGTTGGATGTCAAAGCTGGCGATCGCATTCTTGCATACTGTAAGAACAAACGCCAAATCTGTAAGGTGAAACAAATTTTAGATCTAGATCGGACTAATGTCACGCTTTCAGTATTCACAACTGAACATTATCGCGGCTGCTTAGTGTCATGCGTAATCAGGTTTCAGGGGGACGCTTTAGTTGAATTAGTCAGCTAATATGTAGAAGGCACAAGGCAGGATAGAGCAGCGATTCGCCGTGTCCGCGAGCGTCGGCAGAAGGCAGACGGGAAAAGACTTATCCCATCTAATTTCTGGAGATGAGCATTTTTCATTTAATTCTCTCTACCTACTTATTTTTTCCATTCTTCACCTAAAAGTAGATTTCTATGTAATAATATGAGGTGAGAATTAATTCGGTTAACAGCTTTTGTTTTTAGTATTGACAGGCTTTTTGTTTTTGGTATTTACAAACTTTTCTCCGAAATTTAAATCTCTACACATTTACAATTTCGGAGACAATCCATGTCAGTTTATATAGGCAATCTTTCTTACGAAGTTACTGAAGATAGTCTGAATGCTGTATTTGCAGAATATGGTTCTGTAAAGCGGGTTCAGTTACCTACTGACCGTGAAACAGGTCGTTTACGCGGCTTTGGTTTTGTGGAAATGAGTACAGACGCAGAAGAAAATGCTGCCATTGAGGCTCTTAATGGTGCCGAGTGGATGGGACGAGACCTAAAAGTAAATAAGGCTAAACCCAGGGAAGATAGAGGAGGTTCATTTGGTGGTGGTAACCGTAGCAATTACGGTGGACGCAACCGTTACTAAGCTTTGCTAATTTAGCTCTTTTACCTAACCTCTTAGTTCAATTAATTAACTTAATGTATTAGCGGCTCAGGCATTTTTGCTTGAGCCTTTTTGCTACAGAATTTTAAGTCGAAGAGCAAGCATGTCTTCATCACCTGTATCAAGGGATTGGGGGCTAGTGACTGGAAGGTGAAAAGTCTTGTTGTGTCTAAGTTTTTTCATCTGTTAATGTCCTAACTACGTTGACTATTGCTGTAATAAAAATTTTTGGCTCACTTTGTAGGTAAAATATTGAATATTCGTTAGCTATAATGCCGCGAAAAATTCTTTTTTTGGCAATTTAGTTTAATACTGAGGAATTCAAAAATGTCTACTAACACTGATTTAGTTTCTTATATTCAAGAAAGTGAATTTGAGACTCTTTTAGCTGAAGAAAAAGTTGTTGTAGTTGACTTTACTGCTACTTGGTGCGGCCCTTGTCGCCTAATCGCTCCATTAATGGAGCAACTCGCCCAAGAATACAAAGATCGCGTCAAAGTCGTGAAAGTAGACGTCGATAACAACAAACCGCTGTTCAAAAAATTTGGTCTTCGCAGTATTCCAGCAGTTTTAATTTTCAAAGATGCTGAGTTAGTAGAAACTATCGTCGGAGTTTCTCCTTACGAGCAATTCGCCAGTGCGGTTTCTAAACTTCTCTAGCTTGTTTTTGGGGCGGTTTATAGTTCTCCCATTCTTTTGGGAGGTACTAAACCATAATTCTATTACTCCTGAAAATTCTCCTACACATACAATCTACACAATCAGGTGTAGTAACCATGAACCCAGAAGCAAAACAAATTCTTAGCGAACTCAGGAGTGAATTTTACTGTATGTTCGCTGCTGCAATGAACACACCAGTGAGGGTAAGTAGCACATCCTATAGTAGTAATTCTCCGATTGCATCTTGGATAGATGATAGGCAGCAACTGAATTATTTAAATATATATGCTTACACAGCACCTGACGAATTTAATCCATTGCGCCCGTTCATTCTTAGACTGGCTATTAATAAAAGTGCGATTCAATTCATGATGAAAAAAAGGCCGCCAAAATGTCAAGGAATGAACCTGATATGGGATTTTGAGTTAACTGTATTGCCAAAAGAAATTTTAGATTTTCTTCCTTGGATAGTTAGCTTAGTTGAAGCCCGCGATCGAGTTGCACCTTTGCTACTACAACCACCACCCCATCCATTTGAATTAAAATTGCCAGATGTCGGATTATACGATCGCGCCTGGACACTTGAAGCTTGCATCCTCACAAAAATGATACAGCCAGCCAGCATTTTAGTTAATCCAGTCCAACACAACTGAATTATGACTGCAAGTTTTCTGTGCTTACAGTTCCATTCGTATCTACCGAGCCATTTATATCAGGACTTTGTACTACTTTGGTAAAATACTTTAAAGTTGAAGCTAAAGCTAATTGGGAAGCAACTTGATAAGCTGCCTCTTTCGGCATTTCCTTTTCTTGAGTTAACAACTCAAAAAAGCTTTCAAAATCACGCATCACGCAATATCTGTGTAATGCAGATTTTCTTTCTATTAGATTAAACTTTTCGTCAATCTTTTCTTTTGCTTCTGTCTCTGCCTCAGCAATTGAATTGGCAAATCCGCCATTATGACATAATTCACCAAAAATTTTATAGTAATAAGCTTTTCTGCTTAATGATTCCTCTTCAATGTGAATTGAATGAAACTTGTACTCAATTTTATATTTTTTCGCTTCCATAATATAGATGACATCATACGAGTCACTAAAAATAATCTTGAATTTGTAGGATTTTCTGCCTCAGCACTGCAACGATAAACTTCTACCCCCGCATTGTTATGTGGGGGATTTTTGAATGCGATCGCATTCAAGTTGGAAGTCTTAATCTGCTGCGGGAATAATTATCAGAATAGACAGATATTGCAAATGCTTAAGCTGAGACTCATTTGCGAAAATTTCTCTTATTTTGTCTGTGCCTAGTGACTTCTTTTCGCTTACGTTTTTGCTCTGGCGTTTCAAAATGACGATTCTTTTTCATATCTGGAAAAATACCTGCCTTAGAAACTTTTCGCTTAAAACGACGCAAAGCTGATTCAATCCCTTCATTATCCTCTACTATTATTTGGGCCATTCTATATCCTTGACTTAATTATCGAAACAATCGGGTCTAAAACCGTACTTCATCCAAAGTTTTTGGAACAAGGTATAAATCCTCGTTACAAAAACGGCCTCCTCCTGCCTCCTGCCTTCGTTAATACTGGTTAGTCTTAAGCCATCCAGTAAATGTGAGAAAAAAAGGACAGACTCATTGTCTGTCCTGAAGACGTTAGAGTTTATATTTTTGAGTTTAAACTTTAGTATCGGTTGCGAGAGCCAGAATTACCTCGGTTTCCACCAAACGAACCTCTGTCTTCTCTGGGTCTAGCTTTATTCACTTTCAAGCTGCGTCCCATCCACTCAGCACCATCAAGAGCCTCAATAGCAGCATTTTCTTCTGCATCTGTACCCATTTCTACAAAAGCAAAACCACGCAAACGTCCTGTTTCCCGGTCAGTGGGTAGTGAAACCTGCTTTACAGAACCATATTCTGCAAAAACAGTATTTAAAGTCTCTTGTGTAACTTCGTATGAGAGGTTACCTACATAAAGTGACATAAATTGTTTCCAAAATTAAAAGTGTGTAGAGATTTAAATTTCGGAAACAAGCCTGTCAATAACAAAGAGTAAAAGCCTGTTAATACTAAAAACAATATTTGTGTCCGATTTTTATTCTCACCTCCAACCTTAACACGATATTCACTTAACTCTACAGAATATCTTCCTAAAGTCTGAGTGACAGATTGTACAAGGGTAAGTTTTTTATTCATACCTTAATTTTAGCTTAATTTTAGGTGCGCTATTGTGAAACTGTACTGTAAATACCAATCCGATTTGATTATTTGAAAAATCTAAGTATATGTAGGATGTGTTAGACGTTCCGTCAACGCACTATCTTAAGGCTTTGATGCCTTACTCTCAGCAGTAACATACTCTACATGTTTTTCAAAAATCAAATAGGATTCCTATATATTGAAATAATATTAACAAAAAATAAATAAGTTAGATACGAGCAATAGCTCTAAAAATAAAAAACAATATTATTACAAATTGAAAAATAATTTGATTTGGTAAAAATAAATTAACAAATCTGTGCTAATCTAAAAACAGGAATCAAAAAGTATGAATGCAAAAAGGCTTCAAGACAATATTGAGGTAAACTCAATAAAGTTTTTTTGCTCTGGTAAGTCCGCTTCAATATCGTTATGCTTTTTAGTAACGATAAACAAAAGCCAGATAAGCAAGATAAACACTTTAGTAAGGGCTTGAAGTCAGTCATAGCTTGCTTAAGTAATAGCCGGTAATGTTTGGCTATACTACTTAAATCGCCAGATAAAATTACTCTTAGAGTCGAGGAGAAAGACTCTGAGTAGATCGTTGGCAATCCAAAAGAATTTAGAACAGTTACAGAACTTGAGACAGGCGATATTAACTATTTTTCATCGCTTTAACTATGTTCTAGGAGTTGCTAACTCTGGAAATAAAAGCTTCCAGCATTGTACATATATTTTCCCAAAATTAGGGAATTTAACTAGATTGACAAAATTTACCAATACACTGTCTAAACCATAGTATTAAAGGTTGTAAATGCAGAGATTTTTCTTGGAATCAAGAACTTATTTACCTGCATTAATAGCGAGATAATTCAGTGATTTTTTAGGAATAACTAGAAAAAAGATTCAGCAGCGATCGCTCGATATTTTATGATATCGAATGCGACAATTATGGCACAAATAACATAGGAAATTTGTAGCAACCATTAAGAGTAAATTGCAATTTTGGTTGGTTGGTTTCAGAGCAAAAACTCTGTAAAAGTTGAAATTGCTACTAAAAAACTCTGAAGGCTTGAGCAACCGATGAGCGAACTACAACAGCCTACAATACTGATGCCTTGATTGTCCCCATATCAAATCCTAGCAAAGATATGCGATCGCCAGCTCTTGAGAGCCACCAAGAGCAATACTCCTAAAACACAAATCAAATCCTCGTCTATGCAACCTTCTACTATTTTTGCCCAGTGTGTTTGTTGGCAAACCCTATCTGCCAACACTACCAAGGGTTAAGTCTCAGGTAACCCTTCACTTTCATCGACCAATTTATTCTAGGAAAACACAAACCATGTCTATCGATAGCAAAATCAGACAAATAGCTTTCTACGGTAAAGGCGGTATTGGTAAGTCTACTACCTCTCAAAACACTCTGGCAGCTATGGCAGAAATGGGCCAACGCATTCTGATTGTAGGTTGCGATCCTAAAGCTGACTCTACTCGTTTGATGCTGCACAGCAAAGCTCAAACCACTGTTTTGCACTTGGCTGCTGAACGTGGCGCAGTAGAAGACCTCGAACTTGAGGAAGTGATGTTGACCGGCTTCCGCGGTGTGCGTTGCGTAGAGTCTGGTGGCCCAGAACCCGGTGTAGGTTGCGCTGGTCGTGGTATTATCACTGCCATCAACTTCTTGGAAGAAAATGGAGCTTACCAAGATGTTGACTTTGTATCTTACGACGTATTAGGTGACGTTGTTTGCGGTGGTTTTGCTATGCCTATCCGTGAAAACAAAGCACAAGAAATCTACATCGTGACATCAGGTGAAATGATGGCGATGTATGCCGCAAACAACATCGCTCGTGGTATTTTGAAATATGCACATACTGGTGGTGTTCGTTTGGGTGGTTTGATTTGTAACAGCCGTAACGTTGACAGAGAAATCGAACTGATTGAAACTCTGGCAAAACGCTTAAATACCCAAATGATTCACTACGTACCTCGCGACAATATTGTTCAACACGCTGAGTTGCGTCGGATGACTGTTAACGAGTACGCACCTGACAGCAACCAATCTAACGAATACCGCACATTGGCTACCAAAATCATCAACAACCAGAATCTTCAAATTCCTACACCAATTGAAATGGAAGAACTAGAAGAATTGTTGATTGAATTCGGTATTCTTGAAAGCGAAGAAAATGCTGCCAAAATGATTGGTGCACCTGCTGAAACCACTACAAAGTAAATAATTTATAAGGATGTAATAGGGTGGGTTATTTCTCACCCTTCCTTAATTTTTGTGAGTCTTATACCATCTATAGGACTCATATTTGATTTGTGAAATGATACGGCATCAGTTAACGATTTATTTCAAGCTCGGATGATTAGTTATGATTGCAGTCCTCGCGTTACCCCTCCCCAACCCTCCCCTTGCTAAGGGGAGGGTGCCGTAAGGCGGGTGGGGTGTTTCAGGATTTATAAGTAATTAAGCGAACTTGATATTAGATGCGTTAGGCTACGCCATAACACAACGCCAGTTGCTACAACGGAGGGAACCTCCGCAACGCACTGGCTCCCCTACAGATACTTAAATTTTTTCATCAATCAAATCGGACTCCTATACTGTATTTTTAGCGGCAGCGATCGCTGTAAAATGTTTGGCTTGATTAATCGAACTCAATTTAAACCACAATCCTCGGTAGGGGCTTTACAGCTGTAAAGCCCCTACAACGTGGTCTATTTACGTGAAAATTGCTCTAATAGCTACTATCTGCGAAGAAATATTTGCGTTAGGTAAACTTCACCTTTACTATTGATAGCCACACCTATACCGGTGAGGTTGTAATTTCCTCGAATGTTGGCGAGATGTCCGGAACTGTTGAGCCAGCCTTGCACAGCTTGAGTCGCTGGGTCGCTATAGTTACGATTCATCGCTACATTTTCCGCTGCACCTTGGTAGGGAATACCTATCAATTGAATCCGTTGTGAAAAACCGGTATGACCAAATGGGACATTACCATTAGCCATATTCCGACTGTGAATTCTGGCTTGATCGTCTATAGCCGAGTTCCGAGTTAAGGCTGGTAGACTTTGGGTACTACGGAATCTGTTAATTTGCTGGTACACAGATGCTTCTATAGCCGCAGCATTGCTTGTAGATGTTGTGGATTGGGAACCACCAGAACTACCAGAACCGCTATAACTGCCGGAACCACCAGATGTAGAATTTTGGCCAGATGAACGCAAAAAGATTTGTGTGAGGTAGACTTCACCTCTACTATTTGCAGCTACACCAATACCAGTGAGGTTGTAATTACCTCGAATGTTGTTGAGATGTCCGGAACTGTGAAGCCAGCCTTGCACGGCTTGGGTAGCTGGATCGCTATAGTTACTATTCATGGCCACATTTTCTGCCGCCGATTGGTAGGGAATAGCGATCGCCTGAATCCGTTGTGAAAAACCGTTATGGCCAAATGGGGTCGTACCATCAGCCATATTCTGACTGTGAACTCTGGCTTGATTATTCATTGATGAATTCCGTGTTAAGGCTGGTAAGCCTTGGGAAGCGCGGAATTGATTAATTTGCCTAAAGACAGATGCTTCTATAGCTGCCGTATCGATTGTAGATTGTGCCAAATCGTGACTGCGAACTGCTTGGTGTGCGGAATTTGGTGTGTATGTAAAAGCCGGCGCAGAAATAGCGATCGCGCCACCAGTAACCACCAAAGTCCCTAAAATAAAGCTTTGGATTTTTGTGCGAATCATTAATAGGGAGGGTCTTTAAGACCTGGGAAAAAAACTTCCGTACATGGTAAGCAGACTCATCGTTATTAGCCAAATATGCTTTTGGGTAGCTTTTTTGTGTAAAATCTAACATTTTTGTGAAAAATAGCTAACTACCATTAAAATCGGCGAATTTTAAAATGTTTATTTTTTTAGGGAGAAATACTTAGGATACAGACAACTTCTGCCATCGCTAGCACTCTATAAATTCTAATATGAGTGAGTTTCAAGCTTTCATTGGCAGAGTTTTATTGTTAGCAAGCAATATTTCTAATTGTAAAGGTGTTGCAACATTGACTTACTATCTAGTTAAAATTTCTGAATATTTGTCCGGCTGCTTACTTAAGTAATTACGCAAAAGGTGTTTAAGCATACAGCCTGAGAGCCAAGACATAGCTGTTGGCAAGAACTTTAATTCTCGAAGAATAACTGGCTAGTATCGGAAAGCGATCGCAGATATTAGTCCAATAAGCGATCGTTTGATTCAGCAGATTATAGAACGCATATTTGATTTTTGCCAAGCCAGGCACACCTTTTCCCCGTTTACTGTTGCCTCTTGCTACGAGTAATTCTCTGAATCAAATCGGATTCCGATAATAACCAACAGCTCTGTGAAAAAATTGATAGAGTATCTTTAGAGTTTATCGGGTTTCAACAAACCCTCGTTTGAAATATCAGCAATTACCGCAAAATAGCTAAAGTTAAATTGTTTTGTTTAACTTTAATTTACATAAATCAGTAGCTCGACAAAACAAATTGTAAACAATTAATGATACTTCTTAACTTTAACAAAAGTAGAAATTAGCATTAATTAATAATCTATCAGCTTAATACTTACGTGTCTTTCACGAATAGAAACTAAATATGAATATTAGCATTGCAGGTTACAACATCATCGAACTGCTTTATGACGGTACTACTACCTGCGTTTATCGAGGCTTACGAGAATCAGACCAAAAATCTGTAATTATTAAAACTCTCAAATCTGAGTATCCGACGATAGAACAAGTATCGAGATTGCGACACGAGTATAAAATACTCCAAAATTTAGAAATAGAAGGGATTGTCAAACCCTTATCTTTGGATAATTACCAAAATGGTCTAGCATTAATTTTGTCAGACTTTGCAGGAGAAACTCTAAAAAACTTTATTATTAACAATAATTTACCATTAAACATTTTTTTAGATATTGCTATTCAATTAGCTTCTACCCTTGCTCAGTTACACCAAGCTAATATTATCCACAAAGATATTAAACCCCACAATATTTTAATTAACCCAGATACAGGCAAAGTAAAAATTATTGATTTTAGTATTTCATCATGCCTATCTCAAGAAAACTTAAATGCGAGTAATTCTAATTTGCTAGAAGGTACCCTCGCCTATATGTCTCCAGAACAGACAGGAAGGATGAATCGTTCAATTGATTACCGCAGTGATTTTTACTCCTTAGGCGTTACTTTCTATGAAATGTTAACGGGACATCTACCTTTTCAAGCTCATGACTCATTAGAACTAGTTCATTATCACATTGCCAAAATTCCTATACCGCCTCAAGAAATTAACTCAGAAATTCCTTCAGTAGTTTCGGATATTGTGATGAAATTATTAGCCAAAACTGCTGAAGATAGATATCAAAATGCTTTGGGTTTAAAAGCCGACTTAGAACAATGCCTGCGACAACTACAAACAACTGGAAAAATTCAAAATTTTATCGTCGGTCAGCTTGATTTATATAGCCAATTTGTCATTCCCCAAAAACTTTATGGCCGCGAGAAAGAAGTCGCCATTCTCATGAATGCCTTTGAGCGAGTAGCAAACCCCCCTATGTCCCCCCTTGCTAAGGGGGGATTAAGGGGGGTAGAGATGATGTTAGTAAGTGGGTACTCTGGTATCGGAAAATCCTGCTTAGTTAATGAAGTTCATAAACCCATAGTCCGCCAACGAGGTTATTTTATTTCCGGTAAATTTGACCAATTTAAACGCAATATTCCATATACTTCTTTAATTCAAGCTTTTCAAGAATTGATTCGGCAGTTATTAACAGAAAGCAGCGAACAAATAACAATTTGGCAAGCAAAACTTTTAGCTGCTTTGGGTAACAATGCTCAAGTTATTATTGATGTTATTCCCGAAGTAGAAAGAATTACCGGGTCTCAACCAGATGTTCCCCAATTAGGGCCTACTGAATCACAAAACCGATTTAATCGGCTGTTTAAGCAATTTATTCATGTATTTTGTCAGGCAGAACATCCATTGGTAGTATTTTTAGATGACTTACAGTGGGCAGATTCAGCCTCATTAAAATTAATTCAGTTGCTTGCTGGGGATGCAGATAGCCAATATTTATTACTAATTGGTGCATATCGAGATAACGAAGTCAATGCCACTCATCCTTTGATATTAACTTTAGAGGAAATTCAAAAATCTGGTGCAGTTGTCAACAATATTGTACTCCAGCCATTGCGAATTTCTCATGTTAACCAATTAGCGAGCGATACCCTGCATACCAGCTTAGAAAAGTCAGAGCCACTAGCCGATTTAGTTTATAACAAAACTCAAGGTAATCCTTTTTTCTTAACTCAGCTACTTAAATCTCTTTATCAAGAAAGATTGTTATTATTTAATTTCAACGAGCATTACTGGCAGTGGGACATTCATCGTTTAGAAAATATTGATATCACCGATAATGTGGTTGAATTAATGGTCAGCCAGATTCAAAAGCTATTGCCGACTACACAGAATGTTTTAAAGTTAGCTGCTTGTATTGGGGACAAATTTACTTTAGATATTCTCAGTATTGTTAATCAAAAATCTTTATCTGAAACTGCCAAAGATTTATGGGAGTCTTTACAGGCAGGATTAGTTCTTCCGTTAAATCAGTCTTATAAAATTCCCCTGGTATTTGATTCAGCGAATATAACGAATGTACCGGAAAATGGTCAGTCAAAGATTATCTACAAATTTTTGCATGACCGAGTGCAACAAGCCGCTTATACTTTGATTCTCCCAGAAGATAAAAAGCAAACTCACCTAAAAATTGGCGAACTATTACTCAAGCATACTCCTGAAGCCGAACTCGAAGAAAATATATTTGAAATTGTTAACCAGTTAAATGTCGGGGCCCAATTAATTAGCCAGCAATCTCAAAAAGATGAACTCGCACAACTTAATTTAATTGCTGGTAAGAAAGCTAAAGCCGCCACAGCTTATGAAACTGCCGTTCGGTATTTATCCACAGGGCTAGAACTTCTGTCTGATGATAGCTGGGATCGTAAATATAATTTGACATTAGATTTGTATGTGGAAGCAACAGGAGCCGAGTATTTAAATCTCAATGTCGAACGAGCAACAAATCTGGCGGAAGTAGTTCTTAAACAGGCGAAAAGTCTGCTAGATAAAGTCAAAATTTATGAACTACAAATGCTGTTTTATATCCAGAGAAACCAGATGAAAACTGCCTTGGAAACTGGGCTAAAAGTTCTGGATATGATGGGTGTAACTCTGGCAACTGTTCCGCCTGAAAAGATGGATGTAGAGGAGTTGGCGAACCGACCAGAAATGACTAATGCAGAGCATTTAGCAATCATGCGGATTTTGGTTAGCTGTGCGGCTCCCGCTTATGCAACTACGCCAGAAGTATTTCCGAGTATTGCTTTTACGCTTGTTAACCAAAGCGTCGAACGTGGTAATACATCACTCTCAGCATTTGGATATGCTCTTTATGGTTTAATTCTCTGCGCCTTGTTAGGAGATATTGAAACAGGATATCGTTATGGCAAACTCGGTTTAAAGTTGTTAGAGCAATTTAATGCCAAACAATTAAAAGCGGCTGTTCACAATATAGTTCACGGTCATATTCTCCATTGGAAAGAACATGCTAGAGTCTGTATCGATCCTTTGTTGGATGGCGTGCAGACAGGGTTAGAATTTGGCGATTTAGAATGGTCTGGTTACGATTTTTTCTATGCTTGCGACCAGATGTTTTTTATTGGTCAGCCGCTAGAAGCAGTTGCACAGAAGCAAGCCCAACATCTTGATTCTGTTATCAAACTCAAACTCGATTTTCCTAGTTTTTACCTCAAGAGTTGGCGAATTACAGTCTTAAAATTACTCGACGCACCAGAGGAAGAATATCATTGTCATGGCGAAATTCTCGATGCTGATACGCTGTTAACAAAAATAATTAAAGTCGAGAACAATATGTTATTGTTTGCGGCTTATTTTTCCAGGGTTGTTCTCTATTATTTTACTAAAGATTACGAGCGATCGCTCCACTATACGACTTTATCAGAAAAACATTTAGGAGGAGTCAACGGTATTAGTCTCAATGGCACTTATAGGTTATATTATTCTCTTGCTTTGTTAGCTCAATATCCCCATGTTTCCAAGGAAGAACAATCACAAATTATCGAAAAAGTTACCGAAAATCAACAGAAATTACAAGAATGGGCAATTCATGCTCCGATGAACTTTCAGCACAAATACGATTTAGTGGAAGCAGAAAAAGCGCGAGTTTTGGGGCAAAGTTTAGTAGCAATGGATCTGTACGATCGCGCCATCTCTAACGCCAAAGAACAAGGATTTCTCCATGAAGAAGCAGTAGCCTCAGAATTAGCAGCTGAGTTTTATTTTGCGCGTGGTAGGGAGAACGTTGCTAGAGATTATTTAACCCAATCTTACTATGCTTACGCTCAGTGGGGAGCAAACCTCAAACTGAAAGCTTTTGAGGCCAAATATCCACATATTTTCTCCCGCACGCTGAAGCGAAAAACTAAAAGTTTGGAGGTCAATCAGACAATTAGCTCTACAACGACCGGTAGTCCTGGGGTTTTAGATTTAGCCGCAGTTATGAAAGCATCGCAAGCACTTTCTGGAGAAATTGTCCTGGATAAATTGCTGACTAATTTGATGCAAATTTTAATTGAAAATGCAGGTGCCCAAAAGGGATTTTTAATTTTAGAAACAGCAGAAAAATTACAAATAGCAGCTTCAGGAAGTATAGATAAACATGAAATTAATATCGAGCGATCGCTTCCTGTAGAAACTAGTCAGCAGCTACCAATTTCTATTATCAACTACGTCCAGAGAACCCAGAAAGATGTTGTTCTCAATGATGCTAACAATGAAAATGTATTTAACCTCGATAACTATATCCTCACCCAAAAGCCTAAATCTATTTTATGTACGCCAATCGTCAATCAAGGAAAGCTGATTGCTATTCTTTATTTAGAAAATAATTTAACAACTGGGGCATTTACACCAGAACGTTTGGAAGTGTTAAAACTTTTATCATCGCAAGCGGCAATCTCAATTGAAAATGCGCGTCTTTATCACGATTTAGAAGAGTATAATAGAACGCTGGAAGTCAGAGTCAAAGAACGAACTCTAGAATTACAAGCTAAAAATTTGCAACTGCAACAAGAAATTTGCGATCGCCAAAAAGCAGAAGAAGTCGCAGCGGCCGCCAACCGCGCCAAAAGCGAGTTTTTAGCTAGTATGAGTCACGAACTCCGCACGCCGCTTAATGGGATTTTAGGCTATGCTCAAATTTTTAAGAAAAATCAAAACTTAACAACTCAGCAACAGAATGGTGTAAACATCATTCATCAATGCGGCGAACATCTATTAACGCTAATTAATGATATTTTAGATATCTCTAAAATTGAAGCTCGCAAATTAGAATTATATCCCACAGAATTTTACTTTCCAGATTTTATTGAAGGTATTGTACAAATCTGCCGTATCCGTAGCGAACAAAAAGGAATTGCTTTAATTTATCAGCAACTTTCTGGGCTACCTAAAGTTGTGAAAGCGGATGAAAAACGTTTGCGCCAGGTTTTAATTAATCTACTGAGTAATGCTGTCAAATTTACAGAAAAAGGTACTGTAACTTTTCAGGTAGGATATCATGAGGGAAAATTAAGGTTTCAAGTAGAAGATACTGGAATCGGTATTGCCGAAGAACAATTAGAAGAAATATTTTTGCCATTTAAGCAAGTAGGCGAAGATAGCCGCAAGACTGAAGGCACAGGATTAGGTTTGGCAATTAGCCGTCAATTAGTTGAAATGATGGGCGGTGAAATTAAGGTGAAAAGTACCTTAGGTAAAGGTAGTATTTTCTGGATAGATTTAGTTTTACCCGAAGTTTTATCACCAATTAGCGTGAATAAATTTGACGAACGTAACATTATTAGTTTTATAGGCGACAAAAAGAAAGTTTTAGTAGTAGATGATAAATGGCAAAATCGTTCTGTTTTAGTAAATTTATTAGAGCCTTTAGGTTTTGAAGTTTTAGAAGCCACAGATGGTTTAGACTGTCTCAAAAAAGCACCAGAGTTTAAGCCAGATGTGATTTTTATGGACTTAGTTATGAGTGTGATGGATGGTTTTGAAGCCACCCGTCGTTTGAGAATGTTACCAGAGTTAAAGGAAGCAGTAGTAATTGCTATATCAGCCAGCGTTTTTGATTTTGATAAAGAACAGAGTCGAGAAGTAGGTTGTGATGATTTTCTTCCCAAGCCGTTCCGAGTTGAGGAACTTTTAGAAAAGTTAAGAGTTTACTTGGGATTGGAATGGGTATATGAAGAAATAAAAAACGATCTTACAAAGCCAGAAGATGTTAAATTAAAATCAAAAATTCAAAATCAAGATTTGATTGCTCCTCCAGCAGAGGAAATGGCAATTTTACTCGACTTAGCAATCAGGGGTAACCTAAGGAGTATTGCACAAAGAGCAGCAAAACTAGAAGAGTTGGATGAAAAGTGGTTGCCGTTTGCTACTCATTTACGCCAACTGGCTAAAGAATTTAAATGCAAACAAATCGTAAGTTTCATTAAAGAATATTCACAGTCAAGATGAATACAGTTAACAACTTAGAAGGGAAAAGGGAAATGCTCCTAATTAAAATTAAGAGATTTATCTAAGTACATATTTCTTTTGTGACTATAATGTATCGAAAAAAATGTTTTCACTTGTGTTAATAAATAATGGTGCTACTGGCCTACAATTGGCACAAAATTCGATGCAATTGCCTGTTGACCTTTCCCTGCCCTAAATCTAGATTTCTAGAGTTTTCGTAGCTTATTTCTATTTATTCCCTGCTACTTAATTTAGTAGTCAACTGTATAAATTATTTTCCTTTTTACTCTCGGTGTGATTTTAAAAGAGGTTTTATGGATCCTGATTTTAATGATAAAGGCGTTATCTTAATTGTCGATGACAACCCGGCAAATTTAGAAATGTTGCTGGAGTTCTTAGCTGATGCAGGATTTACTGTTTTGGTTGCGGAAGATGGCGAAAGCGCGATCGCTGGATGCGAATATGCCCCACCAGACATGATTCTGTTAGACATATTAATGCCAGTAATCGACGGTTTTGAAACTTGCCAGCGTTTGAAAGCGAATCCTTTAACACAGGATATTCCAATTATTTTCATGACCGCACTCACGGAAAGCGTCGATAAAGTCAAAGGCTTGAGTTTGGGAGCAGTGGATTATATTACTAAACCGCTACAGCACGAAGAAGTTTTAGCGCGGATTGAACTTCATTTAAAGCTGCGTAACTTAACCAAGACACTACAAGAGCAAAATCAGCGTTTAGAGAAGGAAATTGCTGAGCGCAAGCAAGCGGAACAAAAAATCCGCGAACAAGCTGCTTTGCTAGATATCACTACAGATGCAATTCTCGTTAGAGATTTCAACAATCAAATCAGCTTTTGGAACCGAGGGGCTGAAAATTTATACGGATGGCAAGCAACAGAAGTAATTAGTAAAGATGCTAATCAAATTTTGTATCGGCCGGATTTTTTACCACAACTACAAAATGTCCAAAAAAGTCTTACTGAGTATGGCTATTGGCAAGGTGAGTTAGAGCAAGTTACCAGAGAAGGTAAAAAAATTATTGTTGCTAGTCGCTGGACTTTAATGGGCGATCGAGATGGACAACCTAAATCGATTCTGACAGTTAACACTGATATTACAGAAAGAAAACAACTTGAAACTCAATTTCTCCGCACTCAGCGTTTAGAAAGTTTGGGTACCCTTGCTGGCGGCATTGCCCATGACTTAAACAATATACTGACACCAATTTTATCAGCCGCACAATTACTACAACTAAAACATCCTGATTCTGATGAATGGAGTCAGCAAATGTTTAAAATGATAGAAACGAACACTAAACGGGGAGCAGCTTTAGTTAAGCAAGTGCTACAGTTTGCCCGCGGAGTTGATGGGAAGCGAACAATTGTTTTAATTAACAATTTGTTCTCAGAAATTGAACAGATTGTGCATGGCACATTTCCCAAATCCATAGAATTTTCTCTTAATATTCAGCCAGACCTTTGGGCTGTAATTGGAGATGGCACGCATTTGCATCAAGTAATGATGAATCTGATAGTCAATGCTCGTGATGCCATGCCCAATGGTGGTACTCTCAGTATTTCTGCAAAAAATTTGTTAATTGACGAACAATATGTGCGGATGAATTTAGAGGCTAATGTCGGCCCCTACATTGTCATCACTGTTGCGGATACAGGAATTGGAATGTCGCCAGAAATCTTAGATAGAATATTTGAACCGTTTTTCACTACTAAAGAGATTGGTAAAGGTACGGGTTTGGGTCTTTCAACAGTGAGAGGAATCGTCAAAAGTCACGATGGTTTTATTAACGTGCATAGCGAAATTGGTAAAGGAACTGAATTTAAATTGTTCTTACCAGCGATAAAGACAATGGCAACATCACTAACCGAAAATCTCGATTTCCCATTTGGAAATCAAGAATTAATTTTAGTTGTAGATGATGAAGCGAAAATTCTCGAAACGACTCAAAATTCATTAGAAAGCTATAACTACAAAGTAGTAACTGCCAAAGATGGTATTGAAGCGATCGCACTTTATGCCCGCTACCAAGATAAAATCAGCGTAGTTTTGGTAGATATGATGATGCCGTTAATGGATGGCACAATTACCATTCGCACATTGCAAAAAATGAATCCATCAGTCAAGATTATTGCTGTTAGCGGTATACTGGGCAGCAATAAAATTACCAAAAATGCGACTGTCAACAAATTTATTTCTAAGCCCTATACAACTCAAGAATTATTGCAAACTTTACACGAGGTTATTTGCCAAGAACCAACAAATGTTACTCCCAGTTTCACCAATCAGGTTATTTAAATTGAGTTGGAGTGTGGGGAGTGTGGGGAGTGTGGGGAGATGGGGAGTGTGGGGAGTGTGGGGAGTGTGGGGAGATGGGGAGTGTGGGGAGAAAGAGAATTTATGCCCCCCTCTCTTCCCACACCTCCCACACCCCTGGATTTATCACAAGTGATAAATCCAGGATTATGTTCCCGCACGAGAGCGAAGATCGTCTGGTATATGATGGCGATCGCCTAATATTTCTAACAAAGGGCCATTAACGTCAAATTTCACCATACTTACCGACGCGACCAAAATATTCACCCGGTAGCGATAGCGCCCTAAATCAATTCCCAGCAAACTGCAAAGCATAATCCGAATTGTGGCTTTATGGGAAACTACTAGAACATTACCTTGGGGATGTTTTTCTTGAATTTCAGCAATTACAGGCATAGAACGGTTAACAATATCCACCGCAGTTTCTCCACCTAGCGGTGCATTCCAGGCTGGTTCTGTCAACCATTTTACATAGTTTTCTGGGTAATTCTCTTGAACAAACGATTTACTCTTAGTTTCCCATTCGCCGTAACTACCTTCTCTAAGTCCGTCACGCAACTGCATATCCATGCCGATAGCATCACAAAATGGCTTAGCAGTTGCAATTGTGCGCTTCATCGGGCTAACATAAACTGCTTCCCACTTTAATTTTCGATAAACATCGGCAAAACTCTCTGCCATCTGTATCCCTTCAGAAGTCAACTGCGCATCAGTTTCACCGCAGAAATTACCACTCTGGCTAAAAGTAGTTTCTCCATGTCGCAGTAAATATAAATTTAGTGTCATAGCTTGTATTGCGATTGGGATAAAGGAGTTTGTGCAAACATAAAGTAACATCAATTTTGCAATCGAGTATGTGACACCAGGACAAAGTAATCAGCCAAAAAAGTCAATTAAACACAAATTGATGCATTATCCTTCTGCGATCGCCAATTATTACCATCTTGGAGTTATAAATTATTTTTGATAAATCTAGCTATTGCTAGATGTTGTTATTTTGCTAAAAGCTATAATCTACATCTGTTGCACCGAGAGATTCACTTGTGGATGCCATATTAGAACGATCGCAGGAATTAAAACAAGCTTTAGTTGATTTCGTCCTCGACGCAGAAGGCGAACTAGCACAAGCGCTGGAGACTTACGCAGCCGCACAGTTGCGGCGTGGAAGTGGCGATAGTACGCAGCAAGACTTAATTGTAGACACCTTTGTTACGGAAGGTAAAGTCGGCGATCGCTCTCCATTAGATTTGTTTATCGAAAGCCATCCAGATTTAGACGAGAGCGATCGTAGTTTAATCGCTAGTTGGCATCGCAGTTTTATTGGCTTATTTGCCATTACTAACATCCTACCTGATGGTTTTGAATTAACCAACTGGCTGACAGATAAACACTACATCGTCAAACCAAACAATCCTCAAACATTACAGGCAATATCTCGTTTGAAAGTCGGAGAAATTTTATTAACTCGCATTTCTCCTATTACCGATACTTACTGGATGTTCTCTGGGCCTTACACACTCATGGGTAAATTAGGGAAACCAAAACTTGCAGTAGCAATTGGTAACTTTAAGCAAAATTATAAAAGTAATCTTTACAGCGATGCTCCCGAATTACTAGAAGAAGCTTGGGAATCAGTAGTAAAATATCATCAACAATTTGTAGAATTTTTTGGTAGCGATGAAATTACATTACCCGGTTACCAACTAAATAAAAAAATAGCTGAATTTCAAGAATTAATTACAGAAAAAACCTTGGCAGCAGCAGGGATTGATACTTCTAAATCTCTTTCTGAAGTTGCACAAGAAGCTGGTATTGATGATGAGGAAATCAAAGCGGCGGCAGCAGAATTAGGCGCTGACTCCAATGCAGTTTCTCAGATATTTAACAATAATAAGGGCAATAGCAAAATGGTAATGCCCAAGGTTGATTTACCGCCTGAGCTGAAGAAAGCAGAACAGGTAACGGCTTTTTCTCATCCTCGCTGGGGGCAAATATTTTTACCAACATATACAAAAGTACAAACAATATTATCAGCACAAGATTGGCAAAGTGTTGAAGGTGCCCAAAAACTAATTCGCTTCTACCTGGAAGATAAAAGTATTAATGCTTTTATTTGGCATCGATTAGCCAAACAGTATCCAACTCAATTAGAAAATGTATTGCAAACATTTCTGCAACGTCCAGATTTTCGCCTTGAAAGCGATTTAGATAAACTTTTGCAAGAATTCGACAAACCTATTGAGCCAGAGTTACCAGAAATTGCTAGCGTCCCGATACATCTACACAATTTATTTCAAGAAGCTTTAACAGAGGTAAATAAATCTAAGCCGAAGAGTAAAGGGCAACAAAAAACAGCAAAGGGTTTTCAAAAAAGTTAGCAGATAAATTAGTATGTAGGGTGTGTTATGGCGTAGCCTAACGCACCGCTAACAATTGAATCTGCTTTACCGTCAGTAATAAGAAAACGTGAGTTAATTCAAATTGATACTTCTTGCCATACATTGAATTTTTCTCACTAACTTACTAAACATCTAAAGCTAGGTAGATAGTAAGCGAATAATCTCATTTACAATTTCCTCTGGACTCTCAAGCTTGATCATAAATCGATCGAAGCCAGCATTCAATGCTTTGTTGCTTGATACTTCTCGTGTATAAGAAGTAATAGCGATCGCAGGTAATTGCCTTATAGATGAGGAAGAATGTACTCTAATTTGCTCAATTAACCAATTTCCATCACGATTTGGTAACCTCATATTGCACAGCAAAAGGGCGGGATTGAGCCTTTCAACTAAAGCCAGGGCTTCTTCTGCATTGGTCAAAGCTATCACCTGGGCGCCAGCTTGTTCCAAAATGAAGATCAGCAAATCTGCAATCTCTGGCTCATCCTCTACCAATAAGATTGAGATTCCAAACAGGTTATCGAGCGATTTTAACTTAGTTTGTTGGTTGATTTTTTGCTCCGTTCCCATACCGTCTTTTAATTGTCTGTTACAGTACCCCCTTTTTATTGGAACGCATCGACTCAAATAAGTGTTCACCCTAAATACACAAATTTGAGATGAAAAGCTCTGACTTGTAAGTGGGGAGTAGGGAGTAGGGAGTAGGGGAAAGGCCACTTTCATACTTGGTGGTGAAACTTGTTTCGTCCTCCTGCCTCCTTAAACTACATCCCACACCCTTGCTATCACTGAGTTGACACCGTTAAGACTTGCGGCGGTGTAGCATCTGGCGGATAGAGAAAGTCTACTTGTACTAAAGAGCGATCGCCAGCTTTCATATTTAATGAAACTAGGGGTTCTCCTGGTTGACCTCGCTTTTGTACTAAATGTATAAATTCTGTTTTTGGCTGATTTTGTTCGTCTCTATAACGTACCCGCACCGTTCCACGAAAGAATACTTCACGGGCTGGTACACTCAAAAAGCGTAACCCTGGTTTTACTAATCGATCCTCTTTAATTGGGGTTTGTATCGATACGCTGACAGTTTGAGGACTTTGGGTATTGTTATATAAAGGCAACTTCAGACTGTATTGAATTCCATAGTTGCCATGAGCGCGATATGCAGTGTCAGGATAGCGCGCCAACATCTTAGCACTCTGAATTTGACCCGTTCCCAAAGTTCCACCATGCAGGGTACTCAGAGCATAAGAAAACATTTGACCAGGCTGGGGAATGGTTAAGTACCTAGTTTTAGGATTATCTACTAAAACAGCTCTCCACTGGGAACCATCAACGACTCCAGCAACACGCCCATAAATTATTGGCTTGCGGGTTTCTTCTAAGGGTGTAGGGGTTTTATCTCTTGGCCCAGCCAAATCGCCATTATTTACTAAATTTTCCCACTCTTCTAAAGTAGGCGCGCGTTCGCTACCATCGGTATTTGTGCGTGCGAACATGGCTAGGCTAGCTGCATAGACAGTTCCATTACTTTGCAATCGTATTAATGTAGACCGACCATTTAGAGGTGGTGTCAATCCCTGCACCGGAATTGGTAAATTTAGTAACATCCGACTTTGCCCTGGCGGAATTTCAATTTGGGCAGGGAAAATATTTTGTCGTTGTCCTCTTAATATATCAGTCATGACGCGATCGCCAGGGCCGGCAAAAATTTTACCTAAAGGATTTTGGATAAAGGATGGTAACTCAATAAATGGCGCATCCGGTTGACTTAAATAACTCGCTGCTTGCAAAATATTTACCTTCACTGATTCCGAACTGGGGTTATGCAAGATTATCCCCAGATAAAGAGAACGTAAATTTTCTGGTGGTTCGGCTCTAGCAACATGGTGAGCAAAAATATCAAATCGTCCTCGAAAAGGAAAATTTAGATGTGCTGTTGGTATTTTTTTCCCGTCTTTTGGAAAAGTTGAAAGTAAAATTCCCTCTTTCAAAACTAACTCTGGACTATTGCTATTAAATGTTGGCACCTTATCCAACTGACCTGGTAAAGGGCGTACTTGTTGCGATCGGACTACTTCTTCAGGCGTTGGCATAACAGGTGTAGACTGAGCGATGGGAAAAGCAAGTAACAATGACAACATATCTTTAAGTATTAGTTTGAACGTACAGGACTCATATTGATTTGTGGGGAGCTAGGTAAACGTATACCCCCTTATTTTCTATTCCCTGTTTCCTCCCTACACAAGTAATTCCTGCGAATCAAATGAGATTGCTATACAGACTACTAACAACCTGATGAAAGTGCCAGTTTGTTAACAATTAATAAGAAATCGGCAAGAATGCCACTCAAATTTTCTCGATCGAGAACTGGAACATGCACAAAGATACAACGCGTCGAGAGTTTGTTTTGTTTCAAGTAGTCCAACACACAATAGTAAAGACCTTCACAGACAAATTTTCCACAGTCGTGGCTAATCTCAACTGCCGATGCTCCCGCAGCTAATTTTTCTAAATCAACTTCTGCGTGCAAAACACTTTCTCCACAGGTGGCGGTTAATTCCACACTTAATTTTGTGCGGCTAGCAGCCATGCCACAACAGATGATGCAATCAGGTTGGATTGCATTAATTTTTTCAATTACCTGAGAACTGGCCAGTTCTATATTTACGGGTAACGACCGCAAAAAAGTTAAATCATGGGGAAAAAACTGAAGTTTCGTAACTTCTACTAATAAATCATCAGATGAATTTGACTGTTGATCGGCCAGCCAAGTGTCAAAAGAAGTTAATAGAATTCTTTTCTGCATAACAAATATTATTTACAATAGGAATATTATTTAGAATAGAAAAACCCTCCATAATAATTTTACAAGGAGCCGGTAAATGCCAGTGATTGCGGTCGTGGACTACGAGATGGGAAATTTGCATTCAGTTTGCAAAGGGTTGGAAAAAGCTGGAGCAACTCCTAATGTTACTTATTCTCCAAAGGAATTAGAACGAGCAGATGCAATAGTTTTGCCAGGAGTGGGAGCATTCGATCCCGCAGTACAACATTTACGATCGCGCGGTTTAGAACAGCCTATTAAAGATGCGATCGCATCTGGCAAACCTTTTTTGGGCATCTGTTTAGGACTGCAAATTCTCTTTGAATCAAGTTCAGAAGGTATCCACCCAGGACTCGGAATTATCAAAGGAAAAGTACGTCGGTTTCGTCCAGAACCAGACATTACTATTCCCCACATGGGTTGGAATCAATTGCAAGTGACTCAACCAAAAAGTATTTTATGGGAGCATTTACCGTCAAATCCTTGGGTGTATTTTGTCCATTCCTACTATGTCGATCCAATAGAAGAGCAAATTCGTGCAGCAACTGTCACTCACGGTACTCAAACTGTAACAGCTGCGATCGCTCGTGAAAACCTGATGGCCGTACAATTTCACCCAGAAAAATCTTCTAATATTGGATTGCAAATCTTGTCTAATTTTGTTGCTCAAGTACGGGAAAAAATTCCCGCATAATAATATATTTGTCATTAGTCATTCGTCATTAGTCATTAGTCATTTGTGAATTAATGAAAATGACCATAGATCGTCAATATAACGATCGATGCCCAATGCACCATGCCCAATGACCGATGAGCCTGAGAATTTACGGGAATCGCCAGTTAAAAACATTACCAGGTAAAGAGACTAGACCTACTAGTGCTAGAGTCAGGGAAGCAGTCTTTAATATTTGGCAAGGAAAAATTGCAGATTGCCACTGGCTAGATTTGTGTGCCGGTACTGGTTCGATGGGTGCCGAGGCTTTGTGTAGAGGAGCCGCCTTAGTAGTAGGAATTGAAAAATCAAGCCGAGCCTGTGCCACTATTCAACAAAATTGGCAGCAAGTAGCCAATACCCAGCAAGAATTTCGGGTATTGCGCGGAGATATTATTGGGCAGTTAAAGACATTATCAGGCAAGCAATTTGACAGAATCTACTTCGACCCACCTTATGCTAGTGGATTGTATGAGCCAGTTTTAGAAGCGATCGCTCATCATCAACTTTTAGATCCTAGCGGCGAAATCGCAGTCGAACACGCTTCACAAGGCTTGACATTACCAGAAATTCCTGCCTGGGAAATTTGCCGCCAGAAAGTTTATGGCAACACATCGCTTACCTTTTACAGAATTAGAAGTGAGGGAGATGAGGAAGCAGAGGGAGCAGGGGGAGCAGAGGAGGAAGAGGAAGAATTCTAACTCCTAACTCTTGTACAGACGCGATGAATCGCGTCTCTACTCCTGATTCTTGTACAGACGCGATTCATCGCGTCTCTCCTCACCCTCCCAGCTGATTGGGTCGCTTGTATTGCTTATAAGCAGCGTAAAACAGTCCGGCAAGGGTGACGAAAACTAGACCAAGGACAATACCTGAGAGCAGGGGTTCAACCACTGTAAATCTCCTCTTTGCAATTTTCAATATTTGTTTCCCGTTTTTGATTTTACCAAATTCGGTATGAATCCTGCGCTCTATAAGCTTTTCCCAAGAGGACTGCTCATAATAAAATAGTCTTCTGTGCTTGCAGACACAATCAAGAACTTTTAAGCTATGTGTAGGAAATGAAAACTTTTTTAGCAAACCTAGACATTCACAGCAAACCTTTTGGATAACCAGATTAGCAAACCTGAAATATTGATTCAGCGGATCGTTTTATTGACGCTAGCCATCCTGCTAGCAGTCCCTTTGGCCTTTTTTGGTGTTCACTTGGTTCAAGCCTCCGATCCTTATGCCAAGAGTGTTTTATCCCTAACAGGAAACCCAATTCAAGGACACGCTATCTTTCAAATTAATTGCGCTGGCTGTCATGGCTTAGAAGCAGACGGGCGAGTGGGGCCTAGCTTGCAAGGTGTCTCAAAGCGCAAATCTCGGTACGGGCTAATTCATCAAGTTATTAGCGGCGAAACGCCACCAATGCCAAAGTTTCAGCCTAGTACCCAAGAAATGGCAGACCTTTTGAGCTATTTAGAGTCTTTGTAGATGTTAGATTCCGCGATCGCAAGACACATACAACCCCTCATCCAAAAAGGCAGTACGTCTAATACTGCCTTTTTTAAATTCTTAAATTTATTTATAAATCTTAATTAAAAATTAAAATTTTGCTAGATATCGAATGCTGTATTTGTGCTTGCTGGTTTTTACGTAGGAACTTTGTTAAAAACTCATAGAAATTGTATATTCTAAAGTATGTTAGCAAATTACTATGTTGATTACTGTCAAACTCAGGTTAACGTATCTGACTCAGTGGGACTAAGGCAATTCCCAGTGAATGGGCTACGGTATAGCTTCTATGACACACTAGATATTCTTAAGATGCCCCAAAGCTAATGACTGAAGCGCTCCAAATCGGTAATCGTACAATCACTGCTAGCGAACTGATTTCTTTGCTGGCGAGTTACCAAATGCTGCCACAATTGCAGCGAGAATTAATTATTGATGAGGCGATCGAGCAAAACTCACGCTCTGCGAATGTCGTAATCGAGTGTACACCTGAAGAAGTAGCCCAAGCTAAACAGCAGTTTTACGCCGAAAAGCAGTTGAAAAATGAAGAAGACATCCAAGCTTGGATGGTACGTCAAGGTTTGACTTACGAACAACTAGAAGCCATTACCACTCGGAAGCTGAAAATTGAAAAATTTAAGCAAGCCACTTGGGGTAATAAATTAGAATCGTACTTTTTTCAGTCCAAGTCAAAACTTGACAAAGTAATTTATTCTCTGCTGCGAACCCAGGATATAGGAATTGCTCAAGAATTGTACTTTCGGATTCAAGCAAAAGAAAGCTCTTTTGCTGACTTGGCGCGGGAATATTCACTCGGGCCAGAAGCTCAAACCGGCGGTTTAGTAGGCCCGGTTGAATTGAACGCACTACATCCGGTGATGGTGCAAATGCTCTCTAGTAGCCAACCAGGTCAAATATTACCGCCTACCCGTATTGCTGAATGGTTTGTGATTTTGCGGCTAGAAAAATTTATCCCCGCACAATTGGATGACTTTATGAAAGCTCGTCTAATGAACGAGCTGTTTGAAAATTGGCTCCAAGAACAGCAAAAACAAATGATGTCTGCACATCAACAACAGCTTGCAACACAGAATCAGCAAGATGTTGAGCAACCATTAACCTAATTCAGCAGGTGATAACGAAGGCAGGAGGCAGAGGGCAGGAGGCCGTTTTTGTAACGAGAATTTATAACCCGTTCCAAAAACTTTGGACGAAGTACGGTTTTAGACCCGATTGTTTCGATAATAATTTGAACCAGATAAGTAGAACGAGATATGAGAAGATTCTATGCGGGTTTTCGTTCGCGCAAGTACTCAAATAGAATCAAGCCAAATACTTATCGAGGGTACTGGTAAATTCTTCATACGGTTTAACACCAACCATTGTTTCTTGCAACTTGCCTTGCTTAAAAAGCATGACAGCAGGAATACTACGAATGCCAAATCGTTTAGCGACAGGTTGGTTGGCATCGAGGTCTAGCTTAAAGACTTTGACGCGAGGGTTGTACTCTACTGCCAATTTATCTATCAAGGGGGCAATGAGTTTGCAGGGGCCGCACCAGGCAGCTGTGCAATCTACTAGAAGTAACGGCTCGGTTTCCAACAGCTTATCTAACTCGGTTTCGTCTTGAATATAAACGGCAGTCATAAGTTTTTTGCAAAAGCTTATTATCTCATAACCGCATTGCAAAACTACAATATAATTCGATAACCCCTGACTTCATTTTCATTGGCTAACAGTTTCAAGCACCCTCAACTGTTTTTCCGATGCAACCTGATGTTCTTTGCGCCAAGCCTGAGGAGGTAAACCGTGATGTTGGCGGAACTGGCGGGAGAAATGAGATACATCTTGATAGCCTAGTGCTTTGGCAATTTTCTCTATAGTCCGATCGCTATTTTGGAGTAATAAGCGAGCTCCTGCCATTCGACGTTTAACAATCCAGGAGTTAACAGTCTCTCCTGTTTGCCTTGCAACTCGGTTAGTTAAGTAAGCCGGCGAGTAACCAACTGCTTCAGCCACGTCACACAAAGTAATTCCTTGATGATAATGGGCTTCGATGAAGTCGAAAACTTCTTTTAATTGGGGATTAGAAGGAAAGAAAAGGGCATCTTCTGAAGATACTTCTTGACAAGAGGTTTGGCTAATATTAGCATCTTCAGCGATCGCTAATACCGATCTTGAAGCTTTATCGAATTGAAATGCACACCAGTCATAGAGAGTAGCTTGTTTTTGTAGCCGACTAGCGATCGCCCTGAGTAATTCGTCTAATGTAGAAGGTTTGGTAAGATAGTCATCCGCGCCGAGTTCCATAGCTTTGCGAAGATCGGCTTTAGTATTACTACCAGTCAGAAAAATCAGGGGAATAATCGCTGTCTGAGGATTTTGGCGTAGCGTACTTAGAACGCTATAACCATCCATATCAGGCATCGTAATATCACAAATGACTAAATCTGGTAGATACTCTTGTGCTTTTTCAATACCAACAAAACCATTATCTGCACCTATGGGATCGAAACCTTTAACCTTAAGACCCTTTAAATAAAGATCTAGGGTAATGCGATCGTCTTCAATGACGAGAATTTTCTTTGACGATTGGTACATCATTTCCTCTCACCAAAACTTTTTACGAGAAATCATTGCTAGACTCTTTCCTAAATTTTTCAATAGAAATAAAGCTATGAATATTAAATAATTATCTTCATTACAATACTCATAACTCAGAATTAGCTAACTTTGATTCGATTAATGGCAACATTACAGTAAACCTACTGCCCACGCCAAGCGTGCTTTCTACAAAAACTTGACCTTGATGTAAGTCTACAAGAGTTTTAACAATTGAGAGTCCTAGTCCAGTACCAGGTATACTATCAATATTACTACCTCGAAAAAATGGCTCAAATAGTCGTTTTTTGTCCTCTAGAGAAATTCCAATACCTCTATCTTCTACCTGAAAAATTACTTTATCGTTATTGCAAGCTAGTTGGAAATGAACTACCATATTCGATGGAGAATACTTAATTGCATTATCGAGTAAATTCTTCAAAATAGGTTCTAATACTTTTTTATCTATACAAGCTAGGAGAACGTCATCTTTACTGATGAATTTTATCGAAGTTTGGCTAACATTCATCTGCATCTGCGCAACTAATTCATGACAAAATTGCACTAAATCTAACGGTTTTGGCTCGAAATTTAATTTTGCCGATTCTGCTTTTGAGAAGAACATAATATCATCCAACATGTGGCTGAGTTCTTCAGTAGCTTTTTGAATGTGGTCGAGTAGCGGTTGTATTTTCTTCTGTGTACGTTTGTCTACTTCTTCCTTAAGTAAACTATTAGAAAATGAAACAACATTTAGCGGAGTCCGGAATTGGTGACAGACCATAGAAAGAAAGCTGGCTCTGAGTTCGCTCAATTGTTTTGCTTGTTCTAAAGCGAGGTTAAGGTTTAATTGTGCGTATTTGTAATCTGTAATATCAATAGCTGCAATCATTTCAACTGGTTTTCCTCCAAAATCCAGCACTCCATCTAGTATTGCAACTGCACAAGCTAGCCAGCGTTCTGTGCCGTTTTTTGTCAGAATACTCATCTCTTGATATTCAAACTTAGTTGCTTCACCTTGTTTGCGTACTTGCCTGGTTTTTTTGCTTTTAATTAGACGACGCAAATCAAAGTTTGTTAGCAATTCTTTTTTTGTGTAGCCGGTAAGTTGTTCTACTGCTGGGTTGATGTAGCAAAGCTGCGTACCTTGAATTAAGAAAGTGCTAGCTTCTGTAGTTTCTGCTAAAGTCTGAAATCTAGCTAGGTTGAGCTGTAAAGCTTCCTCAGTTCGTTTAGATTCAGTAATATCCCAAATACTCCAGACTCTACCAATAATTTTACCTTCAAGTAACTGAGGTTTAGAGTAATGTGCAAAAACTCTCCCATCTTTTAACTCTAGAATGTCGTAGCTCTCAAAATCAGATTGGCTAGATACTTCCCAAACGAGACGATTAAAAGCTTGCGGATCTTTGAGTTGGTTCTCAAAAAATGTTTTGCATCGAGGACATTTTTTAGATAAAAGCAGAGATTCTGGAATCTGCCACATATCTATAAATTTCTGATTCAGGCTGAGAATATCGCCCTCAAAGTTAACTACAACAATGCCAATAGCTGTAGATTCTAGAGTAGAACGAAGTAAAGATAAAGATGCTTCTAGTTCTACTTCTTTAGTCTTAAGTTGAGAAATTTCCTGTTGCAAATAGTCTTTTGCACCCTTGAATCCATCAGTCCACTTCTGTACGCTTAATTCTACTATTTCATCACTTTTCTCACGAACAAAGGCACAGGCAAATTCCATATCTTGGTCTTTTATATATGTCAGAGATATTTCTACTAAAAATATCCGACCTCCTTTTGCCTGATAGCGAGATTTAAAATTACGAGAATTTTGCGATCTAATCTCTGACCAATTGTGTAATGAAAAGTCTATATCTATATTATCCAGTGTCATTGAAAGTAATTCCTCACGGGAATACTCGATCATCTGACATATAGCATCGTTGACGTAGAGAAACTGCGCGTTTACTCCTAAACAAAAAGCAGCATCTACGACATGATTTATTAAATAGTGAGCAAACATCATCTCTAATTGTGACTCTCGGAGCCGTTTTGTTTGGGATGTAGTCAATGTATGTTCGCCAGAATTCATAGTTGCTCCTTGTAACAATCAGCACCGTAGCTGTCGATCGCGTAAAATGCTTATTCCAGTGTTAGGCTGCTGAAAATCACACTAGTTTGCAAATTAAATATAATTACTAATTAACTTTACAAAACTTATTGTACCAACAAACTCGATAAAAAGTGAATAATTTAAACATGATTTCCTCAAGCAATTTAGCTACTTGTAGTTTATTTTTGGGTTGAAAAACTTTCGATATCTATAGAAAATCTGGACAAATTTCATCAACATTTGTCCATAGATTTTATTTGAATAGAATTCAGAAGTCAGAATTCAGCGTGACTTCTATGGAACTGGCGGATGAATAAGTGGGTTTGAATCCCCCACTTTCTTGTTCTGATTTCTGAATTCTGAGGAATGTTTCTTCTTCAAGAGATAAGAGTTGAAAACATATTTTGAATTTCAACTATCTAATATTAGAGTTAAAGACTACCAAAAGGCATAAATACACCAGTCATACTCTTATCTGAAAGCAAGGTACAAAATTGCTAAAAAACTTACTTTGTAAGCTTTTGGAATTTTGCATTTCACATAATCTTGCCAAATAGCAAGCGATGCGTAGCGCTTTACAGAAATAGGTTACTAGTAGTTCGCTAAGAGAACTTGGCGGGGTAAAGGGAAAAGTTTTTAATCTCTTTCCTTTTACCCAGACTCACAGAGTATTTTTAGGTTGGTGTAAAGTCATTTGATTCTTAACATAAATGAATTTGCCCTGCTTGGTCGCGCTTAAATGAGTAAAAATTTACTCATGAATTCATTTTCTTAATTTATCTTAACTCACACTTTCAGGGATCTAACAATATCAGAATAGCTTTAGACATCTGCCTCGAGAAATACATTTGTATTAGTTTACTTAAGAAAAAATGTTTATTTTTATACATGAGTTATTTATATATTGAAAAATTTCATATTTATATTGGTAAGTCATCTCCCAGAAGATATAAACGAAGTTAGAATTTTTCTCCTTATAGCTGAGTCATCTCTCAAAAGAAACAGAAAAAGTTAATAATTATGTCTTTGTTGTTACAAAAAATTGAATCGAACTATATTTAATGACAATATAAAAATCTTGGCTCGGTAAAGGCAACTTTTTCCTAGCTGTGGCAGTTAACTTAGAAACTTTGCGATCGCCTTTTTAATTGAAAGTCTTACCTGATATGAATCTTAATTTTTTGTGGCGATAGTAATTAAACAACGATAATTTAAGTGGGCATGATTAAACTAAACTATGTAAATTTTTATAATAAAAAGCTCTAAACCTTCTCTGCATTGTTTTCTTATCCTTTAATCTGATTAATATAGTTGCGTTTATTTCTACCCACTTCCTTGACAACTGAAAAACTGTTGTGGTTATGCTGATAAATAAGGTAAAACAGTTTTGATGTGTATCAAAATACAAAGATTTTTGGTTGTAAATGTCGCGCACTAGTTGATAAGCAACACTTAAGAAAATATTGTAATCATCGCCACAAAAGCGAAAAAATTGGCATACTTAGCAAAAGATTTCTCATTGCATATTGGTCTTAATTAGATTAGATCCGATTAAAAATCAATATTTATAGATGGTAAGCATTAGGTAATTACTGAATCATCGCCATAGAAGCTAAAAATTTGACACGCTCATCAAAAGATATTTGATTGCACATCTGTATTTAACTCCTTTATTGTGAGTTCTATAAGCACAGCCTTGATTGCTGTATGGTTTGCAAAAATTTTTTGGTAATCCTCTCATAAGCATCAATCAGCAGCGATCGAGCTTTTCTGCTATCAACGTAAGCTTGGTAATAACTGTAAAAATACAGATTTTTTTGTATTAAATATTTTCGTTGCTGCGATTATCAGCAAAACAGGCTTTGTGTAACTTTATGTAATTACGTGAAAGCAATGAGTCAAAACTATACAGGTTCAAACTCTCCTCTAATTGCTACTGAGCCATACGACGAATTTGCACCAAACAAATATGTAGAATCTGTGTCTGAGAGTTCCCATCAGGTTGATGAATCAGAGAAAAATGGGCAAACCGAGCCTTTTTTCTATGGCGAATCAGAGCCAATGCCCTCAGTTGCAGATGCGATCGCCCAGATGTTGGTCAGTTTAGGAGTAAACTATGCCTTTGGCGTCGCCGGCGGTGCGATGGCAAGCCTTTGGGGTGCCCTGTCCAATAGCAGCATCAAGGTTTTGAACTTCCGCCACGAAGCGGGAGCCGCCTTTGCAGCCACCGAAGCTTACTTTGCCAGCAATCGGCCTAGTGTCGTGTTCACCACAGCAGGCCCCGGTATCACCAACTCCCTCACCGGCTTATTTGCGGCGCGGGGTGAAGGTGCAAAGGTGATTTTGCTGTCGGCTTGCACTTCCGCACCCCAGCGCGGACGTTGGGCAATTCAAGAAACCAGCACCTATACGCTACCCAGTGGGGGAATTTTTACCACAGGGGCGCTATTCAACTATGCAATTACCATCGAATCTGCGGCTCAACTGCCGCAGGTTTTTCGCAAACTTGCCCTAGCTTTAGCGCAACCAGAGGGATTTGTCGCCCATTTGAGCATTCCCACTGCCGTGCAGACAAGCTTAGTTGAAGGTGTAGCCTTCCCCCTACTAGATGTAGCCCCTTCTCGGGTAACTCCTTCTAGCGAAGCGATCGCTAAATCTGTAGAGTTATTATCATCCGGCCCCTTTGCCATCTGGGTCGGTTTCGGTGCGCGTAACGCAGCAGACGAAATCCGCGAACTTGCCCAAAGAACCGGAGCAGCCGTCATGTGTTCGCCCCGCGGTAAAGGCATCTTTCCCGAAGACCATCGTCAGTTTGTGGGCGTCACCGGTCTTGGCGGTCATGCTTCCGTCTTGACTTATATGGAACAGCAGACTCCACTACACACACTCGTATTAGGCACCCGCCTTGGCGAACCAACTTCTTTTTGGAGTCCGGCGCTAGTTCCCAAAAAAGGCTTTGTGCATGTAGATATCGACCCAGAAGTGCCAGGGATAGCTTATCCCCACGTTGAAACTTTCGGGGTGCGGTCTGACATCAAAGCCTATCTCCAAGAGCTGTTACAGCACTTGCCACATACTCCCCTTGCACATTTAACCTTCCCTCGCCCGGAACAGCAACCAATTGCAACTGCACCAGACGTAGACTATCCAGTACGACCAGAAGTATTAATGGCAGCAATTCAAAAGATTGTTGTTGAGGGTAGCGATGCCATAGTCATGGCAGAGTGTGGCAACTCATTTACTTGGTCAACGCATTTACTGCAATTTGCCCAAGCCAACCGTTACCGAGTCAGCACCGGAGTCGGAGCAATGGGTCACGCCGTCACAGGAGTATTGGGTGCAGCCCTAGCGAACAATACCAAAGCCGTGGGTATTGTTGGCGATGGCGCAATGCTGATGAATAACGAAATCAGCACCGCAGTCAAATACAAAATTCCAGCGATTTGGATAGTACTCAACGATGCACGTTACAACATGTGCCATCAAGGGATGAAAATCTTGGGATTAAAAGGTGCGGATGCAACGCTTCCACCGACAAACTTTGCCATGATTGCGCGGGGGATGGGAGCAGAAGCGATCGTAGTTGTCAGAGAGTCCGATATTGAACCGGCATTAGAGCAAGCGATCGCCTCAAATGTACCATTTCTCATCGATGTTGTCATTGATGGCGATCGGCCAGCGCCTTCTGGGGGGCGCAATAAGAGTTTGGCAGCACAAGGAATCAAATCAACTCCAGCTCAAACTCCAGCCAAACAAGTTTCATTTCCCTTAGTTTGACTCCAACAGCCTTCTAATTAGCATCTCTCTCTTGGCGGTACTCCCGCAGGAAAGCCGCCCTAACTTCTCTACAAGTCCAAAGTGTGAAATAAAAAACCCGCGCTAATCAACCCAAAATCAAGAATGAGAAACCAAAATGCTGCTATTTGAAACTGTTAGAGAAATGGGCCACGAACAAGTCCTTTTCTGTCATGGTAAAAATCCAGAAATTAAAGCAATTATTGCCATCCATGACACAAGTTTGGGGCCAGCAATGGGAGCGACAAGACTCTACCCTTATGTGAACGAAGAAGCTGCTTTAAAAGACGCCCTGCGTCTGAGCCGTGGAATGACATATAAAGCCGCCTGCGCCAACATTCCGGCTGGTGGAGGAAAAGCAGTTATTATAGCTAATCCTGAAAATAAAACAGACGAGCTATTAAGAGCTTATGGTCGTTTTGTTAACAGTATCAATGGGCGTTTTATTACCGGACAAGATGTAAATATTACTCCTGATGATGTGCGGACAATCGGTCAAGAAACTCAATATGTCGTTGGACTATCAGAAAAGTCCGGCGGCCCCGCACCGATAACATCTTTAGGAGTTTTTCTCGGAATTAAAGCCGCTGTTGAATTTCGGTGGCAAACAAAAAGACTTGATGGATTGAAAGTAGCAGTTCAAGGTCTAGGCAATGTTGGTAAAAATCTCTGTCGGTACTTACACGAACATAATGTCCAGCTTTTTGTTACCGATATAGATCCAGTCAAAACAGAAGAAATAAAACGGCTTTATGGTGCAACCGTTGTAGAGCCGTCTGAAATTTATTCTCTTGACGTCGATGTTTTTTCTCCTTGCGCTTTAGGAGCAATTCTTAATAGCCATACAATTCCTTTTCTCAAAGCAAATATTGTTGCCGGTGCAGCTAACAATCAATTAGAGAACGAACAGCTACACAGCCAAATACTTACTAAAAAAGGAATTCTTTATAGTCCTGATTATGTCATTAATGCAGGAGGATTAATTAATGTTTATAACGAGATGATTGGCTATGACGAAGAAAAAGCCTTGAAGCAAGTTCATAATATTTATGACACATTGCTGGCAATTTTTGAGATTGCTCAACAGCAGGAAATTACTACTAACGATGCTGCTAAAAGATTAGCGGAAGATAGAATTGCAAAGGGTAAAAGAAATAAAAAACAGGCTGTTGCAGCTTAAATTGCCTAATTATTAAGTGTTGCTTGAAGGAGCGAATATGGAAAAGAATACGTTTGCGACATCAGCTTATATTGCGACTTCACCAGAGATTGCCTTTGACTACCTTTGTAGTTTAAAAAACTTGGATGAATGGACGCTTTATAGCCGGATGAAAGAGCAAATTGACGAAGATACTTGGTTAGGAAGTGCGTCTGGTTATCACAAAAATCTCTACTATCACGTTAAAAAATTAGAAAATAAGCTTTTCTACGGTATTGAATGGCACTGCGGGTTAGAGTATCAGAAATATTTTCAGGTTTACCCCGTTTTGCTTTTTCCTCCCGATTATATCGAGCCTGGATGTGATGAAAAGGGCGTGTACTTTCACTGGTTAAGCTTTGTCGATCCAAAACGGCAAACTCAGATGATTATGCAGGGAATCCACACGGTACATACTTCCGAGTGTCGTTCTCTCAAAGGTAATTTGGAACGCAAAGCTGGGCATACCACAGCAGTTAAAGGACGCTACTTTATTGATACTGATACTATCTATGTTGATGCCCCAATTGAAATTGGAATTGAATACTTAAAAGACTTACAAAATATAGATGAATGGGCGCATTTACTCCGACCAAATGGTGAAATTGGTCTAGATTCAGGTGAATTCAAAGATGAATACGACCAGAAAGTAATAGTTTCTGTAAGGCTACATAGTTTGAGCAAATACTATTTAGTCGAACAAGAATACTTTTATCCAAAATACGAATATTATCAACGGTCTGTAGCGTTACTAATTCCCACAGCTTATGCTTTCGCCGATCCAGAGGCTCCTGGTTTTATTTTGCATCGAATCACATTTTGGAAAACAGATGGAACTGTTAGCCACGGCAAACTGCAAATTGAAGACTTCGGCGCTGAAAGCATGAATATTAAACGGTTGTTGGAAGCGAAAGCCGGTAATTTTCAATCATTCGACAGGGGGATGAGTTATTTACCAAAAATTCAAGAGGAGAGACGTAGCAATGCTACG
This sequence comes from Nostoc sp. DedSLP01, assembly GCA_034530875.2. GTDB lineage: Bacteria > Cyanobacteriota > Cyanobacteriia > Cyanobacteriales > Nostocaceae > Nostoc. Next base: position 139,482 of record JAVRCJ020000018.1, read on the forward strand.
TCTGTACATTAGTCATTAGTCATCGGGCAAATGGCAAATAAAAAATATGAAAATGAAGCAAGTTACTATTAGTTTACTGAGTTTTTGTGTTGTTGCTTTTTCTGGAATAAAATCTGCGGCAGCAGCATCATTTTCCATAATTGCCGAGGGTCTTAATAATGCAGGAGGTTTAAGTTTTGGCCCCGATGGTAATCTCTATGTCACAGAGGCCGGAATAGGAGGAAATGGAAGTTGCGTTCCACCAGCAAGCGGCCAAGGCGATTCTTTATGTTATGGCAATAGTGGTGCAATTACCAAAATTGCAAATGGTAAAACTCAGCGTATACTTACAGGACTTCCTTCATTAGCCCTACCAAATGGTACTGGAGGTAGCGGCCCTCGTGACATCAAATTTGATGCTCAAGGTAAGCCTTATGTTCTACTTGGGTATGGGGCGAATCCAGTTTTTCGCGATCGCAATTTAGGTAACAATGACCTCGGTAAAATTATTGCACCCGATTTTAAGACCAATTCCTGGACAAGTATTGCCGATATCGCTAATTACGAATTAGCTAACAATCCCGATGGCAAAGATGTCAATAGCAATCCCTTGGGCTTTGTCATCAATGGCAATAATTTGGCTGTGGTTGATGCTGGTGCAAACAACTTGCTAAGTGTAAAAACTAATGGTACTAATTTACAAGCTCTTACCACATTTGCTCAAGAGATATTAAATAATCCGGTTTTTCCGCCTACTGGTACTCCATCTAACGAACCAGCGCAGGTACCATCCCAAAACGAAAAACCACAATTATCGCAGTTTCCCATTCAAGTAGTACCCTCAAGTGTCGCCATCGGCCCTGATGGTGCTTATTATGTCAGCCAATTTACTGGCTTTCCTTTCCCAGAAGGCCAAGCAAAAATCTATCGCATAGGTGCTGATGGCGTACCAACAATCTATGCAGATGGTTTTACCCAACTTACAGACTTGGAATTTGATACTCAGGGCAACTTGTATGCATTGCAATACGCCAATCAATCAGCCTGGAAAGGTAATCTTGATGGTTCTCTAATTAAAATAGCCGCCGATGGAACTCGTACAACCATCCTCAGTGGCAATGGATTAGAGTCGCCTAGTGCCTTGACTATTGGTGCTGATGGTGCAATTTACATTACCAATCGCGGCGATCGCCCTGGTGAAGGACAAATCCTCAAAGTTGAAAATCTCCAGTCTATTCCAGAACCGAGTTCTGCTTTAGGTGTATTAGCGATCGCTGTTTTGGGTGCTGCTTGGTTGCACAAAAAAGAAGCCCCAAAGCCTTACTAACTCTGAATTCTAAATTCTGACTCCTGAATTCTATTAGCGTAGCGGGGCGTAGCCCATTCTGAATTCTTCTTGATAAAAATTTCCACAAACAAATTATTTAATTTTCAATCTCTAAAGGTATGAAACTCAAGTCATTTGCTCTGACATCTGTAACATTTTGTTTTGCTGCTATTTGTGGAATACCATCTGTACAAGCTGCAAGTCTAACGACAATTGTCGATGGAGTTAGTAATGCACGAGGTGTTAGCTTTGGACCTGATGGAACTCTCTACGTAGCAGAACCGGGTATTGGAGGTAATGGAAATTGCCAGCCATCTCCGAGTACGCTATTTCAGCCTATCTGTGCTGGTAACAGTGGTTCCCTCGTCAAAGTGACATCAAATGGTCAGGTACAGCGTATATTAAATAACTTTCAATCTCTAGCAGAACAACCAAGCGGCAACCAAGGCGCGGGTATTCAAGACTTGCAATTCGATTCTTTGGGAAATGCTTATCTTCTGACTGGGTTTGCTGGTTATCCAGGAAACCGGGATTTAGCAACACTGCAACTCGGTTCTCAATTTCCTATTCCACAACAACAACTTGCTACTTTCCCGCCATCAACACCCGATAAAGTCTTAAATTCACCACTCCTAGCACAACTGTACAAAGTTGACTTGAACACGGGATCTCTCAATAGTATTTTTGACTTTGCCAAGTATGAAATCACCAAAAATCCAGATGGTGGAGATATAGTTACCAATCCCTACGATTTGACTATTAACGGCGATAGTGCTTATGTCATTGATGGTGGTGGAAACACTGCTTACAAAGTTAAACTTGACGGAAGTGATGTCCAAGCAACTGGAATTCCCAAAAATATCATTAATAAGTCCGACTTGCCACCAGGATTGCAACTACCACCAGGGCTATTAAATGAGCTTCCAGGAGGAAAAATAGCAATTCAATCAGTACCTACAGGTGGTGCAATTGGCCCGGATGGAGCTTTATACGTTAGTGAATATACTGGTTTTCCTTATCCTGAAGAGAAATCGCGGATTTTCCGCATCGGTAAAGATGGAAAGCCAGAAGTTTATTTGGATGGGTTTACGCACATCACAGACATAACCTTCGATGAATTTGGTAATTTGCTGGTCTTACAGTTCAGCGATACCTCTCAATTAGGGGGTGACATCACAAATCTGCCTGGTTCTCTGATTAAAGTTGCTCCTAATGGCACTCGTACAGTACTTGTGGCAGCGGGTGAAGGCCTAGATTCGGCTGATGGAATTGATATTGGCCCTGACGGCAAAATTTATATTACCAATCGTGGCGTCGGCCCGAAATTAGGGCGAGTTGTTCGGGTGGATGGTTTAGTTGCAGAAAGAATCCCGGAACCTGGTTCAGTAGCTGGCTTATTAGCACTTGCTAGTTTAGGCGCTACTGGTGCGATCGCCAAGCGCAAACGCCAACAAAAGTTGGGTGAAGAGTTACTAGTCAAAGCAGAGACTGTCTAATTTCTAAGGTGTAGGGTGTCGGGGAAAGAAGAGAAAATATTGCGAATTGCGAATTAGTATTACCCCACACCCTACCCCCTAGAGAAAAGAGAATGCTACCTCACACAGAAAGTTGCATTTCAAACACGAGGTAGCAGTCCAAACTTGAGAGTTCCCAAACTGGAACTGGGAACGAAATTAGTCTAGGAACGAGTATAACTCATACAACCACGACTTAAAACTCATGGGATTAGTCAAAAATTTATCACTTAGCATTCTCAGTACTGGATTCGCGGTATTGGCAACAACTGCCCAAGCGAAGGCTGTAACATTAACTTTTGACAGAAGTATCGGCAGTCCTGGCTTTGGCCCTGGGCAACTCTTTGTTCCCCAAGGTATAGCAGTGGATAGCCAAGGGAATACCCTCATAGCTAACGGACGCGGTGTTAACCCGGATGGTACTCCTAACTACAACCTCGGTAACAAAATTGAAAAATTTAGTCCAACCGGTCAGTATATTGGAGCAATTGGCTCCGGCGGCACAGGACCCGGACAGTTTGACGAGCCAACAACTGTAGACTTTAATCCTGTAACAGGGGATTTGTATGCAGGCGATGTTTACAACAACCGCATCAATCAATTCGATTCTCAGGGTAACTTTATTAGATCCTTTGCAAATGGACAATTTACCCCTCTCGTACAAGGTAGGCTTTTCTTTGGACCATCTGGTGTCACATTTGACAAAGCTGGTAACGTTTACGTAGGTGATTTTAACGGCGAAAGAATTCTTAAATTCACACCTGACGGACAGCAAATTGGTGTCATTGGTGGCACTAATGGCACTGCACCTGGGCAATTCCAAGGTGTAGCAGGTGTAAGAATTTCCCCAGTTAGTGGAAATATCTTTGTAGCTGACCAATATAATAACCGCGTTCAAGTTCTCGATCCAAATGGTAATCCTCTGTTGGCATTTGGTTCAGCAGGTAGCGGGCCTGGACAGCTTCTTCAGCCAATTGGCATCGAAGTGGACGACCAAGAGAATGTTTATGTAGCTGATTCTATCAACAGCCGCGTTCAGGTATTTGATAAAAACGGTAAATTCTTGACTTCCTACGGTAAACCAGCCCTAGATGCATCAGGTAAACCAGTCCCGCCTCCAGGATTAACTGACGGTCCCTTTGGCAACCCCCTTGACCTGACACCAGGTATATTTAACTGGACGGGTGGCACAGCCCTTAAAGATAGCAAGCTTTATGTGGGCGATTTCTTCCAAGGTCGCGTTCAAGTGTTAAACGTAGAGGGTAGGACGCAAGTACCGGAACCTAGTGCGGCGTTGGGTCTAGCATTGTTCGGACTTGGAGCTGCTACCATGACATTGCGAAAACATAGACAACAAAAATCAGCTTTCGCTCTTGAAAAAGAACTGCAAAAGCAATGCTAAATAATTAATAATTCGTAATTCGTAGTTCGTAATTAAAACGCCTACAATAGCCGACACGTTCATTTTTAATTGAGCGATCGCCAAAATAGTGGAGAGTCAAAAACTACCACTCAACTATAATTACGAATTACGAATTACAAATAGCTTCCAGGAAATTAAAATTTGATGCACATTCTGATTTATTCATACAACTATTATCCAGAGCCGATTGGTATTGCACCTTTGATGACCGAACTAGCAGAAGGACTAGTCAAACGCGGTCACGAAGTGCGAGTGATTACAGGTATGCCTAACTATCCTCAGCGCCAGATTTACGATGAATATCGGGGTAAGTTATACGTTACTGAAGAAAAAAATGGCGTTACCATTGAGCGTTGTTACCTGCGAATTAAGTCGAAACCTAACCTCATAGACAGACTACTCTTAGAGTTGAGTTTTGTCTTTACAAGTTTCCCACAAGCGATTAAAGGTCAGCGCCCTGATGTAATTCTCTTAACAGTGCCGCCGCTACTAATTTCCTTACCTGCAATCTTACTTGGTTGGCTATACAACTGCCCGGTAGTGTTGAATGTGCAAGATATCCTTCCAGAAGCAGCCGTGCGTGTTGGGCTAATTAAAAATAAGCCAACGATCCGAATTCTGGAAGCATTAGAAAAATTTGTCTACCGAACCACCCACAGTATCAGCGTCATTGCCGATGGTTTTGTAGATAATTTAATAGATAAAAATGTACCTGCGAATAAAATAGCTTGCATTCCCAACTGGGTGAATCTCAATTTTATTCGTCCTTTTCCCAAGGAAAATAATTCTTGGAGAACTAGTCATAAACTTAACGATAAATTTGTAGTCCTTTATTCCGGTAATATTGCTTTAACGCAAGGTTTGGAGACAGTAATAGAAGCAGCGGCTTGCTTGCGTCATATCAAAGAAATCGCCTTTGTCATCGCTGGAGAATCCGAAGCCCTCAAAGTTTTGCAACAACATTGTCTTGCTTGTGGTGCAGATAACGTTTTACTGCTGCCATTGGAACAACGAGAAAAACTACCACAAATGTTAGCAGGTGCAGATGTGGGCTTGATTGTGCAAAAGCGCAATATCATTTCCTTCAATATGCCTTCTAAAATCCCATTACTGTTAGCCAGCGGTCGCCCAATTATAGGTTCAGTTCCCGCCACTGGTACTGCTGCCAAAGCCATCCGACAAAGCGGTGGCGGTATGATTGTTGAGCCAGAGTCAGGGGATGCTTTGGCTACTGCGGTACTAGATTTATATAATCATCCGGAAGTTGCAGCGCAATTAGGGCAAAAAGGAAGAAAGTTTGCGGTAGAAAATTATTGCTTCGAGCAAGCTTTAGATCGGTATGAAAATCTCTTTTCTGATGCGATCGCCAAGAAAACATCAGACTTGGATATTTTACCAGAATTGAGTTCTAAAGAATCGCTTGTTGATATTTAAAATTGGGGACTGGGCGGAGGGGCAGGGGGCAGGGGAAGAATAAGAACTCCTAAATTATCAGTCAACAGTCAAGACTCAGACTTTATAATAGGACTGGCTTATGAACGCTGACCAAAGTGCGATCGCTCTGATTAGCGATCGTCTATCATTATTAGAAGTTGGTATTCCTGAATCTGCAACAAATCATGTTAATCCCCGAAAAATCACCATCATCGGCGGACATGGCAGAATGGGAAGGTTATTTAAAGAGCAATTTTCGGCACTAGGTCATAATGTTAGCGTTCTCGAACATCAAGATTGGCAATATGCAGAGAAACTCTTAAATACGGCAGAGTTAGTTTTAGTCAGCGTCCCTATTGAATATACAGTTGATGTTATCAAACGTGCAGCTAAATACCTCGCACCCACTACAGCTTTGTGCGATATCACAAGCATTAAAACACAGCCAACTCAAGCAATGCTCGAACACCATTCAGGCCCCGTTATGGGTTTGCATCCAATGTTCGGGCCGAATATTAAATCGTTTTTAGGGCAAAAATTTGTAATATGTCCAGCTAGAAACGACGATGCATTTCAATGGCTATTAAGCTCGATTCAAAATCTAGGTGGCGAATTAATTGTTTGCACGGCTGAAGAACACGACCGGATGATGGTAATTATTCAAGCAGTGCAGCATTTTTGTAGATTGAGCTTTGGAATTTTCTTAGCTGAAACCGGAATTGATATAGAGCAGAGTTTATTAATGTCAACTCCTAGTTATCAGCAACAAATTGATAGTATTAAACGTTTGTTTTCTCAAAACTCTCACTTATGTGTCGATATTATGTTAGCTACAGAGGAGAGATGTGAAGCAATTAACTCTTTAGCTAATACTTATAAGCGTTTGGCAAGATTAGTAAGAAAGAAAGATAGAGAAGCATTAATTCAAGAGTTGGAAAGAGTCAGAATATTTTTTTAGAAAAAATTTTTAATATTGGGTATTTAGATAATTGTAAATATTTAGCTCGTGCAGAGACGTTCCAGGTGCAGAGTAAGAGCTTTAGAGGAATTTTATTTTACAAGATAAGAGTTTACTTATACTTAAGGATAGATAATCATATACTACCTTTGATGGAGGAAGAATTTTTTAAGCGGTGTCGAGAACAAATATCCCAATAAAACATTATAAAAAGCGAATAAATTGACACCCAATCTAAAAAATATTCAATATATTATTTGCTTGGCATATAGTAGCCTTAAATAAGAAGCAAAATTTTTTAATTACATTTTTCACAAATATTTTACGGATGAGAATAGGTTGGCTTAAATTGACATTGAGTAGTCTAATTTTATTCTTTATCCACAAATAAATATTAATAATAATTAACGATTGGTGAATAACGGTTGACTAACAACTATTCCAGAGAAATTACCTATGATTTTCGATTCACGTTCCTACAAAACCCTTGGCGGTGTAAGTGTTTCTCGCTCTATTACAGAACTGAAAATAAACACTGCTCTTGAAGATATTCTGTTCCACTTAAATTCTCAGCGTGGAGGCTTACTAACTAGTAGCTACGAATATCCAGGAAGGTACAAACGATGGGCAATTGGATTTGTCAATCCACCATTGGAATTGACTACACAAGATAATGGTTTCACTTTGAGAGCATTGAACGAACGCGGGCAAGTTCTTTTACCACTACTTTTAGAATGCTTGTACCAATCAAAACAACTAGAGAAAGTTACCCGAAATAACACAGATATTATAGGATTTGTTAAACCTACCAAACAATTATTTGCTGAGGAAGAACGTAGTAAACAACCTTCAGCATTTACAGTTGTTCGGGAAGTTCTACATACTTTTTCTAGCCAAGAAGACGAGCATTTAGGATTGTATGGTGCGTTTGGTTATGATTTAGTTTTTCAGTTTGAGCAAATTCGCCAGCGTTTAGAACGTCCTGAAGACCAGCAAGATTTAGTACTTTACTTACCTGATGAATTAATAATTGTTGACTACTATCAGCAACGTGCATTTCGCCTAGAATATGAATTTGAAAGCGTGCATGGTAGTACCAAGAATCTTCCTCGAACAGGTGAGTCTGTTGATTATCGCGGAAAGCATCTCGTACCAACTCAAGCTGCTGACCATGCTATAGGTGAGTATGCGAAAAAAGTTGAGATTGCCCTCGATTATTTTCGCCGGGGTGATTTATTTGAAGTGGTTCCTAGTCAAAACTTTTTTGAAAGTTATGAAGGAGAACCAAGCAAGTTATTTGAAACTTTAAAGGATATAAACCCTAGTCCTTATGGATTTATTTTTAATTTAGGTGGAGAATATTTAATTGGTGCGTCTCCAGAAATATTCGTGCGGGTTGAGGGTAGACGGGTAGAAACTTGTCCGATTAGCGGCACTATTCGTAGGGGACAAGATGCTCTTGATGATGCAGTGCAAATTCGTCAATTACTTAATTCACACAAAGATGAAGCTGAGTTGACGATGTGTACTGATGTCGATCGCAATGACAAATCTCGAATCTGCGAACCTGGTTCTGTGCGAGTAATTGGTCGTCGCCAAATTGAATTATACAGCCATTTAATTCATACAGTAGATCATGTTGAAGGTACATTGCGATCGCAATTTGATGCCTTAGACGCATTTTTAAGCCATACTTGGGCAGTTACAGTCACCGGCGCCCCCAAAAAAGCAGCCATAGAATTTATCGAACAACACGAAAAAAGTCCTCGACGTTGGTATGGGGGAGCAGTTGGTTATTTAAATTTCAATGGCAATTTAAATACTGGATTAATCCTGCGAACAATTCGATTAAAAGATTGCATTGCTGAAGTGCGAGTTGGCGCTACAGTTCTTTATGACTCAATACCACAAGCAGAAGAAGAAGAAACAATTACCAAAGGTGCTGCTTTATTTGAGACAATTAGTCGCGTTAAGCAAAGAAATCAAAAAATAGATGAGTCCAGTTCTATTAAATTAAGCAAAAACATACCAAGCTTGAAACCAAGAAAACGCGTTTTGCTAATAGATTATGAAGACTCATTTGTTCATACTTTAGCTAATTACATCCGCCAAACTGGTGCTAGCGTTACCACATTGCGTCACGGTTTCTCTGATTCATTATTCGATAAAGAACGACCCGACTTAGTTGTTTTATCTCCCGGCCCCGGTAGACCAAGTGATTTTGGTGTTTCGGAGACTATTGGTGCTATTGTTTCTCGTCAAATTCCCATTTTTGGAGTTTGTTTAGGACTGCAAGGTATAGTTGAAGCTTTTGGTGGAGAATTAGGAGTTCTCATCTATCCCCAGCATGGTAAATCCTCACGAATTTTCGTTAGCAGTTCCGATTCTATTACCTTCAAAAATTTACCAAAATCTTTTGCAGTGGGTAGATATCACTCATTATTTGCTATACGAGAGCATTTACCAAAAGAACTCAAAGTAACAGCTGTCTCTGATGACGATGTAATTATGGGCATTGAACATCGAACACTTCCCATTGCCGCCGTTCAATTTCATCCAGAATCAATTATGACTTTATCAGAAGAAGTCGGTCTAAAAATCATTCAAAATGTGGTAAATGCATATACCCAGGATGAAAAAACATCAATAATTCGTAATTCGTAAGACTCACCTCCAAGTATTTTATGATTAACCAAGTTATCGCTCATCGCAAAATTCTTGAAGAGATTGTGTTGCATAAAAAGCAAGAAGTTAGACGAATGCAGCAAGAATTGTCTTCAGCTTTTTTGCAACAAAAGTTAATTGCAGCTCCGATTGTACGAGATTTCTTGAGTGCTTTACAAGAAAATCCTCAGCAACCAAGCTTAATTGCTGAAGTCAAAAAAGCATCGCCTAGCCGTGGAATTATTAGAGCAGATTTTGACCCAGTTGCGATCGCTCAAGCTTACGAACGAGGCGGTGCAGCTTGTCTATCAATCCTTACTGACCAAAAATTCTTTCAAGGCAGTTTTGAGAATCTACGCGCTGTGCGTCACCAAGTATCATTACCCCTACTGTGCAAGGAGTTCATCATTGACCCCTATCAAATTTATTTAGCACGCACAGCTGGCGCCGATGCAGTCTTGTTAATTACCGCTATTTTATCAGACCAAGAACTGCAAGACTTTTTGCAACTAATTCACAATTTGGGGATGAATGCATTAGTAGAAGTTCATACCTTAGCTGAATTGGATAGAGTGCTAAAGCTTGATAACCTACGTTTACTAGGAATCAACAACCGCAATTTAGAAGATTTTACTGTTGATTTAGGAATAACCCAGCAACTTTTAGCACAGCGCCAACAATATCTGCAAAGCTTAAATATCACCGTCGTCAGCGAATCTGGATTGTATACCCCTGCCGATTTATCTCTTGTCGCTGAAGCTGGTGCCCGTGCAGTTTTGGTTGGAGAATCTTTAGTTAAACAAAGCGATATAGAACAAGCTGTGCGTAATTTGTTAAGACAAACTTCTCCTTTACCTATTACTCAAATCTCTAACCAAAACTTCCATTAAACCTTTGCGCTCCTACCCTGCGGGAAGGCGTTCGCGTAGCGTCTCGTAGAGAAGCGCCTATGCGTTTATTTTTAAACGCAAAGGGACGCAGAGTAAACGCAAAGAAACGCAGAATTTTGCTAATTGCTAAACGCTCATTATTCGAGAACTATTAACCAATCACTAAGTATTTTTCAGAATGACTTCAATCTCTGCTTCCTTTCAAATTTTACGCGATCGCCAAGAGTGTGCTTTAATCCCCTTTATCACAGCCGGCGATCCTAATTTAGAAACCACTGCTGAAGCTTTACGCATTTTAGACCGCAACGGTGCTGACTTCATCGAATTGGGCGTTCCCTACTCCGATCCTTTGGCAGATGGGCCTGTGATTCAAGCAGCAGCAACTCGCGCCTTGCAAAAAGGCACGAAATTAGAGCAAGTGTTAGAGATGTTGCAAACTGTCAGCCCTAATCTAAAAGCGCCGATAATTCTATTTACTTACTACAATCCCATTTTGTACCGGGGTATTAAGCCGTTTTTAGGAGAAATTGCCGTTGCTGGGGTGCGAGGCTTGGTAGTACCGGACTTACCTTTAGAAGAAGCAGAAGAATTAATCCAAACTGCTGCCTCTTTTGGGATTGAAGTAATTTTACTCGTAGCTCCTACCAGTTCTCAAGATAGAATTGCAGCGATCGCTCGTCAATCTCAAGGTTTTATCTACCTTGTCAGCGTTACAGGCGTTACAGGTATACGTTCTCAACTGCAAAACCGCGTAAAGGATTTAATTGCAGAGTTGCAAAGTGTTACAGATAAACCTATTGGCGTTGGTTTTGGCATCTCAGCAGCACAACAAGCGCATCAGGTAAAAGAATGGGGAGCAGATGCAGTAATTGTTGGTAGTGCTTTTGTGAAAAAATTAGCTGAAAGTAGCCCGACTGAAAGATTGGAAGCTATTGGGCAACTCTGCCGGGAACTGAAAACAGCCATTACAGAAAGTCCATCTCTTCAAGAGGCGGGATATAGCAAAGTACAGACGCGATGAACCCTTGTCTGTACAAGAGAGACGCGATAAGTCGTATCTGTACAAGAGTTATTCTGCCCCTCTGGTTTTATGAAGAAAATGAAACTATTGCTAAAATCGACCAAAATATTAATATATAGCGTACTTCTAGTTATTGCCTGTGGGCTTACGGTCTTTGCGGGCGATCGCATCGATCGCAAACAATACAAATATCATTGGGAGTATAATTTTGCAGGGCAATACGCTCGCGTAACTGTCAGAAAGAACGTAACTGACCTGACATCGACAGAGAAAAAAGCCTTTGTTAAGGCTATCAAAACCTTAAAAACAATAATTCCTGTAGGTAGCAAGGTTAGTATTTACGACCAATTCGTTGCCATACATCTAGGCGCAACACGTTTGATTCATAACCATAAAGGGCATTCTGATGGTTCAGTCCAAGAACTCGCTCATGAAAATGCCGCATTTTTCCCTTGGCATCGAGAATATATTCGCAGATTTGAACAAGCTCTGCAAGCAGTAGACCCAAATGTTAGCCTTCCATACTGGGATTGGACTGACCCCAAAGCACTTGATGTTATCTTTAACGATGACTTTCTTGGTTCTAACGGTCAAGGAGTAACAATCAAAATTCCAGATCGAGGAAAATTTACAGGCGGCCTTGTAAAGTCTGGGGCTTTTGCTGCGGCAAATGGCTGGGTGATGAATCCAGCATTAAACATTGACCCGGATACCGCAACATCCTTAGGTACATCACTTGTACGCTTTCTACGAGTGCCACCTGCCAATGCTTACCCTCTACCGAAAAAAGATATTCAGCGTGCCCTTGCTCTTAATGACTATTCTCTATTTCGCGCTGCTTTGGAAGGATTTATTTCTGTAGATGAGCAGGGAAAAGTCACATCAGGAGGATTCATACACAACTACATTCATGGTTTAGTCGGTGGGGTACAGATAGACGCGAGTACGACACCAATAAAGTTTAAAGGTCTGGGTACCATGAGCAATATACCAAGTTCGCCTTATGACCCGGTATTTTGGTTGCATCATGCTAACGTAGACCGCCTCTGGATTGAATGGCAAGACAACGGCCATCAAGGTAGTAATTTTTATCCTGCTAAAAATCAGCCTTACGGTCACAATCTCAAAGACCGAATGTGGCCTTGGGACGGCGGTATGTCTACCCCCAAAGCTACAGCGTTAGGAAATTTATTGCCCCTGTTACCAAAGTTTGACTCTGACGATTTAGTTAGACCTATAGACGTTTTGGATTACAGAAAACTGGGCTATACCTACGAAACCCGCAAAAATCGAACAACGTGAACAAAATTTCAGGTTTGGCATAAGTTCTAAAAAGTTAGAACGAGAGTCAAAAATTGGCATTGCTGAATTTGAATATGAAATACTCTTCTCAACTCCTACTCTCTGCGACTTTGCGCCTCTGCGTGTTAGCGAAGCGGGGCGTAGCCCGCTAAATTCATATCTCAATCAGCAACGCCCAAAAATTGTTGAGCATGAAAGGACTTTAACCAGTGGTAAGCATACAAGACATCAAAACTGCAACTCGACAACCAGATTCTTTAGGCAGATTTGGCAAGTTCGGCGGTAAATACGTTCCTGAAACCTTAATGCCTGCATTAACAGAGTTGGAAAATGCATTTCATCAATATCGCAACGATGCAAGTTTCCAAACCGAACTGCAAAACTTACTCCGGGACTACGTAGGACGACCCAGCCCGTTATATTTTGCCGAACGCCTGACAGCAAACTATGCCAGACCAGATGGCACAGGAGCGCAAATTTATTTAAAGCGCGAAGATTTAAATCATACAGGCGCTCACAAAATTAATAATGCTTTAGCCCAGGTGTTATTAGCTAAACGCATGGGTAAGCAACGGATTATTGCAGAGACAGGCGCAGGTCAACATGGCGTAGCAACTGCAACTGTATGTGCGCGTTTTGGTTTGCAATGTGTGATTTACATGGGCATCCACGATATGGAACGCCAAGCCCTGAATGTGTTCCGTATGAAATTAATGGGTGCAGAAGTTCGCCCAGTGGAAGCAGGTACGGGAACTCTCAAGGATGCAACCTCCGAAGCAATTCGAGATTGGGTGACGAATGTAGAAACAACTCATTACATCCTGGGTTCTGTTGCTGGGCCTCATCCTTATCCAATGCTCGTGCGCGACTTCCATACTGTAATTGGACGCGAAACTCGCACTCAATGCCAGGAAAAATGGGGAGGACTGCCAGATATTTTACTCGCTTGCGTGGGCGGAGGTTCCAACGCGATCGGACTTTTCCATGAGTTTTTGCCTGAATTTTCTGTACGCCTCATCGGAGTTGAGGCGGCAGGTGAAGGTGTAGATACTCAAAAACACGCCGCTACCTTGACAAAAGGACAGATAGGTGTGTTACACGGTGCAATGAGCTATTTACTGCAAGATGATGACGGTCAAGTAATCGAAGCCCATTCAATTAGTGCAGGATTAGACTATCCAGGTGTTGGCCCTGAGCATAGTTATTTAAAAGATGTTAGTCGCGCCGAATATTACAGCGTTACCGATAAACAGGCACTAGAAGCATTCCAAAGACTTTCCCAACTAGAAGGAATTATCCCAGCTCTAGAAACAGCTCATGCGATCGCCTATTTAGAAATTCTTTGCCCCCAACTCACAGGCAATCCCCGCATCGTCATCAATTGCTCTGGCAGAGGCGACAAAGATGTGCAAACTGTCGCCAAAGTCATTAGTCATTAGTCAATAACCAATGCCCCATGCCCCATGCCCAATAAGAAATATGATAGCCGTAACCCAAATTCCACCCGACAATATTTCCGCCAGTTCTGAATTCTACAACTGGCCGGCTTTATTACAACAATTGCTCAATCGGCGATCGCTAACAGTTTCTCAAGCTGCCGATCTAATGCAGGGTTGGCTCACAGATGCCATTCCCCATGTGCTATCGGGAGCGATTTTAATTGCAATTCAAGCTAAAGGGATATCTGCCGAAGAATTAGTAGGCATGGCCAGCGTTTTACAATCCCAAAGGCTAGGGACTGGTGACTGGGGATTAGGGACTGGGCAAGAGTTTTCCCAGTCACCAGTACCCAGTACCCAATCCCCAACCCCCCTAATTGACACCTGCGGAACTGGTGGAGATGGTGCTTCAACTTTCAATATTTCCACTGCTGTTGCTTTTGTTGCCGCAGCCGCAGGGGTAAAAGTTGCCAAGCATGGCAACCGTTCTGCATCTAGCAAGACCGGTTCTGCTGATGTGTTGGAAGCTTTGGGTATCAATCTCAATGCCAGCCCAGAGAAAGTTCAAGCGGCAGTTGATGAAGTCGGAATCACCTTTTTGTTTGCTCCAGGTTGGCATCCGGCGCTGAAAGCAGTTGCTACTTTGCGGAAAACTTTGAAAGTGCGGACTGTTTTTAACTTGCTCGGCCCTTTAGTAAATCCTATGCGACCGACAGGGCAAATTATTGGTGTGAATGACGCGCTTTTATTAGAGGAAGTTGCCCAAGCTTTATCTCAATTGGGATGCCAGCAAGCGATCGCACTTTACGGGCGCGAACGTCTAGATGAAGCTGGTTTAGCTGATGTCACTGATATAGCGGTACTTCAAGATAAAAAAGTACGTTCTCTAACACTCAATCCTCAAGAACTGGGTTTGAGTTATGCACCAACTACGTCCTTGCAAGGTGGAGATGTTCGAGAAAATGCCAAAATCTTGCAAGCAGTTTTGCAAGGTAAAGGCACTCAAGCACAACAGGATGTGGTGGCTTTAAATACAGCCTTAGCGCTGCAAGTTGGTCAAGCCATTGATGGAGAAACAGATATTTTTGCAGGTTGTGTCAAAGGTATTGTCCTTGCCAAAGAAATTCTGCGAAGCGGCGCTGCTTGGACAAAGTTAGAACAACTTGCACAATTTTTGCACGAATAGTAGGGATGCACAGCTGTCATACGTGTCAACTTAAGCTCAAACACTCAATTTACCGTGGTTTTAGATCCCCCAACCCCCTTAAAAAGGGGGCATTCGATTCTAGTTCCCCCCTTTTCAAGGGGGGTTAGGGGGGATCGAAAATCTAGGTAGTACATCGAAAAATTTTGAAATTCAGACTCCAATGCACAGCTAGCTATGCGCCCCTACGAGTATTACACCCAACATTCAACGGAAGGAAAAACAGATGATTATAGTACTTAAGACCGGCACCCCTGCTGAGGAAATCATTCGTATCAGCCAAGAACTGGGTGAAGTTTGGAAAGTCACAGTAGAAAAAAGCATCGGCACTCATAAAGTTGTGCTGGGGATAATTGGCGATACTTCTAGCATCGATAAATTGCAAGTCCAAGAGACCAGCCCTTGGATTGAGCAAGTAATACGAGTGCAACAACCCTTCAAACGGGTTAGTCGGGAATTCAGAAATGGAGAAGCCAGCGAGGTTGTTGTACCTACGCCTAACGGTTGTGTCTATTTCGGAGAACATCATCCCATCGTCACGATCGCCGGGCCTTGTTCGGTGGAAAATGAAGCGATGATTGTGGAAACAGCCAAGCGGGTAAAAGCCGCAGGTGCAAACTTTCTGCGTGGTGGAGCCTACAAACCTCGTACTTCGCCTTATGCTTTTCAAGGTTATGGTGAAAGTGCTTTGGATTTGTTAGCAGCAGCTCGTGAAGCTACGGGTTTGGGCATTGTGACAGAACTGATGGATGCTGCGGATTTACCAGCAGTGGCGCGGGTAGCTGACATCATCCAAATCGGAGCTAGGAATATGCACAATTTCTCGCTACTGAAAAAAGTCGGCGCTCAAGATAAGCCAGTACTGCTCAAGCGAGGAATGTCTGCAACTATTGACGAATGGCTGATGGCGGCAGAATATATTTTGGCGTCGGGAAACCCAAATGTAATTCTTTGCGAACGCGGAATTAGAACTTTTGATGGTAAATATGCCCGTAATACTTTAGATTTGTCGGTGATTCCGGTGTTGCGATCGCTAACTCATCTACCAATTACCATAGATCCCAGTCACGGTACGGGTAGATCCGAATATGTTCCATCTATGGCAATGGCCGCGATCGCTGCTGGTGCAGATGCTTTAATGATTGAAGTTCACCCCAATCCAGCTAAGGCTTTATCTGATGGCCCCCAGTCTTTAACCCCCGAAAAGTTTGACCGCTTGGTTCAAGAAATGTCAGTTCTAGGAAAAGTAGTCGATCGCTGGCCTGCACCTGTATTTGATACCATTGCTGAAAACCATTTTCTCCTCAGCGCCGGAACAATCAAAGGCGATAGACCGTAATCTTATACCAAGTTGCAATCAAAGATAGTAACTTGGGCTGGGAGTAGGGAGTAGGGAATAGGAATACTATTTCTGAACGCAACTTAGTATTAGACGATTTTTGGTGTTGCTGAATTTGAATGTGAATAATTACAAAAACCTTCACTAGTCTTTCTTGCAAGCGCAAAATTATACCAATTTCCCAGAATGCAGCAAATAGACCATTTGTAGAGACGCGATGAATCGCGTCTTCACTTCACCCAACAATGCATTGCAATCATTAATTGAATTGGTATTAACTAGCCATGATGAAATTGATTCCATATTTTCAGCAACGTCTAGAACTAAACTATTGCAGAAAAACTCAGAATCCAGAATTATAGCAGTACCCAATCAAATCAAGTACAGAAATTTGTAAGTGCGCAAAGCTTTGCGTCCCTACCTTCTCATTAGAACAAGAAACGCTATATCCAAACCAAAATAATTACTAATTTTTTGGTGACTAATAACCAGAATCGCGAATCAATTTTGATTTTTGAATTACGACTTTTGATTGCTGAGGGCGTACTCTTGAATTTCCTCTACTGGAGACTTTTTGCTGAGAAAACATTGCTTGCAAAACCAGTGCAGGGTCTACATAATTATTGCTATATTTTAATCCCCAATGGAGATGCGGGCCAGTAGTGCGTCCAGTCATCCCTACCCTACCAATTCTGGCTCCAGTTGGTATTTGCTGACCTTCCCAAATTTGAATTCCACCTGCACGGTCAATGAAATAACGGCTACCGGATGCAGTTTCCACGTTTCCTTCCATGTGGCAATAAGTGTGTTCCCATTCACCCGATTTAATTACTATATGAGAGCCACAAGCGCCACCGTCACCAACTTTAATTACTGTACCTACCCACCAATTACGAATATAACTACCTTGGGGAGCAGCCATGTCTAAGCCGCCATGAAATTCCCAATTAGAACCACCAGTCGCCGAAGGGCGGTAACCAAAACCAGAGGTGTAAGCTTGAAAGTTTTCTACAGGAAAAGAAGCTGCCAACCAACTATTTGCCCTGGCTACTTTCTTGGGCTGAACTTCTTTAGCTCTAGCTACTTCTGGCTTAGGCAATAGAGTAATTAAACTTCCAAAACAAAATCCTAATATTAATAGTGTGGCTCCAGAAAGTACTACTCTTTGTTGCCTCTTAGACATTTTTTGATTCCTTAATTAAACAAAATTATTTATATTTACTAATTTTCAGATAAAATTGCTATGAATCCCGATAAAAAATTCAAGTTTTTTACTTTTATTTTTTAAAAGTTAGCAACTTTCAGGCAATCTCAATAATAATAACAGCTTTTGCCTGTGAAACTTGGATGATTTTAGGTTTAAATAAAAAATGAAAAATTAGCCAATAATATAAATTTCTAATATTTTCTAATTTTTAGCCAGGGAAGTATAAATTATATCTAATATAAGAGTAACGGTTATTACTTATTTTCAGAGTTGCATAATTTTGCTTTTTGTTACTCGCATTGGCTCGATACATAGCAGCTGTCAAAAAAGTTTTAAACAATGAAATTCTGAATCAAGCTAATTGACGGGGCTGAAGTAGGCTTTGTAGTGAGAGAGTTGTTAAGCAGTTGAAATATTGTTGACGTTTATGCTTAAAATTGCACAAGAGGTTTTTTTAGCATCTACTAAAAGCTAAAGTTGACCCTTGCAGGACTCCCCAAGACATGCTGACTGACATCTTGCCTTTCCACTTTGAATTAGACACGATCGCGATCGCTGGAGCGAGTTTGTGGTCATTGGCGTTATATCTGGGTTTTTCCAAAGCCAGTGAATGGGTAATGGAGCAACTTAACCGCTGGTTTAACTTTGCAGAGCGATCGCTGTATACTAGCCAGTCAGAATTTGAAAAAACTCGTAAAGCCAGAGAATCCCAAAACGCTTTCTACGCCTCACTGTTTAGCATTCTGCCTTTCCTGGTAGCTGGGGCTTTATTGAATTGGGGTGTAGAAATCAGCTTAGGACGTAGTTGGGGAATCAGCTTAGGTATACTCGCTGCTATTAGTTGTGGCATTTTTGAACTCGGACGACGGAATGGGAGTTCTTCTGATTAGGCACAGAGATAAGAGAGGTGTGGGGAGTGTGGGGAGTGTGGGCGGAATGGAGGATGGGGGAGTGTGGGGAGAAAGAGAATTTATGCTTCCCACACCTCCCACACCTCCCACACCTCCCAATGCCCCATACTTTATTTGCCAATTTCCTCACTAACAATCTTTGCTAATTTTTGGGCTGCTCCGCTTTCGCCGCGAACCTGCCGTAAGTTGGCTCGGATATCCTCTAATTTTTCTGGGTGAGCTAAAAAATCTAAGACCATTTCTCCAACTTCTGCCGGTTGGAGTTTGCCTACAAGTTCTGGCACTATTTCTTTCTGTGCCCAAATATTCGGCCATGCTAATAAACCTTTGCGTCTGAGAAATACCCAGTTAATCGCCTTAGCAAAGGTGGAACCCACCCCTGGCAAATTTGCCAATAAACCCGGTAAACCATCCCAAGAGCGCATTGCATCTAATTGTTGGGTAGGTAGTAAAACAATCATCGGTACGCCTAAAGCGCCAAGTTCAGCGGTGTTTGCCCCTACCGTAGTTAGGCAAATGCTGCACTGTGATAATAAATTGTGTGCGGGGTTTTCTTGCCACAATTCTACAGTTATACCTGTCTGTGTTTTTAAGAATGGCTTGCTTTTTCCGTCTTCTGGAACGATTAAGGAAACACTGCTAATACCAAAAGTTTCCACAAAAGGGTTTTTTTCGGAATCGCCAAAACTAGCTAAGGTTTGTAAATCGACCGTTGGAGCAACAGGAATCACAAATTTAGTTTGAGGTTTGTTGGCATGAATGTATTCGGCGATCGCTACCATTAAAGGTATGCCTTGAGTTAATTTTGCCGCTTTTGAACCCGGTAACAAACCAATTAAATGCTCCGTAGAGATGTCATTAATCGCGTCTGTTATAAGTTGTGCTTGGGCTTCTAACATCAAATCTCCCACAACAGTGAATTTGTGGGCATATTTTTGGGCAACACCGGCACTAACTTGGGGTTTCATAACTCCGAAGCGGTCAATCCAGTTATGCCAACGAGCTTCCCATTCAGCGTAAACAACTGTGCGATATCCTAGTTTTTTGCCAATAACTACGGGGAAAATTTGATCGCCACCAAGGAAAACGACTACACCGCGGCTTCTCCAGTCCCAATTATCAAATGTTTTGCCCGAGAGCAAAAATTGCCAAAAATGTTCTGCCGCTTGAACTCTGTCTACTTCTGGGTAAGAAAGAGCGATCGCAGCTTCTTTACCAGTAGCATGGGGACAAGGGGATAGAACTACAGAAATCCTCACAACAGAACGGTCATCCCCTAGTTCTTGCCGCAACGCCTTGACTACTGGACGCACCCAAGTTGTTACTTCTCCTGGGCCGTTGGAGAGAATGAGAATATCTACTGGAGTCACAATAATTCGTAATTCGTAATTCGTAATTCGTAATTTTTGCCTTACGACTGAAGTCGGGGGCTTGAAATAATGATACTACGCGTTTTTATGTTTCTATTGATGAATCAAGGGGATTATATAGGACTCACATTTGATTGCGTGAAAAAAACAGTACATCCGGACAAGGCTTCTGTCCTACTCCCTACTCCCCATTCCCTATTCCCTGTCTATCGCGCTTGCGCTGCGCTTAGCGCACCACACAACTAAATTCTCCAAATCAAACCGGATTCCTATAGCTATTTAATGTGGAACAACTTATTTACGCGGTTGTGCTGAATTGGCTGGAGTAATATTTGCGGAGTAGATATGCCATCTTTGCTGTTCTGGAGTTGAGCCAGGAACTTGATTGACTCGTCGCAGCACGTAACTACCGTGAAATCGCTCTGGAGTTCCATTAATGGTGACAGCAGTAATAGTAACTGGAATTTCAATGTATAACGAGCCTGCGGCCGCGTCTAATCTCCCTGGTTCTCCAATTTCAGCAGCAACCGATGCAGTGTTGGCAAAACCCTGCTTGAACTGCTCAAATGACTGCTTGCTAGCAGCTCCATCTCCTTCCCAAGCTGAGTAGGCTTGTTTATAGTCTTGACGGGCGATCGCATTATAATACTCACGAATGACTTGGACTGCTTCTTGCTCAGGCTTGGTATCAGCAGCGTTTTGTGTGGGAGAGGCTGGGGATGGAGGTGGACTGGACGCGATCTGATTGGTAACTGATGGGCTATTTGCCGAAGCTAATTGTGATTTGGCATTATTGCAGCTTGTAATGGCGATCGCAAGTAGTATAACTCCCGCGATCGTGCGGTGCTGTTTTAACCAGATAGGTAAAGAAAAGTTGATTTTTGACAAAGATATCTCCTGACAAATCTGCTGAGTACTTTTTAGATTCAGCATCATGTATTGGTCGTAACCTCTTTGATGTAGCGCAGGCTCGAAAGCTACGCTACATCAAAGCAGTTATGTTAGTACTGTAGCAAATGCGATGAAGAAATTAATCGCAAGACGCAATTATTACAGACAAAGAAAGCAAAATTTTGCTCTAGTAATCTCAAGCATCATGTTAATCAAATTTATAACAGACCTTAAGATTTCCTTCTTGTTTTCGGCCATCTATGTCAAGAATTTAACCTTTAAGTAATAGGGAATCAGCTTTAATTTTGTGTAACTTAAAAGGTAAGCAATAAATTTAAATTTCAACTTATGCTGCATCGCTTAACCAAGTCTGGACTGGTTTGCATTACTCAACCACATCATGCATGGCTTTCGGGACAATTAGCACGAGCTTGGGGAAACGAGCAATTTGGTGAATTTGCGCCGAAAGAAGAAGTTTGTCTTGGCGCAGAACAACACGATATTGGTTGGCTGCAATGGGAACCAAAACCTACGCTCAATCCTGAAACCGGCTATCCTTATAAATTTACAGAACTTCCAATTGAAGTACATCTAGAAATTTGGTCAGGTGCAAAACAGCTAGCATTGATTTTAGGTAGATACGTAACGTTACTTGTTTCACTCCACGGAACAGGATTGTATGAAAGATTCACAAGTTGGCAAAACTCGCCTAAATCTGCTCAACTCGTGCAAAATTTTTTAAACAACGAATATACTTTTCAAAAAGAAATTATCGATATTCTACAACAAGATGAGTACTACGCGCCTTATGTAACATCAGAAGCGATCGCGCGCAATCAGAAACTAGTCGCAACATGGGATACCTTTTCTATAATTTTATGCATCGCCAAAGCTGGCGAACAACATATCGATAGAGTACCAACAATTAATGGCACAACTACATTAAAGTTAACTACCTTAGAGGATAAAGAACATCAACATACGGTAGTTGTGTCTCCTTGGCCGTTTGCACAAAGCCAAATCAGACTAGTCTATGAGGGAAGAATTCTGCGGCAAACATTTAGTAATGAACTAGTGATGCAAGAGGCTTTGAAAAGTAATTGGGTAACTCTCAGCACTACTTTAATACCAGGCTGAATAATAGTTGAAGAAGAATTCAGAAGTCAGAATTGATTTTCAAGAGTCCAACGAAGCCGTAAATAATGTTATTTTTGGCTAGCTTGTCATCTTACAGCAGTTTTGATTTGCATGAGGTACAGAGTTAATGATTTTGAGGCAGGAGGCAGGATAGCCCAGTTAAGCCGTGTCCGCGAGCGTCGGCAGAGGGCAGGAGGGAAAAGAAGAATTTATATATTCAATTCTCCAGTTGTGTACCTCATTTATTTGCAAACTGCTGTATCTTTTGTAATTTAATTTAATCCATCAAAATATTCTTTGCATGAATAGTCATCATCCTAAAGACTAATATTTAAAATATGATAACTTCTCAACTAATGGCAGACTAACAGCATTAAAAGAACTTGTTACGATTACTCTAGTGCTTAATAAAATTTTTTATGCACATTCATCATCTCAATTGTGGCTGTATGTGTCCGATTGGCGGGCCACTCTTTGATGGCTTCAGCCGCAGCCTAGTAGCCCATCTTGTTTGTCACTGTCTGCTCATAGAGACAGACCGAGGATTAGTGTTGATTGATACTGGCTTTGGTCAGCGTGACGTTCAAGCACCATTCTCACGCCTTAGCCCGTTTTTCATTTTTTTGAACAACATCCAGTTTGAGCAAAAATACACGGCGCTTGCTCAAATCGAGCAACTCGGATATTCTAAACGCGACGTGCGTCATATTGTGCTGACCCACCTTGATTTCGATCATGCTGGGGGGTTGGAGGATTTTCCCGAAGCAACCGTGCATGTGATGCAGACTGAGATGGAAGCAGCACGACAACGGCGCGGTTTGATTCAAAGCCAACGCTATCGTCAGTCGCAGTGGGATGAGGTAAAACGCTGGAAGTTTTATGAGGCAGAGGGCGAACCTTGGTTCGGCTTTAAAGCAGTACGCAACCTTGAAGGACTACCGCCAGAAATTCTGCTCGTGCCGTTAGCCGGTCACACACAAGGTCATGCAGGTATCGCTATCCAAACATCGCAAGGCTGGCTTTTACATGCGGGTGATGCTTACTTTTACCGTGGTGAAATAGGCTCTGCTGAACGAGATTGTACGCCAGGACTGCGTGCCTATCAGTCTTTTATGGAAGTAGACCGCAAGGCTCGACTTTTTAATCAACAAAAGTTGCGTGCGTTATCTCTGGCTCATAGTAGTGAGGTGCAACTGTTTTGCAGCCATGATGCTATTGAATTCAAGACTTTAAAAGAGCAAAATAATTCGCAATTACTAAAGTCATGATTCACCCTTTGTCAACTGAGTTTGACACAGGTGTATGAGTTGCTGACAACAATTTATTAGTTGAGTAAAACAGTAATCTATTCTACCAGCGGACAAAAATGACTAACAAAGGGCTAGAAACTCTGAAAAAACTAGCTGCTAACAAACCTGAGGATATTTTAAAAGAGCCAGTATCACCGACAAGTTTGAACCCTAGTTTAGACAAAGAAAAGCCTAAGCGAAATATGAACTGGTGGCTGCTAAAGATAGCCTCTACTATCGGATTATTGTATTTACTCTTTATCGTCCTGACTCCTAACCCGATTCCTCAACAAAACCGGAGAATAGGAAATACGGAAATTATTATATTTAGTTTGATTTTGCTATTTAACTCAGGTTTGATAGATAGCATAGATGATATTTCAATTTCCGGTACGGGGATTGCGCTAAAGAGACTCAGGCAAGAAGTTCAGGATGATATTAATAAATTGCAAGATGAGCAAATAGCCGAACTAAATACCCAACAAAGGCGGATTGACTTGCTTCAGGAGCAACAGTCAGCAACATTGCAATTTCTAGTTCGATATTTGATTGATGGTAACGAACTGAGGCATCTGATTAAGCTTAATTCTCCAGAAGAGTATTACTTTCAATTTGATGATGATTTAGGAAGAGAACTAAATCATCTGCGAGCTATAGGATTTATCAATAATTTTGTGGGTAAAGGTATTGAAAAAGTTCAACAACAAAGTGAAGGAGATTTAAAAAACTATTTTCATATTACAGAAGAAGGTAAATCTTATTTAGCTTTGAGAAAAACTTTAGGAATAAACGAAATCCCCGGTCTCGGTGAAGATGGGCGATGGCATCGAGACATTAGGGGGACTTCAGAAAAAATATTGAGTTAGATAATTCTCAAAAAATATTAAATTAATTAATAAATTTTGTAGGCAACAATCCCAATCAAGACAGCAAGACCTAGCGCTCTTCGAAAATAGTTAACGCCTTGAAATAATTCCAGCCAAGCCCAAGTAAACAAGGAGCCAGTTGCAATTACATCTAAGGCTGTATTGATTGTGCCAGCTGGAAAAACTAAAGTTAATAAAGCACTTACTAACCAAACAATAAGTGGTAAGTTTGGCTTCTGTGCTATAACAATATTCCCATTGTCGTCGCGGAAGGTTTTATCAATTAATGTGTTTTCCATGATTTGTAATTTCCTGGGAGTTCGAGTTATTAACTTACAAAGTATACCAATTTATTAGCTAAAAATAGATTGCTATTTGTAAGTTACTTAATAATATTAAGAGATAAAAATAAGCAATTGCATGAATCTAATTGCTGAAATAATAACTAGAATATATATTCATTTATGAATAAGACCAAAGGTATAGTGAGGCTTAATATACTATGTATGGGTGTTAACTATATTTTTAATATTTAAAATTAACTGAATGATGAGGGTCGGCTTAGTTAGTGGCAGGTATCAGTTTTAAGAAAAAATTTTTGATTGAGTTAAATTAGAAATATTAATTGTCATAATCTTCCTAAAGGTTCACTATACTTAATCGCTGCTTCACCTGTAGGTAGAAGATATCCATGCCTGAGAACGGTAATATTTCATTGCATAGCTAAAGGTCTGGTTTAGATTTAATCCAACCTGATTGCAACTATCTTTTCGATCGCTTTGGGAACCAAGAATTATGCGTTGGCAATTGGGTCGCAGGAGTACGAATGTCGAAGATCGGCGCGGAATAAATGTTTCTGCTCCTGTTGTGGGTGGAGGTATCGGCGCAGCAGTCATATCGCTAATCGTTTTCCTTTTGGGTGGCGATCCCAGCGTCATCTGGCAGCAAACTCCTTCATCAAGCGATCGCCCTGTCCCTGAGTCGCCCCAATCAAGAGGCTCTAATCCTCAAGACCAGATGGCAGATTTTGTATCTGTAGTCCTAGCTGATACAGAAGATACATGGAGCGACCTGTTTCGGCAAAACGGACGAACTTACGTAGATCCAAAGTTAGTTCTTTACTCCGGTGCAGTGCAATCAGCTTGTGGATTTACGCGCTCAGTAGTCGGGCCATTTTATTGTCCAGAAGATGAGAAAGTATATATTGATTTAAGTTTTTATCGCGATTTAAAAACTCGCTATCAAGCACCCGGAGATTTTGCTCAGGCGTATGTAATTGCTCATGAAGTCGGACACCACGTGCAAAATTTACTGGGAATTTCAGACCGAGTTCGAGCTTTGCAAAGCCAAAGCAGCCAAACGCAAGCAAATCAGCTTTCTGTGCGATTGGAATTACAAGCAGACTGTTTTGCAGGGGTTTGGGCAAATCACGCACAGCGATCGCGTCAAATTCTAGAAAAAGGCGATATTGAAGAAGCCTTAAACGCTGCTAGCAGTATTGGAGATGACCGCTTACAGGAACAAGCTAGAGGCTATGCCGTACCAGAATCTTTTACACATGGTACTTCCAGCCAAAGAGTTCGCTGGTTTAGGCAAGGTATTGAAACTGGGGATACTCAACAATGTAATACTTTTGCTCGGACGAATCGTTAAAAAAAGGGACTTCCAAATAAATATCCAGGGGAGGCAGTACTGATGAAACAAGTTTCACCACCAAGTATGAAAGTGGTCTTTCCCCTACTCCCCACTTACAAGTCAGAGGGGAGAAAAAAAGCTTAACTCAACGGTATTGCACGTTAACTCATAAATAATGCAATTAACTTTGATAAGGGCGTGGCAACTGACGTAGTTTATGAGCAGTATCCATTTTCTGCACCTCACCCATACGAGAACCGCTACAGTTGATTATGACTTCCCTAAGTTAAGGAAAATTGTAAGTATCGCGCATCAGAATTTACCAGCATTTGCAGCCAATACTTAGGTAAAGTGGCGGCGAAAGTAATTTAATGTGTAGCTAAGCGATCGCTTTTAAAAGTGCTAATTGACGAAAACTAGCCTGCCATCTGCGGTAGAAAAAAATGTATTTTATACACCATGTGCCAAAACCAATAAGGGTACAAGCTCTCCACTAATTACACCAGACTCTTATATTTGGCACTGATTTTGTTTCCTAGTCTTTGTAAAATTATTAGCCAACAAATTGTTAAAAAATAATGTAATGATACTGTATAGTTACCTGCATAAATAATACCAATTAAATAAAATTTAGTAATAGATTTAAATATTGAAACCTAGATAAAATCTTAATTTTTTAATTTTGTATTACGGAATGCAGATTGGTATAAGGTAGTTATTGTAAAATCATAGAAGAACTTCTTTAAGCACTTGGCGTAAATTTTGATGCCATTAAAGCTGTTTGAGCTATAAGAACTAGGATAAGAAATCTCGGTTTTGTAATACAATACTTCATAAGTACTCTGCATAACTTAGGTGAAATCATCTGTATTATTAACAGACTGGTTCGGAAAACTTTACCGGGTAAGAATATGGCTCAAATACAATGCCCTTTACACAAAAGTTTGAGGAACATCGTTAGTAGTTGCATTACCTTGAGCTTATTGCTATT
This sequence comes from Nostoc sp. DedSLP01, assembly GCA_034530875.2. Taxonomy (GTDB): domain Bacteria; phylum Cyanobacteriota; class Cyanobacteriia; order Cyanobacteriales; family Nostocaceae; genus Nostoc. The sequence goes on from JAVRCJ020000018.1 coordinate 166,273, forward strand.
AATGCCGACAACAGCGTTAGGCGATAATAACAATAATTCTGACGATCCTCCACCACAGACTAGAGGAACTTCAGGTGGTTCTAGGGGATGCGAAACTCAAACACAAGTACCGTTAAGTAATATCCCAAATCTTATCTTACTTGCACCTACTCAAAGTTACGGTCAAACGTTGGCAAATAATCCTACATTTGCCTGGTTTGTAAAAGATAATAGTTCTTGGCAGATGGAGTTTCGGCTGTATGAGTATAACGAAGCTAACAAACAGTCTAAGTTGGTTAAAGAGATTAAAGACGAAAATTTTAAAAGTTTTCCCGGAATTATAGTTTTATCTGTGCCTAGTTTAGAATTAGCGATTGGTCAAAAGTACCTTTGGCAAGTTGAATTAGTGTGTGATGCTAATCGTCCTTCAGGTAATCCATTTGCGATCGCTGCAATGAAAGTAATATCAACTCCAGCAATTTTGAAAAACCAACTCTCGCAAAACAATGATGTTTTAACTAGGGCAAATCTCTATCACCAAGCTGATTTGTGGTACAACACTTTAGAAATTGCTTTAACCTCAAAAGACGATCGAAATCTCAAAGAATTAAGAAAGTCTCTGTTAGAAGAGGTAGTAACTGAAACTAAAGCACAATCACAAGAACAAACTACAGTAGCACTAACAAATAGTAAAATCTATAAATTGCAGCGCTAAGATAAATGAGTTTTGTTGAAGAAGAATACAGAATTCAGAATTCAGAATTCAGAATTCAGAATTCAGAATTAAAACGCTCGCGGACACGGCTTAGCCGCGCATCATTTTTCTTTCTTCCTCTGCTCAAGAACTGCTTGCACGGCAGTTGCTCCACTTGGGGACACCCCTACGTACCCGTCACTGCCTCCTAAATGTATCAACCTTAAAGTGAAACGGTATGACGCCTGAATTCTGTTTGATAAAGACTTTGCACGGTATAGCGGTAGCCAGAGATGTTAGGACATAATGACAAGCTTAAATGCTAGGAATAGTAATACTTTTACCTCCTGCCTCCTGCTATAAAAGTACGAAATTTTTACAAGATGCAACAATCAAAGCCAGTTACCAATGAGAATGAATGGTGCCCAATATCCTGGGTGACTTTCAAGTTGCTCCTGATGTCCTTGCAACCAAGCTATTTGAGCCGCCTGTAAAGCTTTAGCTTTAGTCATGCCGCTATGCCAACTTTGATAAAATTTGGCTATTAATCGCGCTGTTGCTGCATCATCAACTTTCCATAGAGAAGCGATGGCGCTTTGAGAACCGGCTTGTATCGCAATACCAGCCAGACCTAGAGTCTGGCGATCGCTACCTACCGCTGTTTCGCAAGCCGTCAAAGTTAGTAACTCAATCGGCTGATTTTTCCCACGAGTGCTATTAATAAGTTCGTAAAGGTCATTTAGTGTCAGTTTTTCATTGTAAATCTCAGTTGCAAGTGATTTTTTAGTATTTGCTGCAACTTTTTTTCCAGTTACTAAGAAAGTTTCTCCGTCGTTAATCCCAAACTTGCCGTGAGTCGCTATGTGAATTATTGGATAAGTATTTTCTTTTAACTCTTTTTGCAAACGTTCGGGTGTAAAGTCTTCATCGAGTAAGCTCTTACTTTTGGGTAAACTTGTGGCAATTGTTTGCAGTTCAGATTGTACTTGTGTCAGCGGCTCGAAAAATTTAGAACCCGTGTCTGTTTCGACAACAGCCGGTTTTGTCAAGCCAAAAGCTAATACCTGTAATTTGGTTGGGTTCGACTGTTGAGGATTTGTCAGAGTCAATGCTGGCGCAAAGGCGATCGCATACTTTTCAATTAAGAATTTCTTCCCATCAAACAGTGCAGCTACAGGAATACTCCGCAGTATTCCGTCTTGAATAAACACTAAAGTTTCAATTTTCTCAGTTTCTAAATCTTTGATAAAAGGTCGAATAAACCAGTCATATAATTGTTGCGCTCTAGCTTGATAACTATTTTCTAAGTCAGAGCGTTTTTCTAGTTTGATTCGTAGGTCATTGATAATCTCTCTAACTTCTCGATCGCTAACAGGAACCCAAGTAACTTTTGATTTAAATTTTTCCTTGCCATCAGCTAAAGTAAGAACGATCGCCAGCTTTTCTTTTAAAATAATCGAACTCAAAACGGCAGTCTTTTTTCCCACTAGTGCCACTGGTTTCTGAATCAGAACTAAATCACAATTATTACCTAAATAGTTTTGTAGTTCTGCTAACCTTAACTCATCTATTATTAAAAGTACTGACTCTAAATTCTGTTGAATATCTGATTCTCTAACAAGACCTTTAGTTTGCTCTAAGCGTAACTCTAGCAACTCGCGATAAATTGGTTCAACGTTGTCTAGAAAGTCAAACTGTAAATTTCGCTGTTGTACCATCGTATCAGCGCGAATCTTTTTCAGGTTGTCAATAGATTCTTCATAAAAATTAATTGCTTCTTTGACTCGACCTACAGCTTTTGATATGCGTCCCGCCTGCCATGCCCACAAGTACAGGTTCTGCTTCTCATCAGCAACACTACCAATTAATGCTTGTAATGCTTGTTGAGTTAAATTTATAGCTTGTTGATAGTCGTGACTGCATTCATAAATGTGTCCTAATCGACCTTTGGCAAAGGCTTCTCCTTTACGATCTTGGATCTTTTGACTAATTGTCACAGCTTTGTCAAGTAATTCCACAGACTTAGGTAACGATTCTGACTTCAAGCATTGAGTTTCTGGGTCGATATTGACTGACTTGCTGTTTTGGCTAACGAGTTGTAAAAGATTTGCAAGTTGAATCGCCGTGTATGCTTTATCACGGGAGTCGGGTAATTGTTCCAATACGACTAATGCTTGCTGTAGTGTATTGTTAACTATGGTTTTATCTTGAGAATTTTGATAACGATAAAGCCCAACTAAACCTAATAGCGATCGCAATTCATTAACTTTATCGTTCTGGCTACGTGCTAGATTCAGGCTTTGCTCGAAATACTGCACAGCTTGCTGATTATAAACAACAGTGTATTGCTGAAATTCTTCGGCAGCTTTCTTATCGCCTACCTCATCAGCAAATTCGCCACGACGTTGATTGTCTTTAGCCAGGTTAACGTAAGTATTAGCTAAACCATTGAGGGTAGATAAAATGTAAGTTTGGTTATCGATGCGCTTGCCAATTTCATAACTGCGTTGAAAATCTTCAATAGCTTCTTCGTACTGGCCTTGAAGACGACGAGCATTTCCCATACTACCCCAAGCGGCCACTTGACCTAGATAATCTGACTGTTGCCGAGCAATTTCTATAGCACTATCTGGAATACAAGTTGCATTGCTTTGATTTTGACCGCATAAAATGATAACTGCGCGGCGGTACTGTCCCAAGCTACTGTAGAGTTGAGCCTGTTCTGTCAGCATCCGTTCTACTTTTATTAGCTCGCGTGTTTGACGATAGTAGGCAATAACTTGTTTTAATTCGGCGATCGCTTCAGATATTTGGCCTACTTGTTGGTATGCTCTGGCAAGGTATGTCCGAACATTGATTTCTTCAGCAGAATCGCTGTTACCCTGTCTCTTAGAGAGGGCTGCTTGCCAAGATTCGATCGCCCCTTGAATATCGCCAGCTTGGTATAACTTTAGCCCTTGCTGTATCCACTGCGTTAAATCTGACGATTGCTCTGTTGCTATCTCTGCGATTACCTGATGCCCAGTTGTTAGGGAGGGATGCGCTAACCACGAGCATAAAATTAGTGTTGTAAAAAATAGAAGTGCCTGAATGCGACGGATACGGCAAAGAAAGCGTTGCATGATGGCATAAGGGAGACTATACCTGTGAATTTTACAAGATAACCTTACTTCAAATAGCAATTAACATATTTTTATCCTGACGTATTTATTGAAATAACCAATTGAATCGATAAATAAAGGAGCGATCGCCAATTGCAAATATTAATTACAGAGCGTGCAACTAAAGTTTACCAAACTAAATATGAAGAATAAAGCTACGCATCTGGAAAGAGAGTTGTTCGGACTGATTCATAATTAATAGCAGTATTTTTAGTTCAAAACTATTAACATTATGCAAACTTTTTCAGCTACAACTCGCTCTAAAATCCTACTAGTAAATCTTTGAAAGAGTCGGTCTTTATATCTGCGATCGTATATTACTTAACAATCTAGCGAATTGGCATTCAACTTAATGAGATGTAACTCAGGAGGAAAATTATGGTTAACTCCATCACACGTGAAGAAACCGTTTTTGAAGAAGCACTAAAAGCATTGATGGCAAGCCTGCGCGGTGAGTTGTTGTGTCCTGGTGATACTGGCTATGACAATGCCCGCAAGGTCTACAATGGCATGATTGACAAACACCCCCGTCTGATTGCACGTTGTGCAAATGTGGCGGATATTATCGCATCTGTAAATTTTGCTCGGGAACACAATCTGCTCCTTGCAGTTCGAGGCGGCGGTCACAATGGCGCAGGTCTGGGAATTTGTAATGATGGCTTGGTTATCGATCTCTCACCCATGAGAGGCATTCGTGTTGACCCTATAGCGCGTACAGTGCGGGTTGAAGGCGGCTGCACCTGGGGAGATGTGGATAGTGCAACCCATGCATTTGGTCTAGCTGTACCTAGTGGGATTATCTCTTCTACCGGCGTTGCTGGGTTGACCTTGGGTGGCGGACATGGCTATCTAACTCGCAAGTATGGTTTAACCATTGACAATCTCTTAGAGGCAGACCTAGTGCTGGCAGACGGTCGTTTTGTGACCGCCAGCGCCCAAGAAAATGAAGATCTGTTTTGGGCGATTCGTGGCGGAGGAGGTAACTTCGGCGTTGTCACCTCATTCTTGTTCAGAGCGCACCCAGTCAATACTGTCTATGCTGGCCCGACGCTGTGGCACTTGGATCGAACTGTCGAGGTCATGCAGTGGTATCGGGAGTTTATTATCAACCAACCGGAAGATATGTATGGCTTCTTTGCCTTGCTGAAAGTACCACCAGGGCCGCCATTCCCAGAACACCTGCATAGTAAGACAATGTGCGCCATTATTTGGTGCTATGCGGGAGCGCCAGAAGAAGTAGAGGAAGCATTCCGACCGGTTCGCAACCTTGCCCCAGCATTTGAACACATTGGTTCAATACCCTATCCGGCTTTGCAGAGTATGTTCGATCCGCTAATGCCATCGGGGTTGCAGTGGTACTGGAAGGGGGATTTTGTCAAAGAGTTGAGCGACGAAGCGATCGCCCTACATCTCAAACATGGTTCGCAGATCCCAACGTTGCTGTCAACTATGCACTTATATCCAATTGATGGCGCAGCACATCGAGTCGGCAAAAACGATACAGCTTTCAGCTACCGTGAGGCAAAGTGGTCAGCAATCTTCGCTGGTATCGATGCAGATCCCGCAAACACAGACAAGATAACTACCTGGGCAAAAGAATATTGGAGTGCATTGCATCCTTATTCCTGTGGCGGAGCCTACGTTAATTTTATGATGGAGGAGGGTCAAGAGCGAATCCAAGCTACTTACCGCGACAATTACGAGCGTCTGCTGGCGATTAAGAAGAAGTACGATCCAACCAACCTATTCCGAGTCAATCAAAACATCAAGTGAAATCGGCGGTAAAAACCGCACGCTAGTCGCCTGAAGCCGGGGAACCCTTTCCGCAGTTACCAACCGAGGGGTAGGGGCACAACAATAGACATATTGCAAAAATAGTTTTGCAAGATGGCGAGAAAGGGGAAATGCCTCGTTTTCCCCTTTCTCCCCATTTCTGTAAAAAGTCTAATGTTGTGCGCTTACAACGATTTTCGATCGTAAGAGGATATTGAAATGCCAGAAACTCAAGTTGGAGATATTAGCATTTACTACGAGGTAAAAGGCAGTGGTTATCCGCTAATAATGATTATGGGTTTAAGCTTCAGCCTTTTAGATTGGGGGGATGCGTTCCTTGATGAACTAGCGAAACATTATCAAGTCATTGTGTTTGATAACCGCGATTCTGGACGCACAAAAAGTAAGTCAACAGATAATTATACGACTGCTGATATGGCAGATGATGTAGCAGGATTGCTTAATGCTCTAGGAATAGCACAAGCTCATGTTCTTGGCGGCAGTATGGGTGGTATGATTGCTCAACAGTTTGCCTTGAGACATGCTAACAAGCTAAATAAATTGATATTGATCTGCACAATGGCGGGTGGAAATTGTAGTGATTTTGACCCAAATAATCAAGGCGATTTATTCGAGCTTCTTTTTACCGAATCATACTTATCTATCTCCAATAACCGGGAAAAACTAGAAGATTTTTTCAAAAAAACCTCATTTTATCACAGTCAGCAAGATGGTTTGATAAGGCTATTACAGGCGCACGCTAGTCACAATACCTGTAATTTACTGCAAGGTATTAAAGCACTTACCTTAATCATTACTGGAGATAGTGATTCCGTAATCCCTCCGGAAAATAGTAAGATTTTGAATAACAGAATTTCTGGTTCAGAACTCAAAATTATTAAACAAGGCGGACATGGACTTTTGTATAGCCATACCGCTGAATTGACTACAATTTTGATTGATTTTTTATCGTAATTTAACGTGAGGGCGAAGTTTCCAATTACCTAAATACAAAAATTGTTGCCACAAACTACCTGCTATCGGCCAAGTCAACTCGCAGACAGTACCTTGTGGAGAGTGAGAAAATCGCCGAAACTTGCCTCTTAATTGTCGGGCTAAATCTTGAGCTTGTTGCGTTCCTTGCCCGCCACGCTGATGGTTTTTAGATAGATTTGGAAATCCATTATCAATTATTTTTAGGCAATACTCCTGCGACGATCGCGTGCAAACAACATCAAGGCGAGTAGCTCTTTGAGAATGTTTGCCGACATTACATAAAGCCTCTTGCAAAAAAAGGTATAAGCCTCGCTTTTGGTTGGCATTTAAGTTACATTCTTCTAATGGTTCAAAATTAGGAGGAATAAAACTTTGGATTGTTGCAAATCCTTGAAAATTTCTTTTTAAAGTAATATCATAGACATAATAAAGCATCTCCGAAATTGGAGTTTGCAAATCGAGAACTTCATTTCCCTCTAAATAAACAATATGATTGCGACTGAGCATTTCTTGACTGAGATACTCAGGAATAGCTCGTAACTCTCGATTAATTTGTTCGAGTTGCGATCGCAATTTTTCAGGTTCGATCTCTTCTTCGCCCAGATTTCTTAAAATCACAGCTAGACTTTGCAAAGGCCCGTTATGAATTGCTTCAAAAGAGCGCTTGAGGGTTAAACTGCGCTGTTCGAGTAACGCTCTTAAATCTCGGTCAAAAAAAAATGTCGTCAGTCCTGCACTCGTCAGAGCTAACAAGGTTGGTACTAAAGGAATCCACCAACCTGCAACTAGGCAAATATAACAAATTGCGACGAGTCCGATACCAGCTACACCAAGGCTCAACAAAGTCTTACTAGGAGATTGGAGGATTAAACCGACAATTATCCCGAGTAAACCCCAAGCTAAAATCCATAAATATTCCCAAATTTCCGGCCATACTTTTAACAGGGGTCGTCTGTCTAAAACATGACTAATAATTTGACTCGTGGTATGAGCGTGAACTTCTACACCATAAATCCATTGGTATTGATTAGTAGAGTCTTCAACTCCTAAAGCGGTGGTGTGGAGGGTATTTTTGACTGCGGAGATGATAAAACTATCTTTAACACTAGCAGCAGTCATGCCAACGATCGCAACGCGATCGCGAATCCAACTAGGATCGATTTTTTTATTCAGCACATCTCTAAGAGATATGGTGCGGAAAGGTTGGGGATGAGAGCGAAAGTTCAATAGGACTTGAAACCCATTGGCATCAGTTCCTACATATCCCCCAGAATTGGGGAGAAACCTGACGAGTTCGCCGGAACCGAACTTAATAGGGTCATAAGAGCGACTGCCATGAGCAAACTCTATTCCTTGTTCGCGCAAATAGAATTGCGCTAAACGCACAGGTAAGGAATATTTTAGTTCTCCGGTGTGGGTTTTACTTGCTATTAAACTGCGCCGCAGCTTTCCATCTGGGTCTACTATGGTATCTGCAAAGCCGACTCGTTCGGGAGGTAACTCAGGTGGCGGTTTAACATTAAAAGATTGCTTTTGATTTAGTGCTACTTCAACTGCGATGAGATTTGGATTCTCTCTCCAAACAGATGGAAGCTCGCTATCAGCAGAATTACCTTTATTTTTGAACAGGTCAAGACCAATGACTCTGGGTTTGTAACTATTTAAGACGTTCAACATTTGGGCGATTTTTTTATCTGGTATGGGAAACCCGCCTGCATAGTTAATATCGTCTTCATCAATGCCCACAATTACCACCCGCGAATCGACAGCCTCATTAGGTCGCAGCCGTAGCAATTGATCGAAAGCCAGCCACTCCTGGGATTGTAATAATCCGATTGAGCGAACAAGTAGGATTAATCCCACAACTGAAAATCCTGGCAGGATGACTTCTCGCCAAAGTTTCAGTTCCTCATAAACTTTTTTCCATAAATTGTTTTTAGTTGAAGATGCCGATCTCATTAGTTAATTAATCCGATTTTTCTAGCTGCAATTTCAATTTGAATTCTTAATTCTTTACCAGGTTCGTCATAAACCCCTAAGGAATCTTGTAGTCTAATCCAATAGTTGCGTACAGTACGATCGCTCAACTTCATCCTTTGAGCGATCGCTTTATCTGTTAATCCTTCTTCATATTTGAGGGTTAGTACCTCAATCCATTTTCGGTCAAATTCTGGGCGCGATCGCAATTCTGAAGATAAATAAATAGAACCGCGCAATGCCAAATCCACAAGCTTTAACATTTCGCGGATTGGCAAGGATTTATCCATCGCTGCAAAGCCACCTTCATAGGCATTAATTATCGGTTTGAGGCGCACCAACGGTTTAACATTGGTACTTAGCACCACTAAATTAGGAGCGAGAGTGCTTGACATCAAAGTTACGATCAGTTGCATTCCAACCTCAACCTGAGCCGGAGCTTGAGGCTTTTCTGGCAAACATAAATCAACAATTAATAAGTCTGGGTGGTAGCGTTCAAATTGCTGGTATGCAGTTTGGGCATCCTGAGCTACTAAGATTTGTGCTTCAGGGTATTTCTCTTTGAGAGCTGGGATGGTACCTTGAAGAATAGCTTCGTGGTCATCAACGACTAAAAATTTTTGCAAACTTTGCTTTGGCTCTCGGTTCATAACTGGCTTATTTTTGAATATATTTGTTCAACCTACCAAAAGTACAAAGAGTCTAATTTTTTTCTGGTCAAAAATTAATCCTTCATTGGATTAAAGCTAAAATTTATGCCTTAAGACTAGGATACAAATAATCAATTGAGTGCGTGTTGCAGTTTAAGGAATTTAATTTTCCAACTTTGGAAAACAGCACTTTACATTAATATGACAAGCCGTCAAGCTTGATGGTGTTACCACTGGTTGTGAGGGTTGAAAGTCTTGTGAAAGTTAAATTAAGGTTTTATCAAAGCCGGAAATCAACACTATTTGGTTCTAAAACAAGATTTCTGGCGGGATACTATGCGATGGGCTACGCCCCAGCTTTGGCGATCGCAACTTTTATCATTAGACCTCTTGCAAAAGTCCTAGATGCATGGGACAAGTAAGTGAGAGTTGGGTAGCATAAATGACCTACGAACAGGTA